>JADCFQ010000009.1 GCA_020249435.1 Roseomonas sp. | reverse complement strand
GCCGGGAGTCTGTCCAGAGTGTGCCGACTGGGCCAAAGAATCACTGAAAATGGCTGTGCGCAGGCACGCGCAGCGTTGAAAACATCCGCGCGAGACAAAACGACGATGCTCAATGACGGCTTTTCAGCAGCCTGCTAAACTCCCCTGGTCTTTCATCTTGCTGTAATCGATAAGTCGTTGCTCTGTCATGAATCGATGTTACCCGCACACTCCCGTTTTGGAGAAGGATTCACCATGCTGAAGCTTCGTCATCTCTTCCTGTCATCCGCGCTGTGTCTTGCCGCCCCTGCGCTGGCGGATCAGCGCTTCGAGGCAAGCTTGGCCGGTCATGCTATCCTGCCTGCCTTTACAATGGCGGTACCACCCGCCGATGCGCCGCGCGATGCACTTGTTTCCGGCAAATTCGCGGGGCCTGGCAATTTGCGCGTGGATACGCCGGGTGCTGTCATGGGCGATACGGGCGCGATGCATGGCAATCGCCAAACGGGCATTGCCTTCCCTTTCATTGGTCAACCTGTCCAAGGCTTTTCCGGCATCAAGCCAGTTGCGAATGAACCCGGCCATTACTGGGTTTTGACCGATAACGGCTTTGGCAATCGTCGCAACAGCCCCGATGCGCTGCTGATGTTCCACAAGGTCCGGCCGGACTGGACAACAGGTCAGGTGGCGCTGCTGCAAACCACCTTCCTGCGCGATCCGCTGCGCCGTATTGCCTTTCGTATCGCTTATGAAGGCACGGAACAACGCTATCTGACCGGCGCGGATTTCGATCTCGAAAGCATTCAACCGCTCCCGGATGGTAGCTTTATGATCGGCGATGAATTTGGCCCCTTCCTGATCCATATTTCCGCCGATGGCATTGTCCAGCGCGTCATTGAAACGCGCCTGGATGGCCAGGTTTTGATGTCACCGGACCACCCGGCGCTCCAGGTTGCGGCAAGCCCCACGGCTGGGGTTCCCTTTCGCGTGCGGCGTTCCGGTGGCTATGAGGGCATGGCGCTGACGCCGGATGGTCAAACACTATGGGCATTGCTGGAACAGCCCCTTTTCGCGATCAATTCCGATCAGCCCGAAGGTCAGTTCCTGCGCATACTTGAATATAGCGTGCCGCGCATGGAATGGACCGGGCGTAGCCTGCGCTACCGGCTTGAAGCAGGCGCCACGGCCATCGGCGACTTCAATTTCATTGATGCCACCCGCGCCCTGGTGATTGAACGCGACAATGGCGAAGGCGACCCGGGCCTGGCTTGCGCCCAGGGTGTGCGCCCTTCCTCGCAGCAACCCTGCTTCCCGCTGCCGGCGCGCTTCAAGCGGGTTTATCTGGTGGATATGGCGCAACCCGATGCCGAAGGCTTTGTTCGCAAGATCGGGCATATTGACCTGATGGCCATCCGGGACCCGGAAGGTCGCGCCCGCCTCCGCGGTGACCGGCCGGCCGATGCACCGCGTGACCGCTTCACTTTCCCCTTCTTCACGATTGAGAATGTCGCGGCGGTAGATGGTGATCACATCATCGTCGGCAACGACAATAACCTGCCCTTCAGCGCCGGGCGTCACTTCTTCCAGGCTGATGCGAATGAATTCATCCTGCTGCGGGTTTCGGAATTGCTGCGCGCAAGGTAATCAAGAAAATGGTTCTACCCGCGTGGCAGGTGGCTCGCGAAGCCATCGCCACGCGGATGTTCCTGTCACAAAAATTTCACAAAAAATTCAGTGAAATGCGGTTGATCACCTTGTCTCTTCGTTTTGCTCTCCCCGGCAGATAAGGAGACATCTTTTGAAAAAACCGGCTTCACCCAAAAAAACTACCAAGGCAATTAGAAAACCTGTAACGCCTGCTAGGGGGACTCGCAAAATCGCCGGTAAGGTAGCCGCGGTACCTCTGACGGAGGCGCCAGTCACCAAGCCGCAACCCATAACCAGCAAAAATCCGCGGAAACCCAAAAGGATCCGGAAGGAAGAGATCAGTTTTTCCGTCCCCCAAGCCTTCCGCAAGAAATTCAAGCAGGCGGCAAAGGAAGCCGGGCACAAGAAATCGGATTTCCTGCAAATCCTGCTCCTGCATTGGGAAGAACGCCAGCAAAAGCCTCCATCAGGCGACAGCCTCTGATCCGGCCCAGGAAGTCTGGATAGCTTTTCCTGGGTTTCCGCCAGACACCGTCTGAGGCAAGATAGGTTCGATAGAGCCATCCTCAGCCGTGGAGTCATCACATGAATAGGGCTTTTGATCTCGTGGTGATCGGCGCGGGTATTCTTGGCCTCGCCCATGCGTTGCATGCTGCACGGCGCGGCTTGAAGGTCGCGGTGCTTGACCGCGACGCGCAGGCAAATGGCGCCAGCATTCGCAATTTCGGCTTTGTCACCGTCACCGGGCAAGCGGCGCATAAAACCTGGGAACGCGCGCGCCGTTCCCGTGATCTATGGGCTGAGGTGGCGCCACTTGCTGGCATTCCTGTCCATCACCGTGGCTTGCTGATGGCGGTCCGGCGGCCCGAGGCAGTCAGCGTTCTGCGCGAATTCCTGGCAAGCCCCATGGGTGAGGCCTGCCGCTTGTTGGAAGGCGCCGAGATTCCAGCACCACTCCGCAATGCTGAACTGCTGGCCGCGCTTCATAGCCCGCATGAGCTTCGGGTTGAAAGCCGAGAGGCCATTCCGCGCCTCGCCACCTGGCTTGAACAGACGCTTGGCGTGCGGTTTTTTTGGCGTTGCGCCGTGCATGGCATTGCCTCGGGCCAGGTGACCTCGACCGAAGGTGTCTTCCACGCCCCGCGCATTGTGGTGTGCCCAGGGCCGGATATTTCCACGCTGTTCCCGGATGCCTTTGCGCGTCGTCAGGTCACGCTCTGCAAGCTGCATATGCTGCGCCTGGCCAATCCTGGTTGGCGCCTGCCCGCTGCCATCATGAGTGATCTTGGGCTGCATCGCTATCGCGGTTATGCGGAATGCCCTTCCTTGCCAATCCTGCGTGAGCGTCTTCAGATTGAGCAAAAGGAAGAACTTGACCACGGTGTGCATCTGATTGTTGTGCAAAGCGCTGATGGTTCCCTCGTGGTGGGCGATAGTCATCATTACGGCCCAACACCTGATCCATTTCAGCCGGAAGCGGTGGATGCCTTGATCATCCGGGAAGCGCAGCGTGTGCTTGATCTTCCGGCACCGAAAATCACCGAAAGATGGACCGGGCTTTATCCCTCGGGCCCTGATGACGCCTTTTTTGAAACGCCCATCCCGGGGGTGCGGCTTGTCTCTGTCACCTCCGGCACGGGGGCGAGCACGGGCTTTGGCATTGCCGAGGAAGTGCTGGCCGATATGGAAGCAAACCCATGACACAGAAAATCAAGGCCATCATTCTCGATTGGGCCGGCACCGTTGTGGATCACGGCAGCCGCGCCCCAATGGGCGCCTTCGTGAAGGCCTTTGCGCATTTCGGCGTGGAGATCACCATCGCCGATGCGCGCGGCTCGATGGGCATGGCGAAGCGGGATCATATTCGCCTGGTTGGCACCACGCCTGCCATTGCTGCCGCCTGGCGCGCCCGTCATGGCACGGATTTCGATGATGCGGCGATTGATGCGATTTTTGAGGTTTTTGAGCCCATGAATGTGGCCGCCGTTGAATCGCATGCAACGCTCATTCCGGGCGCGCGCGCCGCGCTTGATTGGTGCGCTGCGCGTGGCATTCGGATTGGGTCCACCACCGGCTATACGCGCCCGATCATGGGACGCCTCATGCCGCTTGCTGCTGCGCAAGGCTTTGCGCCGGAAGTCACGATTTGCGCGGGCGACCTGGCTGCCGGGCGTCCTGCACCGCTGCAAATCTGGTCAGCCTTGGCGCAGATGGGCATCTGGCCTGCCAGCAGCGTGATCAAGCTGGATGATACCGCGCCTGGCATTGGTGAGGCGCGCGCGGCTGGCTGCTGGGCCGTTGGCGCTGCGCTGACCGGCAATAATCCAGGGCTCTCCGCCGAGGAGCTTGCCAGCCTATCGCCGGATCAGCGCGCCGCGCTCCGCCAGGACGCAAGTGAACCGCTGCTACGCGCTGGCGCCCATTTGGTGATTGACACCATCGCTGATCTGCCATGGCTGGTTGAGCATATCGAAGCCCGGCTGGCTGCCGGCGAAAAGCCGGGCATTTTGGAAGCGAATTGACACGGAAGTGTCATGTAAGTGTCATGACGCTGTCGCGGATCGCAAGATAGCCGAACCTGTCCTTACCGGAGGCTTCATTATGCGATTCATCCTTTTTGCGCTCGTCTTTCTTGGCTTGGCGCCCATGGCCGAGGCGCAGCAGCGCACACGCCTGACCGTTTATACAGCGCTTGAAAATGAGCAGCTGGCACCCTTCAAACAAGCGGCAGAGGCCGCGCTGCGCGATATCGAAATCGCCTGGGTGCGCGATTCAACCGGCGTGATCACCGCCCGCCTGATCGCCGAAAAAGCCAATCCGCGCGCGGATATGGTGTGGGGGCTTTCCGTCTTCTCCCTGCTGCAGATGGAAGCGCAGGATATGCTGGAACCCTATACCCCGCGGGGTGCCGAGGCGCTGCGCCCCAATATGCGGAGCGCACGCAGCCCCATGACCTGGACCGGCATGGATGCTTTTGTTTCTGCCATCTGCTTCAATACGGTGGTGGCGCAGCAGCGCAATCTGCCGCGCCCGACCACCTGGCAGGACCTGCTGGACCCGCGCTTCCGTGGCCAGATCGTCATGCCGAACCCGAATTCCTCTGGCACCGGCTTCCTGACCATCTCTGGCTGGATTGCCAATATGGGTGAGCAAGGCGCGTGGGATTTCATGAACCGCCTGCATGAAAATATCCAACAATATACCCATTCCGGCAGTGCGCCCTGCAACAATGCCGCACGCGGCGAATTCGGTGTTGGCCTTTCCTTTGATATGCGCTCTGTCACCTTGAAGAACCAGGGCGCGCCGATTGATATCATCGTACCGACCGATGGTGTTGGTTTTGACCTTGAAGCCACGGCCATCATGCGCGGCACGCGTAATCTGGAAGCTGCCAAGCGGCTTGCGGATTTCACTGTCTCCCGCACGGCTGCTGAGCTCTATGGCCGCTTCTATGCCATGCTCGCGCTGCCTGGTGTTGAACCGACGGTGCGTGGCTATCCGACGGAGTTCGCGCAGCGCCTTGTGAACGCGAATTTCGCTGAAATCGCCGCTGCGCGTGAAAGGCTACTCGCGGAATGGCAGCGCCGTTACGACGGCAAGTCTGCGCCGCGCTGAAGCTGATGGGTGCAGCCCTTGATGATGGTTTGGGCGCCGATGCCGGGCAGTATTCCGGCATCGGTGATCCCTTTCTGGTCATCAAGGATGTTGGCAAGCAATTCGGCAATTTCGTTGCGCTCGAGCGCGTAAGCCTGAATATTCCAGCGGGCGAATTGGTCTCCTTCCTTGGGCCATCGGGTTGCGGCAAGACCACCTTGCTCCGCGCCATTGCCGGGCTTGATCCGCCGACCGTGGGGCGCATCATCCAGGCGGGACGCGATATCACGGCGCTGCCGCCAGCAGAGCGTGATTTTGGTATTGTCTTCCAATCCTACGCGCTTTTTCCAAATCTCAGCATTGCCGAGAATGTCGGCTATGGGCTGCGTGGCGCGGCCTGGCCCAAGGCCCGCAGGCAGCAGCGTGTCGCTGAATTACTGCATCTGGTCGGGCTTTCGGATCAAATCGCCAAATACCCGGCGCAGCTTTCGGGCGGTCAGCAGCAGCGCGTGGCACTTGCGCGCGCCCTGGCTGCTGAGCCCGGGCTGCTTCTGCTTGATGAACCGCTATCCGCGCTTGATGCCATTGTTCGGCTGCATCTGCGGCAGGAAATCCGTTCCCTGCAACAGAGGCTCGGCGTGACGACCATCCTGGTCACGCATGACCAGGAAGAGGCGCTGAGCGTTTCCGATCGCATTGTCGTGATGTCCCAGGGGCGCATTGAGCAGGTGGGGACGCCGGAAGAAGTCTATGCGCAGCCCGCTTCACCTTTTGTCGCGGGCTTTGTCGGACGCTCGGCGCATTTCACCGCGAAGGTTCACACGCCCGTCGGGCATATCGCCTTCAAGGATCTGGTCATTCCGGCGGATGCCGCCCGTAACTTGCTCTATGGCGAGGAAGTTGAGGTTTTCATCCGGCCTGAGGATGTTGAGCTGCAAGCAATGGGCCAGCATTTTGCAGGCGGTTTTCCTTCCAAGGTCACGGGCATTGAGTTTCTGGGGCCGATCTGCCGCATTGCGCTTGAAGCGCATGGGCTCCGCTTCGAAGCCGATGTGCCGCCGGTGCGGGTGACGGAACTAAAGGCCATCCCTGGTACTCAACTGCTTGCGCGGTTTCGCCCTGATCGGCTTTTGATTTTCCGCACGCATGGCTAGTGGTCCGGTCGCTGCTGTCGTTTACCGACAGCAGCGTGAATCGGCCCAACAAATATAGGGCTAGTGGTGCGCGGGGGCTGTCTTGGATTGGGAAAGGTTAGCATGAATCGCACTACTAGACCCGTCTTGCAGGCGCTGCCGATCATCCGGCCCAAGACATCGCCGGATGAGACCTTGTTGCGCATCATTCAGGGCATTGGCTTCGTATTTCTACTTTTGGCTCTGGCGTTTCCCCTAACGAGCCTTTTGTTGCGCGCTTTTGAAGACCAGCAGGGCAGCTTTGTCGGGCTGCGCAATTTCGCGATCTATGTCACCACGCCAAGCCTGGTGCAGTCAGCCTGGAATTCGATTTGGACTGCCGTGATCACGACATGCGTGGTGATCCCGCTCGCCTTTGCTTATGCCTATGGTCTGACGCGAAGCTGCATGCCCGGCAAATGGATCTTCCGCGCCATCATGCTGCTGCCGATCCTGGCGCCATCGCTGCTGCCTGCCTTGTCGCTGATCTATCTGTTTGGCAATCAGGGCATGCTGCGCGGATTGATGGGCGGCGGCAGTATTTACGGGCCCTGGGGCATTATCGGCGCGCAGGTTTTCTATTGCTTCCCTGCGGCGGCGATCATTCTCTCTGTCGCGCTCTCCACCGCCGATGGTCGTTTATATGAAGCGGCCGAGGCGCTGAAGGCCTCCCGGTTTCGCATCTTCATGACCGTGACACTGCCAGGCGCCATGTATGGCCTGGTTTCGGCGAGCGTTGTGGTTTTCACGCTCGTGGTGACGGATTTCGGCATTCCGAAAGTGATCGGCGGGCAGTTCAATGTGCTTGCGACTGATGTCTATAAGCAGGTGGTGGGGCGGCAGGATCTCAATATGGGTGCCGTGGTTGGCTTGGTGCTGTTGATGCCTGCCATTCTTGCCTTTCTGCTGGATCGCTGGGCGCATGGCAAAAGAAGCGCCACCATGTCTGGTCGTGCCGTCGCCTATCGCCCAAAGCCACGCCGCGGGCGCGACATTCCGGCCTTGCTGATCTGCCTGCTTGTGGCCTGCGCCCTGCTGGTGATTGTTGCTGTCTCGGTCTGGGGGTCCTTCATCCGGTTTTGGCCTTATAACCTGTCACTCACGCTGGATAATTATGACTTCACGCGTTTTGATACGGCTGGTTGGCAATCTGTTTGGCTTTCTGTGAAGCTCAGCCTGATCACAGCCTTTATCGGCGCTGCGCTGATTTTCGTGATTGCCTATAGCCTGGAACGCGGTCCCGCGCGCAGCTTACTGGCTGGGCCGCTGCGGTTCCTCACCACCGTGCCCCTCGCAGTACCGGGGCTGGTGCTTGGCCTTGCCTATATCATTTTCTTCAATCACCCGGCCAATCCGCTTGGGATCATTTATGGGACGCTTGCGATCCTTGTGCTCAATTCCATCGTGCATTTTTATACGGTGGGGCATTTGACGGCGGTGACGGCAATCCGGCAGCTTGATCCAGAATTCGAAGCCGCCAGCGCCAGCCTTCACGTGCCGATCTGGCGCACCTTTGGCCGCGTGACCTTGCCCATCTGCCTGCCTGCCATTTTTGAAATACTTGTCTTCCTTTTCGTCAGCGCCATGACGACCGTAAGCGCAGTGATCTTCCTCTATGGCCCTGATACCAAGCCTGCCTCAGTCGCTGTTGTGCATATGGATGAAGCCGGTCAAGCGAGCGCCGCAGCGGCGATGGCTTGCGTCATTCTGGCGATATCGCTGACCGCAAAGCTCTCGGAGATTGTTGCAGGCAGGGTGTTTGCCCGCTTCACTTCCGCCTGGCGCCGCTGATGCGGCGATCAGGATGCACGAATAATTTTCAGGCGTAGCCTTCGGCTCACGAAATCAATCGCCGCCACCATGGCTAGAATAAGTAGCACAATAAAGGCCACCTCGTCCCAATTATTGATCCGAATACGATCCGCCAGCGCGAGACCAATACCGCCCGCGCCAACAATCCCAAGCACCGTCGAAGACCGCGCATTGGATTCAAGCGTATAGAGTATCTGGGAAAGCATCACCGGCGCCACTTGCGGGATCAAGCCAAGCCGCACCGATAGCACGCGATTGGCTCCGGCGGCACGCACCGCCTCGACCTGTCGCCGATCCGCGGATTCAAGCGCCTCACTGAATAGTTTGGACAGCGTGCCGATATCCGGCACAGCCAAGGCTAGAATGCCCGCAAATGGCCCCATGCCCACAGCCGCCACAAAAATCAGTGCCCAGATCAGCGTATCTATGCCGCGCAACCCATCATACAGGCGGCGCACGGAAAATCGCAGCAATACATTGCCAATGACATTCCCCGCCCCAAGCAAGGCGAGCGGCAGCGCAACAACTACGGCAAGCACGGTGCCCAGGAATGCCATGGCCAGGCTTTCCAGCAAACTCAGCAAAAGTTCAGGCAACACGCCTCCGGCAGAGGGCGGCCACATCAGCGCGACCAGCCAGCCCAATTTCGTGAGGCCATTGAAGATCCTCTCGGGCGAGGCATCCATGCGCCACAGACCGCCAATCAGCAGCAAGAGCAGAAAGCCAAAGACGAGTGGGGTTGCAAGGCGGGATTTCATCATGCCGCACTGCCCAAAACGCGGCGCCGCAACCGCCCGCAGAGCAAATCTATCGCCGCCACCGTCGCCAGGATCAGCACAAGGATCGCGGAAATATCCTGATATTCAAATTGCCGCACCGCGAGGTAGAGTTCCTCCCCAATGCCACCCGCGCCGACAATGCCAAGCACACTCGCTTCACGGACATTGATCTCGAAGCGCAGCAGCCCGTAGCTCAATACGCCCGGCAGGGATTGCGGGAAGATGCCAAAGCGCATTTGCGCTGCCCACGAACCGCCAGCCGCGCGCACCGCTTCCATCTGCGCCAGGGAAGCGTTTTCATGTTCTTCGGCAAAAAGCTTCCCAAGCGCCCCAGCCGTATGCACAGCAATGGCGAGCATGCCGGCAAATGCGCCGAGGCCGAAGGCATAGACGAAGATCAAGGCCAGCACCAAGGTCGGCACCGTGCGCATGAATTCCAGCACGCGGCGGATGAAGGAAACTACCCAGGGCGGCGCCAGGGTCGCGGCGGCAGGAAAGGAGAGCAGCAGCGCAACAACCCCACCCAATACCGTGCCGACATAGGCAATCAGCAACGTATCCGCGAGCAGCAGCACCCAATCCGTGAAGCCCCACATCCAATAGGCAAGATCAGCGAAGAAATGCTCAAACCTCAGCCGTGGTATCGTGCCCGCGATATAGTCACCCGCGAGCGGGATCCCACGCACCAGACGCGGGATGCTGACCTCGCCCAGCCAGGCGGAGAGCGTGACGGCAAGGCCGAGGAGGATTGCCCCAAGAAACCAATTCCGCTGGCGGATAGCCCGTGCTGCGCGCCAGCGGCCTTCCGCCGCGATGATGGCCGGGGAAGAAATCAGGAACGCCTTTCCCGGCGGCGTGCGGCGTTTTCCTCAAGGATCGCCATGATATCGAGGTAATCCTCATGCTTCGCCGACGCCAGGCCACGCGCGCCGGAAGACATCTCATTGAAGGCCTGCGGGTCACGCGCGGGCAGGGAGGCAAAAGCGGCAATGGCATCGCGCCGGAAGGTCTCAGGCGTATCCATACGCAGGACAATCGGCGCATTGGGAATAAGGGGGGATTTCCAGATCACGCGGACCGCGCCATCCGGGATCATGCCTTTCTCCACCATACGCTGGAAAGTATTTCGACGTTCATTTGAATAGGCCAATACAGCCGCATCGAAAGTGCCATTGATCACGGCCATGACGCCCTGTTCATGGCTCCCCGTAAAGCCGGTCTTGGAGAAAAAGCTGGCCGGATCCATACCCTGACGGCGCAGGAACCAGCCCGGCACCTGAAAGCCCGATGTACTGTTGGGATCACTGAAGCCAAGCGTCTTGCCGCGCATGTCTTCCAATTGGCGGATCGGACTATCCGCCTTGACGATCATGGCGCTGTGATAACCTTCCATGCCTTCATTATCAATGAAACGGAAAATCGGGGCGATACGCTCACCCATCACACGGCGCGCAAGACCGTAAGAGGCCGGACCAAGATAGGCGAGTTCGGAATGACCCGCCCGCAATGCCTCAACCACGGCAGCATAGTCAGACCCGCGAAAAACCCGAAAGGGTGTGCGGAGCTCGCGCGCCATGAAGGCTTGCAGACCCTGCAGTCGTGCAATCGCATCGCGCTCATTCTCGACCGAGATCATGCCATAGCGCACTTCGGGAATTTGCTGGCGCCAATCGGCTTGCGCCTCTGCCTTTGCGCTCAACAACGCCAAGCCGGGAAGAACCAAGGTTGCGCGACGGGAAAGCATGGGGGAACCTCCGCTACAGGGGATTTGACGTTTGACTCACGCGCATGATGGATGCGTGACGAAGCGATGAAAGAATAATGACAGCAACGCCCCTACTTAATCGGCACCAAAGCGGCCCTGAATTGCGCCACGCAGGCATCCCATGACCAGGCTTCCGCATGGCGACGGGCCATACTGCGATCGCAGTCGAGCGCCTTGAGGCAGGCGGCACGAAGATCATCGTCCAAGGCGCCGACCCGTTCATCGGTGATGACATCAATCGGGCCCGTTACCGGAAAGGCGGCGACAGGCGTTCCCGCTGCCAGGGCTTCAAGCAGCACCAGCCCGAAAGTATCGGTACGGGATGGAAAGACGAAGACGTCCGCCCCCGCATAGGAACGCGCCAGCGCGCCATTTTCGCGGTAGCCGGTAAAGGTGACCTCGGGGAATTTCTGTCGCAGGGCGGGCAATGCGGGACCATCGCCGACAACGACCTTGCTGCCCGGCAGATCGAGCGCCAGAAAGGCTTCGATATTCTTTTCAATCGCGACCCGGCCAGCATAAAGAAAAACAGGGCGCGGCAAGTCAGGCCATTCATCGCGTGATGCCGGATTGAATTTTTCCAGATCAACGCCGCGTGTCCAGGCACGGATTTTTGTAAAACCGCGCCTCGCAAGTTCTTGCCTGAGCGAGGCGGTGGCCGCAAAAGTACCGTCACCCGCTTCGTGAAAGCGCCGCATCACGCGCCAGGACCAATCGGCGGGAATGCGCGTGCGTGCTTCAAGATATTCGGGAAACCGCGTGTGGAATGCCGTGGTGAAGGGCCATTTATTGCGGCGGCACAGGCCACGCATGGCCCAGCCAAGCGGGCCTTCGGTTGCGATATGGATGATCTCTGGCGCGAAATCCGCCACAAGCTGTGCAAGCCTTCGCTTGGGTGCAATGGCAAGGCGGATTTCCGCATAGCCGGGCATGGGCAGATTCCTGAAGCGATCAGGTCCGATCACTTCCACCGTATCGCCCATGGCGGTCAGCTTATCGGCCACCACGGAAAGGGTGCGCACCACGCCATTGACCTGCGGAAACCAGGCATCGCTGACAATCAAAATACGCATGGGTTCAACGCGAGCCTGGCAGGATTTGGTTGACGAGATCGGCTGCCGGTGCAGGCAGTGCCTTTCGGTTCGCGGCGGCCACTCTGCGCGACCAATCCAGCAATTCGAAGCGCCCATCGTGGTGTTCGACAAGCGCCGTGCAGCTTTCCACCCAATCACCATCATTCATATATAGAATGCCGTGGATCATGCGCATTTCGGCGTGGTGGATGTGCCCGCAAATGACACCATCCATCCCGCGTGATTGCGCTTCATGGGCGAGCGCTGTCTCAAACCGGTCAATCGCCTTGACCGCTTCCTTGACCTGCCGTTTCAACCATTGTGAGAGCGACCAGTAGGGATAGCCCAACCGACGCCGGAGGAAATTGAACCACCGGTTCACCAATAGCGCGGAATCATAGGCCCAATCGCCCAAATGGGCGAGGAATTTGGCATAGCGGATCACGCCATCAAACTCATCGCCATGAATGACAAGAAAGCGGCGCCCATCGGCGGCCGTATGCTCTGCCTCTCGCGCCAGCTTAACGCCCGCGACTTCCAGTCCAAGCCAATCGCGGAAAAGCTCATCGTGATTACCCGGGATATAAATAACCTCAGTGCCATGGCGCGCCATGCGCAGGATCAGGCGAATGACCTCATCATGATAGGCATCCCAATACCAGGACCGGCGTAGCCGCCACCCGTCAATGATGTCACCTACCAGATAGAGCTTTTCGCATTGCACCTGCTGCAAGAAATCCACCAGTGAGTCACTGCGACAGCTGCGCAGGCCAAGATGGATGTCCGACAGAAATATCGTCCGGAAGGACTGCGGCGTTGAAGCGAGGGGCATTGGCTGCGCTCCTGTAGCGATATCCCGCACCGCAACGAATCGGTATCAGGACTTCGCGTTTCTCCTGAAGGTCGGCTAGCCAAATTATTGGAATCACGGGATGAACCTTAGATGACATTTCTTGAGCGCGATGAAGTGTCATATGACATTCTTGCGACCATCACGCATTTGAAATGTTTGTGTGATTTAATTGTGATTCATGGCGCCGAATCTATGCATCATTTTCAATCCAGCAGCGGGCGCGCGTAAGCGCGCACGACTCTATGCCGCCTTGGATGTGCTGTTTGGGCTTGGTGTGAAATTCGAATTGCTGGAGACAGCAGCGCCGGGTGACGCCGAAAGACTTGCCCGCTTGGCCGCGCAAAAGGACCGAATAGTGGTCGCCGCCGGTGGTGACGGCACCATTGCCGAAGTGGCGGCGGGTCTGGAAGGGACTTCAGCTTTGCTCGGGCTTTTGCCGCTAGGGACGGCGAATGTCTTTGCCTTGGAAATGGCCGTTCCCTTGAACCCGAAGGAAGCCGCGCGTGCCTTGCTTCTAGGGCGCAGCACATGCGTTTATCCTGGGTTACTCAAGCGCGGGAATGCGTCTGATCGGCTCTTTATTCAAATGGTGGGTGTCGGGCTGGATGCTGTGGTCGTGCATCGGCTGCCGCCAGGTTTGAAGCGCGCCTTCGGGAAGGCAGCCTATGTCATGCAGACCGTGCGAGACCTCACCTGGCATCCCTTCGATTCTTTCAAGGTAAATGTGGATGGTCAGCCATTGGAACCTTCGGGCCTGGTCGTCACCAAGGGGCGTTTTTACGCCGGCCGCTTTGAAATCGCGCCGAGCGCAGACCCGAGAGAGTCGGACTTCCATGTCTTATCGCTCTATCAGCATCATATGCTTGATGCGCTAAAGCATGCAGCGGCGATGAGCCTTGGCAGGCTGCCCACGCTCTCCAGCATCAGGCTGCAGCGTGGGCATGAGATTGAGGTATTCGGCGCCGACCTGCCGGTTCAGGCGGATGGGGATGCCGCCGGGTCTCTGCCTATTCGGATCAGGCCAGCAGCAAGGCCACTTCGCGTCGTGGTGCCCTGAGGAGTTTGAGCTTGTTGAAGGCAAGTGGAGCCACTTGGTGGCTCGGCAGATAAGACCAAACATAGGTTTAGGGGGCTGCTTAACTTCGCAGCCTGATTTCCACCCTTATGATCCACGATCGTCGCATTTGGTGTAGCTTGCAATGCCAGTGGCTGACGCGGCGACTGGTTCCTTGTTCATCTATGTTGATCTTGAATAGCAGGTGCACCCCGACGATCAGCTGCAGATTATCCGTTGCCTTGTGAACAGCGCATTGGCGCATCTCTCTTGAGCTTTTGACGCGCTCCACTCGCCATTTGATCGGGAATCGATCCCGCCGGAGCATGCGCCACGCCGTGCTGTTGCGGGCATTCTAGTCAATCCGCCCGAAGCGATAATTGGCCGCGCGCATTGAATTTGACCTTCTGTTGCGCTGGTTTGTCTGGCTCGGCGTTGATGACCCGGTATGGGACGCAACGACCTTTAACAAAAACCGCAATGACCCGATCGTCGGTGCCGTTGCTACACTTGCCTCGGGCCATGCGGAGCCCTTGGCCGCGCGGCACCTGATAGAACCGCATGCCCACCGACCGAAGAAGGTCTTGTGGGTCGGCCATGAAGGCTTTGCTACACAGGACTTCACGGCCGAACCCGGTGAGTTCAAGGTGACAGCGCATGTGGGGCAGCAGACCAATGAGCGGCGTGCAGCGATTGATGGCCGGACCACGCGGCAGGCATGGGCAATGCGCGCCATCGCAGGCTGCCCCAGGTAGACTGGCGGTTCACCCTTTCGGTGGTGGCATACAATCTGGCTCGTCGGCGCAAATTTCTGGTAGTGGCGCCATGGTGCCGGGACTCTGGCCCGAACTTGCCCGAGCGGCCAAAAAATCACCGGAATTGGCTGTGCTCCGGCGCGAGCCGCGATGAATACATGCTCGCGCGCTAAATCAGCCATGCTCAATGACAGTTTCTCATGAGCCTGCATAATGCTCGTCGAGTTCGCATTCCCTCACCGGACAGGCACCAAATCGAGGTATGGTCGCATGTCTCAAGTCGCCAAGTGCTTCCACCTGGTTCGGCCATGCTCCGCGCGCCGCTGGCATTTTTTTTGCAGGGCCAGCGCCAGAATTTATTGACCCTTGAGGGCCGTCGCCTCATACAAGGTGGCGTGAATACTCTCAGCCCCCATCCAGACCTTGCCGAAGGCCGCCGCGTGCTGGCGCTTGAAGCCGATGCGCTGCGCGCGCTCGCCGATGTTTTGGATGATGGTTTTGTGCGCGCGGTTGGTTTGCTCGCCGGTGTGACGGGCCGCGTTGTGGTCTCCGGCATGGGGAAATCGGGCCATGTGGCGCGCAAGATTGCCGCGACCATGGCTTCCACCGGCACGCCCGCGTTGTTTGTCCACCCGGCCGAGGCTTCGCATGGCGATTTGGGGATGATCCTGGCCGGGGATGCGGTGCTGGCCTTGTCCAATTCCGGGGAGACACCGGAATTGGCGGATCTGATCGCCCATTCCCGCCGTTTCAGCCTGCCGCTGATTGGCATTGTGGGCCGCGCGGGCAGCACCTTGGCACGCGCTGCGGATGTGGCGCTGGTTTTGCCAGCGGCGGCTGAGGCCTGCCCGATGGGCCTCGCCCCCACAACCTCCACCACCATGCAAATGGCGTTGGGGGATGCCTTGGCAGTGGCCTTGCTGACACGGCGGGGTTTTACCGCCTCCGATTTTCGCGTGTTCCATCCCGGCGGCAAGCTGGGGGCGCGGCTGTCCCGCGTGCGGGATTTGATGCATGGCGCGGCGGAATTGCCCCTGGCGCCGCCGGATATGCCGATGGAAGCGGCAATTTTGGCCATGACCGCGCGGCGCTTTGGCTGCCTTGGCGTCGTCAGCGCCGATGGCGCGCTGGCCGGCGTGATCACGGATGGCGATTTGCGCCGGTCGCTGGAAGCCTCGGGCGGGGCCGCGTTGCTCGCGCGCCCGGCAGGTGAGGTGATGACGCGCAATCCAAGGGCCATCAGCGGCGATATGCTTGCGGCGGAAGCGCTCGGGGTCATGAACAAGCACGCCATCACGGCGCTGTTTGTGGTGGATGAAGCGCGCCGGCCGATCGGCATTTTGCATATCCATGATTTGTTGCGCGCGGGTGTGGCGTGAAGAACCGCGCGCCTGATGCCCAGGGCATGGCAGCACCACGCGCACCGCGGCGCATCACGCCGCCTTCGCGCGAACGCTGGTCCCCCTCGGCGGGGCAAATGGCGCGGCGGCGGTTGGTGGTCAGTGCGCTGAAATGGCTGGTGCCCGGGGCGGGTATTGCGCTGCTGCTGATCATCGCGATCTGGCCGGAATTGGAAGGGGCGGAAGAACGCGCGCGCGTTTCCTTCCGCCGTGTCGCGCAAACTGCGCCTGAGGCCGTGCGGATCGTCGCCCCCCGTTATCGGGGCGTGGATGAATTGAACCGGCCCTATACCGTCACGGCATCGGTCGCTGTTCAGGGGCAGGATCAGGACATTGTTGATCTTGAAGCACCACGCGCAGATTTGCTGATGACCGATGGGTGGGTGTTGTTGGAATCGCGCGAAGGCCGGCTGGACAAGGCGCGCAATCACCTTGATCTGCGCGGTGAGGTCACGCTCTGGCATGATGGCGGCAATCTGCTGGTGACCGAAGAAGCCGCGATTGAATTGAAGGAAGGGGCGGCTTCCGGCGACAAGCCCGTTGCGGCACAAGGCCCCTTCGGTACCTTGGTGAGTGAAGGTTTCCGCCTTTATGACAAGGGCGCGGTAGTGGTCTTTACCGGCCAATCGCGCGCCCTGTTGGAAGGCCGGCAATGATCCGCCGTATCGCCTTGGCGTTTTGTGTTGTTGCCGGCGTTGCCTCGGCGCAAATGGCTGAGCTCAACCAAGGCGGGCCGATTGATGTCACAGCGCGTGATGGCATTGAATGGCGCCAGAATGAACAATTGGTGATCGCGCGCGGTGCGGCGCGGGCGGTGCGCGGCGGTGTCACGATTGATGCTGATCTGCTGCTGGCGCGCTATCGCCCGCGTGGCGGCGCACCGGCGGAAACCAGGCCGCCGAGTGAAGGCCCCGGCGGCGCCAGTGAGATTTGGCGCCTGGAAGCCGAAGGCAATGTCGTGATCACCTCGGCAACCGACCGTGCCGAGGGTGATCGCGCGATCTATGATCTCGATCAAGCGGTGATGGTGCTGACCGGGCGCAATCTGCGCCTGACCTCGCCCGATAATGTGCTGACCGCGCGCGACAGCGTGGAATATTGGCCGCAAAAGCGCATGGCAGTAGCGCGTGGCGATGCGGTGGTGGTGACCAAGGATGACAAGCGCGTGCGCGCTGATGTGCTGGTGGCCTATTTCAAGGAAGCGCCCACGGAACCGGCTGCTGCACCGCGCCCGCAGCCGGCGCCTGGTGTGGGCGCGGGCACGCCGGGGGAAGGCAGCAACCTGGAAAAGGTTGAAGCCTATGGCCGGGTTGAAATCCGCACTGCTGAGGAAGTCATTCGCGGGGATAGTGGCGTCTATACGCCGCCCAATGGGCTTGCGCGGTTGCTTGGCAATGTGACCGTGGTGCGCGGCGAGAATACGCTGACCGGGTGCGAGGCGCTTGTGAATATGAACACGGGCATTTCGCGGCTTATCGCCTGCCCGAATGAAAGGGTGCGCGGCATCATCGTGCCCGGTGAGGGTCAGGGTCTTCCCGCTCCTGGGGCTCCTGCACGATGAACGACGCACCGCAGATGAAAGTGGTTCCGGGTTCCGGCGGGCTTTACGCCACCGGGCTTGGCAAGCGCTACAAGAAGCGGCCTGTGGTGCGCAATGTGTCGCTGTCATTGCAGCGCGGCGAAGCCGTTGGGCTGCTCGGCCCGAATGGCGCCGGCAAGACAACAACGTTCTATATGATCACCGGTCTGGTGCAGCCCGATGAAGGGCGCGTGATGATGGATGGGCATGATGTCACCATGCTGCCCATGTATCGCCGCGCGCGGCTGGGGCTTGGCTATTTGCCGCAGGAAGCCAGTATCTTTCGTGGCCTGACGGTGGAACAGAATATTCGCGCCGCTTTGGAAGTCGTGGAGCCGGAAGCGGATCGGCGCGCCGCGATGCTGGATGAATTGCTGGCGGAATTCGGCATTGCGCATTTGCGCCGCGCGCCCGCGCTGGCGCTTTCAGGTGGTGAACGCCGGCGCTGCGAAATCGCCCGCGCGCTCGCAACCCACCCTTCTTATATCCTGTTGGATGAACCGCTCGCCGGTATTGACCCCATCGCCGTTGGCGAAATTCGTGATCTGGTCAAGCATTTGAAGGATCGCGGCATTGGCGTGCTGATCACCGACCATAATGTGCGCGAAACGCTGGAAATCATTGACCGCGCCTATATCCTGCATGATGGCAAGGTGCTGATGGAAGGCAACCCGCAGGAAATCGTGGCGAATGAGGAAGTGCGCCGCGTCTATCTTGGCGAAAAATTCAGCCTCTAGCATAAGAATTACGCCGCATGTTCCCAGCCTTCCCCCGCGCTGTTGAATTAGAGCAAGGCTGATGGCGCTCGGCCCGCGTCTCGATCTGAGGCAATCGCAGCAGCTGGTGATGACACCGCAGCTGCGCCAGGCGATCAAGCTGCTGCAATCTTCCAATCTTGAAGTCTTGGCCTTTGTCGAGGAAGAGCTGGAACGCAACCCGCTTTTGGAACGCGATGAACGCCCCATCGCCGGGCCGGATGCCGGGCGCAGCACGGATCCTTTGCCAGCAACGCCCGAGCCCGCCGATGCCGCCAGCGCTGCCGCTTCCGATGCGCTGCCTTCGGAAAACGCCGCGCCGCTCGATGCCGAGTGGGATAATGTTTATGACAATGGCCTGCCGCCGATTGGCCGAGGCGGGCGCAGCGATTTTGAGGATGATCTTTCCGGCATAGACGCCATGGAAGCGCCGGAACGATCCTTGCGTGATCATCTGGCGGAACAGATCAGGCTGAATTTCACGCAACCTCAGGAACGGCTGATCGCCGGCAATCTTCTGGCGCTGGTGGATCAGGCCGGGCGCTTGCATGTGCGCGCACAAGTCATAGCCGATGCGCTGGGTTGTGAGGAAGCGCTGGTGGAACGCGTGCGCCTTGCCATGGCGCGTTTCGATCCTGTCGGCATGTTTTGCCACGATCTGGCCGAGTGTCTCGCGGTGCAATTGCAGGATCGCAATCGCTATGACCCAGCCATGGCGGCGCTTCTCGCCAATCTGGAATTGCTCGCCAAGCGAGATTTGAAGGGCTTGCAGCAAATCTGCGGCGTGGATGCGGAAGACATGGCGGAGATGGTCGCGGAACTCCGGCGGCTGGACCCAAAACCAGGCGCTTCCTTTGATGCGCCGCCTGCGCCCACACTTGTGCCGGATGTGCTGATGCGCCGCGGACCCAATGATGATTGGATTGTGGAGCTCAATCTGGAAACTCTGCCGCGCGTTCTGGTGAATAGGGGTTTCTTCGCCTCGGCCAATGTCAGCGCACGAGGCAAGGATGACAAGAACTGGATCGCGGAGCGTTTCCAGACCGCGTCATGGTTGGTGAAGTCGCTGGAACAGCGCGCCAATACCATCCTGAAAGTGGCGGCCGAAATTGTGCGCCGGCAGGATGGTTTTTTCCGCCATGGTGTTGGGCATCTCCGCCCGCTGATCCTGCGCGATGTGGCGGATGAGGTTTCGCTGCATGAAAGCACCGTATCCCGCGTGACATCGAACAAGGCGATCGCCACCCCGCGCGGTACGTTTGAGCTTAAGTATTTCTTCACCACCGCCATTTCCGGCACGCGCGGTGGGGAGGCGCATAGCGCCGAAGCCGTGCGTTACCGCATCAAGGCCATGGTGGATGCCGAAAGCCCGGATGATATCCTGTCCGATGATACGATTGTGGCCCGGTTGCGTGAAGAAGGCGTGGACATTGCCCGGCGAACTGTGGCCAAATACCGGGACGCGTTGCGCATTCCATCATCCGTGCAGCGCAAACGGGAGAAGGCCGCCTCGGCCTGATCCGGACACAAGGGCGACCCGGCAGGAAGGAAGGGTCGCGCGCCCGGTCGCCCAGGGGCGGCCCATCCGCTTTGCAAAAGGGAGGGCATAGCCCCATGCATATTACGGTTGCCGGCAAACAGGTTGAAACCGGTGAAGCGCTGAAGACCCATGTGAGCGACGGTCTGGCCGCGATTACGGGCAAGTATTTTGATCACGCGCTTGAAGCCAATGTGACCTTCCACAAGCATCGAAGCCAGTTCAGTTGCGACATCAACCTGAAAGCCGGGCGCGGGCTGATGATGCGCGCCGAAGGTGAGGGCGCCGATGCGCATCGCGCTTTTGAGGTCGCGGCGGAGCATCTGGCCAAGCGCCTGCGCCGCTATCGCCGGCGTGTGAATGAACATGCGCGATCCTTCGCCGGCGAACGCGAAGCCCCGGCAGAAGAGGCGCCGCGCGGCCGCCGTTATGTGATCGAGGCCCCAGCGGATGAGGAAGCGCCAGAGAATGGCGACCATGGCGCGATCATTGCCGAAAACCCGACCTATGTTGAAAAACTAAGCGTGGGTGAGGCGGTGATGCGGCTTGATCTGGCCCAGGCTCAGGCGCTGATGTTCCGCAACAAGAAGGGCGGCGGGCTGAATGTTGTCTATCGCCGTGCCGATGGGAATATCGGCTGGATTGATCCGGGGGAGGGGTAGCTCGTGAATCCCTAGCCCTCGGCAATAGGGCTGGCATGGCGTAGGAGAGCGCCATGCCAGATATCAACCAATTCGCCCTTTATCTTGCCGCCGCTTTGCTGCTGGCGGTGACACCCGGCCCCGGGATTTTCTATGTCGCCGCGCGCAGCCTGGCAGGTGGGCGGGCTGAGGGTATTGCCTCCAGCTTTGGCACTGCCCTTGGCGGCCTGGTGCATGTGCTGGCCGGGGCGCTTGGCGTTTCAGCGATTGTGCTGGCGAGTGCGGAGCTGTTCACGGCGCTGAAATGGCTTGGCGCGGCGTATCTGGTATGGCTTGGGGTGCGGACCATAATCGCTGCGCGGCGGGATGCTGTGCAGGCTTTGGCCGGCGCTGATCCGGCCCCTGCCATGGGTGCAGCGCGAGCCTTCCGGGAAGGTGTGGTGGTTGAGGCGCTGAACCCGAAAACCGCTGCCTTCTTCCTGGCCTTTATTCCGCAGTTTTTGGACCCCAGCGCGGGCGCGGTGGCGGTGCCCTTCATTCTGTTGGGTTCGATTTCGGTGGTGCTCAATACGCTGGCGGATATTGTTGTGGCGATTGGCGCCAGCCGTATCCGCGAAGGTGCGGCGACGCGGCCCGCCTTCATCCGCCGGCTGCGCGAAATCTCTGGCGCGTCAATGATTGCCTTGGGGGTCGGCTTGGCGCTGGCGAAGCGGCAGTAAATTTGTTGGGCGGTGCGCCGGAAACCCGCGCACCGCCCAATCCTGTTACGCGCTTTCGTAAAGTCGCGTCAGGCTGAATTCGCGGTGGCCGAGCAATTCAGCCGCGGTCAATTCGCCATCCGCGGTGCGGATAATGCAATCAAGCAAAGCCTCACCGGCATCATCCATATTCATCTGCCGCTGCAAGAGCCCCGTTACGTCCACATCAATATGTTCAGACATGGTGCGCTGGGTACGCGGATTGGCGGTGAGTTTGATCACCGGCAGGATTGGATTGCCGATGACATTGCCCTGCCCGGTCGGGAAGGTATGCACGGCAAAGCCCGAAGCGGCGCAAAGGGTCACCATCTCGGCCGCGGCTGAGCTTGAATCCATGAACCAAAGGCCGGAATGCGTCGGCGCCTCCGCCTTGTCCAGAACGCCATCCACCAAGCACTTCTTCCCGATCTTTTGGATATTGCCGAGCGCCTTTTCTTCGATGGTGGTGAGACCGCCTTCGATATTGCCCTTGGTGGGCTGGCTTTCGGAAAGATCGTTGGTCTTGTTCGCTTCCACGACACGCTGGTAGCGGTCAAACATCGCCTGGAATTGGGCGCGGATTTCCGGTGTGCGACAACGCTCTGCGACCAGATGCTCACCACCCGTGAGTTCGGTGGTTTCACCGAAAACGAGCGTATTGCCGTTTTCCCAAAGCTTGTCGAAGGAATTGCCGACTGTAGGGCAGGAAGCGAGGCCCGATGTGGTATCACTTTCACCGCATTTGGTGGAAACCCACAGCTCCTGGATGGAGGCACGGGATTTCTTCAGGCGCGATGCGTGCTTCACCATGCGATAGGCCGCGCGGGACGCATTGGCGATGGTTTTGATATCGCCATTCTGTTCAATGGCGAAGCCTTCCACCGGCTTGCCGGATTTGGCGATGCCTTCAACAATGCGCCCAGTCCAGCCAGGTTCAATGCCAATCACCACCACGCCGGCGACATTGGGGTTGGTGCCAGTGCCGATCAGCGTGCGGAAATGCAAATCCAGATCGGCGCCGAATTGCAGGCGGCCATAGGCGTGCGGGATCGCGAGCGCGCCCTTGATATTGTTCGCCACCGCTTCGCAGGCAGCGTTGGAAAGATCATCCACCGGCAGGATGATGACGTGGTTGCGCACACCCATGCGGCCATTTTCGCGGCGCCAGCCTTCAAAGGCAGCGTTTTTCAGATTGATGCCCATGGCGCTTACCACCGCTTCGTTTTGACGTTGTGGACATGCAGATGCTCGCCGGCGGAGATGTCCTTCACCGCCTTGCCGATATCAATGCCGTATTTGATGATGGTGTCACCGGCAGCGATGGCGCGAATGGCAAGCTTATGCCCAATCGGGATATCCGACTTGGCGTTGAAGGTGATCATCTTGTCCTGATCCATGATCCAGCCATTCAGCGCCTGGCCGGATTTGATCCCTTCGACAACCACGACGCCGACGGAATCGCCTTCGTCATGCACACAGAAATGCACGGTCATGCCGGCATATCCTCCCTCTTTTGATAATGGTTGGAAAGCTAGGGCGCGGCCCCGTCCGGGTCAATCAGGGACGCGACATCAGAGTGGTAAAGCGGTGGTGGATTTCACGCATTCCATGGCAAAGCGGGATGTCACCTTGCGCAGGCTGGAAACGCGGGCCGTCAGCTTGCGGTAAAAGACATCATAGGCTGTCATGTCTGAAACAACGACGCGGAGCAGATAATCCACATCGCCGCCAAGCCGCCAGCATTCCACAATCTCCGGCAAATCCGCGACAGTTTTGGCAAAGCTTTCGATCCAGGTGGCGGAATGATCGCCGGTTTCGATGGCGACAAAAACCGAAATGCCAAGGCCGAGTTTTTCGGCATTCACCAGCGTGACACGGCCGGTGATGATGCCGGTTTCCTCCATGCGGCGGATGCGCTTCCAGCATGGGGTTTGCGTCAGCCCGACCTCCTTCGCGATGTCACCCAGCGAGAGTGAGGCATCGGCCTGAATCAGGCGCAGGATGGCAAGGTCAGTGGCATCCAGATCATTTGGCTTGGACAAGGTGGCCTCCCGCCCAAAAGGGCTGCGTCATGCTTCGGGCATCAAAAGGCGGATCAGGCCATCAAGCTGATCAAGGTCATTATAGCTGATGGTAACCTGCCCGCCCTTGCCGAAATGCTTGATGGCGACTTGCAAGCCGAGGCGTTCCAACAATTGGCGTTCAAGGGCCAATGTATCACTATCCTTGGCATTGCTCCGTCGAGATTCTGGGTTCTTTGGCTGCGCTGCGGCCATGGCTTCCGCCTGACGGACGGAAAGGCCGCGCGTGAGGATTTGTGTCGCAAGCTTTTCCGGCTCCTCCGCGCCTAGGAGCGCGCGGGCATGGCCAGCGCTGAGACGCCCGGCGCGCAAATGCTCGCGAATGGCAGGCGGCAGGTTGAGCAAGCGGAGCGTGTTGGCGATGTGGCTGCGCGATTTGCCGACCGCGCGCGCCAGGCTTTCCTGATTGAGGCCGAATTGGTCAATGAGGCGGGCAAAGCCTTCCGCTTCCTCAATCGCGTTCAAATCCTCGCGCTGCAGGTTTTCGACCAACCCGGCGGCCATTGCCATGCGATCGTCAAAATCCCGGATGACCACAGGAACGTCATGCAGCTTCGCGATTTGCGCGGCACGCCAGCGGCGTTCGCCGCCAATGATCTGATAGCGCCCCGCCTCACCTGGCTTCGGGCGCACAAGCAAGGGCTGCAAGATACCGTGTTCGGTAATGGAGGCCGCGAGTTCCTGAAGCCCCTGCCGGTCAGGTTCCATGCGCGGCTGAAATGGGCCTGGTTCGATCATGGTAATTGGCAGGCTGCGCGGCGGGCCGGCTTGGGGCGCGCTTGGCGGCGGTGGCGCATCACCCATCAGGGCGGAAAGGCCCATGCCGAGCCGGGCGGGCTTTTTCATTGCGCCGTTTCCTTTGGTTGCTTTTCGCGGCGGATCCATTCCTGCGCGAGCGCGACATAGGCTTCCGCACCCGCAGAGCGATGATCATAGACCAGCACCGGCAGGCCATGGGATGGCGCTTCAGTGATGCGAATGTTACGAGGAATCACCGTATCATAGACCTTTTCGCCGAAAAATTCGCGCACATCAGCAGCAACAAGTTCCGAGAGATTGTTACGTTTATCAAACATTGTCAGGATGATGCCACCAAGCTTAAGGTTCGGGTTCAAGCTTTTGCTGACACGTTCAATGGTACGTGTAATCTGGGAAACGCCCTCAAGCGCGAAGAATTCGCATTGCAATGGCACCAAAACCTCATCCGCCGCGACCAGGGCATTCAGTGTGATCAGGCCCAGCGATGGCGGGCAATCAATGATGATCAGGTCCGTGTCGGCCAGCGTCTCGCCAGCGGCTTCCAAGGCATTCAGGAGGCGCCTTTCGCGGGCTTCGACATCAATCAGTTCAATCTCAGCGCCGGCCAAATCGGCGTCGGCCGGCAGCAGATCCAGTTGCGGAATACGTGATGGCTTCACTAGTTCGGCCAAGGGCGCGGCACCGACCAGCAAAGCATAGCTGCCCTGGCCCCGTTCCTGACGCGGCAGGCCAAGGCCGGTGGAGGCATTGCCTTGTGGGTCCAGGTCAATCAGCAGAACCTTGCGCGTGGTAGCAAGCGCCGTGGCAAGATTGATCGCCGTCGTGGTCTTACCGACCCCGCCCTTTTGATTGGCGATGGCGATGATTTTCGGCCGGGCGGGGCTAGGGCTGGACACGTTGGATATTGCTCAGGCGCAGGATGGTTGCTTCGGGGCTGGTGGCACTTGGAAGACGCGCAAGGGTGAAGTGCCAGTCCTGGGCGGCTTCCGTCAACTCTTTCTCGGCGGTCTTGCCTTTGGGAAATAATGCGACGCCGCCCGGCGCCAGGAACTTAGCGGCATAAGGCAGTAGGGACGCCAGTGGGGCAAGGGCGCGGGCGGTGATCGCGGCAAGGGGGGGGAGCTTTGCAGCTTCGGCGCGGCAGGCATGCACGCGAACCATGGGCAGCTTCAATTGGGCGCTTGCTTCAACAAGAAAGGCAGCCTTGCGCTTGTCTGACTCCACCAAATGGAACTCGCGGTCCGGCTGCATGATCGCGAGCACTATGCCCGGCAAGCCGGCGCCCGAGCCAATATCCGCGACCGGGCCTTGCCTCGGCAGCAGCGGCCCTAACTGCGCGCAATCGGCAATGTGGCGCTGATCTATTTCGGCAGCGGTTTCCCCGGAAATCAAATTGATCCGAGCATTCCAACGGAGCAGCAGGCTGCGATAGGCTGCAAGCCTTTCAGAGGTTTCCTGCGCGTGTTTCACGTGAAACGTTGAACGTCGCGCCGCAGATGCACCGCAAGCGCCGCCAGGGCGGCTGGGGTGACGCCCTGAATCCGGCCAGCAGCGCCCAAAGTGGCGGGGCGCGCGGCCTTCAGGCGCTGGCGCATTTCAGCGGAAAGCCCATCCACGGCATCGAAGTCGAGCGTTTCCGTGATGGCTGCCTTTTCCTCGCGTTCCAGAAGGCGCCGCTCGGCTTCCTGACGCCGCAGATAAGGCGCGTAGAGTGCTTCGGCTTCGAGCTGCGTGCGTATGGCGGGGGGAACGTACCGCAACCAGGGAAAGGCGGCTTCAACCCTTTCCATCGCCACAGCGGGCAAAGCCAGCGCTTCAAGCACTGACCGCCGCCTGCCATCCTGATTGACGGTAATGCCAAACCCGGAAAGCGCGGCTGGTGTCGCCCCGTCGGCGGTGGCACGCACCAGGGCTTGAGTAACGGCCTTGGCAAAGGCACGATGGTGCGCCGCCCGATCAGCACCCACGCACCCCCAGGCAATTCCACGGTCAGTGAGCCTGAGCCCTGCATTATCCGCCCGGAGTGACAAGCGATGCTCGGCCCGCGCCGTCAGCATCCGATAGGGTTCGGACACCCCCTGAAGGGTCAAATCATCCACCAGCACACCGATATAGGCCTCACTACGGGTAAAGACCGCCTCGGGCGCAGCACCCGAAGCACGGCGGGCAGCATTGATTCCGGCCATGAGGCCCTGGGCGCCGGCTTCCTCATACCCCGTGGTGCCATTGATCTGGCCGGCCAGGAACAGGCGCGGCACCTGGCACAGTTCCAACATAGGGGTCAGCGCGCGGGGGTCGATGTGATCATACTCAATCGCGTAGCCCGGGCGCAGGATGCGGGCGCGGGCCAGGCCGGGGATAGACGCCACCACCCGTTCCTGCACCGCTTCCGAAAGGCTGGTGGAAATGCCGTTCGGATAGACCGTCGGGTCATCAAGCCCTTCAGGTTCCAGGAAAATCTGGTGCCGTTCGCGTTCGGCAAAGCGCACCACCTTATCTTCAATGGAAGGGCAGTAGCGCGGCCCCACACCCTGAATGCGCCCGCCATAGACAGCACTTGATTGAAGATTATCCCGGATGATGGCGTGGGTTTCGGGCGTCGTCGCCGTGATGCCGCAAGTCACCTGGCGATTGCCGATCCGCTCGGTCAGCCAGGAGAGTGGCTCTGGCGGGTCATCCCCCGGTTGCGCTTCCAGCGCCGCCCAATCAATGGTGCGGCCATCCAGCCTGGGCGGCGTACCGGTCTTGAGCCGCGCGAGCGGCAAGCCCAAGCGCTCAAAAGCCAAGGCGAGGCCAATCGCCGGCGCATCCCCTACCCGGCCCGCCGGGAAACGCTTTTCGCCAATATGGATTTCACCACGAAGGAAGGTGCCTGTCGTGATGATGGCCGCCCCACAACGGATACGCTGGCCATCACCCGTAAGGATGGCAGCAAGGGCGCCTGCTTCATCAAGTTCCAGCCCCTCAGCACCGCCAGCCATGATCGTAAGGCCCGGCTGAGCCCGCAGCAGCGCCTGCACTGCCTCCCGATAAAGCCGCCGATCCGCCTGGGCGCGCGGACCGCGGACCGCCGGACCTTTGGACAGATTGAGCATCTTGACGTGAATGGCCGCCGCATCCGCCGCGCGGGCCATAATGCCATCAAGCGCGTCAATTTCGCGGACCAGATGCCCTTTGCCCACCCCACCAATGGCTGGGTTGCAGGACATTTCGCCAATGGTTTCAATCTTATGGGTCAGCAGCAGCGTGCGCGCACCACAGCGCGCTGCGGCTGCCGCCGCCTCACAGCCGGCATGGCCGCCACCCACCACCACAACGTCAAAGGTCAAATCCGCACCCGTCATGCGCTGCCTATATCAGCATTACTTGCCGATACAGAAGTCCCGGAAAACAATATCGAGAATTTCCTCAACACCCACGCGCCCTGTCAGCCGACCAAGGGCGAAAAGCGCGGCCCGCAGCGCTTCGGCGGTCAGTTCCGGCAATTTGGCTGCCTCGGCATCAGCCAGCAGCGCGGCTGCTTCGGTCAGAATGGCGCGGTGCCTAGGGCGCGTAAGCTGATTACCCTCACCCGCACCCGCTAGCCGGAGCGCTGCCTCGGTAAGCCGGCTTTTCAACGCGTCCAGCCCAGTACCCTCCCGCGCCGAAACCGCCATGGCGGGCACGCCGCCAATCTCGGCAGGCCCAGCTTGAAGGTCGCATTTATTGACCAGCACAAGCGCCTCTGGCCTTACCCAACGCAGCGTCTCGGCATCGGGCGGCTGATCGGCGGCGAAGACCGTGATGACAAGCTGCGCTTCCTCTGCCCGACGCTCCGCGCGCTTGATGCCCTCTGCCTCAATCTCGTCGCCGGCTTCTCTCAAGCCAGCGGTGTCGGACAGGGTTACAGGAACGCCCGCCAAATCCAGCCGCGCCTCCACAATATCGCGGGTCGTGCCAGCGCGGGCGGAGACAATGGCCGCCTCCCTGCCCACCAAGGCATTGAGAAGCGATGATTTTCCGGTATTTGGGGCGCCAATGATGGCAAAGACCAAGCCCTCACGCAGCAATTCGCCGCGCCTTGCATCGGCCAGATGCGCCGCAATTTCCGCACGTAGCTCCCCTGCCCCGGCGCGTGCCTTTGCATCCAGATCGGTCGGAAGGCCATCCTCGGCAAACTCGATCGCCGCTTCCTGATGGGCCAGTAGCCGTGCCAGACGCTCAGCCCACGCACCGTAAAGCTTGGCCAGGCCGCCACCCGCCTGATGCAGCGCCTGGCGGCGTTGCGCTGCAGTCTCGGCAGCGATCAGATCGGCGATGCCCTCGGCTGCGGTCAGGTCCATCTTGCCATGCAGAAAAGCGCGGCGGGTGAATTCGCCTGGCTCGGCTTGGCGCAGCCCAGCCGCGGCCAGCGCATCCATCACCCCAGCAATGACGCTCCGCCCACCATGCAGATGAAACTCAGCTGCGTCCTCACCCGTATAGGAAGCCGGGCCGGGGAACCACAGCACCAAGGCATGATCCAGGGTTTCGCCATCGGCAGCACGCAACCGGCGCAGGCTCGCATGCCGCGGGGGCGGCAAGCGACCAGCCAAACGCTTCACGGCCTCAGCGGAACGGGGTCCTGATAGCCGCAGCACCGCAACCGCGCCGGCTGCGGCACCACTCGCCAAGGCATAGATCGTATCGGCGGCGCTCAACACTGACCTCGTTTCACGTGAAACACCTGACCGACCTCAACCCTTCCCGGGCGGAACATCGCGCTCCGTCAGCATCAGCCGGGCTACACGCCCCCTCTGCCGCAGATGTACCTCAAGAACCTCATCAATATCTGATTTCGTTTCGATTTTATACCAAATACCCTCGGGGTAAATCACCATGGTCGGCCCGAATCCACAGCGGTCCAGGCAGCCCGCCATATTCACCCGCACCCCGGGCAGCCCCAGCTCCTTGGCGCGCGCCTTCATGTAATCGCGCAGGCTCTCACTGCCGCGCGCGGCGCAGGAGCCACGCTTGTGCCCATCAGGCCGCCGATTACAGCAGACGAACACATGCGCCTGAAAATAGAGCGGCGGATCAGCCACCTGCTGCGCGTCAGCTTTCATCTCATCTACGGGCATCCCACCTACACCTTCTTTAAACACGCCACCGCTTGACGCTGCCCAGCCATAATGCCACTTCGCCCCCGCGTCATGCCGCAACTTTCTCTCCTGACCAATCTCGGCGATCTCACCATCTCGGAAGATGATGGCGCCATTGTTGCGCTTGACTGGGGTCGCGGGCGAGATCAGGAAGAAACCCCCCTGCTCTGCCGCGCCCGGGATCAGCTGCAGGATTATTTCGACGGCAAGTGCCTGACCTTTGACCTACCCTTGGCACCCCATGGCTCTGATTTCCAAAAACGCGTCTGGACAGCGCTTTGCGCCATCCCGCCCGGCGAGACCCGAAGTTATGCGGATATCGCCCGCGCCATCGGTTCCGCCCCGCGCGCGGTCGGCGGGGCCAATGGCGCCAATCCCATTCCCATCATCATTCCCTGCCACCGTGTCGTGGCGGCGGATGGATCGCTCGGCGGCTATTCCGGCGGCGACGGACCGGCTACAAAGCGCTTTCTTTTGGACCTTGAAAGCCGAGCGCTTCTTCTCCCTCTCAACCCCCCGGCGCCCCGTAAGCGCCCCTGATGGATACCCCCATGAATCACGCCATCCGCATCCATGAAACCGGCGGCCCGGAGAAAATGGTTTGGGAAGAAGTGCCCCTTCCCTCGCCCAAGCCCGGCGAGGCGCTGGTACGCCATAAGGCCGTCGGCCTGAATTACATTGACGTGTATTTCCGCACCGGCCTCTATAAGGCGCCGAGCATGCCGGCCATTATTGGCATGGAAGCCTCCGGCATTGTGGAAGCGATTGGCGAAGGTGTTACCGAGGTAAAAATCGGTGACCGTGTTGCCTACGCCACCGGGCCGATTGGCGCCTATGCTGAAGCGCGCACCATCAAGGCTGATCGCCTAGTGAAAATGCCAGACGCGATCAGCTTCGAACAGGGTGCCGCGATGATGCTGCAAGGCATGACGGCGGCCTTCCTCATCAAGAAATGCTACGCTGCCAAGGCTGGTCAGACAGTGTTGATCCATGCCGCTGCCGGCGGCGTTGGGCTCATTCTCAGCCAATGGGCCAAGCACCTTGGCTGCACCGTCATTGGCGTTGTCAGCACGCCGGAAAAGGCTGCGCTCGTGCAGCAACACGGCGTGGACCACGCACTGCTCACCACCGATGATATCCCCGCACGTGTGAAGGACATCACCAAGGGCGCGATGCTGCCGGTTGTCTATGACAGTGTCGGCAAGGATAGTTTCCTCACCTCGCTCGATTGCCTCGCCCCTTACGGGCTGATGATTTCCTACGGCAATGCCTCCGGCCCGGTTGCCATTCCGGATCTTGGCATTCTGGCCGCCAAGGGCTCGCTCTATGTCACGCGCCCCACCCTCGCGACCTATACCGCGCAGCGTGATGATCTGGTGGCGCGCGCCAATGACTTGTTTGAGGTTGTGGCATCAGGCGCCGTCAAGATCCGCGTCAATCAAAGCTATGCGCTGAAGGATGCGGCTTCCGCGCATATTGCGCTGGAAGCGCGCAAGACGACAGGCAGCACCATCCTCATTCCGTGATGAATGCGGCTGGGCCTTGGTGGTGTTCCATCAAGGCCCAGCCCGCCCTACCCATTACCCAAAGCGCATCGCCGGCGCCTTATCCTGGGGACGCACGTAATAAACGTACCGATAGGCTTCCCGCATGCCGAGGCTTTGCTGCGCCGCGCAGGATGCCTGATTGCTTGCCGCCACTTGCGCCCATATCCAGCGCGCCCCTTGCGCCTTGGCCCAATGCGCCGCGGCGCGGGTGATGCGGGCCGAGAGGCCGCGACGGCGCGCCTCTGGCACCACAGCCAGATCGAAAAACCCGGCCAGATCGCCATCCGCAACGGCTGAGATACAGGCAACCGGCTTGCCGGCCTCATGCAAGACCAGCCAGGCCGCCGGCACCATCATCATGCCAACCGCACGCTCTTTCTCCGCGCGCCGCGCTGGCACCTGATGTTCGGCTGTTGCGGTCACTGCCATCCAGTCCGCATCGGGCGCCGGCAATACCCGCGCATCCATATCCGCGCGCGCGATATCGTCAGCCGGCACAACAAAAATGATGGTCTCGTCCTTTGTCACATAGCCGCGCGCCGAGAGCATTGCCGCCAAGCCAGGCGGGTCGAGTGGCACGGACCGAAACCGCACCGGCAAACCCTGCGCCTCATACCTGGCCTCAATCCGCGCAACACGCGTGCCTAGCTCGGGATCATCTGAGGGCGACAGTGAGCTCGCCGCATTGGCCCGCCCCGTACCGCCCAAAAAGCTCCGCACCACAAAGCTACCATCGAAGGCAACACGCTGCGCCGGCACGGCTGTCAGGCAGGCGCGTTCCAGCGCCGCGACATCAGGCATTTTCTCAGCAGACATTGCTACACCTTGCCGATCACACCAGCGGCGGGATCTTCAGGTGCTGGGGCAGCCTTCGCTTCTCGCCGACGCGCATGCCAGGCTTCCATCAATTGCAGCACCGTCGCTGCGGTTTCCTCAATACTCCGCCGTGTCACATCAATCACCGGCCAACCTTGCGAGGTACAAAGGCGCCGCGCGGCGATGATTTCAGCCTTCACCGCTTCGGGATCAATATATTCGGTGGTGTCATGTCGCACACCTTGGCCGCCAATGATCTTCAAGCGGTGGCGGCGAATATCAATCAGCGCGTTGGCTTCGATGTAGAGGCCTACAACGGGACAGGGTGGATCGTTCAAAATCTCTGGCAGGCTTGCACCAGGGACAATCGGCACATTCGCTGCCTTGATGCCGCGATTGGCCAAATAAAAGCAGGTCGGTGTCTTGCTGCTGCGTGATACGCCCACCAGCACCACATCGGCATTGCGAATGCCGACCGTGCCCTGCCCATCATCATGCGACAGCACGTAATGCATCGCGTCAATGCGCCGGAAGTAATCCGCATCCATCACATGCTGCGCAGCGCGTTTTTCGCGCGCCCTGACGCCGGTTGCCTCCTGCAAAAGCGCCATCACCGGATCAAGCGGCGAAAGACACGGCACACCCATGCGCTGGCAGGCTTCTTCCAAAACGTGCCGCAAGCTTGAATCCACCAGCGTATAGAGCACCGGCCCTGGTTCCTGCTGGATGCCTTCCAGCACGCGGTCCAATTGCAGGCGGGATCGGATCAGGCTCCAGCGATGATCCACCACGTGATGATCATCAAACCGCGCGAGCGTGGCCCGCGCGATGGATTGCAGCGTCTCACCCGTTGAATCGGATACCAAGTGCAGATCAATTTGCCTGTGGGGCATGGCGGGAGAATTCCGTGAATCAATGTGGATAACGGGGGTGGATTCCAGCACCGGTCCCGCCCTGACCTATAATGGGGACATAACCCAGCCTCGGCGCAAGCCTGAATGATTTTTCGCGGGCATACCCCGATACAGGCGCAATTCGCGTCCCATCAGATAATACCAGCAAACCCTTTGGTGGCTTGCTCGGGACAAGACTGTGGATGGAATTGGGAACACTTGCCTCCCCATCATCCACAGGCCCTACAATCACCCTCATCTTTCAGAATCTTAGATTCAATGCTTAGCTTCGTGTCATGGAAACGGAAACCGAGCCCAGCCGGGCCAAACCCTTTTTGCGCGTTCTGGCCGGAGAGGCCGTCTGGCCGCCGCCCGTATGGCTCATGCGGCAGGCCGGGCGTTATCTGCCCGAATATCGCGCCACGCGTACCAAGGCCGGGAATTTCATCTCGCTCTGCACCACGCCAGATCTGGCGGCTGAGGTCACGCTGCAACCCATCCGCCGCTATGGCATGGATGCTGCCATTCTGTTTTCCGATATCCTGATGGTGCCCTGGGCCTTGGGCCAGGGGCTCCGCTTTGCCGAGGGCGAAGGGCCCCTACTTGACCCCATTCGCTCGCCCGAGGGTATTGCCGCACTCAATTTGGACGGCGTGCTGGCCAAGGCCGCGCCGATTTTTGAGACCGTGCGCCTGACCAGGGCTGGCCTGGATGAACATCACCCTAAAACCGCGTTGATCGGTTTTGCCGGCTCACCCTTCACTGTCGCCTGCTACATGGTGGAAGGCCGCGGCAGCAAGGATTTCGCGGCGACCCGCGGCATGGCCTTCAGTGACCCCACCAGCTTTGGCCGCCTGATCCGCATTTTGCAGGATGCGACAACCGAATATCTCGTGGCGCAAGTCGAAGCCGGCGCCGAGGCGCTGATGCTATTCGATACCTGGGCTGGTCTGCTGCCACCGAGCCAGTTCCGCCGCTGGGTGATCGAACCCTCTGCCGCGATTGCCCGCGTCGTGCGCAAGCGCTGCCCCACCACCCCCATCATCGGTTTCCCGCGCCTGGCCGGCCCCATGCTGCCCGATTACGCTGCCCGCGCAGCGGTGGATGGGGTTGCCATGGATACCAGCATGGACCCGCGCTGGGCGGCCCAGGCCGTGCCCGCCACCATGCCGCTGCAGGGCAATCTCGACCCGCTCGCTTTGGTGGCGGGCGGTGCCGCTTTGGAGGCGGAGGCGCGCAGCATCCTCGCGGCCATGCGCGGCCGGCCTTTTATCTTCAATCTGGGCCACGGCATCATCCCGCCCACACCGCCCGAGCATGTTGCGCAGCTCATGCGCATCATCCGAAGCGCATGAGGCAGATCAGGCCGTTTCTTCAGATGAGAAGGGCGGCTTCAGCCAAATCGCTTCCTTGATTTTGCCTTTGACGAAGGCCTCATGCGCCGCCAGCGCTTCCGTGGGCGGCGTAATCACCAACGCGGCGCGCTCCACCTTTTCAACTTTCAGCGTCACCAGCCGAGGTGCCGCCTTCGCCGCCAATTCCAAGCCAGGCTGCTTGCCGCCCATCATTTCCAGATAGACCTGCGCCAGCAATTGGCAGTCGAGGATGGCGTTGTGGCTACCGCGCATGGAATTATCCACGCCGAGCCGCCGGCACAGCGCATCAAGATTATTCGGCATGCCTGGATAGCGCGTTTTCGCCATCGCCAGGCTGTCAATCATGCGGCGCCGATCCAGCGCCGGCCGATTGCAGCGAAAAAACTCCGCATCCAGAAAGCCGAAATCGAAGGGCGCGTTATGGGCAATGATGTCGGAATCGCCGAGAAACACCATCAGCGCCTCAGCGATATCAGGGAATTTTGGCTTGTCGGCGACATCGCCATTGGTGAAGCCATGAATGCGCGATGCCTCAGCGGGGATATCGCGTTCCGGGTCAATCAGGCTGTGAAATACCTCGCCGGTTGGCAGCAGGTTGAATAGCTCCACCGCCGCCACCTCGATCACGCGATCACCGGTTAGCGGATCAAGCCCGGTGGTTTCCGTATCCAGCACAATCTGGCGCATCAGGCGGCTTCCCTCAGTCGATGCATCAGGCGCCTGATCGCGGCCACTGCGAAATGCCGCGACAAGCCGCTATGAATGACAACATCCGCTTTGCGCCGCTTGGCCGCATCCGGCATTTGCCGCGCGCGAATGGCGGCGAGGCGTTCGCGCGTCATGCCAGGGCGCCGCATCACGCGCACTGCCTGCACCGCAGCGGGGGCCGAGACAACCACAACCTGATCCACGCGCTTTTCGCCCCCGGTTTCCAAGAGCAAGGGGATATCCAAGACGACCAGGGATTTCCCGGCGCGGCGCGCCGCCGCCAAAAAACGCTTCTCCGCATCACGCACCAGCGGATGCACTATGCGCTCCAGAAGCTTCAACGCGGCTGGATTGCCGAGTACAGCCCGGCGTAGTGCTTCCCGATCCACTGCGCCATCGCGTGTCGTGCCCGGAAAGGCCGCTTCAATCGGCCGCACTGCGCGGCCACCCACCGCCTGCAAATCATGCACGGCGCGATCAGCATCAAATATCGGCACGCGATGACGGCGAAACGTAGCGGAGGCGGTGGATTTCCCCATGCCAATCCCACCAGTGAGGCCGATGATCTTCATGCGCTATCCCGCTTTGGGATATCGGCCGCCACCACATCGCGCAACGCCTGATCCACCTGCGGCGCCACACCGAACCAGGCCTCAAAACCAGGCCGCGCCTGATGCAGCAACATGCCAAGCCCATCCACCGCAACTAGGCCCCGCGCCCGTGCCGCCGCCAAAAGCCGAGTTTCCAGCGGTACATAGACAATATCGGCCACGACCGCGCTGGCCGGCAAAGGCGCCAAATCCAATGTCAGCGCAGGCTGCCCCTGCATGCCGAGTGAGGTGGTATTCACCAACAAGGCTGCGTCTTCCAGCGGCGCGCGATCCGCGACTTGGATCGGGCCGCCAAGATCACGCGCCAGGGCTTCGGCCTTCTGAGCCGTGCGGTTCACCAAAGTCACGCGCGGCGCGCCGGCATCGAGCAAGGCCGCCGCAATGGCCCGCGCCGCACCGCCGGCCCCCAACAGCACGGCAGGGCCGGCATCGGCGCGCCAACCAGGCGCTGCTTCACGGATGCTTTCCAGAAAGCCGAAGCCATCGGTGTTGGAGCCTTCAATCCGCCCATCGCGGAAGACCAACGTATTCACCGCACCCGCGCGGCGCGCGAAGGGCGCCACCTCATCACAAATCTCAAAGGCTGCGAGCTTATGGGGGATGGTCACATTGGCGCCGCGAAAGCCGAGATCCATGAGCGACCGCACCGCCGCGCCGAAGCGCTCCGGCGGCACGCCAAGCGGGATATAGGCGCCATCAATGCCATAGCGTTGCAGCCAAAACCCGTGCAGCCGTGGCGAGCGGGAATGGGTGACCGGATGGCCGAAAACCCCGGCCAGCCGGGCATGACCGGAAAGCAGCTTCATAACGCCAGAAAGCACTGTGGGCGGGGGGAAAGCAAGCGTTCAGGCGCCAATCTGACGCAGCCATTCCTGTAAATTATAGTACATGGTAACGCGGCTGATCCGCCCATCCTTGAGCGTGAAAAACGCCCCGGCTGGCAGGGCATAGCGCTGGCCGCGCGCCGACGGCAGGCCGCTATCCTGCGCCAAATATGCCCCATGCACCTGAAATTCCGCTGCGGCGCGGGCGCCATCGAGGCTGACCATAATGACGATATCGCGCAATTCTTCCCGGTAGCAGCGCGCCATCCGGTCCAGAAAGGCGGCAAAGGCCGGTTTGCCATGCTCGGCCCCGCCCTGGTTGATGTCATGCACCACATCATCGGCCAACAGCGCCAGCATGCCGGGCCAATCCCCGCGATTAAAGGCAGCCAGATAGGCGCTGATGATATCTTGCGTGGTCGTCATGCTGGCTTTCCTTGCCCGGTTTCGGTCCCCTGCCTATAGAGCATCCCGCACGAGCCCAGCGCCAGAGCCCGGAACCGCCATGACCGCCAAGCCCCCCAGTTTTCAGGACATCATCCTGCGCTTGCATCGCTTTTGGGCGGATCAGGGCTGCGTCATTCTGCAGCCCTATGACATGGAAGTGGGCGCGGGCACTTTCCACCCGGCAACAACTCTGCGCGCGCTTGGCCCGAACCCCTGGAAGGCCGCCTATGTGCAGCCATCGCGCCGCCCCGCCGATGGCCGCTATGGCGAAAACCCCAATCGGCTACAGCATTATTACCAATACCAGGTGATCCTGAAGCCATCCCCAGCCGACCCGCAGGCGCTGCTGATTGAAAGCTACCGAGCGCTTGGCATTGACCCCGCTTTGCATGACATCCGCTTTGTTGAGGATGATTGGGAAAGCCCGACGCTTGGCGCCTGGGGCCTCGGCTGGGAGGTATGGTGCGATGGGATGGAGGTGACGCAATTCACCTATTTCCAGCAGGTCGGCGGCATTGCCTGCGACAAGCCGAGCGCCGAACTCACCTACGGCCTGGAACGCCTGGCCATGTATATCCAGGGGGTCGAGAATGTTTATGACCTTGATTTCAACAATGATGGGGTGAAATACGGCGAGGTGTTCTTACGCGCCGAACGCGAATATAGCGCGCATAATTTCGAAGCCGCCGACACCAAAATGCTGTTCCGCCATTTTGAGGATGCGGAAGCCGAATGCGCCGCGCTGCTGGAACGGAACCTCGCCCTACCGGCCTATGACCAATGCATCAAGGCATCGCATCGCTTCAATCTGCTGGATGCCCGGGGTGCCATCAGCGTGACGGAACGCGCTGCTTATATCGGCCGGGTGCGGGCGCTGGCGAAGGGCTGTTGTGAGGCCTGGCTGGCGGGCGAGGGGGCGTAACCTTGCGCTTTCGGGGGGTTTCTACCATATTTGGTTGGGTTTCTACCAAGGATGCGCCATGGGCCAGTTGAACATCAAGGATGCCGCCCTGATTGCCGAGGCGAAGGAACTTGCGGCTATGCTCGGCACGACAGCGACCGGCGCGGTGCGAGAGGCCGTGGCTGAAAAACTGGCGCGGGAAAAGGCAGCGCGGCAGTGTAAATTCGACGCCATCATGGCGATTGCGGAGGAAGCCTCCAAACTCGTCCCACCAGGCGTGACCAGTGATCACCGCGACCTGTATGATGAACATGGCCTGCCGCGATGATCCTTGATTCGTCAGCACTGGTCGCGATCCTGTTCAAGGAGCCTGAGGCAGAGCGCCTTGCAGCTATGATTCGGGATGCAGACGCCACGGCGATTGCCGCGCCAACCTTGCTTGAGACTGCCATTGTCGCCGAAGGTCGGACCCGGCCCGGCATGGCTGAAAAACTCGATGCGCTGATTGCAGCCGCGGGCGCGGAGATCGTGCCATTCACGGCGCTGCACGCGGCCATTGCCCGCGATGCCTGGCGCCGCTTCGGCAAGGGGCGCCACAAGGCAGGGCTCAATCTGGGCGATTGTTTTGCTTATGCGCTGGCCAAGGAACGCGGCCAGGCCTTGCTGTTCAAGGGCGATGATTTCGCCGCAACCGATATAGAGCCGGCGATCAAAACCCATGGCTGAATTTGCTGAACTGCTGATTGAACTATTTTCCGAAGAAATACCTGCGCGTATGCAGGAAACGGCGGCTGACCGCTTCTGCGATTCAATGCGTAACTTCTTGGGAAAAAGCATATCACCCCCCCGACACGAGCATCGCGCATTCGGGCCTAGGCGGATCACCTATCGCGCAGAAATCCGCACTGCGATCCCCTCACGGGAAGACGAAAAGCGGGGGCCTCGTATGGATGCTCCCGATGAGGCGTTATTAGCTTTCCTTACAAGCCACTTGCCGCGTGGCGAGGACCCGAGGGCTTGGGCGAAACAGGGCTTGGCAACGCTAAAAAGCGGAGGGATCTTCGATGTAGGCGGACCTTCACAACTGCGGTTCGAAGCTACCCAGGCAGGAAAAGCAACGCATGTCTTCATGCGGCGAACCCTGACTGGCGAGGCACCTGCATCCGTCTTGGCGCGCGAATTGCCTGTGCTGATCCGTGCCTTCCCCTGGCCGAAATCCATGCGTTGGGGCGGTACATCTTCCATGGTTTGGGTGCGGCCCTTGAAGCGCATCCTCTGCGTGCTGGATGGCGCCGTCGTGCCCTTCACCCTGGCGCAAGGCGCTGATGATGGGCATGGCTTGGCGAGTGGCAATTTGACCGAAGGCCATCGCATCATGTCGCCGGGCGCTTTCAGCGTGCGGGACTTTGCCGAGTATAAGGCCGAACTTGCCGAGCGCCAGGTTGTGCTGGAAGCGGAAGACCGTGCGCGCATGATCCGTGATGGCATCACCGCGCTCGCCGCCGCCGAAGGCGTGAACGCGGTGCCGGATGAGGCTTTGATTGCCGAAGTGGCGGGGCTGGTCGAATGGCCAGTGCCTTTGCTCGCGCGGATTGATGATGCCTTCATGGATTTACCGCCTGAGGTGATGCGCACCACCATGCGCGTCAATCAGCGCTATTTCGCCTTGCGTAAGAAAGATGGCTCCGCGGCGCCGCGCTTTGCGCTGGTGGCGAATATCGCCGCCCCCGATGGGGGTGCCGCGATTATCGCCGGCAATGAACGCGTACTGCGTGCGCGTTTGGCGGATGCGCGCTTCTTCTGGGATTTGGACCGCAAGCAAAAGCTGGAAAGCTTTCTGCCCAAGCTGGATAGCGTGGTGTTTCACGCGAAGCTTGGCACACAAGGCCAGCGTGTAGCGCGGCTTGAAAACCTTGCCGGGCTGATTGCGGAGAAACTCGGCGCAGATGCGGCGCTGGCGCGGCGCGCGGCGCGCTTGGCCAAGGCTGACCTTGCTTCCGGCATGGTCGGTGAATTCCCGGAATTGCAAGGCGTCATGGGCCGCTATTACGCGCTGGGTCAGGGTGAGGATGCCCGCGTGGCGGACGCCATCGCCGCGCATTACCGCCCGGCGGGTGCCGGGGATGCCGTGCCGACGGAACCGGTGGCGATTGCGGTGGCGCTGGCGGATAAGCTTCAAACCATCACAGGGTTCTTCGCCGTGGGTGAGAAGCCCACAGGCAGCGGTGATCCATTCGCGCTCCGCCGCGCCGCGTTAGGCATCATTCGCATCATTCGCGAAAATGGGCTGCGCCTATCGCTTCGTGATTTGATTTACAGTGCGCTGGTCGAATGGGCCGACATTCTTTGCATCGGGATTTCAGAAATCACGCAGACTATCGAGGAAGTCGTCGCCTTCATCGCGGACCGCCTGCGTGTGCAGATGCGGGCAGACGGTCAGCGCTATGATATCGTCGCGGCCGCTTTCGCGGCACAGGGCGAAACCGGTGCAGCCTTCGGCGAGCGCAAAGCAGGCGTCGCCGAGGATGACCTCAACCGCCTGCTCGCCCGCGCCGATGCGGTGCGCGGCTTTGTCGAATCAGACGCCGGCGCCAATCTCCTCGCCGCCCATCGCCGCGCGGTGAATATCCTCCGTATTGAGGAAAAGCGAGACGGCCACGCCTTTGACACCGGCAATGAAGCGCATTTGCTGAAACTGCCGGAAGAAGCCGCCCTCGCCGCCGCGCTTGAGGAAGCCGGCAGCCGCATCCGCCTCGATATCGAAGCCGAGGATTTTGAACGTGCCATGGAGGCCATGGCCGGGCTCCGCGCCCCGGTGGATGCTTTTTTCGAAAAAGTGATCGTGAACGATCCAGCGCCGGAACTTCGCCGCAATCGTCTGCGACTGCTCGCCCGTCTTCGTGCCGCCATGGATGCCGTGGCGGATTTCTCCAAGATTGAAGCCTGAGGAACCCCCCCATGACACAATGGGTCTATAGCTTCGGTGCCGGCCACAATGAAGGCCGTGCCGATATGCGGAATCTTCTGGGTGGCAAAGGCGCCAACTTGGCCGAAATGGCCTCGATTGGTTTGCCGGTACCGCCCGGCTTCACCATCACGACCGAAGTCTGCACGGCCTATTACGAAGGCGGGCAGAAATACCCGGCCGATCTGGCCGCTCAGGTGCGCGCGGCATTGGCGCGTGTGGAAGAAGCGGTGGGCAATCGCTTCGGCGATCATCACCGCCCCTTGCTGGTATCCGTCCGCTCCGGCGCGCGGGTTTCCATGCCGGGCATGATGGATACGGTGCTGAACCTTGGCCTCAATGATCAAACCGTTGAAGGCCTGGTCACGGCTTCCGGCGATGCGCGCTTCGCCTGGGATTCCTATCGGCGCTTCATTCAGATGTATGGGTCCGTCGTGCTCGATGTTGATCATCATCGCTTTGAGGAAATTATCGAGCATGTGAAGCTCGACACCGGGAAGAATGAGGATACGGAACTCACCGCCGCGGAATGGCATCGCGTGGTGGATGGCTATAAGGAAATGGTGGCCGAGGTTACAGGCAAGCCCTTCCCGCAGGATCCGGAAACGCAGCTTTGGGGCGCGATTGGCGCGGTGTTTGGTAGCTGGATGAACCAGCGTGCGGTGACCTATCGCCGCCTGCATGACATCCCGGCCGAATGGGGCACGGCGGTCAATGTGCAAGCGATGGTCTTTGGCAATATGGGTGAGGATTGCGCGACGGGCGTCTGCTTCACGCGCGATCCTTCGACCGGTGAGAATATCTTCTACGGCGAATACCTGATCAATGCGCAGGGTGAGGATGTGGTGGCGGGCATTCGTACACCGCAGCCCATGGCGAAGGAACGCTCCAAACCCACCGAACGCAGCATGGAAGAGGCCATGCCGGCGGCCTATGCCGAATTGGTGAAGGTGCGCGCCACGCTGGAACGCCATTACCGTGACATGCAGGACATTGAATTCACGGTGCAGAGCAACAAGCTTTATATGTTGCAAACGCGCAATGGTAAGCGCACTGCCGCCGCGTCCCTGAAAATCGCGGTGGATATGGCGCGTGAGGGGTTGATTGACCACACCGAAGCCGTGCGGCGCGTGAACCCCGCAGCGCTGGATCAATTGCTGCACCCAACGCTTGATCCCAAGGCGCCGCGCAAGCTGCTGGCCAAGGGCCTGCCGGCCTCCCCCGGTGCGGCGTGTGGTATTGTTGTCTTCAGCGCGGATGAAGCGGAAGCGCGCGCGCAAAAGGGCGAAAGCGTTATTCTGGTGCGCATCGAAACCTCGCCCGAGGATATTCACGGCATGCACGCGGCGCGCGGCGTGCTGACCACGCGCGGCGGCATGACCAGCCACGCGGCGGTGGTGGCACGCGGCATGGGCCGGCCCTGTGTGGCGGGCTGCGGCGGCATCACGGTGGATTACAACAACCAATATCTGAGCGCCGGCGGCGTGCGGATCGAAGCCGGCCAGACCATTACGCTGGATGGCGCAACCGGTGAGGTTTTCATCGGCTCCGTCGCCATGGTGGAACCGCAGCTTTCTGGTGATTTCGCCACGCTCATGGGCTGGGCCGATCAGGTGCGCCGCTTGCGCGTGCGCGCCAATGCCGAAACGCCCTTGGATGCGGAAACCGCGCGGCGCTTTGGCGCGGAAGGCATCGGGCTTTGCCGCACCGAACATATGTTCTTCGACCCTGAACGCCTCGGCGCCGTGCGCCAGATGATCATGGCGGAAACGGAAGAAGGTCGGCGCGCGGCATTGGCGCGCTTGTTGCCCTTCCAGCGCAAGGATTTCCTTGACCTGTTCGAAATCATGGCCGGGCTGCCGGTCACGATCCGCTTGCTCGATCCGCCCTTGCATGAATTCCTGCCGCATAGCGAATTTGAAATCGCGGAAGTGGCAGCGTCCCTCGGCACCGAGGTTGAGGCAATGCAGCGGCGCATGCAGGAATTGTCGGAAGCGAACCCGATGCTTGGCCATCGCGGCTGCCGCCTCGGGATTTCCTTCCCGGAAATCTATGAAATGCAGGCGCGTGCGATTTTTGAAGCGGCGGCTGAGATCGGGCGCAAGACGCATAAGGCCCCGGTGCCGGAAATCATGATTCCGCTGGTGGCGACCAGGCGCGAATTGGAAATCACCCGCGCCATGGTGGATCGCGTGGCGCAGGAAGTTTTCGCTGAAGGCGGCTATCACCTTGTCTATAGTGTCGGCACCATGATTGAATTGCCGCGTGCTGCGCTGACGGCGGATGCGATTGCCGGCACCGCGGATTTCTTTTCCTTCGGCACGAATGACCTGACGCAAACCACCTTCGGCCTTTCGCGCGATGATGCCGGGAAGTTCCTGCCGCTTTACATCGAAAAGGGCATTTTCCCGAAGGACCCGTTTGTCTCCATTGATCCGGATGGCGTGGGCGCCCTGGTGCGCATCGCCGCCGAAAAGGGCCGCAGCGTGAAGCCGGCTATCAAGCTTGGCATTTGTGGGGAGCATGGCGGCGATCCATCCTCCATCCATTTCTGCGAAAGCGTTGGTTTGGATTACGTGTCCTGTTCGCCCTATCGCGTGCCGGTGGCGCGCTTGGCGGCGGCGCAGGCGGCGCTGCAATCGGGCGGGGCTGATCGCACCGCATAATGGCAGCGGCGCCAACATCGGCGGGGCGGGAAAAGCGCTGCGGGGTATGCGGCCAAGAAAGCCGCCAACCAGGCTTTCGCCCGCCCGTGCCGGAACAGGCGCCCGATCTTGATTTGCGCCCTGGGGAGCCGGTGCGGTCCACCATGGCGCGCTGGCTGCAAGCCTGCCCGCATTGCGGCTATGCCGCGCCCGATATTGCGGAAGCCCATCCCGCTGCCGCGCAGGCCGTGGCAGCGGCACCCTATCGCGCGCTGATCGCCGATACGGCGCATCCAGTTTTGGCGCGTCGCTTTCTGGCCTGGGCGCATGTGCTGGAAGAAACCGGCGCCCTGCATGCGGCGGCCGAGGCCACACTGCATGCGGCGTGGGTGGCGGATGACCTCAATCGCGACGATCTGGCGCGGCTTTGGCGGCGCGAAGCGGTCGCGCTATGGCGAAGCGGCCCCGCTTTGGATGCTGAACAATCCGTGCGCGTGATTGATGCGCTGCGCCGTGCGGGCGATTTCGCTGAAGCCGAAGCCGCCGCGGAAGCCCTGGCGGCGAGCGATCCGCCGGAAGCCGTGGCGCAGGTTGCGGCTTTGGAAGCGCGGTTGATTACGGCGGAAGATGCCGGGCGGCATAGTATTGCATCCGCCATCGCCCCCCCAGCCCGTCGGCCGCATGTGACACACCAACCAAAAAAAAGGCCGCCCGAGGGGGGCGGCCTGAAATCCTGGCTGCGCAGGATATTTCGGGGTTAGGCAGCGCGCCCCGCCGGCAGGGCGCCATCATTGGCGGCTTGCAAAGCGAAGCCCGGTTCAAAAACGCGGCTGATGTCGCCACGATCCAGCCCGATATCAGCAAGCTGCTTGTCCGAAAGCTGATCCAGCGCCCTATAGGTGTCGCGGCGGGTCGGCCAGGTGGCGATGGCGGTCAGCACGGCGCCGATGCCGGCCCCGATCATCTTGAAGGCATGGCCGAATGCCTGCTTCCGTGCGGTGGCGCGGGCGGCGGCGGCTTCGCGGTGAATAGCCTCAATCGTCGCGGCGCGGGCCGAGAGGCTGGTTTCGAGATTGGCGAAATGCGTGTTCATGTTTAGCTTTCCTTTGCGGAGGCGCCACCCGATAGGGCAGGATCGCTGTCCGATAGGTGATGATATAGAGGCTTCCGGGGCACAGGTGATGCGCGAAGACAACAGTAGAGATATGCGTCATACGCATGATTCCATAGGAAGCCATGCAACAATTGAGAAACATTTGGTCAGGTGGTGTGCATGAACAGGGCTGAACGCTTGGGCGCACTCCGCGCCGAACTCGCACGCATGGGGGTGCAGGGCTTCCTGATCCCGCGCGCGGATGAGCATCTCGGCGAATATGTGCCGCGTTCCGCCGAAAGGCTGGCCTGGCTGACGGGCTTCACCGGCAGTGCGGGGTTGGCGATTGTGCTGCCGCGCCAGGCGGCGGTGTTTTCTGATGGCCGCTATACGCTGCAATTGCGCAACCAGATTGATGTCGCGCATTGGGAACCGCGCCACATCACGGAAGAACCGCCCGCCGAATGGCTCGCCGCGTATGGCGAAGGGCTGGTGATTGGCTATGATCCCTGGCTGCATAGCGAACCGGCCTTGGACCGGCTGCGCCGCCCAGGGGTGACTTTCCGCGCGCTGCCCGCAAACCCGATTGATGCGATTTGGCCGGACCGTCCCCGCGCGCCGGAAGCGCCGGCGCGGGCGCATCCGCTTTCCTATGCCGGCAAGCCATCCCCGGAAAAGCGTGCCGAAGCGGCAGCCGAATTGCGCGCGGCGGGTGAGGATGGGGTGGTGCTGGCCGATGCGCATTCCATCGCGTGGCTGTTGAATATTCGCGGCGGCGATTTGGACCATACGCCACTCGCGCTTGGATTTGCCTTGCTGTTTGCGGATGGAACAGTGTCGTTGTTCATGGACCCGGCGAAGCTGGACCATGATACGCGCGCCTATCTTGGCAATGCGGTGGCCGTCGCGCCGCGCGATGCCATGCCGGCGGCGTTGCGTGCCTTGAAGGGCAAGCGTGTGCGCATTGACCGGGAGGCAACGCCGGCCTGGTTCACCGATTGGCTGCGTGAAGCGGGCGCTGAAATCCGCGCGGGCGAAGACCCCTGCCGCATGCCGCGCGCCTGCAAGAATGCTGTGGAACAGCAAGGTGCCCGCGCGGCGCATCAGCGCGATGCGGTGGCGATGGCGCGCTTCCTGCGTTGGTTTGCGGAAGAAGCGCCAAAGGGCGGCTTGAATGAAATCTCCGCCGCCGCGCAGCTATTGGCGTTTCGCCGCGACGTGCCGTTGTTCCAAGCGGAAAGCTTCCCCGCAATCAGCGGCGCCGGCGAAAACGGCGCCATTGTGCATTACCGCGCGACGGAGGCGAGCCATCGCGCCATCTACCCGAATGAATGCTATTTGATCGATTCGGGTGGGCAATATCTGGACGGCACCACGGATATCACGCGCACGCTCTGGACCGGGCCGGGCGCCGCACCGCAGCGTTTGCGTGAATGTGTCACGCGCGTGCTGAAGGGGCATATTGCGCTGGCCACCTTGCGCTTTCCTGCAGGTGTTGCCGGCCCGCATTTGGATGCGCTGGCGCGCCGCCCGTTATGGGATGCGGGCTTGGATTATGATCACGGCACCGGCCATGGCGTTGGTTCCTATCTTTCCGTGCATGAAGGCCCGGCCGCTTTCAGCCGCGCGGCGCGTGTGGTGGCTTTGGCGGAGGGCATGATTCTATCGAATGAGCCTGGCTATTACGCCACGGGCGAATTCGGCATTCGGCTGGAAAATCTGCTGCTGGTGCAAAAGGCCGAGATTACTGGCGCTGCCAAGCCATTTTTGGAATTCGAAACCCTGACGCTGGCGCCGTTTGATCGCGCACTGATCGAACCCGCCCTACTGACGGTGGCTGAGAGTGATTGGCTGAATGCCTATCACGCGCGTGTGGCGGCTGAGGTGGCGACGCATTTGGATGGCGCAACCGCTGCCTGGTTGCGGGCGGCTTGCGCGCCGATTTAGAAGTGATTTCGCTTTGGGCGACTGATTCACCGCTTCGGTCATGCGACCGAGAGCAGATCACGTTCAGATGGAAAATCTGAACGTGTGAAGATGCTCGAAAAACAACGAGGTAGAGCGGGTGGCGTGAACACATGTGAACGCAACACGCTCTACGCGGATCAGGCGCCCGCCATTTCCACCCACTCGGCTTCGGTCAGTGTTTTCACGCCAAGCTCTGCCGCCTTGGCGGCTTTCGATCCTGCATCGGCGCCGACCACAACGAAATCGGTTTTTTTCGAAACCGATTTCGTCACTTTGGCGCCAAGGCGTTCGGCCAGAGCCTCCGCTTCATCGCGCGTCATTTTCTCGAGCGTGCCGGTGAAGACCATGGTCTTGCCGGCAAAGGCACTATCCGCCGCGCTGGTTTCTTCCACTGGCAAAGGTGAGACTTCGCTGGCAAGGTCATCAAGCGCGGCAAGATTGCGCGGTTCGGCGAAAAACTCGACAAGTTCTTCGGCAATGGCGGGGCCGATACCTTGGATGGAACCCAATTCCTCCCGCGCTTCCGAACCGATGATGTGCGCCGCGATCATCGCTGCGCGCCAGGCTTCCAGGCTATGGTAATGCCGCGCCAAAAGCTTTGCGTTCTGTTCGCCAATGCGGCGAATGCCGAGTGCGAAGATGAAACGCTCCAGCGCCACGCTGCGCCTGGCCTCAATCGCCTCCAGTAATTTGCTGATCTTGCGTTCGCCCCAGCCTTCAAACCCCGCGAGGGTTTCGCGCTTCTGGTGCAGGCGGAAAATATCGGCGGGGCTTTTGATCAACCCCGCATCAAACAGGAATTGGATGTTTTCCTCGCCGAGACCCTCGATATCCATGGCGCGGCGCGACACGAAATGGCGCAAGCGTTCGGTGGTTTGCGCGGGGCAGGTCAGGCCACCGGTGCAGCGGCGCACCACGTCTTCGCCATCGCGGATGGCGTGGCTGCCGCAGGCCGGGCAATTCAGCGGAAAAGCGTAGGGCTGCGTATCGGCCGGGCGTTTCTCCAGCACCACCCCCAGGATTTGCGGAATGACATCGCCGGCGCGTTGCAGCATGACGGTATCGCCAATGCGCACATCCTTGCGGGTGATTTCATCCTCATTATGCAGCGTCGCGTGGCGCACGACGACGCCGCCGACATTCACCGGTTCCATCACCGCGCGTGGTGTGAGCGCGCCGGTGCGGCCAACCTGGATTTCGATATCGAGCAGCTTTGTCACCGCCTGTTCGGCAGGGAATTTCCACGCTACCGCCCAGCGTGGCGCGCGCCCCACAAAACCAAGTCGGCGCTGCCAATCAATCCGATCAAGCTTATAGACCACACCATCAATATCATAGCCGAGTGCAGCGCGGCCCGCGCCAATTTCTGCCTGGAAATGTTCGGCAGCATCTTCGCTTTCCAGGCGCCGAGACAGTGGGTTCACCGCAAACCCCCAGCGGCGCAGCGCATCCAGGAAATCATGATGCGTTTCCGCGGGCGCTTCGCTCGCCGCGCCCATGGCATAGGCGAGCAGTTTGAGCGGGCGCGTTGCTGTGATGCGCGCATCAAGCTGGCGCACCGAACCGGCGGCGGCATTGCGCGGATTGGCTGGGATCACTACGGCATCGCCCAGTTTTTCGCCCGCGGCGCGGCGCGCTTCGCGGGCTTCGGCGGCGGCTTCCTGCGCGGCGCGGAAACTCAAGAAATCCGCCTTGTCCATGAAAACCTCACCACGGATTTCGATGCTGGCGGGGAAGGGCGGTTTCAGGTGCCGAGGCAGGGATGGGATGGTCAGCAGATTAGCAGTGACATCTTCGCCTTCCGCGCCATCGCCGCGCGTCGCACCCTTGATGAAGACGCCGTTCTCATAAAGCAGGTTGATCGAAAGCCCATCAATCTTGGGCTCGCCGACAAAGGCCAGCGCTTCGGTCTCAGACAGTCCCAGAAAACGGCGGATGCGCTTGCAGAAATCGCTGAATTCTTCTGGCGAGAAGACATTATCCAGGCTCAGCATCGGCTCGCCATGGCGGGATTTGGCAAAGCCTTCCGCAACTGGCGCACCGACGCGGCGTGATGGGCTGTCGCTGCGGATCAGGTGGGGAAACTGCGCTTCGATGGCGCGGTTGCGCGCGACCAGCGCGTCATACTCGGCGTCGGTGATCTCCGGCTGGTCCTTGGCGTGATAGAGCCGGTCATGCCGCGCAATCTCCCGCGCAAGCTCCGCCAGCTCAATCGCCGCATCAAGCTCGGTCAGGGCATGAAGCGGGGTGGGCTTCACGCCTTATCCCCCAAAAGGCTCCGCGCCGCCGCCCGCGCTGCTTCGGTCACTGTTTCGCCGGCCAGCATGCGCGCGAGTTCTTCGTATCTTTCCGCCTGATCGAGTATTTCAACCTGCGTCTCCGCACGCTGTCCTTTCACCTGCTTCGCCACGCGGAAATGCCGCGCACCGCGCGCTGCGACTTGCGGGCTATGCGTCACCACCAGCACTTGCACACGATCTGCCACGCGCGCCAGGCGCTCACCCACGGCGGCGGCGGTGGCGCCGCCAATGCCGCTATCCACCTCGTCAAAAATCAGTGTCGGCACGGGCGATCCACGCGCCAGCACCACTTTCAGCGCCAGCATCAGCCGCGACAATTCCCCGCCCGAGGCGATTTTGGCGAGCGGTCCTGGCGTTTGCCCTGGATTGGTCGCGACGAGGAAAGTCACGCGATCCTGCCCATCTGCCCCCCAGGCGGGCTCATCGCGCGCAGAAATATCAATCACCAACCGCGCGCGGTCCAGCTTCAGCGGCGGCAATTCCTCGGCAAGCGCTTTTTCAAGTGCACTGCCGGCCTTGCGGCGCGCGGCGGAAAGCTTACCGGCGGCGGTGACGTAGGTGCTGCGTGCCTTGGCTTCAGCCGCTTCAAGTGTGGCGACTTCGCCGGCCCCGGCATCGAGCGCTTCCAACCGGGCGCGCAAATTACTGAGTAATGCGGCGAGTTCCGTCACCGGCACACTATGTTTGCGCCCGGCGGCGCGGAGCGCGAATAGCCGTTCTTCCACCTGTTCCAAGCGGCGCGGATCGGGGCCGGTTTCATTCATCAGCCGCGTGAGCAAGGTCTCGGCCTCGCTCAACGCATCCTGCGCGGCGGCAAGCGCTTGGATGGCGGGCTGCGCTTCGTCATTCGGTGGCGGCAGGCGTTCCAACGCACGCGCTGCTTCGCGGAGTGCACGCGCGGGGGAAGCTGCGCGGCGGTCGCGCGGCGTCAGTTCACCAAGTGCGGCGGCAATCGCCTCCGCCCGGCGTTCGCCCTGTTGCAGCTTTTGGCGTTCGGCGGCGAGTGCGTCTTCCTCGCCCTCTTCGGGCGCCAAATCGGTCAATTCGCCAACGGCGTGGCGCAGCCATTCCTCCTCGCGTTGCGCGCTGGCAATGGCTTCGCGCGCGGCAGCCAGGCGACGTGTGGCATCGCGCCAGGCAGCCCAGGCGCTGGCGGTGGCGCTGCGATCTGCATCCAGCGCGCCGAAAGCATCCAGCAGCCCGGCATGGGTGGTGGGATCGGCAAGCCCCACCTGTTCATGCTGACCTTGCACTTCCACCAACATCGCGCCTAGGCGTTTGAGCAAGGCGACACTGACGGGTTGGTCATTGATGAAGGCGCGGGATTTGCCATCGGCTTGCAGCACGCGGCGCAGCACCAGCTCATCTTCGGCGCTGATGCCCTGGTCGCGCAAAATCTCGAAACACGGGTGATCATGCGCGGGCAGGAAGGCGGCGGCGACGCTCGCTTGCGCCTGCCCCGCGCGCACCAACCCGGCTTCCGCGCGCTGGCCAAGCGCCAAGCCAAGGCTATCCAGCAAAATGGATTTGCCCGCGCCGGTTTCACCGGTCAGCACCGCAAGCCCGGCATCAAAGCTCAGATCAAGCTTTTCGATCAGCACCACATCGCGAATGGCGAGAGAGGCGAGCATCGGCGCGCCGCCCCGTGCTCAGAAAATACGGTTCAGCATCCGGCTGACAAAGCCGGGACGCTCACCACGCGCTTCGGCGCCGGCGGCGACCAGCAGCGCATAGCTATCGGCATACCAATCGCTGCCGGGGTAGTTATAGCCAAGCACGGCAGCATTGCGGCGCGCTTCTTCCGTCAGGCCAAGATTCAGGTAGATTTCCACCAGCCGATGCAAGGCTTCGGGGACGTGGTTGGTGGTCTGGAAATCCTCCACCACGCGGCGATAGCGGCCAATGGCGGCCTGATGCAGGCCCTGGCGCTGATAGAAGCGCCCAACAGTCATTTCCTTGCCGGCCAAATGGTCTCGGCCGAGATCAATCTTCAGCCGGGCATCGCGGGCATAGGCGCTATCGGGGAAGCGGTTGATGACTTCCTGCAAGGAAGCAATCGCAATGGTCGTCTGGCGCTGGTCACGCTGCGCATCGGTGATTTGTTCGTATTGCGACAGCGCGCGCAGGTAATAGGCGTAGGCGATGTCGCGATGCGCCGGGTGCAATTGAATGAAGCGATCCAAGGCGCCAATCGCTTCCGTGTAGCGATTGCGCAGATATTCCGTATAGGCCGCCATCAGCTTGGCGCTGGTGGACCAGGTGGAATAGGGGTGCTCACGCTCAATCGAATCGAAATACTCAACCGCGCGGGCATAGTTGCGCGCGCGCAAGTTTTGCATGCCAAGGGCATAGAGCTGCTGCGGCTCCTCATCCGCCGCATTGGCGGTAGCGCGGCGCGTGAGGGAGGGGTCCGCACCGGTGGTGTTCGTTGGGCCTGAACCGCCGCAAGCGGCAAGGGTCAGAAGCAGGGCTATCGGCAGGAAGCGGCGCATGAATCCCGGTTCAACAGAAAGACGCCGTTGATATAGGGCAGAATGGCCTTGGGTGAAATCACCCTTGGCCAAAGATGCGTATTCAGGCGAAGGCCGGGGCCTTTTGCTTGGCTGGGGTGGCAGCGCCACCCACCCAGCGCCAGGCGCTGGCATCGGCGAAAAGGGCGCGCAAAAGCTGGTTGTTCAGCGCATGGCCGGACCGGCTGCCGATGAAACGGGCGCGGAGCGGCGCGCCGGCCAGGGCAAGATCACCCACCAAATCCAGCACCTTATGGCGGATGAATTCATCCACATGGCGGAGCCCGCCGGGGTTCAGAATGGTCATGCCATCCACGACCACCGCATTATCCAGGCTGCCGCCAAGGGCAAGGCCGGCTTCATGCAGGCGTGCGACATCTTCCGCGAGGCCAAAAGTACGGGAATCCGCCACATTTGCCCGGAAGGCTTCGGGCGTCAGGCGGAAACTCAGCGCTTGATGGCCAATGGCAGTATTGGGGTAGTCAATTTCCACCGTGGCGTCGAAGGCCGGTTCGGCATTCGGGTGCAATTCGGCAAAGGCGCCCTGGGCATCTTCCACGCGAACCGGGCGCAGCACTTCGATCATCTGGCGCGGCGCGGCGCTCGTCGCGATGCCGGCGCAATCAATCAGGAACAGGAAGGGCGCGGCGGAGCCATCCAGAATGGGAATTTCCGGCCCATCCACTTCAATGATGGCATCATCAATGCCTGACCCTGCAAGGGCCGCCATGATGTGTTCAATGGTGCCGATGCGCGCTGCCGGCGCGGTGGGTGCCGCGATGGTCGTGCAAAGCCGCGTATCGGTCACGAAATCAAAGCGCGCCGGAATATCCACACCAAGATCGATGCGGCGGAACTGAATGCCCGCGCCGGCGGCGGCGGGGTGCATGGTAAGGGAAATCCGGCGGCCGGAATGCAGCCCATCACCCACGCAGCCGATTGGGGCCTTGAGGGTCTTTCGCCGACCATGTTCCGCGGGAAGAAAACCGTCCATCATACCCTTCTGTTCCAGGCTGAAAGCTGCGCGGGAAGCGCGGTCCTCATCAACCCAGTGTTACTTTCCCATGACGGTTTGCCAAAAGCGATTCAAGCCTTGTTTCTGCATGTTTCATCGCAAGATATTGGTTTATTTGAATTGGTGCGATGCAAAAAGAGGCGAAATAAAGGCTGGATTGTCGAAATCATTCCCGTCGCAGCACTTGGTCTACCAGCCGATCAGCCCAAGGGTTGCTGGAAAAACTCTCACGCAAGGTCGCTTCCGAATAGGTATCGCGCAGCCAATCCAGGAAGGGAACCTCGGGGCTTTCACGCTGGAAGGCAGCGAAGCTTTTGAAGAAGGCATCCAGAATGCCCGTGCGCGCTGCGGCAACATGGCCATGGCGGAGCGAAAGCTGGGCCAAAGCCTCCTGCACCGGGCGGCCTTGCAGCAAAAGCCAGATGCCGGCGGCGAGCCCGGTGCGATCCGCCCCGGATTTGCAATGGATCAGCGCCGGTTCTTCCATATCCTGGAAAATGCCCGCAAGCCTTAGAATGCGGTCCTTATGCGGCGCACCACGGCTTTCGAAAGGGGCGTCTATATGCGCCAGGCCAAGCCGCGCCGCTTCGGCCCGGCTGAGTGCATCCGCGCCGCAATCGGCGCGATTGCCGCGCAGATTAATGATGGTGCGAATGCCATGATGCCGCGCCGCCTGACGCATTTGCCAGGGCAGCGGGTGGTTGGACCGATAAAGCCGCCCAGGGGCCACCACGCCCCAATTGCGCCAACCAAGGCGGAGGATGGCGTGGTCAATGAACAGCGCATTGCCCCAGATGGCGGTAGGCGTCACGCGCTGCTATTCCAGCCGCGCGCCGGAAACCCGCACCGCTTCCTGCCAAATGGGGCGTTCACGCTGCGCGCGGGCGATCATGTCTTCCGGGGTGGACCACACGGCCTCGGCCCCCACACGCAGAAAACGGTCCTTCACGGCGGGGTCGGCAACAATGCGCCGCAGCGCGCCATTCACGCGTGCAATCGCGATGCGCGGCGTGCCGGCCGGAAAGACAAAACCCTGCCAGGAGGAAACCACGAAATCCGCAAGCCCTGCCTCGGCCATGGTGGGCACATCCGGCATGGTCGGCCAGCGCGCCGCAGAGGTTACGGCCAGCGCCCGCATCCGCCCTTCCTGAATAACCGGCACATAGGAGGCGAGGTTATCCAAAGCGGAATCGAGATCACCCGACAGCATGGCGGGGATAATTTGCGCCGCGCCACGGAAGGGCACATGGGTCCCTTCTACATTCACGCGCCCGGCGAAAAGCGCGCCGGTCAAATGCCCCGTGGTGCCGACACCGGGTGAGCCATAGGTAAAGCCGCCACGCTTGGCGCGCACCCAGCCAGTGAAATCCGCCAGGCTGCGCGAGGGATTATGTTGGGATGACACGACAACAACATTGGGCAAATCCCAGGCAATGCCGACCGGCATAAGGTCCCTCGCCGGGTCATAAGGCAGGCGAGCATAAAGGAAGTTGTTGATCACCAAATGGCCCACGGAAGCGATGCCCATGGTATAGCCATCCGGCGCTGCCTTGGCGGTCGCATCAATGCCGATATTCCCGCCCGCGCCGGGGCGGTTTTCGATGATGAAATTCTGCCCCAGGATCGGCTGCATCAATTCGCAATAAATCCGCACCAGCACATCCGTGGACCCGCCCGGCGGCCAGGGCACAATCACGCGCACCGGGCGCGCCGGCCATTCGCCCTGGGCGCGGGCGATGGAAGGAGCGGCCAGCAAGGCGGCGGCCAGCAAGGGGCGACGGCTGATCATGGGTTTTTCTCCGGCATCAATGATGGGCGGCATATAGAGAGCCTGCCCGCGCCTTGCCAAGCGCGGTCGCTTTGGGTTGGACAGGTGCCGCGAATGCGTCAATAATCCTGTCCAAACGGGGATGCGGGCAATGCCGACACGGGGCAGCACGAATATTGCGGAAATGGCCGAGGCACGCGCCCTGCCGGCCGGTCGCAATCTGCTGTTCCTGCGCGAAGAGGAACTCCGCCTTGCGCAGGATTTGCTGTTTTTTGGCTATCGCGATTTCACCGCCGGGGCGGATGAGATCCTCGCCACGCTGGATATGGGCCGCGCGCATCATCGTGTGCTGCATTTTGTCGGGCGCCGGCCTGGCATTACCGTGGGTGAATTGCTCGGCATTCTAGGGATCACCAAGCAAAGCCTGGGGCGCGTTCTGCAACCGCTGATGAGCGATGGCTATGTGGTCCAGGCGCCGGGTGAGAGCGACCGGCGGCAAAGGCGCCTGACGCTGACGGAAAAAGGTGTCGCTTTGGAACGGCAGCTGTTCGAACGCCAGCGAGAGACTGTCATGCGCGCCTATCGTGAAGCCGGCCCCGCCGCGGTGGAAGGTTTTCGGCGCGTCATGCGCGGGCTGATGGGGGAAGACGCGCAAGCGAGCCTCGCGCGCTTGGAAGGGCCAGAGGCTGAGGGCAGCAGGCGATGAACGGCCAGGAAGATCCCGCCCATATTCTGGTGGTGGATGATGATGCGCGGCTGCGCGCGTTGTTGCAGCGCTTTCTGACCGAACAGGGCTTTCGCGTCAGCACCGCAGAAAACGCTGCCGCCGCACGTGCGGCGCTGGCGGATATGGCGTTTGATCTGCTGGTTTTGGATGTGATGATGCCCGGTGAGACAGGGTTGGAATTGACCGCCGCCTTGCGTGCCGAAGGGCAGGAAGTGCCGATCCTGATGCTGACTGCGCGCGGTGCGCCGGATGATCGCATCGCAGGGCTTGAACAGGGCGTGGATGATTACCTGGCCAAGCCTTTCGATCCGCGTGAATTGGCGTTGCGCATTCGCACGATTTTGCGCCGCGCCGCGCCCGCCCCTGCCGCGCCGCATAGCCTGGCGCCGATGCAGATCGGCAATCGCTGGTTTGACATTGAACGCGCGGAATTGCGCGGCCCGGATGGCATTATTCGCCTGACAGGTGGTGAGGCTGCGCTGCTGCAAGCCCTCGCGCGGCGTGCCGGTGATATTTTGAGCCGTGAGGATATTGGTGAAGCGCTTGGCACACCTGATGCCGGCGAACGCGCGATTGATGTGCAAGTCACCAGGCTCCGCCGCAAGGTGGAACCAGACCCGCGTGAGCCGCGCTTCATCCAGACCATTCGCCATCGTGGTTATGTCTTGAGGCCGGGGCCGTGACTCCGCTTGACCGGGGCTTGCGGCGGCTGGTGCCGCGCGGGCTTTTGGGTCGTGCACTGCTGATCATTCTGGTGCCGCTGGTGATCCTGCAAGCGATTGCCTTGCAGCTTTTCTATGGCAGCCATTTGGATGTGATTTCGCGTCGCCTGGCGGCGGGTGTTGCGGGCGATATCGCGATGGTGGTCGGCCTATTGGAACGCGAAAAGGAAGCCGAGGATCGCAGCTGGATTTTCCGTGAAGCTGCGTGGCGGCTCGATTTGTCTCTTGCCTATGAAGCGGGGGCGCGGCTTGCGGTGACGGGGGCGCGGCCTGCCGCCATGCCATGGTTGCCATTGGAAGAAGATTTGGCGGCCGCGATGCAGGAACGCGTGCGCTTGCCCTTTGATGCGGATTGGCAAAGCGACCCGCGCAGCGTCATCATTCGCGTACAAATGGCTGATGGTGTTTTGCATGTGGAAGTGGCCCGCAAGCGGCTGTTCAGCGGCACGATTTATCTTTTCGTGATTTGGCTGGTGGGATCGTCGCTGCTGCTGTTTCTCGTCGCGGCGATTTTCATGCGCAACCAGGTGCGCGCTCTACGCAAGATTTCTGCTGCTGCCGAGGCTTTCGGCATGGGCCGCACGGTGGGGCCGATGAAGCCCGAAGGTGCCGCTGAAGTGCGGCAGGCGGCCACGGCCTTCAACCGCATGGAAGAACGCATAAGCCGTTTTGTGGATAGCCGGACGGAAATGCTGGCTGGCATCAGCCATGATTTGCGCACGCCACTCACGCGACTGAGGCTCGGGCTTGCAATGTTGCCGGAAGCCGCGCGGGAAGATGCTGCGGCCATGACGGAAGATGTTGAGGAAATGGATCGGCTGATCAGCGTCTACCTTGCCTTTGCGCGTGGTGAGGGCATGGAGCAACCTGAAGAAACCGATCTTGCCGCCTTGCTGCGCGGTGTTGTTGCGCAACAGGCGCGTGGCGGCGCGCCGATACCTTTTGCGGGGCCGGAATCGCTCCTGATGGAACTTCGTGCCGGTGCGATGCGGCGGTGTTTTGGCAATCTGCTGCATAATGCGCGCAAGCATGCCGCGCGCGTAACCGTGACCCTGATGAAACAGCCGCGCGGCCAAAATGGCATATGGGCGGATATTGCGATTGATGATGATGGGCCGGGCATTCCGGCGGCATCGCGTGAAGACGCCTTCAAGCCTTTCACCTCGCTTTCAGGGAGTGGCACGGGGTTGGGCCTTGCGATTGCGCGCGATATTGCCCGCGCGCATGGCGGGGATGTGTTTCTGGAAGATAGCCCCCTGGGCGGGCTGCGGGCGCGGATCAGGGTGCCGGGATAGGGCTGGACCAAAGCGCATTCTTTGGGGATGGTAGCCTTCGCGATGTCGGAGGGAAGCGCCATGCAATTCAACAGCGGCGATTGGCGGATTGATGTGCTGATCCAGGGCTATCCCGGGAAATCCACCCAGCATGGCGGCCTCGGCTGGAGCACGGTTGCCCTGCTGCGCGGCCATGGCCGGATCGTGGTGCTGGATGGTGGCGGCTATGGCATGCGCAAGCCCTTGGTCGAGGCGCTTGGCAAGCAGGGCGTGAAACTATCCGATGTGACCGATCTGCTCGTCAGCCATTTGCATCATGATCATGTGGTGAATTGGCCGATGTTTCGCGATGCGCGGATTCATGTCGGGCGCAAGGAATTGGCCTGGGCGCTGGGTGTGGGCTGGGGTGAGACCGCCGTGCCGGAACATGCGGTGGAAGCGCTCAGCCGTTGGCCCACCATGCAATTGATGGATGATGGGCAGGAAGTGCTGCCCGGTATTACCGCGCATCTTTCGCCCGGTCATACGCCCGGCCATTTGCTGTTCCTGATTGAAGGTGCGCCGCAAGCCATTGTGCTTTTGCAGGATGCGGTGAAGAACCGTGTGGAACTCACCACGCGGACCACGGATATGACCTATGACCCTGCCGTCAGCCGCGCGACAATTGAAATGGTCTGGGAGATTTGCCGCACCCATCCGGGTTGCGTCTTGATCCCCGGCCATGATGTGCCGGTGATGGTGGAAAATGGCGTGCCGCGCGCGCTTTCCAGCCACAGCGCCGGCATACGTTCCTGGTTCGGCAAGGATTTGCAGGACACGACGATGTTCTCCCTCGCGCAGCCTACCACCTGAAAAAATATTACCCGAAAGGATAAGATGATGGATCAACAGGAAGCCCATGATGCGCTGCGCGCCGAAGGCCGCGCGGTAATGTGGGAAGTGCTGGGCCGCGCTTACATGGAAAAGCGCGATGCCGGCACCAATCCCTTCAACGCGGCGGTGCGCCGTCTGTCGGAAGAATTCGCCTATGCAACGCTATGGCAAAGGCCGGGGCTGGATCGGCGGGAACGCAGCCTGATCACGCTTGCGATGATCTGTGCGCTTAATCGCCCGCATGAGCTGCGCATCCATCTGGTGGCGGCGCTGAATAATGGCTGCACGGCTGAGGAAATCTCCGAGATTTTCACCCATGCCGTGGCCTATTGCGGCTTTCCGGCGGCGATTGATGCGCTGCGCGTGGCAGAGGAAGTGCTGAAGGAACAGGGCAAGCTGTAGCGACGCTGCTGGCGCCTTACCTTTTGACGAAAAATGCGGCGATGGCGCCAATAAGGCTTGCCCCGCGGCACGGCTCCTCATAGGTTGCGCGCGTTCGGGGCGTGGCGCAGCCTGGCTAGCGCGCCTGTTTTGGGTACAGGAGGTCGGAGGTTCAAATCCTCTCGCCCCGACCAGGGTCTCGGAAACCCCCGATAAAGCTGATTGTCTCGGGACTCACAAAATCCCCATGCTTGCACGGCAGTGCCGCGCGAGGGTTCAACTTGGCAGCCTTTGGCTGCCACCCTCCGGGGGATTTTTCGCCCGGTTACGGGCGAAAAATGGGCCCGGCAGGACTCGAACCTGCAACCAAACCGTTATGAGCGGTCCGCTCTGACCATTGAGCTACAGGCCCAGCACTACCGTGATAGCGCCGCAAGGCCGGGGAAATCAAACGCGCTTTGCTTCCCCAGCCAGCCGCGCCAGCACGCGCAGCAAATCCCGCGCGCGGCGCACGCGCTCGGCCAGGTCCATATCGCGGATCAAGGCAAGCTTGGCATCGGGGCGGAGCTTCACCGCCCCCTTCTGCCCCTGAATCCAGGTAATCAGCCCGCCCGGATTGGCGAAATTCTGCCCCCGGAAGCTCAGCACCAGCCCCTTTGGCCCGGCATCCAGCTTCTCCACCCCTGCCTGCCGACAGAGCCGCTTGATCGCGACCACTTGCAGCAGGTTCTCAACCTCAGCCGGCAGGGGGCCGAAGCGGTCAGCCAATTCCGCCGCCATGGCGTCATTCTCGCCATCCGTCGCGAGACCCCCGATCCGCCGATAAAGCCCAAGCCGCACGGGCAGATCAGTGACGTAGTTTTCCGGGATCAGTACCGGCAGGCCAAGATTGATCTGCGGTGTCCATTCCCGCTCACTCTCTGCGCCCTCAGCGCCGGCCTTGATATCGGCGACCGCCTCTTCCAGCATTTGCTGGTAAAGTTCGATGCCAACTTCGCGGATTTGGCCGGATTGTTCCTCACCCAAAAGGTTACCGGCGCCGCGAATATCCAAATCATGTGATGCCAAGGTGAAGCCAGCGCCTAGATTATCCAGCGTCTGCATCACTTCCAGCCGCTTTTCCGCCGCCGCCGAAAGCCGATGCGCTTCCGGCCAGGTCAAATAGGCATAACCGCGCAGCTTGCCGCGCCCGACACGCCCGCGCAGCTGATATAGCTGTGCGAGGCCAAACATATCGGCGCGATGGATGATCAGCGTATTCACCGCCGGCATATCCAGGCCGCTTTCAACAATATTGGTGGACAGCAGAATATCATGCTTGCCATCGCCGAATTCGGTCATGACGCGTTCAAGTTCGGTCGGCGTCATGCGGCCATGCGCCTGGATCATGCGCGCTTCCGGCACAATCTCGGTCAGCCGTTCCGCGAGCTTCGCCATGTCTTCAATGCGCGGCACCACGCAGAAAATCTGCCCGCCCCGGAAGCGTTCGCGCTGAATGGCCTCCCGCAGCACCACCGGGTCCCAGGGCATGATGAAGGTGCGCACCGCCAGCCGATCCACGGGCGGCGTTGCGATCACGCTCATTTCGCGCACGCCCGTTAGCGCCAATTGCAACGTGCGCGGAATGGGGGTCGCGGTCAGGGTCAGCACATGCACATCGGCTTTCAGCGCCTTCAAAGCTTCCTTGTGGCGCACGCCGAAATGCTGTTCCTCATCCACCACCAGTAGGCCGAGATCGGCAAATTCTATGCCCTTGGCCAACAACGCATGGGTGCCGATGACGATATTGATATCGCCGCGCTTCATGCCTTCCCGCACTTCTGCCGCTTCCTTGGCGGTGACGAGGCGCGAGAGTTGCGCAATGCGCAGCGGGAAGCCTTCAAAGCGCTTCAGGAACACGTGATGATGCTGCCGCGCGAGCAACGTGGTCGGCACCACCACCGCCACCTGCGCGCCAGACATCGCAACTACAAAGGCGGCACGCAAAGCGATTTCCGTTTTGCCAAAACCAACATCACCGCAAATCAGCCGATCCATCGGCCGGCCGGCGGAAAGGTCTTCCAGCACATCGGCAATGGCGCGGGATTGATCTTCCGTCTCGGCAAAGGGGAAGCGGGCACAAAACTCATCCCACATGCCCTCAGGCGGGGTCGCCAGCGTGCCATCCTTCATCCGCCGCATGGCCGCGGTGCGGATCAGCTCTGCGGCCATGTCGCGAATGCGCGACTTCGCCTTGGCCTTGCGATTCTGCCAGGAAACCCCGCCCAACTTATCCAGCGCAACGCCAGTGCCTTCGGAGCCGAAGCGGGAGAGAATTTCGATATTCTCGACTGGCACAAAAAGCCTGTCGCCACCATCATAAATCAGCTTCAGGCAATCATGCGGCGCGCCTGATACTTCGATGGTGACCAGGCCCTCATACCGGCCAATGCCGTGATCCTGATGCACCACCAAATCACCCTCGGCGATTTCGGTCGCATCCGCGATGAATTGATCAGCGCGACGGCGGCGACGGGGCGGGCGGGCGATGCGTTCGCCGAGCAAATCCTGCTCGGCCGTCACAGCGATGCCTTCCGCGATAAAGCCGCGTTCAATCCCCATCACCACAAGGGCGACAACATCAGGCGGCAGCGCGCGCGCGGCTTTCCAATCCTCAGCGGCCTCCGCACGCACACCATTTTCGCGCAGCAGATTGCCAAGTCTTTCACGAGAACCACGCGACCAGGCCGCGAGGATGGGCCGGCGCTTGGCCTTGGCTTCGCCCTGCACCATGGCGGCATAGGCCGCAAAAACATTCTCACCCGCGCTGCGTGCTTCGGCGAAAAGCGGGCCGGGGCGCCCGCCCGCGGCAATGCCATCCGGCACCGCGAAGGGTGAAAAACGCAGCACGCGGCAATCGGCCAGCATCGCTGCCCAGCCTGCCTCATCCAGATAAAGCGTTGCAGGCGGCGCGGGGCGATAGGGCACATCGCCCTCACCAATGCGGGAGGGTACGCGGCGCGCTTCGTAATGATCGGTGATCATCTCAAGCCGCGCCTTCAGCACTTCCTCGGCCTGGTGGTCGAAGCTGATTTCGGCGCCGGGCAAATACTCCAGTAGCGGCACCATGGTTTCATGGAACAGGCCGGCCCAATGTTCCATGCCGGGATAGCGCCGCCCGGCGCTGATCGCACCATACAGCGGATCATCCGCTGCTGCTGCGCCGAACAGATCGCGATAGCCGCTTCTGAAGCGCGCGCGTGACGCCTCATCCAAAAACACCTCACCCACCGGGCGAAGTGAAAGTGCGGGCACAACCTTGCCGCTGCGTTGGCTGGCCGTGTCAAAACGGCGCATATCTTCGATCTCATCACCAAAAAGATCGAGGCGAATGGGTTCCGGCTCACCCGCCGGGAACAGATCAATAATGCCGCCGCGCACGGCATATTCGCCATGTTCCATAACCGTGCCGGTGCGGTGATAGCCATTGGCTTCCAGAAAGGCGGTCAGCTTTTCCGGCTGAACCCGCCCGCCCTTGGCAAGCGATAGCGTCGCGCCGGCAAACACATTGGAGGAGGGCACTTTCTGCACCAGCGCATTGATGGTGGTGAGCAGCACGCGCGGGCGCTTGCCCGCTTCCAACAGGCGCATCAGCGTCGCCACACGTTCGGCGATGATTTCCGGATTGGGGGAGACGCGATCATAGGGCAGGCAATCCCAGGCGGGAAAACGCAGTACCTCGATTTCAGGCGCGAAAAAGCCCAAAGCCTCTGCCATGCGGGCCATGCGCGCATCATCGCGGCAGACATGGGCGATGGGGGCTTCAATCTCCGCCCGCCGACGCGCCACCAGCAGGGCATCGAACCCCTCAGGCGCGCCATGGATGGTGACGGGCTTCATGGCCCGCCACCGGCTTCCGCCATGATCCGGCGCAAGAGCGGGTGGTCATGTTCGGGCGGAATCGGGCGGCGGCCAGAAAGCCAATCGGCCAAATCCACATCCCAGAGTTCCATAATCTCCTCGAGCGCCGCGACATCGGCATCGGTGAGGCTCGCGATATGGCGCGCGACAAAGCCGCCGATCAGGATATCGGTTTCCTTGGTGCCGCGATGCTGGGCGCGAAAAACAAGCCGGCGGCGCCGGGCATCAAGTTCTGTTGGGTCTGACATATCGCTCTAGTCTCAAGGCGCTGGCATATAGAGGCGGATGGGAATCCTGTCAGCCCGCCCCGAACTGCCCGAGACCGCCGAGGACCCCCTCGCGCGGTTATTGGCGCCGATTGAAAGCCTACCCGGGCTGCGCAAGCCAGAATTACTGGCGCGCGCGGCGGGCGGCGGGCGCGTGCTCGATTTGCTGCTGCATGTGCCGGAACGCGTGCAGCATCGCCCGGTGCTGCGCGGGCTGGCCGGGGCAAGCGAAGGCCAGGAAGTGACGCTTGAACTTCGCATCACCGGCGCCCCGGCGCGCGGCGGGCGCGGGCCCTGGACGGTACCGGCGGTGTGTGGGACTGATCCGGTGGCGCTGATTTCCTTCTCGCGCGCCACCTGGGCGGGCACGGCGCTGGGCCGCGCCTTCCCCCAAGGTGCTGAAAGGCGCGTGGCCGGGCGGCTCAAGGCGTATCAGCGCGCCTGGCAATTGGATTTGGAGGCGGACCCGCTGGTGGAACCGCCGCACCGCATCCCGCTATGGCAGCCCATGTGGCCACTGACGGCGGGGCTTTCCTGGCGGAATATGGCGGATGCGCTGGATGGGGCGCTGAAGGCGTTGCCCGATTTGCCGGAATGGGTGGATGGCCCGCTGCTGAAGCGCGAATCCTGGCCTGGTTTTGCCGAGGCCCTGCGCGCCCTGCATGCGCCGCAGGGTCAAAGCGCCGAGGCGCCGCGCCGCCGGCTTGGCTATGATGAATTGCTGGCAGGCCAGATCGCCCTTGGCCTGGTGCGGCGCCGGTCGCGCGAAAGGCCGGGGCGCGCGCTGATGGGCAATGAACGCCTGCGCGGCCCTGCCTTGGCCGCCTTTGGCCATGCGCCAACGCCTTCCCAGCTTCAGGCCATGGCCGAGATAGATGCTGATCTCGCGGCCCCCCGGCGAATGCTCCGGCTGCTGCAAGGCGATGTTGGCGCGGGCAAAACGCTGGTGGCGCTGATGGCCATGCTGCGCGCGGTGGAAGCGGGCGCTCAGGCCGCGCTGATGGCGCCGACGGAATTGCTCGCGCGGCAGCATTTGCGGAGTTTTGAGCGGCTTTGCGGCGCGGCGGGCGTGCCGGTGGCGCTGCTGGCCGGCAGCGTGAAGGGCAAGGAAAGGCGCCGCGTATTGCAGGGGCTGGCGGATGGAACACTCCCCATCGTGGTTGGCACCCATGCACTGTTTCAGGAAGGGGTCGCCTTCAAGGATTTGGGCCTGGCCGTGGTGGATGAACAGCACCGCTTTGGCGTGGCGCAACGCCTGTTGCTGGCAGAAAAGGGCCAGGCCGCGGATATGCTGGTGATGACTGCAACGCCCATTCCGCGCACTTTGCTGCTTACACAATGGGGCGAAATGGCCGTGAGCCGCATGGCGGGCAAACCCGCCGGGCGCCAGCCCATCGCGACGCGAATCCTCAGCCAGGAACGCCTGCCCGATATTCTGGCCCGTCTGCATGAGGCAGTGGCGCGCGGCGCCCGCGCCTATTGGGTGGTGCGCGCCATTACCGGCAGCGAGAAGGATGACAGTGTCGCCGCCGAGGACCGCTTTGCCGAGCTTTCCGCCCATTTCCCCGGCCGTGTTGGCCTTGCCCATGGCTTGCAGGATGTTGCGGTACGTGAAGCCGCCTTGGGCGATTTCGCCGCCGGGCGAACCAATATCCTGGTGGCGACCACCGTCATTGAAGTCGGCGTGGATGTGCCGGAAGCGACCATCATGCTGATTGAACAGGCGGAACGCTTTGGCCTGGCGGCGCTGCATCAGCTGCGTGGCCGTGTTGGGCGGGGGAAGGAGGCTTCTTCCTGCCTTTTGGTGCATTCCCCGGGTCTGAATGATGGCGAAAGGCGGCGCTTGCTGGTGCTGCGCGACACGGAAGATGGCTTCGTGATCGCCGAGGAGGATTTGAAATCTCGCGGTGGCGGCGATGCCTTGGGTGCGCGGCAGGCGGGGCTGCCAGGGGCACGGCTTTTCGATGCGCGGGAAGACCCGGATCAATTCGCCCGCTATGTCCAGATTGCGCACCGCGATGCGGAAGCGCTGCTGACGCGGGATGCGGCGCTGGCGTCGCCACGCGGCCAGGCGGCGCGGCTTTTGCTCAGGCTTTTCGGCCATGATCTTTCCATGGCGCCGCTGGATGCCGGATAGGTCAGGCTTTCGGGGGCTTGCAAGGCAGCGCGGGAAGGGTCAAATCGCCGCGCGCAAACTTACGAAAAAATGGTTTGAGGCAAGGATAAGGGGAGATAGGCTTTGGCCGCGCTGATCGAAATCGAGCGCCTGACCAAGCGCTTTGGCGCCTTCACCGCTGTTGATGATGTATCCTTCACGGTGGATCGCGGGGAAGTTGTGGGCTTTCTCGGCCCCAATGGCGCCGGCAAATCCACCACCATGAAAATGCTGGCGGGCTTCGTGACGCCCTCCGCAGGCACGGCGCGCATTTGCGGCCAGGATGTGATTGAAGCGCCCGTCGCGGCGAAGCGCGCCCTTGGCTATCTGCCCGAAGGCGCGCCGACCTATCCTGAAATGACCGTCACCGGCTTTTTGCACTTCATCGCGCGCATTCGCGGCTTTGGCGGTGCCGAGGCCCATGAACGCATGGCCCGCGCCATGGCCATGACGCAATTGGAAGGTGTGCGGCTGCAACCGATTGAAACACTCTCCAAGGGTTTCAAGCGCCGCGTGGGCTTGGCGCAGGCGCTGCTGCATGATCCGCCCGTTCTGGTGCTGGATGAACCAACCGATGGCTTGGACCCGAACCAGAAGCATGAGGTGCGGGAATTGATCCGCCGCATGGCGCCCGAAAAGGCCATCGTGATTTCAACCCATATCCTGGAGGAGGTGGATGCGGTCTGCACCCGCGCCATCATCATCGCGCGCGGCAAGGTGCTGGCCGATGCCACACCGAAACAGCTTGAGGCACCGGGCAAGACACTGGAACAGGTCTTCCGCGATTTGACCCTGAAGCAGGAGGCCGCCTGATGCGTGCTGCCCTGCTGGTCGCTCGCCGCGAATTATCTGGCTATTTCGCGACCCCCGTCGCTTACGTCTTCATTGTGATTTTCCTGATGATGGCGGGCGCCATGACCTTCAGCCTGGGCGGTTTCTTCAATCGCGGCCAGGCTGATCTTGGCCCCTTCTTTGGCTTCGTGCCGTGGTTGTTCCTGTTTCTGGTGCCGGCACTGACGATGCGGCTTTGGGCAGAAGAACGCCGGCTGGGCACGATTGAATTGCTGCTGACCTTGCCCATGGCGCAATGGCAGGCGGTGCTTGGCAAATTCCTCGCGGCCTGGGCGTTTTGCGCCATAGCGCTGGCGCTGACCTTCCCGCTGGTGCTGACGGTGAATTATTTGGGCCGGCCCGATAATGGTGTGATCGCAGCCGGCTATGGCGCGTGTTTGTTGATGGCGGGTGCTTACCTTGCCATCGGTTCCGCCATGTCGGCCATGACGAAGAACCAGGTAATCGCCTTCGTACTTGCCGTTGCCGTGTGTTTCCTGTTTGCGGTCGCCGGCAGCGCCCTGGTCACGGATTTCCTGAGCCAACGCATGCCCGTATTGGCCGAGGTCGCGCGCGCGCTTTCCCTCACGGAACGCTTCAATGGCCTCACGCGCGGGGTGATTGCTTTGCGCGATGCTGTCTTCTTCGCCTCCTTCATCGGGTTTTGGCTTTTCGTGAATGCGGTGGTGCTTGACCACCGGAAGGCTGACTAGATCATGGCTGATCAAATCAAGGCAAAGCCCGGCACGCGGCGCGTCTGGTCCTCGGCGCTGGGGATTGTAGCGGCGCTGGCGCTCGCGATTGGTGTCAATTTGCTGGTGGAGCGTTTCGCGCCGCGCGCGCGGCTCGATCTCACGGCGCAGAAACTCTACACGCTGTCGGATGGCACACGCAGCGTGCTGTCCGGGCTGCAGGATCCGGTGACGCTCAGGCTGTTCTATTCGCGCAAGCTTGGCACTGCGATTCCGGCCTATGGCGCCTATGCGGAACGCGTGCGGGCGATGCTGGATGAATATGTCGCGGTCGCTGGCGGCAAGCTCAGCCTTGAAGTGCTGGACCCGGAGCCCTTCAGCGAAACCGAAGACCGCGCGCTCGCTTTCGGCCTGCAAGGTGTGCCGGTGGATCAATCCGGTGAGCAGGTTTATTTCGGCCTGGTCGGCGCGAATTTGCTGGATGATGAACGCAATATCCCCTTCTTCCAGCCGGACCGCGAACGCTTTCTGGAATTCGATCTGACGCGCCTGGTCTATGAGCTTTCCAACCCGCGCCGCCTGGTGATTGGTGTCATGTCGCCCTTGCCGTTGAATGGCGATCCGCGGGCGATGATGATGCGTCAGGCCGCCATGGGCCAGCCCTTCGCGGTGATGAATAGCCTCAGGCAATTCTTTACGCTGCGCGATGTGCCCTTGGATGCGCAGGTAATTGAAAACGACATCCAGGTGATGATCCTGGCGCATCCCCAAGGGCTGTCTGATGCCGCGCAATATGCCGTGGATCAATTCGTGCTGCGCGGCGGCAAGCTGATTTTGCTGATTGACCCGCATTCCGAAGGCCAGGCATCGCGCCCCGGCCCGGGCGGGCGGCCGCCGGCCAATACCGCCTCAAGCCTGGAACGCCTGACCAATGCCTGGGGCATTGAAGCGCCTTCAGACAAGGTGGTGCTTGATCTGCGCGGTGCCTGGCGCGTGCGCGCCAATCCGCAGGACCGTGTGCAGGCGGTGGATTACGTGGCCTGGTTTAATGCACAGGGCGATTCGATTGCGCAGGGGGAAGTCGCCACAGCGCAGCTCAATCAAGTGACCTTTGCCTCGGCGGGTTTCTTGCGGCGGAAGGATGGCGCGCGGGTCGAATTCACGCCGCTCGTCACCTCAAGCCCGCGCAGCATGGAAGCGGATGCGGCCAAGGTCCGCGAAAATCCGAACCCGACGCAATTGCTGGCGGATTTCCGCCCTGATGGGCAAACCCGCGTTCTGGCGGCGCGGCTGCGCGGGGAAGTCAGCACGGCCTTCCCCGATGGCCCGCCGACCCTGCCGCAAGGCGCGGAACGGCCTGCGGATTTCCCGGCGCATCGTGCGCGGAGTGAAGGGGCCGCCAATATCATCGTGATCCATGATGCGGATGTGCTGGAAGATCGCTTCTGGGTGCGCGTGCAAGATTTCTTTGGCCAGCAGGTTGCCACACCATTCAGCGACAATGGCGCGCTGATCGCCAATCTGGTGGATACCATGGCCGGTGGTGATGCGCTGATTTCGCTGCGCTCACGCGGTGAATCTCTGCGTCCCTTTGAAGTGGTGGATGATATTCGCCGCGATGCGGAAGCGCGGTTCCGCCAGACTGAACGAGAACTCACGCAGCGCCTGGAAGCGACCGAACGCCGCCTGCGTGAATTGCGCCAAGGCCCGCAGGGTGGTGATCGCGGCCAGACCAATGCCGTGATCAGCGCCGAACAGCGCGCGGAAATTGATGCGGCGCGTGAGGAGATTCTGCGCACCCGCCAGCAATTGCGCGCGGTGCAGTTGGAATTGCGGCGCGACATTGAGGGCTTGGAGACGCGGCTGCGTATCCTGAATATCGCTGCTGTGCCGGTGCTGCTGACAGTGCTTGCGCTGCTATTGGGTGTTGCGCGCGCGCGCCGGCGCGCGGCGGCGCGGCATTGAAACGGGGGGCTGGGCTATGCAAAGACGTTCCCTGATCTTGCTTGGTAGCGCTGCGGTGATTGCCATGGCCGGCGCCTTGCTGATCAAGCCGCCGGCGCCGCCTGCACCACCAGCCGGCACGGGCGGGCTTGCCTTTCCGGGTCTCGCGCAGCGGCTTGGTACTGCCGCGCGGATTGAGGTGCGCCGGCATGACGGCGCTTTGGAGATCATCCGCCGCGGCGATGTCTGGGTGCTGCCAACCAAGGGCGATTATCCCATCCGGCAGGAAAAGCTGCGCGAATTGCTGACGGGGCTCACGGAATTGCGCCTGATGGAACCGCGCACTGGCAATCCTGAAATGTTTGATCGGCTCGGCCTGGAAGATCCGCTGCGCGCGGGTGCTACCTCCACGCTGTTGCGCGTGCTGGATGCGCAAGGTGCTGCGCTGGTGGAATTGGTAATCGGCCGGCGGCGGGTGCGCACGCAAGGCAATGTGCCGGAAAGTGCCTATGTGCGTCGGCCCAATGAAAACCAGGCATGGCTTGCCGAAGGGCGCATCCCGGTGGATGCCGATCCGCAGCTTTGGCTGGATCGCGATATTGCCAATCTGCCGCGCGAACGTGTGCAGCGCGTGGTGGTTGCGCGCACGGGTGAAGACGCGCTGGTGCTGACCCATAGCGGCGATCCCGATGGCAAGCTTGGCATCACCACGCCCGCCGAGGCACCGCCCGCTGATGATGTCAGCCTGGATGAAGTCGCGCGGAGCTTCGAATTCCTGACCTTCCTGGATGTGCGGCGCGAAGCCGATGCACCGGGTGAGGCTTTGGGGGAGACACGCTTTGAATTGACCGATCGGCTGGCGATCATTGCCCGTCCGCGCAAGCAGGGTGAGGAAATCTGGGTAAGCCTGGCGGCGGAAGGCGATGATGAAGCAGCGCGCTTGAATGCGCGTTGGCGCGGCTGGGTCTATCAAATCGGGCAATGGAAAGAAAAAGCCATGATCCCCCGGCTTGAGGATTTGCGCCGGCAGGAAGATGCGCCCGCCCCCGCTGCTGAACCGCCGATTGTGCCACGGTGAGCACCGCGCCGCGCGAATATCCTGACCGCCCCTGGGTCGGCATTGGCTGCATCGTGTTTCGCGAAGAAGCGGTGCTGCTGGTGCGTCGTGGCAAGCCGCCGCGCATCGGGCAATGGTCGCTTCCCGGCGGCGCGCAGCATGTCGGCGAAAGGGCGGAAGAAGCCGCGCGGCGCGAATTGCGCGAAGAAGCCAGCATTGAAGTGGGCCAGATGGCGCTTGCCTATGTTTTCGATGCCATCAATCAGGATGATGATGGCCGCGCGCTTTATCACTACACCATCATTGATTTCGCCGCCCATTGGCTGGAAGGCGAAGCCCGCGCCGGCGATGATGTAAGCGAAGTCGCCTGGGCGCTGCCGCATGAACTTGCGGATTATGATCTGACCGAAGCCGCGCATGAGGCAATTACGGCGGCGCGGCTGGCGCTTGGCCTGAGCTAAACCTTTACCGCCGCCGCCAACTTTCCTGCTTGCGATAGAGCGTGGATGGGCTGATGCCCAGAAACGCCGCCGCCTTGGCGATATTGCCGCCGCAAAGCTTGACCGCTTCTTCAATCGCTTCGCGCTCCGTCTCGGCGAGGGGGCGGATGCGTTTGGTTGTTTCAGCCGCGCGCGGCGCCGGCGGGGGCGGCGCGGGCTTGACGATTTCAGGTTCTGGCGGCGGTGGTGCCGGCGCAGGCGCGGGCTTCGCGCTACCGTCGCGTACCGTCGCGGGCAGCATGCCGGCGGTTACCACTTCGCCATCATGCAGCACCACGGCGGTGCGGATGGCGTTTTCCAATTCGCGCACATTGCCAGGCCAGGTATGGCGCATGAGCATCGCGCGTGCCTCGGCATCAAAACGCTGGAAGCGCTTGCCTTCCTCGGCGGCGCTTTTTGCCAGAAACGCTTCAGCCAAGGCCAATACATCATCGCCACGGTCACGCAGCGGCGGCAGTGGCACCGGGATGACATGCAGGCGGTAATACAAATCCTCTCGGAAGCGCCCGGCACGCACCTCCTCCAGCGGGTCGCGATTGGTGGCGCAGACAAAGCGCACATCGGTTTGCAGCGTCTTGCCGCTGCCCACGGGCTGGAAGGTGCCAGTCTGGATGAAGCGGAGCAGCTTGCCCTGTAACGCCAAATCCATTTCGCAAATCTCATCCAGGAACAGCGTGCCGCCATCCGCTGCCCGCGCCGCGCCGACGCGGTCAGCCACTGCCCCGGTAAAGGCGCCGCGCACATGGCCGAAGATTTCGCTTTCAATCAAATCCTTGGGGATAGCCGCGCAATTGATGGCGATAAAAGGCCCGGCCTTGCGGGGCGAGATGCTATGCACCGCCTCGGCCGCCAATTCCTTGCCGGTGCCGCTTTCACCGGTGACGAAAACGGTCGCACGTGACGCCGCGGCATTTTCCAGAATGCGATAGACCGCCTGCATGGCGGGCGCAGCGCCAATGAAACCGGCAAAACCCTGGCGCGGCGCAACCGCGGCCAATTCCGCCACCTGGCGACGGAGAGCGGCGCGTTCCATCACATTGGCAACCGTGACGGTCAGGCGTTCCGGCGCAAAGGGTTTTACGAGAAAATCCGAAGCTCCCGCCTGCATCGCTTCCACCGCGAGCGCCACTGACCCATGCGCGGTCATCACCACTACCGGCAAATCAGGATCACGCCCGCGCAATTCGCGCAGCACCGAAAGCCCATCACCATCCGGCAGACGAAGATCGAGCAATACGCCATCCGGCATGGCCTGATTGGCGTATTTCAGCGCATCCGCAATGCAATGCGCATGGCGTATCTGATACGGCCCCGCGCGCAGATATTCCTGATAGACAGTGGCGAGTGAGGGTGAATCCTCCACCAGCAAAAGCTGGTGATACGACGCGGCATCAGCCACGCGCGCGCATCCATCCGAAGATGGTCAGGGCAGCGCCCAGCACCAGCGGCACGACCCAAACGGGCGCTTCCAGAACCGGCAGCAGCACATTGTCCCACAACATCGGCAGAAGATAGCGCTGCACCACGGCTTGCACCAAATTGAGCAAGCCAGGGTCAAGCCGGAACAGCACCGCGCCGAGTGGATCACTCCCGAAACCCAGGTAAAGCCCCGCGGCCAGCGCCAACACGGCAAGGCCAATCAGGCGCATCGGATGCTCACGCCCAAAGCCTTTCGCGTTGCAGCCCGGTATAGAGGTCAGCCACGAAATCGCCATAGCCATTGAACAGCATCGTTGGCACGCTTTCCCCGGTGCCCAGCATGCGTTCCTGCGCCTGACTCCAGCGCGGATGCGGCACGGCAGGGTTCACATTGGCCCAGAAGCCATATTCCTGCGACTGGATTTTCTCCCAGAAGGAAACCGGGCGCTGATCGGTCAGGCGGATGGAAACCAGGCTCTTGCCCGCCTTGAAGCCGTATTTCCACGGCTGATGGAAACGCAGCGGCCCGCCATTTTGCGGCGGCAACAGCTTGCCATAGGCGCCAACCACCATGAAGGAAAGCTCATTGCCCGCTTCGGCGATGGTGCAGCCTTCCGTATAGGGCCAGGGATACCAGCTTTGCCGAAGGCCCGGCATGACGCTCGGCAGCGTCGCGGTCTGAAACACGACATAGCGGGCGGAGGATAGCGGCTTCACCTCGGCCAGCAGGGCGGAAAGCGGAAAGCCGGTCCAGGGCACGACCATGGCCCAGGCTTCGACGCAGCGCAGGCGATAGACGCGTTCTTCAATCGGCATGCGGCGGAGCAGATCGTCAATGTCATATTCGCGCGGCGCTTCGACCATGCCTTCCACCTTCACCGTCCAGGGGCGTTGAGGCATGCGCTGCGCGGCGGCGCTGATGGTCTTGTGGCTGCCGAATTCATAGAAATTGTTGTAGGTGGTGACCTCACGCTCCGCCGTAATGGCGCGGCCTGGGGCATAGCGCGTATTGCGCATGGCGGGCGGCAATCCAGCCTGCTGCGCAAGCGCCGGGGTGGCAGCGAGCATCCCAGCGCCAAGCCCCAGCGCCTTGCGGCGACCAAAGACCAGCGCTTCCGGGGTGGCGCTGCTTTCGGGCAGATTCCAGGGGCGGCTTTTCAGGATATGCATGGCGGGCGGCCTTTCTTTGGAACGGATAAAGGCCCGCTCTCCCATAAGGTCAAGAAGATTAACGCCCCGGCCTTGGCAAAACCGCACTTGGCGGCTGGCCGGGCGCTGTCGTCACGCGAAACAGCCGATAGGCTTCGGCTTCCTGCCCTCGGCGGGCGCGGATCAGGCGCCCGGCATCGCCTTCAATCGGGGTTGCGCCGGGCCAAAGCGGCGGCCCCTCACCGCGTCTTTCGCTGCGGATCAGCAAGCCAGATGCGTCTTCGGGCGGCTTAGGCAGGGTGAAGAAGCGCCAGCGCGGGTCCATCGCCACCACGCGAAGTTCAGCCGGCAGGCGAAAGGCCATTCCGGAAGCCAGGCCATATTCCTCGGCAGCGATGAAACCCACACCCTCACGCTCCGCAGCCCGCGCCAGATCAGCCGCCAGCCCATCCCAGCCGCCGAGGCGGGCCAATGTTGGGTCCTGGCGGCGCGGCAGCGCCAAGGGCGCGGCGGTGGCTTGCAGATAGGCCGCACCCGCCATGGCAAAGCCCAGCACCAAGGCCGGCATGCGTAGCCGCAACCAGGAAGCCGGTAGCAGCGCAGCGGCGGCAATGGCCGCACTGGGATAAAGGATCGCCGGCCAATTCCCCTGCACCCGGCTGCCCAGCGCCTGCCAGACGAAAATCGCCGCCCCTGGCAGGATCAGCGCGAGCAACAGCCCCGCCCCGGCATCGCGTAGGCGCCAGACCTGCCGCGCCGCCATAACGGCGCCCACGAGGCACAGCAGAAACACCAAGGGTGTGACCAGTGCCACCTGCCCACCGAGCAATTCGCCAAGCCAGCGGAGGCTCTGCCCTGCCCCACCGGCTGCCGTGCGCCCGCCTTGCTTGGCGAAGGATGCCCATTCATGCGCGGCATTCCACAGGATCACGGGGGCAAACATCGCCACTGCCAAAGCGCCCCCCGCCCAAAGCTGCCAGCGCAGCAGCCAGCGCCGCGCCTCGGGCAGCAGCAGCAGCCACAGCACCAGCCCGAAGCCGAGCAAGGCGGCGGTGTATTTGGACAGCAAGGCACCGCCCGCGAAAATCCCGGCGGCCAGCCACCAGCGCGCATCGCCCGTGTGGTGCGCCCGCGTCACCGCCCAAAGCGTCGCCACCCAGAAGAATAGCAAGGGCGTGTCGGGGGTCATGGTGACGGCGCCGAGGGCGGCGAACAGCGTCGCATTCATCAGCGCTGCCGCCCAAGGCCCGGCACCTCGGCCCGGAAAAAGATCTTCCGCGCTGCGCGCCAGCATCAGGGAACCGATGAAGAGCGAGAGTGGCCCCAAAAGCCGCACGCCAAGCGCGTTTTCACCAACCAGCGCCGTGCCGAGCCAGATGAAGACCGCAACCATGGGCGGGTGGTCCAGATAGCCTGGCTGGAGATGGCGCGACCAGACCCAGTAATAAGCCTCATCCGGGGAAAGCGGCAGGATCGCCGCCAGCAGCAGCCGCAAACCCGTGAGCGCCAGCAGCGCAACCAGCCAAGGATTCACTTGGCGCGCCAAACGAGCGTGGCCGAAACCGCGTAATTCCACACCACCGTCAGCGCAGCGCCCGCGGCGCCCGCGAAACCCCAGGCCAGCACGCCATCACGCAGCAGCAGATTGGCAATGCCGATATTGGCCGCCGCGCCCAATCCGCAGACCAGATAAAACAGCGCCAATCCACGCAGTAGCGCGGGGCCACGTAGGCGCCGATCACGATAGGTGATGCGATTATTGAGCAAAAAATTCGCGGTCATCGCTACCAGCGTGGCCGCCCATTGCGCCGCGTTGAAACCCATTCCAACCAAGCCATGCAGCAGCCCGAGCACCGCCAGATGCACCAGCACACCAATCGCCCCCACGGCGGCGAAGGACAGGAAGCGCAGCGGCACCACACCGCCCAAAGCCTTATCCGCCAGCAGCCCCGCGAATTCCAACAATACCGCCGCATCCAGCTTGCTTTCGCCCGCCACGCGCGCACGGAAGGAATAGGGAATTTCCAGGCTCCGCAAAGGCCGTTTTGTTGACAGCAAAATATCCAATAGGATCTTGAAGCCGGTACCGGTCAGACGAGGCGCGACTTCTTCAAACAACTCGCGCGGCAGGGCGAAAAAACCGCTCATCGGGTCACTCACGCGGATAGGCAAGGCAGCATTGGCAAGCGCCGCGCCAGTATCGGAAATCATTTGCCGCGCGGCGGTCAGCCCGCCCTGCTTGTCGCCGCCTTCGATATTGCGGCTGCCGATCACGATATCGGCTTCACCTGCTTCAAGCGCTTCCAGCATGCGCGGCAGCAGGGTTTCATCATGCTGCAAATCGCCATCAATCACCGCAAGAAAAGGCGCTGACGTCGCAAGCATGCCCTCAATACAAGCGGAAGCCAGGCCGCGCCGCCCGATGCGCCTGATGCCACGAATGCGCGCATCCTGCGCGGCAATGGCGCGCACGGCAGCGCTGGTGCCATCAGGGCTGTCATCATCTACAAAAATCGCTTCCCAGGCGATGCCCGACAGCGTGGCATCCAGCCGCGCCACCATGGGCGCCACATTCGCTGCCTCGTTGAAGCAGGGGATCACCACGCAAAGGCGCGGCAGCGCCGCGGCGGTCACTTTTCTTCTTGCCAGGCCTGCCCTGCTTTACGGGTGGCCAATTCCATCTTCGGCTTGCCGAAAAGATAGCCCTGGCCATAGCGCACGCCGAGTTCAAGCATCAGCGCCGCTTCTTCTTCCGTTTCAATGCGTTCAGCCACCACCTGGGCGCCGACCGTGCAGGCAAGGTCAACCATGGCGGCGATAAAGCCCCGATCACGTTCGCTCTGCAAGGCATTGGCGACATAAATGCCATCCACCTTCACATAATCCACCTTGAAGGCGCGCAAATACCGAAAGGCCGCAGCGCCAGCGCCGAAATCATCCAGGCAGACCGGTATCTTGTGCCGCCGCAGCAAGGCGATCATGCGGGCGGCCTCATCCTCATCCTCGATTTCGGCGGTTTCGGTGATTTCCACTACCAGGCGTTCTGCCATACCCGGCGTGTTTTCCAGCAGTGTCTTCATATCCTCGCGGAATTTGGGGCTTTGCAGGGAAAGCCCGGACAGGTTGCAGGCTACCCGCGTGCCGCCGGCGGCCCCAGCCGCTTCACACACCGCGCTTACCACCGCCCAATCAAGTTCCTCGGTCAGGCCCACGGCCTCGGCCAAGGCGACGAATTCGCCAGGATGAGACATGGCCGTATCATCGGCCTGAAGGGGGCGGATCAGCGCCTCATAATGATGTGGGGTGCGATCGGAAAGGGCCACAATCGGCTGGAAGGCCATGCGGAAGCGCCGTTCCGCAATGCTGCGGCGGAGCAGATTAGCGCGTTCCGAAGCGCTATCCAGGAAGCCCGCCAGCCCCCCGGCAAAGCCCGCCTTTTCAAGCGCATCATTGCCGCCCCGCGCAAAAGCGGCCAGCGCGAAGCGCAGCGCCCGCGTGGCCTGGACCTGGCTCAGCCCCTCTGCCTCAAGCCCCACAGCCATGGCACCGACCGAGACATCATTGACGCCGCGATCCTTGAGGATTTCCGCAACCGCTGAGGTCAGCGCCGGCAGATCAAACGGCGCCTGACCCGGCAAGACACCGTAGCGCCCGGCGGCGAGTTCTGTCGCGACGGCGCCCTCACCCGCTTGCTTGTTCAATTCAGCCTGGATTTCCTGATTGACGTCACCGCCGGGCACATATCGGCCCGCCGGGCCAGTCAATTCCAGAAAGCCGACCGGACCACCTGGTTCGCCTGAACGCAGGATTTCTTCGGCGAGGCTGGCAAGCCCAGGCCCACCAGGCAGCGGGCCACCGGGCAATTCACGGGGCAGCGGTGCAAAGGTAAGGACCAGCTTTGGCTCCGCATCATCAAGCCGTAGCGCGGCTACGCTGAAAGCAGTGGCAGCATCATCCGCCAGCTTCAGGGCGGCAGGCTTTAGGCGACCACGTTCAAGCAAAAGCCCCAAGGCGGTTGCAAAGGCAGGGCGATCACTGGTCGCCACCAGAGAAGCCACGGGCTTGCCAAGAAACTCCTGCGCGGGCCGACCAAACCGGGCACGGAAGGCGCCTTCAGCGAAGGTAATGTTGCCTTGGAGATCCGTTTCCACCAATAATTCAGCCGCCGCAAAAGCAAAGATCACAAAACGATCCCTGCTGCTGCGAGAGAGGCTTCTGACTTTGGGGGTTGCGGCGCTTCGCATCATTCCTTCCGGCAATTGCGAGAGTATACGCAGGCCAAAACCTTAACAGGTTCTTAAAGCAAAGTGTAACAATCATTTTTTAACGATTTAGCGGCGTATTGCGCGCCAGGGCGTGTCACCCTGGCGCGCAGGCTGGTCACTTCACCGGCGAAAACGCCGTCGGCTTCATTTCCATCACCGTCTGCTGCTTCAGCGCCCCCAGCGGCGCAATCGCCTTGCCGAATTCGGCCCAGCCCGGATCGCTCATCATCGCAGTGCGGCGGCGGTCGCGGTCGCCCAGGCTCTCATAGGCCCACATGAAGACCACCTGGTTGATCGGCCCAATCTCGGTCACCGCGAAAAGCAGCAATTGACCCAGCATGCGCTTTTGCACCGGCAGGCCGTATTTTTCGTAGGCTTCCAGCCAGCCAGCCATCTTGCCGGGGTGGAAATCATAGGTGCGGTGATCCACGAACATGCCCGTCCCGCCGATTTCCCGCTTGAATTGGAAGCCCTTGGCCTGGGTGATGGGCGAAAACGGCACGGTTTTCAGGAACTTGACTTCCTGCTGCGCGAGCGCCCCGGCTTCCGCCGACCGCTTGCGGAAGGCCTGCCAATCGGGATCGGCCTCCCGCGCTGCCAGCCCTGCTTCGCGGGTATCAATATCATCCCAGCCGCGGAAGAAGACCACGCGGTTGATGGTGCCCACTTCCACCTGAAAGAAGCCGAGCAATGGCCCCATATGCCGGGCCGAAGCCGGGCCACCGAGGTTTTGATAGGCATCCATCCAAAGCGGCATCTTGCCCGGATGGAAGGTATATTGGCGCTGTTCGACATACATGTGGCGTTCTCCCCTTCAGCTTGTCGGCCAAGCTTCCGCCGAGACTGCCGCCAAGGCAAGGCGCCTGCCCCCTCGGAAATTTGCTGCACCGCAAAAAATACTTGAAACCCCCGTGCTAGAGGCGCAGGAAGACGCCCGAAACAGGAGCCTAAGCCATGACCACCAAGCGCCCCATCCCCCCCGGTCGGGAATTGCTGAGCAAGGGCAATGCAACCGCCCAGCGCGTGCTGGAACAATCCCGCATCATGGCAGATGTGGTGGGCCGCCATGCCCGCACCCTGCCTGATGCCCTGAACCCGAAGGCGCCGCTGGAAAGCCTGGGCAAGGCCAGCCGGGGGCTGATGCAGGCGCCGCAGAACCTGGCGATGGATGCGGCTTCGTATATGCTGGATGCGGCGCAGCGCAGCTTTCTGTTCTGGGACACGATGCGCGAAGCGGGCAATAATTTTGTCGCACATGAAAAGGCCGGCTGCCCGCCCGTGCTGATTTTTGACTATGAAACCGTGGTGGATGGCCGCAAGTTGAAGCGCCCGGTGAATTACGCGCTGGTCCGCATTACGCCGCCCGAAGATATGGCGCCGAGCAATGACACGCTCCGCCCCTTTCTGATCATTGACCCGCGCGCCGGCCATGGCTCGGGCATTGGCGGCTTCAAGTCAGACAGCCAGGTGGGTGTTGCCTTGCGTCGCGGGCATCCCGTGTATTTCGTGATTTTTTTCCGGGACCCCGAACCGGGCCAGACGATTCTGGACATCACCGCCGCCGAAGCAGTGTTCCTGAAGCATGTGACCGATGCCCACCCCAAGGCGCCGAAGCCCGTTGTGATTGGCAATTGCCAGGGCGGTTGGGCGGTGATGATGCTCGGCGCCTCTATGCCCAATCAGCTTGGCGCGCTGGTCCTGAATGGTGCGCCGCTTTCCTATTGGGCGGGCGAAAAGGGCAAGAACCCCATGCGCTATCTGGGCGGCTTGGCCGGTGGCGGCTGGCCCGCAGCGCTCATGGCCGATATGGGCAATGGCCGTTTTGACGGCGCCAATCTGGTCGCGAATTTTGAGGCGCTGTCGCCCGCCAATACCTGGTTCCGCAAGTATTTCGACCTTTACGAAAATGTGGATCAGGAAGCCGAGCGCTTCCTGGAATTCGAACGCTGGTGGGGCGGCTATTTCCTGATGAACCGCGATGAGATTCGCTGGATCGTGGAAAATCTGTTCATCGGCAATCGTTTCTCTTCCGGGCGCATTGCCGCAGGCGATGGGCAGACCTTCAATATGCGCGAAGTGAAGGCGCCGGTCATCGTCTTTGCCTCGGCCGGCGATAATATCACGCCGCCCGGCCAGGCGCTCCGCTGGATTGCCGATGTCTATCGCGATGAACGCGAAATCAAATCGCTGGGCCAGACGATTGTGTATCTGTTGCATGAGGATATCGGGCATCTCGGCATTTTCGTCTCCGGCAAGGTGGCGAAGAAGGAACACAGCGAAATCGCCACCACGATTGACATGATCGAATCCGTGGCCCCGGGACTTTATGAAATGGTCATCACCGGGCATGAAGGTCATGAGGATGGCGCATGGCAGGTGGAATTGGTCGAACGCAGCATCGCCCATGTGCGGGAGATTTCCGGCGAGGCCGAGAACGAGGCCTTCCCCGCAGTGGCGCAGATTTCCGAATTGAACCAGCATTTGTATGATGTGCTGGTGGCCCCCGTGATCCGCCAATTCAGCACGGAAATGGGTGCCGAGACACGCCGGCGGATGAACCCGATGCGCTGGCGCCGTTATGCGCTGAGCGACATGAACCCATTTATGGGGCCGGTTTCATCCCTTGCGGGGCTCGCGCGAGAAAATCGCCGACCCGTCGCGGCAAATAATCCCTTCCTCGCTTTCGAAAAAGCCTTTGCGGATTCGATGGAATATGGCTTCAACGCCATGCGCGATCTGCGCGATGCCTGGGTGGAGACCGCCTTTCATGGCGTCTATGGCACGCTGCATGCCGCTGGCGTCACCGGTGAGGATTATGAGGCAGAAGCGGAAGCCGCGCGTGATTCCGTCACCACCGATGCGCCGCAGCGTGCGGAGGCTGAGTTAAAGCTCGCGCAAGGCGGCTATGCGGAAGCGGTCATTCGCATGATGATCCTGCTGGCTGATGCGCGCGGCGCGGTGCGGCGTTCACGCCTAGCGCGGTCCAACCAATTGCTCACCACCGAAGCACCCTTTGCGCAAATGAGCGCGGCGGAGCGCATGGGGGTGATCCGGGAGCAGACCATGATCGCAACGCTTTTCCCGGAAGAGGCGATCAAGGCGCTGACCGTGCTGCTGCCCGATGCGGCTTCTCGCCGGAAGGCGTTGAAGGCGGTGGAAACCGTCGCCGGCCCGGATGAGGAGCTGGGCGATAATGCCCGCGCGCGCTTGCAGCGCTTGCGTGAAGTGCTGGCGGTGCGCCCGCAACGCGCGGCGTGATCAAGGGGCGCCGGCCAGCATTTCCAGCATTTCGGCATCGCTGATCTGGTGGAAATCCTGGTAGAAGGCGCCAATGCCAAAGCGGATGGGGGCGGTCTCGGCCGTGATCACCTCATCCGCGAGGCCCTGGAATTCCGCGACGCTTTCGGGCGCGGCGATAGGCACGGCGAGCACCAGGCGCGCTGCGCTGCGCTTGCGTAGCGCCGCAAGCCCCGCGCGTGCCGTGATGCCGGTGGCGAGCCCATCATCCACCAGAATGGCAATGCGCCCCTTGGGGTCCTGCCGGTGCCAGCCCTTCACATAAACGGCGCTGCGGCGGGCGAGTTGCCGCCTTTCCGCCGCCAGCACCGGCGCAATCATGTCTTCCGTCAGGCCGGTGGCGGCGATGATGTCCTGATTGAACAACGGTTCTTCCAGACCTTCGGCAATCGCCCCAAAGCCCAATTCCGGCTGCCAGGGCACACCCAATTTGCGCACCAGCAACAGATCAAGCGGGGCATGCAAGCCTTGTGCGATGGGTAGCGCCACAGGTACGCCACCGCGCGGCAGGGCATAGACCAGGGGATCGGCAAAGCCGCGCGCTTGCAGCAAAGGCACAAGGCTGCGCCCGGCCTCGGCTCGGTCAGCAAAAAGAGGCGACATTCGTACACCTAAGGGCATGGCAGACGGGTCACGCGCAGTTTCTTTGGAATTTTGGCGTCTAGGCTCAGCCAGAATATCCTTCAGCAGGAACCTCGCACAAGAGGGTTGCGCCACGCTGCATCAGTGACCATTTCTCCATGGGAATTTATTTCGATAGGCCAGACGGCGCCCAGGTAGGGAAAAATGACGATGACCAACAGCGACATGGAGCGTAAGCGCGCATTACTGAAAGCGTTGGCAGCCGAGTTGGGCGTACGCCTTAAGGACTCCACCACCGGAGAGCGGGGGGCCAAGTTCCGTGCAGAACGATTTAAAGTTTTAGCAGAAACGGCAGAAAAGTTTGAGAACGTTATGCAAGGATCAACACCTGAAGACTATATTATTGAGGCTGAAAAATTTGTCGATGATTATTGGAACAAACTTGAACGCACTGAGAAGAGTAACAATGGAGGCGCCCGAAAGGGTTTCACGGATATTATCAAGTGCGGTCGCGGGGCTGGCTTAATTCTGAAAAGCCTCCAGGCCCGGCATGACCATTGGCAGGCTTACCACGACCATCTAGGAGCCTGTCTGAGAATTCGCTAGTTTTTTGGTATTATTTCTGATTCACTTGTTTTATGAGCAAGACCTTCCGAGCGTGGGATGTGGACCAGGGTTGGCTACTTCCCGCTTCGCTGCATCAGTTTGTCCCCCCCGGT
>JADCFQ010000008.1 GCA_020249435.1 Roseomonas sp. | reverse complement strand
GAATGGGCAATGATCTGCACCGCCCACAACATCCTCAAGCTCCACAAGGCAACAGCATAAACAAAAGGGCACACGCACCAAAAACCTCGCTAGTACCAGCGCGAGAAAGAGCCGAAGGTCATTCTCAGACAGGCTCCTAGTTTTAGGCGCTTACGATCTTTCCATCACGCAGCGTCACCACCCGGTCCATCCGCCGCGCGAGGTCCGGGTTATGCGTCGCGATCAGCGCTGCCAGCCCCTGGCCGCGCACCTGTTCCAGCAATTCGGCAAACACCCTATCCGATGTGCCGACATCCAAATTCCCCGTCGGTTCATCCGCCAATAAAAGCTTCGGCTGATTGGCGAGCGCGCGTGCAATCGCAACCCGCTGCTGTTCGCCGCCCGAGAGCTTGCCTGGCCGATGATCCAGCCGCGCTTGCAGGCCGAAAATCCCAAGCAAATCCTTGGCACGCTGCGTCGCCTCAGCCCGGCTTTTGCCGGCGGCAAGCTGGGGCAGGATGATGTTCTCGGCGGCGGTGAATTCCGGCAGCAGATGATGAAATTGATAGACAAAGCCGATGGTGGTGCGGCGGATCGTGGTGCGCGCCTCATCCGAAAGCGAACCAGCGGCCTGGCCGGCAATAAAAACCTCGCCGCCATCAGGTTTTTCGAGCAAACCCGCAAGATGCAGCAAGGTTGATTTCCCGGTGCCGGAAGGGGCCACCAGCGCCACAATCTCACCTGCCGCAATGGTCAGATCAGCGCCGAGCAGCACGGGCAATTCACCCGCTTCCGTGCGGTAGCGGCGTTCAACGGCAGCCAGGTGAAGGGGCGCTTCATTCATTGCGCAGCATCTCCACCGGATCGGTGCGCGCCGCGCGCCAGGAAGGGTAAAGGGTGGCCAGGAAAGAAAGGCCAAGCCCCATCGCCACGACCTGTGCGACTTCATTGTAATCCAGGATCGCGGGCAGGCGCGTCAGGAAATAGACCTCTGGGCTGAATAATTCAGTGCCGGAGAGTGATTGCAGGAATTGCCGGATGCTTTCGATATTGAGGCAAAACACGAGGCCCAGCACAAAGCCGATCATGGTGCCGAGCACGCCAATGGAAGCGCCACAAAGCAGGAAAATCCGCATCACCGCGCCCTTGGTCGCACCCATGGTGCGCAGCACCGCGATATCGCGGCCCTTATCCTTCACCAGCATGATCAGGCTTGAGACGATATTGAAGGCCGCGACGATGATGATCAGCGTCAGGATCAGGAACATCACATTGCGTTCCACCTGCACCGCATTGAAGAAGCTGGAATTGGCATCCTGCCAGGAATGCACGATCACGCGGCTGCCAGCGGCTTCCTGAATCTGGCGCATGACGCCGCGCAGGCGCGTCGGGTCCTGCACAAATACCTCGATCTGGGTAGCGGCATCGCGCTGCTGGAAGTAAAGCTGCGCGGCTTCCAAGGGCAGGAAGACGAAGCTGCTGTCATATTCATTCATGCCGACATCAAAAATCGCCACCACGCGATAGGCGCGCACGCGCGGCACGGTGCCGAAGACAGTAGTGCGGCCCTGGGGTGAAACCAGGCTGACATTATCACCAACCGAAACGCGCAAACGCGATGCCAGGCGCCGCCCGATGATAATGGCGTCTTCACCTTCAAAGGCATCCAAACTGCCCAGGCGAATACCATCCGCAATCAGATGCCGCGCGCGCAAATCTTCTGGCCTGATGCCGCGCGCAAGCCCGCCCGTGGCGCCGCCGGCATCGGAGGTGATCAGCACCTGCCCTTCGACGATGGGCGTGGCGGAAACCACGCCCGGCACGGCGCGAATGCGCTTGGTCACATCATCGAAATCCGTGAAGGATGACCCGACCGCATAGACGCCAAGATGCCCGTTGAGCCCCAGAATGCGCCCGAGCAATTCATGGCGAAAGCCATTCATCACGCTCATCACAATGATCAGTGTCGCGACACCAAGCGCAATCCCAACCAGCGAGAAGATCGCGATGACCGAGACAAAACGCTCACCCTTCCGCGCGCGCAAATAGCGGAAGGCGACCATACGCTCAAAAGCGTTGAACATGCTGGCTCAGCCGCCCTTGATGCGGGTAATGGCGTCTTCGAGCGACACTTCCTCACGCTCCCCGGTCATGCGGCGCTTCAATTCAACGCGCCCGGCAGCGGCACCGCGCGGGCCGATAATCGCCTGCCAGGGAAAGCCCATCAAATCCGCATCGGCGAATTTCTCGCCTGCGCGCACCGGGCGATCATCATAAACCGCGCCTTCCGACCCAAGCCGCGCATAAAGCGTTTCACAAAGCGCATCAGTCGGCCCATCGCCAGGGCGGAGATTGAGAATGGCCGCTGCCCAAGGTGCGACCGCATCGGGCCATTTGATCCCCGCCTCATCATGATTGGCTTCAATCAGCGCACCAACCAAACGTGATACGCCAATGCCATAGCTGCCCATTTCAGGGATCACCGGCTGGCCATCCGGCCCCGTGACCGCCATGCCCATGGCCGCGCTGTATTTGGTGCCGAAATAGAAGATATGGCCCACTTCAATGCCGCGGGCGGAAACGCGCTTGTCTTCCGAAAGCGCGGCCCAGGCGGCTTCGTCATGCATTTCCTCGGTCGCCGCGTAATGGCTGGTCCAGAAATCCACCTGCGCGGTCAAATCACTGTCGTAATCAGGCGCTTCGGCCAGCACATCGCGTTCCAGCAAATCGCGGCTCACGAAAACCTGGCTTTCGCCGGTCTCGGCCAGGATGATGAATTCATGCGAAAGATTGCCGCCGATTGGTCCGGTATCGGCACGCATCGGAATGGCCTTAAGCCCCATGCGCGCAAAGGTACGCAGGTAAGCCAGGAACATCTGTCGATAGGAATGCTGCGCGCCTTCCTTGGTCAGATCAAAGGAATAGGCATCCTTCATCAGGAATTCGCGCCCGCGCATCACGCCGAAACGCGGGCGCACCTCATCACGGAATTTCCACTGGATGTGATAAAGGTTGCGCGGCAGATCGCGATAGGATTTGGCGAATTGCTTGAAGATATCGGTGACCATTTCCTCATTGGTCGGGCCGAACAGCATTTCGCGTTCATGCCGGTCACGGATACGGAGCATTTCCTTGCCGTAATCATCATAGCGCCCGCTTTCGCGCCAAAGCTCGGCTGGCTGGATGGTCGGCATCAGGATTTCCTGCGCCCCGGCGCGGTCCTGTTCTTCGCGCACAATCTGTTCAACGCGGCGCAGCACGCGCAACCCCGCCGGCAGCCAAGCATAAATCCCCGCCGAGGTCTGGCGGATCAAGCCCGCGCGCAGCATGAGGCGGTGGGAGGCGATTTGCGCCTCGGCCGGGGTTTCCTTCAGTGTCGGCAAAAAGGCGCGGGAAAGGCGCAAGGTCATGTTCCTTCATTCAGGGCAGGCGGCGCGCACCCTAATCCAGAAGAAGCTTCTGGGGAATCACCTGCCCGCATCACGCAAGAAAACGACAAAATTCGATTGTGCGACGCAGCAATTCGTCATTTTGGGCGAGTTTATGGCATTTTCATGCTTGCCAGCAGGCGTCACAAACAATTACAAAAGAAAAGGCCGCCACCATTGGGCAGCGGCCCAAGTTTAGGGAGGAAACGCCAGTCACACGGCAGAGGAAGAAACCAATCTCCCTCTCGTTTTTGTAGAATGGCGGACCAGCTTCGAAGGCTCAACCAGAAAAGGCCAGAGGCACGGTCAAAAAAGCGGCTACCAGACTGACATTGCCCGGATATAAGGCAAAACCGACCCCAGGGTCGGTTTTTCGCTTAATTGGTGGGCATCGCAAGAATGCCGGTGCGGAAAGACAGCCAGTCGCTTTCAATTACCGCGAAAAGTGCCAGCCAAATCACCCCCGCCAGCGCCGTGGTGCCGAGCAGCTTCCAGCCCATCAGGTGTTTTTGCGGCGCACCGCGCCAGCCGCCTTCTTCCAGCTTGCCCTGCGAATCGGGATGCGTGCCGACCGGCAGCACGCAAAACAGCGCGAGCCACCAGATCAGCAGATAGAGAATGACGCCGGTGAAGACCGACATGGCTTAAACCCTGATCACATGAATTTCGACATTGGGCCGCTTTTTGAAGCGCCGGCCCAGCGCCTTGCGCAAGGCGCCGCGCAGCGATTCGCGCAGCGTTTCATCATCATCGCGCAGCCCCGCCGGCAAATCGGCAATGCTCCGGCGAAGCTCTGCCGCGACCAAGCCGGGTTCGGCATCGGCTTCCGCGAAAAGCCCCGGCGCGGTGATGATGGGATCACCCAGCACCCTGCCCTGCCGATCAAGCGCGACAGAAGCCAGCACCACGCCATTGAACATCATGCGCCGGCGCGCGGCGATGACATCGCCATCCAGCGGCAGCAGGCGTTCGCCATCCACCGCCAGGCGGCCCGTGGGGACGGCTTCAATCACCTCAGCCCGATTGCCGGAAAGGCGCAGCACATCGCCATCATTCAACAAGACAGGCTTGGCGCCGGCAGCGCGCGCCAGATCGGCATGTTCCTGCATATGCCGCCATTCGCCATGCACCGGCACCGCAATGCGCGGCTTCACCAGCGCGTAGAGCCGGCGCAATTCCTCACGCGCCGGATGGCCGGAGACATGCACCATGGCCTGTTCATCGGTAATCACGCGGCAGCCGCGGCGCACCAGCCCATCCTGCACGCGCTGAATGGCGACCTCATTCCCCGGTATCTGGCGTGAGGAAAAGATCACCGTATCGCCTTCACCGAGTGCAATCGCCGGGTGCTTATCTTCCGCGATCTTCGCCATCGCAGAACGAGGTTCGCCCTGGCTGCCCGTACAGATCAGCAGAATCTCATCATCGGGCAGGAAGCCCGCTTCTTCCTCATCCAAAAACGCCGGCAGTGACTTCAGATAGCCGCATTCGCGCGCCGAGGCTTCCATATTGCGCAAAGACCGTCCCAGCAGCGCCACTTGCCGCCCCGCCGCGCGGCCCGCCACCGCAATGCTTTCCAGGCGCGCGACATTGGACGCGAAGCAGGTAACGGCAATGCGCCCCTTGATGCCCTTGATCAGTTCCGTGAGCGAGGCACGCACCTCAGCCTCACTGCCTGAATGGCCTTCGACCAGGGCATTGGTCGAATCGCACACCATGGCGAGCACGCCTTCTGCGCCAAGCCGTTCAAAGGCGCTTTCATCCGTGGGCGCGCCGATCATGGGCGTGGGGTCAAGCTTCCAATCGCCGGTGTGCAGCACCAGGCCGTAAGGCGTGCGCAGCACCAGAGCCTGGGCTTCCGGGATGGAGTGTGTGACGGGGATAAAGCTGCAATCGAAGGGGCCGAGCTTCACGCGCCCGCCTGGCGGCAATTCATTCAGGCGCACTTCATGAATCATGCCCGCTTCGCCAAGCTTGCGGCGCAGCACAGAAAGCACGAAAGCCGTGCCATAGATTGGGCAGCGCAATTGCCGCCACAGATGCACAACCGCGCCGATATGGTCTTCATGCGCATGGGTGATGATCAGCGCTTGCAGGGCACCGCGATTTTCCGCGAGCCAGGCAGCATCCGGCACCATGACATCCACTTCCGGCAGGTCCGGACCGGCAAAGCCAAGCCCGCAATCCACCGCCAGCAAGGCGCCATCGCAACGATAGACATTAAGGTTCATTCCGATCTCGCCCGTCCCGCCCAGCGGGATGAAGGCAAGATCGCCAGTCATGACATTCATGGTGCTAATCAGAATCCGAACGAAGAGGATCGCGAAGCGCGCTTTGGTGGAAAACGGAAGACGGATTACGCTCGGCCAGCAGGCGCAACCCTTCCAGGGTTATGTCGGGATCGGTTCTTTCAATGACAAGGGTGCCCTCGGCGAATAGCGGCGCCAGGCCGCCAGTGCCAATCACCTTCATCGGCCCGCCAAACTCCGCCTTGATGCGGGAGACAATACCCTCCACCAGACCGACATAGCCCCAATAAATGCCCGATTGCATGGCGGGGACAGTGGCGCGGCCAATCACGGACTGCGGGCGGCCAATGCCGATGCGGGGCAGGCGCGCGGCGGCCTTGTGCAGCGCTTCGATGGAAAGATTGATGCCCGGCGAAATGGCACCACCCAGATAAGACCCATCGCCATCCACCACATCGAAAGTGGTGGCGGTGCCGAAATCAATCACAATCAGCGGCCCGCCATACCGGGTATGCGCGGCAAGCGCATTCAACAGGCGGTCAGCGCCGACTTCCTCCGGCCGGTCCACACGAATGGCGAAACCCCAATCAAGCGGCGCGCGCGCGATCAGGGGTTCGCAATCCATCCATTCGCGGCAAAGCCGACGCAGATTGTAAAGTGCCGCCGGCACCACGGTGCCGATCACGCAGCGCAGAATGTCAGTGGGCTTCACGCCGGCATGTTGAAAAAGTGCCAGCAGCCACACGGCATATTCATCGGAAGTGCGGTCAGGGCGCGTGGCAATGCGCCAACGCCCGCGCCATTCCGTGCCGTCATGGACCGCGAAAACAACATTGGTATTGCCGGCATCAATGGCGAGTAGCATGGGTCAAATGATCTCCCCGGCCAGAATAAGCTGAACTTCGCGGCCTTTGGCAAGCATCAAGGCGCCTTCAGGCGAAAGCCCGGCGAAGGCGCCTTCAATTAGCGCGCCATCGCGCCTTACCGAAACCGCCGCACCCATTGCGGGACCGTGGCGGAGCCAGGCATCGCGGATGGGCGCGAAACCATGGCGCAGACGCGCCTCATGCCAATGGCCAAGATTGTGAAGCAGCGCCGTGGCCAGCGCTTGCGGCGTGGGCGGATCGGGCAGGTATTCGGCAAGGCAGCGAGTGGCGCGATCCGGCAGCTTTGGTTTGTTCGTTATATTCACACCAATCCCGATGCAGATCCAATCAAGCCCATGGTCAGCGGTGATCCCGGTTTCCACCAGAATGCCCGCGAGCTTGTCACCTTGCAGCAGAACATCATTCGGCCATTTCAGGCTTGGCTGCGCGGTTTCAGGCAGCAATGGCGCGAGCGTTTCCGCCAGGGCCACCGCCGCGACAAAGGACCATTGCGGCGCCTCACGCAACGGCATTTCGGGGCGCAGCAGCACGGATAGGTAGAGATTACCCGGAGCACTTTCCCACCCCCTGCCCTGCCGCCCCCTGCCCGCGCTTTGCCGCAGCGCCTGAATGGCAAGCCCTTCGGCCTCACCGGCCTCCGCGCGCTGCTTCAGCGTGGTTGAGGTACTCTCCAATGCGGCATGACATTCCAGCCGAAAGGCAAGCTTTGCATCCACCGGCATGAGGCACTTCGCACCGCTACGCGCAGCTTCTCAGCTGACCAGCGCGGAGACAGCCTCCTGCGCCGCGCGCACCAAAGGTGCCGGCATCAGGAAGAACAGCGTGGTGAAAATGCCGGAAATGCCCATCACCATCGTGAGCGTCGCCGGCCGGCCATCCAAAGGTGCCTGCGCCTCATCGAAATACATCACCTTCACGACTCGCAGATAATAAAAGGCCGAGATCACGGAGGTGAGCACCCCCACCACCGCGAGTGTCCAGAACCCGCCCTGCACTGCGGCCAGAAACACGTATAGCTTCCCGAAAAAGCCCGCGAGTGGCGGAATGCCGGCCATGGAGAACATGAAGATCGTCATCCACATCGCCATGGCGGGATCGGTCTTGCCAAGCCCGGCCAGGTCTTCAATGCGCGATACTGCCTTGCCCTGGCGGCGCATGGCGATCAGCACCGCGAAGGTGCCGAGATTCATCGCGAGATAGATCGCCATATAGACAACCAGACCATGCAGGCCCTCATCACTCGCGACCGCTAACCCCATCAGCGCATAGCCGATATGGCCGATCGAGGAATAGGCCATCAGCCGCTTGATATCGCGCTGCCCAACGGCCGCCAGCGCACCCAGCACCATGGAAGCGAGTGAGACAAGAATAATGACCTGCTGCCATTGCGCGGCAATTTCCGCAAAAGGCCCGGCCAGCACACGCGTCAGCAGCGCAATCGCCGCCACTTTCGGCGCGGCGGCGAAAAACGCCGTGACCGGTGTGGGCGCACCTTCATAGACATCGGGCGTCCACATATGGAAGGGCACGGCGGAAACCTTGAAGGCCAGGCCAGCAAGGATGAAGATCAGCCCCAAAGTCAGCCCCTGGCTGCGGCTTGCGGGATCAACCAGGGCAAGCGCAATACGCTCAAAACTTGTTGTGCCGGCAAAGCCATAGACCAGGGACGCGCCATAAAGGAACAGGCCAGAGGCCAAGGCGCCGAGCACGAAATACTTCAAGCCGGCTTCGGCGGATTGTTCATTATCGCGATGAAAGGCCGCCACCACGTAAAGGCTGAGCGAGAGCAATTCCAAGCCGATATAGACGGTCATGAAATCATTCGCACTCAGCATGATCAGCATGCCAAGGGTCGCAAACAGCAGCAGCACCGGATATTCGAAGCGATCCAGCCCTTCGCGCGTGTTGAAATCAATCGCCATCAGCATGCCAATCGCTGCCCCCAGCAGCACCAGCAGCTTCATGAAACGCGCGAAACCATCGGAAATCACCTGACCGGCGAAGCCCGTACCATCCGGCACCGTCAGCACCAGCGCGGCGGTCACCACCAGGGCGCCAATGGAAGCCATGGTGCAGCCGAAAAACATATTCTGCCGCGGCACCACACCAATCATCAGAATGGCAAGGCCGGCGAAGGCCAGCACAATTTCAGGCAGGGCGAGCATCCAATTCATGATCTTACAACCCTGCGAGCCGTGCAGCACTCAGCGCGGCATGATGCCGTTCCACCAGCGCCGCGACGGAGGCTTCAAAGAAGGACAGGAAACTTTGTGGCGAAATGCCCATCCAGATGGTGAGCACAATCAGCGGCGCGAATACCGCATATTCGCGCGGCGAAAGATCAAGCAGACCGCGCAAATCATCGCGCGTGATGCGCCCGAAGACAACGCGGCGATAGAGGTAGAGCATATAAGCGGCACCCAGGATCATGCCGAGCGCCGCCCCGAAGGCAACCCAGGGGTTCACCTTCCAGGCACCCAGGATCACCAGCAATTCGCCGGGGAAACCAGCCAACCCAGGCAGCGCGACAGAGGCCATGGTGAAGAGCATGAAGACCAGGGCATAGGCCGGCATGATCTTCGCGACCCCGCCATAACGCGCAATTTCGCGCGAATGCACCCGGTCATACAAAACACCAACGCAGAGAAACAGCGCGCTGGAAACCACGCCGTGCGAGAGCATGGTGAACAAGGCGCCCGAAAGCCCCTGCTGCGTGAAGGTGAAAATCCCAAGCGTCACAATGCCCATATGCGCGACCGATGAATAGGCAATCAGCTTCTTCATATCTTCCTGCGCGAGCGCCACCAGCGAAGTATAGACAATGGCGACAATGGATAGCGCGAAAATCCAGGGCGCGAATTCCGCACTCGCGACCGGCAGCAAGGGCAGGCTGAAGCGAAGGAACCCGTAAGCACCCATCTTCAACAGCACACCGGCCAGAATGACAGACCCCGCCGTAGGTGCCTCCACATGCGCATCGGGCAGCCAGGTATGCACCGGCCACATCGGCACCTTCACCGCGAAGGATGCAAAGAACGCCAGGAAGATCCAGGTCTGCAGCGATGGCGGAATGGTAAGCGTAAATAGCTCCACAATATCCGTGGTGCCGGCCTTGTACCACAGCAGCAGAATGGCCAGCAGCATCAGCACGGACCCAAGCAGCGTATAAAGAAACAGCTTGAAAGCCGCATAAACACGCCGCTGCCCGCCCCAAACCCCGATGATCAGGAACATCGGGATCAGCACGCCTTCGAAGAAGATGTAGAAGACCACGAAATCCAACGCGCAGAACATGCCGACCATCATGGTCTCAAGGATCAGGAAGGCGATCATGTATTCGCGCACGCGGCTCTGCACAGCCTCCCAGGAAGACAGGATGCAGATGAGCGTCAGCAGCGTGGAGAGCAGGACAAACAGCACCGAAATGCCATCCACCCCCATGTGATAGGTGACACCAAAATCCGCGAGCCAATCCAGCCTTTCAACGAATTGGAATTCCGCCTCATTCTTGTCAAAACGGAACCACAGCACGAGCGAGAGCATGAAGGTAATCAGGCTGGTCCAAAGCGCGGTCCAGCGCGCATTGCTCGCGACTGTCTGCTCATCACCACGCACGGCGAGGATGATTGCCACCCCTGCCAAGGGCAGGAAAGTCAGCAGGCTGAGCAAGGGGAAACCGACACCCATCATCTTCAGCCCCCGAACAACAGCAGAGAAACAAGCACAACAAGCCCCACAATCATGGTGAAGGCGTAACTCGCAACGCGCCCGGTTTGCAGCGCAACCGCCTGACGCGCCGCACCGGCGACCGATGCGGCAAGTCCGTTCGGCACACCATCAATGATGCGCACATCGCCAATCTTCCAAAAGCCGCGCGCGAGCGCACGTGCTGGGCGCACAAAGATCGCGTCATAAAGCTCATCAAAATACCATTTGTTGAGCAGGAACCGATGCACCCCAGGCAGCGCATTCGCGAGCGCTGCCGGCAGGCTCGGCACAAAAACATACATCACATAGGCAAGCGCGATGCCGCCAAGCCCGACAATGGTGGGCGCAAGCGGCACCCAGCCAGGGACTTCATGCACATGATGCATGATGTGATTATGGGCTGCATTGACGATCGCGCCGTTCCAGAATTCTTCCCAATGATGGCCGATGAAGGAAGGCGCGAAGACGGCACCCGCAAACACCGCGCCCACCGCCAGCAACAGCAGCGGCACCAGCATCACCGCCGGGCTTTCATGCACATGTTCCATGGTGTGATGATCCGCCCGCGGCTTGCCGTGAAAGGTCAGGATCAGCAGGCGCCAGGAATAGAAGGCAGTCAGAAAGGCCGCGAGCAGGCCGCAGATAAAGGCATAGATCCCAACCCCGGAATGCGCCGCATAGGCGGCTTCCAGCACGAAATCCTTGGAATAATAGCCAGCGAAATAAGGCACGCCCGCAAGTGCGAGGGAGCCAATCCACATCACCGCATAGGTCACCGGAATCTTCTTCCAGATGCCACCCATTTTGCGGATATCCTGTTCTTCCGACATGGCGTGAATGACCGAACCGGCCGAGAGGAACAGCAGCGCCTTGAAGAAGGCATGGGTGAACAGATGAAACACCGCGCCCTGATAGGCACCGACGCCAGCCGCGAAGAACATGTAGCCAAGCTGCGAACAGGTGGAATAGGCGATGATGCGCTTGATATCGTTCTGCACGCAGCCAATCGTCGCAGCAAATAGCGCTGTTGAAGCGCCCACCACCGTCACGATGGCAAGGGCGGTTGGCGCATATTCAAACACTGGCGACATGCGCGCGACCAGAAACACGCCCGCCGTCACCATCGTCGCCGCATGGATCAGGGCGGAAACCGGCGTCGGGCCTTCCATCGCATCCGGCAACCAGGTGTGCAGACCAAGCTGCGCCGATTTACCGCAAGCGCCAAGGAAGAGCAGGATGCAAATCACCTCATAAGCCGGCAGGCCGCCAAAGCGCGCATCCTTGTGTTGATCAATGGCGCCGAAGATTTCGCTGAATTCGATTGACCCAAAAACCCAGAAGGTCAGGCAAAGCCCCAGCATGAAAAACAGATCGCCGACGCGATTGACAATGAAGGCCTTCATCGCCGCCGCGCAGGCGCTTTCCTTTTCATACCAATAGCCAATGAGCAGATAGGAAGCGAGACCAACACCTTCCCAGCCAAAGAACAGCTGCACCAGATTATCCGCGGTCACCAGCATCAGCATCATGAAGGTGAACAAGGAAAGATAGGCGAAGAAGCGCGGCGTGGTCGGGTCATGCGACATATAGCCGACGCTATAAAGATGGATCAGCGTGGATATGCAGGTAACCATCGCCACCATGACCACACTCAGCGTGTCGTAGCGGAGCGCCCAATCAAGCCCGAAGGACCCAACATCCAGAAAGCGCAGCAGCACAATTGTTTGCGGCGCATGGCCCAAGGCAACTTCAATGAAGGCCGCAACCCCGCAAATGGCGGCCAAGGCCATGCAGAGAACCGTCACCCATTGCGAAGCCTTGTCGCCAATCCAGCGACCAAAGAAGCCCGCAATGGTCGCACCCAGCAGCGGGAAGAAAACGGCGCCGACAAACATCGCGCTAACCCTTCAGGGTCGAGATATCCTCGACCTCGATCGAACCGCGGTTGCGGAAGTAAACGACAAGAATGGCAAGGCCAATCGCGGCTTCAGCCGCAGCTACGGTCAGGATGAACATGGTGAAGACCTGGCCCGCCAGATCATTCAAATGCGCCGAAAACGCCACCAGGTTCAGATTGACCGATAGCAGGATCAATTCCACCGACATCAGAATGACGATGACATTCTTGCGGTTCAGGAAAATCCCGAAAATGCCAAGGACGAACAGGATCGCCGCCACGGTCAGGAAATGGGACAGGCCGATGGTCATGTCAGTGATGCCCCCCATGGCCGTGGTGATGCTCAATGGGCTTGGGCGCGGCTTCCTCGGGCAGTGGCGGGCGACGAATGCCCAATTGCTTCAGCCCCGCCCCGGTTGGCACCGCGACATTCGTCACAGACCCCGCGCGCGCGATCTGTTCCGCGATATTCTGCCGCTTGGAATTCGGCTTGTCGCGCAGCGTCAGCACAATGGCGCCGATCATCGCCACCAGCAGGATCAGGCCGCAACCCTGAAATAGATAGATGTAATCGGTATAGAGAATGCGCCCAAGCGCTTCCGCATTCGCGATATCCGCCGGCGTTTCATTAAGCCGAAGTGCCATCGCCCCTGGCGCCGTGCTCCAGCCGATCATCACCATGACCAATTGCACGAGCAACACCAGGCCGATCAGCGCGCCAATTGGGGCATAGCGCTGAAAGCCCTCACGCAAACGCGCAAAGTCAATATCCAGCATCATGACCACGAACAGGAACAGCACCGCGACCGCACCGACATAGACAATGACCAGGATCATCGCGAGGAATTCAGCCCCCGCAAGCAGGAACAAGCCCGCCGCATTGAAGAAGGCCAGGATCAGGAACAGCACGCTATGCACGGGGTTCCGGCTGGTCACCACCATGACAGCGGAACCAATCAGCACCGCGGCGAAAGCGTAAAAGGCAAGAGCGGCAATCATCAAACGCCCCTTCCCTTACCGATATGGCGCATCGAGGCGTAGCCTCTCAGCCAGCATGGGTTCCCAACGATCGCCATTATCAAGCAGCTTTTCCTTGGTGTAGATAAGTTCTTCCCGCCGCTCTACCGCGAATTCCATATTCGGGCCTTCGACAATGGCATCCACCGGGCAGGCTTCTTCGCACAAGCCGCAATAGATGCATTTCGTCATATCAATGTCGTAGCGCGTGGTGCGGCGGCTGCCATCTTCGCGCGGCTCCGCTTCAATGGTGATGGCCTGGGCGGGGCACACCGCCTCACACAGTTTGCAGGCAATGCAGCGTTCTTCGCCATTCGGGTAGCGGCGCAGCGCATGTTCACCCTTGAAGCGCGGCCCGAGCGGCCCGCGTTCATAAGGGTAATTAAGCGTCACCTTCTTCTTGAAGAAATACTTCAAGGTAAGCGCCATGCCGGAGACGATTTCCGTAAGCAGCAGGCTGCGTGCGACGCGATCGAGAGAAGCCATGTTCAGCGCCCCATCAAGCCGGCAGCCAGCCGGTGAGTTTCAGAACCGCCGCGGTAATCACCAGCCAGATCAGGCTGAAGGGCAGAAACACCTTCCAGCCGAGCCGCATCAACTGGTCATAGCGGTAGCGCGGGAAGGTCGCGCGGACCCAGATAAAGACAAACAGCAGGAAGCAGACCTTCAGCACGAACCAGATCGGCCCCGGGATCCAGGTGAGCGGTTCAATCGCCAGCGGCGGATACCAGCCCCCCAGGAACAGAATGGTCGTCAGCGACGCCATCAGGATCATATTCGCGTATTCGCCAAGGAAGAATAGCGCGAAGGACATGCTGCTATATTCAACGAAGAAGCCGGCCACCAATTCGCTTTCGCCTTCCGGCAAGTCAAATGGCGCGCGATTGGTCTCGGCCAGTGTTGAGATAAAGAAGATCACAAACATCGGAAATAGCGGGATGAAGAACCAGAGATTCTCCTGCGCCTTCACAATCGCGTTCAGATTGAGCGAGCCCACGCAAAGCAGCACGGTCACAATCACAAAGCCCATGCTGACTTCGTAAGACACCATCTGCGCGGCAGAGCGCAGCGCGCCCAGAAACGCGTATTTCGAATTGGAAGCCCAGCCCGCGATGATGATGCCGTAAACGCCCAGCGAAGAAATGGCGAAAAGATAGAGAATGCCGACATTGATATCGGCAATCGCCCAACCATCATTCACCGGGATCACCGCCCAGGCGAGCATGGCCAGCATGAAGGTCAGCATCGGCGCGAACAGGAACAGGAGCTTATTCGCCCCTGTCGGCACAATAGTTTCCTTGAGCAGCATCTTGAGCGCATCGGCAAAAGGCTGCAGCAAACCAAAGGGGCCGACCACGTTGGGGCCGCGGCGCATTTGCATCGCCGCCAGCACCTTGCGTTCAGCGAGCGTCAGGAGGGCAACCATCACCAGCAGCGGCACCAGCAGTGCCAAAGCCTTGGCGACTGTCAGCGCCAGGACACCAATGGGGGAGGCAAGAAATTCACTCATCGCCCTACTCCGCCGCCAAAGCCGGTTGCGGCCCATAGACCGCGGCGCATTCCGCCATGACATCCGATGCACGGCTGATCACATCGGCGCGGTGATATTCCGTAATCGGCAGGCGGAAGGGCGCCGCTTCCATCGTAGCGCGCGCTTGCGGGCCGGCCATATCGGCGCAGCCTGAAGCCGCCACTTCGCCAATGCGCGCGAAGACTGTGCTGACACTCGCCAGCCGCTCCCGCAGCGCATCCAGATCATTGTAAGGCAGCGTCTTGCCAACACCCTCACTAAAGGCGCGAATGATGCGCCAATCCTCGCGCGCTTCGCCTGGCGGGTGAATGGCGCGATAGCTGCGCTGAGCGCGGCCTTCGGTATTCACCCAGGTCGCGTCCTTTTCGGTATAGGCGGCACCTGGCAGCAGCACATCCGCACGGGCCGCCATGGCATCACCATGATGGCCCTGATAGATCACAAAAGTGCTTGCCGGAATGCGCGCCGGATCAAAGCCATCCGCATTCAGCAGCCACAGCGCATCCACGCCACCGCCGAGCATCGCGGCAAGGTCCTTGGCCCCCTGCCCCGGCAGGAAGCCGAGCTCCAAGGCGCCGACCTCACCGCCGAAATGATGCAGCAGATTGAAGCCATGCCAATCAGGCTTCAGCATGCCGGCCTCGGCCGCCAAGCGCCATGCGGCTGCCAGCACCGCCGCACCATCAGCGCGCGCAATGGCACCACGCCCCAGGATCAGCATGGGCTTTTGCGCGGCCTTCAGCGTTGCGGCGAAAGGATGCGAACCATCCAGCAGCGCCGAGATCACCGCCGGGCCTTCGCCCAAATGCTGCGCGCTATAGGTCAGATCAACGCCCGCCGGCCCGATGAAGCCGACCGGAAAACGCCCCTGCGCCCAGCGCTTGCGAATGCGCGCATTCAAGACCGGCGCTTCCTTGCGCGGGTCAGCGCCAATGATCAGCAGCGCATCGGCTTCTTCAATCCCGGCGATGGTCGTGTTGAAGCGATAGAAATCAGCACGCGCGCCATCAATCGCCGCGCCATCTTCCCGGCAATCCAGATTGGCGCTGCCATAGGCCGCCATCAGATCCTTGAGCGCCAGCACGCTTTCCGCATCAGCGAGCGAACCCGCCACCGCACCAATCCGATCCGCCGGCGTTTGCGCCAGCCTGGCAGCAATGGCAGCGAAGGCTTCCGCCCAGCTTGCCGCGACCATGCGGCCATCCTTGCGCAGCCAGGGCCGATCCAGCCGGCGGCGCTTCAGCCCATCAAAGGAAAAGCGACCGCGATCGGCCATCCATTCCTCATTCACCGCCTCATTGATGCGCGGCAAAATACGCAACACTTCGGGGCCGCGTGTATCAATGCGGATATTCGCACCCACAGCATCCAGCACATCAATGCCATCCGTCTTGCGCAATTCCCACGGCCGAGACACGAAAGCATAAGGCCGGCTGGTCAGCGCACCGACCGGGCAGATATCAATCAAATTGCCGGAAAGCTCAGAGGTCAGCGCCTTTTCCACATAGGTGCCGATTTCCATATTCTCGCCGCGATTGGTCCCGCCAAGCTCCGGCGTACCGGCAACCTCGGCGGCAAAGCGCACGCAGCGTGTGCATTGAATGCAGCGCGTCATCACTGTTTTGATGAGCGGGCCGATATTCTTATCCTTCACCGCCCGCTTGGCTTCGCCGTAACGCGATCTGTCATGGCCATAGGCATAGGCCTGATCCTGCAAATCACATTCACCACCCTGATCGCAGATCGGGCAATCCAGCGGGTGATTGATCAGCAGAAATTCCATGACACCGCGCCGCGCATTGCGCACCACGGGCGTGTCGGTGAACACCTTCATCCCATCCATCACCGGATAGGCGCAGGAAGCGACTGGCTTTGGCGCCTTTTCCACTTCCACCAGGCACATGCGGCAATTGCCGGCGACGCTGAGGCGTTCATGATAGCAAAAGCGCGGGATTTCCTTGCCCGCAGCTTCGCAGGCTTGCAGCACGGAAGACCCGTTCGGGACTTCCACTTCAATGCCATCAACCGTGACCTTCGCCATGGCGCTTACTCCGCCGCCTGAGGCAGCGCGTGGCGCCGCTTGTAATCACGAATGCGTTCTTCCATCAGCGGGCGGAAATGCCGGATCAGCCCCTGCACCGGCCAGACGCCACCATCGGCCAAGGCGCAGATCGTATGGCCTTCAATGCGGCGCGTGACGTTTTCCAGCACGTCAATTTCCTCGATCTCCGCATTGCCTTCCACCATGCGGTCCATCATGCGCTTCTGCCAGCCCATGCCTTCGCGGCAGGGCGTGCATTGGCCGCAGCTTTCATGCTTGTAGAAGGCCGCCAGCCGCGCAATCGCCTTGATCACATCGGTGGATTTATCCATCACAATCACGCCCGCCGTGCCAAGGCCCGAACGGTGTTCGCGCAGCGCATCAAAATCCATCAGCACATCATCGCAGATGTGCTTGGGCAACAACGGCGTGGAAGACCCACCCGGAATGACGCACAGCAGATTATCCCAACCGCCGCGCACACCGCCGGCATAGCGTTCAATCAGCTCCCGCATCGGGATGCTCATTTCCGCTTCCACATTGCAGGGGTTGTTCACATGGCCCTGGATGCAGAAAATCTTTGTGCCTGAATTCTTGGGACGCCCGAAGGATGAAAACCATTCCGGCCCACGCCGCAAAATCTCCGGCACCACGGCGATGGTTTCAACATTATTCACCGTGGTCGGGCAGCCATAAAGCCCGACCGCCGCCGGGAAGGGCGGCTTCAGGCGCGGCATGCCCTTCTTGCCTTCCAGGCTTTCGATCAGCGCGGTTTCCTCACCGCAAATATAGGCGCCCGCGCCGCGATGCACGTAAAGATCGAAATCCCAACCAGAACCCGCAGCATTCCGCCCGAGCAGCCCTGCGTCATAGGCTTCCTGGATCGCCGCTTCCAGCACAACGCTTTCATTGTAGTATTCACCGCGAATATAGATGTAGCCGGCATGGGCACCCATGGCGAAACCGGCAATCAGGCAGCCTTCAATCAGCGTATGCGGATCATGGCGGATAATGTCGCGGTCCTTGCAGGTGCCGGGTTCCGATTCATCGGCATTCACCACAAGATAAGAAGGCCGCCCATCCGATTGCTTCGGCATGAAGGACCATTTCATGCCAGTCGGGAAACCCGCACCGCCGCGCCCGCGCAGGCCGGAATTCTTCACATCCTCAATCACCGCATCGCGACCGCGCCCGATGATGGCCGCTGTGCCATCCCAATTGCCGCGCATGCGTGCCGCCGCCAGATTCCAGGGCTGTCGACCATAAAGGTTCTGGAAAATCCGGTCCTTGTCTGAAAGGGCCATCCTATTCGTCCCCCCGCCCGGTCAAAACCGTTTGCTCACCCGCCGGCGCGCTGGCCATGCGGCCAATGGCGCTGCCAGGCTTTGGCGCCTCGCCGCGCTTGAAGGCTTCCAACAGCTTCACCGTGCTCTCGTAATCAAGATCTTCATAGTAATCATCATCAATCTGCAGAATGGGCGCATTCACGCAGGCGCCGAGGCATTCCACTTCCGTCAGCGTAAAGACGCCATCAGCGCTGGTATCGCCAACACCCTTCAAGCCACCCGCATCCTTGCAGGCGCGCAGCACATCATCCGAACCGCGCAGCATGCAGGGCGTGGTGCCGCAAAGCTGCAAATGATGCCGCCCAATCGGCTTCATGTTGAACATGAAATAGAAGGTCGCAACTTCGTAAACGCGGATCGGCGGCATGGAAAGCCGTTCCGCAATCACATCCATCGCCACGCGCGGCACCCAGGCGCTTTGGGTCAATCTCCCCATCTGCCGTTGCGCGACATAAAGCAGCGGGATCACCGCACTGGCCTGCTTGCCTTCCGGATAGCGCTTCAGAATGGTCGCGATTTTTGCTTCACTTTCGGCATCAAAAGCGAAGCTGTCAGGTTCCTTGTGGGCTGGCGCGCTCACCGGTCAATTTCCCCAAAGACGATATCAAGAGAACCAATGACGGAAACCGCATCGGCCAGCATATGCCCTTTTGAGAGCACTTCCATCGCCTGCAAATGCGCATAACCAGGGGCGCGGATTTTGCAGCGATAGGGTTTATTCGTGCCATCCGCCACCAGATAGACGCCGAACTCACCCTTCGGCGCTTCCACCACGGAATAGGTAGACCCCGCCGGCACGTGATAGCCTTCCGTATACAGCTTGAAGTGATGGATCAGCGCTTCCATCGAACGCTTCATCTCACCCCGTTGCGGCGGCGCGATCTTGTTATCCATCAGCTTGATCGGGCCCGGCTTCATCTGCTTCAGGCATTGATCAATGATCTTCAGGCTTTCGCGCATTTCCAACATGCGGACCAGGTAACGATCATAGCAATCGCCCCGCGTGCCAACCGGCACTTCAAATTCCATCCGGTCATAGACATCGTAAGGCTGGCTCTTGCGTAAATCCCAAGCGCAGCCGGAAGCGCGCAGACACGGCCCGCTAAAGCCCCAGGCCATCGCCTGTTCTGCACTCATGATACCGATATCAACCGTGCGCTGCTTGAAGATGCGGTTTTCCGTGAGCAGCCCTTCAAGGTCTTTTAAGAACTCCGGAAATTTCTTGACCCAGGCAGCGATTTTGTCCTCAAGCCCCGCCGGCAAATCCTTCGCAACGCCACCGGGGCGGAAGTAATTCGCGTGGTAATGGCTGCCCGAGACTGCCTCATAGAATTCCAGCAAGGTCTCGCGCTGTTCAAAACCCCAAAGGGCGGGCGTGATGGCGCCGCAATCCAGCGCATAGGTCGTGATGTTCAGCAAATGGTTCAGCACGCGCGTCAATTCGCTGAACAGCACGCGGATATATTGCGCACGCTCCGGCGCTTCGATCCCCAAAAGCCGCTCAGTGCCGAGCGCGAAAGCATGCTCCATGCACATCGGGCTGACGTAATCGAGGCGGTCAAAATACGGCAGCGCCTGGATATAGGTCTTGTGTTCGATCAGCTTTTCGGTGCCGCGATGGAGCAGGCCGATATGCGGATCGGCGCGTTCCACCACCTCACCCTTCATCTCAAGGATCAGGCGCAGCACACCATGCGCGGCGGGATGCTGCGGGCCGAAATTGATGGTGTGGCTATCACCTTCAATGGTGTGGCGGACCGTCTCGGGCGCTTCGCCCGCAATGGCGATTGCCTGGCTCTGGCTCATGCCGGACCCTCCAGACGGTTGAGATGCACTTTCTCATCCCCAGGCAGCGTGGTCATGCCTTCCCAGGGGCTCAAGAAATCAAAGCTGCGGAAATCCTGTTGCAGCATGACGGGCTGATAAACCACGCGCTGCTGTTCCGAATCATAGCGCACTTCAACATGGCCTGTGAGCGGGAAGTCCTTGCGGAGCGGATGCCCTTCAAAGCCGTAATCCGTCAGCAGCCGGCGCAAATCAGGCTGCCCGGCAAAGACCACGCCATACATGTCCCAGGTCTCACGCTCATACCAGGTGGCACTCGGCCAAATCTCAGCGACGGAGGGCACGGGCGCCACACCATCCGTTGTCACCGAAACACGGATACGGCGATTTTCCGCAAGGCTCAGCAGGTTATAGACAACCTCAAACCGCTCAGCGCGTTCGGGCCAATCCACACCGCAAATATCCATGCATTGTTCGAAGGAAAAGCGCGGATCGTCGCGCAGCATCAGCATCAAAGGCAGAAGCTGATCGCGATTGGCTTCTACCGCCAGCTCTGCCCCGCCCCGCGCGAGGGTGAAGCCCGTCACAGCACCCTGCGGTGCCGCAGCGGCAATCGCCGCGCCAAGTATCTTCAACGGATTTTCTGCCACCGCTTCCGCGGCTTCAGGCAATTGCTCAGCCACGGAGGATGGTCCCTGTCCTGCGGATTTTCTTCTGCAATTGCAGAATGCCATAGACCAAGGCCTCGGCCGTGGGCGGGCAGCCGGGCACATAGATATCCACTGGCACCACACGATCACAGCCGCGCACAACGCTGTAGGAGTAATGGTAATACCCGCCGCCATTGGCGCAGGAACCCATGGAAATCACCCAGCGCGGTTCCGACATCTGGTCGTAAACCTTGCGCAGCGCCGGCGCCATTTTGTTGGTCAGCGTGCCGGCCACGATCATCACATCCGATTGCCGCGGCGAACCGCGCGGAATGATGCCGAAGCGGTCCAAATCATAGCGCGCCATATAGGCATGGATCATCGGCACCGCGCAGCAGGCCAGGCCAAAAGTCATCGGCCACAAGCTGCCGGTGCGCGCCCAATTCACCACCTTGTCCAGATTGGCGACAACGAAACCCTTTTCGGTGATTTCATCGCCAACCGCCTTCACCACCGCATCCTGTGCGGCGCCGGGCGGCAGGGCCTGTTTGTTCCAGGAAAGTTCGGAAGCGCCGCTCATCTCATTCCCAATCCAGCGCGCCTTTGCGCCATTCATAGACGAAGCCAATCGTCAGCACGAAAAGAAAGGCCATCATGGACCCGAAGCCGAGCCAACCAATCCCGCCAAGCGACACCGCCCAGGGAAACAGGAAGGCCACTTCCAGATCGAAAATGATGAAAAGGATCGCCACCAGATAGAAGCGCACATCGAATCGGCGCCGCGTATCGTCAAAGGGCGCAAAGCCGCATTCATAGGTGGAGAGCTTTTCGGCATAGGGCTTCTGCCGCGCCGCCAGCATGGCGCCGGCAACCATCGCAATCGCGATTCCCGCAGCTATGCCCAGGAAAACGAGCACAGGGAAATACGTGGCCAGCAAGGGCTGGGTCATGGCTTCCTCAACTCTGGCGCCCCCATCAGCCTGGGTGCGCGTTATGGCCTGCCCACGGTTTTTACCGCATTGCAGCGAAGCGAGATTACCCCCGCTTTGCGAAATGCGCCATAGGGCATTCAGCCGTAATTTCAAGATGCTGACATAAAGCATCCCGGTTACGGAAGAGTGATTGCAGCGTTAAGTTTTTGAGGAGAAGTGGCGCGAGTGACGGGGCTCGAACCCGCGACCTTCGGCGTGACAGGCCGACGCTCTAACCAACTGAGCTACACCCGCATTCCATGCGTGAAAATCTGATAGGACGCCTGCCCCGCTGGTGTCAAGGCAAGGCTTGAAACGCTGGTGGGCGCTGACGGGGTCGAACCGCCGACATCCTGTGTGTAAGACAGGCGCTCTACCGCTGAGCTAAGCGCCCCACCTGAAACAATATTAGCATAGGGGCCGGGCCCTTGTTGACCCGGCCAAAGCACCAAGCCCGCAGGCTCAGTTCACCGCATCCTTGAGGCCCTTGCCGACCTTGAAGCGCACCGCTGTGCTGGCGGGAATCTTGAGTTCCTCACCCGTGCGCGGATTGCGCCCGATGCTGGCGGCGCGCTTGGCGGCGGCAAAGGTGCCAAAGCCCATCAGGCGCACTTCGCCATCCTGCTTGAGGCCCGCGGTGATCGAATCGAACACCGCATCCACGGCCTCGGCGGCCTTTTCCTTGGTCATATCAGCCGCCTTGGCGACAGCCGCGACCAGTTCCTGTTTGTTCACGGAAACATCCTTTCCAGGTGATGAAACGACTTGAGCGCGAAACGACCGATCAGCCATCAGCCGGAGAGGGAGACGTGTCACGAAAAGCCTGCGCTTTTCTACACGTCACCCCATCCCGCCGCAAATGGCGGAAAGGCCGCCCCTGCCCGGTTAGTGCGGCAGCGCGGCGCCGGCTGCCGATTCGGGCTTTTGCGGCGGCGCTTCCACCGGTTCTTCCCAGGTGATTGCCTCAGGCTTACGGGCCAGGGCGCGCATGATCACCTCATCCACATGGGATACCGGGTTGATCTCCAGGCCCTTCTTCACGCTTTCCGGGATATCGGCCAGGTCCTTTTCATTCTCTTTCGGAATGAAAACGGTCTTGATGCCGGCCCGCATCGCGGCCAGCAGCTTTTCCTTGAGCCCGCCAATCGGCAATACCCGCCCGCGCAGCGTGATCTCACCGGTCATGGCAACATCGCGCCGGACCGGAATGCCCGTGAGCACCGAGACTATGCTGGTCGCCATGGCAATACCGGCCGAAGGCCCATCCTTCGGCGTGGCGCCTTCCGGCACATGCACATGAAGATCGCGCTTTTCAAACAGCGTCGGCTTGATGCCGAAGCTGGTTGAGCGGCTCCGCACATAAGACATGGCGGCGGAGACACTTTCCTGCATCACATCGCCAAGCTTGCCGGTCTGCTTCACATTGCCCTTGCCCGGCAGCAGCACGGATTCGATGGTGAGAATCTCGCCACCCACTTCCGTCCAGGCCAAGCCAGTGACAACGCCGACCATATCCTCGGCCTCGGCCTCGCCGTAGCGGAACTTCCGGACACCGGCGAATTTCTCAAGGTTCTTCGGCGTGATCGCGACCTTCTTCGCCTTTTTGGAGACAATCTCCTTCACCGCCTTGCGCGCCAGGCCCGCGATTTCGCGTTCCAGGTTACGCACGCCGGCTTCCCGCGTGTAATAACGGATCAGGTCACGAATAGCGGCATCAGCCAGCGTCCATTCGCCTTCCTTCAACCCATTCGCCTCACTCACTTTGGCGATCAAATGGCGCTTGGCGATTTCAACCTTCTCATCTTCCGTATAGCCGGGGATGCGAATGATCTCCATGCGATCCAGCAAGGGCTGCGGCATGCGGAGCGAATTCGCCGTGGTCACGAACATCACATCCGAAAGATCATAATCCACTTCCAGATAATGATCCGCGAAGGTGCTGTTCTGCTCAGGGTCAAGCACTTCCAGCAAGGCGGAGGAAGGATCGCCCCGCCAATCCGCGCCCAGCTTGTCAATTTCATCCAACAGGAAAAGCGGGTTGGAGGTTTTCGCCTTCTTCATCCCCTGAATGACCTTGCCGGGCATGGACCCGATATAGGTCCGGCGATGGCCGCGCACCTCGGCTTCATCCCGCACGCCGCCCAAAGACATGCGCACGAAATTCCGCCCTGTCGCCTTGGCGATGGATTTGCCGAGCGAGGTCTTTCCGACACCAGGCGGACCAACCAGGCACAGGATCGGACCACGAATTTTGGGGGAACGGGACTGCACCGCCAGATATTCGATGATGCGTTCCTTCACCTTCTCAAGCCCATAGTGATCGGCATCGAGAACCTTCTCCGCCGCCACAATATCCTTGCGCACCCGGCTTTGCTTCTTCCAGGGGATGGACAGCATCCAATCCAGGTAATTGCGCACCACCGTCGCTTCCGCGCTCATTGGGCTCATGCTGCGGAGCTTCTTGACCTCGGCCAAGGCTTTCTCGCGCGCTTCCTTGGAGAATTTGGTGGCTTTGATCTTGGCTTCGATTTCGGCGATTTCGTCCTTGCCGTCTTCGCCTTCGCCAAGCTCCTTCTGGATCGCCTTCAACTGTTCGTTCAGGTAATATTCGCGCTGCGTCTTTTCCATCTGCCGCTTCACGCGGCTGCGGATGCGCTTTTCCACCTGCAGCACGCCGATCTCGCCTTCCATATGGGCGAAGACCTTCTCGAGCCGCGCCGCAACGGAAGGCAGTTCCAGCAATTCCTGCTTTTCCGGGATTTTGAGCCCGAGATGGGACGCAATGGTATCCGCCAGCTTCGATGCATCTTCGATCTGATTAACCGAAACCAGCACCTCAGGCGCGATCTTCTTGTTCAGCTTGATGTATTGTTCAAACTGCGCGACCACGGTGCGCGCCAGCGCTTCCGTCTCACGCCCTTCAACCGGCGCTTCTTCGATCTTTTCGACAAAGGCTTCGAAATAGGGCGAGGTTTCCTTATATCCCGCCACGCGCGCACGCCGCCCGCCTTCGACCAGCACCTTAACCGTACCATCGGGCAGCTTCAGCAATTGCAGCACCGTGGAAATCGTGCCGATCTGGAACAGATCATCCGCACCCGGATCATCCTGGCCGGCATTCTTCTGGGCGACCAGCAGGATCTGCTTGTCATCCTTCATGACCGCTTCCAGGGCGCGCACGGATTTCTCCCGACCCACGAAAAGCGGCACGATCATATGCGGAAATACAACGATATCCCGCAACGGCAGAACAGGAAGGATATCGCCACGCAATGTTTCAGTCATGTGACCTCACTATGGACAGTCGGCACCCGGCCTGCCCAAAGGCGGCTCAGGCGGGGCGTCTAGAGATGTATTTTGGTCCTTGCCGACGCCCCCACAAGGCCTTGACAGGGGTGCCTCAGGCTGAAGATTGCTCTGCGGCGCGTTCACCATAAATGAACAGCGGCTGGGCGCGGCCTTCGGCCACTTCGCCATTCACCACAACCTCTTCCACTGTCTCAAGCCCCGGCAATTCGAACATGGTGTTCAGCAGGATGGATTCCATGATCGAACGCAGGCCGCGCGCGCCGGTCTTGCGTTGAATGGCCCGCTTGGCCACAGCGCGCAGCGCATCCTCGGTGAAGGACAGCTTGGCACCTTCCATTTCAAACAGGCGGCCATATTGCTTGACCAGCGCATTCTTGGGCTTGGTCAGAATCTCGATCAGCGCCTTTTCGTCCAGATCTTCCAGCGTCGCCACCACGGGCAGGCGGCCGATGAATTCCGGGATCAGGCCGAATTTCAGCAAATCCTCGGGCTCCACCTCACGCAGGATTTCGCCGGTCCGGCGTTCATCCGGGTCACGCACCTCGGCGCCGAAGCCAATACCCGAACCCTTGCCGCGCGCACCGATGATCTTTTCAAGCCCGGCAAAGGCGCCGCCGCAAATGAACAGGATGTTCGATGTATCCACCTGCAGGAATTCCTGCTGCGGATGCTTGCGCCCACCCTGCGGCGGCACGGAAGCGACCGTGCCTTCCATGATCTTGAGAAGCGCCTGCTGCACACCCTCACCGCTCACGTCGCGCGTGATGGAAGGATTGTCCGATTTACGGCTGATCTTGTCCACTTCATCAATATAGACAATGCCGCGTTGGGCACGTTCCACATTGTAATCAGCGGCTTGCAGCAGCTTGAGGATGATATTCTCCACATCCTCACCCACATAGCCGGCTTCAGTGAGCGTGGTGGCATCCGCCATGGTAAAAGGCACATCAAGAATGCGTGCCAGCGTTTGCGCCAGGAGCGTCTTGCCCGAACCGGTTGGCCCGACCAGCATGATGTTGGATTTGGCAATCTCAACATCCTGACCCTTACCGCCCTGCCCCAGCCGCTTGTAGTGATTATGCACCGCGACCGACAGCACACGCTTGGCGTGTTCCTGGCCAATCACATAATCATCCAGAACCTTGCAGATTTCCTTCGGTGTCGGCACGCCATCGCGGGACTTCACCATATGCGTCTTATGCTCTTCACGGATGATATCCATGCAGAGTTCCACGCATTCATCGCAGATGAAGACCGTTGGCCCAGCGATCAGCTTGCGGACCTCATGCTGGGATTTCCCGCAGAAGGAGCAGTAGAGGGTATTCTTGGAATCGCCGGACTTGCTCATACCGTCTCCATGCGGCCGCGATTTGCGGGCCGCGATTCACACATCATACTCCCCGAAGCTTGCCGGGGAAAGAACAGCCGGGCGGCGGCGGCAGCCATCATGCCGGCGCGGCATCCGCGGCTGGCACCGGGCGCTTTTCAACCACGTGATCCACCAGGCCGAAATCCCGCGCTTCTTCCGCCGACATGTAGCTGTCGCGTTCCAGCTTGCGTTCAATGGCGTCAATCGCCTGGCCGGTATGGTGCACGTAGATCTCATTAAGCCGTTGACGAAGCTTGAGAATTTCGCGCGCCTGGATTTCGATATCGGTCGCCTGGCCCTGCGCCCCGCCAGAGGGCTGGTGCACCATCACGCGGCTATTGGGCAGGGCATAGCGCTTGCCCTTGGCGCCGGCACACAACAACAGGGACCCCATGGAGGCCGCCTGCCCGATGCACACCGTGCTCACGGGGCTGCGGATATACTGCATGGTGTCATACATCGCGAGGCCGGATGAAACCACGCCGCCCGGGCTATTGATGTAGAAGGCGATATCCTTGTTGGGGTTTTCGCTTTCCAGAAACAGCAGCTGGGCGCAAATCAGGGAGGATACCTGATCAAAAACCGGCCCGGTCAGGAAGATGATGCGTTCCTTCAACAGGCGGGAATAGATGTCAAAAGCCCTTTCACCGCGCGCGGTCTGTTCGACCACCATGGGCACCAAGGTGTTATTATAGACATCAACCGGGTCACGATCCCTGATCATCAGCTCATCCTTTCGCGGCAAGCGGGCCGCTCTTCGTCACTTTTGCCTGACCCCGCATGTGGTGCGGCGGCAGGACAGCACCAATCCCATGCGCCCATTTTCCCGCCCGGGTCAACGCCCTGGCGCAGCGCCTGGTTGCAACACCATGCCATCATACCCGGGCTCGATCCCCGGCGGCAGGGTGCGGCGAAGCCAGCCATAATCCAGATCGCTGCCCATATGGGTTAAAACCGTTCGGCGCGGCTGCAAAATGCGCACCCATTCAAGCACCTGATCCAGATTCGCATGCACCTTATGGGGCGCACGCTGGAAGCATCCCACAACCCAGGTATCCAGACCGTGAAGAAGCGCGAAGCTTTCTGCCGGCAGGCGCACCAGATCGGTGGAATAGGCAAAGCCGCCGATTCGAAGCCCGAGCGTTTCCATCATTCCATGATCCTGGCTGAACAACGTGAGGGGCAACCCGGCGATCTCCATCGTATCGCCGGGCGAGACCTCAGTCGCTTCCAGGGCCGGGCGGAAAAACCAGGGGCCGACCGCGGGAAGAAAGGCATAATCGAAGCGCTGCTTGAGGTTATCCAGCGTTCTTGCCATGCCATATATGGGCAAGGGCTTGCCCGTGATACGGTTCAGGACGCGGGTTTCATCTGTCCCCATGACATGATCGGCATGGTGATGGGTGAATAGGATCGCCTCGACGGCGCCGATCCCGGCCGCGAGGAATTGGGCGCGCATATCTGGCCCGGCATCCACAAGCAGCCTTTGCCCCTGATCGCCCTCAATGAGAATCGAGGAGCGGGTTCGCCGATTCCGAGGCTCGGTGGGGTCGCAGGCGCCCCAATCGCCCCGGCCATCGGCGCCGCCAATCAGCGGGACCCCCGCAGATCCGCCACAGCCAAGGATCGTGACCGTGACCAAGGCTCAAGCAGCCTTCTTGAACAGCGTCTCGAAATTGCGGGTGGTCAGCGCTTCAAGCGCCGCGATTTCCATCCCGCGCACACTGGCCAGCACCTTGGCAGTATGGGCAACCATGGCGGGTTCACAGCGCTTGCCGCGGAAGGGCACGGGTGCCAGGTAAGGCGCATCGGTTTCAACCAGCAGCCGATCCGCCGGCATATCGCGCGCGATATCGCGCAATTCCTCACTTTTTGGGAAGGTCAGGATGCCGGAGAAGGAGACATAGCCCCCCATGGCCACGGCGCGTTCGGCCAAAGCGCGGCCGCTGCTGAAGCAATGCAGCAGGAAGGGGAAGGCCCCGCCCCTCTCGCGTTCCTCGGCCAGGATATCGGCGATATCCTCATCCGCCTGGCGGGCATGGATCGCGAGCGGCAAGCCCGTGAGCTGCGCCGCGCGGATATGGTTGCGGAAATTCTCCGCCTGAGCGTCGCGCGGCGCCTTGTCATAAAAGTAATCAAGCCCGCTTTCGCCAAGGCCGATGATGCGTGGATGGTCGGCCAGGGCCGCGAGTGCCTCAGCGCTTGGGAGCGGGCCTTCCCCGGCATTATGCGGGTGGATGCCGACGGTCCCCAACACGCAGTCAAAGCGTTCGGTCAGCGCCTTGACCTGTGCGGCCTGGGCAAAGCGCGTGCCGATGGTGACCATGCGGCCAATGCCGGCTTCCTTGGCGCGGGCGATGACATCGGCGATTTCCGCCTCGACATAGTAATCGAGGTGGCAATGGCTATCGACCAGCATCAGACAGCCTCGATCTCGATCTTGCGAAAGAGTGGGCTTGGGGGTGGCAGCGCGATGCCACCGGGCAAGGGGGTCGCGAGCGCGGCCAAATCCCGCGCATCGGCGGGCACGCCGAGTTGGTCGAACAAGGCATCCATCGTGGTCGGCATGAAGGGCCAAAGAACGGTGGCGAAGACGCGAAGCGCGTCGTGCAGATGGCGCAGCACCTCCGCCATCCTCTCCTCCTGTTGGGTCTTCTTCAATGCCCATGGGGCATGCACCGTGATATAAACATTCGCGGACCGGACCGCCGCCATGATCGCATCGAGTGCCATGTGGAATTCCTGGCTTTCCAGACGAACCCGTACTTCAGTTGGCAACGTCTGCGCTTCGTCAACAAACAGCTTGTCCGTGTCGCGCGGATCCTTTTTGTGCGGTAGACAACCTTCGCAGTTCTTCTGGATCAGACTCAGCGTCCGATTGGCAAGATTGCCGAGCGCATCGGCCAATTCGCTATTGTTACGACCAATCAGCGCCTTGCGCGAAAAATCGCCATCCGACCCAAAGGACACTTCGCGCAGCAGGAAATAGCGCAGCGGGTCCAGGCCGTATTCCGCAACCAGCGCCACAGGATCAATAACATTGCCGAGCGACTTGGACATTTTCTGCCCTTCAATCGTCCACCAGCCATGGGCAAAGACGCGCTTCGCAGGTTCGATCCCCGCCGCCATCAGAAAGGCGGGCCAATAAATGGCATGAAAACGCACAATATCCTTGCCAACGAAATGCACATCCGCTGGCCAGAATTTCCACCGCTTGGCCTTCGGGTCGGGATAACCCGCTGCGGTGATGTAATTGGTCAACGCATCCAGCCAGACATACATCACATGCGCGGGATCGCCCGGCACCTTCACGCCCCAGGTGAAGCTGGTGCGTGAGATGGAAAGATCGAGCTTTTCCGGCTTATCCGCGAAATCCTTGAGCCCCTGCTGCACAAAGGCGCGCACTTCATTGCGCCGTGCTTCAGGCTGCACATCAATCCGCTCGGGATGACCAAAGGGCAAATCAAACCGGCGCAATAATTCCGGCAGCCATTTCGACAGACGGAAGAAGTAAGAAGGCTCCCGCACCCATTCCACCGGCGCTCCTGATGGCGCGTATTTCACGCCGTCGCGTTCCGTGAGTTCATCCGGGCCATAAAACGCCTCATCGCGCACGGCATACCAGCCCTCATAATGGCCAAGGTAGATTTCATCGCGCCGCGCCAATTCTTCCCATAGCGCGGAACAAGCCGCCTTGTGGCGCGCTTCCGTCGTGCGGATGAAATCATCATTCCAAAGGCCGAGTGTGCCGGTCAGATCGCGGAAATGCTGGCTGACCTGGTCCGTGAAGGCTTGCGGGTCCATCCCGGCATCGCGCGCGGCCTTTTCCACCTTCTGGCCATGCTCATCCGTGCCGGTCAGGAAGAATACCTCATGGCCCTGCAGCCGCCACCAACGCGCCAGCACATCCGCCGCGACCGAGGTATAGGCATGCCCGACATGCGGCTTGTCGTTGACGTAATAGATCGGCGTGGTGACGTAGCGCGTCTGTTTCATCTCTATTGGCTTTGCTATGGCAAATTCACGCTGAAAGCCAGGAAAGCCCGGTCAGTACCGCCTGTTTGCGGTCCATATTCAGCTTTTCTGTCTCATCCACGAGGCGCCCGAGCCTATCCCACAGCGCGGGCCAGGCGGCAAGCGGATGGGCGGCGATCCAGACGGGGGCGGGCTCACCGCGGGCCGCTTGCCGCAGCCCCGCCGAAATCCGCCCGCGCAGCAGCCCCATGAAGGTGGTGAATTGCGCCCCGCTGCGATCCGCAGCACATCGATCCGCGAGCACATGCAGCCGCGCGGGATCGGGCCGCTTCAGGCTGCTCAGGCATTCTTCCACCAAAGCCTGCAATTCCAGCCCATCGCCTTCGGCCAATTGCATGGCGCGGCCCGGCGATCCTTCCGCCATCTCGGCGAGCTTCGTGCGATCCGCCGCAGGCAAATCCGGTAAAAGCTGCTTGAGCAAAGGCGCCATTTCCGCCTGATCCAGTGGAAACAGATCAAGCCGGCGGCAACGGCTGCGGATCGTCGGCAAAAGCCGTGTGGGGGCGGATGACACGAGCAGCAAAATGGCGCGCGCCGGCGGTTCTTCCAGCACTTTCAGAATGGCGTTTTGCGCCTGCAGGTTCATCGTCTCCGCGCCATCCACCACCACAACGCGCCAGCCGCCTTCGGCCGCCGTCAGGGTCATGAAGCCCGGAATAAGCCGCGCGGCTTCCACATTGATGTCGTTGCGCTTGCGCTCACCGCGCAAGGTATCGGCATCAATGGTCAGCAGATCAGCATGGCTATCGGCGGCCACACGACGAAACACTGGATTGGCCGCGTCCAGATACAAGGGCGGCTTGCCTTGGGGCGCATCCGGCATGCCCGCCAGCAGCCAGCGGGCGAAGCGCCAGGCGAGCGTCACCTTGCCAATACCGGCGGGGCCAGTGATCAACCAGGCGTGATGCAGGCGCCCGGAACGCGCTGCCTCAGCCAGCGTCGTAGCAGCGCTTTCATGGCCGAAAAGCTCCGGATTGGCGCGCGGTTCCGGCAGGCTCACAGCTTGGCGCCCAGCCTTTGACGCAGGGTTTCAGCAATCGCGGCATAAACCGCTTCCGCATCCCGCGCCGCATCCAGCACAACGCAGCGTGTCGGTTCACGTCGCGCGATATCGGCAAAGCCCGCGCGAATGCGGGCATGGAAATCAGCGCCGAGCTTTTCGTAGCGATCCGCGGCACTCCGCGCCCCTGCGCGTGCGAGGCCAGCCTCCACCGGCAGATCAAGGATCAGCGTCAGGTCCGGCTGCAAGCCTTCCAAAGTCAGGTCACAAAGCCGCGCCCAGGTTTCATGGGCAAGGCCCTGCCCCGCCCCCTGATAGGCCAGCGTGGAATCCGCAAAACGATCACAAATCACCCAGGCGCCGGCTTCCAGCATGGGGCGGATGGACCGCACCACATGTTCCCGCCGCGCGGCGAAATGCAGCATGGCTTCTGTCAGCCTGTCCCAGGAACCAGGCGAGAGCAGCAAATCACGAATACGCTCTGCCCCCGGCGCGCCGCCGGGTTCGCGCGTGCGCAAAACCGGCACACCTGCCGCCGCCAGCGCCACGGCAAGCCGCCGCGCCTGGGTGGATTTCCCAGCGCCTTCGCCGCCTTCAAGCGTGATGAAATAGCCCCGCGCCATGAGCGCTTCAGGCGCCGGAGACCCAGCGCCCGATCACCGCCGGAATGCGCGGCAGCAGGCCAAGCTTTTCGATATCAGCCCCGGCCACCAGCGGCACAGAAAGCGTTGGCACCCCCTGCCCTGCCACCTGCAACTCGCCAATGGTCTGCCCGCGCATGACAGGCGCGGTGAGTGGTGCCTGATAGCGCACGCGCACTTCCAACCTATCGCGCCAACGCCGCGGCAGTGTCAGGGTAATGTCGCGCCCGCCCACCATGGGAACGGTGCGGCGTTCACCAAGATAAACCGGCACATCCTGCACGGTATCCTGCGCGCGAAACAGCGTGACGGCTTCGAACTCGCGGAAGGCCCATTCCATCAGGCGTTCGCTTTCCTCGGCCCGTGCGCGCATTGTGGGCAGCCCATTGACCACCAGAATAACGCGCCGCCCATCGCGGATGGCGCTGCCGGTCAGGCCATAACCCGCTTCTTCCGTATGGCCGGTCTTTAGCCCATCGGCACCCGGCACGCGGGAGAGCAGCGGGTTGCGATTATCCTGGCTGATATTGCTGAAGCGGAAGCTGCGTTCATTGTAGAAGCGATAATAATCCGGAAAATCCGTAATGATGCGCCGCGCCAGGATGGAAAGATCACGCGCTGTCATGCGGTGTTCCGGATCGGGCCAGCCGGTGCTGTTGCGGAAATTGCTGTTGGTCAGGCCAATGCGTCGGCCGGTTTCGTTCAGCAATTCGGCGAATTGCTGTTCGCTGCCGGAAATTGCCTCGGCCAGCACAATGCAGGCATCATTGCCCGATTGCACGATCACGCCGCGAATAAGGTCTTCAACCCGCACCTGCTGGCCGATATCCACAAACATCTTGGAACCGCCCATGCGCCAGGCGCGTTCACTGACGGGCAGCATTTGATCCATTTGCAGCCGGCCCTGACGCAGGCGATCAAACACTACATACATGGTCATGAGCTTGGACATGCTGGAAGGCGGCATGCGCTCATCAGCGTTCTTCTCAAGCAGCGTGGCGCCGGTTTCGAAATCCACCACCAAGGCTTGCCGGGCCAGAACATCCACATTGCCGACAGGGGTGGCAACGGGCGTGCCTTCCTGGCGCGGCGCGGGGCGGCGCTGCGGCTGGGCGGGGGGTTGTGCCGGGCGCTGCTGCGCAAAGGCCTGATCCGCCACAAGCCAGAGCGGCAGGCCCCCCAAAACGCCCCCAATGATACTGCGACGCGATGCCATGCCCGGTTCCTTCATGCCTGATCGCTCTTACGCCAAGAAAAGGCAGCGCCTTATTCCACAATAATCCTTGCCCCGGATAGGCCAGCGGCCAGAGTCCGCTCAAGCGCAAAATCCGCGGCCCGGACCTCAGTGAAGGGGCCAAGGGCGACACGAACGCTGGCATTGCGTCCCCTGCCCTGCTGGCTGATCCGCGCCCCCGGCAGGCGGGCCGCGACGGCTTCCGCCCCGTATCTCGTGGTAAATTGCCCGGCTTCCACCAGCAGGCTGCCTGGGCGCGGCGCGGTTTGCGTGACCGCCTCCGGCAAGGCCAGTGGGGTGGCGCGACTTTGGGGGGCCAATTCGGTGATCGGTGCGGCGCTGGGCAGGGGCTGGACCTCCCGCCGTGGCGCTTCGCGCGCACCCGGCAAGGGCGCCAAATCCTCGCGTGCCACGGCCGCACGCGGCGCGGCGGCGATGGCGATGGGGGCCGGCGCATGGCCCGGCAGGGCTTCGGCGACCGCGCGGCTCATTTCCGCATCCACGACCAGCGCGATTTGGGTCGCGCGACCCGGCGTCATGCCAAGCAAGGCGCCGGCGCGCGGAGACACACCCAGGATGCGTCCTGGCTTTTCCGGGCCACGATCATTGACGCGCAGCAGCATGGAACGCCCGTTTTCGAGATTGGTGACGCGAATAATGGCGGGCATTTGCAGGCTGCGATGCGCTGCTGTCAGCCCCTGGGCGGTCAGCACTTCACCATTCGCGGTCTGCCCGCCAAACAACGGCGCCGGCAGCACCTCAGCCAGCCCAGTTTCGGCAAGCGCGTAATCCTCCCGCGGATAGGACCAGACACCACCAAGCCGATAAGGATCGCCCACCAGATAGCGCGGTTCAGGCTGCGTCCCGCAGCCCGCCATCGCCAGCAGGGTGGCGGCCAGAATGCCCCAGCGCGTCACGCCACGCGATCGGACAAGAGCCCGACGGAAAGCCCGTAATTCACCGGCGTGTTATAGCGTCGGATGACGCGTAGATTGTGATGGCCAAGGAAGATCTGCCCGCCAGTGCCGCGTGAGGGCAATACGATCTGCGTTTCGATATCGGATGCCGGCAGGGGCGAGCCATCAGGCTTGCGAAAACCCATGCGGGCGAAGTCGCGCAAGGGCCGCTTGGTTTCCGTATCCGCGCCGCTCGCCGAAAACCCCGCTGGGGGGCGCACTTCCCGTCCCCAGGCCTCACCACGCCGCCAGCCATTGCGCTGGAAATAATGCGCGATGGACGCCAGCGCATCAGCGCGATTATCCCAAATGTCGCGCCGGCCATCGCCATCAAAATCCACCGCCAGGCGTTCAAAATTGCTTGGCATGAATTGCGGCTGACCCATCGCTCCCGCCCAGGAGCCCTTCATACGCTCCGCACTCGTGTGCCGGTCATTCAGGATGCGCAAGGCGGACATCAGCTCATTGCGGAAATAGGCAGCGCGGCGGCCTTCCCAGGCCAGCGTCGCCAAAGCCTCCACCACGCCAAAGCCGCCCGTATTGCCGCCGTAATTCGTCTCAACGCCCCAGATTGCGACAATGACCGAAGGCGCGACGTGGTAGCGCGCTTCAATGCGGCGCAGCAGATCGGTATTTTCCGCCATCAGGCGCCGGCCATTCTGGATGCGCGTTGGCGTCAGCATGATGCGGTCGCGGTAGTCTTCCCATTGCATGCCGCCTTCCGCCTGGCGCCGATCCAATTCGATCACGCGCTGATTGGGCTTGAGCCCCGCCAGCGACTGATTGAGCGTCGCATCCGAAATCCCGGCGCGGCGCGCATCGGCGCGCACACCATCCAGGAATCGTTCAAAGCTTTGGCCGGCAACCGGCACATAGGCCGGCGGCACATCGGGTGCGGGGATTTGGTTGGCGGAATTCGCCTCTGGGCTGCAGGCCGCGAGCAGGGTCGCGACTCCACCAAGCAGGAGCCTTCTTTCGATCATGGCTGCATCTGGTGCCATGCGGCGGCGGGCGAGGCAAACCCTTTCGCGCCCCGTATTGGCCCGGGCGGAACTGGTGCTAGACTGGGCCTTCAACCAAGGAGGAATGCCATGGCCGCCGTCACCCGCGAACTTGCCGCCTTTGTCGCCGGGCTTCGTTATGAAAGCCTGCCCGCCGATGTGCAGGAACGCACGCGTTTCCTGATCCTGGACCTGGTCGGCAATATGCTGCGCGGCCGGCATGAGGCCGAGAGCACGCCCCCCCTTCTGGCCGCCGCCCGCGCGCTTGGCCTGACTGGTGGCTCGGCCGCTGTATTCGGGGATTCCCAGCGCTACACGCCGGCGGGTGCCGCACTGATCAATGGCGCCATGGCGCATTCACTCGATTTTGATGACACGCATGCCGCCGGCACGCTCCATCCCGGCGCGCCGGTGATCCCGGCTGCCTTGGCTGCCGCCGAGATGACCGGCGCCGATGGCAAGACCGTGCTGGCCGCGATTGTGGCCGGGTATGAAACCACCTGCCGCTTGGCGCTGGCCTTGCCGGGGGGTGATCATTACGACCGTGGCTATCACCCGACCGCGACCTGCGGCGCCTTTGGCGCAGCGGCCGCAGCGGCGCGGGTTTTTGGCCTTTCTGCCGCGCAGGTTGAAGACGCTTTCGGCATCGCCCTTTCTCAGGCCGCCGGCAGCCTGCAATTCCTCGCCAATGGCGCCTGGACGAAGCGCTTCCAGGTGGGCTGGAGCGCGCTGAATGGCCTTTCCGCTGCCACCATCGCGCGTGAGGGTTTCCGTGGCGCAGGTGAGGCCATTGAAGGCAAGGCCGGTTTCCTCCGCGCCTATGCCCCGAACCCGAAGCCTGAGCGTGTGTTGCAGGATTTGGGCACGGCGTGGGAGCTGATGCAGACCGCCGTAAAACCCTATCCTTCATGCCGCTATGGTCATGCGAGTGTTGATGCCGCCTTGGCGCTCCGCGCTGAGCTTGGCCTGAAGGTCGAGGAAATTGAGAGCGTGATTATGGGTCTGCCGAATAAGGGCATGCTGCTGGTGGGCGCGCCGCGTGAGTACAAGCAGAACCCGCAGAACATCGTTGATGGGCAGTTCAGCGGCCCCTTCGTAGTGGCGTGTGCGCTGGCGCGCGGGCATTTCGGCTGGGATTCCTATGCTTGGTTGCAGGATAAGGATATCCGCGCGCTGATGCCGAAAATCCTGCCGGAAGAAGATGCCGATGTGCAGGCGGAATTCCCGACCTTCATGTCGGGCAAGCTTACCATCAAGGCGCGCGGTCAAAACTTCGTGCGCCACATCAAAATCCCGAAGGGCGAGCCCGACAATTTCCTGACGGAAGCTGAACTGCGCGCCAAATTCCATGGCCTGGCGGATGCGGTGCTAGGCGCTGAGCGCGCCAAGCAATTGGCCGATGCCGTGGTTGGGCTTGACCAGGCGGGTGATGTGAATGCGCTGATGCGCTTGGGCGCCCCCCTTGTAGCGCAGCGCATGGCGGGCGAATAGGCAGGTCTTAGCGTTTATGCTTCGCGCCAAGTTTATGGCGCGAGGTTCCTGGATGGGTGGCCGAGCGGTTTAAGGCACCGGTCTTGAAAACCGGCGTAGGTGCAAGCCTACCGTGGGTTCGAATCCCACCCCATCCGATGCCAAATCATCCTGCTGCTGATCCGCGCTAGGGGCAGGGGCGCTCCTGCTGGTAGTGTCACCATGGCAATCACCACGCGCGCATTTCTAGCCGAGTGAACGCACTTGGCGCACCGGCGCGTGAATGGCGATCCCGCGCTATTCCACCTTGATCTTGCCCGCGCGCGCGATGGCGCCGAAGACCTCACGCTCCTGCCGGATGAAGCTCAGCATTTCAGCCGGTGTGGTGAAACGTGGGGATGCGCCAAGGTCACGGATGCGCGTCGCGATGGCATCTTCGCGGAGCGCCTGGTTGATCACGCCGTTCAGCTTTTGGATGATGTCTTCCGGCGTGCCTTTCGGCGCCATGAAGGCATACCAGGCAACCCATTCACGCTCATCAAGGCCAAGTTCCATCATGGTGGGCACATCGGGCAGGCGGTCTGATCTTTCGCGGCCTGTCATGGCCAAGGCGCGCAGCCTGCCGCCCGCGATATGACCGGCACTCGCGCCAAGGCTATCCACGGTAATCGGCACCTCATTGGCGATCACCGCGGTCAGGGATTGCACCGTGCTGCGATAGGGCACGCCCGGCACATCAATCTGCTGGCGGAGCTTGGCTTCTTCTGCGACCAGATGCGGAATACTGCCTGATGATGGATTGCCATAACGCCAAACACCCGGCTCCGCGCGGGCGCGCGCGATGAATTCCGGCATGGTGCGGAAGGGTTGCGTTGGGTTCAGCAACCATACCAAGGGCGAGGTAACGGCCACGGAAATTGAGGCGAATTCCTCCACCGGGTCAAAAGGCATATTGGGATAGATGCTGCTGCCGATGGAAATCGCGCCGATATGCGCGAACATGAAAGTATTGCCATCAGGTCTGCTCCGCTGCAGATCCTGCATGCCGATAATGCCATTCGCCCCCGGCTTGTTTTCCACCACAACAGGGTGACCAAGCAATTCGCCAAGGCGGGGGGCGAGGATGCGCGCATAAACCTCATAACCGCCAGCGGCGCTCGGCACGATCAGGCGGAGCGGACGGTTCGGCCAATCGCGGCTTTGGGCAAGAACAGGCGGCGCTGCCAAAAGGCCAAGCGCGGCGCGACGTGTGATGCGCATAAGCGTTACTCCCTCCAAGAACGACGTCATGGGCCCATGACCCATGCATTTTTATGATCAAGGATATGCACCACTCACTGCGGACAGCAAGCGTGGGGCGCTCACCTTACTTCATGATGGCGAAAGCCCCGCAAGCCTTGCTGCGCGTCGAGCATTGGCCAATTCATCCCGCAAGAATTGCGCAAAGCCATCCGGTGTGCGTTGGCCTGGGCTCGCCAAAATGGCGCCTACTTCGCCGATGCGCGCTTGTATCGCGGCGTCATCCAGCGTCGCTGTCAGTGCGGCATGGAGCTTGCCAATAACCTCAGCTGGCGTCGCGGCTGGCGCCAAGACGCCGCCATAACTGCCGGCGGTGAAATTGGGCAGACCCGCTTCGATGAAGGTCTGTACGCCTGGCAGATGTGCTGATCTTGCTTCGGTTGCGATGGCGATGATGGGTGCCTTGCCTTCCTGATGCAGCGGCAGGGCAGAGGGCAATTCCACCATCCCGGCATCCACCGTGCCGCTGATCAAATCCGGAATCATGGCGCTGCCGCCACGATAAGGCACATGGGTTGCGCGCACATTTGCCCCAGCCAGCAATAATTCCAAGGCAAGATGCGCCGCACTGCCACTGCCAGGCGTTGCAACAGTCAAGGCGCCATCACGTTGGCGCATCAACGCAATCAATTCCGTCAAGCTGCGCGCCGGCAAACGCACAGTGACCTGGCAGATCATGGGCAGAATACCGACAAGGCCAATGGGGCGGAAATCACGCTCCACATCATAGGGAATATTCGCTTGCAGCACAGGATTGGCGGTCAGGGGGCCGCCTGCGCCAAACAGCAGCGTATATCCATCGGCTGGCGCGCGGGCCACCAATTCGGCGCCAAGGCTGCCGCCAGCACCGGCGCGGTTTTCAATCACGATTGGCCTGCCCAGGCGTTCCGCCATGGGGCCTGCCACCAGACGCGCCAGAATATCCGTATTTCCACCGGCGGCGAAGGGCACGATCATGCGCATCGGGCGGTCAGGAAAGGCCATGGCGCTACGGATAATCGAAGCTGCGGCCAACGGCGCCGCCGCACCCAGAAGCAACCGACGTGAAATCATACGCGTATCCCCTCATACCGCGTCTAAGCGCGTTGATGGCAGGCTCGCATTGTGGCGCAGGAAGGGCAAGCATGGCTTGCGGATATGGCATCCCTGCCGCAGCATCCGCGCCAAAGCGATAGGAGAATAAGCGATGGAACAGCGACCGTTGGGCAAAACTGGCCTGCATGTTTCGGTTCTCGGCTATGGTTGTGGCGCCATCGGCGGTTTGATGGTGAAGGGCAGCGCAGCCGAACAGGACCGCGCCATTGGTCGCGCCATTGACCAGGGCATTACGTATTTCGATACGGCATCCGCTTACGGTGATGGCGTTTCTGAAAGCAATTTGGGTCGCGCGCTGAAAGCGCTTCGTGCAAAAGTGATTGTGGGTACCAAGGTTCGCATCCGCGGGCCACAACGGTTGGATATTGCGGGCACCATCGCGCAATCCATTGATGCCAGCCTGGCGCGGCTTGGGCGTGATAGCGTGGATATCTTTCATCTCCACGAACCCATCACCCAAGCAGGTGAGGCACCAAGCTTCACTGCGGATCAGATATTACAGCAGGCCGTACCGGCACTCCGGAAACTGCGCGATCAAGGCAAGATCCGTTTCTATGGCATAACGGGGCTTGGCGATGCGCCCATGCTGCGCCGCGTTTTGGATGAAGGCGGTTTTGCCACGTCGCAAATGCCCTACAACATCCTGAACCCAAGCGGTGTGACGCCCCTGCCCGCAGCGTCCTCCATGCCGGATTTGGGCGGTGTCATTCATCACGCTGGCAAGGCGGGGATTGGCGTGATGGCCATTCGCATTCTTGCCGGTGGCGCCCTGAGTGGGTCTGAAGATCGCAGCCCGCTTGGTGTGGCAAAAGTGGAACCCATTGCCTCTGGCGCCAGTTATGCTGCGGATGTCCAGGCGGCGCGGCGCCTATTGCCGTTGATCGAGGCCGGCTATGCCAAGGATCTGGTTGAATTGGCGCTACGCTTTTCCGCCATGCCGCACGAGATCAGCACCGTGCTGGTGGGCACGGCGAGTATCGCGGAACTCGACCACGCGGTGGCTGCGATCAATCAAGGGCCGCTGCCAGCCGAGGCCCTGGCCATGATCAAGCAGCTACAAAATGGCTGACATAGCAAAAGGAATTACGTTCCCTTTGACTGACCCGCCGCGCGGCAATCGGCAGCACTGGGGCGCTTCAGCCCCATAATGTCGCGCAGCGTGCTGCCGGGATATTCCTTCTGGAACACGCCGCGCCGCTGCAATTCCGGCACCACGAGCCGCACGAAATCCTCATAGGCGCCGGGGATATGCGTGGCTGCCATGACAAAGCCATCACAGGCGCCGCCATGGAACCATTCTTCCATCTGATCCGCGACCTGCTTTGGTGTGCCGACAAAGGCGTGATGTTCATGGATGGTGCCGCGGCCTGAAACCTCTACAAAATCGCGTACACTTGGGTTCTTCTTGCCCGACAGCATGATCACGCGATCACGGAAACCATGCCAGGAAAGCCCCGCGAGTTCCGCATCCGTCAGCGGTTCATCATAGGGCTTGCTACCCAAATCCCAGTTCAGCACTTCGGAAAGCAGCGTCAGCCCATCAATGGGCCGCGCGGTTGCTTCAATCACCGCCTGTTTCTCGGCGGCCATATCGGCACTTTCGGCAGGGATGGCGTAGCAGGCAGGCAGGATTTTGACGCTATCCGGATCGCGCCCTTCAGCAGCGACGGCAGCGCGGAATTCGCGATACTGCTTCTTACCATTTTCCAGATTGGGATAGATCACGAATACAGCCTCACCCCAGCGCGCGGCAAAGCTGCGGCCTCGGCCGCTTTGGCCCGCTTGCAATAAAACAGGATGGCCTTGCGGTGAACGCGGCACGGTGAACGGCCCGCGCGATTTGAAATACTTCCCCTGATGATCCAGCCGCCGCACGCCACCGTGCTTGGCGAAGGCGCCTGATTCCTTATCCACAATCAGCGCATCATCATCCCAAGACCCCCAATGGCCCATCACCACTTCCATGAATTCATCGGCACGATCATAGCGCAGATCATGTTCCAGATGTTCGCTATGGCCGAAATTCAGCGCCTCACTATTATTGAGCGACGTCACGATATTCCAAGCCACGCGCCCATGCGTCATGAGATCCGCCGTCGCGAAAAGCCGCGCGACGTGATAGGGTTCGTAATAGGTGGTGGAATAGGTCGCACCGAGGCCGATGCGCTTGGTGGCCGCGGCCATCATCATGACAATCGTCAGCGGATCAAGCTTCACCGCGCGCACGCCATGCGCGACCGTATTGCGGAAATCATTGGCGTAGATATCGGGCATCGCCAGCCGATCATCGAAGAAGGCCATGTGGAATTTGCCATCTTCCAGAATGCGCGCAATGCGCTGGTAGTAATCGGGTGTCAGAAAATCGCTCATGGAAGCGGGGTGCCGCCAGGAACCCGGCAGGTTCGAGCAATTCTGCGCCTGCAAAAAGGCGACCATGGTCATTTGGCGATGGGTGTTCGGCATTGGAAAAGCCCTTCGGATCAAACGGGGATTTCAACATCAAGCAGCGGTGCATGCTGCTGGCAACCATAGACATCCGTATCGCCAATGCCACCCGCCGGCACCAGGCGCGGGAATGTCGCCTTGATCGCCATGGCGGCATCATAGGGCGTCAGCAGCACATCATCTGCCGCGACGCCATAAAGCCGGGCAAACAAGGCTTCGGTAATCACCCCGGAAGTGCGCACCTTTTGATATGGCGCCGGATCGTCAAAGACGATATCAATCGTCAGATCAAAAGGCCCGGCATTCTTGCTTTTGCAGACACGCGCCAATTCACGGATGCTTGGCATGATCGCCCTCAGATCTCTTCATAGGTGATCGGGAAAATCTCGCGCGGGTCGTCCAGTTCCAGCACGTGATGGATGCTGAAGCGATAAACCGGCCCGACTGGGATATCGGATGGCGAGAAAGGGAAGGCCATATTGCCTTCGCGGCACAGCCGGCCAGGGAAATCCGTATGCAGCATATTGGTGCGCGCAATGCCTAAAACGGCTGCGGCGATTTCCGGTGTTTCGGCGATGACTTCAATGACAAAGCCAACCTCATGGCCGGCCACCTGCTGCACGGGTTCGCGCGCGCCCATCACACCATCCAACCCATAGGTGCGGATGATCAGGGAATAGCTTTCCGGCGCCGCGCCAAAGGCAGCCGCCTTGTCGCGCACAATCCCGCGCACTTCTTCCAGGAACAGCGGCAGGCGCGCGATCAGCAGCGGGTCGCGCGTGCCACAAATGGAAATGCAGCGATGTCCCGCAAATTCCACACCTTCCAGCTTGACTGTGTATTGCGAAGCCGGTGTCCAGCGCATGCCGGAAATGCGCACGGCACGATCACTCAGCGCATCAAAACGGCAATCGGATGTATCCAGCATGCCGCCCGGTTCAATGTGATGAATGGGGCTGCTGTTTTCATGCAGCGAGTGATTCGCGATCGAAAGTGGTGTGCAGCGCCGGATGGGGTTCATCGGTTCGCATTCAACGCCATCGTCGCGCACCGTCACCAGCAGGCAGTCATGGCCCTTCGGGATTGAAGGTGTCGCGCCACATTCCAGCATCTTGCCGGCATACCAGGCGGGCGCGGGCGGCAATTGCGCGCGAATGGCGGCGGCGGCCCAGGGCGCGGGATCACTCGCGCGACCGGCCAGGATGACTTGCGCGCCATTGTCCAAAGCCTCCATGAAAGGCTCAGGCCCCATCATGCCAACCACGCGGCTCGCGCGGCCCAAAGCCTCGGCCGTTAAAGGCGGCTGTTTGCCAAGTGGACGGATGCGCCCTGCCGCCAGGCGGCGCTGCAAGTCGGCGCGCGGTGGTTCGGCTTCAATCAACGCCAGGCGGAAATGCAAACCTTCCTCGGCGGCGATTTCGCGCACCAGCTTCGCGGTCAGTTCCAAATGCGGCGCGCCACCCGCCCCGCCCGAGGTGCCGATCATCAGCGGTATGCGCGCCGCAATCGCTGCGCGCAGCATCAGGCGCAAATCGCGCCGGATCGCCATGGAGGAACAAAATGGCACGCCGGCGCCAAGGTAATAGGGGCCGGGATCAACACTGCCGCCATCAACGCCCATCACATGCGGTGCACGCGCCATGCCTGCCTGAAGGCTCGCTTCCGGGAAGCCGTAGCCCAGAATCGCACTGGTGGAGAGAAGGCGTATTTCCTTCATGCCGTTCCTGACCCCTTATCCGCGCCGCATCTGCTGCGCTTACGAAGAAGGCTGCCATGAAGAAGCGCGGGCGTATAGCACCCAGGGAGTGCGTTACAGCAGCACCATATCATCGCGGTGGATGATTTCATCCCGCCCGCGCCAGCCAAGGATATCTTCCAAGGCTTCGCTGCGATGCCCGGCAATCAGCCGCGCTGCTTCGGCATCATAAGCAGAAAGCCCGCGCGCCACTTCAACGCCCTCGGGGTCACGAACACTCACGGGATCACCGCGCGAAAACTCGCCCTCCACGGCGCGCACGCCAGCCGGCAGCAGCGATGAACCGCGCTTGAGTGCGCGTGCGGCACCGGCATCCACCACCAGCACACCAAGCGGGGCAAGGCTGCCCGCAATCCAGCGCTTGCGCGCGCTGCGGCCTTCCGGCAGCGGCAGAAACCAAGTGCAGCGCGCCCCTTCTTCCAATGCACGCAGCGGATGGTCGCGCTCACCCAGCGCAATCGCCATGGCGGTGCCGGCGCCGGTTGCGATGCGTGCCGCGATCAATTTCGTCCGCATACCGCCCGAGGAATAGCCAGGTGGCGGCTCACCACCCATCGCCATGATTTCCTCGGTCAGGCGTTCCACTACGGGCAGGTGTTCGGCCTCAGGGTCCTTGCGCGGATCGGCGGTGTAGAGGCCATCAATGTCTGACAAAAGCAGCAACGCATCGGCCTGAATCATTTCGGCCACACGCGCGGCCAGCCGATCATTATCGCCGAAGCGGATTTCGGCTGTTGCCACCGTGTCGTTTTCATTGATCACCGGCACGCAGCCAAGGTTGAGCAAGGTGGCGAGTGTGGCGCGCGCATTCAGATAACGCCGGCGATCTTCCGAATCTTCAAGCGTCAGCAGCAATTGCGCTGCCTTCAGCCCATGCGCCGCCAGCGCCTCCTGCCAGGCGCCTGCCAGGCGAATCTGCCCGACCGCCGCCGCCGCCTGCTTTTCTTCCAACCGCAGCCGCCGCCGTGTCAGCCCAAGCGCCTTCCGCGCGAGCGCAATGGCGCCGGAAGACACCACGACAACCTCAGCCCCCCGCGCGCGCAGTGCCGCGATATCGGCAGCAACCGAGGCAAGCCAGGCAGCCCGCGGCGCGGCGGTGGCGTTATCCACCACCAGCGCAGAGCCGATCTTCACGACAATGCGCTTGGCATCCTTGAAGCGAGGCTGGGCCGGATTGATCATGGAATGGCGCTTACCATGCGAAAGCCCCGCCTGTCAGCGCGCCGCCGTGATCATGTCAGCCAGGGCACGAAGCAATTCCGGCACGCCCTCACCACTCGCGCCGCTGATCAGCATGACAGGCTTGCCCGCGGCGCGGGACAGCGCCTTGACGCGGGAGATACGCGCCTGGGGTGTCATGGCATCGGCCTTGTTGAGCGCCACCAATTCGGGGCGATCTTCCAACCCATGGCCGTATTCGGCCAACTCGCGGCGAATGGTGCGATAGGCCCGTGCGGGATCAGCGGCGGAGCCATCCACCAGATGCAGCAGCACCTTGCAGCGTTCCACATGGCCAAGGAAGCGCGTGCCGAGCCCAGCGCCTTCGGCGGCGCCTTCAATCAGGCCCGGAAGATCGGCCAGCACAAATTCCTCGGTCGCGTTCAGGCGCACCACGCCAAGCTGGGGATGGAGCGTGGTGAAGGGGTAATCCGCAATTTTGGGACGCGCGGCAGAAACCGCAGCCAGAAAGGTGGATTTGCCGGCATTGGGCAGGCCGACAAGCCCAGCATCGGCAATCAGCTTGAGCCGCAGCCAAAGCCAGCGTTCTTCCCCCGGCCAGCCCTTATCGGCACGGCGCGGCGCACGGTTGGTCGAGGTTTTGTAATTCGCATTGCCAAAGCCGCCATCACCGCCGCGCGCCAGCACCACGCGTTTGCCGAGTTGATCGAGGTCCGCGATCATCGTTTCCCGATCTTCGGCGAAAATCTGTGTGCCGACGGGCAATTTCAGCACGACATCTTCGCTGCCTGCCCCGGTGCGGTCAGACCCCGCGCCATTGCCGCCCTTGCGCGCCTTGAAATGCTGCGCATAGCGGTAATCAATCAGCGTATTCAGGCCGGCGACGGCTTCGGCAATCACATTGCCGCCCTTGCCGCCATTACCCCCATCCGGGCCGCCGAATTCGATGAATTTCTCACGCCGAAAGGCGATGACGCCATCGCCGCCATCGCCGGCCTTTACCCAGATTTTCGCCTCATCAAGGAATTTCATGACCGATCCGCAGGGCAGCATGGCCCCAAAAACAAAACGAGGGCCCCAAGGGACCCTCGTTCTTTGAAGGATACCTTGAAGGGTGGGTTATTCCGCAGCCTGCGCCACCGGCTGCACGGTTACGTGAACGCGGTCTTCACCCTTGCGTTCGAACACCACGCGGCCATCAACCGCGGCATGCAGGCTGTGCTGGCGGCCAGCATAGACATTCGCGCCGGGGATCATCTTGGTGCCGCGCTGCGTCACGATGATGGAGCCGGCATTCACGGTCTGCCCGCCGAAAAGCTTGACGCCGAGGCGCTTACCCGCGGAATCGCGACCATTGCGCGAAGAACCGCCTGCTTTCTTATGTGCCATGGCTTGGTTCCTTTCCGATCAGGCTGCGTTGATGGAGGCAATGCGCAGCACGGTCTGGTGCTGGCGATGGCCATTCTTGCGGCGGCTATTCTGCCGGCGCCGCTTCTTGAAGATCAGTACGCGGTCGCCGCGATTTTGTTCAACCACGGTCGCGGTGACGCTGGCGCCAGGCACGGTCGGCGCGCCAATGGCAAGCCCCGCTTCGGTCGCGATGGCGAGAACATCATGCAGGGTCACCGTCGCACCCGGTTCGGCATCAAGCCGTTCAACGGTAAGCACGGCGTCAGGCGTGACGCGATATTGTTTCCCGCCGGTGCGGATTACTGCATAGGTCATGGGGATGCCCCGAAATTCTTTCTTAGCGTGACTGTCTAGCCCTTGCCCAAAGCAAAAGCCAGCCGCCCCAGGCGCAGACCGCCAGGCCGGAAGAGGCCGGGGTATAGACGGGCGGGTCCGGCCCGTCAACGCCAGAGATTGCACCGGGAGGCTGGTGGAATTATAGGAGGCCCTGGTTCGCGGAGGGAGTGAGTTTCCCCGTCCCGCTGGAGAGGTGCCGGAGCGGTCGAACGGGTCGGTCTCGAAAACCGAAGTACGGGCAACTGTACCGTGGGTTCGAATCCCACCCTCTCCGCCAGCCCCCACACAAGCCGCCGTTGTGTCTTTTTGCCGTAGCGGTTCAGTTGGCGGTGATGTTGGCGTCGCGGATCACGCGGCCCCAGCGCTGCCGGTCGGCGGCGACATAGGCGGCGAATTCCTCCGGGTTCAACCCAAGCCGGACAATCCCCTGCTCCTCTAGGCGTGCGCGAATGACAGGGTCGGCAATGATTTTTGCGCAGGCGCTCCGCAGCCGGGCCAGTGGTTCGGCCGGCACGGCGCTTGGCGCAAAGAAACCATAATAGCTAACGGCCTCGTATCCGGGCACGCCGGCCTCGGCCACTGTCGGCAGATCAGGCAGGGCCGGATGACGCTGCGGGGTGCTGACGGCCAGGGCACGTACAGCGCCTGCCAGCACATGTGGCAGCGCGGTAGTGATCGGGTCGCTCATCACATCGATGCGCCCGGCGATGATATCGGTCGTGGCGGCCGGCGTGCCGCGATAGGGCACATGCGTCATCTGAATGGGCGCCATGGCCTCCAATAATGCAGTCGTAAGGTGGGAGCCGCTGCCAATTCCGGCTGAGCCGTAGGTAAGTGCCTGAGGCCTCTGGCGTGCGCGTTCGAGCAATTCCTGCAAGCTGCGAACATCAAGGCTATGGCGAACATAAATGACCGAGCCCACACCCCCCAACAGCCCGACGGGCACGAGATCGCGCGCAGGGTCGAAGCTGTTGTCGCGGTAAAGTTCTGGGTTGATCGAATTCGTCGCCTGGCTGCCCATGAGAATCGTATAACCATCGGGGATGGCGCGGGCCGCGGCCTCGGTACCGATACGACCGCCGCTGCCGACGCGGTTATCGATCACGATTGTCTGTCCCAGTTCTCGTGAAAGCGGCTCGGACACCAGGCGCGTCAGGACATCGGCGGCGCCACCTGGCGGGAAGGGCACGATGACGCGCACCGCCCGTGCTGGAAAGGCCTGGGCGTGCACCGCCCCCCTACCAAGCATTGCCATAGCGCCGGTGATGCCGCCGAGTAGCGCACGCCGACCCGAAAAGCCTGACTGCGTCATATCCTGTCTCCTGTCGAAGCTGTCTTCCTGCCGGTGATTGCGTTGGCGCGTGCGCAGAGCGTGACCGGCCCGCCGCCTGATGGCGCGAGCCGGGCAAAAAGGCGTGCCGTTAACTCGGTGCGCGCACCGGGCGCCATGCGATCAAGCGTGGGCACGATGGTCCCCGTTCCGGTACTCGCCTCCCAAAAATCCTGTACACTTTCGAAGCGGCGCTGGACCGTGATGGTGCGGGACCTTACGTCCCCCAAGCCGGCAGTTGCCCAAAGGCGCTGCAGCGTCTCCATCCGCGAGGCCTGGATGCTCGGCGGCAGGGTTGTCTCGATACCCATGCCGCGCAGTTCGATAAAAATGGGCTCGATTGGGGAGCCATCGCCCACCTGGTCCCACATATAGGTGGCAACGGTGCCCCCGGGCCGCACGACCCTGACCATTTCCCGCACGCTCCGCTCGGCGTCAGGCACGAAGGAAATCGCCAGGGCCATACATGCAACGTCGAAGCGTGCGTCTTCAAAGGGGAGATTAATCGCGCTCCCCTGTGTGAAGAAAGCGCCCGCATTTCGCAGGCGCATGCGGGCATAGGCGAGTTGCCCTTCTGAGGGATCAAGCGCCTGCACTTCGGAAGGAGCGCAACGCCGCAGAATTTCTTCAGTAAAGGCACCGTTGCCGCATCCTACATCGAGCCAGCGGAGGGCGGGCGCCGGTGAGAGCCAGTCGAGGAAGATCTCACCGGCCTTTCGGCTCCAGGCACCCACCGCCCGTTCGTAGATGGCGCCATCGCCAAAACTTATCGTCGGTGCAGACATGATGGTCTCCTCACTGCCTTGGGCTCCCCCAGACTGTCCGGGCACCCCCCAACCCTGTCGTTTCGAAAGGAGACGCACAATGCGGAATGTGCTAAGCCTACCTCAGGCAGAGCCAAAGGCTGGTTTGTCACCATGTCCATGAGATTCGATCTGACCGACCTGCGACTATTCGTGCATGTTGCCGAAGCCGGTAGCATCACGCATGGGGCGGCTCGCGCGAACATGACCCTGGCGTCGGCGAGTGAGCGTATCCGTGCCATGGAAGATGCTCTCAGTGCTTCGCTGCTGGAAAGAAACCGTCGGGGGGTTCGGGTCACTTCAGCAGGAACAGTGCTTCTGCATCACGCGTGGCTTGTCTCGCAGCAGTTGGAGAAAATGCGCGGTGATCTCGACAATTTCGGTAAGGGTATGAAGGGGCATATCCGCTTGCTGTCGAATGTTGGCGCGATGGAATTTCTACCGGTACCCTTGGCGGCCTTTCTTTCCGACCATCCGAACATCAATATCGACCTTGAGCATCACGGAAGCGGTGAGATACTTCGCGCAATCGCTGCGGGTCGCGGCGATATCGGCATCGTCGGAGATGCAATTGATCCTGGTACCGAACTGGTCACTTTTCCCTTTGCGGAGATACGCCTTGCTTTAGTGATGCCACTGCGGCATCCGCTCAGCCGGCACCGCAAGGTCGCATTCCACGAAACTCTTGAACATGAATTCATCGGCTATGCGGCCGGCAGCCCAATGCAGGATCTTCTGAACTATCATGCGTTCAGGGCCGGGCGCCGGCTTAAGTTGCGTATTCGCCTCAGCGGGACTGACTTGATGTGTCAGATGGTAGAAAAGGGCATTGGCCTTGCCATCTTGCCCGAAACAGCAGCTCGCCGATCGCAGCAGTCAATGTCTATCCGCGTTATCCCTTTTACGGACACCTGGACGCGTCGCCCGCTTACGATTTGCGTGCGAAGTTTCGGCGCGCTGCCCGCGCATGCTCAACGCCTGGTTGAGTTTTTGAAGGTAAATGCAGAAGTGGCCCCTGCAATACAGGCAAAGCCCCACTTGGCGCCGCGCATTCGGCGATGAATGCGCAGGGCGCGTGCATGCGCAAGGCCTTGTGCACGGTTTGCCGGAGGCCGGTTCCTGTGATTACGTCAGGCTTACAGGTTCACATCATCGCCCTGATGCGTATCGGCAGCGAGAGCCTTTGGTAAGTTCAGAGAGGATGCGCGGGCAGAGACGGCTCGAACCCGGACGCAACCTCTCCGCCAGTAAGCTTAAAAAATGCTGAATTCATTTATCATTTTTTCCCGATTTTAAGCCTCAAGGCGCCCCCAGCAGGCTTCGGTTTGAAGGGCTTCCCCGAAAAAGGCGCGAGGGCATGAAGTGCAGCATATTCGGGGCGCCCGAGGCTTGCACTTGGCACTTGACGCCAAGCGCTCTCAGTCAAGCCTTTAGCTCGGTTCAATCCCCGCCGCGCGGATCAGCGGCTGCCACTTCGCCGAATCGGCCGCCAATTGCGCCGCGAAGGCGGCTTCCGTACTCGGCCAGGCTTCCAGCCCGCGACGCTGAAAATCCGCAATCAAGCCAGGATCAGTCAAAGCAGCGCGAATCACCTCACCCAGCCGCGTGCGGATGGGCGCGGGCGTGCCGGCGGGCACCACAAAGCCATCCCAATTCAGCACCTCAAAATCCGGCAGCCCGGCTTCGATCATGCTTGGCACATCGGGCAATTCACGCGCACGCGTTTTGGTGGCGACACCCAAGGCGCGAATGGTGCCGGCCTGCACATGCGTCAACACCGTGCCCATCGGCGAAAAGCCGAAATCATGCTCACCCGCGACAAGGGCCAGCATTTGCGGCCCACCACCACGATACGGCACCGGCACGGTGCGTGTGCCCGCGATATGATCGAACAAGATGCCGCAAAGATGCCCGGGCGAGCCAACACCGCCCGTGCCATAGCTGATGGTCTCGGGCCGCGCCTTGGCGGCGGCAATGATGTCAGCAACCGATCTGAAAGGCCGATTGGCCGGGCAGACCAGCACATTCACGGCGTTAAAGATGGTGGAAATCGGCATCAGATCCGTCATGGGATCAAAGCCCATATTGCGCACCAAGGCAGGATTGACCGCGAGTGTACCGATATTGGCCGAACCGATTGTATGCCCATCAGGTGCGGCGCGCGCCACCGCCTGGGCACCGATATTGCCGCCCGCACCGGCACGGTTATCAATCACCACCGGCTGGCCCAAGGCCGCCTGCAAAACAGGCTGCATGATGCGCATGGCGGCATCTGAAGCGCCACCTGGCGGGAAGCCCAGAATGATCGTCACGGGGCGGCTGGGCGCCCAAGCCTGGGCCGAAGCGGCGCCAGGCTGGGCGAGAAGGCCGGCACCAAGGCCGGCAAGCAGGCTGCGTCTTTTCATGGCGCGATGTTGCAGCAATTTTTGCGCCATTGCAGTAAAAAAACGAAGCTTCGCTTGGTCTACCGCCGCCCCGCCGCCGCCATGATTTCCGCGCGGCGCTGAATGGCCCAGCCATAGTTATCGGGCCACAGTTTCGCACCCGGATCACAACCCAGGCTCTCGGCGGCCTTCAAGGTCCAATAAGGATCATACATCAATTCGCGCCCAACCGCGATCAGATCAGCGCGGCCTTCCTGCAAGATCGCCTCTGCCTGATCGCCCGCGATAATCACGCCAACCGCCATGGTCGCCACACCCGCATCACGCCGCACGCGTTCGGCATAAGGCACCTGGAAGCCTGGCGGACGTTCCGCACGGGTGCGCAGCGGCTGGCCCGCATCATTGGCGCGGAAGGCGGGCGCACCGGAGACGCCACCAGCCGAGCAATCCACCACATCCACACCGCGCGCCTTCAATTCCTTGGCCAGCACACCGGAGTCATCAAGGCTCCAGCCCTCAGCGGGGCCATCAACGGCAGAGATGCGGAAGAACAGCGGCAGATCAGCGGGCCAGGCGGCGCGCACCGCTTCGGTCACTTCCAAGGCAAAGCGCATGCGCCCGGCAAGGTCCCCGCCATAGCGATCATTGCGTTTGTTCGAGATGGGCGAGAGGAAAGATTGTATCAGGTACCCATGCGCGCCATGGATTTCCAGCACGCGAAACCCTGCCTTGGCCGCGCGCACAGCAGTAGCGGCGAAGGCTTGCACGGTTTCCTGGATTTTCGCTTCTGTCATCGCAGTTGGTGCATGCCAGCCGGGGCCGACCGGTTCCGCCGTGGGGCCGAAACATTCCCAAGGCGGAGATCCCGTCGCGGCATCCTCGGCACGGAGCGGCGTGCTGCCCTTCCAGGGCGGCTGCACGGAAGCCTTGCGCCCGGCATGGGCAATTTGAATTGCGGGCACAGACCCAAAGCCGATGATGGCATCCACGATGGGGCGATAGGCTTCGACCTGCGCATCATTCCAAAGCCCGCAGCAGCCATGAGTGATGCGCCCTTCCGGCGCAACTGCGGTTGCCTCGGTAAAAATCAACCCGGCACGGCCCCGCGCCACCGCTGTCAGATGCGAAAAATGAAAACCATTCGCAAGACCGTCCTTGGCCGAATACATGCAAAGCGGCGAAAGTGCCACGCGATTGGGCAGCGTCACAGACCGCAGGGTGATGGGTGTGAAAAGCAAAGGCATGGACATGCTGGGCTTCCTTGAGAAGAACTTCAAAGCTAGTCTGGCCCTTCAAACCCCGGCGTCAAGCCTTGCCGGATCGCCCACACCATGGCTGCACGCCCAAAGAAGGATCCGTCCATGACAACAAGACGCGCTGCCCTTGCCGGGCTGTTTGCCTTTCCCGCCATTGCTTCCGCGCAGGAAGCCTGGCCTGCGCGCAGCCTTCGATTGATCTCGCCCTTTCCGCCGGGCGGTGCAGCCGATGTGCTGGCGCGCAATATGGCCGAGGAACTGACACCCGCGCTACGCCAATCCGTGGTGGTCGAAAACCGCACCGGGGCTGGTGGTTCCGTTGGCACGGAAGCGGTCGTGCGCAGTGCCCCCGATGGTTATACGCTGCTGATGGGCTCCACCGGGCCACTTGCGATCAATCCAGCGCTGTTGCGTCTGGCCTATGATCCCGCGCGTGATCTGGTGCCGATTGCCATGATCTCCACGGTCGCTTCCGTTCTGGTGGTGCATCCTTCTGTGCCGGCGCGCAATTTGGGCGAATTGCTGGCCATGGCGCGGGCCAAGCCGGGTGAATTGAATTACGGTTCAAGCGGCACGGGCAGCGCGCAGCATTTGTTCATGGAATTACTGAAGCAAATGACCGGTGTGGACATCACCCATGTGCCCTATCGCGGCACTGGCCCTGCCATGGTGGACACCATCGGCGGGCGGCTTGCCATGATGTTTGATACGATGCCAACCGCACTGCCGCATATCCAGGGCGGGCGCGTGCGCGCCATTGCGGTAACCACCGCGCGGCGAGATCCTGCCTTGCCTGATGTGCCGACCATCGCTGAATCTGGTGTCGCCGGCTACGAAGGTGTGGGCTTCTACGGCCTGATGGCGCCGGCCGGCACGCCCGCTGCCATCATTGATCGGCTGCATCGGGAAGTGAATGCATCACTCGCCCGCGAAGCCTTTCGTGCGCGGCTGGTGGCGCAGGGCACTGAACCGGCACCGATGACGCAGGAAGCCTTTCGAGATTTCATCGCAACCGATCGCGAAAGATGGGCGCGTGTGATTCGTGATGGGAATATTCGGGTGGATTGAGGGCGGGGGGCAGCGTTTTGTGGCAAGCCCGGTTTAAGCGCAGCCACAAATGTTTGCGCGGGGCACCTTCCAGCCCTTCGGAACAGTCCCTTCGCTCATGTTGCGACAACGCGGCCGTTGGCAGGAAGCGCCTGCAGATCGGCCTCACCTCGGCTGGGGGTGGGCAATCCCACAGGAATTGCCCCAAATGATTTTCAAGTCCCGACCGGGATTGTCGTGCGCCGCTCCTCAATGCAGCGGATTTCCTCCTGTTCCTGAAGGCGCAGCTCACGAAGGCGTTGCAGGCAGTTTTGGTCCGTCGAACCACCACAGGCGCCTTCGGCACTTTGAATTTGTTTGGCGAAATCAGCGCGGGTATCTGCCAAGCGCCCCTCAAAAAATGCATCGCGTGCCGCTGCAGTCCGAAAGCTGCGCGGCCAGAGACCAACCTTAACCGAATCGGGATAGGTGATGGCAGCGCCAGAAGCCAAATCGGCGGCCACACCTATGACGCCACCAATCAAGATATTGCCGAGCGTCATGGATTGGAACCCGGCAGTCACGGTGCGGCTGGTCGCCTCGTGATCAGCCTTTTCGCAATTCACCGAAATGTCATGGCGTGATTTGCTGATGCGGACGGAACCGGGTGTCGGGTTGACCGCACCAATACTGGCGCCTTGCGGCTGCAATATGCAGGTTGCGCCGGCGGGATCACTTTCTACCAACAGCGTATGATCGGTTCCGCTGGTCACGGTTGCGCAAGCCGAGAGGCTTGCCATGGTAAGCAGCAGCAGCGGCAGTCGGCTAGAACGCTTCATCGAATATCTCTCCCAGAATTTTTTTGCATTATCGCAACCAACCCATCTTCTCGCAATGCCCGGAGCGCCGCAAGCCGCCCGATTGATCATGCCGCGCCAGCCTGTCAGACTTGGGATCGGCCTGCCATATAGGCCCAGCAAAAACGCCACCGGGAGAAACCCATGCTCCACCGCAGAACGCTCCTCGCCACGCCCCTCGCCTTTGCCGCATCCCGGCACGCTGCCGCGCAATCCGGCGCTGCCTGGCCCGCGGGGCGCCCCATCCGGCTGGTGGTTGGCTTCCCGCCCGGTGGTTCTGGCGATTTCCTCGCGCGGACGCTCAGCGATCCCCTCGCGCGCGAATTGGGCGGTGCCACCATCATCGTGGATAACCGCCCCGGCGCCGGTTCCAATATCGCGGCCGAACATGTCGCGCGGAGCGAGCCGGATGGCTACACCATTCTGCTCGGCGGCAATTTCACCCATGCGGTGAACCCGGCGATGTATCGCCGCCTGCCCTTCGATCCCATCAATGATTTCACGCCGATCACGCGCGTGAGCGATCTGCCGTTGATCATCGCCGTCCGCGCCGATGCCGGCATCAACAACCTGGCGGACCTCGCAGCGCGGATGCGCGCGCAACCGGGGCGCTGGAATTACGCAACACCTGGCATCGGCACACCAAGCCATTTGGTCGGCGCCAAGCTTGCGAAAGTGACAGGGCAGGACATTACGCATGTGCCCTTCCGCGGCGGTGCGCCTTCGCTGCAAGCAGTGCTGGCCGGAGATGTGCAAATCCTGGTCGGCACACCGCCTGTGGCACTACCGCAAATCCGCGCCGGCACGCTGAAGGCGCTGTCTCTCAGCACGCGCTTACCATCGCCGGTCATTCCCGATGTGCCGGGCAGCGAAGCGGCAGGGCTGCCCGCGCTTGATATCACCGGCTGGTGGGGCGTTTGGACCGCTGCACGTTTGCCAAACCCGATCCGAGACCGGATGTTCAGCGCCCTCCGCGCCGTGCTGGCGCAGCAAGCCGTGCAGGCGCGCTTCGCCCAGGAAGGGTTGCAAGCGCTACCCAGCGAAAGCCCGGAAGAATTTGGCCGCTTCGTGCAGGCGGAAATGCCGATTTGGGCCGAGATTGTCAGGGACGCCGGCGCCACGGCGGATTGAAGCGCGCCCCCTACCCTTCCCCCGCCGGGCGGCCCGTCACGTGGCGCCAATGATGCCATAAAAGCCGCGCCGCCATGGACCTCCAGGGCCGCCAGCCATGGGCAATCACGGCCAATTCCTTCGGGCTTGGCCGCCCAGGCAAGCCGCGCAGCGCCGCCAAAGATGCCGCCAGCGCCAAATCGCCCGAGGGGAAGATATCCGGCCGATCCAGTCCAAAGAGCAAATGCACCTCCGCCGTCCAGGGCCCAAAGCCCGGAATGGCAGCAATGGCCGCCACGGCTGCCTCATCCGGCAAGGCGGCCAAGCCTTCCGCCGAAAGCTCGCCCGCGGCGAAAACCTCAGCCAGGGCGCGCGCATGGCGGCATTTCGGGCGCGATAGGCCCGCCTCGCGCAATGCCTCATCATTCAGCGCCAATAGCCCCTCGGGCGTGGTCGCCCCCGGCAGGCTGGCAAGCCGGCCCCAAATGGCGGTGGCCGCCTGGTTGGAGATCATCTGCCCGCAAAGGCTCCGCAGCAGCCCAGGGAAGCCCGCTTCACGCCGGCGCCAGGGAAGCATGCCAGCGCGTTCCGGGATGGCGGCGATCAGCGGGTCAAGCTCGGCCAATGCCGTCAGGGCTGGCGCGGCCCAATCAGGCGCATCGCCTGCAAGAACCCTAAGGGAGGCGTTAGGCTTTGCCGCCACGCAGTGCCGCCAGCTTGGCGAAGGGGTTGCGCGGGGCTTCCTCGGCTTCTTCGTCGAGGCCCGCCGGCAAATGCGCCCCGGCGGCGCGGGGATAGGGGTTGAGCGAGAGGGACAGTTCCTCGGCCAAAGCCTCCCCCAGGTCGAAATGGCCGGTCGCGTCGGCCTCGATCTCATCGGGCCCATCCGGGTCTTCGGAAGGCGTGGCCTCGGGCGGCAGTACAACCAGGGTGAAGGGCTTGTCCAAATGCTCGGTCACCGGCTCCAGGCTGACGACGCAAAGCTGCGCCGCTTCAGCCTTGATCCGCCCGGTCAGCATCAGCCCCCCGCCCGGATAGGGTTTGCGAGTGTAACGGGCGCTGAAATGGCGCAAGGCTTCTATCCCGAAGCGCTCGGCAAGTGCCGCGCATTCCTGCGGGGTAGCTTCCAGCACTTCCGAGACGCCAGCCTGGGGCGGGTCTGTTAAAAGCTGCCGACGGGAAAATTCAGGCAGCATCGCCAATGGCTTCCGGCGCCAGGAAGTGTGCCCGACCTTTTAGCAGGTCGGCAAAATCCTGGGCCTGCAGGGCTTCCGCCTGGGCGAAGGCAATCCGTGCAAGGCGCTGGGCTGAAGGGCCGGCTTCTTCCGTACGCCAGACATTGCGTGCCAAAGCCGCTGTCATCGCGGCAGGATCAGCGCCATCCAAAGCGGCTTCATAGGCGCTGGCACGGCCGTGAAACGCCTCCCACAACCCCCGCACGCGCTTGCCGACCACCAGGTCGCTCACGCCCATTTCGCGGAGATTGACATCCATGTCGGAAAACATGGCGTCGAACACGGCCTGGGCCAAGGCGGGGCCGCGCTTATCGGCATCGCGCCTCAGGCGGCGGACCAGCAGCGCGGCATGCAGATGGATCAGATCAAGCCGCCCTTCCACCGAATCGCGCACGCCAAGATCGACGTAGAAATAGGGCGCGCGGGCGGCGGCGACGGCCGCGCCGTAAAGGGTAAAGCCTGCTCTTTCATGCGGCGGGCGGCGCAAGGCGCTGAGTAGACCCATGGTTCCTGTTCCAAGCCGGAAGCTAGCGGTTGACCCCGAAGGCTCAGCCTGTCTATCGAAGAACATGGACATGGGTCCGGAGCGGCGAATGGTCAATCTTGAACAGGGCATCTTGGGCTGGGAACCGCGACATGGCTGAAGAATTGCGCGCCAAGCGCCGCAAGGGCGCCCTGATGCTGTTGGCGGTGCTGGCGCTTGGCGCCTGCGAAAGGCTGGCCCCGCCGCCAGTGCCGCGCGGCAATCGGGTGGATGCGGAAAGGCTCTCGCAGATCAACAAGGGGGTGCAAACCCGTGGGGATGTGCTCGCCTTGCTGGGCCCGCCCACGGCGCGCGGCACCTTTGACGAAGAAAATTGGTTCTACATCAGCGGGTATACCCAGGTAATGCCGGGGCGTTATCTGGAATTGCGCGACCGCGTGGTTGTCGCGATCAGCTTCGACCGCCGCGGCGTGGTGCAGGATATTCGCGAATTGAAGCCCGATGATGGGCGCGATGTCGGCATGGTGTCCCGCGAAACCCCCGTGCCGGGGACGGAGCGGAACATCCTCCAGGCGCTATTCGGCAATATTGGCAGGCCCAGCCTTGGCGATGGGGCCTCGACCTCGATGAACAACCCGGCGCGCATGAATCGCCAATAAGCCGCATTTGCGCGCAGCGCTCAACCAATCAGCGGGACTTCACTGATCGCCAAGCAAACGAGCTGAAAGGCTTGGCGTCAAGCCCTGGCTAAGCCGCCCCTGCGGCGGGGCATAGGAACCGCTTTGTGCGCGCGGCGGGTTGAGCGCCACCAGCGCCTCGGCCAGCTTCACGCCGCAGCGAATGCCATCAAACAATGGCAAGGCCGCCCGCCCGGCCAGACGCTGATCGAAGCCGGCCAGCGCCGCGCCGGCTAAAACCACTGAATCCGCGCCCTGCGCCGCCAGCCCTTCCACCGCGATGCGCAGTTTCTCGGCGACACCTTCGGGATTGGCGAGTGCCTCGGGCGGGGTCGCATCCAAACCCGCCAAGGCAGCCAGCCGCGCCGTTAGCCCATGGCGCGCGATCAATTCGCGGTAAGGCTCCACATTGCCGAAGGTGATCAGCCCAAAGCGCCCGCCCATCATGCAGGCGGTCAGCGCCGCCGCTTCCGTCATGCCAAGCACCGGGCAGGGCATCATCTGCCGCGCCGCGTCCAAGGCCGTGTCAAAACTGACGGCGAGCAAAACCGCATCAACCTTCCCGGCATGTTCGGCCAGAGCTTCGAGCAAAGCATGGCCGGCAATGACATTCTCAACCCGTGTCGCGATCACCGAAGGGCCGAAGCGCGGTGTCGCACCAATGATCTCGGTGCCCGGCGCGGCGGCGGCGCGCGCCACGGCAGCGCAGGTTTCGGTAATGGCTTCGGTAGTATTCGCGTTGGCGATCAGCAGGCGCATGGGCAGTTTCCTTGTCTGGCCAGAACCATAACATGCGGCGGCAAGCCTGCCGAGTTGCCCACTTGCCCTAAGCCGCGCGGCGCAGCAGGCTTCCCCCGAGAACACTCACGCGACCCGGAGACACCATGCCTGACGCCACCGCCGCCCTTGCCCTGCCTTTCGAAGCTGATGACATCCTGGCCCGCCTGATGCGCTGGGCCGCCTGCGAAAGCCCGACCTTCGACGCAAGCGCGGTCAATCGCATGATGGATTTGGCGTCGCGCGATTTGGCGCTGCTCGGCGCGCGGATTGATCGCATCCCCGGGCGCATGGGGCTTGGCGATTGCGTGCGCGCGCGCTTCCCGCACCCCGCCGGAGATGGCGCGCCTGGCATTCTGGTGATGGCGCATCTGGATACGGTGCATCCCATCGGCACGCTCGAAAAACTGCCGATCCGGCGCGAAGGCAATCGCTGCTACGGCCCCGGCATTCTCGACATGAAGGGCGGCACGGTGCTGGCGGTGGAAGCCATGCGCCAGATCATCGCGGCGAAAATCGCGACCCCGCTGCCCATCACCATTCTGCTGACCAGCGATGAGGAAATCGGCAGCCCTTCCACGCGCGATCTGATCGAAGCGGAAGCTGCGCGGCATAAATTCGTGCTGGTGCCGGAGCCAGCGCGGGCGGATGGCGGCGTGGTGACCGGGCGCTATGCCATTGCACGCTTCAACCTGAAGACCACGGGGCGGCCTTCCCATGCTGGCGCCAGGCTCGCGGAAGGGCGGAGCTCCATCAAGGAAATGTGCCGCCAGATTCTGGCGATCGAGGACATGACAACCGAGGATTGCACTTTTTCCGTGGGCGTCCTGCATGGCGGCCAATGGGTGAATTGCGTCACCACCACCACGGAGGCCGAGGCGCTTTCCATGGCCAAGCGCCAGGAAGACCTTGATGCCGGTGTGGAGAAAATGCTGGCGCTCCGGTCTTCCACCAATGATGTGCAGCTTGAAGTGACCCGCGGCGTGACGCGCCCGGTTTGGGAGCCTGATGCGAAGGTGATGGCGCTTTATCGCCATGCGCGGGAGATTGCGCAGGCGATTGGCTTTGACATCAATCACCAATCAAGCGGTGGCGGTTCCGATGGTAATTTCACCGGTGCGCTTGGCATCACCACTTTGGATGGGCTCGGCGTGCAGGGTGCCATGGCGCATACGCTGGAAGAACATGTGCTGATAGATAGCCTGGTGCCGCGCGCCAAGCTGATGGCGGGGCTGCTGACGACGCTGGCTTAGCTTCGCATCAGTTCCAGCAAATTATCATCCGAGGCCGGGCGCGTGCCCCCCTCACATTCATGGATCATCGCAACCAGCCGCGTGATGGTAGGACAGGCCACGCTGTGGCGCGCAGCGATATCCAGGACAGGCGCGATTTGCGCATCCACTGGCGTGCGGCGCCGGCGCACCCATAAATCGCGCCATATGCCGGAATGGGTTTTTGCATTGGGGCGATTGAATGCAACCATGGCGGCAATGGAAGCAGCGGCGGATGCTTCGGTTGCGTCAGGCGCGAAGGCGGCCGGGTCAAAACCATTGAAGCTGCCGACAATGACACCTTCAGCCCGCGCGACAGCCATGGCTTCCTGACCAAGCCGCCGCCATAGCGGCAGCAATTCGGGCCGCGCCAGCGCATCGGCAATGCCTTTCTCACCCAGCGCCTGCGTATAGAGCATGGAGCTGTAAGCAATCTTGCCCCAGAGATAGCCCCAGATATTCTCGGTCATGATCGCAACGGGTTCAAAATGATCGCGCAGCATGCGATGCAGCGCAGTCAGGCGTGGCGTGATGACCCCATTCAATTCACCCAGCACCAGCGCGCCGCGCCCGCCATAGATGATCCGCCCCGGCGCCAGCCAATCGGCGCTGAAATTGACGAAGCAGCCAATGGTGCGCGCTTCGCCCAAAATCGGCGCGATCAAAGCCTCACAAAGCCCGTTTTGCAGCGACACAACATAGCCATCTGGCGCCAGATGCGGTGCGATGGCGTGGCAGGCGGCTTCCGTATCCTGCGCCTTCACACAGAGCAGCACGCGGCGGAACTGGCCCTTTAATGTCTCCGGCGTATAGGCGGGCGCGACGATCCGGTGCGCATCAACCGGGCCTTCAATGGTAAGGCCCACCGCCGGGTCACGAATCGCAGCCACATGATCTTCGACGATATCCACAAACACCACGGCATGACGCGCACGCACCAAGGCGGCGCCGATTGTCCCGCCAATGGCACCCGCGCCCCAGATCAGGATCGGGCCATGATCCACGGCGTCTCGGATGGCGCTTTGTTCGGCGGCACTGGTCATCGCAATCTCCTTGCTCAGGGCAGGCTGCCGCAAAGCGCCATCCCTTGCCAAGGGCAGGGCAAGGTCGCAGGGTGATTGTGCAACCCTTCGCGGAATCACGCGCTTGCCCCTGAACCATCCCTGCCGCCCATGACACCGCGCTGGAACAGCTTGCCGGGCAATCTGCGTGGTGCGGTGCTGATGAGCCTGGCTGCCATGCTCTTTGCCGGGGAAGCGCTCGCAATCCGCTACATGAATGAACGTGGCATCCCAACCGCGATGCAGCTTTTCGCGCGTTCCTTCGGGCAATTGCTCTGGGTCATGCCGCTATTGTTGCGCACCGGGCTTCAGGTGTTTCGCACCAATCGGCGCGGGCTGCATATCATGCGCGGCGCGGCCAGCCTGCTGACTTGGGGTTTTTACTTCCTGTCCTTTGTGTTCCTCGATCTCGCCACCGCCACCGTGCTGTCCTTCACCAATGTCATGTTCACGACGCTGCTCGCAGGGCCGGTCTTGAAGGAGCATATCGGCACGGCGCGCTGGATTGGTACCATGGCAGGGTTTCTGGGCGTGGTCCTGATGCTGAGGCCAGGGGCAGAGATTTCCTTCATCGGTGTCGTGCTTGCGCTGGCGTCAGCCGCCAGTTGGTGCGGTATTACGCTCACCAGCCGCATGTTGGCGCAAACAGAACCGAATGAAACCGTGCTCGCCTGGGTTGGTGTGGTGACCAGCCTTGGCATGCTGCCCTTCGCCATTTCCGCCTTCACGCCGGTCAGCGCCTTCGATCTGCTATTTCTGCTGGCCTTCGCCATCACCACGCCCGGCATCATCTGGCTGCTGACCTCGGCCTATCGCGCGGGCGAAGCCTCTGCCGTCGCGCCCTTCCAATATCTGCGGCTTTTGCCCGTGGTAGGCTTTGGCTGGATTTTCTTCGGCGAAGTGCCCGATCCCTGGACCTGGCTTGGCGGAGGCATCATCCTGGCCGGCGCGCTGGTCATCACCATTGCCGAGACGCGCCGAAAGAGCTGAGCGGAGGAAATCATGGCCGACCCCATCGCAGCGGATCGCATCGAAATCACGGTGCTGGTGGATAATGTCACCGATAGTCTTTCCTCGACCCCGAGTTTCGTGACGCGCGAATGGGATCGGCTGCGACGCCAGGGAATGAAGCGCACCATGGGCGGCGCGCTGTGCTGCGCCAATCATGGCCTCGCTTTGGTGGTGCGCGCGGAGATCGGCGGCAAATCCCGCACCGTATTGTTTGATGGCGGCCCGGTGGATTACGCGGTGGAACGCAATGGCACGCGGCTTGGCGTGGATTTCGCGGCGATTGAGGCCATGGTGCTCTCGCATGGCCATTGGGATCATGCCGGCGGTCTGCCCAAGGCGATTGAAATGACGCGCGCTGCCAATGGCGGGCGCGCCGTGCCGCTATATCTCCACCCCGGCATGTTCCGTGAACGCGGCAGCCGCCAGCCCGATGGCGGGGTTTTCCCGATGGACCCTGTTCCCCTACCCGCAGGTTGGGAAGCGATGGGCGCCAGCCCCATTGTGGAGCGCGATGAACACATCATCGCCGATGGTTTTTATGTGAGTGGCGAAATCCCGCGCACCACGGCTTATGAAACCGGCCTGCCTGGCCAGGTGGCGCGCGATGATGAAACCACGCCCTGGCAAGCGGATGAATGGCTGAGCGATGAGCGCTTCATGGCGGTTAATCTGCGCGGCAAGGGTTTGATTGTGTTTTCCGCCTGTTCGCATACCGGCATTGTGAATGTGCTGCATGCCGCGCGGCGGCGCTTTCCTGATGTGCCATTATTTGCCGCGATGGGCGGGTTTCATTTGTCCGGTATCAATGAACGCGTGATCCCCGAGACTGTGCGTGATCTTGGCAGCTTCGGTCTGACCTATCTTTTCCCCGCCCATTGCACGGGTTGGCGCGCGGTGAATGCGCTGGAACGCGCCTATGGCGAGGCGATGGTGGTGCCCGCTGCGGTCGGCAAGACCTTCACCCTTTCTGCCTAAAGCAACATGACCCTCGCCCTGCAGGCGCTGCCGCTGATCTTGCTGATCGGTCTGTTGTTTTCCGGGCGCGTGGCGCCGGTGCCGGCGGTGGTCGCGGCACTTGCAGCGGCCATCCCTGCCGCTTTTGTTTCACTACCCGACAGCATCAGCTTGCCTGGGTTCCTCGCCGAGCAAATCCTGCGCGGCGCCTATTTGGCTTTGCAGCCCATGGGCGTGGTTTTGGCGGGGCTATTGTTTTACGCGGCTGTCTCAGCGGATGATGTTGCGCGGCAGAAAAGACCAGCCTCGGCGCGGCGCGTTTTCATCGCGACGTTGTTGGCTGGTTGTTTCATGGAAAGTGTCACGGGCTTTGGTGTCGGCGCGGTGTTTGCTTTGGCAAGCTTGCGCAGCATGGGCGTTCTTGGCGCGCCAGCCGGCGCCATGGCGTTGCTCGCGCTATGCCTGATCCCTTGGGGCGGGCTTGGCCCCGGCACGCTGCTGGGCGCCGCCTTGATCGGCCAGCCCGTGCAGGAAGTTGCGCGCATCACGGCACTGCCCAATGCGCTGTGGTTATTGGCGCTGGGTCCGGAGCTGTGGCGGCTTTGCCGGGCGGCGGGGCTTGCCGTGTCGCCCGCAGAAAAGCGCGCGCAAATGGCCTATCTGCTGGCGGTAGCGGCGCTGCTTTTCGGTTGCCATTGGCTGCTCCCTTTTGAGGTGATTGGCGTCATCGCGACCGGCCTGCCGCTGGTTTTTGCGCTGTGGCGGCTTGACCCGCCGCAGGATGGCACTGCCTGGCGGAAGGCGATGGCGCGTTTGGCACCCTATGCCCTTCTCACAGTCGCCCTTTTGGCGGCGCGCGCTGTGCCGAACCCGCCCGCCTGGCAGCCCTTTGCTGACTTGCCGGCCTTTCCTGCCACGCATGTCTCCCTGGTTTTGGCGGCGGTGGCGGTGCTGCTGTTGGCGCGGAGGGTAGGGGCGCCTGATCTGGCTCAGGGGGCGTTCAAGCGCGCCGCAAGGCCAGCGTTGATCATGCTGCTTTATGTGTTGCTGGCGCGTTGGATGGGCCAAAGCGGTGCGACCGCGGCACTTGCGCAGGAAACCGCTGCCGCGCTTGGCGTGTTGGCCCCCTATGCCGTGCCGCCGCTTGGGCTGATGGCGGGGATCGTGACCGGAACCAATGTCGGGTCCAATGCGGCGCTGATGCCCGTGCAATACAAGCTTGGCCTGGCGGCGGGGTTGCCGCCCCTGCTGGCACCTGGGGTGCATAACTTCGTCGGCGCGGCGGGGGCGGGCATGTCCTTCGCGGTCACCGGCATGATTTGCGGTCTGCTCGCCGATGGCACCAAGCCCGTTCAGCTTTGGCGGCTGTTATGGCCATCGCTCGCGGCGGTGCTGCTGCTGGGCTGGGGGGCGATGGCGTTCTTATCCTAGGGGCTTGCATCCGGCGCCAAGGCCGCACAGTTTGGGGCCAAGAAACTCAAGGGAGGCCCGTTATGCCGCATTTCACCCGTCGCTCTGCCTTGGCGCTTTCCGCAGGACTACTGGCGGCACCCACCGTTCACGCCCAGGGCGCGTTCCCGAACAAGCCCTTGCGCATCATCGTGCCCTATCCGCCGGGGGGCGTCACCGACATCATGGGCCGCCTGGCTGCCGAAGCCATGGCAAGGCACCTCGGCCAGCCTGTTGTGGTGGAAAATCGCGCCGGCGCCGGCGGCAATATCGGCGCCATGGCTGCCGCCCAGGCTGAGCCCGATGGCTACACCCTGTTCCTTGGCACCATGGCGACCCAGGGGGTGAACCCCATCCTATACCCCGATCCGCGCTTTGACCCGCGCAAGGCTTTTGTCGGCGTGGGCATGATGGCGGATATGCCCAATGTCATGTCCTGCCTGCCGAGGCGCTACAACCCGGCCAGCGCGCGCGAAGCCATCGCGCGCGCCAAGGCCGAACCAGGCAAGATGACCTTTGGGTCGGTCGGCAATGGATCATCAGCGCATCTGTCGCTGGTCATGCTGGAAAAGCTTGCGGGCGTTGATTTTGTGCATGTGCCCTATCGCGGTTCGGCGCCGGCGATTGCGGCCTTGCTCGCGGGTGATCTTGATTTGCTGTTTGATGCGTCTGCGACCTCTGCCCCGCATATCCTGCAAGGCTCGATCAAGGGGCTTGCGGTCACCATGGATCGGCGGATCGGCAGCCTGCCCAATACCCCGACACTGCAAGAAGAAGGCGTCGCTGGTTATCATTTGAGTGTCTGGAACGGCGTCTTCACGCAATCGCGCGTTCCTGCACCCATTCTGGCCCGCTTGCAGGATGCCTTCAACAAGGCGATGGATGTAGCGATGCTCGAAAGGCTCAAGGCCAATCATACCGAGCCTCTGCTGATCCCGACCGCCGAATTGCAGCCCTGGCTTGATCGAGATGCGCAGCGCTGGGGTCAGGTGGCGCGTGACAGCGGCATCAAGATTGACTAACGGGGCTTTGGCTTCACGTATTGCCCCACCCAATAACCAACCAAAAGACAAGGAGACATCATGTCCGTTTTTCGTCGCATGACGCTGGCCGCCGGTCTGGCCGCACCGCTTTTTGCCCTGCCTGCCTTGGCGCAGCCGCAAATCACCATCCAGCACGGTCTGCCGCCCAATAGTCATACCGGGCTTGGCGCTTCCACCTTCAAGGATAATTTTGAGCGTCTGACGAATAACCGCTACCGCGTGGTCGTGCAGCGCAACGACAATGAACGCGAAATGGTTGAAAGCGTGCAGATTGGCACACTGGATTGCACCTTCACCTCCACCGGGCCGGTCGGCAATTTCGTGCCTGAAGTACGCATTTTCGACGTGCCCTTCCTGTTCCGCGATGCCGCCCATGCGCGCGGCGTGCTGGATAGCGATATCGGGTCAGCCGTGCTGGCGCGTTTCCCGGCGCGTGGCCTGGTTGGCGTGATCTGGACTGAAAACGGCTTCCGCCATTTGACGAATTCACGGCGTGAGGTGAATGCGCCGGCGGATATGCGCGGCCTGAAGGTACGCACCATGGAAAACCAGGTGCATATGCGTGCCTTTTCAACCCTTGGCGCGCTGCCAACGCCCATGGCCTTCAGCGAATTGATCCCCGCCCTGCAGCAGGGCACGGTGGATGGTCAGGAAAACCCGATTTCCGTGATTGTGGCGAATAACATCAACCAGGTTCAGAAGTTCATGACGCTGACGAACCATGTCTATTCGCCATCGGTCATGATCTGCAATCCGGGCATGATCGGCAAGCTTTCTGCCGCTGATCGCGCCCTGTTCCAGGAAGCCGCGCGCGCCGCGCAAAAGGCCAATCGGGACCGCGTGACGGCCGATGACGCGAGCGGCGTTGAGGAACTGCGCCGCCGTGGCATGACGGTGGTGACGCAGGTGGATACCGCTGCCTTCCAGACCGCGCTGGCGCCTGCCTTCGCGGAATGGGAACGCACGCTGGATGCGGCCACGCTGCGCCGCATTCGCGATTGGAAGCCGAACTGATCGGTAAGCCTTACGGCGCCTGATGGTTTCACACCATCCGGCATCGGATTGAAGGCGCGCATCACGCGCCTTTCTGGTGTGTTCCCATTCGCTTCCGCTCATGGGGGACACACCAGAACTTGTTTGGTCGCATTTTCCGAGCCGCCAGGTGAAGCCACTTGGTCTGAAAATGCTCTGATAGGATGGCGCGATGAATGCGATGAATGTCCTGCCCTTGCAGGTGACCGCAGCCGCGACGCTGCTGGCGCTGGTTTTTGCCTTCTGGTTGAAATCCGGCGATGGCCTGCGGGCCAAGCTGCGCGTCGGGGTGCTGACCGCGGATAGGGTAGGGACCACCATCGCCGCCATCATGGCCTGCTTGGCGCTTGCGGTTGCGGTTTTCGCCGGGCTTTGGCAGGTGGTGGCTCGTTTCGCTACCGAAACGCCCTCTGTCTGGTCCGAAGCGCTTGTCCGCACCGCGCTGATCTGGATGGCCTTTATCGGCCTTGCCGTGGCGCTGCGCGCCGGTGCCCTGGTTTCGATTGACATTGCCCATCGCCTGTCGCGCGGCGTTTTGCGCAATATTCTTGAAGGGCTGTCGCTGGCGAGCATCCTTCTCATGCTCGGCGTCATGTTCTGGTTCGGCTGGAGCATGGCGGAACGTGTAAAATTCCAGGAAATGGCGGGCATGGAGGTTTCCATGGCCTGGGGCTATGCCGCCATTCCGATTGGGGCGGTCTTTGCCATGCTGGGGTCGATTGCGCATTTCCTCGATAGACGCTCAGAAGAATTGGAGTCCGCAGTATGAGCGGCACCATGCTCACCGTCATGCTGGTGCTGTTTGCCGCCAGCATTCCGGTTGCCATTGCCATTGGCCTGGCCGCCATTATTGGCATTCATGGCTTCACGAATTTCCCGCTGGTGGTGGTGGCGCAGCAGCTTTTTGTCTCGCTTGATCGCTTTCCGCTGGCCGCCATTCCCTTCTTCATCCTGGCCGGAAATCTCATGGAAGTGGGTGGCATTTCGCGCCGGCTGGTGGAATTTGCACGCTCCATCGTGGGCGGCATTCAGGGCGGGTTGCCGGCGACCTGCGTAATCACCTGCATGATCTTTGCCGCGATCAGCGGCAGCAGTGTGGCCACCACCTTTGCCATTGGCGCCATCATGATCCCGGCACTCGTGCGTGCGGGCTATCCGGTGCCCTTCGCCGCGGCACTTCAAGCCACAGCGGCTGAGCTTGGCGTCATTATCCCGCCTTCCATTCCGATGATCCTTTACGGTGTCACCACGCAAACCTCGATCCCTGAGTTGTTCATCGCAGGCTTCGGGCCAGGCGTTCTGATTGGCGGGTCGCTTATTGCCACCGTGTTGATCTGGTGCCGGATCAAGGGCTGGGGCAAGGAAGATGGCGTTGGGCGCTTGTCTTTCCCGGTCGCGACGCGGCAGGCTGGCTTCGCGCTGCTGATGCCCTTTGTTGTGCTGGGCGGGATTTATGGCGGCGTGACGACACCAACCGAGGCTTCTGTCATTGCCGTGGTCTATGCGCTGATCATCGGGCTTTTCGTCCATAAGGAAATCGCCTGGCGCGACCTCTTCCCGATTTTCAGGAAATCCGTGATCTCCAGCGCGGTCATCATGTTCATCATCGCCTGTGCGGCGGTGTTTTCCTGGCTGCTCAATCGTCAGGGCGTGCCTGATCTGGCGGCGGAATGGATCGCAACATCCTTCAATGATTCCAGCCTTTATCTGCTGGTGGTCAATCTGTTCCTGTTCGTGGTTGGGATGTTTGTCGAAACCTCCGCTTCCATCATCGTGCTGGCGCCGATCCTGGCGGAGGCAGCCGAAAAGCTTGGCATTGACCAGGTGCATTTCGGCACCATCATGGTCGTCAACCTGGCGCTTGGCATGATCACGCCGCCCTTTGGCGTGAACCTGTTTGCCGCAGCGCAAGTCGCGCGCTGCGGCGTTGACCAGATGATGCGCTATCTGGGGGTCTTCATTGCCGTGGTGTTCGGCGCACTCATGGTCATCACTTACGTGCCCTGGATTACGCTGACCTTGCCGCATCTCGTGTTCAGATGAGCCTCGGCACGCCGGAAGCCTTGCGCTACCTCAGGCGCGATGCCGTGCTGAAGCGGGTCATCCGTCAGGTGGGCCCCTTCACGCTGAAGCCCGCCCGGCGCCAACCCTATGAGGCTTTGGTGCGCGCCATTGCCCACCAACAGGTGCATGGCCGCGCGGCGGAAGCGATACTCGGCCGCTTCATCGCCCTTTGTCCTGAACCTGGCTTTCCCACACCGGAAGCAGTGCTGGCATTATCACCTGAGGCCATGCGTAGCGCCGGGCTTTCCGCCAATAAGGTGCTCGCCATTCGCGACATTGCTGAGAAAGCCGCGCTTGGCGTTATTCCGAATCGCGCCGCCGCGCGCCGGCTTTCGGATGAGGTATTGATCGAAAGGCTGGTGGCCTTGCGCGGTGTTGGGCGCTGGACGGTGGAGATGCTGCTGATCTTCACCCTTGGCCGCGCCGATATCCTGCCCGTGGATGATTTCGGCGTGCGTGAGGGCTACCGCGTCGCGGCGGGCCTGCCTGAACAACCAAAGCCGAAAGCGCTCGCTGAAATCGGGGAGGCCTGGGCGCCCTATCGCACCACCGCAGCCTGGTATTTGTGGCGCGCGGCGGATTTGGCGAAGGAAGGCGGCTTCAAGGCCCCGGCAGCGATTTAGAGCGTATCCCGTTCGCGTGCGTTCACGGGACGCGCTCTAACCCTAAAGTTTGATCGCATTTTCCGAGCCGCCAAGTGATGCCACTTGGCTTGAAAATGCTCAGATATGCAGCGCCCGCCCATCCACGGCGAGTGCCGCTTCCTTCACTGCCTCATTCAACGAAGGATGCGCATGGCAGGTACGCGCCACATCTTCGGCACTTGCGCCGAATTCCATCGCCAGCGCCAATTCCGCAATCAGCGTGCCGGCATCCGGGCCGATGATATGCGCGCCCAGCACCTTGTCTGTCGCCTTATCCGCCAGGATTTTCACAAACCCATCCATATCGCCCATGGCCCGCGCGCGACCATTCGCGGTGAAGGGGAACTTGCCGACCTTGTACGCCACACCGCGCGCCTTGAGCTGATCCTCGGTTTCACCCACTGAAGCAACTTCCGGCCAAGTATAGACCACTCCCGGGATGGCGCCGTAATTCACATGCGGCTTTTGCCCCGCCAGCATTTCCGCGAGTGCCACACCTTCTTCTTCCGCCTTATGCGCCAGCATCGGCCCAGTGATCACATCGCCAATGGCATAAATGCCCGGCACATTGGTGGCGTAATGGCCATCCACCTTGATGCGCCCACGTTCATCCAGCGCAACGCCCACCTTGTCCAAGCCAAGCCCCGCGACGTAAGGCCGCCGCCCAATCGCGACCAGCACAACATCGGCGGTCAATTCTTCCGCCGCACCACCGGCAGCAGGTTCCAGCTTCAGCACCACACCCTTTTTGGACTTGGTGGCACCCATCACCTTGGTTTTCAGCTTGGTCTTGATGCCCTGCTTCGCCAGGATGCGTTCAAACGCCTTGCCCACTTCGAGATCCATGCTCGGCACCAGACGGTCGAGGAATTCCACCACCGTCACTTCCGCACCCAAGCGGCGCCAAACGCTACCCAATTCCAACCCGATATAGCCGCCACCAATCACCACCAGATGCTTTGGCACGCTCGTCAATTCCAGGCCGCCGGTGGAAGTCACGATCTGCTTTTCATCCACTTCCACACCCGGCAGGGGAATGCTCTCACTCCCGCTCGCGATCACGATGTGCTTGACGGTGTAATCCTTGCCCGCGACGCTGACCGTGCCGGGCGCCGTGATGCTGCCCTCACCCTTCAGCCAGGTGACCTTGTTCTTGCGGAACAGGAACTCGACCCCCTTCACATTGGCGCCGACCACTTCACCCTTGCGCGCCAGCATCCGCGCCAGATCAAGCTTCACCGACCCAACCGTGACACCATGATCGGCGAGCTTATGCTGCGCCTCCTCATAATGTTCCGAGGATTGCAGCAGCGCCTTGGATGGGATGCAGCCGACATTGAGGCAGGTGCCGCCCAGCGTCTCACGCTTTTCAACGCAAGCCACCTTCATGCCGAGTTGTGCAGCACGGATCGCGCAAACATAGCCGCCGGGGCCGGCGCCGATCACGATCACATCAAAGGCTTCACTCATGGTCAGGCATCCTCAACCCGTTTGTTTTCGCCGCCATGTTTGGACCGGGTGGCGAGGGCGATCAAGCCATGGAATTAGGGCTTGGGTTTTGCCCGCTTTCCCCCCTATCCTGCGCCCCGAAACAGGCGCCGCAAGACGCGCCTTGGGGAGGAAAAGCCATGACGAAACCGACATTCATCTCTCGCCGCTTGGCGCTGGCCGCAACCGGGGCGGCGCTTGCCGCCCCTGCCCTGGCGCAGGCCCGCTACCCGGATCGGCCCATTCAGCTTGTGGTGCCCTGGCCCGCCGGCGGTTCCGCCGATGCGCAGCTGCGCTCCATCGCGGAGCTTGTCGGCAGGGCGCTCGGCCAGCCCATGGTGGTGCAAAACCGCCCAGGCGCCGGCGGCACGCTTGGCGTGCTGACCGTCGCACAACAGGCGCGGCCCGATGGCTATACGCTGACGCAGATGCATCTATCCGTGCTGCGCCGGCCCTGGATGATGCGCACCCCCGGCTGGGACCCGATTGGCGATTTCACACATATCATCGGCATGACCGGCTGGCTGTTTGGCACTGCGGTGAAGGCGGATAGCCCGCTCAAATCCTGGCAGGATTTGCTGGCCTATGCGCGCGCCAATCCCGGCAAGCTGACCTATTCCACCAGCGGCATCGGCACCACCAATCACCTGGCCATGGAAAGCATTCAGGAGATCGAGAAAATCAGCCTGACCCATGTGCCTTTCCGCGGCGCCAATGAAGGTGTCACCGCCGTGCTTTCCGGCCAGGTGGATATGATCTGCGATAGCTCCACCTGGGCACCCAATGTGGAGGCCGGGCAGATGCGCGCGCTCGCGGTCTGGAGTGCGGAACGCGCCCCGCGCTTCCCCGCCGTGCCCACCTTGAAGGAGCTTGGCTATGATATGGTGGTCGCTTCCCCTTATGGCGTGAGCGGCCCCAAGGGCATGGACCCTGGCATTGTGCGCGTCTTGCATGACGCGATGAAGGACGCGCTGTTCAGCCCCGAAAACACGCGCATCCGCAGCCAATTCGATATGCCGCTGGTTTATCAGGATACGGAAAGCTACCGCCGCTTCATCGTGGAACGTGTCGAATACGAAAAGACCATGGTGCGCCGCCTTGGCCTGACCTTGGATGGCTAAGGGGTCACGCGCCATGCCGCAGCTTTCCCGCCGCGCCGCGCTTGGCCTTGGCGCAACCATCCTGGCCGCACCCGCGCTCGGCCAGGGGCGCTTTCCCAATCGGCCCATTCGCTTCATCACGCCCTGGCCACCGGGCGGGTCACTCGACCCGCTGCAACGCAATATGTTCGAAGTGGTGCGGAAGGATTTGGGCCAACCTATCCTGTCCGAGAATCTGCCCGGCGCGCGCGGCACCCGTGCGGCGACCTTCCTTGTCACGCAAGGGGTGCCGGATGGCTATACGCTCGCGCATCATCACCTTTCTGTGCTGCGCCACCCTTTCCTGACCAGGCAGCCGAGCTGGGACCCGGTGAATGATTTCAGCTATATCATGCAGTTTTCCGGCTTCACCTTCGGCACGGTGGTGCGCACCGATAGCCCCTATCAGCGCTTGGCCGATGTTTTCGCCGAAGCGCGCCGCAAACCCGGTGAATTGACCTATTCCACCAGCGGCATCGCCACCACCAACCACATCGCCATGGAAGATCTGCTCCGCCGCGAAAAGGCGGAAATGACCCATGTGCCCTATCGCGGCGCGCAGGAAGGTGTCACCGCGCTGCTTGGCCGGCAAATCACCATGGTCGCCGATGCGCAAGCCTGGCGCCCCCAAGTGGAAGCCGGCGAATTCCGCCTGCTAAGCGTCTGGACGCGCGATCGCCTGGGTGGCTTTCCTAATGCGCCGACACTCAACGAACTCGGCTACGATATGGTGGTGACGAGCCCCTATGGCGTGGTCGGGCCACGCGGCATCCCGGGGGAAATTGTCGAAATCCTCCACAACGCCTTCAAAAAAGCCTGGGAGGATGAAACAAACCAGGCCGTGGTGCGCCGCTGGGACATGCCGCGCGAATATCTCAACACGGCTGATTACCTGGCCTTTGTGAAGGCGCGGGTGGAATATGAGAAGGAATGGGTGCAGCGGCTGAATCTGAGTATTGACTGAAAGAAAAACGGGAGGGCTCTGCCCTCCCGTACCCACCCGCAAAGGGTCGAACGACCCTTTGAACCCAATATTAGATATCCAGCATCAACCTGCGCGGGTCTTCGATGCTTTCCTTGACGCGGACCAGGAAGCTCACCGCCTCCTTCCCATCCACAATGCGGTGATCATAAGACAGCGCGATATACATCATCGGGCGAATTTCAATCTTGCCACCCACCGCCATGGGACGATCCTGAATCTTGTGCATGCCAAGAATGCCCGATTGCGGCGGGTTCAGGATCGGCGTGGACATCAGCGAACCATAAATGCCGCCATTGGTGATGGTGAAGGAACCACCAGCCAATTCATCCAGCTTCAAGGCACCATCACGCGCGCGCTTGCCGAATTCACCGATGCGCTTTTCAATTTCGGCAAAGCCCATCGTATCCGCATTGCGCAGTACCGGCACCACCAGGCCCGAAGGCCCGCCCACCGCAATGCCCATATGCACGAAATTCTTGTAGACAATCTCATCGCCATCAATCTCGGCATTCACCGCCGGGAATTCCTTGAGCGCGGCAATGCACGCCTTCACAAAGAAGGACATGAAGCCAAGCTTCACGCCATGACGCTTTTCGAAGGCATCACGATATTCGGAACGCAGCGCCATCGCGGCTGACATATCCACCTCATTGAAGGTGGTCAGCATCGCGGCCGTATTCTGCGCTTCCTTGAGCCGCCGCGCGATGGTGGCGCGCAGCCGGGTCATCTTCACACGCTCCTCACCCGCTTCCGGCGGGCGCGAAGCCCGCACGGCAGGGGCCGGCGCCGGCGCGGCAGCAGGCTGCGCCAAATAGGCCAGCACATCGCCCTTGGTGATGCGCCCATCCTTGCCCGTGCCCGCGCCAATCGCGGCGGCAGAAGCACCGGTTTCGGCCATCATCTTGGCCGCCGCCGGCATCGGCGCATGGCCCGAAGCGGCAGCCGGCGCCGCCGCAGGCTTGGCCGCAGGGGCTGGCGCGGCTGCGGGCTTCGCGGCACCAGCGGCAGCACCGGCCTGAATGCTGCCCAGCACGGCGCCGGGTACCACTTCCGCGCCAGCATCAGCGGCAATGGCAGCAACAACGCCGGCCACCGGCGCATTTACCTCCACCGTCACCTTATCGGTCTCAAGCTCCACCAAGGGCTCATCCGCCGTCACAGCCTCACCGGCCTTTTTCAGCCAACGCGCGACGGTGGCGGTTGAGACGCTTTCGCCCAGGCTGGGCACGACAATATTGGTCATTGATCGATCCGTTCCAAAACCAATACGCGTCAGCCCATCAGGGCTGCGCGCACCAATGCTTCCTGTTGTTGTTGATGCACCTTGGCAAGGCCGGTGGCGGGGCTCGCCGCCTCCTCCCGGCCCACATAGTCGGGGCGCTTCGCCTTGATATCCAGCGTCTTCAAGACGCCTTCAATCTTGCGATCCACGAAGTTCCACGCGCCCATGTTTTCCGGTTCTTCCTGGCACCACACCACTTCCGCATTGGGATATTGCGCCAGCACCCGCGGCAGGCTGATCCTCGGGAAGGGATAGAGCTGTTCAAGCCGCACAATCGCGACATCCTTGATCCCCTTGTCGCGGCGTTCCTGCAGCAGGTCATAATAGACCTTGCCAGTGCAGAGCACGACGCGACGGATTTTCTTGGGCGGCGCGATCTTGTCCACCTCATCAATCACATGCCGGAAGCCGCTGCCAGGGCCGAATTCCGAGAGATTGCTGATGGCGAGCTTATGCCGCAGCAGGGATTTCGGCGTCATCACCACCAAGGGCTTGCGGTAATTTGCCTTCATCTGCCGACGCAAAGCATGGAAGTAATTGGCCGGTGTCGTGAAATTGCAAATGCGCATATTGCGTTCAGCGCAAAGCTGCAAATAGCGTTCAAGCCGGGCGGAGGAATGTTCCGGCCCCTGCCCTTCATAGCCATGCGGCAGCAGCATCACCAGGCCCGACATGCGCAGCCATTTGGTCTCACCCGAGGCGATGAACTGGTCAATGATGACCTGCGCGCCATTGGCGAAATCGCCAAACTGCCCTTCCCAGAGCACCAGCGTCTTGGGATCAGCGAGCGAATAGCCATAATCAAAGCCAAGCACGCCAAATTCCGCGAGCAGCGAATTGAAGGCTTCAAACTTCGCCTGACCTTCGCGGATATTATTGAGCGGCGTGTATTCAGCCTGGCTCGCCTGATCAATCAGCACCGCATGACGATGGCTGAAGGTGCCGCGCTGCACATCCTCACCGGACAGGCGCACACGATGGCCTTCCAGCAGCAGTGACCCAAAGGCCAAAGCCTCACCGGTTGCCCAATCAATCCCCTCCCCGGTTTCGATCGCCTGGCGCTTCTGTTCCAATTGCCGCGCGATTTTCGAATTGACGCCGAAATCAGCCGGCACGCGCGACAGCGCGAGGCCGATTTCCTTCAGTGTTTCGGGCGCGACCGAGGTTGCTTCAAGCTGCTCCGCCTCATCCGTCGAACCGGCAGGACGCAGGCCGGACCAATGGCCTTCCAGCCAATCCGCCTTATTCGGGCGATAGGATTGCGATGCCTCAAAGGCTTCTTCCAGGCGGGCATTGAAGGCATCCAGCATCGCCTTGGAAGATTCAGCCGGGACCGATCCTTCCTGCGCGAGCCGTTCCGCATAAAGATTGCGCGTCGTGCGCAATTCGCGGATGCGGTTATACATCAGCGGCTGGGTGAAGGCGGGCTCATCGCTTTCATTATGGCCGTGGCGGCGATAGCAAACGATATCCAGCACCACATCCGCGCCAAAGACCATGCGGAATTCGGCTGCAAGGCGCGCACAGAACACCACCGCTTCCGGGTCATCGCCATTCACATGCAGGATCGGCGCCTGGACGGATTTCGCGACATCCGTGCAGTACAAACCCGAATAGGCATGCGCCGGCACGGTGGTGAAGCCGATCTGGTTATTGGTGACGATATGCAACGTGCCGCCGGTGCGATAGCCAATCAATTGGCTCATCGCCAGCGTTTCATAAACCACGCCCTGCCCGGCAAAGGCGGCATCGCCATGCAGCAGAATGCCCATCACGGAACGCCGGCCCTTGATGTCGCCGCCCATATCCTGGCGCGCGCGCACCTTGCCTGCCACCACCGGATCAACCGCTTCCAGATGTGAAGGATTGGGTTGCAGCGAAAGGTGAACCTTGTTCCCGGCGATATCGATATCGGTGCTGGTACCCAAATGGTATTTCACATCGCCCGAGCTTTCGATGTCATCCGGATTGGCCGAATTGCCTTTGAATTCCGAAAACACCTGGGTGAAGGATTTTTTCACCACATTGACCAGCATATTGAGGCGCCCGCGATGCGCCATGCCAATCACGATTTCCTTCGCCCCCTGCTTGGCGGCGGTTTCAATCGCTGCCTGCACCGCTGGGATGGTGGTCTCGCCCCCTTCCAGGCCAAAGCGCTTGGTGCCCACGAATTTCCGCGCGCAAAAGGCTTCAAAGCCTTCCGCTTCCGTCAATTGCTGCAGAATTTGGTTCTTCTGCGTATTGTCGAAGGCGCCAACCCAGGGCGCGCCTTCAATGCGGCGCTGGATCCAGGATTTTTGATCCGGGTCCTGGATATGCATGAATTCAACGCCGATTGAACCGCAATAGGATGCGCGGCATATCGCCAGAATCTCACGCAGATTGGCGGTTTCCTTGCCCAGCACGAAATCGAGGAAAATCTGGCGATCCCAATCCTCCTCCGTGAAGCCATAGGTCTTGGGGTCAAGCTCCGGATGGGATTTCGGCACTTGCAGGCCGAGCGGATCAAGCCGCGCTTCGAGATGCCCGCGCACGCGATAGCTGCGGATCAGCATCAGCGCGCGGATCGAATCGAGCACCGCACGGCGCGTCGCTTCCGGGTCGGCCGCGGCTGGCTTGGCGCCCTTGGCGGGGGCGGGCTTTTCGGGATCTGGCCCAAAGGCGCCACGGATACGCGGCGCCCAGGACGCGCCAGAGGCATCCGTCAGCACTGCCCGTGCCTCATCATTCAGGGAAGCGAAAAGCTCCGCAAAGGTGGGGTCCACGCTTCCGGGATTTTCTGTCCATCTGGCGTAAAGATCAGCAAGATAGGCAGCATTCGCCCCCGTCATCGCGGTTGCGAGAATATCCACTCCGGCCATCAACCTTCTCCCTCCCGCCTCGGCTACCCATGCTGGGGTTGGGCGGATGTATTCTTGTGGTGCCGTGCAACGCCCCGGCACCGGGGCCGAGGGCTGCGAGCATAAGGCCATAACGCCCGATGCGGCAGCCCCCCAGTATCAACTAATGGGCGAAATCAGCCGCCAAGCGCCTTGACCATGGTGGAGCCTAGCGCAGAAGGACTATCCGCAACGTGAATCCCGGCCGCTTTCATGGCAGCCATTTTCGCTTCTGCGGTATCGGCGCCGCCGGAAATCACCGCCCCGGCATGGCCCATCCGCCGCCCCGGGGGCGCCGTGGCGCCGGCGATGAAGCCCACCACCGGCTTGTTCGGCTTGCCGGGGGCGAAATTTTCCCGCTTCAGGTATTCGGCCGCCAGGATTTCAGACTGCCCGCCGATTTCGCCAATCATGACGATGGATTTGGTATCGGGGTCGGCCAGGAACATCTCAAGCACTTCGATGAAATCCATGCCCTTCACCGGGTCACCGCCAATGCCCACACAGCTTGATTGGCCAAGCCCGGCAGCGGTGGTTTGCGCCACAGCCTCATAGGTCAGCGTCCCGGAACGCGAGACAATGCCAACCGACCCAGGCTTATGGATATGGCCCGGCATGATGCCGATCTTGCAGGCGCCAGGCGTGATCACGCCCGGGCAATTCGGCCCCACCAGGCGGGATTTGGAGCCATCCAGCGCGCGCTTCACCTTCACCATATCCAAGACCGGAATGCCTTCCGTGATGCAGATGATCAGCGGCACTTCCGCATCAATCGCTTCCAGAATGGCGTCCGCCGCGAAGGGTGGCGGCACATAAATCACCGAAGCATTGGCCCCGGTTGCGGCCACGCATTCCGCCACCGTATCAAACACTGGCAGGCCGATATGGGTGGTGCCGCCCTTGCCGGGCGTGACACCGCCAACATAGGTCGAACCATAGGCAATGCCCTGTTCGGCATGGAAGGTACCCTGCGAACCGGTGAAGCCCTGGGTCATCACGCGGGTATTGGCGTTGACAAGAACAGCCATGGTTCAGGCCCCCTTCACGGCAGCGACGACTTTCTTGGCCGCATCGGCCAGATTATCGGCGGCAATAATGGCAAGCCCGCTATCCGCGAGGATCTTCTTGCCGAGATCAACATTGGTGCCTTCAAGCCGCACCACCAAAGGCACTTTCAGCGACAGCGTTTTGGTCGCTTCCACAATGCCGGTCGCGATCATGTCGCATTTCGCAATGCCGCCGAAGATATTCACCAGAATGGCCTTCACATTGGCATCCGAGGTGATGATGCGAAACGCCTCAGTGACGCGCGCTGCCGTCGCGGTGCCGCCGACATCAAGGAAGTTCGCCGGGCTTGAGCCATAAAGCTTGATGATATCCATCGTCGCCATGGCCAGGCCCGCGCCATTGACCATGCAGCCGATCTCACCATCCAAAGCGACGTAATTCAAATCATTATTGACCGCGTCCAATTCCTTCGGGTCCATTTCGCTGTCGTCACGCAGCGCTTCCAGATCCTTGTGGCGGAACAGCGCATTGTCATCGAAGGACACCTTGGCGTCGAGTGCCACGATCTCCCCTGCCCCGGTCACGACCAGCGGGTTGATCTCCACAATCGCGCAATCAAGCTCCACAAAGGCGCCGTAAAGCGCCAGCACAAACTTCGTGAAGGATGAAACCTGCTTGCCCGTCAGGCCAAGCCCGAAGGCCAGCTTGCGCGCATGAAAGCCTGAGACGCCCGAAGCCGGGTCAATCGCGACCTTCAGGATTTTCTCGGGGTGCTTTTCGGCAACTTCCTCAATTTCCATCCCGCCTTCGGTGGACGCCATGATGGTCAGGCGCGATGTGGCGCGGTCCACCAGCAGGCCAAGATACAATTCGCGGGCGATATCGCAGCCATCTTCGACATAAACGCGCGAAACAAGCTTGCCGGCGGGGCCCGTTTGCTTCGTCACCAGCGTCTTGCCAATCATGGCATCGGCAGCGGCCTTCACATCGGCGGCCGACTTCACAACCCGAACGCCGCCCTTGCCATTCGGGTCTTCCTTGAAGCGGCCCGCTCCGCGTCCCCCCGCATGGATTTGTGATTTTACCACATAGACCGGGCCAGGAAGCTTGGCCGCTGCGGCGGCGGCTTCCTCGGCATTCCAGGCGACATGGCCTTCAAGTACCGCAACGCCATAGCGGCGCAGCAGCTCCTTCGCCTGATATTCATGGATATTCATGCAAAATGCCTCCGGTCCGGATGCGAAAAAGGGCCAGGCGAGGCCTGGCCCTGGGCAATCAGCCCACCAGCTTGCGCGACGCTTCGATCAATTCCTGCACTGCGGCGCAGCTTTTATCGAAAGCAGCCTGTTCAGCCGGGTTCAGTTCAATCTCAACAATGCGTTCAATGCCGCCCGCACCAATCACCACCGGCACGCCGACGTAAAGATCCTTGATGCCATATTGGCCCGTCAGCCAGGCAGCGCAGGGCAGCACGCGCTTCTTGTCCTTCAGATAGCTTTCCGCCATGGCGATGGCGGAAGCCGCCGGCGCATAAAAGGCGCTGCCGCGTTCCAACAGCTTCACAATCTCGCCGCCGCCATTGGCGGTGCGCGCCACGATGGCATCCACCTTTTCCTGGGTGGTCCAGCCCATCTTCACCAGATCGGGCACGGGAATGCCGGCCACCGTGGAATAACGCGTGAGCGGCACCATGGTATCGCCATGCCCGCCCAGCACGAAGGCAGTGACATCTTCCACCGAAACATTGAATTCCTGCGCCAGGAAAAGCCGGAAGCGCGCCGAATCCAGCACGCCCGCCATGCCGACAACCTTGTTATGCGGCAGGCCGGATTTTTCGCGCATCACCCAGACCATCGCATCAAGCGGGTTGGTGATGACGATCACAAAGGCGTTCGGGCAATGGTTCTTGATGCCTTCCGCCACCTGCGCGATCACGCCGGCATTCTTCGCCACCAGATCATCGCGGCTCATGCCCGGCATGCGCGGGAAGCCGGCGGTGACAATCACCACATCCGAACCGGCAATCGCGGCGTAATCGCCCGTGCCGACCATATGCGAATCAAATCCATCCACCGGGCCGGATTGCATGAGATCGAGCGCCTTGCCCGCGGCAACGCCGGGGAAGACATCGAACATCACGACGTCACCAAGTTCCTTGAGACCAATGAGGTGAGCCAAAGTGCCGCCGATATTACCGGCGCCGACCAAAGCAATTTTCTTGCGGGCCATGTCGCTTCCTTAAACCTTGTCTGGAAAACGCCCGTTTCCTAGCCCCGAAGCCCCCGCCCGGCAAGGCGGTAACCGCTCAGGCAGGGGTTTGGCGTCCCCAATGCGGCAGGGCCAGGTATTCCTGACTTTGCATTTCGGTAAGGCGGGACGCCGTGCGTTCGAACATCGCGGCATTGGTGCCGCGTTCATAAAGCTGATCGGGGCTGGAAGCCGCACTCGCCACCAGCTTGCAGCGGTGCTCATAAAGCGTGTCTATGCAGGTGATGAAGCGGCGCGCCTTGTCGAAATTCTCCGGGCCGAGGCGGGGGATATCGTCCAGCACCAGGGTATGGAAAGCCTCGGCAATCGCCAGATAATCCGCGGGGCCGAGCGGTTTGCCGCAAAGCTGGTTGAACTCAAACCGCGCCACGCCGCGGGCGGCTTCCGGCACCTCAATCACCCGGCCGAGCAAGGGCAGGTCCATGGGTGCCCCCTGTGCCTGCCCGGTAAGCTCGGCAAAGGCGGCGTCCAGTGCGGCCTCGGACCGGCCATCGGCAGGGACATGCCAGGTGGGCAGGCTTCTGATTCTTTCACGCCGGTAATCTCGAGCGGCCACCAGGGGCCAGACCTCCACATGGTGCTTGATCAGGGCGATGAAGGGCAGGAAGGCATCGCGGCCGGGCTGGCCCTTGAAAAGGTCGTCCGGCGCGGTGTTGGAGGTCGCGACCACCACCGTGCCGCGGGCAAAAAGCGCCTCGAAAAGCCGGCCCAGGATCATGGCATCGGCGATGTCATGCACTTGGAATTCGTCAAAACAGAGCAAAGCGGCATCGGCGGCGATGGAATCGGCCAAGGGTGGGATCGGGTCCGCGCTATCGCCATGCGCCTGCTTCCAGCCATGAATGCGCCGATGCGCCTGCTGCATGAAGGCGTGGAAATGGAGCCTTTGCTTGCGCGGTACCTCGGCGGTCTCAAAAAACAGGTCCATGAGCATGGATTTGCCGCGCCCGACCTCGCCTACCAGATAAAGCCCTTGCGGGGGTTCGGCGCGCGGCGGGGCAGTGCTGCGCCCGAAAAGCCGGCCAAGCAGCCCAGTGGGTTTGGGGGCGTCAGCCAAGGGCGCCGGGTCATAGCCGCGCAGCGCCTGCCAAAGGGTCTGCAAACGCTCCATCGCCGGGGCCTGGGCCGGGTCGGGCGCCAATTCGCCGCTGGCAAGCCGCGCCTGATAGGCGGGCATTGGCCCAGGCGCCGCCCTTGCGGGTTTCGAGTCGCTTTCCTCAACAAGCTGCATGCTGCGCGCTTACCCTGACCGGCCCGCCCCCACAATCGGGGCAGCATTGATCGGGGGCGGGGAAGGAATTAGTCACGATGCAGCATCCAAGGTGTGGAATTCCATGAGCCGTTCCGTTGCCATTCTTTATGCCGCTGATGGCTATGTCTCCCAAGGCCGGGCCATGCTGGGCCGGCGCGTCGCGGGCGATAGTTTCCTGAATGGGTTGCTGCGCCATGGCGGGTTGGAAAGCCTGGTGGGGCTTATGCTGAATGACCGGGAGGCACAGGGCTTTCCGGCGGAAATCCAGGCCCGCGCGCCGGGTTTGCAGGTGCGTACCGCGCATTATGAGGATCAGCGCCCGGTGGCCGAAGCCGGCACGCTCTTCCTGCCGGGGCCTGGGCTTGAGAGCTATGCCTATTGGCGCCGGCGTTCGGGCAATCAGCGCGCTTTCAGCCTTTGCGGCGTGACGCATACCACCTCCACCGACCGGGTGATGGATGCGCTAGCCCATTCCCTGACTGCGCCGGTGCAGCCTTGGGATGCGATCATCTGCACCTCCCGCGCGGTGCAGAGCATGGTGCGGCGGCAATTGCAGGAAAACGTCGCCTATCTGCAAAGCGCCATGGGGGCGACACGGGCCGGTGTGCCCATGCTGCCGATGATCCCGCTCGGCGTGGATTGCGATGCCTTCCGCCGTGACCCGGCGCTGGGTGCCGCCTATCGGCAGGAATTGGGCATTGGGGCTGAGGATATCGCCATTATTCTGGTGGCGCGGCTTTCCAATGCGACCAAATTCTCGCCGCTGCCGATGTTCCTTGCGCTGCAAAAGGCGGCCGAGCGGCGTGGGCGGAAGCTGCATTTGCTGCTGACCGGATGGATTGAAGGCGATGGGTCGCGCCCGGCCTTTACCGATGCCGCAACCCAGGCCTGCCCGAATGTGAAGGTGCATCTGCTGGATGGGCAGAATGCCGAAATCCGCGCAAAAGCCTGGGCGGCAGCGGATATCTTCACCCTGCCCGTGGATAATGTGCAGGAAACCTTCGGTCTTGCGCCGGTTGAGGCCATGGCGGCCGGCCTGCCCGTGGTGGTGACGGATTGGGATGGTTTTCGCGATACGGTGGAAGATGGCGTCACTGGGTTTCGCATTCGCACCCTGATGGGCGGCAATGGCAATCCGATTGCCACGCGCTACCACATGGGCGCGGATGATTATAACGCCTATTTGCGCGGAACATCGCAGGGCATTGCGATGGATATCGGCGCGGCAGCGGATGCCTATTATCGGCTGGCGGAAGATGCGAATTTGCGCCGGCAAATGGCGGAAGCGGCCAGGCTGCGCGCCCGGCGGGTTTATGATTGGGCGGCGATCATTCCGCAGTATTTGGCGTTATGGCAGGAACAGGCGCGCATTCGCGCCAAGGCCACGGAATTCGCGCCGCTGATCCCAGGCCGGCAGCCCGCGCCGACGCGCCCCGATCCCTTCATGCTGTTTGCCGATTACCCAACGCATCGGCTGGACCCGAAGCAGCGCGTGACGCTGGTGCCTGGGGCCAATCTTGATCTGCTGCGCCAGCGCGCTGGTATTCCGGGCGCGGTTTCGCGTGGCCAATTGCTGCCTTCGCTCAATGGTTTTCAGATCATGTTGGAACGCCTCGCGCAAGGCAGCATGACGGCGGCGGAATTGGGCGGCACCTTGCCGCCGGATCAACGCGCACGCGCGGCGATCGGCATGGTCTGGATGATGAAAATTGGGCTCATTACCATCGCACCCGCCGAGGAAGCCCAGCCCGCGTGACTTGACGCGCCTGCCATCCGGGCTTCCGATACCTCAGCCATGCGCAAAGCATGGTGAGGTTTGGGATGGAATATCATGGCAGCGCATCATCGGCAGGAAACATTCGACCCGATCAGCCTGGAAATCTATTGGTCGCGGCTGATTTCGATCGCTGATGAGGCGGCAACCGGCCTGCTGCGCACCGCCTTTTCCACCATTGTGCGCGAATCAAATGATTTCGCGACGGTGCTGATGGACCGCAATGGCGATTCCATCAGCGAGAATACGGGGGGCATTGCTTCCTTCTCCTGTATTTTGCCGAAAACGACCAAAACCTTTCTGGAACGCTTCCCGGCGGAAACCTGGCAGCCGGGCGATTGTGTGATTACCAACGATCCATGGCTTGCGACCGGGCATTTGCCGGATTTCACTGCGGTCAGCCCGATTTTCCATCAGGGGCGTTTGGTGGGTTTTGCCGGGTCCATTTCCCATTCGCCTGATGTCGGCGGCGCGCTCTGGTCCGCTGATTGTCGGGAGCTGTTTGAGGAAGGCATCCGCATCCCCCCTTCCCGCCTGTTTCGCGCCGGCAAGCGCAATGAGGATTTGGCGGAAGTGCTGCTCGCGAATGTGCGGCTGCCGCGGCAAGTCATGGGCGATCTGGAAGCGCAGGTGATCGCGAATGAGGTCTGCGCGCGGGGCGTGGATGAATTCCTGAGCGATACGGGCCTGCCTGATCTGCAAGGGCTGGGGGCCGCTTTGCATCAACGGGCCGATGCTGCCATGCGCCGCGCCATTGCCGCATTGCCCGATGGCACCTGGCATTCCTCGCTTGAGGCGGATGGCTTTGATGAGGCGATTACGCGCATTGTCTGCGCTGTCACCATCGCGGGCGAGACCATGCATATTGATTTCGCGGGTACATCGAAGCAGGTGGATCGCGGCATCAATTGCGTGATGAATTACACCCATGCCTATGCGGTTTATCCGGTGAAATGCGCGCTTGATCCCTTCACGCCGCGCAATGAGGGGTCTTACAGCGCCATTACGGTTAGCGCGCCGGAAGGCAGTATCCTGAACCCGCGCTTTCCGGCGGCTTGCAGCGCGCGGCAATTGACTGGGCATTTGCTCGCAGGCGCGATCTACAAGGCGCTGGCGCCCATCATGCCGGATAAGATCATTGCCGAATGCGGCGGTGCGCCCACCATGCGGGCACTGTTCAGCGGGTTGGATGGCGCGGGGGATCGGTTTTCGCAGGTGTTGTTCGCTTCGGGCGGCATGGGCGCCTCGCCACACCGCGATGGGCTGCCGACCACGGCCTTCCCGACCAATGTCGGCGCGGGTTCGATTGAGGCTTATGAAAGTGTCGCACCCCTGGTGGTCTGGAAGAAAAGACTGCGCGCGGATTCCGGCGGCGCGGGGCGCTTTCGCGGCGGCTTGGGCCAGGAAGTGGAGATTGAAGTGCGTGCGCCGGATGAGGTACGGCTTTCGCTGCTGTCCGACCGGCGCGACCACCCCGCGCAAGGTGTCTTGGGCGGCGCAGCAGGTGGTGCCGCGGTGATTGCCTTTGATGATGGCACCCGCCCGCATCCGAAATCCCGCACCACGGTCGCACCAGGGACGCGCGTGACGCTGCTCTATCCCGGAGGTGGGGGGTATGGAGACCCCGGAACGCGTGATCCCGAAGCCTTGGCTGCCGATATCCGTGATGGTTATGTCTCGGCGGAAGGTGCCACGCGCGATTACGGGGTGAAGCCATGAGTGCGACAGCCCGCATCGGCGTTGATGTCGGTGGTACCTTCACCGATTTCGTCTTGCATGATCCCGCGCGCAATCTGGTTGCGACCGGCAAGCGGCTGACGACGCCGGATGATCCATCGGAAGCGATTGTCGCCGGCATTGCGCGGTTGCTCGAAGAAACCGGCCTGAAGCCCGCCGATCTGCACAGTATCGTGCATGGCACGACGCTGGTGACGAATACCATCATTGAACGCACCGGCTGCAGGGTGGGCTTGCTCACTACCGATGGCTTTCGCGATTCCATCGAAATCGGGCGCGAAATCCGCTACGATCTTTATGATCTTTTCCTGGAAGCGCCGCCCAGTTTGGTGCCGCGCCATTTGCGCCTGGAAGTGCCGGAACGCCTGGATGTGCAGGGCGAGGTACTGCTGCCTTTGGATGAGGCGGCGCTGATCGCCGCCGCGCGCCAATTGGTGGAAGTCGAGAAGGTCGAGGCGCTGGCCATCGGCTTTTTGCATGCCTGGCGCGACCCGCGCCATGAACGCCGCGCGGCAGAGGTTATTCGCGGCCTTTACCCTGATCTGCCCATGACGCTTTCTTCCGCCGTGGCGCCGGAAATTCGCGAATTTGAGCGCATCAGCACCGCTTGCGCCAATGCCTATGTGAAGCCGCGCATGCAGCGCTATTTGGCGAAGCTGGAAGCATCCCTCGCGACACTTGGCGTGACGGGGGCGCTTTATGTCATGCTCTCGGGCGGCGGCATTGCTTCCGTGCAGGAGGCGAAGGATTATCCGATTCGGCTGATTGAAAGCGGGCCGGCGGCGGGTGCAATGGCGGCATCATGGCTCGCGCAACGTGCATCGCTGGATCAGGTGATTTCCTATGATATGGGCGGCACCACCGCCAAGATGTGCCTGATCCAGAATGGCGCGCCAGACCGGAAATTCGATTTCGAAGCTGGGCGTGTGCGGCGCTTTCAAAAGGGTTCCGGCCTGCCCTTGAAAGTCTCCGTGGTGGATATGATCGAAATCGGCGCCGGCGGTGGTTCCATTGCGCGGGTTGATCCCGCTTCCGGGCTGATGAAGGTCGGCCCGCGCAGCGCGGGCGCCAAGCCAGGGCCGATCTGCTACGGGCGCGGCGGCGTTGAGCCCACCGTGACCGATTCCGATCTGGTGCTGGGCCGGCTTGATCCCGCCTATTTCCTGGGAGGCGAAATGGCGCTTGACCTTAATGCCGTGACGCGCGCCGTGAGTGGTGATCTTTCCGCGAAATTGGGCGTGAGTGCGGATAACGCAGCGCTTGGCATTCGCCGCATTGTGGATGAGACCATGGCGGCGGTAACGCGCATGCATATGGCGGAAAAGGGCCGCGATCCGCGTCGTTTTACGCTGATTGCCTTTGGCGGCGCGGGGCCGGTGCATGCCTGTGATTTGGCGCGTTTGCTGAAGATCAAGCGCGTGCTGGTGCCACTTGGCGCCGGGGTTGCCTCCGCGATTGGCTTTCTGGTGGCACCACCCGCGACCGATCTGGTGCGCAGCCTGGTCGGGCGGCTGGAACGGCTCGATTGGACGAAAATCGCGGCGCTTTACGCGGAAATGGTCGCGGAAGCGCGCGGCTTACTGATTGGTGCCGGCGCTGATCCCGCCGACATCATCTACAAGCCGGCAGCGGATATGCGCTATGTCGGCCAGGGTTTTGAAATCCCCGTACCGATGCCAAGCCTGACGCCAGGCCAACAGGATGTTGCGGCGATTGAGCAGAATTTCCTGGCGGCCTATCGTGAGCGCTTTGGCCGCGCGCTCGATGGCCTGCCGATTGAAGCGCTGACCTGGCGGCTTGCCGCATCCGCGCCGGGCCGCGATATCGCCATGGAAGGCGCACAAAAATCCGAAGCTGGAGAGGCGAAGCGCGGCAGCCGGCGCGCTTTGTTTGAAGGCCATGGCTGGTGCGATTGCGCGGTTTATGACCGGTATCGGCTGGCCCCCGGTGCGGCTTTTGCCGGGCCGGCGCTGGTGGAAGAACGCGAATCAACCTGCGTCATCCCGCCCGGCGCGCAGGTTTCCGTGGACAGGCACCGCAATCTTGTCATTGAATTGGGCCAAAGCTGAAGGAGGCTGCCATGCATTCCATTCAACGCCGCCTGGTTCTGGCCGGCTTGCTTGCCGCGCCCGCACTTCGGACTGCTTCCGCGCAGGAGGTTTGGCCCGCGCGCCCGGTGCAGATCATCAATCCCTGGCCCGCGGGTGGGTCATCAGACACCATGGCGCGGCTTTTCGCGCAGCGTTTCAGCCAGGCTTTCGGCCAGCAATTCGTGGTGGATAATCGCGCGGGCGCATCCGGCACGATTGGGCATGGTGTTGTGGCGCGGGCGCGGCCGGATGGTTATACGCTGCTATTTGCGACGAACAGCACCTATGCCATCGCGCCGCATCTGATTGACCCCCTGCCCTATGATAATCGCGCGGGCTTTACCGGGATCAGCCTGGTTGGGCGTACGCCACAGGCGCTTTGCGTGCATCCTGGCTTGCCGGTGAGCAATATCGCGGAATTCCTGGCCTATGTGCGGGCGCGGCCGGAACAGGTTTCCTTCTCCTCCGCCGGGATTGGCGCCTCAAGCCATTTGGCGACAGAAATGCTGATGGCGATTGCGGGCTTGCGCATGCTGCATGTGCCTTATCGCGGGGGCGCGCCTTCCATGCAGGCGGTGGTGGCTGGCGAGACGCAAATGTCCTTCATTGATGCGGTATCTTCCCTGCCGCATCGCGCTGCTGGCACGCTGAAATTGCTGGCGGTGGGGACGGCTGCGCGATCCTCACTTTTGCCGGAATTGCCGACGCTGGCGGAAAGCGGCGTGACAGGGTTTGATTCCTCGACCGATATGGCGCTGATGGGCCCGGCGGGCTTGCCGAGCGTGGTGGTGGAAAGGCTGGCGGGTGCCGTACGCGCGGCGGTGGATGATCCGGCCTTCCGCCAGCAAATGATCACGCAGGGGACAGAGCCGATTGGCGATAGCCCGGCGGAGTTTCAGGATTACTGGACGCGGGAGATCGCCAAATGGGGTGAGGTGATCAAAAGCCGCGGCATTCGCGCGGCGGGGTGATGACGCAGCCTTCGCAAAAATAAGGATTTTGGCGCAAGAATTCATTTTTGTTCCATTTTTGTTCTTGCCAAATCCCTAACCACTTGGCATCTTCCTCTTGCACCGAATCGAGGCCGCAGGGCCTTGTGGCGGGGCTCTGACGAATTTTCTGGTCACATTACCATAAGCTGTGGTAACCGTGCCCAAAATCGCGTTATGGTTGAAATCATCATAGGCTATTCACCAGCATCAGGGGTGCAGCATGGATAAGGGAAAGGCGCTCGACGCAGCGCTCAGCCAGATCGAAAGGGCCTTCGGCAAGGGCTCCATCATGCGCCTCGGCGCCAAGCAATCCCAGCAGGGCGACATTGAGGTCGTGTCCTCAGGCTCGCTTGGGCTTGATCTGGCGCTCGGTATTGGCGGTCTGCCGAAGGGGCGGATTGTTGAAATCTACGGGCCGGAATCCTCGGGCAAGACCACGCTTGCGCTGCACGTGATCGCGGAAGCGCAGAAGCGCGGCGGCACCTGCGCCTTTGTGGATGCGGAACATGCGCTCGATCCCGGCTATGCCAAGAAGCTTGGCGTGGATGTGGATAATCTGCTGATCAGCCAGCCCGATGCCGGCGAACAGGCGTTGGAAATCGCCGATACGCTGGTGCGTTCCGGCGCCGTTGACGTGCTGGTGGTGGATTCCGTGGCGGCCCTGGTGCCGCGCGCGGAATTGGAAGGCGAAATGGGCGATAGCCATGTCGGGCTGCATGCGCGGCTGATGTCGCAGGCGCTCCGCAAGCTCACGGGTTCGGTCGCCAAATCCAATACGCTGCTGATTTTCCTGAACCAGATCCGCCTCAAGATCGGGGTGATGTTCGGCAATCCGGAAACCACCACGGGCGGCAATGCGCTGAAATTCTACGCCTCGGTCCGCATGGAAATCCGCCGCATCGGCGCCATCAAGGAACGTGATGAGGTGACGGGCAACCACACCCGCGTGAAGGTGGTGAAGAACAAGATGGCGCCGCCCTTCCGGGAGGTTGAGTTCGACATCATGTATGGTGAGGGCATCAGCAAACTCGGCGAATTGGTGGACCTTGGCGTGAAGGCCAATATCGTCGAGAAATCGGGTGCCTGGTTCTCCTGCGATAGTCAGCGCATCGGCCAGGGGCGTGAAAACGCCAAGGGCTTCCTGCGTGACCACCCGGAAATGGCGGCGTCCATCGAACAGCGCATTCGCGGTCAGGCGGGCTTGCTGGCCGAAAAGATGCTCTCTGGCGATGTCACCGAAGAAGAGGAAAAGGCGGCGGCGGAATAACCGCCACCTACCTTACTTAATCCGCATAAGCGCCGGCGGCTTCAATAATGGGCCGCCAGCGATCCACTTCCTCCGCCACAAAGCGGCGATGGAAGGCGATGGAAGCGCGCTCATCCGAAGGCACATCGGTCAGCAGATCGGCAAAGCGCTGACGCAGCCTTTCTTCCTTCAGGGCCGCACGCAGCGCGGCTGAGATCTGTTCCTGGATGGCCTCTGGCGTGCCGGCCGGCGCGTAAAGCCCATGCCAGGTGGACATGGCAATGCTGGGGGAACCGCCCTCCGCCGTGGTCGGCACACTCGGCAGGCCCGCGAGGCGCGCTGGGCTGCTCACCGCAAAGACCTTCACCCGATTGTCGCGGATATAGGGCACGGTATTGGTGGCCTGATCGCACAGCACATCAATCCGCCCAGCCATCAATTCAGCGATGGCAGGGGCAGTGCCGCGAAACACCACCGTGGTGGCGCGTGCGCCCGCCGCCTGCTGCACCAATAGCCCGCAAAGATTGGCCGCCGAGCCAATCCCGGCCGTCGCCAGGTTGATCACATCCCCCTTCCGGTTCATTTCCGCCATCAGCTCCTGCAAATTGGCTGCGGGAAAATCGGGCCTCGTGATCACTGTCATGGCAGCGTCTGAGACGATGCCGAGCGGCGCGAAGCTCCCCGGCACCTGATAAGGCAGGCGGCGGAACAGGGTGGCACTCGCCGCCATGCCGATGTTATTGATCATCAGCGTATAGCCATCCGGGCGGGACTGGGCCAGGCGCTGCGGCCCCACAACGGAGCCGCCAATCGCCTCCACCACCACGGATTGGCCGATATGCTTGCCGAGATTATCGGCAATGATGCGCGTGATGGTATCGGTCGGCCCCCCGGCGGCACCGGCGGCGATGATGGTAATCGGGCGCACGGGAAAGGCTTGGGCCTGGGCTGCGGGGGCGGCTAATACCCCTGCCCCCAGGGCGAGGATTTGGCGGCGCTTCATGGTTTCCTCCTGGCTCGGCGGGGCCGGGTTCACGCCCTGCCCTTGGCAACACCCATCCTGACAGGGGAAGGCCGAAGGGCGAAAGGGGGTGGATTACTGAATTCTCACCCAAGCCGCCGCTGAAGGCAGTTTCCTTTTGCACAAGGCTCCGGTAGCGTCACTTGATTAGTTGAAGAATCCTGCGACCCAAGCGGGACAGGCTTTCCAACAGGGGGTATTCGATAAATGGCGCCTCTTTTGGCGTTCAGTCGCTTTGTCGACTGGATCAATCAGAACATCGGCAAAATCTGCGATTGGCTTGTGCTGCTCGCCGTCCTGGTCAGTTCCGTCAATGCCATGATGCGTTATGGCTTCGACATGAGCTCCAATGCCTGGCTCGAAGCGCAATGGTATATGTATGCCGCCATCGTCATGCTGGGCGCCAGCTATACGCTGAAGCGCAATGAACATGTGCGGGTGGATATCCTGTACATGATGCTGTCGCGGCGCGGGCAGATCCTGCTCGATATCGCGGGCATCATCGTCTTCATGCTGCCGGCCTGCATTCTGCTTGGCTGGCTGTCCTTGCCCTTTGCCATGCAGTCCTTCCATATGAATGAATGGTCCAGCAATGCCGGTGGCTTGCTTCGCTGGCCGGTGAAATTCCTGATCCCGATTGGCTTCAGCCTGCTGACGCTGCAGGGCATTTCTGAACTCATCAAGCGCGTGGCGGCGCTAAACGGGCACGATATCCCCGACCTTGAAGCCCATTACGAAAGGCCGCTGCAATGATTCCGTTGGAATGGATGCCGCCCCTGATGTTTGCGGGGCTGGTAGTATTTTTGATCATTGGCTTTCCGGTGGCATTCTCGCTGGCGGCGGTGGGCTTGTTCTTCGGCATGATTTCCATGGCGCAGGGCTTTTTCACGCTGGACTTCCTGCAAGCCATCCCTGGGCGGATTTTCGGCAGTATTCTGGCCAATGATTTGCTGCTCGCCATTCCCTTCTTCACGCTCATGGGCGCGATATTGGAAAAATGCGGCCTTGCTGAAGACATGCTGGAAAGCATGGGCCAGCTTTTCGGCCCCATGAAGGGCGGACTTGGCTATTCGGTCATTATTGTGGGGTTCATCCTGGGCGCCATTACCGGCACGGTTGCCGCGCAGGTAATTGCCATGGCGCTGATCACCATGCCGGTGATGATGCGCTACAATTACAATATCCGTTACGCGACAGGCGTCTTGGCGGCATCGGGCACCATCACCCAGCTTGTGCCGCCGTCATTGGTGCTGGTGGTGCTGGCTGACCAGCTTGGGCGTTCCGTGGGCGATATGTACCTCGGCGCCTGGGGGCCTTCTTTGCTGCAAATTGCGCTTTTTGCGGCCTACACCTGGTTCCTGACCATCATTCGGCCGCAGGATTTGCCGCCGGTGCCGCGCACCCTCACGGGCCGCCCACTGCTCATCAAGTGCATGTGGGGCATCATCCCAGCCGGGGTGCTGATCTTCCTGGTGCTTGGCACCATTATGCTCGGGCTCGCAACGCCAACCGAAGCGGGTGCGCTTGGCACAGTTGGCGCCATCATCCTGGCGGTGCTGCGCAATACGCAGATGACCAAGATCGATAGGATGGCCTACGCGGCCGGGTTGATCGCGGTCGCTGGCTGCCTGGTCGCTGCCTATACGGTCGGCATGAAGACTGTGCCGTTTCGCATCTGCTTCTCGGTGTTTTTCGCTTCGGTCATTTGGCTTTGCTGGCGCGCCTGGCAGGATAAGGCGCTGCATGATTTGATTGTGGAGGGCATGCGCTCCACCATGCGCATCACCTCCATGGTCGCCTTCATCGTGGTGGGGGCCACCTGCTTTTCCATCGTCTTTGCCGGCGTGGATGGCAATCTTTGGGTGGAACATGGGCTGACCAGCCTGCCGGGCGGCGTTTGGGGCTTCCTGATCGCGGTCAATCTGCTGGTCTTCTTCCTGGCCTTCTTCCTCGATTTCTTCGAAATCGCCTTCATCATCGTGCCCATGCTGGCCCCGGTGGCGCAGAAGCTATTGACCCCGGTGGTTGGTGCGGATGCGGCGCTGATCTGGTTCGGCGTGATGCTGTGCGTGAATATGCAAACCAGCTTCATGCACCCGCCCTTCGGCTTTGCGCTGTTCTATCTCCGCAGCGTCATTCCAAAGACCATCAGCAGCGCGGATATCTATTGGGGCGCCATTCCCTGGGTGGGCTTGCAGCTCATCATGGTGGCGATCGTTATCTTCGCACCGATCACCGTCACCTTCTTCCTGGATAAGCCGCATGGTGTTGACCCCAATACCGTCAAGATTGAGATCGCGCCACCAGCCGAGGAGGATGATCTGCCGCCGCCAAGCTTCGGGGGGCCGCCAAGGTAACTCCTGGCCGAGCCCTCAAGGCAAACCCCATGGCGACCTGCCATGGGGTTTTTTTGGGCGTCATCAGGCAACAAAAAACCGGTCAGGTGCTGCCACCTGACCGGCTCCAAAAACCCAACTACGCGGCTGGCTTAAATGCGGTTGGCAGCCGACATCCTGTGCATGAAGTTGTCGAAAGTTCCTTCTGCCACGCGGAACCAGGCGACTCCATCCGGCCGGAACGCCTTCAGGCTATCCAGAATGCGCTTGAAATTGGCGTTCTGCGCCGCGACTTCATCGTAATACTTCCAGCACTCATCGTAGCAGGCCTGCAGAACAGGGTTCGAGAAGGCCTTCAGCTGCGTGCCGCCCGCAATCAGGCGCTTCAACGCCTGCGGATTCAGCGCGTCATATTTCGGCACCATGGACGCGGTGACGATACCTGCCGCAGCTTCGATCATCGCCTGGTAGCTCTTGGGAATCGAATTCCACGCCCGCTCATTGATGAACAGCGTACCGCAGGAAGCGCCTTCCCACCAGCCGGGATAATGATAGAAACGAGCGACCTTATTGAAGCCGAGTTTTTCATCATCATAGGGGCCGACCCATTCGGCGCCATCAATCGTGCCACGTTCCAGCGCGGGGTAGATATCGCCCGCGCCAATCTGCTGTGGCACAACGCCAAGGCGGCGCAGGATATTGCCGGCAAAGCCACCCACGCGGAATTTCAGGCCGCGCAGATCCTCAACCGTATTGATTTCCTTGCGGAACCAACCACCCATCTGGCAGGCCGTGCCGCCAAAGGTGAAGGACCGTACGCCAAGCGGGCGATAGAAATCATTGATCAATTCATGGCCGCCGCCATTGCGGAGCCAGGAATAATATTGCCGCTGATTGAGGCTGAAGGGCAGGCCTGTTTCGAAGACGAAGCAGGGATCCTTGCCGAAATGGTAATAGGCTGCATCCTGGCCGATTTCGACCGTGCCATTCTGCACCGCATCATAGACCTGCAAGGCGGGCACGATTTCCCCGGCGGCGAAGATGCGGAGTTGGAACTTGCCATCCGACATTTCATTGATGATTTTGGCAAAAAGCTCGGTACCGCCAAACAGCGTATCGAGCGATTTTGGGAAGGCAGAAGTATGGCGCCAGCGGACTTCCGGCATGGTCTGCGCGATGGCGGGGCTCGCCAATACGGTGGCGGCGACGGCGGTAGAGCCGAAGCCAGCCTGCTTGATAAAGTTACGACGTTCCACTGCGGGAAGCTCCCCTGTTGCGTGGTTGATGAGGTCTGCCAGCACCCTTATGCCGGGGCTTGGAAGTTACAATTCTAATACGGCCGGCCGCGCCAGAAAAGCCGAATCTGCGGCCGAAACCACCCTCAATGACCAGATTTCACGCCAGTCGGCACGGTGGATAGCCGATCCACCAGCGCAATCCCGATCGCGGATAGGATAAAGATGGTGTGGATGATGGTCTGCCACATGATCCCCGTCTCAGTGAAGGCGGCTTGGGGCGAACCCAGATTCCCGGCCTCGATAAAGGTCCGCAGCAAATGGATGGACGAAATGCCCACAATCGCCATGGCCAATTTGATCTTGAGCACGCTGGCATTCACATGGCTCAGCCATTCCGGCTGATCGGGGTGGCCCGCCAGGTTCAGGCGCGACACAAAGGTCTCAAACCCGCCAACAATCACCATGACCAGCAGATTGGCGATCATGACCACATCAATCAGGCCAAGGACAATCAGCATGATCTGCTGTTCGGTGAAGGTCGAGGCGTCCAGCACCAAATGGGTCAATTCCTTGAGGAATTTATAGACATAGACGCATTGCGCCACGATCAGCCCGAGATAGAGCGGCAATTGCAGCCAGCGCGACCCGAAAATCAGGGCGGCTAGGGGGCGAAGCGGCTTCAATTCATCAGGCTGGGCCATGGGAATCCTCGGCTAGGTGTCGGGGCGCGGGTCACATAGGGCGGCTTGGCCGAATTGTCAGCAGGGCAACCCCTGGTCCAGGCAGCGTTAACCCGGCAAGATGCCCAGATGAAACACTGGCTCGCCGCCCTTGGCGCCACCATGCTGATGCAATTGGTCGCCTCCTTCATGGGTCAGAGCCTGCCGGTGATCGCCCCCCTGATCATGGCAAGCACGGGGCTGGCGCCGGAACGTGTGGGCAATCTTTCATCGCTGACGGCACTCGCGACCGTGCTGTATCTGATGATTGGCGGCGTTTTCCTGGCCCGCATGGGGCCGGTGCGGATGCTGCAACTGGGCACGGCCATGGCGGTGACGGCGCTATTGGTGGCAAGCCTCGGTCAGGCCTGGGCGATATTCCTCGCGGCCTTCATGCTGGGGCTTGGCTATGGGCCGACACCACCTGCCGGCAGCCGCATGCTGGCCGCAACCGCCCCACCCGCGCACCGTTCGCTGATCTTTTCCATCAAACAGGCCGGCGCGCCAGCCGGGGGCGCCTTGGCCGGGCTGATCGCGGCCCCCGTCGCACTCGCCTATGGCTGGCCGGCGGCGTTGATGCTGGCCTTTGGTGTTGGCGTTGCCGCTATCCTGGTGATCCAACCGCTGCGCCCTGCTTTTGATGCGGAGCGCAATCGCGCGCAGCGGCTTCGCTTGTCCGACATATTCTCGCCGCGCGCCATCAGCGCGCCCTTGGCGAGCTTCAAGCAAAACCCAGCGCTGAAGCGCGTGACGGCGCTTTCGGTTTCCTTCGCCATTTGCCAGGGCTGCCTGTTTTCCTTCACCGTGACCTGGCTTGTCGAAAAGCGTGCCTTTGATCTGGTGCTGGCGGGCAGCGTTTTTGCCGCCATGCAATTCGCCGGCGTAGTGGCGCGCATTCTGCTGGGCTGGGTGGCGGACCGCACCGACAATGCACTCGCCAATCTGGTGGCGCAGGGTTTTGTCGCGGGCGGCGCCATCCTTGCCTTGGCGTTGCTGCCGGCTGATGCCGGCTTCTGGCCGCTCGCGCTGATTTGCACAGTGACCGGCTTTTTCGGCGCTTCCTGGAACGGCATTTCACTGGCCGAGGTCGCGCGGCTTGCGCCACCCGGCAAGGTCGCGGATGCGACCGCGGGTTCGACGATTTTCGTCTTTCTCGGCTATGTCGCGGGGCCTTCGATTTTTGCGACGCTGGTCAGCTTCACCGGAAGCTGGACCTTGCCGCAAATCCTGATGGCAGCGCAGCTTTTGCTGGCCTCAGCGCTGGTCGGATTGGGGCTCAGGACGCCCAGGCAGGGGGGCGCTTTTCCTTGAAGGCGGCGATGCCCTCTCGCGCCTCATCGCCCGAGGCGCAACGCGCGAAGGCAAGCGCGCCAGCTTCCGCATAGCCATCGGGCGAGAGCGGGCCGAGGGCTGCGATCAGTTTCTTGGTCTCGGCCAGCGCACGCGGCGCGCCTTGCCGGCAATCCGCAATCACCGAAGCGACAGCAGCTTCCAGCGCGGCGGCATCGGCAACCAATTGATGCACCAGGCCAATACGCGCGGCTTCAGGCGCATCAATCACCTGCCCTTGCAGCACCATGCGCGCGGCATTGCTGCGGCCCATACGGCGCACCATCCAGGGCAGGATTTGCGCCGGCACCAGGCCACGCTTGGCTTCCGGTGCGGCAAAGCGCGCATCGGCGGTGGCAATCGCGATATCCGCCGCGCAAACCCAGCCAAGCCCGCCGGCATGGGCCGAGCCCTGCACAGCGGCAATCACCACCTGCGGCAGGTTGCAGAGCCTGATAAAGCGTTGCCCGGTTGCGTGATTGCGTTGCTGCGCAGCGGCCAATCGTTCCGCTTCCGTGCCCTGAGAACCGACCTCCGTCAAATCAAGCCCCGCACAGAAATGCCCGCCAGCGCCTGAGAAAATCACGATGCGCGCGGTGGTATCTTTCTCCAGCGCATCAAGCGCTGCATCCAGGGCAACCCCCATCGCCGCCGACATGGCATTGCGCCGATGCGGCCGGTTGAGGGTAAGGCGCACCACTGGCCCTTCCCGTGTGAGCAGAACGGGATTTTCAGTTTCAGACATGTGATGCGCCTTGGTTTTGTTACGAATTCGGCCCGCGTTCCATGGAATAGGGCTGCCAGCGCTTGAGGCTTGTGCCCGTCAGCACGGTTGGATTCACGCAAGACAGCGGCCAACGACCCGAAAGCACCAGCGAAATGTTCTGCCCCACGCGGCGCTTGCGCGCCGGATCAAACCGCGCCGAGGCCGAGGCATTATGCGGCGACAGGATCACATTCTGCATCTTGTGCAGCGGATTATCTGGCTTGGTGGGCTCAATTTCAAATACGTCAATGCCAGCGCCCGCGATCCAGCCCTTTTGCAGCGCCTTGATCAGCCCGGCTTCTTCCACGGTGGGACCACGGCCTGTGGTGATAAACAGCGCGTTCTTCTTCATCTGCTTGAAGTGCTTTTCCTTGAAGAAGCCACGCGTTTCGGGGGTATCCGGCAAATGCATGGAAACGAAATCGGAAGTGGCGAGCAGATCGGAAAGGCTCGCCGGTTCCACGCCAAGCGCTGACATGGTCAGTTCTTCCACAAAGGGATCAAACGCCTTCATATGCAGGCCAAAGGCGCGGGCGCGATGCGCGGTGGCGCGCGCCACACGTCCAAAGCCGATGAAGCCCATGGTCTGGCCCATCAGGCGCGGGATTTGCAGCAATTGCGGGCGGCCTTCACCCCAGCGGCCTTCACGCACCATGCGGTCCTGTTCAATGCAGCGCCGATGGGTTGCCAGCAGCAGCATCATGGCGTGATCGGCCACTTCTTCAATGAAGGTGTCCGGGCAATTCGTGACCGGAATGCCCTGCGCGGTGGCGGCCGCCACATCCACATAATCAACGCCCACAGAACCAAGCGCGATGATGCGGCACTTCTTCAGCGCCTTGATCATCTTGGCATTGAACTGCATGCCCTTGGCGTAGACCGCATCCGCCTGCCCTGCCTTGGCGATGAAATCCTTTTCAGTCGGCTGACATTCGATGATCTCCACCCCCATGCCATCAAGCGCTTCCAGCTCATAATCATAGCCGCCGCCTGATGTGGTGAAGGACGCCGCCGCGGGCGTCAGGATGGTGAATTTAGCCATGTGATCGGTCCTTTTCAGATCATTCCTTGACCGCGCCGGTCAAGGAGGAAACGTAGTAATCCACGAAGAAGGAATAGAAGATCGCAACCGGTAGCGACCCCAGCAAGGCGCCCGCCATCAGCGCACCCCATTGATAGACATCGCCTGTCACCAATTCGGTCAGGATCGCGACGGGGACGGTCTTGTTCTCGCTCGATTGGATGAAGGCGAGCGCATAGATGAATTCATTCCAGGACAGCGTGAAGGAGAAGATGCCCGCGCTGATCAGCCCCGGCACGGCCAGCGGCAACGTGATCTGCCGCAGGATTTGCAGCCGCGTGGCGCCATCAATCAAAGCGCATTCCTCAAGCTCATAGGGAATGGATTTGAAATAGCCAATCAGCAGCCAGGTACAGAAGGGCACCAGGAAGGTCGGATAAACCAGGATCAGCGCGAAGGGCGTATCAAACAACCCAAGCTGAAACACCATGGTCGCGAGCGGAATGAACAGGATGGAGGGCGGCACCAGATAGGCAAGATAGATCGCAAGCCCGACATATTGGCTGCCTGTGAAGCGCAAGCGCTGAATGGCATAGGCCGCGAGCGTGGAACTGACGAGCGAGAGAATGGTCGCGCCAACTGCCACCATCATTGTGGTCATCAGCCATCGTGGGTAGGCCGTATTGAACAGCAGCAGCCTGATGTGATCGAGCGTCGGGGAGCTGATCCAGAAAGGGTTATGCGTCTTGTAGTCGTAAAGCTCCGCATTCGGTTTGAAGGAGGTGATGGTCATCCAATAAAACGGAAACAGCAGGATGATCAGAAAGCAGGCGAGCGGCAGATAGATGGTGACCATCCGCCGCGCCTTGCTGTCCCAGGCCATGGCTTCGGATGGCGGGGCAGCGCTGGACTGGGTTTCTTCTTCTTGCGTTGTGGCGCTCATGGCATTTTGCTCCCGGCGTCAATCATTGCTCTCACCCTGCTGCCATTTGCGGCGTGCCAGGGCGAAATAGCTGAACAAGGTTGCGAAAACGAGGAAGGGAATCATGGAAACCGCAATCGCCGCCCCTTCGCCCAATTGCCCCGCCGGAATGCCGCGCTGGAAGGCAAGGGTTGCCAGCAAATGCGTGGAATTCACTGGCCCACCACGCGTGATGGCATAGACCAGCTGGAAATCCGTGAAGGTGAAGATGATGCTGAAGGTCATGACAATCGCCAAGATCGGCAGCAGCATCGGGAAGGTGATGTAGCGAAAGCGCTGCCAGGCGGTGGAGCCATCCAGCAGCGCTGCCTCATAAAGCGATGGCGAAATGGTCTGCAATCCGGCCAACAGCGAAATCGCAACAAAGGGAATGCCGCGCCAGATATTGGCAGCAATCAGCGACCAGCGCGCGGGCCAGGCCGTATTGATGAAATCCACATTGGTATCACGCAGCCCAAGTTCGATCAGCATCCAGGAAATGACAGAAAATTGCGGATTATAGATCCACCAAAAGGCAACCGCCGTCAGCACCGTCGGCACAATCCAGGGCAGCAGGATGATGGCGCGAAGCAGTGATTTGAAGGGCAAGTGATTATTCAACAGCAGCGCCAACCAAAGCCCGAGCGCGAATTTCCCGATGGTGGCAATACCGGTATAGAAAACGCTAAAGAACACTGCGTTCCAGAAGATCGGGTCTTCGATCATGAATTCGAAGTTTTCGAGCCCGACCCAGCGTCCGCTCCGCCCGATGGTGGTATCGGTGAACGCCAACCAGATGCCAAGCCCCAACGGATAGGTCAGGAAGACTGCCAGCAAGCCAATCGCCGGCAGCAGGCAGAGGATGATCAGAAAGGGCTTCCAATCGAGCAGCCTGGTCAGCCAGTTCTGCTCGATCTTCGGCCGGACCCATCCGGTAGTGGTGCTGGACATTCAAGAGGCTCCGGCAGGGGGCGGCCTTTGTATGGAAGGCCGCCCTTGTTGACTTCAGCCGCGACGGAAAATACGGCGCGACCGGCGATCCGCTTCGCGCATGGCCGCTTCTGGCGTTGCCTGACCAGAGGCAACAGAAGCGAACATCTGCACCAGCACATATTCCGCATTGGCCTGGCCAGAGGCTTCGGAAATCGGGCCCTTATAGCCATTCCAGAATTGGTTGTTCATGGCATCACGGAAGATCGTGACCTTCGGATCGCTGGTCCAAACCGGCGCCGCCCGATAGGCGTTCAGCGGATGCGCCCAATAGCCAAGATTGGCATTGAGCCATGGTTCGTATTGTTCCACTTCCATCATGAAAGTCAGGAAGGCCTTGGCCGCATTGGGGAAACGGCTGTGGCGGAACACCATGGCGTTCAGGGTCAATGGTGCATTGGGCCAGCTATTCGCCTGACCAAGCGGCATGACGCTATGTTCCGAATCATCGGCAATGGCGCGTGTCGCCGGGTCATTCTTCAGCGCGAAATAAAGCGACACGCCATTTTGCGTGAGCCAGCAGGTATTCGCCGCATAGGCCTGGTTATTGCTGATATCGCCCCAGGCAATCGTGCCGCCATCAACAAAGGTCGGGTAGAGTTCCCTGAGGTAATTCAGCGCCGCGAGCGTCTGCGGGCTATTGACCGAAACCGCGCCGCTTTCATCGGTGATGGAAGCGCCATGGCTCCACATCAGCCAATTGGCGAAGCCATTGCCATCGCCCATCGCATTGCCGAGCGCGAAACCAGCCGGCTTGTTGATGCGGCGCAGACGCCGGCAGAGTTCAAGCACGCCCGGCAGATCATTGGGCGGCGCCTGGAAGCCGACTTCATTGACAGCAGATTTGCGCCAGATCAGCGGACCAGAGGTGCCGCCCATGGGCAAGCCGATCCAGTTATTGGTGCCATGCCGCTTACCAAGCTTCTCACCGCCGAACATCCAGCCGCCGAATTTCTTGCCGAGATATTCAGCAATATCCGAAACCTCGACCAGCTTATCGGCATAGATATGGGGCGAATCGCCAAAGCCGATGATGCAATCCGGGCCCGCGCCAGTATTGGCGGTGACGGCGGTTTGCTGGTTGATGTCTTCCCAACCCACGAAATCCACGCGCACCTGCACGCCGGTTTGCTGGGTAAAGCGCGCGGCATTGGCGCGGAACACTTCTTCATCCGGTGCCACGAAACGCACCGGGCGCAGGATGCGCAAGGTCGCGCCGTTTTCGATCGGCAGGCGCGGCGCGGCAACGCTGGCATCGCCGCGCACCTGGAGTTGCGCCAGCGCGTCGCCACCAGCGGCAAGCGCCGCCATGCCGACACCGGCACCAAGAATACTGCGTCTTGTGATGATATTGGCCATTTTTTCACTCCCTGATGTTTGGTTGAACGAAAACTAAATCCTCTGCCCGCTTGCCTTGTCGAAGATGTGTACAAGGGAAAGTTCGGGCGATATCGAAAGCGCTTCATCGGGACGCGCCGTAATCCGTTCCCGAAACGCGCCGATGAGCGATATATCACCCATCACAGCGCACATGCTGGTGCGAAGCATCACCTGGGTTTCAGAACCGGTTGGCTCCACCACATGCACCCGCCCTTCAATGCCATTTGGATCAAGCCGCAAATGTTCCGGGCGAATACCGTAGACAACCTCTCTGCCTTCCATCGACGCATATTGCGCCGGCAAGGGCCAGCGCGTTGCGCCAGCATCAATGAAAGCACCTTCGCTGATCCGCCCCATCAATAAATTCATCGCCGGTGAGCCAATGAAGCCCGCCACAAAAAGATTGGCCGGGCGATCATAAAGCTCAAGCGGCGCGCCGGCCTGTTCGATCCGGCCATGGTTCATGACCACGATCTTATCCGCCATGGTCATGGCTTCGATCTGGTCATGCGTCACGTAAACCGTTGTGACCTTCAGGCGTTGATGCAATTCCTTGATCTCGGAACGCATTTGTACGCGCAGCTTTGCATCAAGGTTGGAAAGCGGCTCATCAAACAAAAACACTTGCGGATTACGCACAATGGCGCGCCCCATGGCAACGCGCTGACGCTGACCACCGGAAAGCTGGCGCGGAAAGCGGTGCAGCAATTGCTCAAGCCCCAGAATCCGTGCGGCCTTCTGCACTTCCTGGTCCATCACTTCCTTGGGCGCGCCGGCCAGCTTCATGGAAAAGGCCATGTTTTGATAGACGGTCATATGCGGATACAGCGCGTAATTCTGAAAGACCATCGCAATATCGCGATCCTTCGGCGGCACCTTGTTCACCACCCTGTCGCCGATCGCGATCTCACCACCCGTGATATTCTCAAGCCCCGCCAACATGCGGAGCAAGGTGGATTTGCCGCAACCAGAAGGTCCAACAAGCACCACGAACTGCCCGTCTTCAATATCCACGCTCACGCCATGCAACACCTGCGTGGAACCGAAGGCCTTTTTGACATCGCGAATTTCAACTGTCGCCATATACCCTATTCCTTCCCGGCCCGCGGTTCCCCGCTTCTATTGGCGTGAGACTTCTGTTTCCTTGGAGGTGATGAATTCCAGCAGCGCCGGCGTGCCGTTCTTCGTCTGCTCAATGCCGCGCTTGATCGCCGGGATGATATCCGCGATCTTTTCAACCCTTTCGCCGTAGCCGCCAAAGGCGCGTGCCATCGCGGCATAATCACCCGAAATATCGGTGGAGCGATATTTCTTCGTGCTGATCGGCATCACCTTCAATTCGATCGCCATGGAGAAGTTATTGAGCAGGATTGACAAGATCGGGATACGTTCACGCACCGCGGTTTCGAAATCCATGCCCGTAAAGCCAATCGCCGCATCGCCCCAGACATTGATGCAAAGCTTATCCGGTGCGGCAAGCTTCGCGCCCATGGCCAGCCCAAGCCCATAGCCAAGCTGCGTCGTCTTGCCCCAGCCAAGATAGGTCAGCGGCTTGCGGCTCACCCAGAAAGGGGAGAGTTGATCGCGCGGGCTGCCGGCATCATGGGTGATGATGGTATTGTCCACATCCACCGTCCGCCACAAATCGCGTAGCACGCGATAGGGGTTGAGCGGGGATGCATCGCTATCCGTCTTATGCGCCCAGGCCGCCAGCCATTCCTTGTTGAGCCCTGCAATTTCCTTGGCAACAGCCGTGCTGCTGCGCGGCTTTTTGATGCGCGTCGCCAAATCGGCAATCAGCCCATCCATGGTCAGGCCAGCATCACCAACCAGGCCGATATCAATCGGCAGATCCTTGCCCAAATGGTCAGGATCAAGCGTTGCGTGAATGATCTTCTTGCCGCTGGGCATTTTCACGCCGAAATTGGTTTCGGTAAAGGAACAACCAATACCAAGGATCACATCGGCATTATCCAGGAAATGCCGCACGCCGCGCCGCATCGCGAGACCACCTGAACCCAAGGCCAGCGGGTGATCTTCCGGGAAGGCCGATTTACCACCAAGGCTTGTTGTGACAGGTGCCGCCAACATTTCAGCCAAGGCCTGCAATTGCGGCCAGGCGCGCGCCCAATGCACGCCGGTGCCGGCATAAATCACGGGGCGCTTCGCCTTCGCCAGCATCGCCGCCGCGCGTTCCAAATCAACCGGGTCAGGACCATAGCGTGTGGCCGCCACCGGATGATAGGCGAGCGGTTCCGGCACTTCCTCATTCCACATATCGGTCGGGATTTCGACCAGCACGGGACCACCACGGCCATTACGCAACCGGGCAAAGGCGCGGCGCAGAATATTCGGCACCTCAGCCGCGCTCATGATCGGCTCAGCAGATTTGGTGATGCCGCGCATTTGCACGGAAGAATTGAAATTGGGGTCAATATGCGCGATGCGGCGCGGATAGCCCATGGGCAGCACCAAAACCGGCACGCTTTCGCCATAGCATTGCGCGACACCGCCATAGGCATTCTCGGCACCGGGCCCGTGCTGCATGCAGAAGGCACCAATGGTGCGGCCCGATGTCACGCGCGAAATCGCATCCGCCATATGCAGGCCGATTCTCTCCTGCCGGACCATGATGGGGCGGATATTCGCATCCGCCGCATACTCAATAAGATGATTGACCGGATAGCCGGTGAGGATCTGAATGCCCTCACGCTTCATGATTTCCGCAATAGCCGCGCCGAGTTTCATACCGGACTTCCCCTACCCTGGCGCCAGGCGCCGTTTCATCCCTTGGCACGCTGTCGGTGCCTCAGGGGGAAGCCTAGGCTTGCTTTGCGCCCGGATGCAATAAGGCAATGGCCTTGCGCCCTTGGCCCCGCCCCGGCAGGCTTGCCCCTGCCCTTTTGAAGGATTGCCCATGCCCATCCCCGCCTTGTTTCAGGGCAGAATCGCCCTGCCGGTCATTGCCGCGCCCATGTTCCTGGTCTCTGGCCCCGATCTGGTGGTGGAAACCTGCAAGGCGGGCGTGGTGGGGAGTTTCCCGGCGCTGAATCAGCGCAGCACGGAAGGCTATGGGGAATGGCTGGCGGAAATCCGGGAGAGAACGGGCAATGCCGCGGCACCTTTCGGGGTCAATCTGATTGTGCATCGTTCCAATGCCAGGCTGGACGCGGATTTGGCGGAAACGGTGCGCCAGCGCGTGCCCTTCGTGATCACCTCACTCGGCGCCGTGTCGGAAGTGGTGGATGCCATCCATGGCTATGGCGGGTTGGTGTTTCATGACGTGATCAACCTGCGCCATGCCCGCAAGGCGGCCGAGGCCGGCGTTGATGGGCTGATCGCGGTATGCGCCGGCGCGGGCGGGCATGCCGGCACCTATAATCCCTTCGCCTTTGTGCAGGAGATCCGGCAATTTTATCAGGGCACCATCATTCTCTCGGGGGCCATGTCCACCGGGGCGCATGTGGTCGCAGCGCGCGCAGCAGGGGCGGATTTTGCGTATTTGGGCACGCGTTTCATCGCGACCACGGAAAGCCGCGCGCCAGAGGATTACAAGCAGATGATCCTGGCAGCGACTGCGAAGGATATTGTCTATACCAATGCGATCAGCGGGGTGAATGGCAATTTCCTGCGTGCATCACTGGAAGCGGCGGGGCTTGACCCCGAAAACTTGCCCGAATTCAACCGGGAGCTCCATCTGGGCAGCAGCGAAAAGCGCGCCTGGAAGAATATCTGGTCGGCGGGCCAGGGGGTGGGCGCCATTCAGGATGTGCCGAGCACGGCGGAGTTGGTAGCGCGGTTGCAGCGCGAGTATGCGGGAGCGATTGCAGGGTTGAATGCGGGATTTGGTTAAGCGCTACTTCCGCAATTCCATCTGTATCGGCCCTTCCCGCTCACCACGCGCAAATTGGTCCACCATCGCATTGCCGGTATCGCCAAGCTTTGCTGCCTCACCGGTCCAGATGATGCGGCCCTTATGGATCATGGCGGCGTCATCGCCGATGCGGCGCGCACTTGCCATGTCATGCGTGATGGAAACCGCCGTGGCGCCCAGCCGATGCACCACATCCACAATCAGCCCATCAATCACCGCACCCATGATGGGATCAAGCCCGGTTGTCGGTTCATCGAAGAAAATGATCTCGGGCTCGGCGGCAATGGCGCGGGCGAGTGCGACGCGCTTTTGCATACCGCCCGAAAGCTCGGACGGCGAAAGATCACCTACCGATGCGGCAAGGCCCACTTGCGCCAAGACCTCGGCCGCCTTGTCGCGGGCGCGGGCGCGGGTGATGCGCTTTTGTGCCAGCAGCTTGAAGCAGACATTCTCCCAGACCGGCAGGCTATCGAACAGCGCGCCATTCTGAAACAGCATGCCGATGCGGTCATTCAGCGCCTCACGCTCTCGTCGCGGCAAGGTCAGGATGTTGCGACCATCAATTTCTATGCTGCCGGCATCGGGTTCAATCAGCCCCAGAATGCATTTGATGGTGACGGATTTGCCGGAACCCGACCCCCCCAGAATGACCATGCCATGCCCGGCGCGGATATCAAGGTCCACGCCATCCAGCACCTGCTTCGGGCCAAAGGCTTTTGACAGCCCACGCAGGCGGATTTTCGGCACCGCGCCACTCATCGCGCGAAGAACATTTCGGTGATGATGTAATCCAGCGCCAGGATCAGGATGGAAGATGTCACCACCGCCGATGTTGCCGCGGCACCCACACCCTGCGCGCCGCCCTTGCTGTTATAGCCGCACCAGCAGCCCATCAGCGCAATAATAAAACCAAAGACCGATGCCTTCACGAGGCCCGAGACCACATCCATGGTCTGCATGAAATCAAGCGTCGCGCGCAAATAGCCGGCGGAACTGAAGCCCAGCTTCGCCGTGCCAATCAGCCAGCCCCCCATCACGCCGAGCGTATCGGCAATCAGCACCAGAAAGGGCAAAGCGATGGCGCCGGCCAAAAGCCGAGGTGCCACCAGGTATTTCATCGGGTTGGTGGAAAGCGTGGTCAGCGCGTCAATCTGGTCCGTCACGCGCATGGTGCCGATTTCAGCGGCAAAGGCAGCACCAATGCGCCCGGCCACCATCAGCCCGGCAATCACCGGGCCCAATTCGCGCGTGATGGAAAGCACGACAACATTCGCGACCGCCCCTTCCGCATTGAAGCGCGCGAAGCCCGTATAGGTCTGCAGCGCCAGCACCATCCCCGTGAAAAACGCGGTCAGCGCCACGACGGGCAGCGAGAAATAACCAATCTCCACCACATGGCGCAGAAACAGCCGGCCATAAAAGGGCGGGCGCAGCAGATGCGAAATCCCCTCCAGCGCGAACAACACCACCGCACCAATGCGCTGCAGCGCACCCAGCACGGCGCGGCCAAGGGTGGCGACGGGACCCAGGATCGCGGCCAAGCTCAGCCCGCCCCGTAGTCGCGGCGGTAGCGGTCGCCGAGTGAGGTCAGGATCTCATAGCCAATCGTGCCGGCTCGCGCTGCCAGGTCATCCGGCGATGGCGCAGCGCCGCCGATCAGCGTGACGCGATCCCCCGGCGCCAGCCCCGGCGCTTCCGTCACATCCAGCGTGATCAAATCCATGGAAACGCGCCCCACCATCGGCAGCATCATGTCGCGATAGGCCGCGACACCTCGCCCGGATAGGCTTCTCAGGTAGCCGTCCGCGTAGCCAACCGCAATGGTGGCGATCCGGCTGGGGCGCGCTGCCACGAAGGAAGCGCCATAACCAACGCTAGCACCGGCCGGGATATCGCGGATTTGCAGAATGGGCGCTTCCAGCCGGATCACCGGCCGCATCGGGTTGGGGGCGCCGGGCGTGGGGTTGATGCCGTAAAGCGCTGAGCCCGGCCGGGCGAGGTCTGAGGCATAGTCGCCACCCAAAAACAGACCGGAAGAATTGGCAAAGGAACGCTTGAGCTGTGGGAGAACCGCACAGGCGCGGGCAAAACGCGTTGCCTGTTCGGCATTCAAGGGATGACCCGCTTCATCCGCGCAGGCCAGATGCGACATGACATAAAGCAGATCGAGCCCCTTCAGCAGCGCATGATCGGCGGCGAGCCGCGCCTGTTCGCCCGCATCCAGCCCTAGCCGCGCCATGCCAGTATCCAGATGCAGCAGCGCAGCTTGTGCCTGGCCCGCGCTGCGTCCCGCAGCGGCATGGGCAAGCACATCGCCAAGGCTGTTCAGCACCGGGACCAACCCAGCACCCTCATCCGCGCCGGGCGCGAAGCCATCCAGCACGGCAATCATCGGCCCGGCGCCAAGGGCCGCGCGCAGCGCAATGCCTTCCGACAAATGCGCGACAAAGAAATGCCGGCAGCCAGCGGCACATAAGGCAGGCGCGACGCGCGTCGCACCAAGCCCATAGGCATTGGCCTTCACCACCCCCGCGACTGCGCCGGGTGCCGCGCGTGCCGCCAGCGCGCGCCAATTGGCCGCAATGGCCGTAAGGTCAATATGCAGAACCGCGGTTGGGTCCATCATGCGGATGCGGGATCAGCCCGCGAAACCATCATCATGCTGCGTATCCAAATCCCCAAAGCGCGTGAACTCCGCCTCAAAAAACAATTTGATGGTGCCGGTTGGGCCATGGCGCTGCTTGGCGATGATCAATTCCGCCTTGTTATGCGCCATTTCCATATCCTTCTGCCATTTATCCAGGGCGCCCTGGAATTTCTCGGCATTGTCGAAGGCAAGCTCCTTCGGTGCGCGCTGCATCAAATAATAATCATCACGATAGACGAACATGACCACATCGGCATCCTGTTCGATGGACCCTGATTCACGCAAATCCGAAAGCTGCGGGCGCTTGTCTTCGCGGCTTTCGACGGCGCGCGACAACTGCGACAGCGCAATCACCGGCACCGATAATTCCTTGGCGAGTGCCTTCAGCCCCTGGGTGATCATGCTGATTTCGAGCACTCGGCTTTCCGGCCGCGTGCCCGCTGCCGGGCGCATCAATTGCAAATAGTCAACCACAATCAGATCAAGCCCTTTGGTGCGCTGCAAACGTCGGCAGCGTGTGCGCAGCGCCGAGATGCTGATCGCCGGCGTGTCATCAATATGCAAGGGCAAAGATGCCAATTCGCGGCTGACTTCCAAAAACCGGTCAAAATCGCGCTGGCTGATTTCACCGCGCCTGATGCGATCCCCGGAAATACGTGATTCCTCGGCCAGCAAGCGCGTCGCCAATTGATCCGCACTCATTTCGAGTGAGAACAACGCAACCCCACCCTTGGGCACCGCATTCGGGTCTGCTTCCTGCGCGGCGCGCAGCACGGATTTCGCCGCGCCAAAGGCGATTTTGGTCGCAAGCGCCGTTTTGCCCATACCAGGCCGGCCCGCGATGATCAGCAGATCGGATGGGTGCAGCCCGCCGGTCTTATTGTCCAAATCGCGCAAGCCCGTCGGCAGGCCGGAAACGCCGCCAGGTGTGGTGAAGGCTTTCTCCGCGTGATGCACGGCAATGGTCAGGGCGCGTTCAAAAGTGAGGAAACCACCCTCCCCCGCGCCGCCTTCCTTGGCCAATTCGAACAAGGCCTGTTCGGCCGATTCCAACTGCGCCTTGGCGTCCAATTCGGCTTGCGCACCAAAGGCGCGATTCACCACCACCTCGCCCAAATCCACCAATTGGCGGCGGAGCCAGGCATCATAAATCACCTGGCCATATTCGCCGGCATTGATGACACCGACCATGGCCGAGAGAAGCTGCGCCAAATAGGCCGGGCCGCCGACCTCATCCAACAGGCCGGAATGTTCAAACTCGGCACGAAGCGTCACCGCATCGGCAAGCTGGCCCGCTTCAACGCGGCGCTTGATGGCGTGGAAAATCCGCCCATGCACCGGATCGGCGAAGTGTTCCGGCGCCAGATATTCGCCGACACGTTCAAACGCCTTGTTATTGGCCAGAAGCGCGCCCAGCAGCGCCTGTTCGGCGGCCAGATTGGATGGCGGAATACGCTGCGACAGGCCGAGCAAACCGGAACCAGGGGTGGCGCCGGGCGATGGGTCAAAATTATTCATGCGCCCTTATAGCCCAGCGCGGAGGAGTCGCCGCCTGGGGATAACGGGGATTGCAAGGAAAAGCCGCGCGCTATTCCGCCGCGCCGCGCAGCCCATCCCACCAGGGGCAGGCACCCGGCATTAGGGTGTGATTGCCGGGTAGCACCTGCACCGGCGCCCTTTCGCCGCGCGCAGCCGCGGCCATGCGCATTTCTCGCCCCTTGGCGACTGCCTCCGCCCCGGCCCAATGCCGATCATGGCCCCATAGGCTTGGCCCGCTATCCATACGCTCGGCCCGCCAAGAGCCAGGGTCTATATGCCGCCCACCCCAGCCATATTCGACCAGAAAGCCCCCCGGCGTGCGCGCATAAAAGCTCGTCATCCAATCATTGGTATGGCGGCCAAGCGTGGTGCCGATGCGGCCTTCCTCAGACAGGGCAATGTCATAGCCCTGCCCGACATCATCCAGGCTGAGGCATTCCATCATGAGGTGATGCAAGGATGCCTTGCCCGTTTCAATCAGCGCCAGCGAATGATGCCGGCCATTCACATGCATGAAATAGGCGCGGAAGGGGTTTTCCACCCAATCCGAAAGCCCAAAGCCGAGCACTTCCCGATAGAAGGGCAGCACATCTTCAATGCGCGGCACATTCAAGACGGCATGGCCCATGCCAAGCGGCCCGGTGCGAAAGCCCGAAATGGCGCGGCCGGGCATGAAAGGCCGGTCGGTCACTTCCGGCCCATGAAACAACTCCACCCGATTGCCGAGCGGATCGGTGGTGACGATCACCTCCGCCACACGCCGCCGCGCGGCCAAGGCTGCGCTGCCGGCTGCCACGCGATGCCCCGCCGCTTCCAGGCGGGCGGCCATGGCTTGCAACGCTGGCGCATCCGCCACTTCCCAGCCAAAGGCGCCGAGGCCATCATGCGCATCAGCGCTGATAATGACGCGCTGACGCCGATCATCCATGCGGAAGGCGATTTCGGTCGCGGATTTTTCAGCGAGCATCAGCCCAAGCAGGCGCGGGCCGAAGCCGGCCCAATCATCCAATTGGCTGGCGCGAAGTTCCAGATAGCCCAATGCAGTAATGGCCATGGCGCAGTCCCTTTCCTGGCGCCTAGCATGGCGCGAAAGGAAAGGGATCGCAATCTGGGTAGCGCAGGTCGCCTCAGGAAAGCGTCGTCAAATCCTGGAACCAATGCTGCGCCTGGGTATAGCCGCGCACATTGCGACCAAGCGCGCGCGGATTGGTGTCATGCACCACATAGACCAACAGCGCCTCATCCACCGCCTTTTCATGCACCTTGGCCATCAGGCGATCAACCTCGGCAGGGTCGAAGGTATTGAGTGCGGTATCAATCAGCCGATCCATTTCCGCATCGCGGTAATGGGACCAATTCACGCCTGTTGGCGCGATTTGATTCGAATGGAAGAAGCGCACCAGCGCGTAAAGCGGATCGCTCGTGACATAGGCGACATTATTGGCGGTGACATTATTGTTGCGCGCCAATTCACCCGCCGCGCCCTGGCGCCAGCAAGTGTACAGCACTTCCAATTCAACCGGGACGAATTCAACCTCGATCCCCACTTCGCGCCAGCTTTGCTGGATGAATTCATTGATCGGCATGGAAAGCATTTGCCCGCTGCCCCCCGTGGCCACGATGAATTTTGTGCGCAGAGGGTTGCGCGGCGTGAAGCCGGCAGCGGCAAGCAGGCGCCTGGCCTCGGCCGGGTCATGTCTGATCTTGAAGCTTGGATTACCAAACCAGGGCGAGGAAGGGTCCACCACCCCAACCGCCGGCTTCGCAAGCCCATTCATCAGCGCGACCACACCCGCACGATCAATCGCAAGATTGGCCGCCTGACGCAGCCGAAGATCCCGCCAGGGCGAGCCTTCCAGCAAGCTCAAATGGTAATTCCAGACATGCGGCGTGACGTTTTCCATAATGCGCGCACCGGATTGCCGAAGCCGCGGGACAATATCAGGCGCGGGCGTTTCGATCAGATCCACCTGCCCGGTCAGCAGCGCATTGGACCGCGTGACGGCTTCCGGCGCGCAGACCAGCACAATGCGATCCACCTTCGCCATGCGCACAGGATTCCAGTAATTCGTGTTGCGCAGCAATTCGGCACTGGCACGCGGCACCAGGCGCCCCATGCGGAAGGGACCGGTGCCGGATGGTTCATTGGCAAAACGTTCCCAGGAACGCCCGAGCTTTTCATATTGCGTGGGCGAGGAAATCAGAAACCACAGCATTTGATAGGGGAAAATGCTGTCCACCGTCTTGGTGGTGACTTCCACTGTCATGGCATCAATCTTCCGCCAGGCAGCAACCGATGGTAGGCGCGGGCGCACCTGCGCGGCCTGGCGATTGTCAAAATGCGGCGCCTGCGGATTGAGCACTTTTTCGAAATTCCAGATCACCGCATCGGCATCAAAATCCGATCCGTCATGGAATTTCACACTGGAACGCAGCCGGAAAATCCAGCGCTTGCGGTCTGCCGGGTCCGATTCCCAGGAAGTCGCCAGCCCCGGCACCAGCTTTCCCGGCCGATCCGCGACATCCATTTCCCAGGCAACCAGGGGATCATACAGCGTGTAACCGGTGAATTGATAAGCGCCGGCACCGCGATCCGGCTGGCCGGTGGTTTGCGGAATATCGGCCATGGAAATGCCGTAGCGCAGCGTTCTTTCGCCTGCGCCTTGGGCAAAAGCTGGGCTGAACGCCTCAGAAATCAGCGGCAGCGTCAGGCCAGAAGCGCCGGCCCCGAGCAAGGCACGGCGCGAAAAGCGAGTAATGGACATGGTTTGAAGCCCCGGAGTTGTTTTTCCGGGGCTGGAGCAGCAAGGACCGTGCCGGGGCGGATCAGTCCACCTTCACCCCCGCCGCGCGGGCCTTTTCCACCATATAGCCGCGCGCCCATTGCATATCTTCAAGCGAGCCAAAGGCATTGGTGTAGTGGCCCTTGAAGCCGCGCGCTTCAATCAGGCGGAACATATCGCCGAAATCGAAATCACCCTGGCCGGGCACCAGATGTTCCTCATGCCCATTGCGCCAGCAATCCGCCAGCCGCACTTCTCGTACGCGGTCCATCGGAATGCCCGCCACCCAGGCAGCAACACCATCGGGCATCAGATGCGCGTGATTGGCGGTGAAGGAAAGCGCGAAGGCGGGAGAATGAATGGCATCATAAAAATAGCGCCATTCTTCTTGCGTATGGGCCAGATAATGCACCTCTGCCGTTGGGGGTTCGACATTCAGGTTTTCCAGCAACAACAGCGCGCCATGCTGTTCCGCGTATTGCACCATGCGCTGCAAACGGTCCCGCCCCGCTTCCATGCGCATCGGCACATCGGCGGTGAAGTGATAGCCGGCATGGACCACGATCCATTCGGCTGCAAGCTTCGGCGCCACTTCAATATAGGCGCGCAGATAGGCATCCACGGCTTCCGCCAGGAAGGGCGAATATTCCGCAACATTCACGGCAGAGAGTGTGTGCAGCGCAATCGTCACGCCATTGGCCCGGGCTGAAGCAACAATGGCGCGGCAGCGCGCATCATCGAACATGGTCACCTTATTCTCGCCCGTGTCCAACTGAATATCTATGTGGCGCACCTGGTTGCGCGCCGCCCATTCAATGGCGTCTTCCAGCTTCAACTTGCGCCCAACATCCACCCCGATCCGGTCAATCAACGCCATGGCATGCCTCCTGTTTCCAGCAGGGTTTACAGGCTTCAAACGGGCTGGCAAGCCTTGGTTAATGCAGTGGCAGGCTGATCGGCGCAATCTCATCGCCGCTGCGGCCTCGATAATCACGCCCGACTGAATCACGCAGCATCTTGGCCTGGCTTTCGGCGAGGATACCGGCGGCATCTGTCACATTCAGCCTGGTCGGTTTGCCATCGGCGTAGATCGTCTCACCCCCCACCAGCACGCGCTTAACAGCGCGGTCAGCGGCGTGGAAGACCAATGCGCGCAAGGGGTCACGCGGCGGCGTCATCAGCGGATGTGCCAAATCCACCAGTACGACATCCGCCGATGCACCTTGATGCAACCGCCCAAGATCAGGCCGGCCAAGCGCGGTCGCACCGCCAATCGTCGCCGCGTGGAAAACACTGCCGGTATCAGCGGCGGCCACATCGCGGCAGGCATTGCGCGCCAGAATGATGGCAAGGCGCATTTCCTCAATCAGATTATGCGGCGCGCAATCCGTACCGAAACCAAGATTGACACCGCGCGCGCGATACTTGCCGAAATGGCGCAAATGCTCGCCATAGCGTGCAAAGGGTGATGGGCAATGCGCGACCGTCGCCCCCGTATCGGCGATCAGCCCGACATCCTTTGCCGTATGCCAGCCGATCGAGATATGTTCATCCACAAAAATCGCATGGCCCAGAATGCTGCGCGGCGTCAGCAGCCCGATATTCGCAGCCCATTGAATGGGGGTGATGCCATGGCGGCGAATAATCTCCCGCACTTCGACCACGGATTGCGCGATATGGGTGGTGAAGGGCCGGCCCGTTTCGGCAGCATAGGCGATACTTTCGCGCAGCATCTCCTCCTCCACCGTGTCAATCTGTGCGGGGAAGACGATGCCGGTCAGGCGGCCGGAGGGATCGGCCTCGGCCTCCTTCATGAATTGCTTGGCGGCATCGAACTGCCGACGCGCATCTTCGCGGTTCCACATCCAGGTCACGGTTTGCGGCGCTTCCATACCCCAGCGCGCCGCGGCATAGCCCGCACCAGCCCATCCACGGAGCCCACTTTCCGCCATGATGGAAAGCCAGGATGGAAAGGGCGGCGACAAATCCACCACACTCGTGACGCCCGCCGACATCAATTCCGCATAGGCAAGGCGCATCGCCGCAGCCTGACCTTGCTGATCAAGGCGAAAGGCTTGCAGGCGTTCGAACAGGCCAGTCATTTGCTGTTCCGGCACACCATGATCTTCACGCACGCCGCGCCCGGCGGGTTCGGTTGTCGGGTGGGTGTGTATATTGATCAGCCCCGGCATGACCAGCAATTTGCTGCCATCAATCACTTCCGCGCCAGCGGCGGGCGGCGCATTGGGATCATGCGGCGTGACGGCGGCGATGCGCCCATCGGCAAGCAGCACATCCCTGCCCTGGCCATAGAAATGCCGCCCCGCCGCTGCATCCCATTCGGCGGTCCAGGCAGCGTTGCGGATAAGGGTGGGTATGGGCATGGCGGCCTCCTTGCTTGCGGCAAACATCGAATACCGCAAGCCAAGCGCGAAGCGCGCTGCCTTTCAAGCGAAAAGAAAGGGCGCTTCAGGCTTCCGCAAAAGCCGGTGCAGCGCGGGCAATGCCGCCATAGGCATCCAGCATCCTCTCCCGCCAGGCATAGACCGCATCATCCTTTGCCAGTAGCGGAAAGGCACTGACGCAGCGCGCCCATTGGAAGCCGCCAAAGACGATCATATCCGCATAGCCTGGCGCATCACCATGCAGAAAGGGCGCGGCACGCAGCGCAATCCGCAGTGGCATCAGGCTATCACGAAAACCCTTCACGCGTTCCGCACGATCCGCCGTCACGGCTTCAAGCGTCATGCCAAAGCGCTTTTCACGATCCGGGACAAAATAGGCCACATCTTCCGGCGCCAGATGCTGCGGAATGTCTGAGACCACCAGCCGAGCAATCCCGGCATGCAATACCGCATCGCCCCAGGCATTGATGAAGCGCGCCAAGGCCCGCCCGCCGGCACCGCCAAACAGAGAAGGCCGATCCGGATAGGTATCTTCCAGATATTCCGCAATCACCCAGGAATCGATGATAGCGCGGCCATGATCCAGCATCACCGGCACTTTCTGCGACCCATGCGCGCCAATTGCTGCCTTTTCCGTGAAGCGCCAGGGAATCACCTCAAAGGCCAGGCCCTTATGCGCCAGCGCCAAATGGCTCCGCCAGCAATAGGGGCTGAAGCGCCGCGCCGGATCGGCACCGCAGAGTTCGTAAAGCTGAATGGCCATCGCGCAATCTCCTTTCCCGCATTATGCTACGCTCGGGAAGAAAAGGCCACGGCATGAAGACCCCTTTGCTGCTTGCGCTCGATCAGGGCACGACCTCTACGCGCACCATCGCCTTCGGGGCCGATCTGGCGCCACGCGCGACCGCGCAGATGGAATTGCCGCAGCATTTCCCGGCCCCTGGCTGGGTGGAACATGAGCCTGAGGATATCTGGCAGGGCGCCATCACAAGCTTGCGTCAGGCCCTGGAGAAAGCCGGCGGCAGTGCAGACGATGTCGCCGGCATTGGCATTACCAATCAACGCGAAACCACGCTGCTTTGGGATCGCGCCACGGGGCGCTGCCTGCATCGCGCCATTGTCTGGCAGGACCGCCGCACGGCGGATGCCTGCGCGAAGCTCCGTGCCGAGGGGCATGAGGCGCTGCTGACCGAACGCACCGGTCTGCTGGCTGATCCCTATTTCTCCGCGACCAAACTCGCCTGGATGTTGGACAATATCGCGGGCGCGCGGGCGGCGGCGGAACGCGGTGCGCTCGCTTTCGGCACGGTGGATTGCTTTTTGCTCTGGCGCCTCACGGGCGGGCGCGTGCATGCGACCGATGCCACCAATGCCGCGCGCACCATGTTGTTCGATATCCGGCGCGGCATTTGGGATGCGGATTTGCTGCGGCTGTTTCGCATCCCGGCAGCCATTCTGCCGGAGGTGCGCGATTGCGCGGGCGATTTCGGCGCGACGGAACCGGCGTTATTGGGTGCCGCCATTCCCATTCGCGGCATGGCGGGTGACCAACAGGCTGCCACCATCGGCCAGGGCTGCTTCGCACCAGGCATGGTGAAATCCACTTATGGCACGGGGTGTTTCGCGCTGCTCAATACCGGTGAGGCGCCGGTTGCGTCGCGTAATCGGCTGCTGACGACCATCGCCTATCAATTGCAGGGCAAACGCCATTACGCACTCGAAGGTGCCATTTTTGTTGCCGGTGCCTCGGTGCAATGGCTGCGCGATGGCTTGGGCATCATCAGCCATGCGAAGGAAGCCGGGGTTCTGGCCGCACAAGCCGATCCCGCGCAGCGCGTGGTGCTGGTGCCGGCCTTTGCCGGGCTTGGCGCGCCGCATTGGGATGCCAAGGCGCAGGCCGCGATTTTTGGCCTGACGCGCGGCGCCGGCCGTGCCGAGCTTTGCCGCGCTGCCCTTGAAAGTGTTGCGTTTCAGACGCGCGATCTGATCGAAGCCATGCATGCGGATTGGCAGGGCGCGCGTGAAACCGTGTTGCGTGTTGATGGCGGCATGGTCGCTTCCGATTGGACCATGCAATTCCTGTCTGACCAATTGGGCGCACCGGTGGATCGCCCGACAGTGCTGGAAACCACCGCCCTTGGTGCGGCCTATCTCGCTGGCATGCAGGCCGGGCTTTGCGCGCCACCAGGTGCGGCAGGGGCCACGCATTGGCGGCTGGAACGCCGTTTCACCCCACAAATGAATCGCGCCGAAGCGGATAGTCGTTATGCGCTTTGGCGTGATGCGCTCCGCCGCACCCTTTCGGAACAACCCGCATGATTTACGATGATCTTGGCGTGCCGCGCATCATCAATGCCTATGGCACCAATACGCGACTTTCCGGCGGGCTGATGGCGCCCGAGGTGCTGGGCGCCATGGCGGAAGCCGCGCGCGCCACGGTTGAAATGCATCATTTGCAAGCTGCTGCCAGCCGAGACATCGCCAAGGCCACGGGCGCGGAAGCGGGCATTGTCACCTCTGGCGCTTCCGCCGCTGTATTGCTGGGGGCCGCAGCCTGCATGGCGCGGCTTGATCCGGGCGCGATGAACCGCCTGCCCGATACGCGCGGCATGCCGGATGAATTCATCACCATCCGCAGCCAGCGCAATATGTATGATCGTGCCTTGCGGGTCGCGGGCGGGCGCATCATTGAAATCGGCATCCCGGACCGCGTTTCCGGCCCCGGCGTGCGCGATGCCGCGCCTTGGGAAATCGCCGATGCCATCACGGATCGCACGGCGGCGATCTATTACCTCGCTGGTGCGAATAGTGAGCCGCCCTTGCCCGATGTGGTGCGCGTGGCGCGTGAACGGCATATCCCCGTATTGGTGGATGCGGCAGCGCAATTGCCACCGGCCGAAAACCTGAAGCGCTTCATCGCCGAGGGTGCCGATCTGGTGTGTTTTTCCGGCGGCAAGGCTTTGGGCGGGCCGCAATCTTCAGGCATTCTCGCCGGGCGGCGCGATCTGGTTTCCTCAGCACTAGCACAGTTGCTTGATCTTGACATGCCGGAAGCGGATTTCATCGCGCCGCCGGAATTCGCGCCCCTCGCGCAAATGCGCGGCCTGCCGCATCACGGCATCGGGCGTTCCTGCAAGATTGGCAAGGAGGAAATCATCGGCCTGATCGTCGCTTTGCGGCGTTTTGTGGCGGATAATCCAGCGCAACGCAGCGCGCGCTGGCAGACGCGGCTTGAAGCGGTACTAGCGGCGGCAGGCAATCCGGCAAGCCTTCGCCTGGTGCCCGATGGCGCCAAGCTTGGCCTGCCCATTCTGGAATGGCGCCTGCCCGATGCTGCCACAGCCCATGCCGCGGATGCGCGGCTGCGCGCCCATCGCCCCGCCATTCACCTCGATGCCGGGCGCATCAACCAGGGCCTGCTTGCCATCAACCCGATTGCCTTTGACGATAGCGACGCGGCCATACTCGGCGCCGCGATCAAGGAGTGCATGGCGTGAGTGATCTGTTTCTCGTCGGCAATGGCGCCGGTTTTTCAGGTGACCGCGTGGATGCGCCCATTCCTGTGATGCGCAGCCTGATCAAGCGCGACCTGCCGGCGGCCATGTTCTTTGAATGTCTTGGCGAACGCACCGTGGCGCTTGCGCAGCTTGAACGCCGGCGCGATCCTGAAGCGGGCTATGAACCCATGCTGGAACGCCTGCTGGAACCGATCCTTGCTGATGCGGCGCGCGCGGGCATCCCGATCCTCGGCAATTTCGGTGCGGCCAATCCGCTTGCCGCAGCGCGCGCCATTGCGCGGTTGGCGAAACGGCTTGGCTTACCGGAACTTCGCATCGGGCTTGTCACTGGCGATGATGTTTCCGCCAGCATCAATCTGGACAGCATGGCCGTGCATGAAGCCGATACCGGGCTTGATATGTCGTCCTGGAAGCTCGTTTCCGCCAATGCCTATATCGGTGCTGCGCCCTTGGCAAAAGCACTTGCCGCAGGTGCGCAAATCGTGGTGGCGGGGCGCACCTCGGACCCGGCACTGGCTATCGCACCGCTCATGCATCATTTCGGCTGGGCGGAGGATGATTGGCGAGCACTCGCGGTCGGTGCCGCGACGGGGCATTTGCTGGAATGCGGCAGCCAGGTGACGGGCGGCGTATTTTGGGACCCTGGCTTCAAGGATATTCCAGACCCCGCCAATATCGGCTTTCCCATCGCGGAAGTTGGGCGCGATTTGTCGCTGCTCATCACGAAGCCGGAAGATACTGGCGGCATTGTTGATCTGCGCACGGTGAAGGAACAGCTTTTGTATGAGGTACATGATCCCGCGCGCTACATCACACCCGATGTGACCTTGGATATCACCGCCGCGCATCTCAACATGGCGGGCAAGGATCGCGTGGCGGTGCATGGCCTGCGCGGTGCGCAGCGCCCGGATTTGCTGAAGGTCACTGCCTGTTATGAGGGTTCATGGCTCGGTGAGGGCGAGATCAGCGTCGCCGGCCCCAATGCGCTGGCCCGCGCCAAGGCAACCGCGGATGTATTGCTTGAACGCGTCAAGCGCCGTGGCCTGGCGCGTCGCGCGCGGGCTGATCTGATTGGCGTTGCTTCCGTGCATGATTCGGACGATGGCGCGCTCTGGCGTGGTTATGACGGCCCGGCGCCGCAAGATATCCGCATTCGCCTGGCGGTCGAGGCCACCACGCGCGATGATGCGGACCAGGCATCGCGTGAAGCGCTCGCTTTGCTGTGCTGCGGCACCGCCGGCACCTCCGGCGCGCGTTGGCGCGTCACACCACGCATCCTGACGCGCAGTTTCCTGGTCCCGCGCGATCAGGTGCCGACCGAAACGCGCGTGCTGCCGGCGCGGGAGTGGAATTGATGAGCGATACCACCACCATCACGCTGCATGACATCGCCCATAGCCGCGCAGGCGATAAGGGCAATCGCGTCAACCTCTCGCTCATGCCCTATGATCCAGCGCATTATGATCTGCTCGCCGAACAGGTCACGGCGGAGAAGGTGCTGGCGCTATTCCGCCACCGTGGTGCCACCGGCTGCACGCGTTACGATCTGCCGCTGCTGCACGCCTTCAATTTCGTCATTGATGATGTGCTGGAAGGCGGCGTGAATGGCAGCCTCAATCTTGATGGCCATGGCAAAAGCCATTCCTTCCGGCTGCTCGCCATGACCATTGAAGTGCCGCGCGAAAGGCTCAGCCGCCCTTGACGCCTTCCGTATTCACATAAAGCGCATACAAGGATTGCGCGGCGGCCATGAATAGTCGGTTGCGATAGCGCCCACCGAAGCAGACATTGGCGCAGCGTTCCGGCAGATGGATATGGCCAATGGGTGCGCCGGCATTGTTATAGACATGCACGCCATCGAACTCGGCTGTCATGCCCCAACCGCACCATAAATTGCCATCCACATCCACGCGAAAGCCATCCGGCGTTTCACCTGGCTGGCAGGCCACGAAAACCCGGCGCTTGCGCAAGCTTTTGCCATTCGCCGCCACATCATAGGCCAAGATATTGCGCGGATCGGCACGGCTTTCGATGACGTACAAAATCTTCTCATCCGGGCTGAAGGCCAGGCCATTCGGATGGTTCACATCATCGGCCACCAGCGTGATCTCCCCGCTTTGGCCGTCAATGCGATAGACATTGGTATGCGGCAATTCAGGTGTGGCGCGTTCGCCTTCATAATTCGCCATCAGGCCGAAGGGCGGGTCAGTGAACCAGATGGACCCATCGGATTTCACGACCACATCATTCGGGCTGTTCAGCCGCTTGCCCTTGTAGCTATCGGCCAGCACCGTAATCGCGCCATCATATTCAATGCGCACCACGCGGCGGCCGAAATGCTCGCAGGCAATCACGCGGCCCTGCCGGTCCCGCGTATGGCCATTGGCGTTATTGGCGGGCTTGCGCCAGGCGCTGACGGCGCCTGTTTCCTCATCCCATTTCAGCACGCGATTATTTGGAATATCGGACCACAACAGGCAGCGCGCATCGCCAAGCCAGACCGGCCCCTCACCCCAGCGCGTGCCGTGATACAGCCGCTCAACAGCCGAAAGCGCCAGATGGTATTTCTTGAAGCTTGCATCAAGCGCAACAATGGATGGGTCCGGATAGCGCAGGCTTTGCTGCCAACGGGGGTCTTGGTTCATGGCGTTTCTCCCTGGGCCATGAGGCGAGCATGGACCAAGCGCCGCAAAAGGCCAATCAGGCGCGCAGCAGCACGCGTCGGCGGAGCCGCACCGCCCCGGCGGGCATGGCGGCGAAGATATCCTTCTCCGCCTCGATCAGACAAAGCCCGGCCCAGCGCGCGGGGCAAATGGCGCGGCCGGCTTTTTCCCAGGCGGTGCCAGCGCGCATCAGCGGCGTGAAGGGCGGCACGTAGAGCGCGGCGTCGCGGCGTTCCACGCGAAACATCTGCGCCTGCAAAAGCCTTGTGATCTGGGAGGGCGAATAAGGCCGGCCATGGCCGAAGGGCGTATGGTCAAACTGCGCCCAAATGCCGCGCCGATTGGGGGCGACCACCAGCAAGCGCCCGTCGTCCCGCAGCACGCGCCAGCATTCCCGCAGCAAGCGCCCGGCATTCTCAGCCGCTTCCAACCCATGCACGAGCAGGATGCGATCAAAGCTCAAATCCGGGAAAGGCAGCGCGTCCTCTTCCGCCAGCACGGCAGAGGAAACGCCGCCTGGGGCGAAGCGCGAAGGGCCAAGCTGCGCGGGCGCCACGGCAATGCAGCGCGTTGCTTCTTCGCGCCACAGCGGCAAATAGGGCTCCGCATGGCCAATCCCCAGCACTTCCAGCCCCGTAAGGCGCGGCCACAGCGTCGCCAAGCGCCGGCGCAGCAGGCGCGCGGTCAGCCCGCCCGCGGGGGCGGCGTAGAACTCGGTCAGGCCATGGATTTCCTCGCGCATACGGGTAGATATAGACGCTTCCGGGGCCGCATGGGATGGCCCCCTGACAAGGTACCCCCATGGCACTGACCGTAACCCCGATCCCCTGCCTTTCCGATAATTACGCCTGGCTGCTCCGCGCCGCCGATGGCCGCCTTGCGGTCTGCGACCCGGCAGAGGACGCGCCCGTGGCCGCGGTGGTCGATTCCATGGGCGGCAAGCTTGATTTGATCCTGCTGACGCATCACCACGGCGATCATGTGGCCGGCGTGCCGGGGTTGGTCGCGCGCTATGGCGCCAAGGTGGTGGGCGCAGCGGCGGATAGGCATCGCCTACCGCCGCTCGATCAGGCGGTCTCACCGGGCGATCAGGTGGATGTGCTGGGCAGCACGGCGGCAGTGCTGGCGAGTGATGGCCACACACGCGGCCATATCGCCTTTCACATCGCCGATTCGCATATTCTGCTCTGTGGCGACACGCTGTTTTCGCTCGGCTGCGGGCGCCTGCTGGAAGGCACGGCAGAGCAGATGTTCGCCTCACTCGCCACGCTTGCTGCCCTGCCCGGGGAAACGCTGGTGTGCTGCGGGCATGAATATACCGAAAGCAATGCGCGCTTCGCGATTACGGTGGAACCCGACAACGCCGCGCTCAAGGCGCGCATCGCGGAAGCACATGCACAGCGCGCCACCGGCAAGCCAACCCTGCCCAGCACCATCGCTTCCGAACGCGCTGCCAATCCTTTCATGCGCGCGCCGGATATCGCCACACTTGCCCGCATCCGTGCCGGCAAGGATAGTTTTCGTTAATTCTACAGAAGGAAATGCCTGATGAAACTGCATTACTCCCCAGCCAGCCCCTATGTGCGTAAAGTAATGGTATGCGCCATTGCGCGTGGCATTTGCGGGCTTTTGGAGAAGGTCTCGACCAATCCCCATCAATCGCCCGCCGATCTGCTGGCTGATAATCCGCTCTCCAAGGTGCCTGCCCTGGTCACCAAGGATGGCACGGCGATTTATGACAGCCCGGTGATTTGCGAATACCTCGACACCATCGGTTCTGGCGCGCCGCTTTTCCCGCCAACCGGCAGCGCGCCGCGCCTCAAAGCCATGATCCGCCAGGCCACCGCCGATGGCATTCTGGATGCCGCCGTGGCGCGGCGCTTGCAAATGGGCCAGCCGCAAGATGATGGCCGTAAGGCGTTTGACGCACGCCAAAAGGCCGCTGTCGAACGCGCTTTGGCCGTGCTGGAGAAAGACCCGCCGCGCGGGCTTGGCGATATCGGCGCCATCAGCATTGCCTGCGCGCTCGGCTACCTCGATTTCCGCTTTGCCGCTGAGCCCTGGCGCGATGCCTGCCCGAAGCTCGCCGCCTGGTTTGCCGAGGTGTCCAAACTCGCCCCACTCGCTGAAACCGTCCCGGTCGGCTGAGCCATGATTGACCTGCGCGATCCGGGTGCGACCGCCGCGCAGGTCATTGCCGCGCTGGGTTTGGCGCCCCATCCGGAGGGCGGCCATTACCGCGAAATCTGGCGCGATGCGCCGGAGGGCAGCGGGCGTGGTGCCGGCACGGCGATCTATTTCCTGCTCTCCGCCGATGAATTCAGCCATTGGCATCGCGTGGACGCCGCCGAAGCCTGGCATTGGTATGCCGGCGGGCCGCTGGCGCTGAGCCTTTCCCCCGATGGCCATGATGCTGAGGCGCTGCATCTCGGCCCGGATCTCACGCGCCATCAGCGCCCCTTTGCCCTGGTGCCGCAGGGTTGGTGGCAAAGTGCCGTGTCGCTTGGCCGCTGGAGTCTGGTGGGCTGCACCGTCAGCCCCGCCTTTGATTTCGCTGGCTTTGAATTGGCGCCGCCCGATTGGCGCCCCACCCCGCGAGGAACATCATGAGCACAAGCCTGGCCTGGGATGAACGCTACCAGAATGGCGGCTTTGAGTTTGGCGAGGCGCCGAACCTTTATTTGCAATCCCAGGCGCATCGCCTGCGCCCTGGCATGCGCGCGCTGGCGGTTGGCGATGGCGAAGGGCGCAATGGCGTCTGGCTGGCCGGCCAAGGTTTGGCAGTAACCTCGCTTGATTGGTCCGGCGTGGGCCTGGCCAAGGCAGCCTCCCTCGCCCGGCAGCGCGGCGTGGCGTTGAACACCATCACGGCGGATGCCGCCGCCTGGGATTGGCCGCGTGCGCGGTTTGACCTGATTGCCTGGATTTATCTGCATCTGCCGCCCGCAGACCGCGCGAAGGCCACGGCAGGCGCCATGGCCGCACTCGCCCCCGGCGGCCTGCTGGTGCTGGAATGCTTCACGCCGGCGCAGGAAGGCCGCCGCAGCGGTGGGCCGAAGCTGCGCGACTTGCTCTGGAGTCGCGCCATTGTCGAGGAATGCTTCGCGGGGCTTGAGGTGTTGGAATTGCTGGAGGGCACCGTGTTCTTGGATGAAGGCCCGCGCCATCAGGGCCATGCCGAGGTCGTGCGTGCCCTGTTAAGGAAGGTATAGCCGCTCACACAAGGTTGTCCCCACAGGAACGCAAGGTTACAAAGGGAATCGTGCACCCCCAGCCGCTCATCACCCCGTCGCTTCTCGCCGCCGATTTCGCCAAACTCGGCGAAGAAGTGCGTGCCGCGACCGCAGCAGGCGCCGATTGGCTGCATTTGGATATCATGGATGGGCATTTCGTCCCGAATATCTCCTTCGGGCCGGGGCTGATCAAGGCGCTCCGCCGCCACACCACGATCCCCTTTGATGTGCATCTGATGATTGCGCCGGTTGACGCCTATTTGCAGGCTTTCGCTGATGCCGGGGCGGATCTGATTTCGCTCCACCCCGAAGCGGGCGCGCATTTGCATCGGTCCCTGCAAACCATACGCGGTTTGGGCAAAAAGGCCGGCGTGGTGCTGAACCCGGCCACGCCCATCGCGGCCATCGAACATGTGATGGACCTTTGCGATCTTATCCTGGTCATGTCGGTCAATCCCGGCTTTGGCGGGCAGAGCTTCCTGGAAAGCCAATTGCCGAAAATCGAAAAGCTGCGCCGGCTGATTGAAGCCTCGGGCCGCGATATCCGCTTGCAAGTGGATGGCGGCGTCACGGCCAAAACAGCACCGCTTTGCGTGAATGCCGGCGCGGATGTGCTGGTGGCCGGCACCGCCGTATTCGGCGCGCCGGATTACGCCGCTGCGATCAAGGCATTGCGCGGGGGCGCGGCATGATCAATCTGCTGCGCGGCGCCCGGCAGAAGCTTGCGCGGCTGCGCCCCGTGCGGGTGCCCGATGCCCCTGCCCGCCCCTTCCGTGATCTTTGGCCCGGTGATGCCGCGCGCGGCGCGCGGCTGCTGCGCGGAGAAGCCGATTTCGCTGGCACCATCCGCCCCATGCGCCTGCTCGCCGAAGGCGGCGAGCCCTGGGGCGGCAAGGGTGCCTCCCCCACCTGGCGCGCCTCGGCGCATGGTTTTGCCTGGATGCGCGATTTGCGCGCGCTGGGCACGGATGCCGCGCGGCTCCGCGCCCGTGCGCTCACAGCCGATTGGCTGCAAAGCGGCTGGGAAGAAGATATCGCCGATGCGGCAGAGGTTGTCGGCGCGCGCATTTCCGCCTGGCTTGGCCATTGGGATTTTTTCGCTGCCACCGCCGAGGATGTCTTTCGCCGTCAGGTGATGCAGCGGCTCGCGCAGGATGCGCGCGATCTGGTCGGCGCGCTGCCGGCGGAGGAAGATCATCGCGGCGCGCTGGTGGCGCTGAAGGGTGCGCTTGCTGCGGCCGTTGCGCTGGAAGAAGACGCTTATCTGCAACGCGCCATTCGCTTCCTGCCTGCCGAGATCGAGCGTCAATTCCTGCCCGATGGCGGGCATGTGGAACGCTCCCCCGCGCAGCAACTCGCGGCGCTGCAAGACCTGATTGAAATCCGCAATCTTTTGCATGGTGTTGGCGTGGAAGCGCCGCCGCATTTGCTGGCAGCACTCGACCGCGCGGCGCCTGCTTTGCGTTTGTTCCGCCATGGCGATGGCGGCTTGGCGCTGTTCAATGGTGCACGGGAAGAAAACTCGGCGCTGCTTGATCTGGTGCTGACGCAAGGTCAGGCGCGCGGGCGCGGTGCGCTGGAATTGCCGGAAACCGGCTTTCAGCGTCTGCAAGCCGGGCGCAGCGTCATCATCATGGATGCCGGGCCGCCGCCACGCGGGCGCGCGGGCGCCACCGGGCTTGGTGGCCTGCCGAGTGGCGCGGATCGCTTCGCCCATGCCGGCACGCTTTCCTTTGAAATGTCGGTCGGGCGTGATCGGCTGATTGTGAATTGCGGCGCGGCCCCAGCCGGTGAGGAAGGCTGGCGCGATGCGCTGCGCGCCACCGCCGCCCATTCAACGCTTGTGCTGTCCGACACCAATTCAAGCGAGCTCCGCCCCGAAGGCCTTGGCCGCAAGCCCGAGACCATTGAGGTGGAACGCCAGGAAGCGACCGGCGCGCAATGGCTGGAAGCAAGCCATGATGGCTGGCGCGGCCCCTTCGGCGCGGTGCATCGCAGGCGGCTTTACTTGGCCGAATCAGGTGATGATTTGCGCGGTGAGGATGTGCTGGAATTGCCGCCCGATGCGCCAGTGCCGATTTTCGTTGCGCGGTTTCATCTGCACCCTGCGGTGACTGCCAATCTCTTGCAGGATGAAAGTGCGGTGCTGCTGCGGCTTGCTTCCGGTGCGGGCTGGAAGCTGCGTGCCAAGGGCGCGCGCGTTGCGCTTGAGGACAGCATTTATCTGGGTGGCGAAGCACGGCGAAGCCTGCAAATCGTGCTCTACGCTGAAGAAAATGAGGTTTCGCTGCAATGGGCGATCACGCGCGTGAGCCTGCCCGGCACCGCCTCGATCCCAAGCGCGTGAGCGCGCAAAGCGCCGCATGAAAATCTGCTTCATCGCGAATGTGGATTTCGCCATGCGGCATTTCATTTTGCCGCTGATGCGCGGCGCCCGCGCGCGTGGGCATGAGGTTGTCGGGCTTTGCGCCGAAGGCCCCTTGCTTGAAATTCCCCGCGCCGAGGGTTTTCGCATCGAAGCCATGCCCATGGCGCGCAGCATGAACCCTCTGGCGCAATGGCGTGCCTATACGGCGGTGCGTGATTTTCTGAAGCGCGAGCATTGCGATCTGGTGCATGCGCATATGCCGATCAGTGGCCTGATTGGGCGCGCGGCGGCGCGGTCAGCCGGCGTGCCGCGCATTGCCTATACCTGCCACGGGTTTCTGTTCAATCAGCCAGGCCCCTGGTGGCGCCGCATCTTGGCTCTGCAATTGGAACGCGCTGCGGGACGAATCACGGATATCTATCTGACTGTCAGCGAAGCCGAGGCAGAAGATGCGCGGCGACTTGGCATTCACCCGCATGCCACTGTCGTCTTGAATGGGCGCGACCCGGCGCAATTCCATCCCGATCCCGATGCTCGCCGTGCCTTGCGCGCCGAATTGGGCGCCAATCCGGATGATTGCGTGATCATTGCGGTATCTCGCCTGGTGCGCCCGAAGGGCTACCCCGAATTGCTGAGCGCCATGGAAGCAACGCCCGAAAATGCACGGCTCTGGGTGGTGGGCGAACGGCTTTCGTCCGACCATGGCGAGGATCTGGAACCGCATTTCACCCGCGCCGCAGCAGCCCTTGGCCCCCGCATGCAACGGCTCGGCTATCGGCATGATGTGGCGCGGCTATTGGCGGCGGCGGATGTCTTCTGCCTGCCCTCGCATTCTGAGGCCCTGCCCATGAGCGTGATTGAGGCGATGCTCACCGGCCTGCCCGTGGTCGCCAGTGACCTCCGCGGCACGCGCCAACAGGTGGTGGACGGCGAGACTGGCTTGCTGGTGCCGCCCGCTACCATCGCTCCCTTGGCGGAGGCATTATCCAAGCTTGCCAAGGACCCCGCACTTCGCGCCCGCATGGGTGAGGCCGGACGAAACCGTGCGCTGCAACGCTTTGATGAGTCGAAGATCATCGGGCGCACGCTGGATTTATTGGGCTTGTGAGAGAATGGCGGCGCGACGCTACGTGGGACCTGCGGGCATCATTGGCGATAGTTTAGTGATCTGAAAGACAAAGCCTAAATCGCGAAAGACCGATACCACGCCTCCAGGAATGCACCAGAACAGCACCGTCAACCTGGATGGGATCACTTGACAGCTTGCAAATCGCGAATAACCAACGCTTTATCGCTTATCCCGCAAAGGCAGTGGGGCTGGCACTGCGCCAACCACCGAACGCTTCACTCAATGACCGCGCATAAGGCTGTTGAACGTATGCCGAAGCCCCGAATTTAGGGGCACATGATCCTGCATGCCAAGCAAATCATTTGCGCGGTCGGCCCGTCCAACAGAGTACCGAATATCCCCTATTCGTGCAGAGGCATGCCGAATACGAAGCGGCTTTGGCACCAGATCAGCCACAAGCTTTGCCAGACCCAGAATGCTTGTTCCCTGACCCGTACAGAAATTGGCCAAGTAAGCGCCTCGCTTTCGCTGCAGCAAATTCATGGCAGCCAGAAGCCGCACGACGATATCATCAACATAGATAAAATCGCGCAGCTGCTCACCATCTCCGTTGATGGTAAGTTCCCTTTGTGTCATCGCGCAGTCAAGAAAAATGGAAACCACCCCGCTATAGGGCGAGGATGGATTTTGCCGAGGCCCGTAAACATTGAAGAAACGGCACCCAAAGCTCGGTACCTGGTGTACATGCCAGCCGATGGAAGCGTGCAATTCCGAACCCAACTTATCCATACCATATGCGGTGAGAGGTTTCGGCTGCCGGTCCTCAGTCGCGATAGCGCCATCTGTGTCGCCATAGATTGCGGCAGAGGAAGCATAAACGACTGGCAGGCCGCCGGCTGCGCGCGCGGCATCCAGCACCCCGACGGTTCCGCCCTGGTTCACCCTGTGACAGATCAGCCAATCCTCATTGCCGCGTTGAACGGAGGCGATCGCGGCCAAATGAAAGCACCCATCACTGGCTTTGAGTGCTTCCTTGACGGCTTCCGGGTCTGTGATGTCGTCTCGGATCAAGCGTGCAGAGGGATGCACGTACTCTATGCTTCCGGTCGAGAAGTCATCCAATACGGTCACTTCATGACCTTGGGCGACCAGAGCATCGACCAGATGCGAGCCGATAAAGCCAGCGCCACCTGTGACCGTATACTTCCCCATCCCCAATCCCCATCGCCTTATTCGACCGATGAAAGAAGCCCATTGTATGTCAGCATTGCGCGGGGTGCCGCCCTAACCCTTCACCTGCGCCGCCACACTGATCGCCCCCGCTTCCCGTAGCGCTGCACGTTCGTCCGCCGAAAACCCAAAAATCCCGCCCAGCACCTCTTCCTCATGCTGATTGAGAAACGGGCTCGGCTTCAGTGCAGGCGCCGGCGCATCGGTGAAGCGCAAGGGGGAGGATGGCAGGCACACGCGCCCAACCTCAGGATGGTCCATCCAATGCAGCATGCCGCGTTCATGCATGCCGGCATCATTGATCACCTCATCCAAATCGCGCACGGGTGCGGCCGGCACGCCGAATTTACGCGTGGCGGCGACCGCTTCCTCACGGGTCATGCCGGCAAGCCAGGCGGTCACCATGGCGTCAACCTCCGCCATGTTTTGCACGCGCGCGGGGTTGGTCGCGAAGCGCGGGTCGCCCATCAAATCCTCGCGCCCCATCGCGCGCAGCAGGCGGTTCCAATGGTCTCCCTTGACCACAATGATCGCCAGATACCCATCCTGCGTCGGATAGACATTGTATGGCGCCATCGCGAGCCCCGCATGGGAATTGCCCGTGCGCGGCGGGATCTTGCCGCGCAGCCCGCCGAAATGCATGCCAAGCGCGGAAGCCAAGCACGGATAAACCGTATCCTGCATCGCGATTTCAACAAAGCGCCCGCGCCCGGTGCGTTCACGGTCAAACAGCGCCGTGATGGCAGCCGCGTAAAGATGCGTGCCCCCCAGAAAATCCACCACTGCCGGGCCGGATTTCACCGGGGGCCCGTCTGGAAAACCCGTTGTGTGCATAATGCCGGATGCCGCCTGCACGGTCAGGTCCATCGCCAGCTTGTCGCGATCCGGCCCGGAACGGCCATAGCCGGATGCTGCCGCATAGATAAGGCGCGGGTTGCGGGCCAGCAGCACTTCCTGCCCGAGCCCCAGCTTATCCATCGCCCCCGGTGCGAAATTCTCAATCAGAATATCGGCGCGATCCACCATGGAAAGGAAAAGCTCGCGCCCCGCTTCATTCTTGAAGTCTATCGAAATGCCAAGCTTGTTGGAATTCAGCATGGCCTGCGGCACGGACCCACCAGACACCATCGTACGGCGCCGAAGCGACTCCCCGCCCGGAGGTTCAATCTTGATGACGGTGGCGCCAGCCATCGCCATCAGGAAGGAACAATAAGGCGCCTGGTAAATCTGCCCGAGATCGAGAACGAGAATCCCATCCAGCGGGCGATGCGGTTCCGCCATCCGGGATCAGACCTTGGAACCCAGAATGCGCCGGCCAATGGCGCTGCGATGCACCTCGGACGGGCCTTCATAAACGCGCATCAGGCGCACCTGCTGATGCATCAGCTGCAAGGGAAGCTCCTTGGTCACACCCATGGCGCCGAAGGTCTGCATGGCCTGATCGAGGATATCCTGCGCCATTTCCGTACCTTCCACCTTCAGCATGGAAGCTTCCATGCGCACATCAGCACCCGCATCAAGCTTGGCTGCCAGATCAGCCACCATCAGCTTGCAGGCATGCATGCGTGTCGCGGCTTCCGCCACCCACCATTGAATCGCCTGACGGTCAGCCAGGCGCACGCCGAAGGTCACGCGGTTGCGCGCCTGATCCGCCATCATGTCCAAGGCGCGGCGCGTCATGCCGACGCAACGCGCGCCCATTTGCAGGCGGCGCACATTCAGCCGCAATTGCATCGGCGCATAGCCGCGGCCCAATTCGCCGAGCACTTGGGATTCCGGCACGCGGCAATCCTCAAACACCAGCTCATAAGTCTTGCGCCCGCCGATCATGGAGATTTCGCGTTCAATGATGAAGCCGGGCGTGCCCTTTTCCACGATGAAGGCCGTGACACCTTCCTGGCGCTTGCCATCGCCCGTGCGCGCCATCAGGATAATGAAATCCGCACGCGGCACATTGCTCACCCAAATCTTGCGGCCATTGATGACCCAATCATTGCCATCCTTCACTGCGCGCGTGGTCATGCCGGCGGGGTCACCGCCCGCGCCGGGCTCCGAAATCGCCATGGCGGAACGCGCCGTGCCTTCAGCGTAAGGCGCCAGATAGCGTTCGCGCTGCATGGAATTGGCGACCGACAGCATCATGTGCAGATTGGGGCTATCGGGCGGGATGACGAATGGCACGCAGGCGCGGCCCAATTCTTCCTCGGCCGCCGCGAGAGAGCTGAGGGACAGGTTCGCGCCGCCAAATTCCTCCGGCACATCAAGCCCCCAAAGGCCGAGTTCCTTGCAGCGCGCGAGCAAGCGCGTTTCTTCTTCTTCCGAAAGCTTGAAGCCCTTGCCTTCGGCTTCACGCTTCAGGATCGTGGGCTCCAGCGGAATCAGTTCCTTATCCACGAAGCGCGCGACAAGGTCCTGCAGCATGCGCGTTTCTTCGGTGGGGGCGAATGGCAAGGGGTTATGGTCCATGGCGGCTATTCCTTCCTTATGCGGTCAAAGCATCACTTGCCGGGCGGGGCGTCAAGGGTAAGTCTGGCGCAGCAGCGATAAAGCGCTTCGCCTCATGCATGAAGCCAACACCGTGCCGGAAGGTTATCCGCCGGTTCGGGAGACGCATGACTTTCTCGCGAGGCCCGCATCCTGAGGGTGGGGAGGGACATCCAAGAAACCTCCCCGCTCCCGCGCGCGCCAAGGAGTGATCTCGCAGGGCTTCGCCAGATTTTGGCGAATACATGCGCGCCGCCCCCAGCACCAGGATAGACGAGCGGCTAATGGCACCTTCGACGCGGCTTCTTTCCCCGCAAACCAAGGCCCGGTTTGGCTATTCTATAGTGATCCCAGCAGCGCGGATCACGGCGCCCAATTCTTCCACCTCTCGCCGCGCCAGCGTATCCAATTCGGCCAGGGTCATGGCTTTGGTGGTGGCCCCGCCTGCCTGCGCCCTTTCGCGCACGGAAGCCTGTTCGGCAGCGGCATTGATCACCGCATTCAGCCTTTCCTGAATGGGCTTCGGCGTCGCCGCCGGCACGGCAAAGCCGAACCAGGCATCAAGGGTAAAGCCCGGCAGCCCGGCTTCTGCCGTGGTCGGCACATCGGGCAGGCCCGCCGCGCGCTGGGCGCTCGCAATCGCCAGCGCCTTCACCCGGCCGCCCTGCACCAGGGCAATCGCGGAAGATGGCGTGGTGATGAACAATTCAACGCGCCCGCCCGCGACATCCTGCAAGGCGGGAGCGGCGCCGCGATAGGGCACATGCACCATCTCGGCGCCGATGGCGCGGCTGAACAGCACGCCGCCCACATGCTGGATCGAACCATTGCCGGAAGATGCGTAATTCAGCTTGCCCGGATTGGCGCGTGCATGGGCGATGAATTCCTGCAAATTATTCGCAGGCACCGTGGGTGCCACAATGATCGCATGCGGCGCCATGGTCGCCATGCCCACCAAAGCGAGGTCCTTGATGGGATCCCAAGTCAGGTTCTTCATCATGGCCGGATTGCCGGCGTGATAGCCATTATATTGCAGCAGGATCGTATGCCCATCCGGTGCGGCGCGCGCCACGGCATTGATGGCCAGATTGCCATTGGCCCCAGGACGGTTTTCCACCACCACCGGCTGGCCGAGCCCCTGGCTCATCGCTTCCTGAAACAGGCGCGCGGCGAAATCCGTCCCCCCGCCCGGCGGATTGGGGACCACCACCGTGATCGGCCGGTTCGGGAAGGCGGGCTGCGCCTTCAGGCTGGCGGGGGCGGCGAGCAAGCCGCTGGCGGCAAACAGGGTGCGACGCGAAAGGCGCATGGGGTTTCCTCCTCGAAAAATCGTGCTTTCAGCCTTTCTAGCACCATGATCGCCCGCTGGCATCTGGCCCCGCGCGCCAAGGCCGATTAGTCTGACCCAACCAAACAAGGAAAGCCGGAGGAAGCCCGCATGACCTATCCCAATGTCCAGTTGCACGTGAATGGCGAATGGCGCGCCGCGCGCAGTGGCAAGACCATCAATGTGCTGAACCCGGCCAATGAGGAAGTGATCGGCACCGTCGCCCATGCCGAAAAGCCCGATTTGGATGAAGCGCTGGCCGCTGCCGAAAAAGGCTTTGCGGTTTGGAAGAAGGTTTCCGCCTATGAACGCGCAAAGCTGATGCGCAAGGCCGCTGATCTGGTGCGCGCCCGCGCTGACGATATTGCGCGGCTGATGACGCTGGAACAGGGCAAGCCGCTTGGTGAATCCAAGATGGAAATCATGGCCGCCGCCGACATTATTGATTGGTTCGCCGAAGAAGCCCGCCGCGCCTATGGCCGCGTGGTGCCCGCGCGCGCTGAGGGGATTTATCAGCTTGTGGTGAAGGAACCGGTTGGCCCCGTTGCCGCCTTCACGCCGTGGAATTTCCCGATCAATCAGGTGGTGCGGAAACTCTCGGCCGCTGTTGCCACGGGCTGCTCGATCATTGTGAAGGCACCGGAAGAAACCCCCGCTTCGCCCGCCGAATTGATCCGCGCCTTCATTGATGCCGGGCTGCCGGCAGGTGTCGCCAATCTGGTCTATGGCGTGCCGGCGGAGATTTCATCCTACCTGATCGCGCATCCGATCATCCGCAAAGTCACCTTCACCGGCTCCACCCCGGTTGGCAAGCAATTGGCAGCCCTCGCCGGCCAGCACATGAAGCGCGTGACGATGGAATTGGGCGGCCATGCGCCGGCGATTGTCTTCAATGACGCCGATCTTGATCTGGCGGCCAAGACCCTCGCCTTCGCGAAATTCCGCAATGCCGGCCAGGTCTGCGTGAGCCCGACGCGCTTCCTGGTGCAGGAAGAATTATATGATGGTTTCGTCGAAAAATTCGTGGCGCATGCCAAGACCCTGAAGGTGGGCGATGGCTTGGCCGCCGATACCACCATGGGGCCGCTCGCGCATGATCGCCGCGTGCCGTGGGTGGAAATGATGGTGCAGGACGCGCAATCCAAGGGCGGCAAGGTGCATACCGGCGGCAAGCGCATCGGCAATAAGGGCTATTTCTATGAGCCCACCGTCATGACCGATGTGCCCAAGGATGCGCGGGCGATGAATGAGGAGCCCTTCGGCCCTATGGCGATGATCTCCCGCTTCAAGGATTTGGATGAGGTGGTGGAAGAAGCCAATCGCCTGCCCTATGGCCTCGCTTCCTATGCCTTCACCCGTTCGGCAAAAACCGCGAATGCGGTCGCAGCCCGCGTTGAAAGCGGCATGATGACGATCAATCATCTGGGCCTTGCTTTGCCGGAAGTGCCCTTCGGCGGCATCAAGGATTCCGGCTATGGATCGGAAGGTGGGCTTGAGGCGATTGAGGCTTACCTCAACACCAAATTCGTCTCCCAGGCTGGTTTGTGACATTGCAGGCCGGTCGGGTTTTTCCTGACCGGCCTTGCAGCATGCGTGGGGCGCCGTGGCGCTGACCGAAACCCATTGGCGAAGCCTGTTCCAGGAGCGTGACTTCCGTCGGCTCTGGATGGTCGGGTTTTCGATTTTTGTGGTGCGCTGGCTGGAAACCCTGGCGGTGGGTGTCTTCGCCTATAACGCCACCGGGTCCGCCTTCATTGTCGCCATGCTGACCATGCTGCGCCTTCTGCCCATGGGCTTGTTCGGCGCTTTTCTGGGCGCAGCAGCCGAGAGGATGGATCTGCGCCGTGCGCAAATCCTGATCCTGGTTATGCAAATTCTGGCATCATCGGTGATTGCCGCGCTGGCGCTGCTGGACATGATTGCCGTGTGGCATTTGGCGGTGGCGGCCTTCATCAATGGTGTCGGTTGGGCTGCGGATAACCCCGTGCGCCGTGCCATGATTGGCGCCGTGGTGGGGCCGGCGCGCATGGGTGCGGCCATGTCCATTGATGTCGGCACCAGCAATGCCAGCCGCATGCTGGGGCCCACACTTGGTGGCGTGTTGCTGGCACTCCTTGGGCTTGATGGCACCTTCGTGTTGGCAACCTTGCTGTATCTGCCGGCGCTGATTGCAGCGCTATTGCTGCCACGCACGGCGCGCAGCGCGGCAAGCCGCCCGGCACCAGTGCTGGCGCGCATTGCCGAGGGCCTCGCGGCCGTGCGCGCCGATCCGCGCCTAAGTGGTACGCTGATGATCACGCTGATCTATAATTTGTTCGGCTGGCCCTTCACCAGCATGATCCCCGTGATCGGCAAGGATCAATTGGCTTTGGGGCCGCAAGGGGTTGGTATTCTGGCGAGCATGGATGGCGTGGGGTCATTGCTTGGTGCCGTGCTGATCACCTTGTTCATCGGCCCGGCGCTTTATCGCCGCTGCTATCTGGGCGGTGTCACCTTGTATATGGCGATGGTGATCGCCTTCGCGTTGATTCCGAACCCATGGTTTGCGGGGCTGGCGCTGATTCTGGTGGGCATTGGCGGCTCTGGCTTTGGCATCATGCAGCCCACGCTGATTTATCTGGCGACACCTGTGGAATTGCGGAGCCGCGTCTTGGGCCTGCTATCCGTTTGCATCGGCATGGGACCGATTGGCTTTATCGGCCTTGGCATTGCCGCTGAATTCCTGGGCGCGCCGATGGCAACCGCGCTGATGGCCGGCTGCGGGTTGGTGGCGCTGGCGGCGACGCATCGCTATTGGAAACACATCTCCGGCGGATGAAGGATAATCACCATGGACGCCTTGCATGTTTCAGCTTCTGCGCTCGCCGCCTGCCTGAAGGCGAAGCGCCAGCGCATCGCGGTCGCGGAATCCTCAACCGGCGGGCTGATCGCGGCGGCCCTGCTCGCTGAGCCTGGTGCCTCGGCCTATTTCCTCGGCGGTGGCGTGATCTATACGGCGCAAGCGCGTGAGGCGCTGCTCGGCATCACACCCGCTGATATGGCCGGCATGCGTTCCGCGAGTGAAGCCTATGCCCTGCTGCTCGCGCGACGCGTGCGCGAAAAACACGGCGCGGATTGGGGATTGGCGGAGGCGGGCGCCGCCGGCCCCACCGGCAATCGCTATGGCGATGCGGCGGGGCATAGCTGCATCGCCGTGGTGGGGCCTGGCATTGAACGCGTGATCACGCTGGAGACCGGCAGCGCTGATCGCCGCGCCAATATGCGCCGCTTTGCGCAAGGTGCTTTTGGTCTGGCGATCAAGACGATTGGTTGAAGCGAACGCCTATTGGCTCGCCCAGACAATCCGATGCACCCAGGCAATTTCCGGCAATTCGAAGCTATAGCTTGGATGCGCGGGATTGAGGCTTGCGACATCAATCCGCTTGGCCGAATGGCGGCGCAATTCCTTGGCCATCACCTCGCCGCGCCGTGTGCGCACCACCACGCGATCGCCGCGGCGCACCGGCGCAGCGGGGGAAACGATGACCACATCCCCATCGCGAAACACCGGTTCCATGGAATCGCCGGAAATCTCCAGCGCATAGGCATTGGGATCGCCGATTTCCGGCAAGGAGATTTCATCCCAACTGCCGCCGACCGGATAGCCGCCATCATCGAAATACCCCTCACCGCCCGCCTGAGCGAGGCCGATCAGGGGAATGCGCCGATTGATCACGCCGCGCCCACCACGGGAAAGCGCCGTGGCACCGGTAACCAGCGCCGCGAAATCATCCATCCGCGCACCCAGCGCATCCAAAACCTTGGCGATGCTTTCGGTGGAAGGCCACCGCGCCCGGCCATCCGCGCCGATACGCTTTGATGGGTTGAAGGCGGTCGGATCCAGCCCGGCCTTCTTGGCGAGGCCCGAAGCCGAAAGCCCGTATTCCGCCGCGAGCGCATCAAGCGCGCGCCAAATATCCTCATGCCGCATGGGCTACTTCCTCATTCTCCCGCGCTGCTGCGGGGTTTCCGAATCCAGATATGGTTCCGGTTTCTGTGCAAGATATCCTAGGTCTTGTGTCAAAATTCAATAGGTCACTTTTCCTTTTTTCTCTTGCTCATGGCAATTTATACGGTTATTCTCCCTTTGTTCCACAACCCTAAGGCGAGATTTCCCCCAATGATCGCAGCACAAAAAACCCATTACAGCCCCCGCTTTGCCTCGCTCAGCCAGGCCGAGCCCTTCCATTCCGCTGAGGAAGCCTGGTTCTGGACCATGGCCGCCCTGATCGCCCGACGTGACGGCGCGCGCATTGTCGCGGGCAAGGGCGACAAGCAGCGCCCCTGTGAGCCGGATGATGTGGTGAAGTGCCTGGACCGCCTTTACCGCCATCGCCGGATTGACCTGACCCATGCACGCATTCTCCGCATCTGGGGCGAAAGGGGTGCCGCGCCTGATCCGCGCTACCCGTCCGAAAAACATGATTGGCGCTTGTGGCGTGAAGCGCTGGATCGGCTGGAATGGCCGCTGCGCGTCAAGGGCATTGTCGCATGAAGCCACGCATTTCCCATACATATACTGAGGATTCGCCGCAGGCCATCTGGCTGTTCTTCGGCGGGCGCGCCGATCAGCCATGGCTTTATCCGCTGAAGCGCGGCTTTCGCCATTGCTTCGCCGCGCTGCATGATGCGCAAGGCTGGACCGTGCTGGACCCACTTTCGGGCCGGCTGATTGTGGCGCATCTGCCGCTTGATCCTGGCTTCGATCTGCCAGGCTTTTACCGCCGCGCGGGGTTTCACCTGCGCGGCCCCTTCAGCCCCGGCCCTGCCGCACCACGCCTGCTGCCGCCGATCTTTGGGCTGAGCTGCGTGGCGCTGTGCCGCGCGCTTTTGGGCGCCGATGCACCGCGCGCCTGGACGCCGTTTGGCCTCTATCGCAGGTTGCAAAATCGCCCTGAAAATTTTTTAGGAAAAATGTCTTGACGCGCGCTTGGCTTTAGGCTATCAAACTCACGCCGACGGGCGAAGTGCGCCTGAAGGTCTTCCTCTCTCGCTCCTCCCGAAACTTCCATGGGCCCAGCCTCTTCCACAAGAAGGCGCTGGGCTCATGGCTTTTTGGCGGGGCGCCAACCCTTTTACGGAGAAGCGCGTATGGGTGGCCTGTTCCAAGCGCCAAAGCCGAAAACTACCGTCCAGCCCGTGGCGCCTGCCCCAACGCCGGAAGCAGAGGCTTCAGATACGCGCGTTGAAAATCGCGACCGCGCCACGCGCGGCCTGCCCGGTACCATCGCGACCTCCGCCCGCGGCCTGCTCGGCAGCCTGCCGGATTTCGCGACCACGCGCCGTTCCTTGCTCGGGGAATGAAGCCAATGACCCCGCATGACATCATCGCACGCTACGAAGCCGCACTCGCCGCACGGCAACGCCATGAAGGCATTTGGCGCGATTGCTACAATCATGTGCTGCCCCCGATCGGCAGTGGTGCGACCCTGTTTGACGCGACCGCCGCCGATGCCGCGGAACAGCTTTCCGCTTCGCTACTCGCGGAACTGACACCGCCCTGGTCGCGTTGGTTCGGCCTGGCCCCCGGTCGCCCGGCGCAGAATAGCGATGAAGAAAACGCTGCCGCCGTCTTGGAAGAAGCGGCCGAGGTGCTGCAAACCCATTTCGACCGTTCCAATTTCGCGCTTGAAATGCACCAGGCTTTTCTTGATCTGGTGATCACCGGCACTGGCCTGATGCTGGTGGAAGAAGCCGCCCCCGGTGAAGCATCCGCACTCCGTTTCACGGCCATCCCCATGCAGGATGCAGTGCTGGAAGAAGGCCCATCCGGCAGGATGGATACAGTCTTCCGCGCGCTGAGCATGAGTGAAGCGGCGCTACTGGCGCGCTTTCCCGGCTGCCTGCCGCCACGTCGCAAAGGCGAAACGGCGGATGCAACAACGCACCGCATCATTGAAGCCATCTGGCCGGACCGCGCAGGCTATCGCTTCGCGGCGATCAGCGCGGATGGCGATGCGCCGACCGTGTTGGCCGAGGGTAGCTTCGCCGAAAATCCCTTCATCGCCTTTCGTTGGCTGAAGGCGCCAGGCGAAAGCTATGGCCGCGGCCCGGTGGCGAAGGCACTGCCCGATATTCGCACCGCGAATAAGGTGGTGGAACTTGTGCTTGCCAATGCCTCCATCGCTGTCACCGGCATTTGGCAGGCAGAAGATGATGGCGTGCTGAACCCCGCCACTGTGCGGCTGGTGCCTGGCGCCATCATCCCGAAGGCGCCTGGATCATCCGGTCTCACGCCACTTGCCGCACCCGGCAGCTTCGATGTTTCCCAGCTTGTGCTGAATGATCTGCGCGCACGCATCCGCACCGCCTTGCTTGCGGATCGGCTTGGCCCGCAACGAGATCAGCGCATGACCGCCACCGAAGTGCTGGAACGCGCCGCCGAAACATCGCGCCTTCTGGGGGCGACTTACGGCCGGCTGCAGGCAGAATTGCTGACACCGCTGATTGCGCGTTGCCTTTCCATCCTGCGACGGCGTGGCGACATTGCACCGCTACTGCTGGATGGTCGCGAGGCAGTGCTCCGTTATCGCAGCCCGCTCGCGCAAGTACAGGGCCGCGCGGATGCGGCAAATGCGCTGCTGTTTCTGGAAGCGCTGCGCGGTCTTGGCCCGCAAGCGATTGCAGAAATCAATATCCCCGCCACGACAAGATGGCTTTCACGCACCCTCGGCACACCTGCCGAAATGCTCTCATCCCCCAATCAGGAGTAAGCCCCATGCCCGAGGATCTGCTGGCCAATGCGCTTGGCGACCAAGCCACCCCATCAACACGCCCCGAAGATGTACCGGAAAAATTCTGGGATTCCGAAGCGGGCCAACTCCGCGTGGATGCGCTGCTGAAATCTTACCGTGAATTGGAACGCCGCCTGTCGCAGCGCATCGCCTCACCTGGCGCCGATGCGCCGGCAGAGGAAGTACAGCGCTTTCGCCGCAGCCTCGGCATTCCGGATAGCCCCGAAGAATATCAGATCACGGCAAAGCATGATCTCTGCTGCGCGGATGAGGATGTAAACAAGCGCCTGCATGAAGCGGGCTTCACGCCGACCCAAGCGCAGCTTGTCTATGATCTGGCGGCCGAGCGCTTGCTGCCAATGATTGCCGAAGCCGCCGCGCAATTCGAAGCTGATCGCCAGGTGGAAAAGCTCCGTGAGCACTTCGGTGGCGAAGAACGCTTCCGCCGCATTGCGCAGCAGCTTTCCGCCTGGGGTCGCGCCAATTTGCCGGATACGGTTTTTGAAGCACTTTCCACCACCTCAGAGGGGGTGATGGCGCTTTATCGCATGATGGAAAAGGGCGAACCCGCCGTCACGCGCAAGGCCGATGCCGCACCGGTGGCGGATGAGACCGCGCTGCGTGAGATGATGCGCGACCCGCGCTATTGGCGCACGCGTGAACCCGAATTCGTGAAACGCGTCACTGATGGCTTCCGCCGCATGGTTGGCGGCTGACACAGGATCCGGCGGGGCTTGAGCAATGAAACGCTCGTCCCGACCGAAGGGGGCGGGTGCGAAAAACTTTAGCCATGCTCGAATGTCGTGACTAAAGCTCGTGCGCGTAAACGATGAAACCTGCATGGTGGGCAACCTTGTCATAGAGTGCCCGACCGGAGGCATTGCTTGCCTGCGTTTGCCAATACACGCGACTACTTCCGGCCTCGCGCGCTGCGGCATACACAGCCTCGATGAGGTTCTGAGCGATGCGAAGACCCCGATGACTTGGGCGCGTGAAAAGGTCTTGCAGATAGCAGACCTCGTTTAGTCGTGTCGTGCTGCGATGGAACAAGTAGTGTACCAGCCCAACAATGAGGCTGCCATCTACAGCGACCAACGCATGTACTGGTTCAGCCTGATTATGGAACCTATCCCATGTGGCTAGCGTAATTGCCTCGGGCAGGGCTGTGTCTCCCGCTCTGCCGTAGAAGGCGTTGTAGCCGTCCCAGAGCAGCCGCCACTGCGGAAAATCGTCGCTCGTCACGGGTCGGATATTGATGACAGATGTCATGCGATGCAACTTTCCTGCACGGTTGGAGGTTCCAGTTAGCGCGACCGGGGCAGATGCCTAGCTCACGAGCCCGATGACGATGACCTAACGCAGTCCGCCCGACAAGACCAGTAAACCTGAAGGGCGATACGTTTGGAGAGAAGTCAGAGGTTGGAATATTTCGAGCCAAACGGCCTCATTCTAAGGCTCGAAAAATGCGATCCAGCCAAGCTTGAACGCTTGTCCAACACTCGAAAGCGGGCGGGACAGGTGTTCGAGAGAATCCGGCGGGGCTGGAGCCATGGATCGCTCGCCCCGACCGAAGGGGGCGGGTGCAGTTAACCCCTGAAACTGCATCCGCCCCACCCCTTTGCCACCGCACAACCCGAAAGGGCGTGGTGTGCCTTCGCCCTGTACCGGCCCATGCGGCAACCGGCGCGGCGATTTCCCTCAACCCCAAATGAAAGACAGGCAAACGCATGTCCGGAACAATTGAACAAGCCTTCGTCAAGCAATTCGAAGCCGAAGTCGCTGAAGCCTATCAGCGCCAGGGCAGCAAGCTGCGCCCCACCGTGCGCAGCAAGACCGATGTTAAGGGCGCTTCCACCATCTTCCCACGTGTCGGCAAGGGTACGGCGGCGGCCAAGGCGCGCAACGGCGCCGTACCGGTGATGAACCTTACCTACAGCAATGCCGAATGCTTCCTGCAGGATTATTACGCCGGCGAATGGATTGACAAGCTGGATGAAATCAAGACGAATGTAGATGAACGCAGCGTCATCGCCAATGCGGGCGCCTATGCGCTTGGCCGCAAGACCGATGAGCTGATTGTAGCCGCTCTGGATGCGGCCACTCAAGAAGCGGTTGGCACCGGTATCGGCCTCGCGGATACGGATGGCCTGACCAAGCAGAAAGTGCTGATGGCGTTCGAGATGCTTGGCGCCGCCGATGTGCCGGATGATGGCCAGCGCTTCGCCGTTGTTGGTTGGAAGCAATGGTCTGAATTGCTGCAAATCCAGGAATTCGCCAATACCCAATATGTCGGCGATGATGCGCTACCCTGGAAGGGCACGCAGGCGAAGCGCTGGCTTGGCGCGCTTTGGATGCCGCATTCCGGTCTGACGAAATCCGGTACGCTACGCTACTGTTACTTCTACCACAAGACCGCGATTGGTCATGCGGTGGCCAGCGAAGTGATGACTGACATCACCTGGCATGGCGATCGCGCCGCGCATTTCGTGAACAATATGATGTCCCAGGGCGCGGTCATGATTGACCCGACGGGAGTCGTGCGAATGCGCGCGAAGGAATAAGCGCAAGCCCCGGCGCGGGTGGATTTGCCGCCCGCGCCCCCTTCCCCCAACATCGGAGAGCATCCCATGGCGCTGACCGCCATCACGCTTTGCGCAAGCGCATTGATCAAGATAGGCGCGCAACCCATTGCCTCATTCGAGGATGGCACCGCCGAAGGGGAAGTCGCGAAAAGCCTTTATCCTGGCGTGCGCGATGCCCTGCTTGCTTCCCACCCCTGGTCCTTCGCAACGACGCAAGCGGCCCTGCCGCGCCTTGCACAAAGCCCAAGTGCGGAATTCAGCTACGCCTTCCAATTGCCGCCAGATTTTCTGCGCGCCATTTCCGCTGGTACGGCAGGGCGTGCTTCCGGACTGCTCTATCGTATTCAAGGTAGCAAGCTCCTGACAGATGTGGAAAGCGTGGCACTCACGCATATCTTCCGCCCGGATGAAAGCAGCTTTCCGCCGTTTTTCGCCTCAGCACTGCTGGCGCGCCTGGCTGCGGAATTCTGCCTGCCGCTCACGGAAAACACCGCGCGCGCCGATCTGCTCTCACGCCTGGCCGAGGCAGAACTCCGCAGCGCGCGGCGCGCCGATAGCCAACAAGCCAGCGCAACCGCGCTTGGCGAGTTTCCGCTTATTTCGGTCAGGGGCTGATCCATGCCCACCATCAAGCGTACCAAAACAAGTTTTACCGCTGGCGAATTGGCGCCTGAATTATTGGGCCGCGCCGATCTGCGTGCCTATGAAAATGGTGCAAGACGCCTGCGCAATGTTGTCATCCAACCAACCGGTGGCGTCACGCGCCGGCCGGGACTGCGTCATGTTGCGATACTGCCAGGGACCGCACGGCTGCTGCCCTTCGAATTCAATACTGAACAGACCTATCTGATGGTGCTGACGGCCGGAAAGCTTGCCGTCTATGCCGCTGATCTGAAGATCGCCGAGCTGATCGCGCCCTGGACTGAAACCATGCTGCCGCAAATCGGCTTTACGCAAAATGCCGATACGCTTTTGCTGACGCATCCCGATATGCGCCCGCAAAGGGTTCAGCGCAGCAATACGGGCTGGTCCATCACACCCTGGTCCTTCACGCAGGATGCCTATTTTCGCTTTGCGGCACCGGACATAACACTGACGCCAAGCGCTCTTAATGGCACCATCACCATCAGCGCCAGCGCGCCAGTTTTTGCAGTGGAACATATCGGAGTGCGGCTGCGCATTGGTGGTAAGCGCGTGCTGGTTTCGGCGATGAATTCGCAAACCACAATAGTTGCCACCGTCGAACAAGCACTGACCAGCACTACCGCCACCAAGGATTGGGACGAAGCCGCCTTCAGTACCGCGCGCGGCTGGCCAATCACCTGCTGCTTTCATCAGGATAGGTTGGTTATTGGCGGTTCACGCGACCTGCCCAATCGGCTTTGGCTGTCGCGTACGGGCGATCTGTTCAATTTCGATCCCGGTACGGGCCTGGATGATCAGGCGATTGCCTTCAGCCTGCTATCCGATCAAGTAAATGCCATTCGCGGTGTTTTCTCCGGCCAGCATCTGCAACTTTTCACCTCTGGCGCAGAATGGATGGTGACGGGTGATCCGCTCACACCCGCCAACATCCAGATCAACCGCCAGACCCGCGTGGGTTCCCCAGTGGATCGCCTGGTGCCGCCAGTGGATGTGGATGGATCAACCATTTTCGTCTCACGTGGCGGACAGGGCGTTTATGAATTTGCCTATACGCAGGTGCAGCAGGCCTATCAGGCAAATGATCTCGCCATTCTGGGTCGGCATTTGATCCAGTCACCGCGCGCCATGGCCTATGACCAGCGTGCGCGGCTATTGCATCTGGTCCTGGAAGATGGTGCGCTTGCTACACTCACGCTCTATCGCGCCGAACAGGTCACTGCCTGGACGCGACAGGAAACCAACGGCAGCTTTTGCGCCATCGCCGAGGTAGAGGGCACGCTTTGGTGTGTGATCCAGCGTTCTGGCGGGATTTCCCTCGAACGTTTCGAATCCGGCCTGATGCAGGATGCAGCCCTTACGGGCACCTCCATCACGCCGAAATCCACCTGGACCGGCCTCACGCATTTGAATGGACGCCAAGTCTCCATCCTGGCCGATGGCGCGGTGCGCCCCAACGCCACGGTCTCGAGCGGAGCTGTCACCTTGACGGCGCCCGCAACCGCGGTCGCAATCGGCCTAGCCTTCACGCATGAAATAGAACCCCTACCGGCTGATCTGATCACGCCTGCGGGTAGCGCGACAGGTCCATCGCGTCTGGTCGCCGTAACATTCCGCTTGCTGGAAACGCCTGCGTTGGATGTGGATCTCGGCAAGGGGCCGCAAGCCTTGGCGCTGCGTCGCTTCAATATTGATCACCTCGATGCACCGCCTTCCCCCTTCACCGGCGATGCCACGCTACGCGGCATGGGCTGGCGGCGGGATCGCATCGCCCCGCTTTGGCGCATCACCAGCGCGGCACCGCTGCCGCTGACGCTGCTTTCCGTCACAACCGAAATCAGGATGAATGACTAATGGCCCAAATCGCGACTGTCGCTAGCCTCGCTCTTGCCGGCGCTTCAATGCAAGATCAGGCGAGGAAGCGTAAGGTTGAAGCACGCGCGCGTGACGCGCAGCAGCAATATATCGCAAGCCAGCAGGCCGCGCAGCAACGCGCACGCCAGGACGTGCTGGCGCGCAGCATTGCCGCCACACGCGCGCGCTTTGGCGCCAGCGGAGTCTCGCCAGATGAGGGCTCTGCCTCTGCCCTTGTTGCCGGCATGCGTGCCGATGCTGCACAGGCGGATTCGGAAAGCGCCGATCTGCTGCGCCAGCGTCTCGCTGCGGGTCGCGCTTCCCTGCTGAATTCCAATGGTGATTTCCAGGGTTTTGTGCGCGCCACGCAATCCTTCGGCGCCATTGCTCGCAACCTGCTTGACTAAACCCAGCCACTCCATCCGTAAGGAATCGTAATGTCCGAACACATCACCATCGGCGATGTGTCGCCACGCGCGCTTTACATCGCCAATGGCACGCAGCGCGCCTTCACCTTTGCCTTTCCCATTTTCAACGATAGCGACCTTGAAATCCGTATTGACGGCCTGACTCAGGGGACCGGTTTCGCCATTACCGGTGCCGGCGAATCCGATGGCGGGGTCGTGACCTTCGTTGAAGCGCCACCGAATGGCGCGCGGATCATGTTGCGCCGACGCGTGACACTCGCGCGCATGACGGATTTCCAGGAAAACAGCATCCTGCGCGCGAGCGCGCTGAATGATGAGCTGGATTTCCAAATGGCCGCGCTGCAACAGGTAGCGGCTGATCTCAGCCAAGCGGTACGTACCGACCCCGCTGATGATGGCAATATGCTGCTACCCCTACGCGCGGCGCGCGGCAATCGGCTGCTGGGCTTCGATTCTCTTGGTGATATCGCAATATTTGATCGTGATGGTCCGGAGATTACGCTGCCTTATCCAGGTGCCATTCCGCGTTCTGTCGAAGACAAGCTGAATGAACGGCTTTCTGTGCGCGATTTCGGCGCGCTCGGTGATGGCATCGCCGATGATGGTCCCGCGCTCCAGGCCGCGATGAATGCTGCTGTTGTTTCCAGTCGGTTTTTGGAAATTGGTGAGGGAACCTATCGCACCGGTCAACCTCTGCTGCTCGGTGGCGGTGCCGCGGGCCTGATGATGCGCGGTAGCCTCCTTTATGCCGGCCCCTCGGGCCAGACCGCACTCACCATTGGGGATGGGGGTACAACGCGCAATGCTACCAAACTCTACATGGGTATTCGCGTTGCCCGAGCGAGCATTTCCGATTGGGAGAATGAAGCCGATATCGGCCTTGTGCTCCGTAATTTGGACGCTTGTCAGGTTGAGATCAGGCAGATCGAAGGCTTCACCATCGGCATTCGCACACTCGGCGAAGAACGCGGCTTTGAGGATACAACCCTAATGCTTGGGCGTATCGTCAATAACCGGATAGGACTTGATGTACGCACCGCGAGTGCCGCCGCCTGGAATACATCCGTGCGCTATTATGGCGGCCATTTCGCTATCGCATCCAGCCTGCACACCACCAAGGATCGGTTTGGCGTGCGATTCTCCGCCGCGCCTGGTGCCTATATCGCGCATAATCGCCATATCTTCGATGCGCCGGGCTTTGAATTGCAGGCCAAGGATCGCCCGATCAGTGGCATTCCCTTTCTCTCTGAGGTGGATAGCCGCTCCATCTGGGCGCGCGCCATGCGCATGGAAGGCTGCAGCCCTTATGTCGCGCGCCATACTGCCGGCGCGCAGGATCATGTCTATGAAGTGGCCTGGGCCAGCCAAGCCTATCAGGTGGATGTGGATTATACGCCAAGCGCCACGCGTATCGGTGCCACGGTGCGGCGCTTTCACCAGGCAGCTGCCTTTCGTGATGCATCGCGTGAAATCGCTGCCGTTCCCAATCTCCGCGCCGCACGCTTCCGGTGGTCAGTTGCGGAATGGGGTTTTGAGAAATTAGCTTGCCTTTCGACCAATGTCTCCTTCTCGCCAACAAGGCTTGAGGATTTCGCTTTTCCTGGGCTGAATGATTTCAGCTTTACCGATCGCGGCGTGCTGCTGACCGGCGGGCGCGGGCTTGGCTTTGTCGTGGATAGTCGCAACTGCCGCGAATTTGCCCTTGCCGCCGATGCGGATGGCGCGCGCCTTGCCATTATGTGTTTTGATCAGGATCGCTATCTGATCAGCGAAGGCAGCACACCCGTAGCACGCGCTTCAGGTCAATCATTGATGTGGAACGCCACCGCACGCTGGTGGCAAAGCTCCGCCGATATGGATGACGAGACCTTGACGCGGCCGCAGGTGATTCGCCTTGCCGATCAGGTGGCTTATGCCATCATCGGCGTGGCGCGTATCGCGCGGGACTATGAAGTACGCTCAATGCGGCTTTCCTGCGATCCGCTTTTTGCACCACCCTTGCTTTATGGCCTGCCTGATCTGCCACATGGCGCGCGCGAATTGGCCACCGAATTGCCCTGGGATCCGGGCTCGATCGCACCTGGTGCTTCGGCGCAAATCAATGTCCCGCTGCAAGGTGCGCGACCAGGTGACTTCGCCTCTGCCGCCTTCAGCCTGGCCACGTCAGGCATTGTCATGCTGGCACAGGTCGGCGCCACCAATATTGTCACCGTCACCGCCTGGAATCGCAGCAGTATCAATATCAACCTTGCCGCCGGTACCGTCCGTGCCCGAGTAACCAAGGCATGAGGCGCCGGAAAAACAGCATTGATCTCGGGCTTGATCTGCGCAATGCGATCAAGCGCGTGAGCGCTAGCTATGAGGCCGTGCTGCAGCTTGATCCCTTGACAGAAGATGAGGCGCTGATGCGCGCCCATCGCAACCATATCCAACTTTGTCGCGCCACACTGGGACATTTGGAAGCGCTGCTGCGGCTCGCTCGCGCCACACACCAAGCCGACCAGCGCGAAGTGACCGAAGCCGAACGCCTCCTGGCCGAAGCGCGGCAGGCATTGGCCGCTACACCCTTACCCGATGATTTCCCGCATGAGGAATGATCCGGATTTCCTGGAATTCCTCTGGCTTTGGAATCAACGCAATACGCAGGACACGCCCGCCATTCATCGCCGCATCGCGCGTTGGCTGATGGCGCGGCGTGATGCCGGGGATCGGCGTCTGCTGCTGATGGCGTTTCGTGGCTGCGGCAAGTCAACGCTCATTGGGCTTTGGTGCGCCTGGCTTTTGCTGCGCAATCCCTCAACGCGCATTCTGGTTGTGGCGGCAGATGCATCGCTTGCCACCCGCATGGTCGCAACCGTTCGGCGCATTCTGGAAACCCATCCGCTCTGCGCTGAATTGCTGCCCGATGTGCCGGAAAACTGGGCGGCAGATCGCTTCACCGTCGTCCGCCCCGGTGCCTTGCGTGATCCTTCCATGCTGGCGCAAGGCATATCCGGCAATATCACCGGTGCCCGCGCCGATGTCATCATTTGCGATGATGTGGAGGTTGCCGGCAATTGCGACACGCCCGGCAAGCGCGCTGCCTTGCGGGAACGCCTGGCGGAATTAGAATTCATCCTGACACCCGGCGGCACCATTCTGTTTGTTGGCACGCCGCATTGTGAGGAAAGCCTCTATCGCGATCCGAAGCATCAGGATGCCTTTTTGCGATCCTATCGGCGCCTGACGCTGCCGATCATGAATGCCGCCGGCGCCAGCGCCTGGCCAGAACGCTTCCCGAAGGAAGCGCTGGCCGCACTTCGCCAACGTGTCGGCCCGCTGCATTTCGAACGGCAAATGATGCTGAAGGCGCTGCCCGCCGAAGCAGCGCGGCTCGATCCCGCGTTGCTTATTCGTTATGCAGAAGAACCGCAATATCGTGAAGCCGGCGGGCGCGCTGAACTCAGCCTGCTCGGGCGGCGCCTGGTTTCCGGCGGAGGTTATTGGGACCCGGCCTATGGCCGGCCCGGCAGCGGCGATTCATCCGTATTGGCCGCGTGCTATGCGGATCAGGAAGGCAATCACTTCCTGCATAGGTTGCGCTATTTGACGCATGACCCCGATGCAGCGGAAGACCCCGCCACGCAGCAATGCCGGCAAGTTGCCGATGTGGCCAGGGATTTGTTGCTACCGGTCATTCGTGTGGAAACCAATGGCATTGGGCGTTTCCTGCCCGCGCTGCTGCGCCGAGAATTGGCCAAGGCGGGTGCTGCTTGTACCGTGGTGGAACAGAATAACCACCGCGCCAAGGCGGATCGTATTCTGGGTGCCTTGGAACCCGCCCTCGCCGCGCGCCGCTTGCACGCGCATGAAAGCATCTTCCGCACACGTTTCCCCTCCGAAATGGCGGAATGGGCGCCCGGTATCGCCGGCGCACGCGATGATGCGCTGGATGCGCTGGCGGGATGTTTGCTTGCAGAACCGGTGCGGCTCGCGCGTGCCGGCCCGCCACCCCGCGCGGCCTATTGGCGCGGAAGCTAAACGCTCGTTGTTTTCAGGATTTCCGAAGCATGCCGCGTGCGGCCCGCATCGGTGATTTCAAACCGTCCATCGGCGCGCTGGCGGGCCAATGCCATGCCCGTCAGGCGCAGCAGGCAAGGGCCATCCTTGAGCCCTTCGGGCCGCCCATGCGGGCCCACCAGCGTCAGCCGATGCAGCGCTGAACGGCAGCAGGTTTCCAAATAAGGCTCATTCCACATGGGCCCGGCTTTCCTTTCCGGCGTCTCACCGCCCCTGTTCTGGGGCGGCAGCGCCTGTTCTTCAAGCTTTCAGCACAAGGCCAAGCAGCATGTCCATGCAGATTGACCCCCAATGGTGGTTCACCGCCATAGAGGCGCCGGTGGTCGGCGCGCTTTTTTGGATGCTCCACGGCCTCCGGCGCGAATTGCATGCGCGCATTCAGCGCGGTGATGAACGCGATTCGGATGCGCTGACCCGCACGCGGGAAGATCTGGCGCAATTCAAGCTGGAAGTGGCGCGCACCTATGTGCCGCTTTCGCTCATTCGCGATCTGGACCGACGAATCTCCGATCATCTCATCCGGATCGAGGAAAAACTGGAAGACGTCTCACGCACCGGTATTGCCGCAGCACAGGCCGTGCGCCGAATGGAGGAACGCGAATGACCAAACTGCCCCCGCCACGCACAATTGACATAGAAATCCTGGCGATGACGCTTTGGGCCGAAGCCGCCGAAAAACCCGTGCGCGCGATTGAAGCCCTGGCTGCCATGGTGATGAACCGCCTGAAGGCCGGACGCGATCCCAATGCGCGCCATATCGCCGCGATTTGTCGCGCGCCCTTCCTGTTTTCCTGCTGGAACAGACGCGACCCGCGCTATGCCGCGCTGCGTGCCATCCCACCTGGCGATGCCGCTTTCGCGATCTGTCGGCGCGTCGCGCAACGCGCAGCATCTGGCCTGCTGCCGGATGCCACCAGCGGTGCAACCCTTTGGCATGATGCCGCGCATCTGCCCGCCTGGGCCGTTGGGCAGGCGAGCATCACGGAAATCGGTGGGCTATGCTTCTATCGTGCTGAGGACATCTCGGCGCCGCCACCACGCGCCGCGCGCCCGGTGCTGATTTTGGCAGAAGCCAGCTAGCGATTAGCCAACCCGCACCATCTCTCGCTGCGTGGCAACCGATGCGCCGTCATCCAGCCGATGCCAGGCGCCGCTGATCAGAATCTCACTCGGCCGGAAGCGCGCCTTATAGGCCATTTTGCGGCTTTCCGGCACCCAATAGCCCAAATAGACATAAGGCAGGCCAAGCGACCGCGCGCGGCCAATCAGCCACAGCACGGCAAAGGTGCCGAGTGATCGCTTTTCCTCATCCGTATCGAAAAAGGAATAAACAGCGGAGAGCCCATCAGCCAGCCAATCCGTGAGGCAGGCACCCAAAAGCCGGTCTTGCGCATCGCGGAATTCCAGAAGGCCGGTGCTGATCGGCGTGTCTTCGATCATGGCGCGATAATCATAATAGCCCATGGCCGCCATATCGCCATCCGCATGGCGATTTTTTTGATAGCGCTGGAACAATGTGAATTGTTCCGCCGTGGCGCGCGCCGGCATTTCGGAAACGGTCAAATCCGCATTGGCGCGCAGGATGCGCCGCTGCGTGCGGTCCGGCGTGAAATCCTCACTCACAACGCGGATCGGCACGCAGGCCTGGCAGCCAGGGCAAACCGGCGCATAGGCGATATTATGGCTGCGCCGAAACCCAGCGCGAGAGAGGCGTTCATGCAACGCTTCCGCTTCCGTGCCGGATAATTCGGTCACGATTTTCCGCTCCGTCCGGCCCGGCAAATAGGGGCAGGGCAGCGGCGCGGTCGTATAGAAAAATTGCGGTCGGCGAGGAGGGCGTTGCAGCATACAGATGTATTTTCGCCTCAGAGCGCTTTGGAATCAACCACCTTGATGCGGGGGGTCACGGCGCGGGGTTCAGGCGGATGCGCCCGGTGACGTCCCGCGCAGCCGCCAGCGGCAAAAGCGCGCCATCGCGCCAAAGCGGCAGCATATCGCCCCAATGCCGGCTGAAGGGGTGGCCGGATTGGCCAGTCGCGATCACGGCATAGGCGCCATCGGGCGCGGCCAAATCCATCACGCCGCGAAAGCCAGCGCCATGCACCGCGGCAAAACCGCCACCCCGAAAGGCCGCACGCGCCACGGTTTCCCCATCGCCACCCGGCGCGGCAGCCAGGCCCAGCCAATCCCGCACATAAGGGATGAAGCGCAGCATGGCGTGATCAAAACGCGCGATATGCGCGGCCCCCCAGCGCCATTGCTGCGGATCGGCGCCATATTGCGCGGCCAAGGCCGCCACCGCCTCCGTCAACGCCGCCGCCAGCATGGGCGCGCAGCCATCATCCCCGCACCAGCGCGCCGCCGCATCGCTGCCTTGCAGCAGCGGGCGGAGAAATTCCGGCGATGGCGCAAAACCATCGGGCGGAATCGCAGCGCGCTTCAGCAACGCCTGACCAAAGCCGCGCATGGTGGCGTGGAAGATTAGCGGTTCTGGCCGCGCCGCCGCCATTTCCCCATCCCAGGCTTGCAACAGCGAAAGCGCCGCACCCGCAGCGCCTTCCATGGGCGGCAAAGCGCGAAACGCGGCCAAAGCCTCGGCGGCGAAAAGGCTGGTGCGGTCCATTTGCAAGGCAGCGAAATCCGCCGGTGTATGTTGGGTTTGTGCGGCCAGCTCAGCGCCGATGCGTCGGAAGCGCCAATCGCCATACCAATCGCGGCTGAGAAACGCCGGGTGATCCGCCGGCGCCACGCGATTATTCGCATTCGCAATCACTGCACTTGCCGGGTTTTCCACATGCGGCTTGGCCGCAAAGGGCAAAAACCCATCCCAGCCCGCCGCACCATCCCAACCCGGGCGCGGCAGCGCGCCATCACCTGAACGCCGCTGCGGCACCTGCCCCACAATGAACATCGCAATCCCACCCGCGCGATCCGCCAGCATGAGATTTTGTACCGGGCTGGTAATATCCTCAGCGGCACTACGCGCTTCCGCGACACTCCCCGCGCGATTGAGCCGCAATAGCCCGCGGGCAGAGGTCTCACCCGCGGCAAGGCTCGCCATGGCCAAGGCGAGCACTATCCCGGCCTCGCTCTGAAAACTCGGATCAAGATCAGAAATCACCGGCCCATGGCGCGTTTCACGAAAGCGCAGCCGCACCGCTGCTGCACCGCGCACGGCGATGTCGGTTTCATGCCAAATGAACTCACGCGGGCCTTCGGGCGTGGTATAGCGCCCATCCTCGGTGAGTTTTTCGATGAAAATATCCTGCGTATCCGCATGCGTCGTGGTGAAACCCCAAGCGAGGTTTTCATTCCGCCCAATAAGTATCCCCGGCACGCCAGGTGCGGTAGCACCCATCAAGCTTCGCCCATCCGGCAAGCTGATACGCGCGAGGTACCAGATGATCGGTGCGCTATGGGAAAGATGCGGATCGGCAGCAAGCAAGGGCGCGCCGGTTGCACTCCGCGCTTTGCCGACCGCCCAGGCATTGGAAGCGATTTCCGGCAATGGCGCATCTTGCGGAAAGCGCGGCAGATGCTGCGCCAAAGCGGCCAGCGCCGCGCCATTCAGGCCCTCACCACGCAACGCACCGCTTGCTTTTGTTTCAGTCAGCATCAGCGGTTCATCCGGGCGGCCCGGTGTTGCATCTTCCGGCCAAAGATCGGCGAGTTGTTCGGGCGAAAGCCGTGCTGCCAAGCGCGCGCGTTCCAATTCCATGCGCCAATTGCCGCCAAGCCAAAGCCCCATGATCTTGCCCCAGAGCAGGCTATCCACCGGCTGCCAGGGCGCCGGCGCACCAAGGGCGATGAATTCCGGCGCGGCAAATCGCCCGCGCGCCGCGATCCAGCCATTCACACCACGCGCATAGGCTTCCAGCATCGCGCGCGTTTCGGCATCAAGCGCGGCCAAATCCGCCGCCGCGCGTTCTTCGAGGCGCAACAACCGCATGAAGCGATCAAGCCGGAGTGCCGCAGCACCCGCCACTGCCGCCGTCTGTCCACGCGCGCCACGGCGCATCATTTCCATCTGAAACATCCGGTCGCGCGCATGCAAAAAACCAAGTGCGGCCCAGGCGTCTTCTTCACTCGAAGCCGTGATATGCGGAATGCCGCGCGTATCGAGCGTGATCGCAACCGGCGCCGATAGCCCCGCCAGCGCCACGTCAGCATTGCGCGCCGGCAGGCTCCACCAAATCGCACCCGCGATACCGGTCATGATCAGCAAGATGAGCGCCGCGAAGAAAATCCCAAGCCGCTTCGCCCAAAAGCCAAAGCCCCGGCGGCGCGGGCGGCGGCGGATCATACTGCGGGGGGCAGATTGCCGGTGCGGATCATAAAGGCCGCATGTTCCGCCGCACCGCGCCAATCCGCATTGCCATCCGGGCAGCGCACCAAGCGGACTGAGGGATACCAGAGCGTATCCTCCCGCCCCTGCTGCCAGCGCCAATCCGAATTGCGCCCATGCGTCAGCATCAGCGCGGGCCGCCCAAGCGCGCCAGCCAGATGCAGCACGGCAGTGTCCACCGTCACCACCAGATCAAGCGCCATGATGGCGGCGGCGGTATCCAGGAACCAATCCGTGGTATTATCCATCTCTGGCCCTAGGCGTTCCAGCGCGAAGGGCGCTTCGGCATCCTCGCCCGGTCCTTTTTGCAGGGCGAAAAGCCGCGCGCCGCGCAAGGCGGCGATGGGCGCAAAAACCGAAAGTGGCACGGAACGATTGCGATCCACCGGCGCCTTGGGATTGCCCTGCCAGACAATGCCGATGCGATAACCTTGATGACCAATGCGCTTCCGCCAATGCGCCACGCGCGCGGGTTCCGCCGCCAGATAGGGGATGCGCCCCTGATATTGCTGCGGGCGCAACCCAAGCGCACGCGGCAGATTGAGCAAGGGCAGCCAGGCCTTCACCCCCTGCACGCGCCCTGCTGCTCCACCTGGCCGCGCATCAATGCCTTCCAGCACGGGCGCCAGCAATTTCATCACGCGCGGATCGAGCACCGCATGCACGCGCACGCCACCTGCGCGCAGCATTGGCAGGAAGCGCGCGAATTGGATGGTATCGCCAAGCCCCTGTTCACCCATCACCAGCAGCGCTTCGGGCAGCGCGCCACCACGCCATATCGGCATGGGTTCGGGGCCATTCGGGCCAGGGCGCGTGACCTTGGTGAAAACCTCCGGCATCAAATCAAAGCGCACCTCATAGGCATCCCAGGCTTCCTGCCAAAGCCCGGCACCGAATAACGCGCGCGCAAGTGCCGCCCTGACGTGTAGATTTTCCGGGCGAAGCTGTGACAGCGCCTGCAGCGCCGTAGCGGCTTCCCGGCAACGCCCTGCATCACGCGCATCCTCAAGCAAGGCAAGTATCGGCGCGATGTCGGGCGCGTCTGACATAACCTAGATTCTAACGTCGGCCTGAGGCAAAACGCACCGCCTCTTCCGCTGCACGAAACAGGGCGCGGGCCTTTTGGCGCGTTTCCTCGTATTCCGCCTTGGGATCACTATCGGCGACCACACCAGCGCCCGCCTGCACATACATCACGCCATCCTTCACCAGCGCGGTGCGGAGCGCGATGCAGGTATCCATGCCGCCATCAGCGCCGAAATAGCCAACGCCACCGGCATAAAGCCCACGGCGCGATGGTTCCAATTCCTCAATAATCTCCATCGCCCGAATTTTCGGCGCGCCGGTCAGCGTGCCGGCGGGGAAGCCAGCGCAATAGGCATCCAGCGCATCCAGCCCGGCGCGCAAACGGCCCTGCACTTCGGAACCGATATGCATCACCTGCGAATAACGTTCCACCTGGAATTGCGCGGTAACCTTCACCGAACCGATTTCCGAAACGCGCCCAACATCATTCCGCCCGAGATCGAGCAGCATGAGGTGTTCCGCGCGTTCCTTCGGATCGGCCAGCAATTCCACTTCAAGCGCGCGATCTTCTTCCGGCGTTGCACCTCGCCGGCGTGTGCCGGCCAAGGGGCGCACCGTGACCACGCCATCGCGCGCGCGGACCAGGATTTCGGGGCTCGCGCCCACCGCGGCAAAACCCCCGAAATCGCAGAAGAACAGGAAGGGCGCCGGATTGATCCGCCGCAATGCGCGATAAAGTGCGAAGGGCGGCAGCGCGAAGGGTGCGGAAAAACGCTGCGCCGGCACGATCTGAAAGCAATCGCCAGCACGAATGTAATCCTTCGCGCGTTCCACCGCCGCGATATAGGCGGCTTCGGTGAAATTGCTGTCGGGCTGGGGCAAGGCGGGCAGGTCTGCGGGCGGTGCTGGGCGCGGCACAGGGCGATCCAGCGCGGCCTCAGCCTCATCCAGGCGGGCATTCGCGGCTTCCCAGGCGGTTTGCGGATCGGCACCGGGCCAGACCGGCGCGCAAAGCAGCAGCGTGTCGCGCACATGGTCAAACACTGCCATCAGCGTCGGGCGCGTCATCACCGCATCGGGGATGCCGAGCACATCGGGCTTGGTGGCGGGCAGTTTTTCAATCAGCCGCACCAGATCGTAGCCGAGATACCCAAACAGCCCCGCCGCAATCGGCGGCAGGCTGGCCGGCACCACCATGCGGCATTCATTGATCAGCGCGCGCAGACTATCCAGCGCAGGGGCCGCTTCCGCCACAAAACCATGCGGCGCGGAAAGCGCGTGGCGATTGAGCTCTGCCTTGCCATTGCGGCAGCGCCAGATCAGGTCAGGCGCCATGCCAATCGCGGAATACCGCCCACGCGCCGCACCGCCTTCGATGCTTTCCAGCAAGAACGCATTGGCCTGCGCGCCGCCCGTCAGTTTCAGGAAGGCGCCAACCGGCGTGTCCAGATCAGCGACGCGTTCACGGACCAGGATTTGCCCCCGCCCCGCTTCCAACGCCGTGCGAAATGCCGCGAAACCGCCGCCGCTCATCTGCCTGTCACCTGTTCCAGCACGCGTTCATTGATGCGCACATTGGCCCGCACGCGCAATGCTGCCTGGAATTGCTGTTCCAGATCGTCGCCCACCGCCTGTTCGATTTCAACGCGCACGCGCCCCATACCAAGCGGATCAGTCGCGGGATCAAGGCGCAGGATTTCCGCCACCGAAGCAACCGCGAAACCACCGCGAATTTCGGCCATGGTCGCTTCCCCGCGCCTCGCTTCAAACAGGGGCGGCAGTAATTCCGGCGGCACTGGGCTGCCCTGCGCCGGATCGCGCCCGAAAGGCGCGGTGCGCGTGCTGATCAGGCCCATTTCCTGCGCCGCTTCAACCAGGTTCTTCCCGCCACGTTGCGCCGCCAAAAGCCCTGCCGCGCGGGTTTCGGTAAAGCGCCGACGCGCATCGGCAATCACGGCGCGGCGGAGTTCCGCTTCCACCTCGGCAAAGGGGCGAAGCTGCGGGGGCGTCACGCCGCTGATTTCAATCGCCGCAAAGGCATCACCGAATTCCTGCAAGCGCGGCGCGGCCCCCTGATCCTGCGCGAAAATCGCGCGCAGCACGGCATTGCGTTGATCCGCCGGCACCGGCAGCGCCACCGCTTCATTGGCTGGGCTGCGCCCGCTGGGATCGAGAGTTGCACTCGCCAAAGCCAGGCCAAAACGCGGCGCGGCTTCGGCCAGCGTCATGCCGCCGGCCAGCGCATCTTCCACCTTATTGCCACGCTCATAAGCAAGATCGAGTGCGCGGTCCTTCGCCACATCGCGGCGCAATTGGTCGCGCAATTGATCCAGTGTGAAAATCTGCGCGGGTTCCACCGCTTCAACGCCAATCACATGCCAGCCAAAGGGGCTTTGCACCGGGTCTGTCACGCTTTGCGGCGCGGCGGCAAAGGCAGCATCGGCCACGGCAGGAATGGGCAGGCTTGCCTTATCGCCCATGGGCAGCGCCATGGCCTGACCACCCGCCGCGGTGGCAGCGGCTTCCACCGTTTCCCAATCAGCACCCGCTTGCCAAAGCTGCGCAACTTCGCGCGCGCGGGCTTCATCGGCCAGCACCACTTGGCGGATTTGGCGGCGTTCTGGCCGGTCATACTGACCGTGGCGCGCTTCAAAAGCCTGTTTGATATCTTCTTCCGAGACAGCGATTTCAGCGGCGAGTGTTTCCGCCGACAGCACCGCGATGCTGATTTGCCGAAACTCCGGCGTTGAAAAACGCTGCGGGTTGTTTTCCAGAAAGCGCTGCAATTGCGCTTCCGTCGGCGCTTCCGGTTCCGGCGCTGCCGAAAATGGCAGCAGCACCACATCCGCAATGCGCCGTTCCGTCTGCCACACCAGCTGAGGCGCGGTCATGGCATCGGGCGCCGCCGTGCCGGCGCGCACCGCACCCAGCAATTGCTGGCGCAGCAAATCGCCCCGGATCAGCGACAGGAATTGTGCTTCGGACAATTCATTGCTGCGCAGCACCTGCGCCAGAAGCTCTCGCGAAAAACGCCCATCAGGCCCCTTCAGGCCAGGGATGGCGAAGACCGTGTCGCGCACCAATTCCTCGGGCGCGACAACGCCCAGGCGTTGCGCTTCCGCGACCATGGCGCGTTCGCCAATCAGGTTTTCCAAAGCACCGGCAGCGACCGCGCGGCGGATCGCCTCATTCGGTTCGAAGCGATTGCCCAGTTGGCGCGCGATTCGCGACATTTCGCGCCGCGCCGCCATCTGCGCCTCCTCCGCTTCAATGGACATGCCGCCCACTTTCGCAACCGCGGTATCGCGGCCGATCTTGCGCACGACATCCTCAATCCCCCAGACGGCGAAGGACAGCACAAGCAGGACGAAAAGCGCCTTGGCGACCCAGGTGGAGGCCAGGCGACGCATGAAGGTGATCATGGGGAAGTTGATTACCGCCCTGCGGCGCGGCGCGAAAGGCCCGATGCTTGCCAAGCCCCCGGGTGGCGGCTAGCCAATCACGAGAAAATGTACGTCCCAAGCCCAGGAGGAACCCCCGCATGACCCCCGGTGTGCGCCCGCTGATCGCCGGCAATTGGAAAATGCATGGGCTGGCCGCGGATGGCGTGGCTTTGGCCCGCGCCGTTGCCTCTGGCGCGGCGGGGCTGAGGGCCGAGCTGCTGATCTGCCCCCCCGCCACGCTGATCTCCCCTTTGACGCCGGTTTGCGCCGGGGCGATGGCGCTTGGCGGGCAGGATTGCCATGAGGCCGCCAAGGGCGCCCATACCGGGGATATCTCGGCCGCCATGCTGAAGGATGCCGGGGCGGCTTACGTGATTCTGGGCCATTCCGAACGCCGCATGGCGTATCGGGAAACCAGCCACCGGGTCCGTGCCAAGGCCGAGGCCGCCTTGGCCGCCGGCCTGATCCCGGTGGTTTGCGTGGGGGAGCCCGAGGATGACCGGCTTTTGGGCCGGGCCGAGGAAGTGGTGGCCGAACAAATGACTGAGAGCCTACCCGCGGGCTTTGGCGCTGCCGGCGGCGTGGTGGCTTATGAACCCGTTTGGGCCATCGGCACGGGCCGCACGCCGACTGAGGCCGATATTTCCGCCATGCACGCCATGATGCGCGCCAAGCTAAGCGCTGCCTTCCCGGCCGAGGGCGCGGGGCTCCGCTTGCTTTATGGCGGTTCGGTCAAGCCGGGGAATGCGGTCGCGATCCTCGCGATCCCGCATGTGGATGGGGCGCTGGTTGGCGGCGCCAGCCTGGTGGCCGAGGATTTCCTGGCGATTGCCCGCGCGGCGGGTTAGGCCCACTTCCCGCCTTGTCGCGGCGCGCCTTGGCGCCTAACTTCCGTTTTCCAAAATCCCCCAGGAGGATGCCAGCATGTTCAAGGGTTCCATGGTTGCGCTGATTACACCCATGCGCGCGGATGGGTCCGTGGACGAGAAAGCCTTTCAGGAATTGGTGCAGTGGCAGATTGCCGAGGGCACCGAAGGGCTGATTCCCGTTGGCACCACCGGCGAAAGCCCCACGCTTTCGCATGAGGAACATAAGCGCGTGGTGGAAATGTGCGTGGAAGCCGCTGCCGGGCGCGTGCCCGTGATTGCCGGCACCGGCAGCAACAGCACGGCGGAGGCGATTGACTTCACCCGGCACGCCAAGAAGGCCGGCGCCGATGCCTGCCTTGTTGTGACACCCTATTACAACAAGCCGACGCAAGAAGGCATGTATCTGCATTTCAAGGCGATTGCGGATGCCGTTGATCTGCCCATGGTGATGTACAATATCCCAGGGCGCAGCGTGATTGACATGAGTGTTGAGACCATGGCGCGGCTGGCGAAGCACCCGAATATTGTCGGCGTGAAGGATTCGACCGCGAACCTGGCGCGCCCGCTGCATACGCGCCGCGCCTGCGGCCCCGATTTCGCGCAGCTTTCCGGTGAGGATCATACGGCTGTCGCCTTCCTGGCGGCTGGCGGGCATGGCTGCATCAGCGTCACGGCCAATGTGGCCCCGCGGCTTTGCGCGGAAATGCACAAGGCCTGGCGCCTGGGCCGTGTGGATGAGGCGATGGAGATTCAGGACCGCCTGGTGCCTTTGCATGATGCGCTGTTCTCCGAGACCTCTCCCGGCCCCGTGAAATATGCGGCGAGTTTGCTGGCAAAGAGCACCGATCACTGCCGCCTGCCGCTGGCGCCCTGTGGCGAGGCCACGCGCGCGCGGGTGCGTGAGGCGATGGTCTCGGCTGGCCTGTTGAACTGAAGGGATGCGCCCGCGCGGTGGGCGCTTGAGACATGGCTGAACCGCGCAAAAAGGGGATGATTTCCCACGGTATCGCCGCGCAGAACCGCAAGGCGCGGTTTGACTATAAGATCAATGAGACCATCGAGGCGGGGCTGGCGCTGGTGGGGCCTGAGGTGAAGTCGCTCCGCGCCGGGCGCGCCACGCTGACGGAAGCCTGGGCCGGCGAACGCGATGGGGAGATGTGGCTATTCAACGCCCATATCCCGGAATGGCAGGCGGGTTCCTTCATGGCGCGGTTTGAACCGCGTCGGCCTCGGAAATTGTTGCTGCATCGGAAGCAGGCGCGCGAATTGATCGGCGCGATCACGCGCGAGGGTGCGACGCTGGTGCCGCTGGATATTCATTTCAATGAACGCGGGCGCGCGAAGGTGTTGCTGGGGCTGGCTGAGGGCAAGAAGAAGCATGACAAGCGGGCCGCGATTGCGGCGCGGGATTGGCAGCGGGATAAGGCGCGGGTGATGCGGGATAGGGGGTAGAGGCTTGATAGCCGCGCTAAGTCTTTGCAATTCAAAGCTCGACTTTTTGCAAAACCCCGTGGCATAATAAAATGATGAAATTCGGCTATGCTCACATCTCAACCGATGACAAATCGCTCTGCATTCAGCGCGACACACTTACGCGCGTCGGCTGCGAGAACATCTTCGAGGTTCGTGGCGTGTCGGGCACAATGACGGTGCGCGCATGTCTCGACTCAGCGTTCACCAAGATCGCGGCAGGTGATGCCAGCGACGATGCGTCTTGCCGCTCAAGGGGGTCATCATGACCGCCGCTAAGGCACTGGTTAAACCCGCCCTCCTGGAGTGGACGCGCAAGCGCGCCAAAGTGCGCCCTGAAGACGCCGCCAAAGCCGCGCACGTCGATCTCGGCCGACTGGAAGCGTGGGAGCGCGGCGACGACGCGCCGACCATCAGCCAGCTTCGGTTGTTGGCCGCAAAGTATCACTTCCCTCTGGCCGTTTTTTATCTGCCGGAGCCGCCGGCAGATTTCGCCCCGCTCCGCGATTTTCGCAAGCTGCCCGACGCAGACGACGAAGCGATCACACCACACCTCGCTTTCCACATTCGCAGCGCTTACGAACGGCGCGAGCTGGCACTTGAACTTCATGACGAGCTGCGTTCAAAGCCGAAGCCTTTTCCGCTCCGTGCAACACTTGCGGATGATCCGGAAAAAGTTGGCCAGGCTATTCGAGATTTTCTTGGCGTCGATCACGCGTCACAGACAAGAGCTGCAAGGGGAAATCGTGCCTTTGATTTTTGGCGACGCGCGATGGAAGACCACGATATTCTCGTTTTCGTCATTGGCGGACCACACTATGCCGTTGAGCTTCGGCAGATGCGCGGCTTTGCAATTGCAAAGCCCGAACTACCGGTGATCGTTGTCAATGGTCGCGATTACAGTCAGGGTGGAAAAGCCTTCACGTTGTTGCATGAGCTTGCCCACGTTGCGCTTGGGGAAAGCGCAATCTCAAACGGCGCGTCCGAAGACCTTGGCAGCCAGCCAGATAATCAGCGGATCGAGCGGTTTTGTGATGCGGTTGCAGCGGCGGCCTTGATGCCGCAAAGCTTGGTCTTAGGATTTTCTGAGGTCACGCCAACCGGCGCGCGTGAATGGAACGACGATACATTGCGTACGATTGCACGCGCGATCGGCGTCAGCCGCGAAGCGTTGTTGCTACGATTTGTGTCGCTGGGCAGAGCCACATGGGACTTCTACCGCGATCAGCGCGCGCGGTTTCATGAGGAATATCGCCTAGAGGCGGACGCCAAGAAGGAAGACAAGCGGCCGGTCCAAATAAAGCGGTCGACTATGTTAATGAGCTGGAACGGGCGTGAATTCACGCGCCTTGTTCTGCGCAGCTATTACGACCAACGCATCACGTTAAATGACGTGTCGAGTTACCTTGGTGCAAAGGTCAAACACATACCCGCCCTTGAGCGCGTCGCCTTCCAGATGGCGGTGTAAGCATGACCGTCTATTGCATCGACACGAGCTCTCTGATTGCAGCCTGGCAAGAACGCTATCCGATCGAAAATTTCCCCTCGTTTTGGAACAAAATGGACCAGCTTATTTCTGATAAGCGACTGATTGCGCCAATTGAAGTGCTCAATGAGATGAAAAAACGTTCGGATGAATTGCACGCTTGGCTTAAAGCGCGACCGCAAATGTTTCGCGAGCTAGACGACGCCATTCAGCTCGAGGCCGTCCGAGTGCTCACTCAATTCCCGCGCCTCGTCGGCGAACGCAAATTGCGCACGTCGGCTGACCCCTTCGTAGTCGCACTTGCGCGTGTGGAAAACTTGTCACTAGTGACGGACGAGAAGCCAACCGGAAACGCGAACCGACCTAATATCCCCGACGTTTGCCTTTCGCTCGCCATGACTAGCATGAGCGTTCTCGATCTCATCAAGGCCGAAAAATGGGTAATCGGATAAAATTCACCCAGAGAAGCGATGTTGTAGTGTGTAATCGCAGATTTTTACCAAGTTATCGCCAGACTTTTTTCAGAACGATAACCTAGCGAATGTACACCTACGATATTCCCTAACAGGGACCGCATTTGAAGCGGGCCTCAGGCGGCTTTGGTACCGAGACATTATCACGCCGCACGCCCCTCACCTTCCAGATACCGCCGCAGCGCATCACTGACGACGGTATTGAGATTAACCCCCCGCCGCCTCGCGTAAAGCATCGCGCGGCGATGCAAGTCGCGCCCAGGGCGCACATTGAAGCTGCCTTTCAACGGCACATCGGGCTTGCGGCCTTCGGCCTCGCAAAGTTCAAGATAATCATCCACCGCTTCCTGAAAGGCTGCCTTGATCCCTTTGGCGTCCTTGCCTTCATAGCCTACCAGATCACGGATAAACTCAAGCCGGCCATGCAGCACCTCATCCTCATTGCTGTATTCGACCGACCCAAGATACCCTTCGTATTCCAGCATCGTGCTCATATCAGCCCCCCTGCCCCATCACCTGCCCCGCCACGCCAATCGTTCTTCCGCCGAAAACCCAAAACTCCCCCCTCCACTTCTTCCCGCCGCAGATTGAGGCATGGCAGCCCAGGAAGCGCCAACCCCAAAGCCGCCTGACGCCGGCTTCAGGGGCGCCCGCTATCAGGGCCATCGCCTCGCCTGCCACAAGCCTCGGCCTTGGTTTGTAGGGTCAGTCGGTTTACTATAACAGCATGGCTTCTCTCGTCCCGCCCCGCCGCCATTGGCTGCTGGCCGCAGCGCTGCTCTCCGCCTGCGCAGCCGGCGATAATGCAGAACGCCCGGCGCTGCGCGGCGCGGCACCCGAAGTCACCGGCGCCTTCGGGTCCTATCTGGCCGGGCGCTTCGCCACCAATGAAGCCGATACGAAATTCGCCGCCGATAGCCTGTTGCGGGCACTCCGGCGCGACCCATCGGAACCTGAAGTCATCCAGCGCGCCTTTATCGCAACCCTGCTGGATGGCCGGTCGGATGCTGCCAGGCTCGCGCGGGTCATCCCGAATGAACCCCTCGCCGCCATGTATCTGGCCGGGCAGGATGCGCAGGCCGGGCGCTTTGATCGCGCCGAACAGCGCTTTCGCGCCCTGCCCAATCAGGGGTTATCCAGCCTATTGAAGCCCTTGCTGGTGGCTTGGGCGCAACAAGGCCGGGGCCAGACGGATGCGGCGCTGGCCACCCTCCGCCCGCTCACGGAAGCGGGCCGCCAGCGCGGGATTTATGCGCTGCATGCCGCCATGATTGCCGATATCGCGGAGCGCCCGCGCGAAGCGGAACGCCTGGTGCGGCTCACACTGGCAGACGGCCCGGCGCCGAGCCTGCCGCTCGCCCGCACCATGGCCGGCATATTGATGCGCGCCGGCCAGCAGGCAGAGGCAGATCGGCTGTTGGATCGGCTGGGCCGTGGCCAGGATGATGCCGGACTCTTTGCCGATACCGGCGGGCGGGAGGCTTTGGCGACACGTCGCGTGGTGGCCTCCGCCACTGAGGGCATGGCGGAAGCCTATCTTGGTCTCGCTACTGCACTCCGTGGGCCGCAATCCGGTGAGTTTTCGCTGGCGATGGTGCGGCTCGCATTGCAGCTTCGTCCGCGCTACGGGCCGGCGCTGCTCGCGGGGGCAGAGGCGCTGAGTGATGAAGGCCAATACGAAGCCGCTTTGGCCTTGCTGGAACGCGCCGATCCCGCCGATCCCTTCGCACCACTTCTGGCGCTGCGGCGCGCTGGTTTGCTTGATCGGCTGGATAAGTTGCCGGAAGCCGAGGCGGAACTCCGCCGGCTATCGGCGCAATTCCCGCGCGCCTTTCAGCCCATGGCGCGGCTTGGTGACATGTATCGCGGGCGGCAGAATTGGCCACCCGCGATTGCCGCCTATGACGCGGCCATCGCGCGCATTGGGGTGCCAGCCGTCACGCATTGGCCGATTTTCTATGCCCGCGGCATTGCCTTGGAACGTGCCAAGCGCTGGCCAGAGGCCGAGGCGGATTTCCAACGCGCGCTCAGCCTCAGCCCCGAACAGCCTTTGGTGTTGAATTACCTGGCCTATAGCTGGGTGGAGCTTGGGCAGAATTTGGTCGAGGCGCGGCGCATGCTGGAACGCGCCGTGGAACTGCGCCCGAATGATGGGAATATCGCCGATAGCCTTGGTTGGGCGCTGTATAAGCTTGGCGATATTCCGGGCGCGGTGCGCTGGCTGGAAAAGGCGGTCGAGCTTGAATCGCAAAGCAGCGTCATCAACGACCATTTGGGCGATGCCTATTGGGCGCAGGGCCGCCGGCGGGAAGCGCTGTTCCAATGGCGCCGCGCCCTGATGCTGGGGCCTGAGGGCGATGAGGGCCCGAAGATCGAAGCCAAGATCGCGAGCGGGCTGGCGCCTCAGCCGGCGGCGGAGACGCGGCGCTGAAAATCTCCGAAGCGGCTCCGGCCAAGGTCAATCTTTTCCTGCATGTCACGGGGCGCCGGGCGGATGGGTATCATCTGCTGGATAGTCTGGTCGTGTTTGCCGGCATGGGCGATACGGTCAGCGCCTGTTCGGGGGAGATCCTGTCGCTCGCCATTGAAGGCGCGGAAGGCGCGGCGCTGGATGCCGAGCCTGATAATCTGGTGCTGCGCGCGGCGCGGGCCTTGGCGGAGGCCGCCGGGCTTGAAGGCCATGCGCTGCTGCATTTGCTGAAGCGCCTGCCGGTCGCGAGTGGCATTGGTGGCGGCAGCGCCGATGCGGCGGCAAGCCTGCGCGTGCTCAATCGGCTCTGGCGCCTGGGCTTGCCGGAAGCCGTGCTGGCCGCGCTTGGCGCGAAGCTCGGCGCCGATGTGCCGGTATGTGTGGGCTCACGCCCCGCCCGCATGGAAGGGGTGGGTGAGGTGCTGAGCGCCGCACCACGCTTGCCGCGCTTTGGGCTTTTGCTTGCGAATCCGCGTGAGGCTTTGGCGACCCCGGCCGTGTTTCGCGCCCGTCAGGCCGGGTTTTCGGCGCGCGCTGACTTGCCGGAAGCCTGGGGAAGTGCGGCTGAAATGGCGGCGGATTTGGCGCGTTTGGGCAATGATTTGCAGGCGCCCGCGATCAGCCTTTGCCCCGCGATTGCTGAGGTTCTGGCGGCGATTTCCAGAAGCCCTGGCTGCCTTTTGGCGCGCATGAGTGGTTCAGGCGCCACCTGCTTTGGGGTCTTTCCGAATGCGGCTGCGGCGGCTTCAGCGGCAGCGGCCTTGCCCTCCGCCTGGTGGTGTTGGGGAGGGGGGCTTCACGGCGCCGCCCTTTGAAGGCTATTACGCCGCGCGGGCTTATTGGGGCGTCGCCAAGCGGTAAGGCAGCGGTTTTTGGTACCGCCATTCCCAGGTTCGAATCCTGGCGCCCCAACCAATTCCTTACAAGCCAAGGAAACAGTCTGCGCCGCGCAGGCCATCTGGCGCGGCCCCGCATTTCACCGCCGGCCCGCTTTGCGTTACACCTGCCCCCATGAACGCGAAAACACCCTATGACCCTGCCGCCGATGGCTGGACGGATTTCGTCTGGCATGAGGATGGCTTCCCCGCCTTGGTTGGCCCCTTCTGGCAGAAAACCGTGGATGGGCGGCGCCTGCATGGGCTGCTGGTCGAAGAAAAGCACAGCAATATCCACGGCATTGTCCATGGCGGCATGATTTCCACCTTCCTGGATCAAACCCTTGGCCATACGGTGTGGGAAGCGGCCGATCGCGGCCCGAATGTCACCGTGCAGTTGAATGTGCATTTCATCTCTGGCGCCAGGCAGGGGGATTTCCTGGTGGCGGAAGGTGAGGTGATGCGTGTCACGCGTTCAATCGTATTCGTGCGTGGCCGGCTGACCGCGGGCGATAAGCTGATTGCCCATGCGGATGGGGTTTGGAAGCGCCTCGGGGGCGGGTAGCGTTGTCCCCTGCGGTAGTCACCGGACACAGGCCACCGACGACGCTGGGTTCGACGGCGTTGCGACACAACCCTCAAGCAGGAAAGACTGCGGCAGCTGGAAAACACAGCTGCGGAGCTGATGATCGCCTTCTCCGCGCCACCAAGTTACACGTCTTGGCTTCAAAAACTGTACGGGCATGGGCAAGATCTTTGTACAATCCGCCATTGACTGCCATTTGCGCGACGCTTGGGCCGGGCCGCGTGCTGAAAACCAGCAACGCGGAGGTGAACAGCCAGACAAAAATTGCCAAACCCAAAGCCACTTGATGCCTGCTTGAAATCCGGTCACTGTCAGGAAAACATCGTAGGTGTATAATCAGCAGGTTCCTGCTTTCCGCGAACATCTAATTCGAGTAACCGCTCGCCAGACCTTTCAATTACCCACATCTCTGATGGGGCATTTGCTCTGAGTGAATCATTTGTGATTCTGTTTGTGACGCCGATTCGCGGAGGCGTCACGGATGAGCAGGGAGAAGGTAGTCAATACATACGACTGGCATGACCAGGAGGT
>JADCFQ010000007.1 GCA_020249435.1 Roseomonas sp. | reverse complement strand
CGCCGGGAGTGCAGGTCCAGGATCACCGCCAGATAGAGCCAGCCTTCCCGGGTCCAGATATAGCTGATGTCTCCTGCCCATTTCTGATTGGGTTGATCGGCAGTGAAGTCGCGCTCCAGCAGGTTCGGTGCGATGTTGAACGTATGATCGCTGTCCGTCGTCGCCTTGAATTTACGTGTTCTTTCAACGACAATCCCGTTCTCTCGCATCAGCCTCCCAACACGCCGGTGCCCCACTTCAACCCCAACTTCCTTCAGCTCTTCGGTCATTCGCGGGCGGCCGTAGCTGCCCAGGCTCGGGCGTGATTGCTCCTTGATGTGGGCCAGAACCACCATGTCCATGCGTTGCCTGGGGCTGGCGGGGCGCTTGCGGAAGGCCCGCAAGCCGCGTGGGCTGACATTCAGCACGCGGCACAGCCGATCGATCGAAAAGGCCCCACGCTGTTCTTCGACGAACCGGAACCTTACGGCTTTTGGCTCGCGAAGAAGTGGGGGGCTTTTTTTAGGATGTCCCTCTGCTCCGTCAGGATACGAACCTCACGACGAAGTCGTTCGTTCTCCCGGGCAAGCTCGCGGTCCTCGGCAAAGACCACATCCGTATCGCGCTGCGCGCTCACCCATTTGTTCGAGGTCGAAAAGCCGACCCCAGATCACCCGCAACCTGGCGCCGCGAAACACCGCTGGTCAGCGCTATGCGTACCGCTTCTTTGCGAAATTCATCCGTCCTGCCACTGCTCATGGCTCGTCTCCTTTGCTTCACAATAGGTGATCAGAGGAGCGGCACAAAACCGTGACAGGTCCAGACCGTGGGTGAGAGTTTGCGCGTCCTCTTGCTCATCGGGGCTGCATCCCATTTGGAGGTTGCCGCCGATGGCCGACACGAGCCGGGTTGCTAGGTCCCAAAAACGCGATCCCCGGCATCACCAAGCCCAGGGCGGATATAGCCGTTTTCATCGAGCCTCTCGTCAATCGCCGCAGTCCAGATCGCGACATCGGGATGGGCTTGCCGCACATGGCGAATACCCTCGGGCGCGGCGAGCAGACAGATGAAGCGAATACGTGTCGCGCCACGCGCCTTCAGCCGATCCAGCGCGGCAACGGCTGAATTGCCGGTGGCCAGCATGGGATCAAGCAGAATGACCAGGCGTTCGGCGAGATCCTCCGGCGCGCGGAAGTAGTATTCATGCGCTTGCAGCGTCTTGTGATCACGATAGACGCCGATATGCGCCACACCGGCTTCCGGCAGCAGGGTCAGCATGCCATCCAGAAAGCCGATGCCTGCGCGCAGCACCGGGGCGAAAATCGGCGGCTTGCCCGCAAGCTTGGGGGCCGCCATGCGTTCCAGCGGGGTTTCGATCTCCCGCGCTTCCAGGGGTAAATCAGCCAGCGCAGTGGCGCCGATCAGCATGGCGATGTCGCGCAGCAACGCACGGAAGGTCGGCACCGGGCAGGATTTTTCGCGCATGTGCGACAGCCGATGTTGGATCAAGGGATGCCCCACCACGGTGAGCATGCCGTCATCATCCGATCCTGAAACTATTGCCATGGCTGCCCCCGACCCGTTTGAGCCGCTTTTTAGGGGAGAATTGCAAGCCGGGGAAATGGGCTTTCCGGCATGAGATGGCCCGAAAACAAGGGTTTGACCTTGCTGCTTCGCCCATCCCTGGCTGCGCTGATGGCTCATGGCGGGGTCAGTTCAATTAAAAATATAACCATAGGTTGTATTTTAGAAAAATAATGCAATCATAAATTTGTGAGCCTAAGCATATTACGTCCCGCCCTTGCCCCTTCGCCGCGCCTCAGCCGCGGCCGCTTGGCTGTGCTCGGGCTTGGCTATGTGGGGCGGCCCTTGGCGCTTGGCGCTGCCGCTGCCGGCTATGAGGTGATTGGCTATGACCCAGCGCCCGAGGCGCGCTGGCTTGCCAGTGCTGGCTGCGAACAGGGCTTGGGCAGTTTCCAAGCGAGCGCCGATCCCGCCGCGCTTGCGGGTGCCGATACCTGGTTGATTTGCGTCCCAACCCCGCTTGATGCGCGCGGGCGGCCCGATCTGACAGCCGTGCGCGCAGCGCTTGGCATGGCGGCGCGCGGCCTCAAGCCGGGCGCGCTGGTTTGTCTGATTTCCACCTGCCAGCCAGGGGCGACCAATGGGTTATGCCGTTCCATCCTGGAAGAAACGGGTTGGCGTGTGGGGCGCGATGTCTTCCTCGCGGTTTCGCCGGAACGCGAAAACCCAGGACCACATGCACCACCAACGCGGAGCATTCCGCGCCTGCTTGGCGCGACCGATCCTGCCTCGCTCCGCCGCGCCTTGGCCTTTTGGCGCGATATTGTTGACCAGATCGAAGTGGTGGCGAGCCCCGAAGTCGCTGAATGCGCGAAGCTTTTGGAAAACACCTATCGCCTGGTGAATATCGCGCTGATGGATGAACTCCATGCCGCTTTCACCGCGCTTGGTGTCGCGACGCGTGATGTGGTGGCGGCAGCGGCGACCAAACCCTTCGGCTTTGCGCCCTTTTGGCCAGGGCTTGGCGCGGGCGGGCATTGCATTCCAATCGACCCGGCCTTTTTGCAGATGGAGGCAGCGCGCGCCGGCGCGCCATCCGTTTTGCTGGCCAAGGCGATGTCGCGCAATCGCGGGCGCGTGGCGCGCGTGCTGGCGCAAATCCGCGCGCGGCTTGGTGATGATCTGGCGGGCAAGCGCGTGTTGGTGGCGGGCGTGACCTATAAACCCGATGTCGCGGATTTGCGCGCCGCTGCACCGCTTAAGCTACTGCGCGGCTTGCACGGTGCGCGGGCTGAACTTGCCTGGCATGATCCGGTGATCGGTAACGCGCCCAAATGCTTGTCGCTCATGCCGCGCAGCGTGGCCCTTTCAATGCCGGATGGCGCGCCGCCTGATGCGATTATCCTCGGCACACCGCATCGCGCTTTTGATCTGGCGGCGATCACCCGCGCTGCACCCCTGGTGTTTGATCCCTTCGGCATTCTGCCGGCAGGGCCGAACGTCGTTGTGGTGTAAAGTCAGGCGCCGCCTTTCCATTCCGCCGGCGCCACGCTGCCTACCTGTTCGGCGATGCGGCCATAATGTTCCGGGCGGCGATGGCGCGCGAAATCGAAAATCGTCTTCCGCCCCAATTCGCATCTGCCGAGGTCCGCTTCCGCCACAATCAGCTCATCATCCCAGCTTGTCGCCTGCGCCATGATCTCCCCTTGCGGGTTCACAATGATGGAATGGCCGAACAGCTCATGCCCATCTTCCGTGCCGGCCTTGGCGGTTGCGACCGCAAAGCAGGAATTCTGATAACAGCCGGACTGGATCGAAAGATGGCTGTGAAAGACACGGAGATGCGGCGCCTCAAAGCCGCGATTTTCCATATTGAGTGACGGCGTATTGTAGCCAAGCATCACTAATTCCACCTGCTGCAGCCCCATCACGCGCCAGGCTTCCGGCCAGCGGCGGTCATTGCAGATCATCATGCCAAGATTGACGGGCTGGCCGGCAACCGGCGCGCGGATCACCGGAAAGCCAAGATCACCCGGTTCAAAATAGCGCTTTTCCAAATGCTGCACATGGCGCACGGGGTCGAATTCCTTATGCCCCGGCAAATGAACCTTGCGGTATTTCAGCACAATCTCGCCCGACGGCAGCACGAAAACCGCGGTATTGAAGCGCCGGCCTTCCGGCGTTTTCTCGGCATAACCAAGGTGAAAGGCGATGCCGTATTTGCGCGCGGCTTCGAATAGCGGCGCGGTTTCATTGGAAGGGAGTGCGGCTTCATACCAATGATCGGCATTGGCCAGGTCTTCCTCATACCAGCGCGGGAAGAAGGTGGTCAGCGCCAGTTCCGGAAAGACCACCACCTCAGCGCCGCGTTGATGCGCTTTTTCCATCAAGCGGATCATGCGCCCGACGGCAACATCTCGGCCCTCGGCCTTTTGGATCGGGCCCAATTGCGCGGCGGCCAGAACAAGAGAACGGGTCATGCGCTTATCCTTTATGCATATATATAAGGTGTGACCCGCATCATTGGACGCGGATATTGCGTGCGCGGATCACCTCACCCCATTTGCGGCGCTCTGCCGCCAGATAGGGACGGAATTCTGCCGCCGGCATCAATTTGGGAAATACAGCGCCAGCGCGCAGCTGCGCCACGACATCCGGTGAATTCATCGCGGCGACAATGCCCTGATAGAGCCGAGGCAGAATGGGTTCCGGCGTGCCGGCGGGCGCAAATAAGGCGGTAATGGTGGTGCATTCATAACCGGGCAGGAATTCGCCAATCGCTGGAATCTCCGGCGCCAGCGGATTGCGTTCCGCGCTTGATACGCCGATGCCCTGAATCTCGCCGTTGCGGATCAGGGGCAGGGCGGAAACGGCTTCCACGAAAGCCATTTGCACTTCACCGGCCACCAGCGCCTGCAAGGCCGGTGCGCCACCGCGATAGGTGACACTTTCAACCTCGATCCCCGCATCGCCCAGGAAAAGCTCGGTCGCCACATGTGCGCTGCCACCCGCGCCTGACGAACCATAGGACATGCGCCCCGGTTCCGCCTTGGCGCGCGCGATGAAGGCCGGGATATCGGCAATGCCAAGGCGCGGATTGACGCACATGAAAATGGAAGAGGTGGTGACAGCGCCAATGGGATCGAAGCTTGTTTCTTCATCATAGCCGCGGCGGGGATAAAGATGCCCCACCATGGAATAGGTGCCACCCCCTGAGAAAACCAGCGTATGCCCATCTGGCCGCGCCCGCGCGACGGAAGCCATGCCGATGGTCCCGCTGGCACCGGGCCGATTTTCCACCACGAAATTCGTGCCGATATGTTGCGTGAGTTGCTGCGCCAGGATGCGCGCAATCACATCCGTGGAACCGCCCGGCGCGAAAGACACGATGATGCTGACCGGCCGCCCACCCGGCCAGGCTTCCTGCGCTTCGGCTGAAGATGCCCCAATGAAGGAAGCACCCGCAGCCAAGGCGCTGGTGGCAAATGCGCGGCGTGAGATATCGGGCTTCTGCGGCATGGGCTAACCCTGATCACGCCGGCGGCACCGCCCCCACCTGGTCAATCATGGCGCGATACCATTGCGGCCGGCGATGGGCGGCGAAGTTGAACATCTTCTCCTTCCCCTGCCGGCAGGCATCAAAATCCACATCGGCCACAATGATCTCATCGCCCAGCGTCTTGGCTTCCGCCACCACGCGGCCATTCGGGTCCACAATCACCGAACCTCCAATGAGGCCCGAGCCATCTTCCACACCCGCCTTCGCGACCGAAATCGCCCAGGTCGCATTCATATAGGCATTGCCCTGCACGGCTAGTGTTGAATGAAAGGTGCGGAGCGACTGGTCTTCGGTATCGCCGCCCATCGGATCATAGGCCGCCGAGTTATAGCCAATCAGCATCAGCTCAATCCCCTGCAAGCCATAGCAGCGCCAGGCTTCCGGCCAGCGGCGATCATTGCAGATCAACATGCCAAGCACGGGCCGGCCCCAGGCTTCGGGGCCGCGAAAGGCGGGGAAGCCAAGATCACCATATTCGAAATAGCGCTTTTCCAATTGCTGAAAGCGATCGCCCACGCGCGGTTCCACCGTGCCGGGCAGATGGATTTTGCGATATTTGCCGAGCAGGCTGCCATCCGGCCCGACCGTGATCGAAGTATTGTAGCGCTTGCCATGCGGCGTGAGCTCCGCATAGCCAAGATAAAAGCCAATGCCCAAGGCGCGGGCGCGATCAAATAGCGGCTGCACGCGCGGATTGGGCATTTCGCGTTCAAAATAAGAATCCAACTCCGCCTGATCGGAGAAAAGCCAGCGCGGGAAAAACGTGGTCAGCGGCAATTCCGGGAATACCACCATCTGCGCGCCCGCAGCGGCGGCCTGCTCCAAAAGTGCTACCATGCGCGCCAGGATCGCTTCACGGCTATCGGCTTTCTGGTTCGGTCCCATCTGCGCGCCGGCGAGGCGAAGTGTGCGAGTCATTGTTCAAGCTCCGGACGAATGGCCTCGACCACAGGCGCGTAACGCCTTGTCTCGGCAGCGATGAAGGCGGCGGCGCTGGCAGGCGTGCCAGGCGCGGAAGCGGTAATGCCGGATGCGGCAAGGCTGGCGCGGAAGGCCGGATCACTGAGGGCAGCATTGGTCGCCGCCGAAAGCCGTTGCAGGATGGGCGCGGGCAGGGCAGGGGGTGCGAAGACCGCATGCCACAACACCGCTTCAAAGCCGGTAAACCCAAGAGCCTCATTAACCGTTGGCACATCGGGCGCGGCATCCAGCCGCTGCGCGGTCGCGACGGCCAGCATGCGCGCGCGCCCGCCTTGATGTAAGGGCAAGCCGCCGCCGAAAGTATTGACTGCAAGCGCCAAGGTGCCGCCCACCAAATCATTCATCGCCGGCGCCGCGCCGCGATAGGGCACATGGGTGATGGCAACCCCGCCCGCCTGCTGCTTCAGCAACTCAGTCGCAAGATGCATCATGGTCCCGCTCCCCGGTGAGCCATAGGAAAGCTGCGGGTTCGCATTGCGCGCCGCGTCCAGAAAGGAACGGAGCGTTGCGGGGCGAGATGGATGCGCCAGCCAACAAAGCGGCCCGCCGCCCAATTCCGCAATCGTCGTGAAATCGCGCACCACATCAAATTGCGGCTGGCGCGTCACCAGCGGATACAGCGCATGGGTCGAAGCCGTGCCGAAAAGGATCGTGTAGCCATCAGCCCGCGCGCGGGAGACTTCGAGCGACCCAATCGCACCCCCCGCACCGCCACGATTTTCCGTCACCACCGGCTGGCCCAATTCGCGGCCCAGGCGCTCAGCATAAAGCCGCGCATAGACATCGGTCGGACCACCGGCGGGGAAGGGGATGATCATGCGGATCGGGCGGGAGGGAAAAGCCTCCTGCGCCCGCGCCGCGCCCGCGATCAGCGCCGCGCCAGCGCCAAGCAGCGCGGCGCGGCGCGTAACCCTACAAGGCAGCATCGCGCCAATTCTCCACCGCCGCATCCGGGTGGGAAGCGAGCCCGGCAGCCTTGATGCCCTCGCACGCCGCGTGTTCGTCACGGTCAGAGGCATCGCCGCTCACGCCAACCGCGCCAATCACGGCACCGGCGGCATTCAGGATCAAGACGCCACCAGGTACGGGCACGAATCTGCCATCGGAAGCGGCGGCGACAGCGGCCTGGAAGGCAATGCGTTCCTTCAAGCGGTCACGTGCAATGCGGCTGCCAATGCCCATGCCGAGCGCGGCATAGGCTTTGCCGCGCGCAATCTCGGCCCGCAAAATGCCGGAACCATCTTCGCGCTTTTGCACCACAACATGCCCGCCCGCATCCAGCACAACCACGGTCAGCGGCAACATGCCCGCCGCGCGGCCCGTTGCCAGCGTGACATCGGCGATCTTATCGGCCGTCGCCAAAGGCAAATCCACCGCGAGGTGCTTTACATAATAATCTGCGGAATTCATCGCGTTTCTCCCTGCGAAAAATTGAAGGGCCTTCCATGGGCCAAGCGTCACCCGCCGGCAAGACAGGGTTCAGTAGAATAGATCCCGAAAATCCTGCCGCGTGCCGCCAAACAGCCGCCAGGTCGCAATGGCGCCAATGCAAAGCCCAATGCCGGCAGCAATCGCCGGCACAGGATCGGGCAGCCCGCCTGCGCCGGTCACGGCGGCATTCAGCATCCCGAGCATGATGCCAACCGACCCCGCGATCATCGCCTGCACCAGACCGGGCTTGCGCCGCGGCGGCGGAGCAGCTTGCTTCGAAGGCCGCGGTGGCCGCTTGATCCAATGCCCGGCGGGGCGCTGCTTTTCCTTATTCCCCGACATAGCTTTCCTTGTGCTGACGCGGCACGAAGCGCCCGGCACCGGGCTTGGCCAGCACCTGCTTGCCATCCCAAATCTGCTGCCCGCGCAGCCAGGTGGCGGCAACGCGGCCCTTCACCTTCATGCCATCATAGGGCGACCATTTGGCATCTTCCTGGTCCTGGATATCCTGCGCATCAAAGGTGAAATCACCTTCTTCCATCACCAGCAAATCGGCATCCGCACCAACGCGCAGCGCACCCTTCTTCGGATAAAGCCCATGGAAGCGCGCCGGGCGTTCCGCGCAATAAAGCGCCATCAGGCTGGGCGACAGGCCGCGCTGCTTCAGCAGCGTGAACATCACGGGCGCGAAGCTTTGCATGCCGGTCAGCCCCGCGCCCACGGTGAAGATATCGCCCGAATAGGTCTTGCGGTCGCGCGGCCAGGGCGCGTGATCGGTCGAAACATAGGCAACCTGCCCCTTGGCAAAGGCGCCCCACACGCGTTCCACCTCATCCGCTGTGCGGAAGGGCGGGTTGCATTTGCCGAAGCCTTCAAGCCGGATGATGTCTTCTTCCGTCATGCACAGATATTGCAGGCAGGCTTCGCCCGATGCCTTGCCACCCATGCGGCGAAACACCTCGGCAATCTCGAAACCGCGCGCCAGCGACGAATGGGCGATATGCACATGCGCGCCGGTCTCAAGCCCGATTTCAAAAATCTCCAGATCCGCCATGGTCTCGCAAAGCGGCGGGCGAGTGCGGCAATGCCAGATCGGCGAGGTATTGCCAGCCGCCTTGGCTTCCTCGGTCAGCCGCATGACGATTTCCTGGTCTTCATTATGCACGGCGACCATCAGCCCGGTCTTGGCGATTTCGCGAAAGGCCGCGACCATGGTCGGGTGGTCAATGCGCGGGAAGCGCACCGGGTCATATTCATAGGTGGAAAGCTTGAAGGAACAGGCGCCGGCTTCCGCCAGGCCCGCAATGGCATCCACACCGCCCGATTTCAGGATGGTGCCGTAAAGCGCCATATCCACATGGGACAGGCGATTCACATATTCCACCTTCTCCTTGAAAATGCCGGCATCCGTCACCGGGCGCGGCACGTCATAGGGCATGTCAACGCAGGTGGTGACGCCTCCCGCAGCGGCGGATTTCGACGCACCTTCAATCCCCGGCCAGCCGCGAGACGATGAGGTATGCATATGCCCATCCACCAGCCCCGGCATGATCAGCTTGCTACCGTAATCCTCGACGGATGTGGCAACCGGTGATGGGCCTTCACCAATGCCGGCAATCACCCCGCCGCGCGTGGCGATCCAGCCATTGGCAAGGATGCGATCGGGCAGCACCAATGTGCCACGAATGACGCGATCAAAAGGGGTGGTGGCGGGCATGGGTTACTCCTGCAGCAAGACATTACGGGGCGGTTCTCCACCCCTGAGGCACAAGCCCGACCCTAATCCAGCATGGCGCGCCGGGCCAGAGCCAGGCTTGATCGCCATCGCTGCAGGGGGTGAAGATCACCGCATGTCAGAAAACCCTGCCGCGCGGCTTCGCGCCCGCCTTGACCCATCCCGCCCCGCGCTTGCCATGGCGGCGCATAACGCGATTTCGGCGAAGCTCGCCGCTGAAGCCGGTTTCGATGCCATTTGGGGCAGCGGGTTTGAACTTTCCGCCGCCCATGCCGTGCCGGATGCCAGCATCCTTTCCTGGGATACGCATTTGGCGGCGATGCGCGCCATGGTGGAGGTGCAAAACGCGCCGGTGATTGCCGATATTGATACCGGGCAGGGCAATGCGGTGAATGTCGCCTATCTGGTGCCGCGCTATGCCGCGGCCGGCGTCGCGGCTGTGGTGATGGAAGACAAGACCTTCCCGAAAGACAGCAGCCTGCGCCCCGGCGGGCGGCAGGAATTGGTGCCGATTGCAGAATTCCAGGGCAAGATCGAAGCGGCGCGCATCGCGGGTGGCCCGCTGGTGATTGCGCGCACCGAAGCGCTGATTGCGGGGCTGGGGCAGGATGAAGCGCTGAAGCGCGGCGAAGCCTATGCCGAAGCGGGCGCCGATGCGGTGCTGATCCATAGCAAGCAGGAAACGCCCGATGAGATTCTGGCCTTTTGCCGTGCCTGGCGGGGCGCTGTGCCGCTCGTGCTGGTGCCAACTTCCTATCCCGCGCTGTCCTTTGCGGATGTTGCGGCACTTGGCAAGGTTGGGCTGATCATTTGCGGCAATCACGCCATCCGCGCTGCGGTCGCCGCCATGCGCGATTGCTTCGCGCGCATCATTGCGGAGGGTGGCATTGCGGGGGTGGAGGGCACCATCGCCAGTGTTGCCGATATCTTCGCGCTTCAGGGTGATGGCGCGATGCGGGAGATTGAAAAGCGCTATTTGCGCTGAGGCGGGAATTGCGCGTCGGCAATTTCAAGCGCGAGGCTGGTCGCCTCATTCTCCCGCTCCGCATTCCAGGCCAGCGCCACACCGACACCGCGAATGGGGCCCGCCAGAATGCGAAAAGCGACGCCGGGCGGGTTGAGCCGCGCCATCCCTTCTGACACCAAGGCAACACCCAGCCCCGCCGCCACAAAACCAAGCTGGGCCATGGCCGATCCCACTTCACGCACCACGCGGGGCGTGAAGCCCGCCGCATGGCAGGCTGCTGTCATGGCATCAGAATAGGCAGGGCTGATCGCGCGCGGCAGCATCAGCATTGGCGCTTCCGCAAGTGCCGCGAGCGGCAAGGGATCAGGCCCGCTCAGAATCGGATGGCCTTCCGGCAAGGCGGCGGCGAGCCTGTCTTCGCCCAAGGGCCGTAGTTTGATTGGCGCGCGATCACGATCTGCGCGGAGCAAGGCGAGATCAACCTCTCCCCGACGCAGCGCTTCCAAGGCTTCGGCGGTGTCCATCTCCCGCACGCCAATTGCGGCTTCCGGGCGTGCCGCTTGCATGGCGCGTACGATGGGCGGCAGGTAATCGAACAGCGCCGAGGTGACGCAGGCGATGGCCACCGGCGCGTGATGGCCCATGCGCAATTCGCGCGCGAGGCTTTCCAGATCAGTCGCATTGCCGGCGATACGCCGCGCGAGTGGCAGCAGCGCTTCCCCTTCGCGCGTTGGGCGCGCGCCCTTGCCGGAGCGTTCCAGCAGCTTCACGCCCAATTCGCGTTCCAGCAATTGGATTTGCGCCGTCAGCGGCGGCTGCGAAATGCCAAGCCGTGCGGCGGCGCGGCCGAAATGCCCTTCCTCGGCGACGGCGAGAAAATGCCCCAGGCGGCGGATCAGGCGAAAATCCATCTTCGGTCCAATACGGTTTCGCCCATACGGAAAACCTATCAGCGCGCCACGTCAATTGGATTGGACGATGGCGCAGGATGGGCGCACAACATCGCCCATCAGGCAAGTTGCCAGCAACAAAGGGAGAAGCCCCAGATGAAACTGCACCCGGTAAAAGTTCACCCATCAAAGTCGCTGTTGAAGCGCGAAGATCAATTGGCCTGGAAAATGGCCGGAGTCGCCGTGGACAAGGTCGCGGTCGAAAAGCCGGTGCAGGAGATGATCATCAATCGGATCATCGACAATGCCTCGGTCGCCATCGCTGCCATCAACCGCCGCCCGGTCGTCTCGGCGCGCGCCATGGCGCTCGGCCATGCGAAGAAGGCCGGCGGCGCGCAGATATTTGGCGTGAAATCGGCCACCACGGTTTCCCCCGAATGGGCGGCCTGGGCGAATGGCACCGCCGTGCGCGAATTGGATATGCACGATACTTTCTTGGCCGCCGATTACTCCCACCCTGGCGACAATATCCCGCCGATCCTGGCGGTGGCGCAGGCGATGGAAAAATCCGGCCGTGATCTGATCCGTGGCCTTGCCACTGGCTATGAGCTGCATATTGATCTGGTGCGCGCGATTTGCCTGCATGAACATAAGGTGGATCACATCGCGCATCTTTGCCCCGCCGCGGCGGCTGGCATTGGCACGCTGCTCGGCCTGAAGCAGGAAGTGGTATTCCAATCCATCCAGCAGGCGCTGCATACCTCGGTCTCCTTCCGGCAATCGCGCAAGGGCGAGATTTCATCCTGGAAGGCCTATGCCCCCGCCCATGCCGGCAAGCTGGCGGTGGAAGCGGTGGATCGCTGCATGCGCGGTGAGGGCGCGCCTTCGCCGATTTATGAAGGCGAAGACAGCGTGATTGCCTGGGTGCTGTCCGGGCGTTCCAACCGCAAGGATGTCTATGGCCCGGTCTATTACGAAGTGCCGCTGCCGGAAGCGGGCGAACCCAAGCGCTCCATTCTGGACTCCTACACCAAGGAACACTCGGCCGAATACCAATCCCAGGCGCTGATTGACCTGGCCTTCCGCATGCGTGAGCAGATCGCGGATATGGAAGCGATTGAAAAGATCATCATCCATACCAGCCATCACACCCATTACGTGATCGGCACCGGCGCTAATGACCCGCAAAAGATGGACCCGAAGGCGAGCCGTGAGACGCTGGATCACTCCATCATGTATATCTTCGCGGTCGCGCTGCAGGATGGCCGTTGGCATCATGTGGACAGCTACGCGCCGAAGCGGGCGGGCCGGGCCGATACCGTCCGGCTCTGGCACAAGATCGAAACGCGGGAAGATGCGGAATGGACCCGCAAATACCATTCCCGCGACCCGAATGAGCTTTCCTTCGGCGGGCGCGTTGAAATCCTGTTCAAGGATGGCTCGCGCCTCGTGGATGAGCTGGGTGTGGCCAATGCGCACCCGAATGGCGCCAAGCCCTTTGGCCGGGCGGATTACATCCGGAAATTCCAGACCATCACGGATGGCATCATCTCCACCCGTGAGTCCAACCGCTTCCTGGAAGTGGTGCAGGATTTGGCCAAGCTGAAGGCGGGCGAACTCAGCGCGCTTAATGTGGTGCTGCCGGTTGGCGGCCTGCTGGACAGCAAGCCCGGTATCTTCTGAAGTCTGAGTGAGGAAGGCAGGGTCGGCGCCGTGAGCGCCGGCCCGCAGCCAGGATAGCAAGGGAAGAAACCCAATGAACGAAACGACGAAACCCGAAATCTATAAGGGCCTGGTCGGCGTCTATGCCGATGTCTCTGCTGTATCGAAGGTGATGCCGGAGACGAATAGCCTGACCTATCGCGGCTATGCGGTGCAGGATTTGGCCGAGAATTGCAGCTTTGAGGAAGTGGCCTATCTGCTTTGGGAAGGCGAATTGCCCAATGCCAAGCAGCTTGCCGCCTTCAAGGCCGAGACCGCCGCCGAGCGTGAGATCAGCCCCGCGCTGCATCGCGTGATCCGCGAAATGCCCAAGGACGCGCACCCGATGGATGCGATCCGCACCGCCGTGTCCTTCATGGGGATGGAAGACCCTGAGACCGCCGATGTCTCCCTGCCCGCGCAATATCGGAAGGCGAAGCGGCTTTTTGCCAAGATCCCAACGGCGATTGCGGCGGCTTATCGCGCTTCCCGTGGCCTGCCGGTGGTGGCGCCGAACCCTGCGCATAGCTTTGCCGAGAATGTCTTCAACCTGATCCTGGGCAAGGTGCCGCAGCCGGAAGTGCTGAAGGCTTTTGATGTTTCCATGATCCTTTATGCGGAGCATACCTTCAACGCCTCTACCTATACGGCGCGGCTGGTCACCTCCTCAGGCGCCGATATGCATGGCGCGATCACGGCAGGCATCGCGTCGCTCAAGGGGCCGCTGCATGGCGGCGCTAATGAGGCGGTGATGCATACGCTGAAGGAAATCGGCGACCCGAAGCTGGCCAAGGAGTGGATCCAAAGCCGCTTCGACCATAAGGCGCTGGTGATGGGCTTTGGCCATCGCGTCTATAAATCCGGCGATAGCCGCGTGCCCACCATGCGCAAATATGCCGAGAAAATGGCGGAAGTTGTGGGCGACAAGACCTGGATGGAGATCAGCCGCATCCTGGCCGCTGAGATGCTGGAGAAGAAGAACATCCACCCCAATCTCGATTTCCCGGCAGGTCCTGCCTATTACCTGATGGGTTTTGAGATCCCGCTTTTCACGCCGATCTTCGTCGCCTCACGCATCACGGGCTGGTCGGCGCATGTGATTGAACAGGGCGCGGATAATCGCCTCATTCGCCCGCTTTCGTGGTACACGGGGCCGGATCAGCGCCCGGTGCCGCCGCTTGCGGCGCGATAGTTTGCAGATGTCTTCATCATTTTTTTAGAGATGGTGAAGCCGCGCCGCAAAGCCTGAAACCGCGGCATGCATGTCACACTGCGCGCATCGTGATGCGATGCGCGCATTTTTTTTTGCGAAATGTGACGGATTTTGTTGACACGACTCATGATGATGAAGATAGCGTGCTTTGCGCGTGATTCTTTTGCGCGATTCGCACTGCCTCAACGCTGCGAAAAATCGTCCCTCAGGTCAGGTGCATCACCTGAAGCAAGGCGCGGTGAAGCGGGAAGGTACTGCGATCGGCAAGGCAGAATTGCCGCAGCAGGGAAGGACGGTCCATGGACCGCAGACTCACGGGGCTCTTCGCTTCACGCGATCAGGGTTCCACACCACCCCAAGCCGCCGTGATGGCGTGTGCAAGGGGCGGGAGAGAGGCCAGGGGGAACACGCCGCGCTGGAATGCCGCGCGCCGTGATGCTGTTGGCGGCTGCGCTTCGCGGAGACTTTCAGTCCTGTCGGTCCGCGCATCGGGATCCGCGCGTCGCCGCCATTACCGACCCCACCTGCTGTACCCCGGGTTGGAATTGGGAATTTGCCGCGCCCAGCGCTGCCTTCCCATGAACGCCTTCAACAGGAACACATGGAGATTCATCCTCTGATGACTGATATCATCGAGACTACCGAAACCGAAGAAACCCCGCGCGCCCAGGCGATGGCCATGGCTGCGGCGAAGAAGAAGGCGCCGGCCAAGCGCAAGCCTGCTGCGAAGAAGCCGGCTGCGAAGAAGGCCGCTGCCAAGAAGCCGGCCGCGAAGAAGGCCGCTGCGAAGAAGAAGCCTGCTGCGAAGAAGGCTGCTGCGAAGAAGCCGGCTGCGAAGAAGGCTGCTGCGAAGAAGCCCGCCGCGAAGAAGGCTGCTGCCAAGAAGCCTGCTGCGAAGAAGGCTGCTGCGAAGAAGCCCGCCGCGAAGAAGGTTGCCGCCAAGAAGAAGCCTGCTGCGAAGAAGGCCGCGGCGAAGAAGCCTGCTGCGAAGAAGGCTGCTGCGAAGAAGCCCGGCCGCAAGCCCGCCGCGAAGAAGGCCGCCGCGCCGCGTCGCCGCAAGGCCGCTGCCGCTGCTGCTCCGGCGCCGTCCGATACTCCGGCGAGCTGATTAGCTACCGGATCCCGGCACTGGGGCGTCGCATGCAAGTCATGCGGCGCCCTAAGTGTTTTTAGGGGGTTGTGCTTGATGCCCTTCAGGACGCGTTTGTTGTTGCCGCAGGACCATCATGTGCTGCTGCCATTGCTTGCCGCCTATGGCGCGGAGATGGCGCCGCATCTGGCGGGCGCAGCGCCGGCCTCGCCGAAAGCGGTGCTGGAACTGATCGCCAATGACCCGCGCGCGGAAATCCTGGCCGCCTTTCGTGATGGGGAAGCGCTTGGCTTCGCGCTGTTCTTTGACCTGCCTGAAATTGTCTTTGCGCGGCGCTGCGGCGCCTTGGATGATCTTTTTGTTGGTCCCGCTGCGCGCCGTCAGGGTGTCGCGCAAGCCTTGATTGAAGCGCTTGCCGCGCTTGGCGCTGCGCGCGGCTGGTCGCATCTGCGCTGGATCGTGCCGGAGACAGACCAGGCCGCCATCGCACTTTATGAGCGTATCGCCGCACGCGCGCCTTGGCGTTCCTATGTGCTGCGGCTTGATCCGACAGTATCGCTTTAGGCGGCAACCCTTCCCGGCATGCGATGGCGAAAGGCGAGCGCTTCGGCGATATGCGCGCGGCGGATCATGGCGCTGCCCGCCAGATCAGCGATGGTCCGCGCCACACGCAGGCTGCGCACCTGGCCACGCGACGAAAGCCCAAGGCGTGTCGCGGCCACTTCAAGCAAATTTGCTGCCTCCGCCTCAAGGCCTTGCTGCAATTGGGCAAGGCTTGCTTCCGCATTATTCGGCGGGCCATCCGCGCCGTAACGCGCGCGTTGCGCCGCACGCGCTGCCTTCACGCGTGCGGCGACGGTGACGCTTGCCTCACCCGCCGGGGCGCGGGCCAATTCAGCGGGCGCAATCGGCATGACTTCAATGGTGATATCCATCCGATCCAAAAGCGGGCCGGAAAGCCGCATTTGATAATCCTCACCACAACGCGGCGCGCGGCCACATTCGCGGCCCGGCTGCCCCAGATAGCCGCAACGGCAGGGATTCATCGCCGCAATGCACTGGAATCGCGCGGGATAGGTCACGTGCGAATGCACGCGGCTGATGGTGGTGCGCCCGGTTTCCATCGGCTGACGCAAGGCTTCCAGCGCCTGGCGCGGAAATTCCGGCCATTCATCCAGGAACAAAACACCCCGATGCGCGAGGCTGATCTCGCCCGGCTTGGCGCGCGATCCACCGCCAACCAGCGCCGGCATGGAAGCGGAATGATGTGGTTCCCGGAAGGGCGGGCGCGTCACCAACCGCCCGCCTTGCAGCAGCCCCGCGATGGAATGCACCAGGCTCACTTCCAAGGCCTCAGCCGGGGAAAGATCAGGCAGCAGCGCAGGCAGGCGCGCGGCGAGCATGGATTTGCCGCCGCCAGGTGGGCCGATCATCAAAAGGTTGTGCCCGCCCGCCGCGGCTATTTCCAAGGCGCGCTTTGCGGTTTCCTGCCCCTTCACATCGGAAAGGCAGGGGCCAGAGGGCGGCGCTGCATCCAGCTTCGGCGCTTCCGGCGCGCGCAAGACCTGCACGCCCTTGAAGTGATTGAGCAGCGCGGGAAGATCAGGTGCGGCGAGGACTTCAATCTGCCCGGCCCAGGCGGCTTCCCCGCCCTGCACGGCTGGGCAGATCAGCCCCAAGTCGCGCCCCGAGGCGCCAAGCGCCGCCGGCAATACACCCGCCACGGGCATGATCGCGCCATCAAGCGACAATTCACCAAGTGCGGCAAAGCCCGCCAATTCATCGCGCGGCAGCACATCCATTGCGGCGAGTACGGCAAGTGCTATGGGCAGATCGAAATGGCTGCCTTCCTTGGTGATATCAGCCGGTGCCAAATTCACCAGCACGCGCTTCGGCGGCATGGAAAGCCCAAGGCCGAGCAAGGCTGCGCGCACCCTCTCCCGGCTTTCTGCAACCGCCTTATCGGGCAGGCCCACCACAAGGAAGGCCGGCAGGCCTGGGGCGATTTGCACCTGTACCTCGACCGCCTGGGCTTCGATGCCGGCGAAGGCGAAGGTGGCGATGCGGGCGATGGACATGCCACATCAATGGCGCATTCAGCGTAGAAATACAACCATAAGTTATGTTTCAGCCATCCCCTACACCCGCCGCATCAGCCGCCGAAAATTGCCGGACCAGAGCAAATCAATCTCGCGCGCGCCATAGCCGCGGCGGTGCAATTCGGCGGTCAGGTTCGCTGTCTCCCCGGCATTGGCCCAGCCGGGAATGCCGCCGCCGCCATCGAAATCCGATGACAGGCCAACATGATCAAGCCCAATGCGCCTGACCGCGTAATCCACATGATCCACCATATCGGCGACCGTGGCCGGGGATTTCCCATCCGCGCCCGGCGGGCGAAGAAAGGCATCAAGTGCCGTGATCTGCACCAGGCCGCCCTTCGCCCGCAGCATATCCAACTGCTCATCATCCAGATTGCGCGGATGATCGCATAGCGCGCGGCAGCAGGAATGCGTCGCCACAATCGGCGCGCGGGAAAGCTCGGCTGCCTGCATCATGGAAGACTTCGCGGCGTGAGAGACATCAATGATCAGGCCGATGCGGTTCATCTCGGCAAGCGCCTGCCGACCCAGATCAGAAAGCCCGCCATGTTCCGCCGTGCCATCGCCGAGTGCCGGTTTGGGCCGTGCGGCATCGGCCAGATCATTATGGCCATCATGCGTGAGCGTCAGATAAATCGCGCCGAGATCGCGCCAGAGTTTCAGCCGTGCCAAATCGCGCCCCATGGCATTGCCGTTTTCAACCGCGCTCAGCACTGCCAGGGCACCCGCCTGATGCGCTGCTTCCAATTGATCCGCAGTGGCGCAGAAGTGCCGAGTAACACCATCGGCGCGTGTGCGGATATGGCGGAGCATCGCCTCGGCCCGATCAGCGGCGGCCTGATGGCCGGCAGCATCGCGCGGGCCTTGCGGCGTATAGGCGATGAAGACAACAGCCTTCAGCCCGCCGCGCTGCATTTTCGGGAAATCAACGCAGCGATCGGTTTCCTGCGTGGCGTCGGGCGGGTCGGGCCACCTGATATCCACATGGGTATCAAGCGTCAGCGTCGCCGCGTGGATCGCCTCGCTCATGCCGCATCTCCCCAGGCTTTCAGGAAGCCTTCCAATAAATCGCCGATGACATCTACATTATAGCCGCCTTCCTGCGTGATGGCGGTGGGCAGCTTGAGCCCCCCAATCATCGCGCCGGCGCGGGCAAAACCAGAGGCTGTCACTTTCAGCGCGGCAAGCGGTTCATGTTCGGATGCATCAAAGCCAAGCGGCAGCACCAGCGCATCCGTCTTATGGTCGCGGATCGCGGCCATGGCGTAGCGAATGGCATCCAACCAGCCCTCATCGCCTGTGCCGATGGCAAGCGGCATATTCATATTGCGTCCATCACCGGCGCCGGCACCGCGTTCGCGCGTGCGGCCAACAAACCAGGGGTAATAGCGATCAGGATCGCCATGGATGGAAATGGTCAACACATCGCCGCGTTCCCAGAAAATGCCCTGGGTGCCATTGCCGTGATGGCTATCAATATCCAGCACCGCGACGCGCTTCGCGCCGGCATCTATCAATGCCTGTCCAGCGAGCGCGGCATTGTTCACATAGCAATGCCCACCCGCGCGCGCGGCATATGCGTGATGGCCAGGCGGACGACAAAGCGCATAGGCGCTCCGCCCCGCAGCCGCTTCGCGCGCGGCGGCCAAGGCGCAAGCCGCCGCCCCTTGAATCGCTTGCCAGGTGCCGGGGCCAATCGGGCAGGCGGCATCGGCCATATACCAACCCGCACGCGCAACAATGCTATCCGAAGAAGCGGCACCCTGCGCCAGCATCTCGGGCGAGGGGTGCATATTCGCAACCACCTCTGGCCCCGCATCGGCAAGTGCGGCCCAATCGCGCGCGGCTTCGGCCAGAAAACTCAGGTAATCCGCGCTATGAATGGTGTGCAGCGCGGCAACCGGCATGGCATCGGGCATGCTTGGCGCAAGCCCAAGGCGATGCAGCGCCGTTTCCAGCGCCGCCGCGCGGGCGGGGATTTCGAAATTCGCGCGCGTGCGCCCGCGAATCAAAAAGAACGCCGGTTGATGCCCGGCATGGTCCGGATGGGCGAAGGTTTTCATGCGGCAAAGGCTAACCAGTTTTGCCCTGTCTGCGAAGCCGCCGCGCTTGCTGGCCCTGGCTGGGCTGGCTAGCGTCTTGCCGTTGTCGCGGAAGGACTGAAACTTGACGCAACCCCTGGACCCCGGCGCACGGCGCGCCATTCTGGCAGCGGTGGATGAGCTGCAGGCGGAAAGCATCGCCTTGCTCTCACGCCTCGTGCGCTGCCCGTCAACGCTTGGGAATGAGGCTTCGGCGCTCAATGAAATGGCGCGGATTTATGAGGGGCTTGGCCTCGCACCTCAACGCATTCCAACCGTGCCGAGCGCGCTTGAAGGCCATCCCGGTTTTTCGCCGCCGCTGATTTCCTATGAGGGGCGGGATAATGTCGTTGCGGTCTTCACGCCGCGCGACGCCAAGGGAAAAAGCCTGACGCTGCAAGGCCATGTGGATGTGGTGCCGGAAGGTGCGGCGGATATGTGGGAAACTCCGCCTTATGAGCCCAGTATTCGCGATGGCCGCATGTATGGCCGTGGCGCGGGTGATATGAAAGCGGGCATCATATCTTACGTCACTGCCTTTCGCGCCTTGAAACGCGCTGGCTTGCAGCCGGCGGCACAGGTGCAGATGCATTCAGTGATTGAAGAAGAATGCACCGGCAATGGTGCGCTGGCCGCCATGCTGGCGCTGCCACCGACGGATGCGGTGATCATCCCCGAACCAGGCCCTGGCCTGCCCGCCGTGTATAGCGCGGAAGTCGGCGTGGTGTGGGCCTGGGTGACGGTTTCCGGTCGCCCCGCCCATGTGCGCGATATGCAGGCTGGGCTGAATGCCATTGAAGCCGCTGCCACCATCGCCGGCTATTTCAAGGAATATGAGGCCCGGATGAACCGCGCCGAAAACATCCACGCGTCCTTCCATGGCGTGAACCATCCGGTGAATGTAAACCTTGGCACCATTGAAGGCGGCGAATGGAATTCTTCCGTGCCCACACGTGCGCGGATCGGGCTGCGCGTTGGTGTCATGATGGGCAATAGCGCTGCCGCCGTGAAAGCCGATATCGAAAAGCTGGTCGCGGCAGCGGGCGCGGATGAAAAGCTGCGCGGCGCCAAGATCAAGCTGGAATTCAAGGGCTTCATGGCCGAGCCCTGCGTCTTCGACATGCAGGCGCCGATTGTGCGCATGGCCAAGCGGCATTTCACCGATGTCTCTGGCGGTGCCTTGCGCGATTATCCTTCCGCAGGGCTGACCGATGGACGGCATTTCGTGTTGCATCAGGGCGTGCCGGTGGCGTGCTTCGGCCCCGATGCCGAGAATATTCACGGCATTGATGAAAGTGTCGGCCTGCAATCCATGCATGACATTACCCGCACCATCGCCCTCACCATGGCCGAATGGTGCGGGGTGGAGAAAGCATCATGACCACCAACCTGCCCCTTTCCGGCGCCCGGCTTTGGGATAGCCTGATGGAACTTGCCAAGATTGGCGGCACGCCCAAGGGCGGCTGTAATCGGCAGACGCTGACGGACCTTGATTCCGAAGGCCGCCATTTGCTGCGCCGCTGGGGGGAGGCGATTGGGTGCACGCTTTCCGTTGATCGCCTCGGCAATATGGTGCTGCGCCGCGAAGGGCGTGATCCCACGCGCAAACCGGTCGCCATGGGCAGCCATTTGGATACGCAACCCACCGGCGGCAAGTTTGATGGCCCGCTTGGCGTATTGGCCAGGCTTGAAGTGCTGCGCGCGCTGCATGAAGCCGGCATTGAAACCGAAGCGCCCCTGGTGCTGATCAATTGGACCAATGAGGAAGGGGCGCGTTTTTCACCCCCCATGATGGGCAGCGGCGCAGCGATGGGGATTTTCGCTGAGGCGGATGTTCTCGCCTTGCGTGATACTGACGGCAAGGCCTTCGGCGAGGAACTGGCGCGCATCGGCTGGCGCGGTGATGCTGATCCGGCAGCACTGACCGATCTTGGCGCCTATTTCGAATTGCATATCGAACAGGGCGCGCTGTTGGAAAATGCCGGCAAGGATATTGGCGTGGTGACGCATGCCCTGGCGCAAGCCTGGTATGAGGTCACCATCGAAGGCGCTGAATCCCATGGCGGTTCCCCCATGGCCGGGCGGCGCGATGCCATGATGGCCGCAGCCCCATTGATGGCAGCGATTGAGGAGATTGCGCTGCGTGCTGTGAGTGCTGCTGGTGAACCGGGCCGCGCGACAGTCGGGCGCCTTACGGTCTATCCCGATAGCCGCAACATCGCGCCGTCGCGCATCTGGTTCAGCATTGATACGCGCCATGGTGATCCGGCGCTGCTCGCGCGCATGGGCGAAGAAATTCGCGCCAAGGCAGCGGCATTGGCGGCGGCGCGCGGTGTTGCCATCACCATCACGGATTTCTGGCGATCGCCTTTGACGCCGTTTGACAATGCCTTGGTCGGGCGTGTGCGTGATGCAGCGCAGCGCCTTGGCCTGCCGCATATGGATATGCCAACCGGCATCGGGCATGACGCGGTTTATGTGGCGCGGCGCGTGCCGGCGGCGATGATTTTCTGCCCCTGCCATGGTGGCATTAGCCATAATGAAGCGGAAAGCATCACGCCGGCCTGGGCCGAAGCGGGCTTGCGCGTTTTGGCTGATGCGGTGCTCGCCACCGCCGGAATTGCCAAGGAGAAGTGAAATGACCCGCATCGCCATTGGTGGCTTTTTGCATGAAAGCCATTCCTTCGCGCCGTTGCCGACCGGCTGGCAGGAATTCGTGAAGCCAGGCGGCTTTCCGCCGTTGCAACGCCCGGCTGGCTTGATTGAAGCCATGCGCCGAACCAGCGCGCCGATTGCGGGTGCGATCATGGTGGCGGAAGAAGCGGGCGTGACCCTCGCGCCGCTCATCTGGTGCTTTGCCAATCCCGCCGGGCCAGTGACCGCCGAGGCATTTGAACGCATCGCTGGATTATTGGTGGCCAGCCTATCGGACGCGCTGGAAGCCGGCCCGATTGATGGTGTTTATCTTGATCTGCATGGCGCCATGGTGGCGGTTGGTTTCGATGATGCGGAAGCCGAAGTGCTGCGCCGCGTGCGCGCCGTGGTCGGGCCCGATCTGCCCATCGCCGTCAGCCTTGATCCGCATGCGAATAAAACCGCCGAGATGGTCGCCCTTTCCGATGTGCTGGTGCCATTCCGCACCTATCCGCATGTGGATATGAAGCCAGCCGGCGCGCAGGCAACGCGGCTATTGCTCCGTATGATCACGGAAAATCGCAAGCCGGCAAAGCTGTTTCGCGATTTGGATTTCTGGACGCCCTTGCCCGGCCAATGCACCATGGTGGCGCCCATGGCTGATGTCATGGCTGAACGCGCGCGCCTGGGCGCCGCATCAGGTGTTTGGGAATTGGGCTTTTGCTTCGGCTTTCCCTATGCCGATTTCCCCGGCTGCGGCATGGCCATTGCTGCCTATGCCGACACGCTCGATCAAGCCGGTGCGGCGGCGGAAGCGCTCGCTGCTTTCATCGCCAGCAAGGAACCGGAATTCGCGCTGGGAGTCGCAACCGCGGCAGAAGGCGTGGCGCGTGCCATGGCGGGTGGCGGCAAGGGGCCGGTGGTACTGGCCGACACGCAGGATAATCCGGGCGGTGGTGGCCATGGCGATACCACTGGTTTGCTCGCGGAATTGATTCGGCAAAACGCGCAAGGTGCCGTGCTGGCGCCGATGAATGACGCCGAAGCCGCTGCGGCTTGCCATGCGGCGGGGGAGGGTGCGCAGATCACGCTTGATCTCGGTGGCAAAAGCGATGGCGTGCCGTTGCGGGTGGAAGCAGTCGTTGAAAAACTTTCCGATGGGCGGTTTACGCTGAGCGGCCCCATGGGCAAGGGCAATCCCGCTGATCTTGGGCCTTCCGCGCTGATCCGCGTGGCACCTGGCGTGCGTGTGGTGGTGGTAAGCCGCAAGATGCAGGGCCATGATCAGGAATTGTTCCGCCAAGTGGGCGTGGAGCCTTCGGAACAGGCGATTGTTGCCGTGAAATCCAGCGTGCATTTCCGCGCGCATTTCCAGCCGATAGCGTCTGAGGTGATTGTGGTGACCGCGCCTGGCCCGGTGGTGGCGGACCCGGCGATTTTGCCCTTCACCAATCTGCGCCCAGGGCTGCGGTTGCGCCCAGGTGATAATCGCGCCTGGGGGTGATTTACGCGCCGCGCAGCAAACCGCGCACCGCATCCGGCAAGGGTAGCGGCGCCACCGCGCCATAGCCCGTGGTGGAAAGTGCTGCGGCCGCATTGGCGTAACGCGCGGCGTCCAGCGGCGCATCGCCTGCCAGCAAGCGCGCGAGGAAATTGCCGGCAAAGCAATCCCCCGCACCGGTTGCATCCACGGCCGCCACCTGATGGGCCGCGATGCGGTGGCGGCTTTCGCGCGTGGCGAGAATTGCGCCCTCAGCCCCGCATTTCAGTACCACCAGGGGGGCAAGGCGCAGATAGAAATCGCAGATGGCATCAGGGTCTGTGAGGCCCGTCAGCGCAATTGCGTCTTCCAAAGACGGCAGCGCGATATCGGCCATGGCAATCGCAGCATGGATCACGGCAGCAGCGCGTGACGCGGGCCAAAGCCTGAGGCGCAGATTGGTGTCATAGGAAATCCGCACACCACCAGCGCGGGCGATTTCCATGGCACGAAAGCCAGCATCACAGGCGCTGGTCGAAATCGCCTGGCTGATGCCCGATAGATGCAGGTATTTTGCGCCGCGAATGGCGGCTTCCGGCACATCTTCTGGGCGATAGAGCGATGCCGCGCTGCCGCTCCGGCAAAAGCTGAAATGATGGCCGCGCGCATCATGTGTCACGAAGTAAATCCCTGTCGGCGCAGCAGGGTTGCGGATGACATACGCGGTATCCACGCCTTCTTGCGCCCAAAGCTGCATGAAGCTTTCGCCCGGCCCATCCTGGCCAAGCGCGGTCAGCATCCCAACCGAAGCCCCCGCACGCGCGGCGGCGATGGCGGCGTTGGAGATATCTCCGCCATGGCCTTCCAAATAAAGGCGCCTGCCATCCGCGCCCGGCTTTTGGGCGTTGAACTCCAGCATGGGTTCGCCGAGGTAAAGAATATCAGCCATGCCCCATGCTTGACCGATGCAAGGGAGGATTTCAAGCGGCGCGCAAGACGGACTATAGAACCCTGATGATCCGCCTGACTGAATTGCGCCTGCCGCTGAACCACCCGGAAGACGCGCTGCGCGCTGCCGTGCTGGCGCGGCTTGGCATTGCCGATGCGGCGCTGCGGGCGATCCAGGTGTTTCGTCGTGGCTATGATGCACGCAAGCCCCAGGCGATCATGCTGGTCTATACGCTGGATTGCGACGTGGCGGATGAGGCCGAGGTGCCATCGCGCCATGCCGGCGATCAGCGCATCATGCGCGCGCCGGATACCGCGTATCGCTTTGTCGCCCGCGCGCCGGGGGGGATACGCCGGCCCGTTGTGGTCGGCACCGGGCCTTGCGGCTTTATGGCGGCGCTCTTGTTGGCGCAGATGGGATTCCGCCCACTGATTCTGGAACGCGGCAAATTGGTGCGCGAACGCACCAAGGATACCTGGGGCCTCTGGCGCCGTGGTGTCTTGAACTCCGAAAGCAATGTGCAATTCGGCGAAGGTGGGGCAGGGACGTTTTCGGACGGCAAGCTCTATAGCCAGATCCGCGACCCGCGCCATTATGGGCGGAAAGTGCTGGCGGAATTCGTGAAGGCTGGCGCGCCTGAGGAGATTCTCTATGTCTCCAAGCCGCATATCGGCACGTTTCGTCTGGTTTCCATGGTGGAACATATCCGCGCCGAAATCGAAGCCCTGGGCGGCGAATACCGCTTTGGTGCGCGGGTGGATGATCTGATCATCGAAACCGAAGCCGATGGCACGCGCCGCCTGCTTGGCCTGGTGCTGGCGGATGGCGAGGTGATTGAAGCCGATCACGCCATCCTGGCGCTTGGCCACAGCGCGCGGGACAGTTTTGCCATGTTGCAGGCGCGCGGCGTTGCCATGCAGGCCAAGCCCTTTTCGATTGGCGTGCGCATTGAACACCCGCAAGGCATGATTGACCGCGCGCGCTTTGGCCCAAATGCCGGTAATCCTTTGCTGGGTGCGGCTGATTACAAGCTGGTGCATCACGCCAAAAATGGCCGCGCGGTCTATAGTTTTTGCATGTGCCCTGGCGGCACTGTGGTTGCTGCCACCAGTGAGGCGGGCCGCGTCGTGACCAATGGCATGAGCCAATATTCGCGCGCCGAACGCAATGCCAATGCCGGCATGGTGGTGGGCATTTCGCCCGAGGATTATCCGGGCGATGTGCTTTCTGGCATTGCCTATCAACGCCATTGGGAAAGTGCCGCTTTTGCGGCGGGTGGCGGCGATTACCGCGCGCCCGCGCAGCTTGTGAGTGATTTCCTGGCAGGGCGCCCAAGCACGACGCTGGGTGATGTGCTGCCAAGCTATAAGCCGGGTGTCACGCCAACCGATCTGGCGCTCTGCCTGCCGGATTTTGCGGTGGCGGCGATGCGTGAAGCGCTGCTCGCCTTCGATCAGCAATTGCCCGGCTTCGCGCGGCCCGATGCGGTGATGACCGGCGTTGAAACCCGCACCAGCAGCCCCATTCGCATCCCGCGCGGGTTTGATTTTCAAAGTGTGAATACGGCGGGGCTGTTTCCTGCCGGTGAGGGCGCTGGCTATGCCGGCGGCATTCTCAGCGCTGGCGTGGATGGCATTCGCGTGGCCGAGGCTTTGGCGCTGACAATGACCGGCCAGCCTATTCCGCGCGACATGAGCCGGGGTGCGGAAACCAGTATGGCATACGGCTGACTTGCGGAACTACCATAGTCTTGCAAGGCTTCCTGATCTGCAAGGAACAGGAGGAAACATCATGCGCGTAGCAAACAAGGTGGCGCTGATCACGGGTGCGGCATCCGGCATGGGCGCTGCCACCGCGCGATTAATGGCGCGCGAAGGTGCCAAGGTAGTGGTGGCCGATATGCTGGAAGCCGAAGGTCGCGCCGTTGTCGCCGAGATCACCAAGGCCGGCGGTTCCGCCAGCTATATCAACCTTGATGTTGCGGATGAAGCGCAATGGGAAGCCGCCATCGCCGCCGTGCTTGCCGCGCATGGCAGGCTTGATGTGCTGGTGAATAATGCCGGCATTTCCGGCAGCAATACCAATAATCTTTACGACACGGCGCTCTGGGATCGCATCATGGCGGTGAATGCGCGCGGTGTGTTTCTGGGCGTGAAGCACGGCGTTGCCGCCATGCGGAAATCAGGTGGCGGGTCCATCATCAACCTATCCTCAATCTCCGGCGTGGTTGGGCAGGATCGCATTCATTGCGCCTATAATGCCTCAAAGGCGGCGGTGCGCTTGCTGACAAAATCTGTTGCCGTGCAGGAAGGCGCTTCCGGCATTCGCCTGAACACGGTGCATCCCGGCCTCATGCCGCCCATGCGCACCAGTGGCGCGACGGCTGATCCCGTCTTCCGCGCGAAAATGCTGGGCCATGTGCCCATGGGCCGCACTGGTGAGGTGGATGAAGTGGCTTACGCCATCCTGTTCCTGGCATCGGATGAATCATCCTATATGACCGGATCAGAAATGCATGTGGATGGCGGGTATCTCGCTTCCTAATGCGCCAAAGGCGCGGGTCACGCTTCAGATGACCCGCGCGGCAGCAAGTGCGTTAATCTCGGCCTCTGACAACTTGAGCCAATCGCTATAGATTTCCTGATTATGCTCGCCCATGGCAGGGCCAAGCCAGCGCACTTCGCCGGGAGTTTCGGAAAGCCGCGGCACAAGATTGGGGATGGCCAATTCACCAATGCGCGGGTCCTGCATCGTCAAAATATTGCCGCGTGCCTTGTATTGCGGGTCCTCGAAAATCTCATCAATCGCATAGACCGGGCCGCAGGGCACTTGCGCTTCTTCGCAGCTTTGCAGCAATTCATCGCGCGTAAAGCGGCTGGTCCAGGCGCCGACATAGGCATCCACTTCGGCGCGCGCCGCTTCGCGCTGACGGATCGTGCCCCATTTGCCATCATCGCCAAGCTCAGGCGCGCCCATGGCAGCGGCGAGCCGCGCGAAGATTTTGTCGGATGTGCAGGCAATCGCGATCCAGCGATTATCCTTGGTGGGGTAATGGCTATGCGGCACGACATTGACAGTGCCAGGACCCATGCGTTCGCGCACATAGCCCTTATGCTGAAAGGCCGGCGCCAATTCATCCAGGATACGAAAGACCGGTTCGTAAAGCCCAATATCCACGACCTGCCCGCGCCCGGTCTTGCGGCGCGCTTCCATCGCCAGCATCGCGCCCATGGCGCCGTAAATGCCGGAAAGATAATCCGGAATGGTGGCCGAACCTGGTGTCACTGGTGGGCGATCCGGATAACCCGCCAGATAGGAAAGCCCGCCAAAAGCATTGCCAATGCGCCCAAACCCTGGACGCCCACTGTAAGGACCGGTTTGCCCATAGCCGGAAATGCGCACCATGATCAGGCGCGGGTTCACCGCATGCAGCACATCCCAGCCAATGCCCCATTTTTCCATGGTGCCGGGCTGGAAATTCTCCACCAGAATGTCGGCTTCCGCGCACATGCGCTTCAGCAATTCCGCCCCTTCCGGTTTGCGCAAATCAAGCGTTGCGGATTTCTTGTTCCGGCATTCGGAAAGCCAGGGCAGCGTATCGCCACTCGGCGTGACGGTGCCGAATTTGCGCAAGGGATCACCCACCACCGGCAATTCCAGCTTGATCACCTCAGCGCCGAATTCCGCGAGCTGCGTGGTGGCGAAAGGCCCAGAAATGAAGGTGGAAACATCAATCACACGCACCCCTTCAAGCGGCAATATACGGGGTTCTGGCGCGGCTTCAGGCATTGGGCGTTTCCTTGGCTTTCCCGGAAATCTGATGCGCGATCACGCCGCGCGTCAAGCGGAAGGCTGGCGCTATTCCGCCGCGCGGCCTATGAAGCTGCCTTCGGGCAGTGCTGGTGCGCGTGGCGCCTCACACCCCGTATCGCAGCAACGGCCGGGCTGTTTTGAGACGCGCCTGCCCTCATCCAGAATGCCGCGATCCAGCAGGCGTTCCACCAGCGCTGAGCGTTCCTCAACCGGGTAATTGCGCCAAATCTCGCGCTTCATCGCCTCAGGGCTGCCGCCACCATGGAGCGATATCACCGAATACCAACCGCCCTGGTTGGATGCGGTCAAATCTTCCATGAAGCGCGCGACTTCCAGGCGCTTTTCAGCCGGCACATCCGCGCGCCCCGCCAGCACGGCGGCAAGAGATGCTGCGGTTTCCGGATTGTGATCCTCATCCGGGCCAGGCAGTGCCACGATCAAGCCGCCCGAGACATAATGCGCAAGCCGATGCATGTCATAAATCTGTGTGGCCAGCAGCAATTTGCCGATATTGCTGAAGACCGCATCGGGCATCATGGCGCCTGATTCGGCGCGCGTGCCATAGACACTGGCAGCAACACCGCAGGCGAAGAAGCCTTCCACAATCTTGATCAGATCCACCATGGCGTCACGGATATGGCCGTGGCGGTCAGTATCCAGCCCATTCGCTTCAATCATCAGTGCGCCAGCGCCAATCAGCAGGTCACCGAAACCCGCGCGGGCGGCGATGCAGGAATGGCGATGATGCGTGGCGTAGCTGGTGGTGGTGTAGCCGGCTTCGACATGCTCACCCGCCATGAACACGCGATCCCAGGGCACGAAGACATCATCAAACACCACAACGCCGGTGGCTTGGCCGTATTTGGCGCTGAATTTCGCGGCAGCTTCGCCAGGGCGCCCGGCAGGGCGCGCGACGATCATCACGCCCGGCGCATCAGCGGGCACAGCGCAATGCAGCGCGAAATCGGCATCCTCGGCGGTCATGGTGCGGCAGGCCATGACGAGGAATTCATGGACATAAGGCGCGCCGGTCACGATCGCCTTGGTGCCGCGAATGATGATGCCATCCGCGCGGCGTTCCTTGATATGCACATGCACATCGCGATTGGCCTGCTGGCCGGGGCGTGCGGAACGATCACCCTTGGCATCCGTCATCGCGATGCCAAGCGTCAGGTCCCGCGCCTGCACATCATCCAGATAGGCCAAGAAACGCTGATGGCGTTCCCCGCCATGCACCGCATCAGCAAGCCTGGTGCCCTGGTGCAGCGCATTCAGCGCATCATGCGCCAGATAGCGTTGCGCGCAGCCGGATTCACGGCAGACCAGGCGCACGGCTTCCAGCTTGCCCAGCAGATCATCCCGGCTGCCATTCACATGCAGCATGCGATTGGCAAGCCGCCCGCTGCCTTCCTGAGTGGCTGTCATCAGCCCCGTATATTCTGTGCGGTGGGCGAAATCATACGTCACACCAATGGCATTGATGCCGGGCGCAAGCAGGGGTTCATCCGCCACACTCGCCACCTGGCTTCCATTGACGAAAACGCGCGGCTTCAGCGCCCGGAGCGAATCCCGATAATCAGCGGCAGTCATCAGCATGGCAGGGCTTCCCAAACTCGGTTGACGGGTAAAATCTAACACTGTTAGAATTCTGCCGTCAATGACCCGCCCGAACAAAAACGCTGCCAAGCGCGACCATATCCTTGCCGCCGCCAAGGCGCTTTTCGCCGAAGCAGGTCTTGAGGGCGCCAGCCTGCGCGCCATCGCCGCGCGCGCGGGCTATACGCCGGCGGCGCTCTATTTCCATTTTCCCTCGCGTGAGGCGATTTATGCCGAAGTGCTGCGCGATAGCCTTGTGCGCCTGAAGGCCGCGGTTGCGGCAGGTGCGGCGCGGGATGGGTTTCGCGGCGCGGCACTCGCCTTGTTTGATTTCTATGCTGCGCATCCGCAGGAATTGGCGCTGGGGTTTTACTTGGGCGGCGGCGGGCTGGCGCCGCGTGGGTTGGGGCAGGGGCTTGATCCCGGCTTGAATGCCGCGCTGCTCGCGGCATTGGCGCCCATGCGCGCGCTTGGTGGGCAGGAAGCGGCAACAGAAGCTTTCGCGCTGGCGGTAGGTTTGCTGGTCATGTCGGAAACGCGCCGCATCCGGCTATTCGGGCTTTCTGCGCGCGCGCTGATGGAAAGCCACCTGGCGCGCCTGCCGATCAGCCCGGCTTGAATGGCTTGCCGCGCCCGCCCCGGCGCGCGATGCTGCAGCACGGGAAAAGGAATACGCCGATGAAGCAAATGACGCTGGTTGCCTTTCTGCAGGCGCAGAATTGCTCAAACTATGTGGGGTCCTGGCGCCACCCTGCGACGATGCAGGATTATCTGCGGCCTGAATATTACCAGCGCATCGCCCGCACGCTTGAAGCCGGCTGCTTTCATATGGCGTTTTTCGATGATCGCCTCGCCATGCCCGATATTCTTGGCCGCGACCATGCGGAAGCGGTGCGGCATGGCATTCGCGTGGTGAAGCTTGATCTGATTTCGATCCTGACAGCGATGGGGCTTGCCACGTCAAAGCTTGGTCTCGGCGGCACCTATTCCACCACCTATTACGAACCCTTCCATGTGGCGCGGGTTTTCGCGACGCTTGATCACATGCTGGGCGGGCGCGCGGCCTGGAATGTGGTGACATCGCTGAATGACAGCGAAGCGCATAACATGGGTGCGGATGATCATCTGGAACATGATCTGCGCTATGATCGTGCTGATGAGTTCATGGAAATTGTGCTGTCGCATTGGGATTCCTGGGGCGATGACGCCATCATCCAGGACCGCGAGAGCGGCATCTTCGCCGATGCCGGCAAGGTGCGCCGCCTGGATCACAAGGGCAAATGGTTCAAAAGCCGTGGCCCCTTCACCGTGCCGCGCACGCCTCAAGGTCGGCCCGTTCTGATCCAGGCCGGCCAAAGCGGTCGCGGCAAGAATTTTGCGGCGCGCTGGGGTGATCTGGTTTTCGTGATCTATCCGAATATGGAAGTCGCCAAGCGCGGCTATGGCGGTTTCAAGGAACAGGTCGCGGCATCCGGCCGAGACCCCGCTACGGTACGCATCTGCCCGGCGGTTTATTGCATTGTGGGTGAGACCGAAGCCGCAGCGCAGGAAAAGCGCGCCTTGATTGATGGCCTGGCCAAGCCGGTTGATGGTCTTTCGCTGCTGTCTGAGGCGTTGAATTATGATTTCGCCTCAAAAGGCTTGGATGATGCCTTCACCGATGATGAATTGGCCGGCATCAAGGGGCTGCAAGCGCTGCGAGATCGCGTGGTCGCGGCCAGCGGCAAGCGCAACCCGACCTTGCGCGATTTCGTGGAGATTACCGGGCGCGGCACGATCCGCGAATTCCCGATATTCTGCGGCACGCCCAAGCGTGTGGCGGATGAAATGCAGGCCTGGGTGGAAGGTGGTGCCTGCGATGGCTTTGTGCTGGCCGCCACACATATGCCCGGCACTTATGAGGAATTTGTGCGCCTGGTCGTGCCGGAATTGCAGCGCCGCGGTGTCTTCCGCAAGGAATTTACGGGCACGACGCTACGGGAAAATCTCGGCCTGCCGCGCGCCGCGCCTTTCGATTGGCAGAGGTGAAAGTACCTGGAACCAAATTGAGGAGTTTTTCAGATATGCCTAGCGTCGCCGCGTTTTTTGGTCTTTTGACCGTCGTCGTAGTAGTTCAAGTGCTGTATTTAAAAATCCATATCCGTAGGAATCGTGATCTCATTTTGTCTGTATTCGGAAGCGAGGGCACATTTTGGCTGGCAGGCTTTTTCCCTATTGGAGAACTTGGAAAAAAATTGTCGAGTTACCCTCATGCATGGCGGCTAAGGAGATACAACTTACTTGCCGTAGTAATTTCTTGGGGTATGATCATTTTATTGACTGTTATTCGTAAAAATACCTAGATGGCAGGGTATAAGGCGCGCGTCGTGCCGCTACAGGATTCATGAATTCACATCCCAAGCACATGCTTCATACCGTAAAGAGCCGGTGCGCGGCCATGCACCCAAAGCGCGGCACGCACCGCGCCGGTGGCATAAACGCGGCGGTCGAAACTTCTATGCGTCAGGCTGATATGTTCTGAAGCGGCGGCGAAAAGCAGCGTGTGTTCACCCACCACCTGCCCGCCGCGCAAAGCCGCGAAGCCGATGGTACCGGTACCGCGCGGGCCGCAATGGCCATCTCGCCCGCTTTCAATGCCTGCTTCTTCCATGGTGGTGCCGCGCCCGGCTGCCACAGCGCGGCCCAAGGCGACTGCGGTGCCGGATGGCGCATCCACCTTTTGGCGGTGATGCATCTCGACAATCTCGGCATCATATTGCGCGCCGGGCAGGGCGGCGGCCATGCGTTCAGCGATGGCGAGGAACAGATTGACGCCGGGCGCAAAATTCGCGGCATAGACAATCGGCGCGCGCTTGCCGGCTTCCGCCACCGCCGCCTCCGCCGCCGCTGAAAGCCCGGAACTGCCCAGGATAAATCCCTTGCCGCAGGCGGCGGCAGCAGCAGCATGCGCGGGCGCGGTCTCGGCATGGGTGAAATCAATCACCACATCGGAAGCGGCGAAAAGTGCCGTGATATCGGGAAAGCTTTGCAAGCCGGCAGGGGCTGGCTTGCCGCCCGCGCGCAAGGTGCCGCCCACACATACCGCGCCGGCGGCAGCGACTTCCTCAATCAACAACCGGCCCATGCGCCCGGCCATGCCGGCGATACCGATGCGAATGCTCATGGCGTTTCTCCCGCGATTTCAAACATTGTCTGACCCAAGCCTTATCGCTCTTCCGCGTCAATCCGCCCGCGGATGCGCCTTCCGCCAGGTCTCCAGCAGCGCTGCCGCATCCACTGCCGTATAGCGCTGCGTGGTCGAAAGGCTGGCATGGCCGAGCAATTCCTGGATCGCGCGCAAATCAGCGCCACCGCCCAGCAAATGCGTCGCGAAGGAGTGGCGGAGCGCATGTGGGCTCGCATGTTCCGGCAGCCCGGCAAGCCTGCGAAAATCACGCAGCCGCTTTTGCGCCACCGCAGGATCAAGCCGCGCCCCGCGCGCGCCGATGAATAGCGGCTCATCCGCCCCGCCCGCGCCGCGTTCCGCCAGATAGGCCGCCATGGCATCCCGGATCACCGGCAGTATCGGCACCAGCCTTTCCTTATTGCCCTTGCCGAGAACGCTGAGCGCTGCCTCAGACCCCGGTCGCGGTGCATCCCCAAGATTGAGCGCCAAAGCCTCCCCAAGTCGTAACCCCGCGCCATAAAGCAGCGTGAACAGGGCGCGGTCGCGGGCGGCTTGCAGGCGCGGGTTTTCATGCCGGCCCAGCGCATAAACATCAGCGACATCTTCGGCGGCGGCACGCGCTTCCTTCTCACTCAAGGCGCGCGGCAAGGGCTGCTTGGCACGCGGCGCACGCAGCCCCGCCAGCGCCACCGGCGCCATGCCCTGATGGCGTTGCAGATAACGCAAAAACCCGCGAATGGCGGCCAGCTTGCGGGCGCGGGTCGCGGCACTGTCACCCTCCATCGCGCGGGCGGATAGAAAGGCGCGCAAATCAGCGGGCCGCAAGGCGCCAAGCGCAGCCAGGTCAGGCTCCGCGCCCAAATGCCCGGTCAGGAAGGCAAGGAATTGCGCCACATCGCGGCTATAGGCTTCGACGCTATGTGCACTCGCGCGGCGTTCGCGGGCGAACCAGCCAAGCCAGGTGGCAGCGGCCTCAGAAGCCTGCATATCAACGCGCTATCGCCGCCGCCACGGCGCGGCCCAGAAACACCAAGGGTTCGGTGCCATGGCGCGCCGGCAGCGCATGCGCATCCCGCGCGCCCAGCGCCAGCAGCATCAAGGGTTGCTGCGCCACCACCACGCGCACCAGCGCATCGCGCGCAATCAGCCCGCCCGCTTCGCCATGCAGCATATCGGCATCGTCTGGCTTGTCGCGCACCAGCACATCCCGCCCGCGCCCGAGCAATTTCTCCACGGTCCCGCGCGGCAAGGGGCGCTGTTCCGGGCGCATCCATAATTGGCCGGGATTATCCGGCGGTTCCACACATAGCGTGCAGCTTTCAAGGCCCAGCAGATTGGGCCATTCCTGCGCCACGGTCTCAGGCGCATTGTCTGAACGCATCAGCGCCAGCACCGCCAACCGCACACGCGACACCAAGCCAAGCCCGGCGCGTTCCGCATCCAAGGCCAGGCGCAATTCCGCATCCAGCGCGGTTGCGCGTTCGCGTTCCGCGCCCAGCATCGCCGCCATGTGATCCGTCAGCCCATCACCATGCACGCGCCGCGGTGGCGCCAGCGCGCGGTAAAGCTCTGGCCTTTCTGCCAGAAACCCAGGATGGGCGCGCAGGAATGCTTCCACCTCCTCAGCCGAGGGCCCGTTCGGGGCCTTCCCGTCTGAGGGAGGGTCGCTCACAGGATGCTTTGTCCTGTCTTTTTCCAATCCGCCAGAAACGCCTCCAGCCCCTTGTCAGTCAGCGGATGCTTCAGCAATTGGCGGATCACGGCGGGCGGCAGGGTCGCAACATGGGCGCCCATCTTGGCACTTTCCACCAGATGGATCGGGTGGCGGATGGAAGCGACCAGAACCTCGGTACGAAGGGCGGGGTAATTGCGGTATATCTGCACAATGTCCGCAATCAGCCGCATGCCATCGGTCGCGATATCATCAAGCCGCCCGACAAAGGGGGAGATGAAGGCAGCGCCCGCCTTGGCGGCCAGCAGCGCCTGGCCCGCGGAAAAACAGAGCGTCACATTCACCAAGGCGCCTTCAGCCGCCAATGTGCGACAGGCGATCAGCCCCGCTTCCGTGAGCGGCACCTTGACCGCGACATTGGGCGCGATGGAGCGCAAGAAGCGCCCTTCGGCCAGCATGCCGGCGGCGTCTGTCGCGGTGACCTCGGCGCTGACGGGGCCGGGTGTGATGGCGCAGATTTCCGCAATCACCTGCTTCATGTCGCGGCCGGATTTGGCGATGAGTGAAGGATTGGTCGTGACCCCATCCACCATGCCCAATTCGATGAGCGCACGGATTTCAGCGACTTCGGCGGTATCAACAAAGAACTTCATGAATTCCAATCCTGCGTGGCGAAAGACGAAGCTTGGGCGGGGAATGGCGCTGCGCATTCCAAAGCGCAAGCCTTGCCACCCCGAATGCGCTACATCATAGCCCATGCCGGCCCCTTCGCGAAAGCAGTCCCTTTTGCCTGAAACAATTTCTTCAAGCCCTGTCAGGCGCTTGCGGGTGCTGCTGCCGCTGCCTTTGGCCGATGCCTATGATTATCGGGCGGATGAGGATGCGCTGCCCCCTGGCAGTTTCGTCGCCGTGCCGCTGGGTGGGCGGCAGGTGATTGGCGTGGTCTGGGATGAGGCACCCGAGTCGCAGCTGCCAGACCATCGGTTGCGCCCGATTGCAGCGGTGCTGGAAGCGCCGCCCATGCCGGAAAAGCTCCGCCGCTTCGTGGATTGGGTCGCGGCCTATACGCTTTCGCCGCGCGGCGCGGTGCTGCGCATGGCGATGAGTGTGCCTGCCGCATTGGAAGCGCTGCCCCATCGCGCCGGCTGGTGCCGCGCCGATCCGCTGCCCGAAGCGGCGCGCCTGACACCCGCACGTCAACGCGTGCTGGCCGCCTTGCCAGCGCATGAGGTGCGCGCGCCCGACGATTTGGCCCGCGAAGCCGGCGTCGCACCCGCCGTGCTGCGCGGTATGGCCGATGCTGGCTTGCTGGTCCCTGGCCTGCTGCCCCCGCTTGAGGATTTCCGCCCGCCCGATCTCGCCCGCCCCGGCCCGGTGCTCGATGCCGACCAGGCCGAAGCAGCTTCATTGCTGCGCTCGGCCGTGGCGCGGGAGGCCTACAGCACCACCTTGCTGTCCGGCGTGACCGGTTCCGGCAAGACTGAGGTCTATTTCGAAGCCATCGCCGCCGCGCTGCAGGCTGGGCGGCAGGCTTTGGTGCTGCTGCCGGAAATAGCACTTTCCGCGCAATGGCTGGACCGTTTCCGGGCGCGCTTCGGTACTGACCCGGCGCTGTGGCATTCGGAGCTTTCCCCGCGCACGCGGCGCATCACCTGGCGCGCGGTGGCGGAAGGCCGCGCCCCCGTGCTGGTGGGCGCGCGTTCGGCGCTGTTTCTGCCCTTTCCCGATCTCGGCCTGATCGTGGTGGATGAGGAACATGAAACCGCTTTCAAGCAGGAAGATGGCGTGATCTATCACGCGCGCGACATGGCGGTGGTGCGGGCGCGCTTGTCTGATGCGGCTTGTGTGCTGGTGAGTGCAACGCCCTCGCTTGAAACACTCACCAATGCGCGCGCCGGGCGTTACGGCGAATGCCATTTGGCCGCGCGCCATGGCGGCGCGGTGATGCCGGAAATTGGCCTGATAGACCTACGGCGCGAAACGCCACCGCGCGGGCGATTCTTGAGCCCTGCCTTGGTCGCTGCGGTGGCCGAAACACTTAAGCGCGGCGAACAGGCCATGCTGTTCTTGAACCGGCGCGGCTATGCGCCGCTGACACTCTGCCGCGCCTGCGGCCATCGGCTGCGCTGCCCGAATTGCACGGCCTGGCTGGTGGAACACCGCGCTGCGCGGCGGCTGCAATGCCACCATTGCGGCCATGTGGAGGCGCCACCCAGCCATTGCCCAAGCTGCGCCGCGCCGCATAGCACCGTGCCAATCGGGCCGGGCGTGGAGCGTGTCTTGGAAGAAGCCGCGACGCTGTTCCCCGAAGCGCGGCGGCTGGTCATGGCATCCGACACACTGCCCGGCCCGGCAGCAGCCGCGGCAGCGGCCGAGGCAATTGAAAAGCGCGAGGTTGATCTGATCATCGGCACGCAGATTGTCGCCAAGGGCTGGCATTTTCCCTATCTCACGCTGGTCGGCGTGGTGGATGCTGATCTTGGCCTCGCCGGCGGCGATTTGCGCGCGGCAGAGCGCACCGTCCAGCTTCTCCATCAGGTGGCGGGCCGCGCCGGGCGGGCGGAACATCCGGGGCGCGTTTTGCTGCAAAGTTTCTCGCCTGATCATCCGGTGATGCAGGCGCTGGTATCGGGCGAATATGAAGCCTTCATGGCCGCCGAGGCCGAGGCACGGCGCCCGGGTTCCTGGCCGCCCTTTGGTCGGTTGGCGGCCTTGATCGTGAGCTCCCCCGATGAAAAGGCAGCGGATCGGGTGGCGCGGGATTTGGGGCGCGCGGCGCCGGCAGGGCAGGGGGTGGAGGTGCTGGGCCCCGCGCCGGCGCCGCTTGCCTTGTTGCGGGGGCGGCATCGGCGGCGGTTATTGCTCAAGGCGCGGCGCGATATCGGCGTGCAGCGGCTTTTGGGCGAATGGCTGGCGAAGGTGGATGTGCCCGGCAATGTCCGGGTGCAAGTGGATGTGGACCCGGTCGGGTTTCTCTAACTCGGGGACGCGTTGCGTCCCAACCTTCAATCGTCCCGATGCACCCGTTCCATGCGTTCATGGCGTTCCTGCGCCTCGATCGTCATGGTGGCGATGGGCCGCGCTTCCAGCCGGCGGAGCGAAATCGGCTCCCCGCTTTCTTCGCAATAGCCATAGGTGCCGTATTCAATCCGGTCCAAGGCCTGATCAATCTTGTTGATCAACTTCCGCGCCCGGTCCCTGGTGCGCAACTCAAGCGCGCGGTCGGTCTCGACAGAAGCGCGATCCGCGAGGTCCGCTTCCGCTATGCCACCTTCAGAAAGGGATGAGAGTGTCTCACCGGCTTCGCGCACCAAATCCTGGCGCCATCTCAAAAGTTTTTGTCTGAAATATTCAACTTGCAGCGCATTCATGAACTCCTCGGCATCCGAGGGACGGTAATCGGGCGGCAATGTCACTAACATATCTTCTTCTTCCTCCGCCTTGCACTTGCACCAAGGTGGTTCCTTGCTGAAACCTGACTCGGTTACTTAAGGGCGCTTCTATACCCAATTGTTGCAGGGCGCCAAGGGGCGAAGTGTGACAAATACCTGACAAAAGCCGATTTCAGCTTTCAATGCCGCGCCGGGCCAATTCCAACCGCGCACGCAGCGCAATGGCCTCAACCGCCTCAGCCAGGCCCGGATCGGCGGGTTTTTCGCCCTCGGTCAGCCGGGCAAGTTCTTGGAGACGGGTGGGGTCGGCGCGGCCTTCCAGCAATTCCAATTGCAGGGCCTTCAATTCGCGCAGCATATCCTCTCCGCGGCGGAAGGCGCGGGCATTACGCTCCCCGGCCGGGGCCGATTCCTGAACGGCCAGAAGCCCAATCGCGGTCGCGGCCGAAACGCCAGTGCTGGCATTGGCTTCGCGCGATTCCTCGGCGCCGCCGCCCACACGAAAGCCGCCCGAGGCGCCGCGCGTTGACCGCGCCCCCGGCACAGTGGTGCCGCCCGTCACGCCCCGAATAACGACCATCTGACCTCCTTCTTCCGCCCTGTCCCGGCAGGCTCAGCCGGGACCCGGCAGGTTTTGCCGATGCGACTCGGCGAAGACGCTCCGAAACCCTGGCACGGACCTTGCCCTACACCCGGAGAGACCGCCGCCCATGATCGGGGTGGCTGCCGGAGACAGAACTTGACCCGTATAGCGCAAGCGCTCGCAAAAATCCTTACCGCCCTGGCTGTGGCGGTGTGTTTCCTTGCGTCGCCCGCCTCCGCCCAAATCCGCATCAAGGATATAGTGGATATGGAGGGCGTGCGCGACAACCAACTGGTGGGTTACGGCCTGGTCATTGGCCTGAATGGCACTGGGGATCGCCTCAGAAGCTCGGTCTTTACCCGCCAATCCCTGGTCGGGATGTTGGAACGCCTGGGCATCAATTCGCGCGATTTCGAACGCCAATTGGACACCAAGAATGTCGCCGCCGTGATGGTAACGGCCAATCTGCCCGCCTTCGCCAAGCCTGGCAGCCGGATTGATGTGGCGGTTTCCGCGCTCGGTGATGCGACAAACCTGACCGGCGGCACCTTGTTGGTGACCCCTTTGCTTGGCGCGGATGGCGAAGTTTACGCCGTGGCGCAGGGTGCGCTTGCGACCGGTGCCATTGCGGCCCGCGGTGCGGCTGCTTCCGTCACGCGCGGCGTGCCAACCGCCGGGCGCATTTCAAATGGCGCGATTGTGGAACGCGAAGTGCCGTTCACGCTCGCCAATCGGGATCGGGTGCGCTTGTCGCTCAAGAATCCGGATTTGACCACGGCGCGGCGCATTGCCACCGCCATCAACAACTCAACGCGGCGCAATATTGCGACGGCGACTGACCCGCGCACGGTTTCTGTTGCGCTGAATGGGCGCGATCCGGTGGCCTTCCTGACCGATATCGAAAGGCTGCGCGTTGAACCCGACCAGATCGCCCGCGTGGTGATTGATGAAGCGACTGGCACGATTGTGATGGGCGATGCGGTGCGCGTTTCCACCGTGGCCATCGCGCAGGGCAATTTGACCATTCGCATCACCGAAACCCCGCAGGTAAGCCAGCCCAATGCCTTCGCGCAGGGCCAGACTCAGGTGGTGCCGCGCACGGGCATTGAAATTGAAGACCAATCCGAACGCCGCATGGGCATCCTGCCGCAGAGTGTGACGCTGCAGGAATTGGTGCGTGGCTTGAACAGCCTGGGTGTTGGTCCGCGTGACCTGATTTCCATCCTGCAAGCCATCAAGGCCGCTGGCGCCTTGCAAGCCGAATTGGAGCTCCGCTGATGCTGGACGCCAGCAACCTTGTCGCCCCGCAGGAGCGCGCTGTGCGCCCGCCTAAGGCTGGTGGCTTGTCTGAAGCCGCCATGCGCAAATCCGCCAAGGATTTCGAAGCCCAGGCTTTGGGATTTTTGCTGCAACCCATGTTCGCCACCGTGGATATGTCCAAATCCTCCTTCGGTGGCGGGCAGGCGGAGGCGCAATGGCGCCCGATGCTGGTTGAAGCCTTCGCGGCAGCCGCCGTGCGGGCCGGCGGTGTTGGCATTGCCGATTCTGTTTATCGCGAATTGCTCCGCCAAAATGGAGCACTGAACCCCAATATGGGAGAGGCCCAACCATGATGGATGCGTTGTTGATCGCCGGCAAAAGACTGGCCGATGCCCTGCGTGCGGAAAATGAGGCTTTGGCAAAGCTAGATCTTTCGCGCGCCGCCAAGCTTGCGGAAAGCAAGATCGCCGCGACCGATGCCTTCGCCCAGGCCTATGCCGCGCAGGCCAAGCATGGTGCCCGCCCTGATGGCGCGATGCGTGAAGAAGCGCAGATGCTGACCCGCCAATTGGAAGATTTGGGCAGCGAGAATCGTAAGCTGCTCGAACGCGCGATTTCGCTGCAATCCCGCGTGATTGAAACCATCGCGACAGCCGCGTTGCCGCGTGTTGCCAATCCTGGCTATGGGCCGCGGGGCTATCAGACCCCGCCGCGCCAGACGCCGGCCTTGGCGGTCGCGGCGCGGGCCTAAAAAAATTACGCCCGGCAATTGCTGCCGGGCGCTTGCTTTTTGACAAGGCTCGGCGTTGCGCGCCGGCGCCTTAATGCTTGCCGCCTTAGCGGCAGGCGGTCACCATGATTTCGACCAAATGGCGCGGGTCGGCCATATTGGCTTCCACGCAAGCGCGCGCCGGGGCGCCACCGGCCGGCAGCCAGGCGGTCCAAAGCTCATTCATCGAGCCGCGGTCGCGGATATCCTTCAGCCAAATCTGGGCTGAGAGCATGCGCGTCTTGTCGGTGCCATTGGCTTCCAGCGACGCATCAATCTTGGCCAGCACTTCCGCCGTCTGGCCCTTGATGTCCTTGGACAGGTCATCGGCGGTCATGCCGGCGAGAAACACGAAATTATGATATTCGACTGAGGAGGAAAGGATCTGGTTTGATCCCTGACGATTGATCTTGCTCATTTCCGGCCTTTCAGAAGGGTTGGACAGCGCCAGGCGCTGGCGCGATTACTAGAACAGAAACCGCGTGGCGCGAAATGGCTGGGTCAGGCAACGCGATAGGTGCTGCCCGAAGCCGCCGCGCCGATCATGGCTTCGAACACCGCAACGCCATGGATGGCGTCCTCAACCGGCAGCGGATAGGCCGGGCCGCCCGTGACGGCAGCAGCAAAGGCCGCAAGTTCCGCGTGTTCGATATCGGTTTTCGGGAAGTCCTTGACCCAGGCTTCACCCGCACGCGGCGTGAAACTCAGCCTCTCATGCCCGTTCAATTCCAGCGCGGCATCCGTGCCGTAAAGCGCCACGCGCCAAACCCGCGGCGCATAGGCCAGGGTGGCGAAACAGCCGGTGGCGCCCGAGGCGAAGGAGAATAGCCCTGCCGTTGTGTCATCCATGCCATTGGTCAAAGCCCGCGCCAGGGAACGCACCGTCACCTCGGCAATTGGGCCGGCCAGATTGATCATCATGTCAATCATGTGAATGCCCATGCCGCCCATGCCGCCGAGTGGGCTTTCTTGGGCGTCCGTGCGCCACATGCCAGGCTGATAGGAAAGCGCGCCCGGCCCGCTGAATTGGCCTTCGACATGCAAAAGCGTGCCAAGCGCGCCGGCAGCCAGCAGCTTTTTCATCTCAGCCACTGCGGGCAGGAAGCGGCGATTATGGCCAAGCGCCATCACGACGCCTGCATCCCGGCAGGCAGCCACGGCGGCTTCCGCACTCGCCTTCGTCATGGTGAAGGGTTTTTCGACGAAAACATGCTTGCCCGCGCGCGCCGCGGCAATCACCTGATCGGCGTGCATTTGGTGGGGTGAGGCAATCACCACCGCCTTCACGCGCGGCTCTGCCAGGATGGCGTTGAGATCGGGCAGGATTTTCACGCCCTGACGCGCGGCCCATTCGGCGGCGCGTTCCGGCCGGCCGGTGCTGCCGGCAATGAAGCGGATGCCGGCATCATTCCGGTTCTGCACACTATCAACCAGGGTCTGGCCCCAGCGCCCCATGCCCACAATGGCCGCTTCAATCATTCTCATGCCTCGTTCAGGTTCAACGCTTGGAAGAATCGCCCGCGCCTTCGCCTTCCAGCACCCGCGCCATGGCGGGCAGGCGCCGGATTCCCCAGGCGAGCGCAATGATGGAAAGCAGCACGGCGGCAAGGGTTGGCAGCGTCATGCCGAAAATCTCGCCCGCCGCCCCCAGCAGTAGCGCGCCAAGGGCGGGAAAGGCGCGCACGATCAAGCCCCAAAGGCTGAGCACGCGCCCGCGCATGGCCGGGTCTGAGGCGGATTGCGCCAGCGTCTGCGCGCAAATCCCATGCACCGACATGGCCGCACCCATGATGGCGGCGCAGAGCACGCCAAAGGGAAACCAGCTTGTCGCGATGAAGCCCACCATGGCGAGCGAAATCGCCGCCGGTGCAAACACCGCGAGTCTGGTCGTGCCATGCATCTTGCCGCGTGCGGAGACAAATATCCCCGACAGCAAGGCACCAACACCAAAAGCCGCCGTCAGAACCGCAAGCGCTTCCGCGCCCAGGCCAAATTGCCGTTCCACATAAGGTGGCAGAATCTCGGGCAGGCTGCGCAACAAAAGGGCGACAATCGCCGCATAGGTCAGGATTGGCCCGAGGCCCGGATGCCCGGCGACATAGCGCAGCCCATCACGCATATCCCCCCAGAGCGATTTTGTCTTGGCATGCCCCTGTCGTTCCTCGGCCGAGACCTTCAATAAAGGCGTGGTGGCGGTTGCGATGAAATAGGCAACCGCATTGGCCGCAATCGCGGGCCATACCCCGGCAACGGCGATCAAAGGCCCGGCCAGCGCCGGCCCCACAAAACGCGCCACATTGAAGCAGAGCGAATTGAGCCCCACTGCCGCGGTCAGATCATTGCGCGGCACCAAGCCCGGCATCAGCGATTGCCGCGCTGGCTGCGCGAAGGAAGATGCAATGCCGTTCAAGACCTCAAGCGCCAGCAAGGTGTAGATATCAAGCTTGCCGAGTGCCACCAGCAGCGCGATCACCGCGGCCATGACGCCGATCATCGCCTGGCTCCAGAAAGTGAGCTTCAGGCGATCGGTGCGATCCGCAATGGCGCCGGCAATGGGGCTGACCACCACGGCGGGCGCCAGATCGCAAAACGCCACCATGCCGACCCAGAAGGCGCTATCGGTCAATTCCCAGGCGAACCAGGAAATGGCGATGCGATGCATCCAAAGCCCGGTCCAGGAAATCAGTGAGGCAGTGAAGAAGACCTTGGCGTTACGATGGGCAAGCGCGCGTGTCAGGACCGAAAGGGATGCCATGCGCGCTTCTGGCCCTCAGCGCCGTCCGCGGATATTTTGCGGGCGTTGCGCGCCTGGATCAACCGGCGGCTGACCAGTTCCCGCATTGCGAATGCAGTCGCGGATCAGCTCATCGCGCAGGGTTTGCTGCTGGAAATTGTCCGAACGCAGCCGCGCGGTGGGGACGGTATTCGTCATGTCGCTATCGCCGAAATTTGAATCGCGGCGCATCAATTGGCCACGTTCGCGGAAGGCGATCACGCGCTCCGCTTCCTGGGTGCAGATGCGCTGCAATTCCGGCGTGGCGCCGGCGGTGGCGGCGCGCGAGGTGGGCGGCGCTTCCTGCTGCGCGCAGGCGGCCAGAACAAGAAGCAAGGGCAAAAATCGGATCATGAGGGGGCTCCCGCCGGAATCGCGCGTGACAATAGCCCGGTCAGACCCGCTTCGTCGAACCGGCCGGCCGGATCAAGCGGCAGGCTGGCCGCGGCGCGCAGCAAGGCGGGGTGCAATTCCGCCCCGGTCGTGCGGATTGTGAAAAACCCCTTGAGCCGCGCCATCCGCCCCATGGCTTCGATCAGCGCCAGCAGCCTGAGGCAAATCGCGAGGCCCTGAGGTGTCGCCAGCCCATGGCGCGCATCCACCGCTTCCGCCCAGCAGGCGGCATCGGCATCAGCCAGCAGCAATTCCATCGCCTCCCCATCCGCACGGAGAAACACCAGCCGGCGCGGGCTGCCCCAGATCTCAGCCCCTGCGGCACCACGCGCGGCTTCCCAGGCACCCAGCAGAACGCGCGCCGTGACGGCGGGGGTTTCCTCGGGCGGGAAGGCGATGGCGTAGGTCAGCGCCCCATCGCTGCTTGGGATGATCCTGATCGGGCTGGTCATGTGACCCCTTTTTGGACCCGCTGGCGCCGCCGCGCCAGCCATGATCTGTCGGCGCCGCTTGACGCGGGCCATGGGCGCGCCACTCTTTGTGTCATGACCGATATCGCAGACCTGACCGCTTCTGAGGCCGCGCGGCGCATCGCCGCTGGCTCCCTGACCGCCACCGCGCTCGCTGAGGCGTGCCTCGCGCGCATCACCGAACGCGAGCCTGAGGTGCGCGCCTTTGCCTGGCTTGATCCCGCGCTGGTGCGGCGTGGGGCGGCGGCCTTGGACAAGGGGGGGCCGCCGGCGCCGCTCAAGGGTATTCCGTTTGGCGTGAAGGATGTGCTGGATACGGCCGATATGCCCTCCCAATACGGCTCACCGATTTGGGCGGGGCATCGGCCGAGGAGTGATTCGGCCGCCGTTGCCATGGCGCGGGCGGCTGGCGCACTGATTATCGGCAAGACCATCACGACTGAATTTGCCACACGCCATCCGGGCGCCACGACCAATCCCGCAAACAAGCACCACACGCCGGGCGGGTCTTCATCCGGTTCGGCAGCCGGTGTGGCGGCAGGGTTCTTTCCGCTCGCTTTCGGCACGCAAACCGGCGGCAGCATTATTCGCCCGGCGGCATTTTGTGGCATTGTCGGCTTCAAGCCGAGCTTTGGCGCCATCCATCGCGGCGGCATGAAGGTAATGAGCGAAAGCCATGACACGATCGGCGTCATGGCCCGGAGCATCGCCGATTGCGCGCTTTCCATGAGCGCGATGACGGGGCGCGATTACGGGAACCCAGAGGCCAAACTGCCCCGCGCGCCGCGCCTCGCTTTCACGCTCGGCCCGCCCGCAGCCAAGGCAGCGCCCGAGACATTGGCGCTGATGGAACGCGCCATCGCCGCCTGCCGCAAGGCCGGTGCTGAGGTTGTCGAAATCACTTTTCCCGAGGTGATGACCGAAGCCTTTGAAGCGCATGAATATGTGACGAATATGGAAAGCGTGCAGTCACTCGGCTGGGAATTGGTGGCGGCACGGGCGCAGCTTTCGGATGTGCTTAGGGAAAAGCTGGATTGGGCCAAGCGCTTCCCAACCGCGCAGCTTGATGCCTGCAAGGCCGTGCAGGCCCGCGCGCGTGCGGCGCTGCCGGCTGCGATTGAAGGCTTTGATGCAGTGATCACCGCGTCCGCGGCAGGTGAGGCACCGGCAGGCATTGGCTGGACCGGCGATCCTTCCTTCAATTCGCTCTGGACGCTGCTGCATGGGCCATGTGTCACGGTGCCAGCCGGCGCGGGACCAAAGGGCCTGCCGCTTGGCGTGCAAATCGCTGGCCGTATGGGCGAAGATGCCAAGGTGCTCGCGATTGGGGAATGGCTGCGCGGCGCCTTGTGACGCTGCGGCATGGATCGGCGCAAGAAAAGCATGTTGCGTCACAAGGGTGCGCGGGCATTTGGTGCTGCCAAGCCAAATCGTATGGTTTGGTGGCCCGTGCATTGGCATGAAAACATCGACGCGGCTTTGTAGGGATTGATAAACTATCGCCGCGCGGGGAGTAGCGAGATGACCGCAAGCATTGATGCCTTCGACATGCGCCAATCCACACGCCGTATCGGGCGCGTGCGATTGAAGCTGCGCGATCTGGAACGCGGCGCGGCGTTTTATGAAAACATCCTCGGCCTCAGGCGGATTTCCGCCGAGGCTGGGCGGGTGGTGCTCGGCACCACCAAGACAGCTTTGCTGGAATTGATCGCCGCCCCGGAAGCCGCGGCGCGTGACCCGCGCGATGCCGGGCTGTTCCACACCGCCTTCCTGCTGCCAAGCCGCGCGTCACTTGGCGCCTGGCTCGCCTTCGCCATCGCCAATGGCGTGCCCGTGCAAGGCGCTTCTGATCATGTGGTGAGTGAGGCGATCTATCTTGCCGATCCTGAGGGCAATGGGATTGAGGTTTATGCCGATACGCCACCTTCAGGCTGGCACGACGCCGCAGGCAAGCTGCTGATGACGACCCAGGCTTTGGATGCGGATGGCGTACTTGCCGCAGGGCAAGCCGGTTCCTGGCAGGGCTTTCCGGAGGATGGCCTGATTGGCCATATCCATCTTCAGGTTGGCGATACTGCGGCTTCCGAGACATTTTATGGCGATGTGCTCGGCTTTGATCTGACCAAGCGCTATCCTAAGGCCAGTTTCTTCGGTGCGGATGGGTATCACCACCAACTCGCCTGCAATAGCTGGAACAGTGCGGGCGCTGGCGCGCGGCCCCGCAATGCCACCGGCTTGGATGGTTTTGAAATCCTGCTGCGCGGGTCAGAAGATCACGCAGCGATCCTAGCGCGCGCGGCGCGGGCGGGCGTTGGGATTGAACAAAACGGTGAAAGCGTTTCCCTGCGCGATCCCTGGGGCAATGGGATCAATCTGCGCGTTTCGGGCAATGCCTGATCCGCGTGGTTTGCGGGCAGGGTTGCCATGCCGCCCCGCCCGCAAGCCTCTGCCTTACTGCGGCTGAATACCGGCCGCACGCACCACGGTCGCCCAGCGATCCACCTCGGCCCGCACCAGCCGGGCGAGTGCTTCCGGCCCTTGCTGATCCGCGGCTGCGGGGATGGAGCCCAGATCCTCAATGCGTTTGCGGATGGCGGGGTCGTTCAGCGCAGCGCGCAACGCCTCATCCAGCTTTTGCACCACGGGTGCTGGTGTGCCGCGCGGGGCGAAAATCGCGTTCCAGCCTTGGAAGATATAGTCGGGCACGCCCGCTTCAGGCGCTGAGGGCACGCCAGGTGCATTGGGGTTGCGCGTGGTCGCCGCCGTCAGCAGGCCGCGCATGGTGCCGGATTGGATTTGCGGCACGGCGGCGGGGGCGAGCAGGCAGGCGCTATCCACCTGCTGCGCCACCACGTCATTGAGCGCCGGGCCTTCACCGCGGTAGGGGATCTCATTCATCCGCGCGCCTGTCAGATGGGCGAATAGCGAACAGGCCAGATGATTGGTGGAACCGATCCCCGCATTGGCATTGGACACTTGGCCCGGATTGGCGCGGACGCGCGCCAGGAATTCCTGCATGGTCTGTGCGGGAAAGCCATTGCGCACCACAAAGAATAGTGGCGTGCCGGCAATCAGGCCAATCGGCTGCAATTCGCGCGGATCATATTGGATGGACCGATAGATCGAAGGCGCCGCCGAATGGCTGCCAAGGCTGCCGACCGTCAGCGTATAGCCATCCGGTGCCGCTTGCGCGCCGCGCGCCCCGCCGATGGTGCCGCCCGCGCCAGAGACATTTTCCACCGTGACGCGCTGGTTCAGCGTTCTTGCCATGTGGTCGGCTACAATGCGCGCCAGCACATCGGTGGCACCGCCTGGCGCAAAGACCACAATCATATTGATGGGGCGATTGGGGAAATCCTGCGCGGCGGCAGGCTGGGCAAGACCCAGGAACAAGGCGGCAAGGGCCGTGATGATGCGTTTCATGATGCTTCCTCCCGTCGGGCTTTGCTGCCGGATTGTCCCGTTCTGCCCCGATGGATGGAAGCTGTCCCGCCCCCCGCCGTCAAGCACCACCCCTTGCGCCAATGGCCCTGGCGTTTCAGGGTCTGGCCGAGAAGCCCCAAGGAGAACCCCATGCTGCCGCCGCGCGAGAAAATGACCATCTGCTTCGCCCATGTCGCCTATCGCTTTGCCGATCGCTTCGCGCTGCGCGGCGCCGGGATTGATTTCTTTGAGGTGCGCAATCGGGATGATCTGGATGCGCGGATTGCGGGCGCCGATGTGCTGATCTGTTCCGGGCTGTGGCGGAATGATTTGCCCAAGCTCTCCCCCCGTTTGCGCTTTGTGCAATCCGCCAGCGCCGGGACGGATCAATATGACCGCGATGTGCTGCGCGCGGCGGGCATCAGGTTGGCAAGCGCGCAGGGCTGCAACGCCAATGCCGTCAGCGAACATGCGATTGCGTTGATGCTTGGGATACTGCGCCGCGTGCCGGAAGCGCGCGACAATCAGGCCAAGCGCTTCTGGCGCGGCATGATGGGCGATTTCGCCAAGCGTGAGGATGAAGCGGGCGGCAAGACCGTGATTGTGGTCGGCACAGGCCGCATTGGCGGGCGCATTGCGCGCATTTGCAAGGCCATGGATATGAAGGTGATCGGCGTGCGCCGCGATGCCTCGGCCGGTGCCAATGGCGCGGATGAGGTGCATGCCTTCACGAACCTACCCGCACTGCTGCCGCGCGCGGATTTCGTTGTACTGGCCTGCCCGCTGACGGATGAAACGCGCGGGCTGATCGGCGCATCTGCGCTCGCGGCCATGAAGCCCACCGCGCATATCGTGAATGTCGCGCGCGGGCGCGTGGTGGATGAACCGGCGCTGATCGCGGCCTTGCAGGCCGGGCGCATTGCCGGCGCTGCCTTGGATGTGACGGTGGATGAACCCCTGCCGGAAGCAAGCCCGCTTTGGACCATGCCCAATGTGCTGATCACGCCGCATACGGGGGGCGAGACGCATAAATACGAAGACAATGTGCTGGACATGATGATGGAAAATCTGAACCGGCAATGGCGTGGCGAGACCGCGCTGTTCAATCAGATTGTTTGAGGTGCGTGATGCCCAGCCGTGAAGGCGCGCTTGCCCGCGCCGCGACCTATTTCGATGATGGCAGCTACAAGAAATTGCTGACCGATCTTGTTGCCATCCCCTCCACCGCGCAGGAACCAGGCCATGAGGCGGATTTGCGCCATTACCTGGAAGGCGCGATTGGACCCTGGCTCGAACGGCTCGGCTTTGCCGTCACCATCCACCCCAATCCGCTGGAAGGTTTCGGCCCCATCCTGACCGCCACGCGGATTGAGGATGCGGCAAAACCGACCGTGCTGCTTTATGGCCATGGTGACACGGTGCGCGGCCTGGATGAGCAATGGCGCCCGGGGTTGAAGCCTTGGGAATTATTTGAAGAAGATGGCCGCTGGTATGGCCGCGGCTCTGCCGACAATAAGGGGCAGCACGCGCTGAATATCGCAGCGCTTGAAGCGGTGCTGGCGGAACGCGGCGGCAAGCTTGGCTTCAATGTGAAGATCATTCTGGAAATGGCGGAAGAACGGGGTTCTCGCGGCTTGCGCGAATTTGTCGCCGCCCATCGGGATATGCTGGCCGCTGATGTGCTGATTGCGTCAGACGGGCCGCGCGTGGAACCTGAAGTGCCAACAATCGCCACAGGCACGCGGGGCATTTTCCAATTTGACCTGGTGCTGAAGCTCCGCCCCGGTGGGGTGCATTCCGGCCATTGGGGCGGGCTGACGACGGACCCCGCGATTCGGCTCAGCCACGCGATTGGCGCCATTATTGATGCGCGCGGCAAAATCCTGGTGCGTGATTGGCTGCCGCAAAATGGCGTGCCGGCGGAAGTGCGCGGCGTGCTGGATGGCTGCCCGGTCGGTGGCGGTGAAGGCGCTGCCACGATTGATGCCGATTGGGGCGAGCCCGGCCTCACGCCCGCTGAGAAAATCTATGGCTGGAACAGCTTCATTGTGCTGGCCATGCTCTCCGGCAAGCCGGATGCGCCGGTGAATGCGGTGGCACCTGATGCACGCGCCACCTGCCATATTCGCTACACGGTGGATACTGACCCAAACACCTTTGAGGCGTCTCTGCGTCGGCATCTCAATGAACAGGGTTTTGGCGATATCGTGATTGAAAATGCGGGGGTGCGCATGGCGGCATCCCGCACGCCGCCCAATCACCCCTGGGTGCGCTGGGCGCAGGAAAGCATGCAGAAAACGCTGGGCAAGCGCGTGCAGATCATCCCGAATTCCTCGGGTGGGCTGCCGGGCGATGTATTTGTGGACCATATCGGCGTGCCGCTGGTTTGGGTGCCGCATTCCTATAATGGCTGCAAGCAACACGGGCCGGATGAGCATTTCCTGATCGCCCCAGCCCGAGAGGGAATTTTGGCCTTCACCGGCATGTGGTGGGATTTGGGCCAGGGGGGTACGCCCTGATCGCTGTTACCTTTCTTCACGCGCGCTCTGCGCTGGCGCAATGCGGCTGTTACAGAAGGGGCGCATAAACTAGCCACGGCATCACGCCGTTTGCAGGAGTTTGATATGCATTCCAAAACTTCCCGGACCCTTTTGCTGGCGTCAGTCTTCGCCCTTGGTGCGGCCGGCTTGGCTTCAGCGCAGCCCGCGCCTGGTGCCGGCCCCGGCCCGCAGGGTTCCTCGCCTTATCACATGCACCAGATGCATCACGGCCAGCGCGCCGATGGCATGATGGGCTTTGCCGCCGGTGAGGCTTTCGCCCGCGCCGACGCCAATAATGACGGCAAGGTGACGCGTGACGAAGCCAATGCTTGGCTGGCCGCGCGCTTCGCCGAAATTGACGCCAATAAGGATGGCGGCCTGACCATTGAGGAAATCCGCGCCTTCTACGCTGCCCGCCGTGGCGAAGGCCGTGGCCCGCCTGAGGCGATGCGGGAACGCATGGAAAGCAATCAGGCCGCGCGCTTCCGTTTCATTGATGCGGATTTGGACGGCAAGATCACGCTGCCGGAACTCCGCGTCATGGCGGATGCCATGTTCCGGTCCATGGACGCCGATGGCGATGGCGCGCTGACGCGGGCCGAGGTGCAGCGCCGTGGCCGCCGTGGCGATGGGCCGCGCCCGCAGGCGCCGGGGCAGCCCACGCCGCGGTAATCTGGCGACAGGCTGACGCGCAAGCCGGGGCGCGTCACGCCTGTTTGGCGGCGATCTTTGCCGCAATCGCCAGAATGCGTTCTGCCTTCTGCACAATCGGGTAATCCACAAAACGCCCATCCACCTGGATGGAGGCAAGCCCGCCTGCTTCCGCTTCGGCGAAGGCTTCAACAATGCGCTTGGCGCGGGTGATTTCCGCCTCGGGCGGGGAATAGGCCACATGGGCGGGGGCGATCTGATCGGGGTGGATACATAGCCTGCCCTGAAAGCCAAGCACCGCACCGCGCGTACAAGAAGCCTCATAGGCGGCCGTTTCGCGCAATTCGATGAATACCGTATCAATCGGTGGTTCCAGGCCCGCCGCGCGGGAGGCAAGGACGAATTCGCTCCGCGCCGGGGCCAATTCATCCTCGGATAGCGTCCAGGTAATGCCAAGATCCGTGGTGTAGTCGCCCGCCCCAAAGGCAAGGCGCCGGACTCGGCCGGAAGGCAGCGCGGCGGCGGCGCGCGCCAGATCACGCAAAGCCACCAGCCCGCGCGCTGTTTCAATAATCGGCATCAGGTCAATGCCGCCAGCGGGCAGGCCACGTTCGGCTTCCAGATTTCCCATCATCCAATCCACCGCCAGCAATTGCCCGGCATCTTCCAGCTTGGGCAGGACAATGCCATCCAACTTGCTGCCAATCACGGCATGAAGATCGCCAAAGCAGAATGGCGTATCAAAGGCATTGACGCGCGCATAGGCGCGGCATTGGCGCGGCCGTTCCAAGGCCGCCCGCACCGCCCCGCGCGCTGCCGGCTTGGCGGCGATGGCAACCGCATCTTCCAAATCCAGAATGGCGGCATCCGCGCCGACTTGCAGCACCTTTTCCGCCCGCCGCGGATGATCGCCCGGGGCGAAGAGAAAACTGCGATTGGGGCCAGGTGCGTTCATCTGTTTCTGCCTTGCAAGGTTATGCGCCTGACGCCGATTCATAGGCGGCCATCGCCCCCAAGACCAGAGCTTTACAGCCCCGCCCCGGCATGCGGAGATACGTCAAACACCCAGGAGGAAACACCATGATGGATGCTCTGCCCGGCACCCTGGCCGAAGCGGTTACCAAGAGCGCGGCGCCGATTTCTGCCCAATTGGCGGGTTTCGCCGCTGAGCTCCGCGCCGAAGACATCCCCGCCGATGTGATTGAGCAAGCAAAGCGCCATATGCTGGATTGCCTTGGCATTGCGCTTGCATCCACCAGTTTTGATTTCGCACACCGCACCGCCAATGCGCTGCAAAGCCTGGCGGGCGCCGGTGCGCATCCCGTGATTGGCTATGCCATGCGCCTGCCGCTGCGCGATGCGGTGATGCTGAATGGCACGCTGATGCATGGGCTTGATTTTGATGACACGCATTCGGATGCCGTGGTGCATGGCTCGGCCAGCGCCGTACCGACCGCCCTTGGCATGGCGCGCGAACATGGCGCGACTGGCATGGAAGCCTTGCTGGCCTATATCATCGGCATTGAAGCATCATCGCGCATTGGTGCGGCGGCGCAGGGTGCTTTCCACCAGCTTGGCTTTCACCCAACCGGCATGGTTGGCGCCTTTGGTGCTTCGCTGACGGCCGGGCGTCTTACGGGCGCAACAGCCGCGCAAATGGCGGCAGCGCAGGGCGTTATTCTGTCCATGGCGGCGGGGTCGCTGGAGTTTCTGGAAGATGGTTCCTGGACCAAGCGCATTCATCCCGGCTGGGCGGGCGTTTGCGGCATCACGGCAACCGCACTTGCACGTGCCGGTTTCAAGGCGCCGCCGGCGGCCTATGAAGGGCGCTTTGGCCTGTTCCGCACCTATCTGGGGGGCAAGGCGCCGGCCGGCTTCGCCGCGCGCTGCACGGAAGCACTTGGCGATTTGTGGGAATTCCGCAATGTCGCGCTGAAGCCTTATCCCTGCTGCCATTTTAATCATGCGATTGCGGATGCCACACTCGCTCTGAGGCGCAAGCATGGCCTGACGCCGGAGATGATCCGCAGCATGACCGCGCTGCTTTCGCCAGGCCAATACAAGATTGTCTGCCAGCCGGAAGAAGCGAAGAAGGCGCCAGCCAATTCCTATGACGCGCAATTCAGCATCCATTACACCATGGCGGCTTCGATTGTGCATGGCCGCTTCACGCTGAATGAATTGGATGAGCAGGCGATCCGCGATCCGCGCGTGCTGGAACTCTGCCAACGCGCACATTACGGCGAAGACCCGGCTTCACGTTTCCCGCGCTATTACTCCGGTGAGGTGGTGATCGAAACCACCGATGGCCGTACGCTGCGCCATCGGGAGGAATTCAATCGCGGTTCGGACGGTCAGCCTTTGAGTGCCGCGGACGTGGAACAGAAATTCCGCGACAATGCCGGGCGTGTGATGTCACCCGCGCGGATTGAGCGCGTGATTGATCTTGCCATGTCACTCGACAAGGCAGAGAGCGTGGTGGCGCTGACGGAAGCGCTGACCGGCTAAATCCGGCGCGTTTTTTGTGTGTTGGGGAAGGAAACAAAAGCGTGACGATGATAGCCGGCAGGGAACGCGGCAATTTCCTGGAGGATTTTGCACCGGGCCAGGTGTTTGAACATTGGCCCGGCCGCACCATTACAGAAGCCGATAATATCCAGTTCAGCTTGCTGACCATGAACCAGCATCCGATGCATTGCGATGCGGATTTCGCCTCCCGCTCCGAATTCGGCAAGCCCTTAGTCAATTCCGCCCTGACGCTTGCGATCGTGACGGGCATGACAGTGGCCGATATTTCCTTCAATGCCATCGCCAATCTGGGCTGGAAGGATATCGCCCTGACTGCGCCGGTCTTTCCGGGCGATACGATTTATGCGCGCACCACGGTCACCGATGTGCGCGCCAGCAAATCCCGCCCCAATCAGGGCATCGTGACCACCAAGACTGAAGGCTACAAGGCCGATGGCATGGTATTTCTTTCCTTTGAACGGGTGAGCCTGGTGCCCAAGCGCGGCGCCGGCGTGAAGGCAACAAAATGAGCGATTTGGACGAACAGGAAAAACTGGTTCTTGATTCTGTCACGCGGTTTCTGGAACGCCATGTGCGGCCCGTGGCATCCAAGCTGGAACATGAAGACGCCTATCCGCATGAGATTGTGGCGCGTATGAAGGAAATGGGGCTGTTTGGCGCCATCATCCCGCAGGAATTCGGCGGCTTGGGTCTCAGGCCCTCCACCTATGCGCGGATCATTGAACTGATCTCCGAGGAATGGATGTCGGTCTCCGGCATCCTCAATTCGCACCTCATCATGGCGCGGATTGTGGACAAGATGGGCACGCCGACGCAGCGCGCGCGCTTCCTGCCGCAATTCGCGACCGGTGAATTGCGCGGTGGGCTTGCCTTGACGGAACCGGATTGCGGGACGGATTTGCAGGCCATTCGCACCGTGGCGCGGCGTGACGGTGATGATTACATTATCAATGGCACGAAAACCTGGATCAGCAATGGCATTGAAGGCAGTTGCTTTGCGCTGCTGGTGAAAACCAATCCGGCAGCAGAACCGCGCCATCACGGCATGGCGATGTTCATCGCCGAAAAAGGTCCAGGCTTCACGGTTTCGCGCAAGCTCGAAAAGCTTGGCTATAAGGGGATTGATAGCGCTGAGCTGGTCTTCACTGATTACCGTGTCCCAGCGGATCGGTTGATTGGCGGTGTGGAGGGCAAGGGGCTTGCTTGCGCCATTGCCGGGCTGGAACTTGGGCGCGTCAATGTCGCGGCGCGTGGCGTTGGTGTGGCGAAGCGTGCCTTGGATGAGGCAGTGCGTTATTCCCAGCAGCGCAAGACCTTCGGCAAATTCATCCATCAGCATCAGGCCATTGCGCTGAAATTGGCCGACATGGCGGTGCGCGTTGAAGCGGCGCGGCTACTCACCGAAAAAGCGGCGCATGCCTTGGATCGTGGCGATCGTTCGGATTATGAGGCCGGGATGGCGAAGCTTTTCGCGACCGAAGCGGCAGTCGAAAACAGCCTGGAAGCCATGCGCATTCATGGCGGCTATGGCTATTCCAAGGAATTCGTCGTGGAACGGCTTTATCGCGATGCGCCGCTTCTGGTGATTGGTGAGGGCACCAATGAAATCCAAAGGCTGGTGATCGCCAAGCGCCTGATCGAAAAGAATTCGATCTGATGGCTGATCGCCGCCTGCCGCTGGATGGCGTGACCATTCTGGCGGTTGAGCAATATGGCGCCGGGCCCTTCGGTTCCATGCTGCTGGCCGATATGGGCGCTGAGGTCATCAAGATCGAAAACCCGGCCGAAGGTGGCGATGTGGGGCGGTCCGTCGGGCCCTATTATTTCGGACCGGGCGATAGCCATTTCCATCACGCTTTCAACCGCAATAAGCGCAGCCTCGCGCTCAATCTGAAGCACCCGGAAGGCATGGCGATCCTGCGCCAATTGGTGGGTCATGCGGATGCGGTTTTGGATAATCTGCGCGGTGATCAGCCGGATAAGCTTGGCCTGACTTATGATGCGTTGAACGAATTCAACCCGCGCATCGTCTGCGCGCATCTTTCTGCTTATGGCCGGCAGGGATCGCGCAAATCCTGGCCTGGCTATGATTATCTGATGCAGGCGGAAGCGGGCTATCTTTCCCTGACCGGCGAACCAGATGGCCCACCGGCGCGCTTTGGTCTTTCGGTTGTGGATATGATGACTGGGCTGATGACGTCCTTCGCCCTGGTCTCCGGCGTGGTCGGCGCACGCGCCACCGGGCGCGGCATGGATGTTGATGTCAGCCTGTTTGACACGGCGCTGCATAATCTTTCCTACCTCGCCACCTGGTATCTGAATGGCGGGCATGTACAGGGGCGAGAGCCGCGCGGTTCGCATCCATCCCTGACACCATCACAGCTTTATCGCACGCGCGATGGCTGGATTTTCCTGATGTGCAACAAGGAAAAATTCTGGCCGATCCTGGCGGATGCCTTGGGCCGTCCCGAATGGGCCGATGATCCGCGTTTCGCGAGTTTCAAGGCGCGCCTCGCCAATCGGGAATTGGTCACGCAAATCCTGGATGAGGCGCTATCGCAAAAAACCACCGCCGAATGGCTGGCGCTATTTGGCGGCAGCGTACCCGCCGCGCCAGTGTTTGATGTGGCGCAGGCCTTGGAAAATCCCTTTGCGCAGGAACAGCAGGCGGTGGCGGATTTCGCCCGCCGGGAAGGCGGTGATCCCGTGCGCATGCTCACCGGGCCGGTGCGTGTTGCCGGTGCGCGCCCGCCCACCAAGGCCGCGCCCGCACTTGGCGCAGATACCGCCGATATTCTGTCAAAACGCCTTGGCCTTGATGCCGGGGCAATCAAAAAACTCAGGGAAAAGGGAACGATCCGATGATGAATTTCAAGCGGCGCAATCTGTTCGCGGCCTCCGCCCTTCTTGCTGCGCCGGCGATTGGCCGCGCGCAGACGGCCTATCCCAATCGCCCGGTGCGCTTCGTGGTGCCTTTCCCGCCTGGCAATATGTCCGATTTGATCAGCCGCCTGATGGTGGATGAAATGGCCAATCGTGGCGGCGTGCAGATTGTGGTAGATAATCGCGCCGGCGCCACGGGCGCCATTGGCATTCAGGCCGTGAGCCGCAGCACGCCCGATGGCTATACGCTGCTGATGAGTTCCAATTCGCCACTGGTCGTGAACCCTGCCGTCACACGCAACCTGCCCTTTGATGTGACAAAGGATCTGGTACCGATTGGTCTGGTTGGCTGGACCAGTTTTTTGATTGTGGTGCCGCCGGATTTTCCGGCCAATACGCTAGCCGAAGCCATCGCACTTTTTCGCGCCAATCCCAATCGCTACATCGCCTGCAATCCGGGTGCGGGGACTTTCGGCAATCTGGTGACGGAACAAATCTTCCGTGCTGTCGGCATCAAGATGGAACAGGTGCCTTATCGCGGCAGCGCCCAGGCTTTGCTGGATATGCAGCAAGGCCGCGTGCATTTCATGGTGGATGCCATGACCAGCGCCTTGCCGCAGGTGCAGGGCAAGGCAGTGAAGGCACTCGCCGTTCTGGCCAATCGCCGGTCACCCTTGGCACCTGAAATCCCGACACTCGCGGAATCCGGCATGCCGGAATTGGCGCCGCTTGAATCCATGGCCTGGAGTGGGCTGCTCGGCCCTGTCGGCACGCCGCCCGAGGTGATCAGCTTCTGGAACCGCGCCATCACCGCCATGCAGAATGATGCCGCGCTGGTACGGCGATTTGCATCCATCAATGTGGAAATGGCACCACCTTCGCCACCGGAGAAGCTCGGTGACATGGTGCGCACCGAACTCGCGCGCTGGACGCGTGTGGCGCAGGAAGCGAATATCACTGTGGGTGGGTGACCAACCAAGCCTCAGTTGAGAAACGGATTACCACCACGGGGGCCGCGTGCGCGCGGTCCGTAATGGCGCGCCAGATAATCCACAATGCTCGTGCGGAATTCGCCTTCCAGCGGATTCATGCCGTGCTTTTCCGCCATCCAATCCATCAACTCATCCCAGCGTTCGCGCGTAAAGGCGCTGCGGCGAATCAGAGCGGTATTGTGGCAGGCGGTGCAATAGCCGAATACTTCTGAACGGCCTTCACCTTCCGCCAGCACGGTTTCCTCTTCCTGCTGCTCGGCCAAGGCAGCAGCGGCTTCTGCCTGGCGCTGCGCCAGATCAGGCGTTTGCGCGATGGTGGCAGATGCGAATAACAGCACTGCTACCGCCGCATAGGGCAGTAATCTCATGGCCGCTTCAGCCGATCAGAATGGCGACACGGCTGATCGGATTGGCGCCATAGCCCTGCGGATTCCAATTCGCCGCGACATGCGGCTGCATGCGGCCATTGCTGTCTGTCGCGCGATACCAGATCTCGTAATAGCCATCGCTCGGCAGCGCGATCCGGCCCTGCCAGCGTTGCCAGGAATGGCGATTGGGCGGCGCGTCAAGCTGCATCGCCTGCCAGCTTTGCCCGAAATCGGTTGAGACATGCACATCACGCACGCTCAAATCCCCGGCCCAGGCATGGCCGCGAATATCCAGGCTGCGTGTGCCGGTCGGAAGCCGCGTGCCATGCGCGTGGCTGCTGAGCACGGAACGCACCGGCATGCTTTCCATATCCACGAAATCAGCGCCATTGTTGCGGCTGCCCGGCACAATGGGCCGCACCGGAATGCGATAGGATGTGCCGCCCATGCCGCGCCCGGTATGCGGCGCATTCAGCACCTCAAGCCGGGTGAACCATTTCTGGCTGAGCGATCCCGGCCAGCCAGGCACAATCAGCCGCGCCGGCGCGCCATGCATTTGCGGAATGGCTGCACCATTCATGCGAAAGCAGATCAGCGTATCCTCATCCATCGCCTTTTCAATCCGCATGCCGCGGCTGATCGCGGGGCCTTGCGCGGAAAGATGCGTATCGGCGCCATGCTGGCCGGTGAATTTGGCGCTATCCTTCACACCGGCAGCGCGCAGCACATCACGCAGCCGCACGCCAGTCCATTCCGCATTGGAAATGGCGCCATTGCCCCATTGATTGCCGGCTGCCTGAGGCGAAAAGCCGGAACGCCCATTGCCACCGCATTCCATTTGCAGCCGGCGCGTCACCACTTCAAAACGCTGTTCAAGCTCGGCGATGGAAAGCTCGATCGGCGTATTCACTTCCCCATCAATACGGATTTTCCAGGCGCGCGGATCGGCCACCGGATCGGGCACATTGCCATTGTTGCGGATAAAGAACTTGTCAGCCGGCGTGATGGGATCATCCAGCAGATGCTCGGGCGTCTCGGCATTCAGCGGGCGTTCGCCCTGCATGATCAGCGGCGCCTTGCCTTCCATTTGCAGCAATTGCGGCTGAGTGGCGCCCTGCGCCAGTGCTGCCGGCACCAACCCGCCTGGCATATGGCGCGCAAAGGGAATGGCCGCGCCCAGCGCTGTGCCCATGGCGGCGAGTGCAGCGCCTTGCAGTGCGCCACGCCGTCCCCAGACCAGCGCATCGGCGCGCTCAGGATCATCGCGATAGAGTTCCTGGAATGAACGTTCCGGCTGCTTTTGATTGGCCATGGCGGTGCCTCCCTCATGTATTGCTTGCCCCCGTTTTGCCCCATCCAACCGGGCGATTGCAAGCGAAAGTGCCCCCCCTTTTCGCCGCGCCCCAAAGCCTGCAAGCTGACACCACAACAGGAGAAACCCCATGCAAAAAATCGAATTGGGCCGTTCCGGCATTTTCGTCCCGCCCGTGATTTTCGGCTGCAATGTCTTCGGCTGGACCTTGGACAAGGCGCAATCTTTCCGGATTTTGGATGAGCTGGTGGAACGCGGGCTCAATGCGCTCGATACCGCTGATGTCTATGCCTATTGGGTGCCGGGCAATAAGGGCGGCGAGTCCGAGAGCATCATGGGCGAATGGCTGAAGGCGCGTGGGCGGCGGCATGATGTGCTGATCCTGTCCAAGGCGGGCATGGAAATGCCCGGCATCGGCAAGGGGCTTTCGCCTTCTTATTTGGCCAGCGCGATTGAGGCTTCGCTGAAGCGCCTTGGGACGGATGTGATTGATCTCTATCAGTCCCACCGCGATGATGAATCAGTGCCGCAGGAAGAAACGCTCGCGGCGTTTGAGAAGATGATCAAGGCGGGCAAGGTACGCGCGATTGGCGCTTCCAATTTCTCTGCCGCGCGTTTCAAGGAAGCGCTGGATATCAGCACCAAGCATGGCCTGCCGCGCTATCAGACCATGCAGCCGCATTACAATCTGCTGGAACGCGGTATTGAAGCGGATATGCTGCCGCTCTGCGCGGCAGAGGGGGTTGGTGTGATCCCATATTATTCGCTCGCATCGGGCTTTCTGTCCGGCAAGTATCGGTCTGAGGCCGACCTCGGCAAAAGCCCGCGTGGCGCGCGCGGGGCAGGGAAATACCTGAATGACAAGGGGCTGAAAGTGCTGGCTGCCCTGGACAAGGTGGCAGTGCGGATGGGCGCGACACCGGCGCAGGTGGCGCTTGCCTGGTTCAAGGGCCGGCCTGGGCTTGCTGCGCCGATTGCGAGTGCCACGACCTCAGCGCAGGTCGCGGATCTGGTGAAGGCTGCCGCGCTGACTTTGGATGCGGCGGCGGTCGCGGAATTGGATGCGGCGAGCGCGTAAGGCTCCTCACCGCAAATAGGGCTCCACCGTGCCGGTCAATTTCATCGGCAACAGCTTGCCGCGCCCATGTCACGCGGCTTTCGGAAACCGACAGCAGCCACCGGACCACCGGGCCAGAACCCGGCCATATTCCTTCACCGGGAGCTCTCTCGCGGTGAAGGCATCAATGCGCGATTTTTCAGACTGGATAACGCAAAATGGCCGCCAATGCGCCGCCGCCCGGGATGTCAGCCGCCCGCGCCGCGATCACGCGGGCGCCTGATTGCAGGGCGCGGCGCGTGATCTCGTCGGTGATGCTGTAATTGACGCCATCGGCCTTGCTCGCGAAGGCAACCAGGCCATCATCATCGGCCACTGTGCCGGGGATGTCGGCGTCCATGTCCACGACCAGCCGGTCAATCGCGCCAAAGGTCGCGGCGCGCGCTGCCATGGCGACATCGCCGGTTGCGCGGCCCTGATCCGCGCGGGCGGCGTAAAGCGCTGCGATATCCGCGAGCTCCTTCGCATAGATCCCATCCAGCACGGCGCGCGCGGCCTCCGCGAGGTTATGGTCGGGCGTGTGGTCGCCACTGCCCTGGATTACCTCGATAGCGAGGTGAGGATAGCTGCAGACACTGCGGTAGATCGCGGCCAGCGGTTCTGCTGCCGCCAGGATCAATGGGCGCTCATGGCCGGACAGGACCGGGCGCAGCGCCTGGTCCACAGTGCGGCAGTATCGCGCCATGGAGGCATGTTCGCTCGTGCTTTCCCCGCTCATCATATTGCCGCTGCGTTCGGTGTGGCTACGCCGGCCGAGCGCATGGGCCGCATCGCGCGGCAAGCCTGGCACCTTGATTTCATGGGGCGGCAGGTCTGCCGAAACCTCGACCAGTCGCACTGCGCCCATGCTGATCACCAGCAAATAGGCGTGCTGCGGAAAGGTTACAGATCTCAGCAAGGGCTTCAGGTGGAAGCGGTCCGAAACCTCGAACAAGGAGGCGAGCCGGTTTGGCAGGCGAAAGCTGCGGATATTCTCCGGCGTCGCAAAAAGGGCGAGGCTATTGGCCTGTTCCGTCCAAAAATCATCATCGCCAATGATCGCCTCAATGGCCTCCTCCATGGCGCGGATGCTGCGCTTCGCGGCCCCCGTTCCTTCAACCTCGGCAATGGCGGCTTTCAGCAGATTCTTCAGCTCGATCCGGTCGGCCTGCGCATCCTGCGTCAGCGGGGTGGTCGGCAAATAGATCGAGACTGCGGGGCTGCCACGATAGGCGGCCAGTTGTTCTATCTCGTTGCGGGTCGGCAAATCGATGTGGAGCATTCTGGTCCTCTGCAGAGATCGGGATGGCGGGCCATACAATAAACTGGGCCTATCACAAAGGCGGTATCAGGGCGCGATGCCGCAGCGAGGCACTTGGCCGCGCCCTAACTGAGATTGGTGGTTTCAACCATTTGACTTTTCCCGGGATCATTCATCCAATGCAAGGATGAGCCACTGGCCGTTTCAAGAGGCTGGCTGGCGCAAATAAGGCTCCACCGTCCCAGTAAGTTTCATGGTAAGCGGCTTGCCGCGCCGGTCGGTGGCCTTGCCAAGGCTCACCCTGATCCAGCCTTCCGAAACGCAGTATTCCTCAACATTCGTCTTCTCCTGACCCTTGAAGCGAATGCCAACGCCACGGCTCAGCAGCGCCTCATCATAAAAGGGGCTGCTGGGGTCGTTGGAAAGCCGGTCCGGCAGGCTCTGGGTGTCTTCGGTCATGGTGATCTCCGGCACGACTTCTGCCCGAGAGCCCCCGCAAAGGCAATTCCGCGGAATTGACCGGGCGGCGGCAAAACCGCAATTTCAAGGCAAGACTGACCCAAGGATGGTTCCGTGCAGTATTCAACCACCGATGCGCAGCAAGAACTCCGCTCGCAGATTCTGAAGCTCTGCGCCGATTTCGGCGATGATTACTGGCTGAAGATTGATCAGGAAGCCCGCTTCCCGGAGGAATTCTATCGCGCGGTCGCCGCCGGTGGCTGGCTTGGCATTGCGATGCCGGAAGAATTTGGCGGTGCTGGCCTCGGGATTTCTGAAGCCACCGTGATGATGCAGGCCGTTGCGGAAAGCGGCGCCTGCATGTCGGGCGCTTCGGCCATTCACATGAATATCTTCGGCCTCAATCCCGTGGTGGTATTTGGCTCGCCCGCGCAAAAGCAGCGTTTTCTGCCGCCGCTGATCCAGGGGCGCGAAAAAGCCTGTTTTGGCGTGACCGAGCCCAATACCGGGCTCAACACCACGGAATTGAAAACACGCGCCGAAAAGCGCGGCGATCGCTATGTCATCAATGGCCAGAAGATCTGGATTTCCACGGCGCAGGTCGCGGATCGCATCCTGCTTTTGGCGCGCACCACGCCGCTTGATCAGGTGAAGCGCAAGACCGATGGGCTGACGCTGTTCTACACCGCGCTGGATCGCGCCAAGGTGGAAGTGCGGCTGATCCACAAAATGGGCCGGCATGGCGTTGATTCGAACATGCTGTTTTTCGACGGGCTGGAAGTGCCGGAAGAAGACCGTATCGGCGTGGAAGGGGAGGGGTTTCGCCTGATCCTGCATGGCCTGAACCCCGAGCGTATCCTGATTGCGGGGGAAGCGGTCGGCATCGGCCAGGCAGCGCTTTCCCGCGCCACCAATTACGCCCGCACGCGAGAGGTTTTTGGCCGCCCCATTGGCCAGAATCAGGGCATTCAGCATCCGCTCGCGCGGGTTTGGGCGCAGTTGGAAGCCGCGGGCTTGCTCACCATGAAGGCCGCCGCGCTCTATGATGCGGGCCGCGATTGCGGGGCGGAAGCCAATGCCGCGAAATATCTGGCCGCCGAAGCCGGCTTTGCCGCGGCCGAGGCCGCCGTGCTGACCCATGGCGGCATGGGCTATGCCCAGGAATACCAGGTGGAACGCTATTTCCGCGAAAGCATGATCCCGCGCATTGCCCCGGTCAGCCGCGAACTGATCCTGAGCCATATTGCCGAAAAAGTGCTCGGCCTGCCGAAATCATATTGAGGGGCTGGAAATGGTGGGCGCGACAGGGATTGAACCTGTGACCCTTCGCGTGTGAAGCGAATGCTCTACCGCTGAGCTACGCGCCCGACCTGTCGTTCGTCTTAGGGGGGCAGGGGCGGCCCCGTCAAGCAGGCCCGTGAACTGCGATTGTTTCTGGCCCTGCGGCAACCGAATATTATGATCTGACGCGTATTTTCTTGGGGTGTCTTTGAGGCCCAAGAAATGAATGTCGTATTAAGACAAGATATCGCGGCTCTCTCGCCGGAGACGCCAATTTTATGCTTTCTTCATCTTCCAAGAACCGGCGGTACTACTATCAACCGTATGTTGAAATACGTCTTTGATCATCGCGCTGTTTTTCATGGCGATCTACTCGCAGAATATGGCGGGGAGGGCGGGCTGGCCGCTGCCCTCGCTAAGGGTGAGCGGATGGATCATGGGGCTGCGCTGATCACCGGGCATTATGGCGTGGCGCATCCGCTGGTGCTGCATATGCGCCGGCCAGTGGCCTTTGCGGCGGTGATGCGGCATCCCATTGAACGCATCGTCTCCCTTTATGACTATATTCGCGGCACGCCGGACCATCCGGAACACGCGGCGCTTCGCACCCTGACCCTCCATCAGGCTTTGGATGCGTTACCGGAATTCGCCGTGCATTGCCGCGATGCGCAGTTGCGAACCCTGTTTAACGCCACGGATCAGGCCGGCATCATCGCGGCGCTTCGCCGCTGCCCTTATCTGCTTGCCCGGATGGAGGCGCTGGATGTTTTTGCCGATAGGCTGCTTGCCTTGTTCGGCCGGCGGCTTGGCGGGCATCTGCCGCGCTCCAACGAAAGGCCAGTGCTGGCGGGCGTGGCGCCGGCAGTTTCTCAGCCGGATTACGCTGCGGCGCTGGCGCGGCTTGCGGCCGATAACCGGGCAGAGCTTGCCTTCTACGCCCGTCTGCCACCGATTTTCAGCAGTTTCCCCAAACCTGCATTGGCTGAACCGCGCGCAGCATGAAAGGATTTTCCTTCCTGCCCCAGCCCGGCTAGAATGGGCGACATGCGGTTCCTGCCGAAACTCTTTCTTGCCCTGCTGCTGATGCTGGCCCAGGCCGGATTACACCCGGCAGGCGCGGCGGAAGCGATCTATCAGGTCACGCAAACCGGCATCCCGGTGGTGGAAATCACCGCGCAATTCGAAACGCGCCCTGATGGCTATTGGATGCGGTCAGTCAGCCGGGCTGTCGGCATTGGTCGGCTTTTCGCTCCGCATGAAATCCGATCCGAGGTGGAAGGGGCTTGGCGCGCGGAAGGCGTGGCCCCGCGGCGCTTCCAGGCAGAGGGCAATTGGCGGGGCGATGCCAGACGCACGGTCATGCTCTACCGCGAAGGCATGCCCCAGCCACTGGAATTGGAACCGCCAGAGGGTGCCACCAATGAACCCGTGCCCCTGCCGGCGCGGCGCGGTGCGATTGATGGGCTGTCAGCTTTTGCGTTGATGTCGCGCACGGTCACGCAAACAGGCCGGTGCGATCTTACGGGGCCGATTTTTGATGGCAGACGACGCCTGGATTGGTCATCCCGTACCATTGGTTCTGTGCGCATCACCCATGCGGGAAAGGAAATCGAGTCCCTCCAATGTGGTTTGGAAAGTCGCCTGATTGCCGGGGTGCGCATTGGCGATGATCCTGCCCGCGCGACGCAACCGCGCCCGGCCATGGCCTGGCTTGCCAAGGTGGACCCACGCCTGCCGCCTATCCCGATCCGGGTGGAATTCCCGAGCACCATTTTCGGCACCATGCGCATGGAATTGCAGCGGATAAAATAAGGCGTCAGCCCAATAGGCTGCGCAGCGCCGCCACATCCGGCGCTATGGGCGCGCCACCCGCCATGCTTTGCGGCCCATAGCCCCAGCCGGCGAAAATCGCGCGCACGCCAGCGCCACGCGCTGCCAGCATGTCATTGGCGTGATCACCAATCATCACAGCCTGTTCAGGCGCCGCACCCGCCGCAGTGAGCGTCGCGCGCAAATGCCCTGGATCGGGTTTGCGCATGGGGAAGCTATCGCCCCCGCCAAGCGCGCTGAAATGGCGATCAAGCCCAAGGCCCGAGAGCAAAACCCGCGCCGCCGCTTCCGGCTTATTGGTGCAAACCGCAAGCCGCCAGCCGGCATCGCCCAAGGCGCCCAGCAATTCAGGGATGCCATCAAAGGGATGGGTCAGTACGGCTGCATTGGCTTCGTAATCCGCCATGAAATGGTCGAAGCTTTCTTCATCCAGCGCAATGCCGCGCGCGGTGCAGGCGCGTTCCAGCAACACGCGCACGCCATCGCCGATCATGCCCACCACCTCGGCCCGCGCGAAGCCGGGCAGGCGGCGGCGCGCCATCAGCCGATCCAGCGCAGCATGGATATCGGGCGCGCTATCCACCAGCGTGCCATCCAGATCGAATACCGCGCAACGCGGCGCGGGATCAGGCATCGGAAGGCGGCACCCAGGGGATGCGCGCAATGTCGATCCCTTCATCGCGCAGAGCCTCGGCCTCATCCTCACTGGCTTCGCCGAAAATGCCGCGGGCTTCGGCTTCGCCGTGATGGATCTTGCGCGCTTCCTCGGCGAAATCAGCGCCGACGTAATCGCAATTCTTTTCGATCTCGGTCCGCATATGGCGCAGCATGGCACGGAGTTCCGCCGGCATGGCGGCCAGCGCCGCTGCGGGCAGGCCAGGGGGCGAAGAAGTGGGCGCGGGCGGCGGTGTCGGCGTTTCAACAGCCGGCGCTGGCAGCGCTTCGGCCTTGGCATTGCGCGCCGGGCGGCCCTTTTTCGGAATGGCCGGCGCCATCAGGCGTTTCGTCACCTTGGTTGGGCCGCAATGCGGGCATTCGACAAGCCCAACCGCCGCCAGCTTGTCGAAAGCCGCGCTATCCTTGAACCAGCCATCGAATTCATGCGCCTGATCGCAGCGCAATTCGTAGCGGATCATGCCCTCATCACCCTGTCATTACCTGCACTTGTCATCACGATGTAATTTGGCACTCCCGCGCGTCGAGTGCCAGGGGGCGGGCTTCTTTTTGTGGCGTTGCCTTGGTTAGGGTCTCATGGCGTGCGACGCGCTGTTCCTGCCCGCGGCAGCACTTCCGCCCGCAGCGCTATCCGCCCATGGATTTCATCCAGCCTGAGGCCCTGACGCAGCACAGGTAAGCAGGCCAGATGGTCGTATTCGCCCTTTGACCGCCCAGCTTCGAAATCCAGGAACAGCCCTGTCAGCGCCGCATTGTTGAAAGCGTGGCGATTGCCATCATCCAGATAGCTTTCGGACCATGTGCCTTCCGACAGCAACAACCCATGCGCTTCCAGTTCAAGGTGGAAGTACCGCACGCGACGGCACCAGATTTCCTGGATGATGCTGCTGCCATTCACCAGATGCTTCGCCGGGATCAGATGACCATCAATTTCCATCGCGTGATCCGGGCTGACCCGCAAGTCACGCGCAGGCATGCCGGGGGCGATGGCGCCGGCCTTGATCAGGATGGGCGCTGTTTTGGCCGCCATGGTGGCATGGCGCGGCACAGCCACATCCATGGAGCCAACCCAGCGGAGTGGTTCAAACCCGGCCTGACCATTGCGCATGGCGAGTACCATGTCGCCTGCGCGGAGGTTTTCAACCACATCCTCACCGCTTGGGGTGACGATGCGCGTGCCTTCGGCGAAGCACACCACGTCTTCCCAGCCCTGGGTGAACATGGTGACGGTTTCGGGACCTTGAGCACCGTTAATGGTATTCTGGAAATTGATCCAGCTATTGTCGGTAAAGATGCCCCGTACCCAACCTTCACCAAGGTTCAGCACGTCATTGGCACCGCCGCCGCCAATCAGCGTCAGGTTGCCGGAGGTACCCGGCACCCAATCAAACGTATCATTGCCGGCACCGAAATCGAGATAGTCACCACCATTACCGCCGCCAAAGACAAGCGAATCCGAACCATCACCGCCATAAAGCGTATTGGCGAGGGTATCGCCGATCAGCGTATCCGCGAAATTCGAACCGATCAGGCCTTCAAAGCCCTGCAATTCATCATCGCCTGCGCCGCCAGAGGCATCGCCAAAGATCCGAACACTTACCCCTGCGGTCGCACTGGCATAGCTGGCAAAGTCAACGCCATCACCGCCATCAAGGCTGTCATCGCCTGAGCCACCTTCAATGGTGTCATCACCGCTGCCGCCATCAAGGATATTGTCATTGGCGTCACCGCGAATACTATCGGCGTGATCGCTGCCCAAAACGCCTTCAAACGCGATCAATTCATCATTGCCATCCGCGCCGGAACTGGTGCCCGCTGCCAGGTCAACCGTGACACTGCCCGCAGCACCTTCATAGCTTACCCAATCAAAGGCGCCGTCATCCTCCTCGGGGTATTCCATGTTGAGACCAAGGAGCGTATCATCCCCGGCGCCGCCGCGCACCGTATCCGCGCCGTCACTGCCATAAATGAGGTCATTCTCAGCGCCGCCAACCAGGCTGTCATCGCCATCGCCGCCATTTTGATCTAGTGAAGCAAGCGTTCCAGCGACAATGGTGTCATTGCCGCCGTCACCCCAGAAATATTGGCCCGAACCTGATCCACCCAGAATACTGTCATTGCCCTCACCGCCGAGGAAGCTAGATAACTGCACCGCATTCGCGACCAGGGTGTCATCGCCGTCGCCGCCAAAGAAGTATTGATTGGCACCGGAAACTGCAAACAGGCTGTCATTTCCGATACCGGCATCCAGATAACTATAACCAGGTACGGTCCCGGCCCCGCCGATCAGCGTGTCATGACCATTGCCGCCGAAGGCTTGCCCATCACCTTCATCAAGCGACAGCCAGTCATCGCCATCGCCGCCATCGAGCGTGTCGTCGCCGTCTTCGCCTAATAGAGTGTCAGCGCTTTCCCCACCATCCAGGCTGTCATTGCCGGCGCCGCCATCAATCGTGTCATCGCCATTGCCGCCATCCAACGTGTCATTGCCGGCGCCACCACTCAGAGCATTGGCAACGGTGCTACCCAGGATAGTATCGTTACCCGCGCCACCACGGATGTTTTCAATCCCTGTCAGGCTGTCATTGCCATGCGCGCCGGCGGTTGTGCCTGTGACAAGGTTAACCGTGACGGCAACTGTACCGGCGGTTTCGTAACTCGCCAGATCAATTCCATCACCACCGATCAAAGTATCGTTTGAGCTACCACCAATAAAAAAGTCATTACCGCTACCGCCATCAAGCCAATCAACCGCCCCGCCAAAAAGTGAATCATTACCTCCTTCACCAAAAATCGTATCATTTCCGGCGGCGCCATCCAAATAGTCATCGCCGTTACCACCCATAATCACATTAGCGGCGGAATTGCCGACGAGAGAATCATTGAATGAACCAAGGATAATGTTCTCAATACCGGAGAGTGTGTCACGTTCGTTGTTAGCCAACCCGATCCCACCAGAGCCAAAGCCACCCGAGATGGTATCAATGGCATTCGCGTAGTTCGCCCAATCCGTTCCATTGCCGCCAACCAGGGAGTCACTGCCATTGCCACCAATCAGCGTGTCATTGCCATTGCCGCCATCAATCGTGTCATCGCCATTGCCGCCATCCAATGCTTCGGCACTGGACAAACCTAAAAGGCTGTCATCATCATCACCACCAGAAAGATCCTGATTGGTGCCGCCGCCTGCGACCAAGGTGTCATTGCCCGCTTCACCGCTTAGACGTTGAGATGCGCCGCCACCCCCCACAAGGCTATCGGCGTCCGCGCCACCTTCAAGGATCTGACTCGCACCCGCACCGGCCACCAGGGTATCATTGCCGAAGCCGCCACCAAGGCGCTGAACCCCACCTGATCCGCCGCTGATGCTATCATTACCGATTTCGCCATAGAGTGATTGAAGGTTGCCCGCGCCGGCCCGCAACGTATCATCGCCGTTACCACCGGAAAGAATCCGAAAGTCCCCATCCCCGCTTTGCAAACTGTCATTGCCATTGCCGCCAAAGAGCTGCTGATCAGAGGCACTGGTCGTGCCACCCACCAGCGTATCATTACCATCATCACCAAATAGAAATTGCCCCAGACCACTTCCTGCCAGCAGGCTATCATCACCATTGGCGCCCGCCAGTGAGGCAAAAGCCACACTACCAGCCAGCAACGTATCGGCGAAGTTACTGCCAAGGACATATTCAATCCCCGTCAGACTGTCATTGCCAGCCGCGCCGGAGCTGCGGCCCGCGCCAAGATCAACCGAAACACCTGCGCTAGCATTGGCGTAGCTGGCCCAATCTGTACCATTTCCACCAGCCAGCGAGTCATTGCCATTGCCACCAATCAGCGTGTCATTGCCATTGCCGCCATCCAACGTGTCATTACCGGCAGCGCCGTCAAGGATATTGGCAAGGCTATCGCCCAGGATGCTGTCATTTCCCCAGCCGCCAAGGATGTTTTCAATACTGACGAGTGTATCATTGTTATCGGCACCAGTGGCGCGCCCGCTAACAAGACTTACGGTTACACTGCCAGCTGCATCGGCGTAGAGAGCCCAATCATTACCTGCACCACCAACCAGTGAATCATGACCCAGCCGCCCCATCAGCGTATTGTCATTGCCATCGCCAATCAGGGTATCATTATTATTGCCCCCCAAAACGCCTTCAATGCCGATGAGCGTATCGTTACCGCCGCCGCCCGTGGTCTGTGCCGCGCCAGAAAGATTTACTGAAACGGTAGCAGCGGGGTTGGCCGAAATGACCCAGTAGTAGTCAACAATATCATTGCCATTACCGCCGACGATGCTATCGTGCCCAAAAGAAAGGTTAAAGGCGCCAGCCTGAATGGTATCGTCACCATCCCCACCAATGAACGTATCATTGGCATAAGCAAAGGGGCGTTGGAGGTAGTCGTTTCCGTTACCTCCGTCAGCGAAACCACCACCAGTGGTGTTGAGGACAATATTGTCATTCCCATCCTCACCAAAAACAGTGCTTTGGCCTTCAACATTCAATATGTCTGAGCCGTTCCCACCATACAGCAGGTTGTTGCCGCCACCACCAAGCAGCGCGTCATCGCCATCGCCGCCGTTCAGCGTGTCATTACCGGCACCACCTTCTAGCCTATTCGCAAGGCTATCACCCAGAATGCTGTCATGGCCGTTGCCACCAAGGACATTTTCAATCCCAACCAGGCTGTCATTGCCATCCGCGCCAGAACTTCTGCCGGCAACAAGATCAACCGTGACGCTGCCTGTTGCATTCGCGTAGCTGGCTTGATCAACGTCTGCACCGCCAATCAGCGTGTCATTGCCAAGGCCACCTTCGAAGGCGTTGGCAAGGCTATCACCCAGAAAGCTGTCGGCGCCATTGCCACCAAGCACGTTTTCAATGCCTGTGAGGCTATCATTGCCATCCGCGCCGTAACTTCTACCGGCAACAAGATCAACAATTACACCTGCGCTGGCATTGGCGTAGCTGACCCAATCCGTACCAACGCCACCGATCAGCGAGTCATTGCCAGTGCCACCAACCAGCGTGTCATTGCCCCAGAAGCCATCCAGCGTGTCATCGCCAGCAGCGCCATCAAGCAGATTGGCAAGGCTATCGCCCAGAATGGTATCATTGCCGGCGCCACCAAGGACATTTTCAAAGCCGCTCAGGCTGTCATTTTCACCCGAGAGCGTCGCGCGGTTGGTGGCAAGATTGACCGTGATGGCCGTTCCAGAAAAAGTCCGATCAGCGTAGCTGACCAAATCTGTACCATTTCCACCAACCAGCGAGTCACTGCCGGTGCCACCAATAAGCGTGTCATTGCCATTGCCGCCATCCAAAGTGTCATTACCGGCAGCGCCGTCAAGGATATTGGCAAGGCTATCGCCCAGGATAGAATCAGCGCCGCCAGTGCCAAGAACATTCTCAATTCCCGCCAGGCTGTCATTGCCAGCGCTCCCAGTCACCCGCCCGGTCGCAAGATTGGCCTGAATAAAGGATCCGCCCGTATACTGATCACGATAAAGCACCCAGTCATTGCCGGCGCCGCCAACAAGGCTGTCATTCCCGGTACGCCCCATGAGCGTATTGGCATTGCCATCACCAATCAGCGTGTCATTGTAAAAATCGACGCCATAGACCCCTTCAATGCTGACCAGCGTGTCATTGCCGGAACCGCCTGTGGTTTGAAATCCGCCTGGGTTAGACAGATTGACTGAAACGGCGGAAAACGCATTTAGTGCAGTTTGATAATCAACAATATCATCGCCCGTACCGCCCACAATGCTATCGTGACCAAACGCGGTGAGAAAACTCGAACTTGAATAAAGAATATCATTGCCGGCGCCGCCGATCAGCGTATTATTGCCAGTGACGGCACCAAGAACAATCTCATCATCGCCATTGCCGCCATCAAGATAGGAAGTGCCGGAGGAAAATATTTGGATCAGGTCGTCGCCATCTTCACCGTAGACGGTGTTGCTGCCGCTGGCACTGACAATAACAAAATCCCTATCATTGCCGCCATAAACCAGGTTATTGCCGGGGCCGGCATAGATGTAATCAATACCATCGCCGCCGATCAGCGTGTCATTACCAGCGCCGCCGTCTAGATTATTCGAAAGGCTATCACCCAGAATACTGTCATCGCCATTGCCACCAAGGGCATTTTCAATCCCAACCAGGCTGTCATTGCCTGCCGCGCCGGAACTTGTGCCGGCAACAAGATCAACCGTGACGCTGCCCGTGGCAGTCGCGTAGCTGGCTTGATCACTGCCCGCGCCGCCATCCAGCGTGTCATTGCCAAGGGCACCTTCGAAGGCATTGGCAAGGCTGTCACCCAGAAAGCTGTCGGCGCCATTGCCACCAAGGGCATTTTCAATACCCGTAAGGCTGTCATTGCCGTCGCCACCAGTGGCGCGCCCGGTGGTAAGATCAACCGTGACAGCGTCGGTGGCATTGGCGTAGCTCGCCCGATCTGCGTCATTACCACCAATGAGCGAATCATCGCCCAGGCTACCAATCAGTGTGTCGTTGCCATCGCCACCACTCAGCGTGTCATGGCCATTGCCGCCATCAAGCAAATTGGCAAGGCTGTCGCCCAGAATGGTATCATTGCCAGCACCACCCAGGACATTTTCGATACCGCTCAGGCTGTCATTTCCACCCGAGCGTGTCGCGCGGTTGGTGGCAAGATTGACCGTGATTGCATTCCCGGCAAAAGTCACGGAAGCGTAGCTGACTAAATCCGTCCCATTACCACCAACAAGCGAATCACTGCCGCCCCTGCCAATGAGTGTGTCATTGCCATTGGCGCCATCCAAAGTGTCAGCCGAGCCACCACTGCCGCCATCGAGAATATTGTTGAGGCTATCGCCCAGGATGCTGTCACTGCCCCCGCCACCAAGGACATTCTCAATTCCTGCCAGGCTGTCATTGCCAGATCCCGTCGCGCGCCCGGTTGCAAGATTAACCGTAACAGAGGAAAAGGAGCTGGTCAGATTGGTGTAGCTGGTCCAGTCACTGCCGTTACCGCCGACTAGGCTGTCATGGCCTTCCTCACCAAGAAGCGTGTCATCTCCGTTGCCGCCATCAATCGTGTCATTGCCAGCAAGCCCGTTGATGCTGTCATTGAGGGCGTTATTGTCACCAGCACCGGGCCAGGAATCATCCCCGGTCGTCAGGTTCTGGTTCACGCCACTCATGTCTATCCTCGCTTGGACCGTGACTCAGTCGGTCCTTCAACCCCCGCCGAAAAACCTGCCACCACGACTCTGCAAATCGGGTAGCACCATTTGCATTAAGTTACACCAAAAAAATTACAGAACACTTTAGCCTTCCTTTAAGTAACCTTAATGCTTGCAGATTTACGCAAAGACCGTAACTCAGAGAATTAATACTCAAACTCAAACGCAAACCCAACCCGATCCCCGGCTAGGCTATTCCCGCCACTCTCCGCTTCCAGCCGAAGCCTGCGCGTCAAGTCTATCTGCACGCCCACACGCGGCGGCCCGCCATCCGCACTTTGTTTCAGCCCAACAAAGACCCCATCCGCCACATAGCGCCCGGACTCCAAGGTCGCACCCGGTTCCTGACCTGCGCGTTGTTCGCCTTCCTTCTCCTGGCCGATGGAAAGCCGATCCAGCGCCAAGGTGCGGCGGATCCGCTCCATCAGCCCGCCCGGGCCGGGCAGGGGGCGCCCTGTCGCACCGGCCAAAGCTTCGGCCAATCGCAGCATTTGGAAGGGCGATAGCTCTCCGCCGCGCCGGCCGAATAATAGCCGCGCCAATACCTCATCTGCCGGCAATTCGGGGTTGGAGGTGAAGCTGATTTTCGGATCACGCGCCGGGCCTTCCACCGCGACATTCACCTCCACCTCCTCGGCGCGAGACGTGGCCAATACGTCGAGATTGGGCATGATCCCGCCGGCATCAAAGCTGATATTGGCGCGGTTCAGATCAAGCCGCCGATCGAGCACGACCAGCGTGCCCCGGCGCAGCATGAAGCCGCCGGCAAGCTGCGGCGCTGCCAGCGTGCCGCCGACGCGTACCTCACCCCCCAATTCCGCATCCAGGCCCCGCCCACGGAGGAAAATCGCGCGCGGCGCTTCAATGGTCAGGTCAAGTGCAATGGGCGGCAGAGAGGTTTCCGCCGCCTCGCCGGCCGCCGGCGGTGCCAGGGGCGCCACGCCGGGTGGGCGTTGGCCCCTTTCGCGCACGCCGGGCAGGGTTCGGATTGAAGGCGGTAGCCGATCCGGAATGCGGGGCTCCGCCCGCTGCACCAAAAGCTTGCCGGAAAGCCTGCTGTCGCCAAGTGCCTCACCGGCCAAGCTCAGCGCACCATCCAAGGTGGCATTGCCGAGATCGGAATTGATCGGTCGCGCGGCATTGGCATTCAGGCTGACATTGAAGGGCAGGCGCGGCTTGCCAAGATCAATCATGCCGGAACCGCCGAGGCTCCCCCCGCCCGGTGTGCGCGCGGCAAAACGCGTCAGGTTGAAGCGCCGATCATCCGCAGTGATGGCGGCGGTGATCTCGTTCAAGGTCACGCCCTGCTGCAAATCGCGAAAACTGCCATTGGCGATAGCGGCATCACCGGCCAGGCGCGGCGCGGCCAGGCTGCCTTCCAGGCGCAGATTGAGATTGGCAATGCCCGTCACGCGCTGCGCCCCGGCAGCGAGCAAGGGCTGCACAAGGGGCGCCAGATCAAGCCGCCCGGTGATGCTGCCGGAAAGCGCTGCGTCAGGCGAAAGCCCCGCCAGCCGCGCGGTCGCTGCCAAGCGCACCGCATTCCCGCCAGTGACAGACGCACGCGCTTCCGCCCCTGCTGCCGTGCCATTGGCCGCAACCGAAACGCGCAAAGGCGGCAGGCCGCGCGCGGCGGGCATGGCGCTGGTGATGCCAGGGCTTTCCAATTTGATGTCAAAGCGCGGTTCGTCTGGCGTGCCATTCACCCGCGCCTCACCGGTGAGCGTGCCGGCCAATTTTGCTTCTGGCACCAGCAAGGCGGCGAAGGGCGCGATGGGCAGGGCTGAGAGTGTCGCCTTCAGTGATGTCTCCGCCGCACTCCAGAAACCTTCCAGCCGCAGCCGACCACCACGATTGCTGGTGATACTCGTCTCCGCGATATTGATACGCCCATCAGGCAAGATTTCGATACGCGCCGGCGCGGTGAGCTTCACCTGTTCAGCGCCATAAGTGAGCGAGAGGCTTGGCAGCGTGACAATATGTGCCTCACCGGCCCTGCTGAGGGCGGCTTCGCCCGTAAGCACTGCTTCGCCATGCCGCGCGCTGAAGCTGGCCTGGGCATCATCCAGGCTGCCGGCGAGTTCCGCGCGCAAGGCAAGCCTGCGTCCATCGAAGCTGGCTTCGGGGGCTTGCAACTTTGCGGTGACCTGCTGCACGCCAGCGGCATCGCGCCCTTCGGCTTCGAGAGACAGGCTGCCGGTCAGCGTATGGCCGAAAACATCGCCAAAGGGCGCCAGATCGGGAATGGCAAGTGACAGCGCGCCATCGAAAAGCGGCTTTTGCACATCAAGCAAGCCGCGCCCTGAAAGCCGTGCCGCACCGAAAGCCGCTTCAAGCTGGTTGATCCTGAGTGCACGCCCTTCCGGCACGCCGGAAAGCGTCAGTGTCAGCGGCAAGCCGGCGTAATTCGCCTCAAGCCGCGCTTCCACACGCGGGCGCGACAAGGGCGTTTCCAGAAGCAGGTCGAGCTGTGGTGCAGCAAGTACCTCAGTACCGCGCGTGATGCTCTCGCCGCGCGCCTTCAGCGTAATGGAAGGATCATCCCGTGCGCCATGCACATGGCCTTCCGCGGTCAAGGCGCCGGCGAGTTGCGGCAGCAGGGATGCAAGATCGGCAAGGCGTAAACCGAAACGCAGATCAAGGTTTTCGCCAATATCTCCCGCAGCGGTGAGTTCATTGCCGGCGCCGATGAGCGTCAGGCTTTCAAGGCGCGTCGGCGTGCGCGCCTGCAGGCTCAAGCGCGGCGTGGTGCCAAGCGCCGCACCCAATTCCGCGATGCTGCTGGAAAAGCCTTGCATATCGGCATCCAGCGTCACGTGCGGCGCCGTCAGCTTGCCATCCAGCCGAAACCGCGCGCGGGCCACTTCCCAGGCGATTTCCTCTGGCACATAGGCAGCAAGAAGCCCGCTGGCACCAAGTGAGAGATTACCGTGCAGCGACGCTTCCTCGCGCTTCGGATCAAGCCTGCCCGCAAGCGTCACCTCGCCAAGCGGCGCCTTCGCGGCAACATCGCGGAGTGTGATGACGCCCGCGCGATCGCGCGCCGCATCCAAAGTGAATTCCAGGCGGGCGAGTGCCTCGGCCAATGGCGCCGGCAGCAACGGCACTGCCGCGACATGGCCTGAAAGCCGCGCAAAGCCAGCGCCGCGCGCATCGGCGCTGATGGTGCCGGAAAGCGCTGCCTCTGCCGCGCTGCCAAGCTGTGCCCGCGCGCGCAGCGCCGCGCCGCTGGCCGGGCCTTCCAGATGCAACGCCAGCTTTGCAGGTTCGGCAGCCACGCCAAGCGCGCTTGCCAGCACACCCCCTGGCGGTTCCGCCAGATCAAGCCGCGCGAAAAGCCGATCCGCTTCGGGGGCAAGGTCCAATGCAAGCCGCGCCTCACCTGGCGCATCAAGCCGTTTGAGCGCGACATCGCCCAAAAGCCGCGCGGCCTTCAGCGCTGCCTTGCCTTCAAGTGCCGCGCGAAAGCCCTGGCCGAAAACAGCGTCAGCGACAGTGATGTCTGCAACCGCCAGGCGGTCAATGCGCACAGCAATGGGCAAATGCGGCAGGGATGGCAGCAGCGGGCCATCGCGCGGCTCCTTCTCCTCGGAAGCGGGCAGGCGGTGCAGTGTGATGCGCTCGGCAGTCACTTCCCGCAGATGCGCTTCGCGCTGCCATAGCGCTTGCAGATCGAAAGCGATGCGCGGCGCCGCGACCTCAAGCCAAATGCTGCCCTCATCCGCAAGCGTGATGCGCGTGGCACGAAGTTCGCGCGGCAGCGTCACCGCAAGCCCTTCAATCACCAGCCCCGGCACAAAACGCTGCGCAAGCCGCGCAATAGTCGCGGCACCATTACCCCATTGCACCCAGGCGAGTACGCCGCCCAGAATCGCCGCAATGACAAGCGGTATCGCCAAAACCAGGATCAGCAGTCGGCGCAGATGGCGCATGTCAAAAAGCCTGCCCAAAGCCGATATAGATCGCGAAGGATGGATCATCCTTTTGTCGATCCAAAGGCACGCCAACATCAAAGCGCAGCGGTCCGATCGCGGTCAGATACCTGATCCCAAGCCCGGTGCCGGCGCGCAGCCGGCTGAAATCCGGCTTGGCTTCTTCCCCGACACTGCCCGCATCCAAAAACGCCGCCATGCCCCAGTTTTGCGAAAGGCGCTGGCGCCATTCGATGCTGCCTTCCACCAAGCTTGCACCGCCGAGTGGCCGATTGGCGGCATCGCGCGGCCCGATGGATTGATAGGTATAGCCGCGCACCGAACCACCACCGCCGGCATAGAAGCGCTTATCCAAAGTGATCTCATCCCGGTCCGCCCCGGGCGCGCTGCCAAGCGCGGCGCGCAGCGCCAAGACACTGTCGCCATTGCCCAGAATGTCAAAATAGCTGGTGCCAATCGCAAGGGCGCGCGTGAAGCTATTGGCATCCATCGCTGAATAGTAAGGCGTCGCGCTGAAGGTGAAGCGCTGGCCCTGGCGCGGGTCAAGCGGGTTCGTTGTATTATCGTAGCGAAAAATCCCCGTCAGCCCGAAAAGCCGAAAGGCTTCCATATCCCCATCGCGGCCAATGCGCCCTTCCTCATAATTCGGCCCCGCCGCGATGGCCATGGTATCCGAAAGCCGATGTTCCAGCACGAAGGACGCCAGGGCAGCGTCACGATCATAGGCGCGCAGCCTTTCGCGCACCGCGCCGATTTGGGAGGTGCTTTGCAGATCGCGCCCCAGAAATTCCGGCGTACGCAGCGTGGCAAAGGCGCGATAGGTGGCGTCCTCGATCCCGGTTTCGCCGATGCGCGCAATCTCACCTTCCAGGCGAAGCCGCTCAGCGCCACCGAAGATATTGCGGTCTTCCCAATAGCCGCTCGCGGTCAGGCCGTAATTCGTCTCAAAGCCGAAGCGCCCGCCCACCACATGGCGTGGGCGTTCCTGCAGCTGGAAATGCACCGGCAGCCGCCCGGATGGGTCCAAAGCCTTGCCTTCCTCAGCTTGCACAAAGCCGAAAACGCCAAGCCCCATCAGGGCACGACGGGCGCGTTCCAGCCTTTCGGGCGAATAGGGCTGGCCTTCCAGCCGCCGCGCCGCCAGCCGTTCCAGCATCGCGGGGTTGGTGCGCGTTGTGCCCGCCACACTTGGCCGCGCGAAATCCGCAAGCGGCCCCGGCGCGATGCGCCAGGTGATGTCCATGGTTTTGGTGTCGTGATCCACCACTGCCTCACGCGCCACAACACTCGCCAAGGGATGGCCAGCGCGGCGGAGTTCGCGCAGCAGCGCTTCCTCGACGGTGAGGATATCGGCCGGGCGGGCCGGGTCGCCTTCCGCGATGCGAAGCTCGGCGGCGGCCTGTTCCAGCAGCGCATCCTGATCGGCGGGTTCGGCGCGCAGCAGGATTTGCCCGATGCGGTAACGCGGGCCGGGGGTTAGGATCAACGAGACTGGCAGGGGCTTAGTGGGATCGGCCTCGGGCGGGGCAGCGCCGCGCTGGTTCACATCCTCTCCGGCGATTTCAATCCGTGCCGCGCCGCCCCAAAAAGCCTCGGCGCGGAGCGCTTCAGCCACGCGCGGCAGATCCGCCCGCGCGCGGGCGAGCAGCCCATAGCCATCGGTGGGCGCGGTTTCGGCGAGTTTTATCAATTGCGAAACCGCTTCAATGGCAGAAACCAAGGCTCGGTCGTCATCTGGGGTGATTTCAACACGATAGGGGATGGCGGGCGGTTCCTGCGCCGGCAGCGGGTTGGATAGGATGAAGAAGATGCATAAAAGCAACCAAGGCAACCACCTCTGGTTGGTGGCGGCCTTGGCTGGGGAAGGGTAGAAGGGACGAATCATGACCGATGAATTTCACGCTACCCTAACTTCCTGGCGGCGGCACCTGCACGCCCATCCTGGCCTGACCCTGGAAGAAGGGCCAACCGCCGCCTTTGTCGTGCAGAAGCTGCGCGAGATGGGCATTACCGAGATCACCGAGAATTTCGGTGGCCATGGCGTGGTGGCAACGATCCGCCGCGGCGGGGGCAATCGGTCCGTCGGGTTGCGCGGCGATATGGATGCGCTGCCCATTCAGGAACAGGCGGATGACCTGCCCTGGAAATCCACCGTGCCCGGCGTGATGCATGCCTGCGGGCATGATGGGCACACCACGGCGCTATTGGGTGCGGCGCGGTTGCTGCTGGAAGACAAAGGCTGGGCGGGCGCGGTGCATCTGGTGTTTCAGCCGGCAGAAGAAGGCGGCGGCGGCGCGCGGGCGATGATCGCCGATGGGCTGTTCACGCGCTTTCCGATGGACCGGATTTTCGGCTGGCATAATTGGCCGGGCCTGGCTGCCGGCACCATCGCCATTCATGACCGCGCGGTGATGGCCGCCGGTGCGCGGATTGAATTGATATTCGATGGCCATGCCGGCCATGCCGCATTGCCGCATCTGACGCGCGACCCTTTGCTCGCCGCAGGGCATGCCATTGTCGCGGCGCAATCCATCGTCGCGCGCAATGTGGACCCGCTGATGGGCGGCGTGGTCAGCCTGACGGTGATTGAAGGTGGTGAGGCACAAAACCAGGTGCCGCGCCGCGTTGCCATACGGGGCACCATTCGTTGGCTTTATGATGAAGCGGGCGATGCCATCAAGGAAGGCTTGCAGCGCGTCACGGATGGCGTGGCGGCAACCTGCGGTGTGAAGGGCACGCTGATCATCAGCCCTGGCCTTGGTGTCACGGCGAATTCGCCGGCGGAACGGGACTTGGCGGCAGCGGCTGCGGCAAGCGTCACCGAAACGCGGCGCGATATGCGCCCGGCCATGACGGGCGAGGATTTTGCCTGGTTCCTCAAGGAAGTGCCGGGCGCTTTCGTTTGGATCGGCAATGGCCCCGCCGAGGAAGGGCGCGATTTGCACAATGCGCGCTATGATTTCAACGACGCGATTTTGCCGGTGGCGTCGAGGTATTTGACGGAAGTGGCAAAGCGCGCGCTGTCCAGTGACCCATGAAAATGGATCACTGGCCAAGCCTTAGTTGAGCGGCTCACTCACCGCGCCGGCCTGCGGCCTCTGCGGATCAGGCGCTGGCGCGCGACTACCTCGCAAACCCCGGCTGCTTTTCGACAAAGCGGTTGGGCTTCAAGAAGATCGAAAGAAACAAGGCGCCCTCCGGGGCGCGCGCCACATGCGTATTGCCCGCCGGGCGCCAGACGAATTCGCCCGGCCCGCAGCGCCCTTCCTCATCTTCCAGATAGCCTTCCATGACATAGGTCTGTTCGATATCCGTATGTTCATGCAGCGGCACTTCCGCACCGGGCGCCATGCGGAACAGGATGGTGGACATGCCGCGTGCCTCATCCCGACACAGCAGCTTCATTTCAATCCCCGGAAATTCCGTGTCCTGCCACGCCATTTGCTCCGGCTTCAGATAGTGGGAGGCAAGCTTCGGATCGCCCAATTGGCTTTGAATGCGCTGTTTGGTGGCTTCATCAATCATGGTGTCTCTCTCCCTTCTTTTTTGTGTCAGGCAAAACGCGCCTTGAGCCATTCGCCGCCCTGCCGCGCCGCGCGATCCGCTGCCGCAACATGGCCAAGGGCGCGGAGGAAGCCATGGAGGGTGCCGGGGAAAACCTCCTCGGTCACCGCAACCCCTGCGGCGCGGAGTTTATTTGCAAATAGCCTGTTCTCATCGGCCAGAACATCAAGCTCCGCGATATGCACCAAAACGGGCGGCAGGCCGCGCAGATCGGCACGCATGGGGGACGCGAAGGGCGTCACGCGATCCGCTTCCTTCGGCGCATAGCAGCGCCAATAGAAATCCATCTTCTCCCGCGTCAGGAAATGCCCGGTCGCGAAAGCATCATAGCTTGGCGTCGCCATGGCGCTATCCATGACACCGTAATTGATGAGCAGGCCGCGCAGCTTCAGCGCGGGATCGGTCTCCCGCAGCAAAAGCGCCGTGCCGGCGGCAAGATTGCCACCGGCGGAATCACCGCCCAACACAATCCGGCTGGTATCCAAACCCCATTCCGCGCCGCGCTTGGCAACCCAGCGCGTGACAGCAGCGCATTCTTCCAAGGCTTGCGGAAAAACCGCCTCAGGGCTCAGCGCATAATCAACGCCGATCACGGCGCAGCCCGAAGCGGCCGCATATTCGCGCATCAGGCGATCATGCGTATCCACACTTCCCCAAACCCAACCGCCGCCATGCAGATAGACCAAAACGGGATGCCCCGTGCCCGCAGTCGGGCGATGGAAGCGGCAGAGAATCCGCCGCCCGCGCAAAGCCAGCCAGCGATCCTCGCTTTCCGCCATTACCGCGCCGCCCTTGGCCAGCGGCAGGCTGAGGCCGTCATTCAATTCCCGAGAATTATCCAGCGGCAATTCCAGCTTCACCGGGGGCTGCGCTGCGGCGCGCGCTTCCATCATTTCGGTGAAGCGCAGCATTTCGGGGTCCCAATTCTCGCGGGCCATGGTGTTTCCTCATCTTCTGCCGGAAAGGGTTTCGGCAGACGCATACTGGAGACCCTGGCGCGCGATAGGGCAAGCCCAATTCAAATGGGATGAGCCGTCGCAATCAGCGTTCGCAGCATTTGCGCCGCCGCCATGCCCTTCCGCGCCTGGCGCCAGCAGGCTTCCGCCACGCGCTGATGGATCGCCACCGCGTCATCAGCCGCGGTAATACTCACCACGCCCTGGCTCCAGGCAGGATGGGCATCGAAGGGAAATGGATCGCTCATGACATGCGCGCGGTCCCTACCGCGATAGATCAGCGCCTGGTGATGGGGCTCGGGTTCCTGCAAAAGCCCAATCTGCACCCCAAGCGGCCCTTGTTCGATCTGGCTGGCAAGATTTTCCACTTCAGTCACAGCGGCGGCGCGGGCTTCGGCGCGGCTGCGTGCGGAAAGTGGCAGGCCGGCGCAAAGCCCCTCAGCCAATAGGCGTGTAACCGCCCGTTCGGACAATATGGTCGTGATGTTCATCCGTCGCTGGTCAAGGATCAGGCGGCGCTGGGTCATGGAAATCAGGGCCTGCTCGGTCGCGCTGCGCGCGGCGGCGGGGTCCTGGGCCAGACTCGCCGCTTCCAGCCAAAGCCCGCGTAGAAGCCGATCAGTATCATCGGAGACCAAGGCGAAGCACAGCGCGCCGCCCAATTGCAAGCAGCTATCGGCCTCCTCCTCAATCTGGCGTTGGCGTTCCAGAGACGCGGTCATGCGGGAGAAATAATCCACCCCGATGCCAAGCAGCGCGAGCGGGGAGACCTGCAGCATTTCCGCAAGGCGCCGGACGGTATCAAGCTTGATCACCTCGCCCTTTTCGTAGCGGTAGAGCGCAGCCCGGGAAATGCCGAGCCGGGCGGCGATTTCATCCGCCTTCAAGCCCGATTCCAGGCGATAGGCGCGAAGCTGTTCGCCGATTTCTTCGAACCGCATGGAGTAGCTGCCCCGTATGGTTGAATTCGCCCACAGCCAACTAAACGAGTTGTTGCAGGTTTAGGTCGTTGCCTCGACGATTCCGTATCGGCGAGGGAAACATGGTATCATAAAAGAGCAAATCTCAAAATTTGAACTGTGGCTTAGCGATCTTTCTGTCCGAACCGCCCAGCCACGCAGGCAACGAACTTAAGTGGTTCTAGATGCTTGGTTTCCGGAACAAGAAACCTGATGCGACCATGCCATCAGGCCCGGTATTGCGTCTGCCGGCTTTTTAGGGGTGTCACAAAAAATGCGAAAACCCCGCCAGGGCAGGGCTTTCGTTACGGCCACAGCGGCTTCAGGCGTCCGGCGCCACAGGATGCGCGGCGAGCGTCTCCAGCGCCTTGACCAGGCCGGAATGGTCCAAATCAGCCCCACCTGCCGCCGCCACCGCGGCGAAAAGCTGCTGGGTGGAAGCTGTATTGGGGAGAGCGACACCCAATTCACGCCCCGCCTGCAAGGCCAGGTTCAAATCCTTCTGGTGCAGGCGGATGCGAAAGCCCGGTGCAAAGGTGCGCTTGATCATGCGTTCCCCATGCAGTTCCAGAATACGGGACGTGGCCAGCCCGCCGGTGATCGCCTGCCGCACCTTGGCCGGATCGGCGCCTGCCTTGGAGGCAAAGGTCAGCGCCTCGGCCACTGCTTCGATGGTGAGTGCGACGATGATCTGATTGGCCACCTTGCAGGTCTGCCCCGCGCCAATGCCGCCGACCAGGGTGATATTCTTGCCCATGGCTTCAAACAGCGGCTTGGCGCGGGCAAAGGCCGCGTCCGAGCCTCCGACCATGATCGTCAGGCTCGCCTGCTTGGCGCCGACTTCGCCGCCCGAGACCGGAGCATCGAGGTAATCGCCGCCCTTGGCCGCGATTTTGGCTGCGAATTCCTTGGTGGCGGTCGGGCTGATGGATGACATGTCAATCACCAGCGTGCCGGGCTTGAGGCCCTCTGCCACACCGCCCGCGCCGAACAGCACGGCCTCCACATCGGGGGTATCCGGCACCATCAGGATCACGGCTTCCGCCCCGGCGGTGGCGGTTTTGGCATCGGGCGCCACAGCGAAGGCCGCGCGATCCTCGGCGGTCAGGCTTTTGCGTTCGACCACGGTGATGGCATGGCCGGCGGTCTTCAGATGCCCGGCCATGGGGCGACCCATGATGCCAAGGCCGATAAAGGCGATTTTCATTGTGTTTCAGTTCCTTTTCAACGTGAAACGGCATTCATTCTTTATGAAGCCAGTAGGCTTTACCAGAGGCTACCCAAGTGCCAACTGCCACACCGCCAACAACACCGATTACGACAGTCACCGGGTGTGGAAAAAGGGCAATGGGCGCAACCATCACTAACATGCCAAACACATAGCCAAGCCACGCTCTCAAGAAACCAAACCCTTCGCGGACAGAACCGAGTGCCAGCGCCCCCATCATCCACACCCATCCGAGGAGCCAGATCAAACCTACAGCCCCGACGGCGTTTGATCTATGCCGCAAGGAAAAATGGTCCAGTAAGGACATTGCGAACCCGCCTAGGGCGATGTAGGCAAACATTGCTACGATCACAACGGGAGTCGGAACCACGATCCTTAACCCCTCTCACTAAAGCATTGAGCTAAGATTTTCAGAAAAACTAAATAAAATCAAGATATTCATTCGATGTAAGGCGCGAACCAGGAAAGCCCGGCGAGTGTCTCGCCGGCGGGGCGGTATTCGCAGCCAATCCAGCCGCGAAAACCAAGCGCGTCAATGGTCTTGAAGACAAAGGGCCAATTCACCTCACCGGTGCCAGGTTCATTGCGGCCCGGGGTATCGGCCACCTGCATATGGGCAATCAGCGGCAGGTGCTTTTCGACCCGCTTCACCACATCGCCTTCCGTGATCTGGCAATGGTAAAGGTCGAATTGCAGGCCAAGCTTTTCCGGCCCAATGGCGGCGATGATGGCCGCCGCCTGATCCGTGGTGTTCAGGAAGAAGCCCGGAATATCGCGCTGATTGATCGGTTCAATGATCGGCTTCACGCTGGCCTTGGCGCATTCTTCCGCCGCGTAAGCCAGGTTCGCGCCATACACCGCGGTCAGCGTGTCATGCGCGACCCCTTCGGGCTTCAGGCCAGCCATGATGTGCAGGCGCGGGCAGGCGAGGGCGGTTGCGTAGTCGAGTGCCAGCTTGATGCTGTCCCGAAAGGCGGCCTGCTTGCCTGGGATGGCGGCCATGCCGCGTTCCCCCTTGGCGAAATCACCTGCCGGCGCGTTGAACAGCACCTGTTGCAAGTCGTTATCCTTGAGCCGCGCGGCGATCTCGGCTGCCGGGTGCTCATAGGGGAATAGGAACTCCACCCCCTTGAAGCCCGCCTTCGCGGCCAGGGCGAAGCGGTCCAGAAACGGGACTTCGTTGAACATCATGGAAAGATTGGCGGCAAAGCGCGGCATGGGCGGGGTTCTCTCGGACGGTTGGGGACGAAACTAAAGCAGTTTCGCGCCTGGGGAAATCACCTTCATAAAGCCCCCCTTCCCGACAAGCGCGAGCGCCCCTATAGGCCACGCCAGGGCTTTAACCAAAAACAGGAGAACGGGATGCGAAAGCTGTTATGGGCGAGTGCGCTGGCCTGCGGGCTGGCGCTTGGCGGAGCAGGGGCGGATGCGCGCACGGTGCGCTGGGCGGCTTCGGGCGATCCGAATACGCTTGACCCGCATAGCCAGAATGTCGGCACGGTTACGATGGTGCTGCAGCAAATCTATGACCCGCTGATCAGCCGCAGCCAGGAATTGGGTCTGGCACCGGGCCTCGCGACCCGCTGGGAGCAGCAGGAACCCAATCGCTGGCGCTTCTGGCTGCGCGATGGCGTGAAATTCCATGAGGGCGAGGCCTTCACCGCCGATGACGTGGTCTTCAGCGTCACGCGCGCCCTGGCGCCGACCTCCAATTTCGGGATTTTCGTGGATACGGTGGAACGCGCCGTGCAGGTGGAACCGCTGGTGGTGGATATCATCACCAAAATCCCGGACCCGATCCTGCCCAATAAGATCGCTTCCGTCTTCATGATGTCGCGGTCCTGGTCCGAAAAGCACAATGCCGCGCGGCCGCAAAACACGCGCCAGCGGGAAGAAATGCACACGGTCCGCAACACCAACGGCACCGGCGCCTTCCGCCTGACCGCGCGTGAATCCGATGTGCGCACCGTCATGGCGCGCAATAATGATTGGTGGGGCTGGCGCGAAGAAGCCAGCCGGGAAGCGAATGTGACGGAAATCATCTTCCGCCCCATCGCATCGGATGCGACGCGCATCGCCGCGCTTTTGTCGGGTGAGGTTGATTTCGTGCTCGACCCGCCCTTGCAGGATTTGAACCGGCTGCGTCAGGCGCAAAATATCCGCGTGCTGGAAGGCCCGGAAGTGCGCACCATCTTCCTCGCGATGGATGTCTATCGGGATGAGCTGCTCTATTCCGATGTGAAGGGGCGCAATCCGATGAAGGATTTGCGCGTGCGTCAGGCGCTCTATCACGCGATTGATATTCAGGCGATCCATCGCACCACCATGCGTGGCCAATCCGTGGTGACGGGCACCTTCTTCCCGCCCCAGGTGAATGGCTATGTGAAGGAAGAAGATGTGCGCCTGGCCTATGATCCGGCCCGCGCGCGCGCCCTTTTGACCGAAGCGGGTTTCCCGAATGGTTTTGAAATCACGCTGGATTGCCCGAATAATCGCTACATCAATGATGAGCAGATTTGCCAGGCGATTGTCGCGATGTGGGCGCGGATTGGTATTCGCGCCAAGTTGAATGCCATGCCCTTGGCGCCCTTCTTCGCCAAGATCCAGCGCGATGATACCTCCATCTACCTGCTGGGCTGGGGTGTGCCGACTTTGGATGCGCTTTATTCCTTCCAATCCCTGGTCGCGACCCGCAATGGCGCGCAGGGCGATGGCATCTGGAATTACGGTCGCTATTCCAACCCGCGCCTGGATGCGCTGATTGACCGCATGAAGACGCAATCCGGTGCCGAGCGCGATGCGGCGATCCGTGAGGCGCTCAGGCTCTACCGCGAAGATGTGCCGCATATCCCGCTGCACCATCAGATGATCCCTTGGGCCATGCGGTCCAATCTGACCATTCCGCATATGGCGAATAACCAGCCCTATTTCCGTTGGGCGCGGATGAACTGATCCCCTCGGCGCGGCGGGTCTTGCGCCCGCCGCGCTTGTTCTGGAGCACGCCCAATTGTTTGCCTTCATCATTTCACGCGTTTTGCAGGCGCTGCCTGTGATGCTGACGGTTGCGCTGATTTCCTTCGCCATGTTCGCCTATGTGGGCGATCCGGTGGCGATCATGCTTGGCCAGGATTTCACGGAGGCGCAGCGCCAGGCGCTGGTGAAGGATTTGGGGCTGGATCAGCCTTTCTGGGTGCAATTCGGCACCTTCCTGGGCAATGCGGTGCAGGGCGAATTCGGGCTGTCCTATCGCCTGTCGCGGCCTGTGTCTGATTTGATCGCCGAACGCGCGCCGGCCACGCTGGAACTGGCCTTCACCGCCGCCTTTCTTGCGCTGCTGATTGGCGTGCCCTTGGGGGTCTATACTGGGCTTTATCGCAATTCCTGGCTGTCGCGGTTTTTCTTGACCTTCAGCCTTGTGGGCGTTTCCTTGCCGACCTTTCTGATCGGCATTTTGCTGATCCTGGTCTTTGCTGTCTGGCTTGGCGTGCTGCCTTCCTTCGGGCGTGGCGATACGGTGAAGCTTGGCTGGTGGTCCACGGGGTTCCTGACCTGGACCGGGATCAAGGCGCTGGTGCTGCCTTCCATCACGCTCGGGCTTTTCCAGCTGACCCTGATCATGCGCCTGGTGCGGGCCGAGATGCTGGAAGTGCTGCGCGCGGATTACATCAAATTCGCCCGCGCGCGCGGCCTGCCCAATCGCGCCGTGCATTTCGGCCATGCGCTCAAGAATACGCTGGTGCCGGTGATCACCATTGTCGGGCTGCAATTGGGCGCCATTATTGCCTTCGCCATTGTGACCGAGACCGTGTTCCAATGGCCAGGGATGGGCTTGCTGTTCATCCAATCCGTCAATCAGGCGGATATCCCGGTGATGGCGGCCTATCTGCTGCTGATCTCCGCACTTTTCGTCACCATCAACCTGATTGTTGACCTGCTTTATTACGCGGTTGATCCCAGGCTCCGCATTGGCCGCGGGCAGGGGGCGCATTGATCATGGCTGCAGCGCTGCGACGCTTTTTCGACAGTGATTTGTGGTGGTCCTTCACCCGATCCCCCGTCACCATGCTTTCCGCCGTGGTGGCGCTGGTCTGCATTCTGGGCGCGTTATTGGCGCCCTGGCTTGCGCCGCATAACCCGTTTGATCTTGCCTCTCTCAATCTGCTCGATGCCTTCAAGCCGCCTTCCTGGACGGAAGAAGGGGAGCGCGCCTATCTGCTCGGCACCGATGATCAGGGGCGTGATGTGCTTTCCGCTATCATGTATGGCGCGCGGGTTTCGCTGCTGGTGGGGTTATCCGCGACCCTGTTCGCGACCACGCTTGGGGTCACATTGGGGCTGTTGGCCGGGTATCTCGGCGGCAAGCTGGATGCGTTGCTGATGCGCATTTGCGATGTGCAATTGACCTTCCCCTCCATTCTTGTGGCGCTGCTGATTGATGGCGTGGTGCGCGCTGCCCTGCCGCGCGAAGTGCATGACCAGATCGCGCTGTTTGTGGTGATTTTCGCCATCGGCATCAGCGAATGGCCGAAATTCGCCCGCACCGTACGCGGTTCCACCATGGTGGAGCGCAACAAGGAATATGTGCAGGCCGCGCGCGTGATTGGCGTGGCACCGCCGCGCATCATGCTCTCCCACGTGCTGCCCAATGTGATGGGGCCGGTTTTGGTCATTGCCACGCTCAATCTTGGGTTGGCGATATTGTCTGAGGCAACGCTTTCCTTCCTCGGCGTCGGCGTGCCGGCGACGCAACCATCCCTCGGCACGCTAATCCGGATTGGTAATGACTTCCTGTTCAGCGGTGAGTGGTGGATTACGATATTCCCCGGCATTACGCTGATTGCCATGGTGCTTTCCGTCAATCTTCTGGGCGATTGGCTGCGCGACGCCCTCAATCCGAAGCTCCGCTAATGTCTGGCCAGAACCCCTTGCTTGAAGTGCGCCATTTGCGCGTGGAATTCCCAACGCGGCGCGGCACGCTGGTGGCACTTGATGATGTGTCCTTCTCCATTTCCGCCGGTGAGGTGCTGGGCGTGGTCGGTGAATCAGGCGCCGGTAAATCCATGACGGGTGCGGCGATCATTGGCCTGCTCGAACCACCTGGCCGGATTGCGGCGGGCGAAATCAGGCTGGATGGCAAGCGGATAGACAATCTCCGTTATGAGGATATGCGCCGCATTCGCGGCAAGGATATCGGCGCGATTTTCCAGGACCCGCTCACCACGCTCAATCCGCTCTACACCGTGGGCCGGCAATTGGCCGAGACCATGACAACCCATTTGCCGATCACGCCGGCTGAGGCCCGCAAACGCGCTATTGGTTGGCTTGATCTGGTGGGCATTCCGGCAGCGGCGCAGCGGATTGATTCCTACCCGCATGAATTCTCGGGCGGGATGCGCCAGCGTGTGGTGATTGCGCTCGCATTATGTGCCGAACCACGCCTGATTGTGGCGGATGAACCGACCACGGCCTTGGATGTTTCCATCCAGGCGCAGATCATCGCACTACTGAAATCGCTCGCGCGCGAAAAGGGCACGGCGATGATGCTGGTGACGCATGATATGGGCGTCATTGCGGAAACCGCTGATCGGGTGGCGGTGATGTATGCCGGGCGCATCGCGGAAATTGGGCCGGTGCGCAATGTCGTGAAGCAGGCAAGCCATCCCTATACGGTGGGGCTGATGGGCTCCATCCCGCCCTTGGATCGGCGTGTTGAAAGGCTGGCGCAGATTGATGGCGCCATGCCGCGGCTTTCCGCCATCCCCAAAGGCTGCGCCTATAATCCGCGCTGCCCCAAGGCTTTCGCGCGCTGCAGCCAGGACCGGCCAGAACTGCTCCCGGCGGGTGCGACGCAGGCCGCCTGTTGGCTCTATGCGGGGGAGGGCGCTGGCAATGGCTGATACGCCCATGCTCGAGCTGCGCGATGCGGCGCGGTATTTCGATGTCTCCCGCCCTGCCTTGCAGCGGCTGATTGCGAATGAGGGCAAGCGCATTCTCCGCGCCGTAGATGGCATCAGCCTTTCCGTGCCGAAGGGCACCACCCTGTCGCTCGTGGGGGAATCAGGCTGTGGCAAATCCACTGTCGCGCGGCTTGCGGTTGGGCTTTACCGGCCAAGCGGCGGTCAGGTGATGTTTGACGGGCGAGACCTTGCCGAAGCCCGCGCCGCATCCGATCAGCGCCGGCGGATGCAGATGATTTTCCAGGACCCCTATGCCTCGCTCAATCCGCGCTGGCGTGTCAGGGACATCATCGCCGAGCCTATTCGCGCCTTTGGCCTGTTGTCCAACCGCGCGGCGGAAGAAGCGCGCGTTGCGGAATTGCTGACGCAGGTGGGGCTATCGCCACTGGATGGCCACAAGTTTCCGCATGAATTCTCGGGCGGGCAGCGCCAGCGCATTTCAATTGCGCGCGCGCTTTCTTCCAATCCGGAATTCCTGGTGTGTGATGAACCGACATCCGCGCTTGATGTTTCGGTGCAGGCGCAAATCCTGAACCTGATGAAGGAATTGCAGTCCCGCATGGGGCTGACCTATTTGTTCATCAGCCACAATCTGGCGGTGGTGCGGCAGGTGAGTGACAGGATCGGTGTGATGTATCTGGGCCGGATTGCGGAATTGGCGCCGGCGGAAAGCCTGTTCCGCCGCCCGCGCCATCCCTACACGCGTGCGCTCATGGAAGCGATTCCGGACCTTGATATGACCGGGCGGACACGGATTCCAGTTGGCGGCGAGGTGCCAAGCCCGATCAACCCGCCGACAGGTTGCGCTTTTCATCCGCGCTGCCCGCTGGCAGGGCCGCGCTGCAAGGCGGAACGCCCGGAACTGAAGCCGGCCGGTGATGCGATGGTGGCCTGTCATGCGGTGGAAGAAGGGCGCGACGCGGCGTAATTTATAGCCAGCGCGGTTCTGGTACCGCTATCGCCAAGCGCCCTGAGAAGCCCGCAGCGCGCAATTGGGCAGAGATTTCATCCGCCAAATTCCATGGCAGGATCAGGATTATATCCGGCGCCATCGTCAGCAGCGCCTCCGGCGAGACAATCGGGATGGCGCTGCCCGGCAAAATCCGATTTTGCTTGGCCGGGTTGCGATCCGCGACCGCAATGAAATCATTCGACGTGACGCCGGCAGCATTCAGGAAGGTATTGCCCTTGGCTGCCGCGCCATAGGCGCCAAGCTTCAGCCCCTCGGCGCGGCATTGCGCGAGCCACGCCTTGAAAGCCGCCAGCACTGCTGCGACGCGTGCATTAAAACCCTGATAAAAGGCGTCATCCGCAATGCCGCGCGCGGCTTCCTCCGCCCGCATCGCGACCACGCCCGGCATATCCGCCCGCGCCGCATCGGCAGTCGCAAAATAGCGGAGACTCCCGCCATGGGTCGCGAGCTTTTCCACATCAAACACGCGCAGGCCCTGGGTACGGAGCAAATGCTCAACGGCGTAAAGCGACCAATAGGCGTAATGTTCATGATAGATGGTATCGAATTGTACGCCATCCACGAAGGACAGCAGATGCGGCGCTTCGATGGTGACAACGCCGCGCGGCCCGGCCAAATGCGCGAGGCCCGTGGCAAAATCCACCACATCCGGCACATGCGCCAGCACATTATTCGCAATCACCAAATCCGCATGGCCGCGCCGGCCCACGATATCGCGCGCCGCGTCACGCCCAAAGAAGCGCACCTCGGTCGGCACGCCGGCCGCCACCGCCGTTGCGGCGACATTCGCGGCGGGCTCCACCCCCAGGCAGGGGATGCCAGCAGAGACGAAATTCCTCAGCAGATAGCCATCATTGCTGGCGATTTCGACCACAAAACTTTGCGCGCCAAGCGAAAGCCGTTCGCGCATCGCCGAGGCATAGCGCGCGGCGTGATCAAGCCAGCTCTCCGAGAAGGAGGAGAAATAGGCATAATCGGTGAAGATCGCCTCGGCCTCCACCACATGATCCAATTGCACCATGCGGCATGTGCCGCAGACCACGGCCGCCAAGGGATAACACGGCAGCGGCGCTGACCCCGGCAGTGGATAATCATTGGCAAGTGGCGTCGCGCCCAGATCGCAAAACATGGCGCTGATGGCGCCTCCACAGGCGCGGCAGGCGGAAATGGGGCGGCATGCGGCCTGGGTCGTCATGGTGAAATCACTTCCTCAATCTCAGCCAGCGCCAAAGCGCGGCCATCCGCGCCACCGCGCCAGGCTTCATACCAGCGCGCGGTCGCAGCAATGGCGCTTCCAGCATCATGGCGCGGTGCCCAGTCCAGGCTTTGCATGGCAAGGCTGCTATCCAAGGCCAGGCGCTGGGCTTCTTCCATGGGTGGTGCGGGTGCGGCTTCCCAGGCAATCGGCGCACCGGCCGCGCCGCCGTAAAGTTCCAGCACACGGCGCACAGAAATCTCCGCATCGCGCGGGCCGAAATTGAGCGCGGCCAGGGCCGTGCCATGCCAAAGCGCTTCCGCATGCCGCAAATACCCGCGCAGCACATCCAGCACATGCTGGAAGGGGCGCGTCGCATCCGGGCGGCGGATGACCAGCGTTTCACCTGCCAAGCGCGCCCGCACCAGATCAGGGATCAGCCGTTCCGCGCCGAAATCTCCACCGCCAATCACATTGCCGGCGCGCGCCGTGGCGATGGCGCCGACCTCGGCGCCGAAACTGGCGCGCCAGGACGCCACCGCGATTTCGCAAGCGGCCTTGGATGCGCTGTAGGGATCATGCCCCCCAAGGGGATCATCCTCACGAAAGGGCCGGCCTTGATTGTCGTTGCGATAGACCTTGTCGCTGGTGATGATCAGCGCGGCCTTGGCGCCCGCACCGCGCAAAGCCTGCATCAGATTGATGGTGCCGGTGACATTGCTGGCAAAAGTGCCGTCAGGGTCGCGATAGCCGCGCCCGACCAGGGCTTGGGCCGCCAGGTGCAACACAACCTCGGGCCGCGCGGCCTGCATTGCTGCCTGCACCGCCGCTGCATCGCGCAAATCGCCGATGCGCGAGGCGATGGCCGGGCGCAGCGCGACAAAAGCCGAAGGCCCGGCTTCCGGCGCCAGCGCAAAACCTGTGACCTCAGCACCCAAGCGTTCCAAAAGCAGCGCGAGCCAAGCGCCCTTGAAGCCGGTATGCCCGGTCAGAAGCACCCTCTTGCCGCGCCAGAACTGGCGCATCACCATTGCTTCCAAGGTGCACTGCCATCCTGCCACAACCCTTCCAGCACATCGCGATCACGCGGTGTATCCATCGGGTGCCAGAAGCCGCGATGGTCAAAGGCGCGTAGCTGGTCATCGGCGGCAAGCCCGCGCAACGGCGCCTGCTCCCAGACGCAATCATCGCCATCAATGCGTTCGAGCACGCGGGGCGAGAGCACGAAAAACCCGCCATTGATCGTCGCGCCATCGCCGGGTGGTTTTTCGGTGAAGGCGCGCACCGTATTGCCAACCCGTTCAAGCGCGCCGAAACGCCCCGGCGGCACCACGGCGGTTACGGTCGCATCACGGCCATGGGCGCGGTGGAAGGCAATCAAGGCACCGATATCCACATCGGAAACGCCATCACCATAGGTCAGGCAAAAGCCCTCTTCGCCCCGCAAATGCTGCGCCACACGGCCAAGCCGGCCACCGGTTTGCGTATCCTCACCCGTGTCCACCAGCGTCACGCGCCAATCCTCGGTGGGTGGGGTCAGCCAGGTGGCGGTGCCGGTCGCGAGGTCAAGCGTCAGGTCCGAAGAATGGGCGCGGTAATTCAGGAAATATTCCTTGATCAATTGGCCCTTGTAGCCAAGGCAGATCACGAAATCCCTGATGCCATGCGCGGCATAGGATTTCATGATGTGCCACAGGATCGGGCGCCCGCCGATTTCCACCATGGGCTTGGGGCGAAGCTGGGTTTCCGCGCCGAGGCGTGTGCCGCGCCCGCCCGCGAGAATGACGGCCTTTCTGATCATGAACACCCTAAAAGGAACACTGTGTTTCGCCCTATAACATGCATCACGGCCTTGGCGCGCAAGCCCGGCTATTCACCCCGCGCCACGCCCTCGCGCCTGGGGTCGGAGGCACCGATCAGCCCGGAACCGGTCACGCGGATCACTTGCAGGCCCGATATCATCTCCCGGATCGTGGCCTCATGCCCCCGCGCCCGCAGCGCCGGTGCCAGGGCAGCGGCAGGGGTGCCCTGTTCCAGCTCCACCGGCCCGCCCATGCTGCCGATATGGGGCAGCGCCACGGCTTCCTCTGGCGACAGCCCCCAATCGAGCAAGCCAACCAGCGTCTTCGCCACATAGCCAATGATGCGCGGCCCACCCGGAGAGCCCACCACGGCATGCAGGGCGCCCGCGCCATCCTCCACAATCGAAGGCGCCATGGATGACCGCGGCCTTTTGCCTGCCTCGACGCGATTGGCGATGGGGCGGCCATTGGCTTCCGGCGCGAAGCTGAAATCGGTCAGTTGGTTGTTCAGCAAAAAGCCACGCACCATGATGCGCGCACCGAAAATCGCTTCAATCGTCGTCGTCATGGAAAGCGCATTGCCCGCGCCATCCACAATGACGATATGGCTGGTGCCGGCTTCATAATCCTGGGTTTGCGGCGCGAGGAATGTTTCCCGCCAGGAAGGATTGCCGGCGCGCACATTCTGCATGGCCCGATCACGATCCAGCAATTGCGCGCGTGCGGTCAGATAGGCGCGGTCCGTCAGCCCCTGCACCGGCACGGGCACGAAATCCGCATCCGCGAGGAAGAGGTTGCGATCCGCGAAAGCAAGCCGCCCGGCCTCCGCCAGCAAATGCGCCGCATCCACGCCGCGCGGATCAAGCCGCTTCATGTCGAAATGTTCGAGCAGACCAAGGATTTGCGCGACCGCGACACCACCGGAAGATGGCGGCGGAAAGCCACAGACGCGAAACCCGCGATAGGGCGTGCAAATGGCGCTCCGCTGCCTTGGCTGGTAGCGCGAGAGGTCGTCCAACACCATGACGCCCGGATTGGTTGGGTGGTTGCGGATGGCGGCGATGATATCCTCGGCAATCGGGCCCCTTTGCAGCGCTGCTGCACCATCGCGGGCGACTGCGCGCAGCGTCTCGGCCAAGGCAGGATTGCGCAGCAGATGGCCCGCCGGCAGCGCCTGGCCATCCGGGGTGAAGAAATAGGCGCCGGCCACGGGGTCTCGGCGCAGCAGCAGCGTATCGGCAGCGATGTCGCGGGCGAGGCGCGGGCTGACGGGAAAACCTTCTTCGGCGAGGCGAATGGCCGGTTCGATCAGCCGTGCCCAGGGCAGCTTGCCATGGGCGCGATGCGCCGCTTCCAGAACCGGCAGCGCGCCCGGCACGCCAACCGACCGCCCGCTGGCCATGGCTTCCAGAAAGGGCATGGGTCGGCCATCGCGGAGTAACAGGCCGGGTGTCGCGGCAGCGGGCGCCGCTTCCCGCCCATCCCAGGCTTCCATCCTGGCATCAGCGGCGCGGCGGAACATGATGAAGGCGCCGCCGCCAATGCCGGAGGATTGCGGCTCCACCAGTGTCAGCACCACCTGCACCGCCACTGCGGCATCCAAAGCGCTGCCGCCATCCCGCAGGACGCCAAGCCCTGCTTCGACGGCCAAAGGATGGCCCGCCGCGACCATATGGCGCTCAGCCGGTTGCGCGGCGGCGAGAAGGGGGGTGAGGAGAAGGGTGAGGAGAAGAAGGAAACGGGTCATGGCGTGGGCCTGCTGCTTTGGGGCAAGCATAGCGGGATGCGATGGCAAACCCCAGACATGACCGCGACTCTATTGCCGCGCCGCGCTGGAAATGACAGGCTTCACAGCGGACGCATTTTTGGAATTGGAGAATTCGTATGGCGAAACTTTTTTCGGCTGTGACCCGCAAATTCACGCCTCTGGCGCTACTGGTTCTGGCGCTTGGTCTTTCGGCCTGCGCAAGCGGGGCGAAGCCAACCGTTTTTGTTCCGCCTATTTCCGCACAGACCAGCATTGCAGCAAATTCAAACCTGCGTGACGCTGTAGCGGTTGGCTTTACCGGTGGTCCGGAAATGACAGAAGCTTTGACCTTAAGTCTCGCAGCACGTGAAATGTTGGCTAGAAGTGATGAGCGATTCCGGTTGGAAGCAGGAGTGGTGAGAGTTCCTCCTCCACCTCGAGGTGGGATCGATCTGGAACTGACATCTACGTTTCGCTATCGGCTAGTGCGGGTCGCCGACAACATGGTTGTATTTGATCGAGAAATTACCGCAAGTTATACTGCGACTCTAGCATCTGCCCCGATAATATTCGAGCGCCGGAGGTTAGCAATACAAGGAACTATCCGAGAAAACATAAATGAATTTTTAACTGCTCTGATAGCAGAGGAACGGGCTAATCCCCAAGCGTTCAGTAGCATGCCGCGCCCGCGCAGGTCATGACATTTCTGGGGCGCGGCGCCGCAGCTAAACCCGAACACCGCGCCATGCCCCGCCAAACCCCACCCACCCATCGCCTTATCCGAGGCCGGCGCGCCTATGCCGCCGGGCAGGATGCCGAAGCCCTCGCCGCCGCTGCGCTGATTGCCGAGGGCTGGCTTATTCTCGGCCAAAGGGTGCGCTCTGAAGCGGGCGAGATTGACCTGATCGCGGAACGCGAAGGCTTGCTCGCCTTCATTGAGGTCAAGGCGCGGCCTTCGCTGGCGGAAGCGGCGTTTGCATTAGGGCCAAGACAGCGCGCCCGGCTGGTTGCGGCGGCTGAGGCTTGGCTGGCCGAACATCCCAATCACGGCAGCGCCGGGATGCGCTTTGATGTCATGCTGGTCGCCGCCGATGGCTCCATCCGGCGCATCGCCGATGCCTTCCGGGTGGACGAAGCCTAGTGCGTTTCCCGTTCACATCAGTTCACGGAAACCGCACTAAGCTTCTGTTTGATCGTATTTTCCGAGCCGCCAAGTGATCCCACTTGGCTTGAAAATACTCAATCAGGCTTCTCCGCCATCATCAGGTAATTCACGCCCGTATCGCGGGTGATCCGCCAAGCACCAGACAACCCCATTTCCATCCCGGCCACATCCCCAACCCGCAACCCTGCCTTGCGCAGCCCCGCGCCGAGCTCAGCCGGCGTCACGAACATGCGCCAATCATGCGTGCCCACCGGCAGCAGCCGCAGCAGGTATTCGGCGCCGAGTTTCGCCATCAGGAAGGATCGGGGCGTGCGGTTCAACGTGGACAGAAACACCAGCCCCCCAGGCCGGGCAGCGCGCGCCAAGGCGGCCAGGAAGGCCGCGCGTTCGCTCACATGTTCAATCACTTCCAGGCAGACCACGGCGTCAAAGGCGCAGTCTGCCTCGGTCAAATCCTCTGGCCCGCCCTGGCGGTAGTCAATCGCAAGCCCGCCAGCCTCCGCATGGGCGCGGGCGGCGGCCAAAGCCTCCGGCGCCGCATCCATCCCCGTGACCTCGGCACCCAGCCGCGCCAGCGCCTCGGACGCCAGGCCAGCCCCGCAGCCCACATCCAGCACCTTGAGCCCCGCAAGCGGCGCCGCCCCACCCGGTTTGCAGCCATGGGCGTGGGCCAGCCTTTCGGCGATCCAGCCGATGCGGACCGGATTCATCCGATGCAGTGGCTTCATCGGCCCATTCGGGTCCCACCAGCGCGCCGCGAGGGCGTCGAATTTGGCGATTTCCGCCTGAAGCGCCGTTGCTTCCGCCAAGATGCTGCCCTTTCTTGCGCTGAACCTGCGGGGTGGGTTGCGCGTCCCCCGCCCCCCCGGTATCTGTCCCGGCCCGCGCGCCGGTGCAACCGCCGGCCACTCCTTTTCCGCCCTGCTCAGGGAAAATAGCCTTCTATGGCCCGTATTGTCATGAAATTCGGCGGCACCTCAGTCGCTGATCTGGATCGTATCCGCAATGTCGCCGCCCGCGTGAAGCGAGAGGTGGAGGCCGGCCATCAGGTCGCTGTCGTGGTCTCCGCCATGTCGGGCGTCACCAATCAGCTGGTCAAATGGTGCCAGGACCTCTCGGCGCTGCATGATGCCCGTGAATATGACACGGTGGTCGCAACCGGTGAGCAAGTCACCACGGGCCTGACCGCCATTGCGCTGCAGGCGATTGGCGTTGATGCGCGGTCCTGGCAGGGCTGGCAGGTGCCGATCATCACCGACCAGGCGCATGGCAAGGCGCGGGTAGACCGCATTGATGGCGCGGCGCTGATTGAACGCATGGAACAGGGCCAGGTGCCGGTGGTGGCGGGGTTTCAGGGCATTGACCCGAAACGCAACCGCATCACGACACTTGGCCGCGGCGGGTCTGATCTTTCCGCGGTGGCCATCGCCGCAGCCGTCAAGGCGGATCGCTGCGATATCTATACTGATGTGGATGGCATCTATACGACCGACCCTCGGATTGTGCCGCGCGCGCGCAAGCTTGAGCGGATTTCCTATGAGGAAATGCTTGAACTCGCCTCCGTCGGCGCCAAGGTGTTGCAGACGCGGTCGGTTGAACTTGCGATGAAACAGCGTGTGCGCGTGCAGGTCTTGTCGAGCTTTGAAGACAAGCCAGGCTCGCTTGTGGTTGATGAGGATGAAATCGTGGAACAGCCCGTCGTTTCCGGCATCGCCTATTCGCGCGATGACGCCAAGATAACGCTCCGCCGCGTGCCGGATCGGCCCGGTGTGGCCGCCGCCGTTTTCGGGGCGCTCGCGAAGGCCAATGTGAATGTGGATATGATCGTGCAGAATATCGGCGCCGATGGCAGCACGGATATGACGTTTACCATCGGCAAGGTTGATCTGGCGCGCGCGCAGGATGTGCTGGAAAAAGCGCGCGGGGAACTTGGCTATGAAGCGCTGCTCGCTGACCCGGATGTCACGAAAATCAGCGTGGTGGGGATTGGGATGCGGAGCCACGCCGGGGTTGCCACCACCATGTTCAAGGCGCTGTCCGAAAAGGGCATCAATATTCAGGTGATTTCCACCAGCGAAATCAAGGTGAGTGTGCTGGTGAGTGCCGATTACACCGAACTTGCGGTGCGCGCGCTGCACACGGCTTATGGTCTGGATGCGCCGGCATGAGCGATGACATGACCAAGGCCCTGGCGCAGCTTGATCGGCTGATGGCGCGTGGCGCGGCGTTTCTGGGCGCGCCCTATGCCATCATGGGTGGCGCCATGTCCTGGGTCAGCGAAAGGCATTTGGTCTCCGCCCTTTCCAATGCGGGCGCCTTTGGCGTGATTGCCTGCGGGGCGATGGAACCGCCTCGATTGGCGGAAGAAATCGCGGCTACGCAGGCGCTGACCAACAAGCCCTTTGGCGTCAATCTGATCACCATGCACCCCAGGCTGGATCAGTTGGTGGATACCTGCCTGGCGGCGCGCGTTTCCCACATTGTTTTCGCCGGCGGCATTCCGCCCGGCACCGCAATCAAGAAGGCGAAGGATGGCGGCGCAAAGGTGGTGTGCTTCGCGCCCGCACTCGCGCTGGCCAAACGCCTGATCCGCGCCGGGGCGGATGCGCTGGTGATTGAAGGCAGTGAAGCGGGCGGGCATATCGGGCCGGTGTCGCTGACCGTATTGGCACAGGAAATCCTGCCCCATATTCGCGATGTGCCGGTGTTTGTGGCCGGCGGTATTGGGCGGGGTGAGGCGATCCTGTCCTATCTGGAAATGGGCGCTGCCGGTGTGCAGCTTGGCACGCGCTTTGTCTGCGCGCGGGAATCCATCGCGCATGCCAATTTCAAGCAGGCCTTCATTCGCGGCAATGCGCGCGATGCCATGCCGACCATCCAATTGGATGAAAACTTCCCGGTGATCCCCGTGCGCGCTTTGCAGAATGAAGGCACCAAGCGCTTTCTGGAACACCAGGCCGAGACCATTCGTCGCTTCCAATCCGGTGAACTGACGAAGGAAGCCGCGCAATTGGATATCGAACATTTCTGGGCCGGGGCGCTGCGCCGTGCCGTGATTGATGGCGATGTCGAAAATGGCTCGCTCATGGCCGGGCAATCGGTCGGCATGGTGACGGGCGAGCAAACCGCAGCCGAGATCATCGCCGAATTGCGCGATCAGGCTGCGCGGGCGATCATGGCGCGTTCTGCCGCCGCTGCCGCGTGACCCTTTGGAAAGCCCATGAAGCGCTCTGCCCGCACTGAAAACTCGCCCCAGGAAGCCGCCCGCGTAGGTGAAGAACTGCGTGAGGCGCGGATTGCGCTTGGCATCAGTGTTGAAGATGCGGCGACCCAGCTTCGCATCAACAGGCGCTACCTGATGGCGCTGGAGGAAGGGCGGGTGAAAGACCTGCCCGGCGCTGCCTATGCGGTTGGTTTCGTGCGATCTTATGCGACGGCGCTCGGGCTTGACGCGGATGATGCCGTGCGGCGCTTTCGCGATGTTTCCGGCACGGCGGTGACGAAGCAGGGCGATCTGGTTTTCCCCGAGCCCGTGCCAAGTCGCGGCATCCCAACCGGCATTCTGGCGGCGATTGGGGTCGCCATTGCGCTCGCCGGCTATATCGCCTGGTATCAATGGAGCGGGCGTGGCGCGCGCGTGGTGGATACCGTGCCGCCCTTGCCGCCCCGGCTGGAACGCGCCGCCGAAGCCACTGCGCAGCGCGAAACGCCGCCCGCCCCGGTGGCAGAACCGCCCGCGCCCGCCCCGGCACCGATTGCCGCCCCCGCACCGCCGCCACGCATAGACCCCGACAAGCCACGCATCGTGATCCGCGCCAAGGGTGAAAGCTGGGTGCAAATTCGCGACAATCCCGGCAATCGGGTGCTGACGGATCGCGTGCTGCGCGCGGGCGAGACCGTTGAAATCCCCAATCGCCCCGGCATTGTGCTGACGACCGGCAAGGCCGAGAACCTGGATATCCTGCTGGATGGGCAGGAGGTTGACCCCTTTGGCGGTCCTGGTGTGCGGCGGAATATCGCCCTCGAAGCTGACAGGCTGCGCCCACCCCCCGCCCCGTCGCCGGCCCCCGCCGCCACCCCTGCGCCACGCCCGGCCCCTGCGACGCCCCCGCCGCCAACCGCGCCGCGACCCTGACGCGTTTCAAGGCTTTCGGCGCGGCGAAAGCCCCGGCATAATCATCGGCGAAAACCAGCCTTTGGGGTCCGCCTTATGTCCTATCGTCCCTATCAGAAGATCGAGCGCCGCAAATCCCGCCTGATCCATGTCGGGCGCGTGCCGGTGGGGGGCGATTCGCCGATCTCGGTCCAGACCATGACCAATACGCCGACCGAAGACGCGGCGGCGACCATTGCGCAAATCCGCCGCAGCGAATTGGCCGGGGTTGATATTGTGCGCGTGTCTTGCCCGACCGAGGAAGCAACGGCGGCACTCGCTGAGATTGTGCGCGAAGTGAATGTGCCGATTGTCGCCGATATCCATTTCCACTACCGCCGCGCCATTGAAGCCGCGCAGGCGGGCGCGGCGTGCCTGCGCATCAATCCCGGCAATATCGGGTCCAAGGAACGCGTGAAGGAAGTGATCAAGGCGGCGCGCGATCACGGCTGTTCGATCCGCATCGGCGTGAATGCCGGCAGTCTTGAAAAGCATTTGCTGGAAAAATACGGCGAGCCCAACCCGGAAGCGCTGGTGGAAAGCGCGCTATGGCATGCCGACCATCTGCTGCAAGAGGATTTCCACGAATTCAAGATCAGCGTGAAGGCTTCCGATGTGTTCCTGGCCGTTGCTGCCTATCAGCAATTGGCGGAAGCCTGCGATCACCCCTTGCATATCGGCATCACCGAAGCGGGCGGCAAACGCACCGGCACAGTGAAATCCGCGATCGGCCTTGGGTCTCTGCTTTGGGCCGGCATTGGCGATACCTTGCGCGTTTCGCTTTCCGCTGAACCAGAAGAAGAGGTTTCGGTCGGCTGGGAATTGCTGAAATCGCTGCATCTGCGCCATCGCGGCGTGAAGGTGATTTCCTGCCCAAGCTGCGCGCGGCAAGGTTTTGATGTGATCCGCACGGTGGAAAAGCTGGAGGAACGGCTGGCCCATATCGCTGAGCCCATCAGCCTTTCGATCATCGGCTGCGTAGTGAATGGCCCTGGCGAGGCGCTGATGACCGATATCGGCCTGACCGGCGGCGGTGCGGGGACTCACATGGTCTATAGCGCCGGCAAGACCGACCATACGATCCGGTCTGAGGAAATGGTGGATCACATTGTGGGCCTGGTCGAAGCCAAGGCTGCGGCGCTGCGCGTGGCGAAGGCAGCAGAGTAAGGCAAGATGCACGCTGAAATCCTGCGCCATCGGGATACGCTTGCGGCCTTGTGCCGGCGGCATGGCGTGGCGCGGCTTGATGTTTTCGGCTCGGCAGCGCGCGGTGTGGATTTTGACCCTGAGCGTAGCGATGTGGATTTGCTCGTGGAATTCACGCCTTCGACGCCGCGCCGGCTGGCAGCCTTGCTCGATTTTGAGGCCGAGGCCGGGAAGGCTTTGGCGCGGCCGGTTGAGGTAGTGGATCGGCGCGCCATTGAGGAAAGCGAGAATTACATCCGGCGGCGGCGCATCCTGGCGGAAGCGGAAGCGCTTTTCGTGGCATGAGCATGACGCCGGCGGAAAGGGACGCGGCATTGCTTCTCGATATGCTGACCTGGGCGGGCCACGCGGCTGATTTTTTGGAAAACATGGATGAGGTCGCCTTCCGCGAGAGCAAGCTGCATCAGGCGGCGGTGACGCGCTGCGTCGCGGTGGTCGGTGAGGCAGCGGGGCGGCTTTCGCGGGCGCTGCGCGATCAGCACCCGGATATCCCCTGGGCACTCATTATCGGCATGCGCAACAAACTCATCCATGATTATGGCGGCGTCGCGCTGGATATTCTGTGGCAGGCGGCGCGCGAGGAATTGCCGCGCCTTGCCGCCCGCATTGCACCGCTCGTCCCGCCGGATAGCGCCCGCTAGCATTCCCAACTTGCCGTTCAACGTCAGACAGGATACCGACCCGGCATGTCCAGCCAATTGCAGCCCGCCCGGGGCACCCGTGACCTGATCGGTGAGGAATTCCGCCGCCACCATGCGGTGGCCGAAGCCGCGAGGCGCATCTCCGCCCTTTATGGCTTTGAGGAATGGGCGACGCCCATTTTTGAAGATACGCGCGTCTTTGCCCGTGGCCTTGGCGATACCTCGGATGTTGTTTCCAAGGAAATGTACAGCTTCACCGATCGCGGTGGGGAAAGCCTGACTTTGCGCCCGGAAATGACCGCGGGGGTTTGTCGCGCACTGGTCTCGAACGGCCTCACGCAATCCAACCTGCCGCGCAAGGTTTTCTATGCCGGGCCGATGTTTCGCTATGAACGCCCGCAAAAAGGGCGCTATCGGCAATTCCACCAGATCGGCATTGAAATCCTGGGTGCGGCGGAACCTTTGGCGGATGCGGAGGTGATTGCCTGCGGCTGGCATATCCAGCAGGAACTCGGCATCGCGGAAGGCACGGTGCTCGAAATCAATACGCTCGGCGATGCGCCATCGCGTGATGCCTATCGCGCCGCACTCATTGCCTATTTCAGCGCCCATCGCGATGCGCTGAGCCATGACAGCCGTGTGCGGCTTGAAAAAAACCCTTTGCGCATCCTGGATTCCAAGGATGAGACGGACCGCGCCATTGTCGCCGGCGCGCCGCTGATTGGCGACCATCTCACCCCCGAAGCGGCGGCGTTCTACACCACGGTGAAGAAGCATCTGACGCGCTTTGGCGTGCCCTTCCGCGAAAACCCTCGCATTGTGCGGGGGCTCGATTACTACAGCCACACGGCCTTTGAATTCGTGACGGATCGGCTCGGCGCGCAGGGCACGGTGATGGCAGGCGGGCGCTACAATGGGCTCGTCGAGGAAATGGGCGGGCCGCCCACGCCCTCAGTCGGTTGGGCCGCCGGCATTGAACGGCTCGCGATGCTGCTGCCGCAAAGCCCTGCCGCGCCGCGCCCGGTGGCGGTGATTCCGGTTGGTAATGATTCGGAAGGCCCAGCGCTTGATATGCTGGGCGCTTTGCATCGCGCCGGCATCGCGGCCGAGATTGCCTATCGCGGCAATCTCAAGCGCCGGATGGAGCGCGCCAATCGCATCAATGCCCGCGCTGCCGTCATTCTGGGCGAGGCCGAAATCGCCGCCGGCGTCGCGCAATTGCGTGATCTGGATGCCGGCACGCAGGAAAGCGTCGCAGTCGCGGATATCCCCGCCCGGCTGAAATGAGCCTGCCATCTCGCCTTGATCGGTTGCTGTCGCGGGCAGAGGAGCTGCGCCATATGCTCTCCACCGCGCCGGGGGCGGATATTGGTGCGCTGTCCAAGGAATTGGCGGAGCTTGAGCCGCTGGTTGAAAAATATGCCGAATACCGCGCGGCGGAACGCGCCCGCGATGAAGCCCAGGCCATGCTGACCGATCCGGAAATGCGCGAATTGGCGGAAGCGGAATGGCTCACGCAAAAGGAACGTGTGCCGGCGCTGGAACACGAAATCCGCATCATGCTGCTGCCGCGCGATGCTGCTGATGAACGGAGCGCCATTCTGGAAATTCGCCCAGCCGCCGGCGGTGATGAGGCCGGGCTTTTCGCCGCTGAATTGTTCCGCGCCTATCAGCGCTATGCCGAAGGGCGCGGCTGGCGCTTTGAAGTGCTGGATTACGACGAAAACGAATTGGGCGGCATCAAGGGGGCGACGGCGGAGATTGCCGGGCGCGGGGTTTTTGCGCGCTTCAAATATGAAAGCGGCGTGCATCGCGTACAACGCGTGCCCACCACCGAAACCCAGGGGCGCATCCATACCTCGACCATTACCGTCGCCGTATTGCCGGAAGCGGAAGAGGTGGATGTGCAGATCGAAGACAAGGATTTGCGCATTGACACCTATCGCGCCTCGGGCGCTGGTGGGCAGCATGTGAACAAGACCGATAGCGCCGTGCGCATCACACATATGCCAAGCGGCATTGTGGTCGCGATGCAGGAAGAAAAAAGCCAGCACAAGAACCGCGCCAAGGCGATGAAGGTGCTGCGCGCCCGGCTTTACGAACAGCAGCGCAGCGCCGTTGATCAGGCGCGCGCGGCAGATCGTCGCAGCCAGGTCGGCACCGGTGATCGGTCTGAACGCATCCGCACTTATAACTTCCCGCAAGGCCGTGTGACGGATCACCGCATCGGCCTCACGCTGCATAAGATTGACCGGGTGATGCTCGGCGATTTCGACGATATTTTTGACGCGCTGATTGCCGAGGATCAGGCGGCGCGGCTGGCGGCGGAAGCGGCGTGAAGGACGCGCCCTGCGCCGATCCCGCCGGCACGATTGGGTTTTTTCTCTGTCAGGCCGGCCAAAGGCTGCGCGGGGCGGCGATTGAAGCACCGAGGCTCGAAGCGCGCCGGCTACTCGCGCATGTGCTGGGCACTTCCGAGGAAGCCTTGCTGCGAGACCCGCGCGCGGCGGTGCCTGCCGATAAGGCCGCGCATTTCGCGGCGCTGCTGGCGCGCCGTGTGGCGCATGAGCCCTTCGCCTATCTGACCGGGCGCGTCGGGTTCTGGACGCTTGAACTCGAAGTCTCCCCCGCCACGCTCATTCCCCGCGCCGATAGCGAAAGCTTGATCGAAGCCGCTTTGGAAGCCTGCCCGGATAAGGGGGCGGCGCAGCGCGTGCTCGATCTCGGCACCGGGACCGGGGCCTTGTTGCTGGCTGTGCTGAGTGAATGGCCCGTGGCAAGTGGCGTTGGCATTGACCTGAAGCCGGAAGCGGCGGCCTTGGCAGCGCGCAATGCGGCACGGCTTGGGCTTAAGGATCGGGCGCGGTTCCTGGCTGGCGATTGGGCGGCGGCGCTTACCGGGCGGTTTGATCTGGTGCTCTGCAACCCGCCCTATATCGAAAGCGCGGCCATCCCAGGGCTGATGCCGGAAGTGGCGCGGCATGAACCGGCCTCGGCGCTTGATGGCGGGGCGGATGGCTTGGCGGCCTATCGGCACATCATCGCCGATCTGCCCCGGCTTTTGGTGCCCCGTGGGGTGGCGGTGCTGGAACTGGGCCAGGGCCAGCAGGCGGCGGTAGAGGCCCTCGCCCGGGCAGCCGGCGTGACGCCGGAAGCCTGCTGCGCCGACCTTGGCGGGGTACCGCGCGCGCTGGTGCTGCGCGCCGCGTGATTTTGCCCTTGGCGCGGCGGGGCCAAGGCGCTACAAGGGCTTTGCGGTGAGGCGAGGAAGTTCGATTCCCCTCCCTGATCCCGAAAGGCGGTTGTTGAACCCGATCCTCTCGGCGCCGTTTGGATGCAACAGACTCGGAATTCAGGACGTATCCCAGGGCCTTGGCCCGCTGCGCGCCAGAAATGCCGAATGCGGAACAGCGAAACGCAATACAGATGAACATGAAGCGCATGCGCGGCCGGGGCGGTCACCGTCATGGTGGGGGCGGTCAGTTCCGCCATAGTGGCGGGGGTGGCGGCCAGGGCGGCGGTCAGCCGCTCAATCGCAACCACGTTTTTGATTCGAACGGGCCGGATTTGCGGCTGCGCGGCACGGCGCAACAGCTTTTCGAAAAATACCTGCAGCTTGGGCGCGATGCGACCAGCGGCGGGGATCGCGTGATGGCGGAAGGCTATTTCCAGCATGCGGAGCATTACTTCCGCATCCTGAACGCGATGAACCAGGCCGCGATGCAGCATCAGCAGCAATATCAGCAGCGCCGCTATTCGCAGCAGGATGGCCCGGAAGGGCCAGAAGGCGGTGAAGGCGGTGATCAGCCGGAATATCGCGGTGAAGCGCAGACCATCACGCCCGATTTGAATGAAAGCGGCGCGGAAGTGGTTGCCCCCGCGCGGCCAGCGCCGGCGCCCGAACCCGCCTAAAAACTCACCTGCCTTGCCGCCCGGCGCGCGGCGCCGGGTTCTGGGGAAAAGATCATGCCCGTGAACCCCGCCGATGGCGCCGTGCTCGGCGCGCTTTATGGCACGGATGCCATGCGCGCTGCTTTTGGCGAAGACGCCTATTTGCAGAAAATGCTGGATGTGGAAGCCGCACTTGCGCGCGCGCAGGCAAGGCTTGGGATCATCCCGGCTGAAGCTGCGGCCTCCATCAGCAATGTTGCGCGCGCCGAGAGCCTCGACCGCGCCGCCATGGCCGCCGCCACGCGCAACACCGGCTACCCTGTGGTCGGCCTGGTCAATCAGCTTTCAAAATTGGCGGGGGAAGATGCCGGGCGCTGGACCCATTGGGGCGCCACCACACAAGACATCATGGACAGCGCGCTTGTGCTGCAAATCCGCGATGGCTTGGCGCTGATTGAAGTGGATTTGCGCGCGACCATCGCGGGTTTTGCCGCGCAGGCCGCCCAACATCGCGCAACGGTGATGGCCGGGCGGACGCATTTGCAACACGCCTTGCCGGTGACCTTTGGCTATAAGGTCGCGGTTTGGGTCAATCCGCTGATCACGGCTTTGGAGCGCTTGCGCGAACTCCGCCCGCGCGTGCTGCGCCTTGGCTTTGGCGGTGCTGCTGGCACGCTGGCTTCCTTGGGCGATCAGGGCCTGCCCGTGGCGCGCGAATTGGCGCGTGAGCTTGACCTGATCGAAGCCGATATCCCCTGGCATGTGGCGCGCGATGGTGTCGCGGAAGTGGCCTGCTGGCTTGGGGTACTGTGCGGCAGCCTTTCGAAAATCGGCACGGATGTGATGCTGCTGATGCAGACGGAATTGGCCGAGGTGGCGGAACCCCATGTGCCCAAGCGTGGCGGGTCTTCCACCATGCCGCAAAAGCGCAACCCGATCGCGTGCGAATATATCCTGGCGCAGGCGCGCGGCGTGCATGCGCTGGTGCCGCAAATGCTCTCGGCCATGGCGCATGATCTGGAACGTGGCACTGGCCCCTGGCAGGCGGAAGCACTCGCCCTGCCGCAAGCCTTCCTGCTGACCCATGGCGCGGTGGCGCAGGCGCGGTTTTTGTCCGAGGGCCTGCAAGTGGATGCAGCACGCATGCGCGCCAATCTGGACGCAACCCATGGCATGATCATGGGCGAGGCCGTGATGATGCGCCTTGCCCCCATTCTGGGCCGGGGTGAGGCGCATCATAAGGTGAATGACGCCTGCGATGCGGTGCGCGCCGAGGGCATTACGCTGGCGGCGGCCCTATCGCGCATTCCGGCCATTGCCGCGCGGCTTGATCCGGCGGCGGTGGCGGCCATGACGGACCCGAGCAGTTACCTTGGCAGCGCGCATGCCTTCACGGATCGCGTGGTGGCGCGGGCAGGGGCAGTGCTGCAAGCCTAACGGTAAGGCGGCATTTACCATTGGCCTGGGCCGCCCCATATGGCTCCCATGCCGCCCGTTATTCGTGCCCTTTGCGTCCTGCTGCTCGCGCCCATGCTCGGTGCGCCGGCGGAACGCCTGCCGACGCCGGACCCGCTGCGTGCCGCTGGTTGGCAGAAGGGCGGGTGGTCTGGCCTCAAGCCTGCGACATTTGAAGCTTCGCCTGACGGAGGGCTCCGCATCACCGGCCTTGGGCAAGCGAGTTTTGTCTGGCGCTCCGTCACCAAGGCCGATGCCTGTCTTTACTGGCGCTGGCGGGTGGATCAGGGGCCGCCGCCAACACCGCTTGATCGCAAGGGCGGCGATGACCGTGCCATTGCCATTACGGTTGGCTTCGATGGCTGGCCGCCAGATGCGGGTTTCTTCCAAAAGGCGCAGCACACCATGGCGCAGGCCATGGCCGGAGATCACCGCCTGCCGCGCAGCATGCTGGTTTATGTCTGGGGCGGTACCGGGCAGGAACCGCGCCCCTTTGCCAATCCTTATGTGTCTGGCCTTGGCAAGGTTTATGTCCGTCGCGCCGCCGATGCGGAAAGGGCGCGCTGGTTCGATGAAAAGGCGGAAATCACCCGCGATTGGCGCGCGGCCTTCAAGGGCGCGACTGTGCCGCCCGTCCTCGAAATCGTGATCGGCACCGATGTGGATGACACGAATGCGCGGCTTGATGCGCGGATAGACCGCATCCGCTTCGCCCCCTGCTGAGGTGATCGCCCCGGCATGATCCGGCGCAAACCAGAGCGCGGGTATCATGCTAGCAGGCGTTGCGAAATATGGAGATTCGCATGACCGACCCGCTACCCACCATCTGGAATCCTGATCAGCGCATCGGCGATATGCTGAAGGGCAAGCGCGGCCTGGTGGTGGGCATTGCCAATGCCGATTCCATCGCTTTTGGCGCTGCCGCCAAGCTGCGTGCCTTTGGTGCAGACCTCGCCGTGACCTGGCTGAATGACAAGGCGGAACCTCATGTCCGTCCCTTGGCCGAACAGCTTGGTGCGGCCATCGCGATGAAGCTGGATGTCGAAGCAGAAGGCGAGATGGAAGCCGTGTTTGACCGCCTGACGCGCGACTGGGGCAAGCTTGATTTCGTGATCCATTCCATCGCCTTCGCCCCGCGAGCCGATCTGCATGGTCGTGTGATTGATTGCTCGGCAGAGGGTTTCGGCCAGGCCATGCGCGTTTCCTGCTGGTCCTTTTTGCGCATGGCGAAGCTCGCGGAACCCATCATGGCGCCAGGCGGAGTGCTGGTGACCATGAGCTATTACGGCGCCGATAAGGTGGTTGCGAATTACAACATGATGGGGCCGGTGAAGGCCGCGCTTGAAGCTTCGGTCCGTTATGCGGCGGCTGAACTTGGCCCTCGCGGTATCAGGGTTTTCGCGGTCTCGCCCGGGCCGCTCCGCACCCGTGCGGCCAGTGGCATTGCGCAATTCGATGAATTGATCGCCGATGCCAAGGAACGCGCGCCAGCGCAGCGGCTGGTAGATATCGCGGAAGTTGGCCGCGTGGTGGCGTTTTTGGTGAGTGGCGCGTCATCGGGCATGACGGGCGATACGATCTATGTGGATGCGGGGCTGCATAATGTCGCCTGAAGCCAAGGGATCGGCATTGCTGGTGCTGAATGCGGGATCATCCTCGCTGAAATTCGCAGTCTTTGCCGTTGAAGCGCGCGGATTGACGCAGCGCTATGATGGCCAGATGGAAGGCATTGGCGCCGCACCGCATTTCACCTTGCGCGATGCGACGGGCGCGATGCTGACGGACCGCCGCTTCTCGGAAACCGAAGCGCCCAAGGGCCATGAAGGCGCGCTTGGGGTGATTTTGGCGGCGCTGTCGCCCTTGCTGGATGGCGCTTCCATTCGCGCCATTGGCCATCGCGTGGTGCATGGCGGGCGGGATTTGAGCGCGCCGGTGATGATCACCGATGCCATCATGGCGAAGCTTCATGCGCTGGTGCCCCTCGCCCCACTGCATCAGCCGCATAATCTGGCCGGCATTGAAGCCGCTGCGCGGCATTTTCCGGGGGTGCCGCAAATCGCCTGTTTCGATACGGCCTTTCACCGCACGCAAAGCCACGCTGCCGCAACCTTCGCGCTGCCGCCGCGCTTTTTTGATCAGGGCATTCTGCGTTACGGCTTTCATGGCCTGTCGTACGAATATATCGCGCGCCGTCTGGCGGCAGAGGATGCCGCACTTGGACATTCCCGCCTGATTGTCGCGCATCTTGGCAATGGCGCTTCGCTTTGCGCCATTGCAGGCGGGCAAAGCCGCGCCACCACCATGGGCTTCACTGCCTTGGATGGCGTGCCCATGGGCACACGCAGCGGGCAATTGGACCCCGGCGTGGTCCTGCATATGCTGGATAGTTTGCAGATGACATCGAAGGACATCACGCATCTGCTCTATCATGACAGTGGCTTGAAGGGCATGTCCGGCATATCGCAGGATGTCCGCGCCATTGAAGCCGCGGGGACCGAGGCTGCCGAGGCCGCTTTGGATCACTTCGCCTTTCGGGTGCGGCGCGAAATTGGTGCTTTGGCCGCTTCCATCGGCGGCATAGACGCCTTGGTGTTTACCGCCGGCATTGGTGAGAATGCGCATGGTGTCCGCGCGCGCATCTGCGCGGGGCTTGGCTTTCTGGGCATCAACCTCGATCCCGCCGCCAATGCCGCCAAAGGCCCAGAGATCGGCCGCGCCGGCGATCCAGTGCGCGTGCTGATCCGCCCGACCGATGAGGAAGCGATGATTGCGGAGCACGCGCTTGCATTGGTGGGACGGACTTAACCCTTTACTGGCGCTTGGGGAAAGGCAAGCATGGCGCAAAACCATCAGGAGACAACCATGCTCGACAATCCCCCGCTGCTCACCATTCATCGCGGCCATCGCCGCCCTGACCGTGCGCTGATCGAAGCCTTTCGCGGCGCGCAGACATCCCATTTGGTGGATGCCATGGATGGCCGCGGCGCGCTTGATTATCGCATCAAGCCAATGGACGCGGACAATGCGGTTTTTGTCGGCCCGGCGCTGACTGCACTCGCCTATCCTGCTGATGTGGTCGGCGTTTTTGGTGCGCTGATGGAAGCCGAAGCGGGCGATGTGATCGTGGTCGCGAATGATGCCTATACTGCCACCGCCGTGATCGGAGACCTAGTGGCCGGCATGATGCAGAATAAGGGCGTCGCCGCCTTCGTCACTGATGGCCTGGCGCGTGACCGTGCCGGGATTGTCGCGTCCCGCCTGCCGCTTTTTGCCGCCGGCATCATGCCTGCCTCGCCGGCGGCCAATGGCCCGGCGGTGGTCGGTGCGCCAGTGACGCTTGGCGGCCAGCATGTGCGCCCCGGCGATATCATTGTGGGCGATGCGGATGGCGTTGTCGTGGTGCCGCAGGATCAGGCAGAGGTGGTGCTGGAAAAACTCGCCGCCGTGCGCGCCGCCGAAGCCCGCGCCATTGCCGCGGTGGAAGCCGGTGCCACCGCCAATGACAAGATGCGCGCCATTGTCGCCAATGCGCGGATTATAGGCCGTTAGAACGACACCACTGATATCCCAGGTTGAAGCGAAGCCTTCGCCCATTGGCCGCCTGTCAACTTTTGAACCAGGCAGCCATGGGATAGCGCCGAGCAGGCCCACCATGATGGTCCGGGCTTGCTGTGTTTTCAGCGCCTTGGCGCTCTCGCTGGCGAGAGTTCCAAGGCACTGTTTTGCTGGGTCCTATTTCCAGGCCGCGGCATGCTCTCGGACGAAATCCTCAAAGCGGCGCGGTTCGCGCCCGGTGATCTGCCGGACCATTGGCGAGACACCCGCTGCCCAGCCCTGCTTGATCACATGGTTCAGGCTCATGAGCCACTCGATCACTATTGGCGGCATTCCCATCTTGGTCATGGCATCCAGCGCGGCCTGTTCGGGAACATCAATATATTTGACCTCACGACCAATTTCATGCGCAATCACGGACATCATTTGCGCGTCAGTCAGGTCTTCCGGGCCAGAGAGCGTGTAGCTGCGACCCGCATGCGCCGCTGGATTGGTCAATGTTTCGGCGGCGACCGCTGCAATATCACGGACGTCAATGACCGCCATCGCACCATTGCCACGCGGAGCATAGAGCGCGCCTTCCCTGATCGAAGAACCATAGAAGTTGATGGTGTTCTGCATGAAGCTTGTGGGCAGCAGCAGCGTATAGGGAATCCCGCTTGCCTTCACCAACGCATCAATCTCACCATGCACCTTTGCGATGGCGGCGGGGCTATGCGCATCAGCCCCCGCGCCTGACGAACGAACGATGTGCTTGATGCCCGCTGCCTTGGCTGCGGCCACGGCATTGGCAGCCATGATCGGCATCTCCGGCACCATGGGGAAAAGCAGAAAGAGCGTATCAACGCCGGCAAAAGCCCGGGCCAGGGAAGCGCGATCCATGAAATCGCCCTGCACCCCAGTCACGTCGGCTGGGGCGCTGCCAGCTTTACTGGTCATGACAGCGAAATCGGCGTTGCGGGCGCGCAGAGCCTTGACGAGTTCGGTGCCGATATTGCCGGTGGCGCCGGTAACAAGGATCCGGTTTTTCATGTGTGATCTCCTTCACAAGGTTGGACAGGATTGTAGGTGAGGCTAGTTTTAAGGGATGCCATTCCGGACTAAAACACCTTAAAATTCGAATCATTTTCAACTGTGAGGATAAAATGAAAAACTTTTATGGCCTGTTTTCTTTCACCGAAGCGGCGGCGGCTGGCAGTTTCACCGCGGCTGCCAGCAAGCTGAACCTGACACCCGCTGCGGTCAGCAAGAATATTGCCCGATTGGAGAGCCAGTTGGGCGTGCGCCTCTTCAACCGCTCCACCCGTCAATTGAAGCTGACTGCGGAAGGTGAGGCGTTCCGCGCCCGTACCGCGGCGGCTCTTCGGGCGCTGGATGAAGCTGTGGCCGAGGTCAGTCATGCGCGCGGTGCAGCGGTTGGACGGGTACGGATTTCGGTTGGCGTATCCTTTGGTCGGCACTACTTGCTGCCTCTTTTGCCCGCGCTTTTGGCAGCACACCCGGAACTCCAGGTGGAAGTCAGCCTGGATAATCGCGCTGTTGATATGCTGAGCGAAGGCTTCGATATTGCTATCCGTGGTGGGGTTATTGAGGGATCAAGCCTTATAGCCAGGCGTATCGCGCGCCTCCCGCTCGTATTGGTGGCATCGCCCGAATACCTGCGTGAAAAAGGCGTGCCCTCAGCAATGGCCGACCTTAAGCGGCATGATCTCCTTGGCGTTCGGTCATCGGGCGGTGAGGAGGTTCCATGGCGTTTCCTCAAGCCTGATCGGCGCGGCTCGATCGAGGCGCCGCTGACGGCACGCTTGTGGCTATCTGACCCCGAAGCCTTGCTTGGCTTGGCCGTTGAGAATGCCGGCATTGCCCAAGTTGGGCTGCATCACGCCATGCCCTATTTGCGCACCAAACGGCTTAAGGTGGTGCTGGGGGAAGTGCATGATGCGGGGGATCGTGAAATCGTACTGCACTATCCTCATAGGCTCTATTTGGCGCCGAGGGTGCGGGTGACGGTGGATAGATTACTTGCTGGCTTGGCCAAGAATCAGGATTTGTACGCAAAACCAGAGGCGCTGCCAAAGCGCTTCATGGCCTCATGAAGGTCTGGCCCTGGGACGAAGGCGTCAGCGGGGTTTTGCCCCGCTGACGCTTGGAACTGTAGCCATGCAGTTGTCTTGGCCCCGATCAATCCTTCTGCTTGGAAAGATAAGCCAGCAGATCCTTCAATTGCTGTTCATTGCGCAGCCCGGCAAAGGCCATGGACCCCTGCGGCACCACTGCCTTCGGATTGGTGATGTAGGCAGTCAGGTTTTCAATCGTCCAGACATGGCCGCCTTCGCCCAGCGTGCGCATATTGGAAGAATAGCGGAAGCCTTCGATGGAAGCAGCCTTGCGGCCGACCACGCCCCAAAGATTGGGCCCAACACCGTTGCGGCCACCCTTATCGGCATTGTGGCAGGCACGGCATTGGTTGAACACGCGCTGACCAGCCTCCGCATCCTGGGCGAAGGCTGGGGCGGTGATGGCAAAACCCGCCAGCAGGGCGGCGGAAAGGATAAGGCGACGCATCAATCAAGGCTCCTGAAAGCTGAAAGGCCGTGGGCACGGCGGAGAACCGGCATGGCGGAAATGGTCGCGCCTGGCAAACCCGCAAGCGCTCATGCTGCCCGCATGTCAAGACTTTCATGTTCCTGCAATAAGGCCGGAATAGCTGGCCGCGCCATTGCGGGGTCCGTGAAGGCAAGATGCAGCCGCCCCTCAGCGCGTGAGACAAGCCTAACGCCAAGCGGCGGCCCCAGCGCGTCAATGCGGAGCTCACCCTCGGTGAAATCCGCAGTACCCCCCAGGAACAGCGCGCCACCGGATGAGATATCCAACAGCACGCCTTCGGTCGCATTCAGCCGGGCGGGTACACCAAGGGGAAGCCGCGCCTCACGGCGCCGATTGGCCGCCGGCAGGCGCCCGCGCAGCGCCTCACCCAGATTCTGCCGGAAGGCGGCGATGGCATCGGCCAGCTCATCCGCGCCCGATTGCAGGGTCCAGGCAGCCTCACCGGTATTGCCGGAATCCTGTGTCAGCGCCTCCATCCTGGTCGCCACATCCGCGGCATGCTCGGCAGCGCCCATAATGGCGCGCGAGATTTCGGCAGTGGTGGCGGATTGTTCTTCGACCGCCGCCGCAACCGAAGTGGCCACCGCATCCAGTTCCGTCACCGCGCTGCCGATGCCATCCATGGCAGCCAAGGCGCGGCTCGCCGCAGCCTGCATGGCGGCGATGCGCCCGGCGATTTCCTCGGTGCTTTGCGATGTGCGTTTGGCGAGGTTCTTCACCTCACCGGCGACTACGGTGAAGCCCTTGCCCGCTGTGCCCGCCCGTGCCGCTTCAATGGTGGCGTTCAGCGCCAAAAGGTTGGTCTGCCCGGCGATTTCCGCGATCAGGCGCGACACCTGGCCGATTTCATCCACGCTGCTGGTGAGTTCCGTGAAAATCCGCCGCGCTTCATCGGTGCGCTGCATGACGCCGCGCGTGGCTTCCCCGGCGCGCGACATTTGCTGGGCGATCTCCCCCGCCGCGCCGGCCAATTCATCCGCCCCGCGAGACGCTTCCTGCGCGCTGATCCGACCTTTAGAGGCCGCGCTGGCTGAAGCCTCCGCCGCGCGGGCGCCGCCCTCAGCGGCTTCGGTCATGGCAGCAGAATTGCGCCGCAGCATGGCAACGCGGCGGTCCAGATCTTCAAGTGCTGCGGTGGTTTCCGCTTCAATGGTGGCGGCCAGATCGCCGAGGGAGGTTTCCGGGGCGGCGACAATCGGCGCAGCGGCCAAGGGCGCCGTTATGGTTGCCGGGCGCTGCCGCAAAGCCTCGGCCGCGGTCAGAATCTGGCGCCAGGGGCCATCGGCTTCGGTCGTGGCAAAGGGGGGCACTGGGTCACCCGCCGCCAGGCGGGAAAGCTTGTCGGCAAAGCCCGCGAGCATGTTGCGCTGATGCCAAAGTGCCCAGCAACTCAGCAGCAGGCAAATCATGAAACCCGCCGCAAGCCCCATGAAGAAACCCGCCGCCTGACCAGCCGCGACATCCTGCCCGGCCGCCGCCAAATCGGGTTTGGCGAGCAAGAGCATCACGGCAAGGGCTGGTAGGCGAAGTGCAGCTTTCATGGCGCATCCTGGAATCCGAGCCCCATTGTGCCGCCATTTCGCTACGAGCCGGTTAAGGCCCGTGCGGCCTGGCGCGATTGCGGCTAAACATGGCGAAGGTTTTAGGAATTGACGTATGGCCCATCGTATCGCCGTTATTGGTGCCCCTTCCCTGATCGGGCGCGAAATCCTGCGCTGTCTGGCGGAAACCAGCCTGGCTGGGGCTGAAATGGTGGCCCTGGCCGCAGGTCGCGCTGCGGGGGCCGAGATTTCCTGGGGCGAAAAGGCGGTGCTCAAGACGCGCGATGTGGCGCGGTTTGATTTTGCCGGCACGACAATCGCGATTTTCGCCTGTGACGCCAAGCTGGCGGCGGTGGAGGTGCCGCGCGCCGCAGCCGCCGGGGCGATGGCGATTGATCTTTCCGGGCATTTCCACCTGGAACCCGACGTGCCCCTGGTGGTGGCTGGCGTGAATGACGCTGCCTTGGCCAAGGCACAAAAACGGCGGATCATCGCCTGCCCGCTGCCCGCGAGCCTGATCCTGGCCATGGTCCTGAAGCCCTTGCACGAAGCGGCCGGCATCCGGCGCGTGGTGGCGGCGACCTATCAGCCGGCCTCCGGCGCGGGCAAGGAAGGCATGGATGAGCTCTGGTCCCAGACGCGCGGCATTTTTGTGAATGACAATCCGGAAGCGCAGTATTTCACCAAGCAGATCGCCTTCAATGTCATTCCGCATATTGACCGCTTCATGGCCGATGGCGCGACGCGGGAAGAATGGGCGCTGGGCGTTGAGACCCGCAAGCTCCTCGGCCCCGATATTCAGGTGGCGGCAAGCTGCGTGCGCGTGCCCGTGATGCTTGGCCTTGGCATGGCGCTGAATATCGCCTTTGACCGCCCGATCAATGAACGCGATGCGCGGGAAGTATTGCGGAAATCGCCAGGGATCAGCCTGCTCGATCGGCGCGATGATGGCGGCTATGCCAGCCCGGCCGAGATTGTGGGGGAGGATATGGTTTATGTCTCCCGCATTCGGCGCGATGCGACGCTGCCGGAAGGGCTTTCCTTGTGGGCGGTTGGCGATGATGTGCGGCTGGGGGCAGCGCTGAATGCGGCGCGGATTGCGGAAGCGGTGGCGCGGGGCTAGGGGTTTCAGAAAAATTTCCTTGACAAAATAGGAATAATATACCATAAACGGGACCCCCAGCAGAGGTCCCGCCCATGCCCCAAGCCACCCCAGCAGAGAACAGCACAGGCACCACGGCGGGGCGCTCCATAGCGCTGGAATTGCTCCATATCATGCGCCTGCCTTTGCGCATTCTGCTGACCGGCGCCGCCATTGCCGCCGTACTGGGGGCGGGTGTCGCGCTTGGGTTGCCGGGGCCGGAGGCGCTTTTCGCCGCCTTTGCCGCACCCGGCGCCACTGGCCTGCCGGCTCTGATCGGTATGATGATTTTCCTTATCGGCATCGGCTTCGCCGCCTTTCTTTGGTGGCTCGCGGCAAGAAGCTTTGCGCTGGTGGCCAATCCTGCCATTGGGCCGGAACGGCTGGCCGGCTTGCGTGACCTGCCGCTTGCCCTGCCGGAAGGCACGGTGCGTGCGCTGCTCGCGCTTATTGTCGGGGTCATTGGACTGCCGCTGTTGCTCTTTTCCAAGACGCTTGGCCTCACGGATGCGATTGCCGGCTATGTGAATGGCATCGTCACCGGCGTTTTCGGCTTTTACTTCGGCACGCGCAGCACGGGCGCCGATGCGCAAATCGCCCGCCGCGCCACCGAACAATTGACGGAGCGTGAACGCGCCACCGGCGCGCTCGCCGCCGAGGCAGAGGCGCTGCGGCAAAAGGCGGAAGGTGCGGCGCGGGACGCTGCCCTGCCAGGGCGCATTGAAGCGACGCGCGGCAGCCTCGCGCGGCATATCGAAGTGGCCGGCATTATTCTGGATGATTTCGGCCCACTTTTGCCCAAAGGCATGATCCCGGAAGGGGCGGCGCAGGCGCTCAGCACAGCGCGCGACGCCGCCGCTGCCTTGCAAGGCCAGAAGACCGGCCCCGAGGCTGAGCACGCGCTCAAGACGGCAACCGATGCGTTGGCCGGCCTGATCGGTGTGCAGCCTTTGGCGCCCTTGCTGCGCGCGGCGGCATCGCTCCTGCCAGCCGGCACGGCGCTGGGGCCAATTGGGGCGGCCGCGACCGTGATCGGCCTTGGCTGGCAATTCGGCGCGGCGGAGTATCAGCGCTGGCGCGCGCGCGTCCTCGCCGCACCCTTCGCGCCGCAGCTTTTCGATGCGGGGCTGATCACGCCAAGCTCGGCGGAACTGCGCATGGAAAGCTGCCCGATCTTCGCGCGCGCCTTCAAGGATGTGAAAGCGCGTCCTGGTTTCTTCGCTGACCTTCTCAGCAAAATCGGCCAGGATGACGCAGGGGCGCGGCTTTGGGCCGAATATGGCGCCGATGCCACGCGCTTTCCGGGCGGCCAGGCAGAGCTTGAAGCGGGGCTTGAGGAATTTCGTGCGGCCTTGCTTGCTGATCTTGCAGCCCGCGATGCAACGCCCGAGAAAATCGCCGCCGCGCTTGCCCCGCTTTCACCTGCGCCTGGCACGCTGCCCAGCACAGATCAGGTCAACCGCCTGATGGATCAGGCCGGCAAGGCCGGCGAAGACAAACCCGAAGTCCGCGCCGCTTTTGAAGCGCTCGTCATGCTGACGGGCCATTTGCGGGATAGAAAGCTTGACCCGGTAGGATTGATGGCGGAGGTGATGCCATGATCCGCCTGATCACATTGGCCCTTGTCGCCCTGGCGGCTTGCAGCGCGCTTGATGCGCCCGTGGCGCAGCTTGAACGCTGGCAAAAGCAGCGTGCCGCCGGCGCACTTGCCGCCATTGCCGATGAACCCGTGGTGCGTGATTGCGCGCCCGGCACGGGGGAGGCGTGTCAGCGCCTGCATCTGATCCGCGCCGAAGCCTGCCTCAGCCTGGCCTTTGCGGGTCGTGCTGAAGGCGCTGCCTGCCCTGGTGCCAGCGCGCGCGAAGCGGGTTTGCTTTCTTGTGCCGCGAGTGCAGCCCAAGCCGCCGAACAATCCGCTGGTGCCGTTTTGCTGCCGGCACGCAAACTGCGCACGCAAGCGCGGCTTTGCGCCATTGAAAACCTCCCCCCCGCCATGGCCGCCCCGGCAGCGCGCGACTTGATCGCGGAAGCCGCCCCCTTGGCCGATGCGGAAGGCGCCTTGTTGCGAGGCCGCGCCGCACTTACCGCCGCAAGACCCTCCGCAGGGCCTGAGGCCGCGCGCTGCACCGCCGCGCGGCATGCGTTGAATGAGGCGCGTCGCGGTCTGGCGCTGCAACCCAATGATGCGGCGTTGCAGCGCCTTGCCGAAGATGCCCGTCTGCGCGCCGCGCGCATCACCGATTGTCACCTTTGAAACACGGAGGATTTGTCATGGCCCTCGCCCGCGAACTCAGCCTCCGCCTGCCGCTGCAACGCGGCGATGATGTGCGCGCCGTGCAGCAGGCGCTGATCCGCGCCGGCATGCTGGCAGGCGGTGCCGATGGCATTTTTGGCCCGGCGACGCATCGGGCTGTCATTGATTTTCAGCGGCGCATGCAAGCGCGCCATCCGGGTTTTGCCGCCGATGGCATTGTGGGCCGACAAAGCTGGAGCGCGCTTTTCCCCGATGCCGCACCACACCCGGTGATTGGTGCGCCAACACCGGAAACCGGGCTTGCCACTGCGCCGGATTGGCGCGCCATGTTGCAGCCTTATGTGCGGCGGCTGATGGCGGGTAGTGCGCCGCCAGTGGGGCAGGGGTCCCGCCGCTGGCGCCTCAGCCCTGAGGGGCTCCGCGTAGAAGGTTTCGTCGCACCGCCGCGCAGTGCCGGCAGGCCCGAGACCGTCACGCGTTGCTGGCGCGATTTTCGCGCGGCGTTTGAAACCTGCGCCGCAGCCTATGGCGTGCCGCTGGAATTGCTGATCGCGACCGCCTGCACGGAATCCGGTGGCCGCGCCGGCGCTATCCGCGAAGAACCTGGTTTTGTCAGTGACACGGCAACGCCGCATCGTGTCTCGCCCGGCCTGATGCAAACGCTGATTTCCACTGCGCGTGAGGTGCTGGCCGATGCCAGCCTGGATCGCGCGCGCTTGCTTGATCCCGCGACCTCCATCCGCGCCGGGGCGGCGATGATCCGCGCCCAGGCCATGCGGCGCAAATTGCCGACGCATTTCGACCCGCCCTTGGTGGCGATTGCCTATAATGCCGGGTCGCTCCGCGCGCGGGCCGATGGTGCTGCCGATCCTTGGGGCATGGTGCAAACCCTGCGCGGCGGGCATGCGCATGCCGATGCCTTTGTCGGGTTTTTCAATGATTGCTTCGCGGTCTTCGCCGATGGCGCTGCGCCTGCTGCGCTGACGCCGAGTTTCTGGGCGCTGCTGAAGGATTAGGGGCTTTCGCCCCTTCGGCGTCACGCTTGCACGCTCTGCACAGTCAGGGCACCGCCAGCCCAGCGTGACGCCCTGTTTTGCCTTGTTTGACCCCTCGGCCCATGCGACATCTCGGGCGAAGCTATCCTTGAGGAGTCTGGGGTCTTGCGGACGCCATCCGCCCTGCCTGCCGCCCTGGTGCGCGGCGCAGTGTTTTTTGGCCTCTGGCTGGTGCTGGCCGGCGCAGAGCCCTTCGGCTTGCCCTTTGGCCTGATCGCCGCTTTTTGCGCGACCTATGCCAGCCTGCGCCTTTTGCCGCCCGGCCCCGGCGCCATTGCAGCCAGCGCCTTGCCGCGCCTCGCGCTTATCATGCTGCGGCAAAGTTTCAGCGCGGGCTGGGATGTCGCCTTGCGCGCCTTTGCCTTCCCGCCGCGCCTTGCACCCGGCGTGATTGAAGTGCCACTCGCCATGCCACCGGGGCCAGCGCGCGATGGCTTTCGTGCGCTGGCAAGCCTCGCCCCCGGTTCCCTCCCGCTTGAGGATTTACCAGATGGCGGGCTCAGGCTGCATGCACTTGATCTCGCCATGCCGCTTGCAAAAGACCTCGCTGAAACCGAAGCCACCTTGGCCCGCAGCATAAGGACCGACAAGCATGGCTGAAGTGCTGACAGGCGCTGCCGCGCTGATCATGCTGAGCGCGCTGATCGGGCTGGCGCGCGTGCTGCGCGGGCCAACGCGGGCGGACCGGCTGCTCGCCGCGCAATTGCTGAGCACGGCCGGCATCGGCGCCTTGCTGCTGCTTGCCGCTGCCGGCACGCCGGCCTTGATTGATGTTGCGCTGATCTTGGCCCTGGTTGGCGCCTTTGCGTCCGTCGCCTTTGTCATGGCGTCACGCGTGATTGACCGGCGATGAGCCTGCTGGTTTCGATCTTCGCGACCATTGCCGTGTTGGCGGGCGCGTTTTTCTTTATTGCCGGCACGCTTGGCCTGCTGCGCTTTGGCGATACACTCAGCCGCGTGCATGCGCTGACCAAGGCGGATAATCTTGGCCTTGGGCTGATTGTGCTTGGCTTGCTGCCGCTTGCTGACAGCATCACGGATGCGCTCAAGCTGGTTGTGATCTGGGCGCTGGTATTGTTCGGCGGCACAACGGCCGCGCAACTTGTTGCCAACGCAGTGCGGCGCGAACAGGACCCACCATCGTGACCGCCTGGTTGCTTGATCTGCCGCTGGCGCTTGGCATGTTTGGCGCAGGTGCGGCAACCCTTGCCGCGCGATCGCTTTTCGGCGCCGTGCTTGGCTTCATCTCGACGGGCCTGATTGCAGCGCTTGTCTGGGTGCGGCTTGAAGCGCCCGATGTCGCCCTGACCGAGGCCGTGATCGGCGCCGCCGCCACTTCCGTCATTATCCTTTATGTCGCAAGCCGCATCAGTGGTGGCGCCTCCGCACCAGCGCCACCGCCCATCGCGCAGCGTCTGCTGGCGGCGACACTTTCGGTCATCCTGGCCGCGCTTTTGGCCCATGCACTACACGCCCTGCCGGACCCGGCGCCGAGCCTTGCTGCCCCGATACTGGAAACCATGGCGCCGACCGGCCTTGGCAATCCGGTGACGGCGGTGCTGATGGTGCAACGCTCCTTGGATACGCTGCTGGAATCCGCCGTGCTGGTCTTTGCGGTTTTTGCCATCTGGTCCATGGCGCCGGAACGCCGCTGGGGCCGCGCGCCGGGACCGGCCTTCATTGCCGAACCGCAGGGGCCGCTCACTTTCCTGGCGAAGGTATTGCCGCCGATTGGGATTGTGATCGGCATCTACATTGCCTGGGTCGGTGCCGATGCGCCGGGCGGGAAGTTCCAGGGCGGCACGGTGCTGGCGGCGATGTGGGTGCTGCCCTGGATTGCCGGGCTGATCGCACCGCCCAGCATCAGCGATATGCGCCTCAGGCTTGCCATTGCCGCGGGACCGCTCGTGTTCCTGATGGTCGGGCTCGCGGGTTTTGCGGTGGCGGATGGTTTCCTGGCCTATCCGCCGGGCTTCGCCAAACCGCTGATCCTGCTGATTGAAACGGCGATGACGCTCTCTGTCGCTGCCGCGCTCGCCTGCATGATCGCCGGGCCGCCTGAACGGCGCGCGCAGCCATGACGGCAATCACCCCCTTTGCCCTTGCGGCGGCCGGCCTGGTTGGGCTTGGGCTTTATGGCATGCTGGCGCAATCATCCGTGCTGCGGAAGGTGATTGCCTTCAACCTGCTCGGCATCGGCGTATTTCTGGTATTTGGCGTGGCGGCGCGGCGCGGCGCAGCGGCGGGGCTGCCAGCCGATCCCGTGCCGCAAGCCATGGTGATTACCGGGCTGGTCGTTGCCTTTGCCGCCACCGCCTTGGCCCTGGTGCTGACGCTTCGCCTGCATCAGACAACCGGCGCGGTGACGCTCGCGGAAGACCCAGCACCACCCGCCGATTCCGGTATGCAACCAGAATGACCGGTACGCTTGGCGGAGCCCTTTTGGTGCTGGCCATCGCGCTGCCGCTTGGCGCGACGCTGCTTGCCTTTGTGCATGGCGGCCAGGCCGCGTCACGCGTGGCGCGCGGTGCGCTTTGGCTTTGGCTTGCGCTTGCGGTCGCGATCATGGCTGCGGTCATCAGGCAGGGTGAGCCCATTTCCTATCAGATCGGCGGTTTCGCGCCGCCGATTGGTATAGCCCTCGCCGCCGATGGGCTTGCCGCGGCGATGCTGCTCGCGGCTGCGATCATTCTTGTTGCTGCGGGGCTTTTTGGCCGCGCTGCCTATCCCGCGCCATCCTGGGACAAGGGCGGACGCGCTGCCTTCGCCTATTGGTGCCTGCTGCCGGCATTGGCGGCGTCTCTTGCGGTTGCCTTTCTCGCGCGTGATCTGTTCAGCCTGTTTGTGGCACTGGAGATGTTGACCTTCACTGCCCTGGCACTCGCCTGCCTTGATGGGCGGCCTTCGCAATTCAAGGCAGAATTGCGTTATTTGCTTTTCGCTCTGCTGGGATCGGTGCTCTATCTGCTCGGCTGCGCGCTGTTTTATGGCGCCTATGGCACGCTTGATATCGGCCTGCTTGCCGGCAATACGCGCGCCGATGCGCCAACGCGCTTGGCTGGCGCACTTATGACGGTTGGGCTGCTTGCCAAGATGGCAGTGTTTCCCTTGCATCTTTGGCTGCCGCCAGCCCATGCCGGCGCGCCGCCAGCGGGTTCCGCCTTGCTGTCCGGGCTTGTGGTCAAGGGCGCCTTTGTTTTGCTGGTGCGGCTTTGGTTCTGGGTGCTGCCCGGCCCGCCGGTGGCGGGGGCGGAATTGCTGGCAACGCTTGGCGCGGCGGCGATTCTGGTGGGCAGTGTGGTGGCGCTTCGGCAGGAAAAGCTGAAGGCGCTGATCGCTTATTCGACTGTCGCGCAAATCGGCTACCTGTTCCTGATGTTTCCCTTGCTGATGGCGGGCGATCCTGATGCGGCGACGCGCGCCTGGATGGGGGGCATGTTGCAGGCGACCTCCCACGCCCTGGCCAAGGCCGCGATGTTTTTGGCGGCTGGCTTGATTGTGCAATCCATTGGTGAGGATCGGGTCGCCGGGCTTTGCGGCGCAGCGCGCGCCACGCCTTTTTCGGTGCTGGCAATTGGCATTGGCGGGCTTTCGCTGATGGGCGTGCCGCCAAGTGGCGGCTTCACCGCAAAATGGATGCTGCTGCGCGCTTCGGTGGATACCGGGCAATGGTGGTGGTCGCTGGTGATTCTGGCGGGCGGCTTGCTGACCGGCGGTTATGTCTATCGGCTTGTCGCCGCCGCCTTGTCGCCAGCGCCAGAGGGGGCAACGCCGCGCCCCGTGCCGCGTGTGCAGGAAGCCGCCGTGCTGGTGCTGGCGCTGCTTTCCATGGTGCTGGGGCTGCTGCCGCTTTCCATGCTGGGCATGGCGCAGATTGGTCAGCCGGTGATGGCGCCATGAATTTGCTGCTGCCGCTTGTGCCACTGCTGCCCGTGCTGATGCTGCTGGCGCTTATTTCGCCGGTGACCCGCGGGCGCGTGATGGGCGCGCTGTGGCTGGCGCCTTTGCCCGCGCTGCTGATCGCGCCCTTGGCGATGGGTTCTTCGCTTGTGCTCTATCCAGGTGGCATCAAGATCACCTTGCTGCTGGATGCGCCGGGGGCGCTGCTGCTGGGCGGCGCTGCGCTGCTATGGAGTGCGGCTGGCGTCTTCGCCCGCGCGCAGATGGGCACAGGGCCCAGGGCGAAGCGCTTCGCCGCCTGGTGGCTGCTGACGCTTGCGGGCTGCCTTGGTGTTTTCATCGCGGGCGATCTGTTGAGCTTCTATCTGGCTTTTGCGGTGGTGAGCCTGGCGGCTTTCGGCCTCGTGGCGCATGATGGCTCGCCAAAGGCGCGGCGTGCGGGCGGGCTTTATTTGCTGCTCGCGGTGCTGGGTGAGATTGCCTTGCTGCTGGCCTTTGCGCTGCTGCATGGGCGCGCCGGGATTGAAAGCGTGGCGATTGCCGATGTCGCGCCCGTGCTCCGCACAACGCCGGGCGGGTCGGTGATTGCGCTGCTGCTGATCCTGGGCTTTGGGATCAAGATGGGGCTGATGCCCTTGCATGTCTGGCTGCCCATCGCGCACCCGGCCGCACCGGCGCCGGGTTCTGCGGTGCTGAGCGGCGCCATCATCAAGGCGGGCGTCATCGGCTTGATCCGCTTCTTGCCCTTTGATGGCGTGCCGGCGCCTGATGGTGTTTGGCTCGCTGCCCTTGGTTTTGTGACAGCCTATTGGGGTGTCGCGATGGGCCTTACGCAGCGCAACCCGAAAACCATCCTGGCCTATTCCAGTGTCAGCCAGATGGGTGTGGTGGCGGCGGTTTTTGGCATGGGGCTCGCGCTTGGGATCGCGGAGACGCCCTTGCACGCCGCCTTCTATGCGCTGCATCACATGCTGGCGAAGGGCGCGCTGTTTCTGGGGGTTGGTCTGGCACTCGCCACTGGTCCGGCGGGGCGGGCTTGGGTGCTGCCCTTGGCGCTGCTGCTGGCGCTTGGTTTCGGTGGCTTGCCGCCAACCGGCGGGGCGCTCGTCAAGGCCGCCACGAAGCCGGAGCTCGGCGCGGGGTTGGCAGCCATGGCAGGGATGCTTTCCGCCTTCGGGTCAACCGCGCTGATGCTGCATTTTGTGCAAAGGCTGCGCGCGGCAATGCAGGAAGCACCGGCGGCCACTTTGCATTGGGGCCTTGCCGGTCCGTGGCTGGTCTTGGCCGTGGCGGCGCTGGCGCTGCCCTGGGCGCTTTATGGCGTGGTGACCGGCAAGGCGCCGGAGGGGGTGTGGAGCATCTCAGCCATCGCGCCGGTATTGGCCGGCGTCGCTTTCGCGCTGTTTTGGGCGCGCATTTTTCAGCGCGTGCCGGAAGTGCAGGCGGGTGATGTTTTGGTGTTTGCCGAGCGTGGATCGCCCATGCGGGATGCCATGGCGCGCGCGGTGGTCGGGCTGGAACACGCAACACGCCCCTGGCCGGTGGCGGGCATTGCGCTGATGCTGCTGATTCTGGCGTTTTATGGGCTGATGGTGGGGATCAGGGGGTGAGGGTCTCGGCCTGCGCAGTTTTTTGACAATGGCGCGTGGCGGGAACAGCGGAGCGCGCTGTCTATTTGCGTGCCGGCCAGGCCAGCACCAAGCCCCCCGCCGCAATCAATAAACACCCGGCCAAGGCCCAAAGCCCGGGCCAGCGATCAAACATCACCGCATCAAGGGCAAGGGCGAATGCAATCCGCGCATATTGCCAGGGCGCGAGGGCTGAGACCTCCGCGCGCCGCACCGCGCCGGCCAGAAACAGCAAAGCTGCCGTTTGCAGCAAGGTATAGATCACAATCAGCCCCCAGGTGAGCAGATCGGGGCTCCGCCAAAGCACCAGCATCGTCGGCGCCAGCAGCACAACGCCCATCAGCGCGCCTTGGGTGGTGATGTCTTCTGCCGACGCGACATCACGAATGCGCCGCGCCATGACTTGGTAGGTGGCGTAAGACAAGGCTGAGGCGACGGGGATCGCGGCATACCAGGTGAACAGCTCGCCACCCGGGCGCACCACCACCAGCATGCCGGCAAAGCCAAGCAGCACCGCAATCCAGCGTCGGGCGGAGACTTCTTCCTTGAGCCAAATGGCGCCAAGCGCGGCCAGGATCACCGGCGCGGTGAAGCCGAGCGCGGCGGCTTCCGTGATCGGCACCAGCCAATAGCCAATCACGCCAAGCGTGGTGGAAAAGATCAGCATCGCACCCGTCATGCGCTGCGCCCAAGGCCGTGCAGGCAAGGCGATGCGCGTGATGGTGGCAAGCGGTGCGGGCTTCACCATGGTCAGCGCCATGACGGAAGCCAGCACCAGGGCGGAGCGCAGAAAGGTGATCTCAAACGGATGCAGGCTTTCCGCCAAAACCTTCGCCAGCGCATAACCAAGGGCGTAAAGCGCTGTGCTCGCCAGGGTGAATAAAACCGCGATGGCGTAGGGCGACATATTCTATCGTTCGTCCGGGTAATCGCGACCGGGCCGCGCCTTATAGGTCGGCATGGACCAGCCGCGCAGAATGGCCGCGCCGCGCAGCGCGAAACCGGCAAGGGCGCCAACCGGCAGCGCGATATCGCGCGGCAACCCGGCAAGCATCAGTGCAACGAAAACCGCAGCACCAAAAGCCGCGGCGGTGGCGTAGATTTCTCGGCGCAGGATCAGCGGCAATTCCGCGCAGATGATGTCGCGCAAGATGCCGCCGAAGGTTGCCGTGATGGTGCCCATCAGGATCGCGACCCAAAGGTCCGCGCCCCAACGCAAGGCTGCTTCGGCGCCAAGCACCGCGAAAATGCCAAGCCCCACGGCATCCGCCCAAAGCAGGGCGAGGAAGCGGCGTTCGACCAGATGCGCCGTGAAGAACACCAGCAGTGCAACCCCTGCCGCCAGCAGCACCATGCCTGGCGCCTTCAGCCAAAACACCGGTGCACCCAGGATCAAATCCCTCACCGTGCCGCCGCCAAAGGCCGTGACACACGCAATCAGGATGAAGCCCACCGGATCAAGCTGCTTGCGTGATGCACTGAGCGCCCCGGAAGCCGCGACCACCGCCACGGCGACCCAGGAGGATAAGGTTACCCCCTCATCAAAGGCACTCATCTGGTCTCATTCCGCCGCAACCGCGCGGGGCTTTGCGGCATTGCTGCTGGCCCGCGCACTACCGGCGCAGAGCAAGGACAGCCCCAGCAGCCCAGCCACCACCGTCAGCACCAGGATCGGGTAGCCCATATCAATCAGAAACCCGAGCGGCACGGGCGTAATCGCGCCGCCCAGCGGCAGGCCAGAGGAGACAAAGCCAAACACCTTGCCAATCTGCCCCGGCGGGCAGGCATCCTTCAGCATCACGTCGCGCGGGGTGCGCGATGCCCCCATGGCAAGGCCGGCGAGCAGCCCGACCCCAGGCAGGGCAATTTCCGGCATGGCGACCAGCCCGAGCACCAGGAACATCGCCATGGCAAAAAGCGTCAGGATGGTCATGAAGGCCATGATCCCACGGCCCTTGGCGCGATCCACAAACCAGCCGCCAATCAACGTGCCGCCGGTGGCGCCGGCCATATAGCCTGTCAGCACCATCGAAGCCGTCGCGATGGGTGTCGCCCAAAGCTTGCCGAGCACGGTGATGACAAAGGCCTGAATGCCCGACCCGGCCGCGGCCGAGAGCAGGAAGAAGGCGAAAAACAGCAGCATGGGGCGGGAGAGGAGCAATTCGCGCCCGCTCTGCCCTGCCTGGTCCGCTGATTTGGCCTTGGCCTGGTCCTTCAGGATGCGGCTTTGCAGCAGAATGGCGCCCACCACCGGCACGCCGAGCAGGCCAACCAGCAGCAGGGCTTCCCGCCAGCCCATCACCGTCATCAGCAGGGCGATAATGGGCGGCGCCAGGGCAAAGCCCAGATTGCCGGTAAAGGTATGCATGGCAAAGGCGCGGCCCATGCGGTCCTGCCGGATGCTGCCGGCCAGGATGGCGTAATCCGCCGGGTGGATCACGCTATTGCCAACGCCTGACAGAATCGCGAGCAACCAAAGCGCCCAAACCCCCGGCGCAAAGGCCATGGCCGAGATGGCGAGTGCCATGATCAGCGTGCCGCCCACCAGAAAGGGCCTGGCGCCGTAGCGGTCCACCGCGAAGCCGACTGGGGTTTGCAACAGGGCGGTCGTGCCGCTCATCAACGCCACCGTCAGGCCCAGCTCGGCATAGGAAGCGCCGAATTCCTCGCGCCAGACCAGAAACAGCGGCGGCAGGCAGAGCATGTAGAAATGGGACAGGAAATGCCCGGTGCCGATCAGGGCGATGATGCGGGCATCCTGGCCGGCCCCGGCAGCTTCGGGAGTTGCAGCGCTCATGAGCCCTTGGGCCCCTGTCAAATTGGGCGTCAAAATTGCGCCCCGGTGGTGCATTCGTCAATCTTTTGCGGCCAGTATGAGCACCAACGGTCTGATTTGACGCTATGGCAGGCGCGACTTAGAACGGTGGACAAGAAATTCGCCCGCGCGGCTTCCGTGCGGAGTCGAATTCGTGGAGTAGGGTTGATGGCAAGGATTAAAGATGCGCGGGAAGCGGCCATGATTGGTCGCCGTTCCGATGGCACGCTGACGCGCCGGCCTTTGTCGCCGCATTTGCAAGTCTATGACATGATGCAGATGACGAGTCTGCTGTCCATTCTGCACCGCATCAGCGGTGTGGCATGGTGTGGCGGCTTGCTGCTGCTGTCCTGGTGGCTGATCGCCGCCGGCACGGGGCAGGTAGCCTTTGGCGCGGCGCAGTGGTTCTTCGGGTCTTTCCTGGGATGGATCGCGCTGTTCGGGCTGATTGTCGCGGCCTGGTATCACACCTGCGCGGGCATCCGGCATTTGTTCTGGGATGCGGGCCGCGGCTTCGCCATGGAAGATGCCTATCGTTCCGGCCGCCTGGTGGTGATCGGCACGGCGGTGCTTTCCGTGATCACCTTCCTGCTGATCCTGATCTGAGGAGGCATCATCATGGCTGAAAACAGCGCCTCGATCCGGTCGCTTCGTACGCCGCTGGGGCGCGTGCGTGGCATGGGCTCTGCCAAGGGCGGCACGCATCATTGGTGGATGCAGCGCGTGACCTCCATCGCGCTTTTGCCGCTTTCGATCTGGTTGATCTTTTCGCTTTCGCGCCTGATCGGCGCCGAATATGTCGTTGTGCTGGAATGGATCGGCAATACGCTCAATGCGGTCCTGCTGCTCGCGTTTCTGACGGCGGCGTTTCATCACGCGGCGTCTGGGTTGCAGGTGGTGATCGAAGATTATGTGCGCAGTGAACTCAAGCGCTTTGCCTTGATTTGCGCGGTGAATGGGCTTGCCATTTTGTTGTGGCTGGCAACGACACTGAGTGTTCTGCGCATCGCGCTGTGAGTTTTGGTTGAGGTTTTCGGCGGGTCCGGGGCGCATTCCCCGCCGCCTGGCAGGATGAGATGAAGCAATGAATGCGATCAGCAAGCCTTCCAATGGCGCCTATCGGATTGTGGACCACACCTATGATGTGGTGGTGGTGGGCGCCGGTGGTGCCGGTCTGCGCGCCACTTTCGGCATGGGCGCGGCGGGGTTGAAGACCGCCTGCATCACCAAGGTCTTCCCAACGCGCAGCCACACGGTGGCAGCACAAGGCGGCATCGGCGCCGCGCTTGGCAATATGGGCGAAGATGATTGGCGCTGGCACATGTATGACACCGTGAAGGGGTCTGACTGGCTGGGCGACCAGGACGCCATTGAATATATGTGCCGCGAAGCCATCCCTGCGGTGATCGAGCTTGAACATTACGGCGTGCCCTTCAGCCGCACCGAAGATGGCCGCATCTATCAGCGCCCCTTCGGCGGCCATATGCAGGATTACGGCAAGACGCCGGCGATGCGCGCCTGCGCCGCCGCTGACCGTACCGGGCACGCCATTCTGCACACGCTCTATCAGCAATCCTTGAAGCATGGCTGCGAATTCTTCGTTGAATACATCGCGCTTGACCTGATCATGGATGATGAAGGTGTCTGCCGCGGTGTGACCGCCTGGTGCCTGGAAGACGGCTCCATCCATCGCTTCCGCGCGCAAAGCGTGGTGTTGGCGACTGGGGGGTATGGGCGCGCCTATTTCTCCTGCACTTCCGCCCATACCTGCACGGGTGATGGCGGCGGGATGGTGCTGCGCGCGGGCCTTCCCCTGCAGGATCAGGAATTCGTGCAATTCCACCCGACGGGGATTTACGGCGCCGGCTGCCTGATCACGGAAGGCGCGCGCGGTGAAGGCGGCTATCTGACCAATTCGGAAGGCGAGCGTTTCATGGAACGCTATGCGCCGACGGCCAAGGATTTGGCGAGCCGCGACGTTGTCTCCCGCGCCATGTCCATGGAAATCCGCGAAGGCCGTGGTGTTGGCCCGCAGCGCGACCATATCCATCTGCATCTGGAACATCTCGGCGCCGAGATCCTGCATGAACGCCTGCCGGGGATTTCGGAAACCGCGAAGATCTTCTCGGGCGTGGATGTGACGAAGGAACCGATCCCGATCCTGCCGACCGTGCATTACAATATGGGCGGCATTCCCACGAATATTCATACCGAAGTGCTTAACCCAACCGCAAAGGACCAGGACCGTGTGGTGCCGGGCCTGATGGCGGTGGGTGAAGCGGCTTGCGTTTCCGTGCATGGCGCGAACCGCCTGGGCACGAATTCGCTGCTCGATCTCGTGGTGTTTGGTCGTGCGGCGGCGTATCGCGCGGCGGAGACCATCAAGCCCGGCGCTTCCCAGCCGCCGCTGCCGCCGAAGGCCGGTGAAGCGAGCCTGGATCGCTTTGATCGCGTGCGTCACGCCAAGGGCGGCACCAATGTGGCCGAACTACGCCTTGCCATGCAGCGCACCATGCAGACGCATGCAGCGGTGTTCCGCACGTCAGAATTGCTCAAGGAAGGTGTTGACAAGATGGCGCAGGTTGCGGGCAGCTATGGCGATATCAAGATTGCCGATCGCAGCCTGATCTGGAACAGTGATCTGGTGGAAGCGCTTGAACTTGATAATCTGATCGGCAATGCGATCACCACGGTAGTTGGCGCGGAAGCGCGCAAGGAAAGCCGCGGCGCCCATGCGCATGAGGATTTCCCCGAGCGCGACGATCAGACCTGGATGAAGCACACGCTGGCTTGGGTGAATGACAAGCGCGAGGTGAAGCTTGATTATCGCGATGTGAAGATGCGCACGCTGACGAATGAAGTGCAGGTCTTCCCCCCCAAGGCGCGCGTTTATTAGGAGCCGGCACAATGGCCACTTTCACGCTTCCCAAGAATTCGACTGTCGGCACCGGCAAGACGCATAAGGCGCCGGCTGGTGCGAAGAAGGTCAAGAATTTCAAGATCTATCGCTGGGACCCGGATTCCGGCGAAAACCCGCGCAACGACACCTATGAAATTGATCTTGAGCAATGCGGCCCGATGGTGCTGGACGCGCTGATCAAGATCAAGAATGAGGTGGATAGCACGCTCACCTTCCGGCGTTCCTGCCGTGAGGGGATTTGCGGCTCCTGCTCCATGAATATTGATGGGCTGAATACGCTTGCTTGCCTGAAGCCCATTGATGAGGTGAAGGGCGATGTGCGCATCAACCCGCTGCCGCATATGCCGGTGGTGAAGGATCTGGTGCCCGATCTGTCGCAGATTTATGCGCAGCTTCGCAGCGTGGAGCCCTGGCTGAAATCAGACACGCCCCCGCCGCCGGATGCGGAACGCCTGCAATCCAAGGAAGAACGCGCCAAGCTGGATGGGCTTTGGGAGTGCATCCTGTGCTTCTGCTGCTCCACCTCCTGCCCGTCCTATTGGTGGAATGGTGATCGCTATCTGGGGCCGGCAGTGCTGTTGCAGGCCTATCGTTGGATTGCTGATTCGCGTGATGAAGCGACCGGCGAGCGGTTGGATAATCTGGAAGACCCCTTCCGGCTCTATCGCTGCCACACCATCATGAATTGCACGCGCACCTGCCCCAAGGGCCTGAACCCCGCGGAAGCGATTGGCGAGATCAAGAAGCTGATGGTGGAACGCCAGGGCTGAATGGCCCGAATGGCGCTCGGCCAGGACTTTGCCGAGCGTCCCGCCACCGGGCGGATTTGTGTCACGCCGCGCCCTGCCCCCTGGACAGGCGGGCCGGGCGGATTGCAGTAATTCCCCATGTCCGCGCCCATCACCTTTGCCGCCCCGCATGCCTTCCTCGGCGCCCGCCCGCATGACAGGGGCGCGGCCTTTTGCGTGGCCGGCGTGCCACTTGATATCGGCACCACCAACCGCGCCGGCGCACGCGATGGCCCCCGCGCCATCCGCGCCGCTGCGCGCATGCTGACCGATGGGCGGCACCCGATCACGGGGGCGCCACCCGCCACGCTTGATCTTTCCGATCTGGGTGAATTTGAAATCGCCCTTGGCGATATGGAAAAAAGCCTGGCACTGATTGAAGAACAGGCGACAGGCCTCGCCCATCTTCTCGCCTTTGGTGGCGAACACAGCATCACGCTTGCCCTATTACGCGCGCTGAAAAAGCGCATCGGGGAGCCGCTGGGTTTGCTGCATATTGATGCGCATCTGGATACGGGTGAGGATAATTTCGGCCAGGTTTTCGCCCATGGCACGGTGTTCTGGCACGCCATCAAGGAAGGGCTGATCGCGCCGCGTCGCATGGTGCAGGTGGGTATCCGCGCCCCAGCCTGGCCGGAAAACTACGCCTGGACCCGGGCGCAGGGGGCGACGATCCTCTCCGCGCAGGATGTGCATCAGGCGCCGATCAACACGGTCATTTCCCAAATCCGCGATGTGCTGGGCAGCGGCCCCTGTTATCTCTCCTTCGACATTGACGGGCTTGATCCCGGCTTCGCGCCCGGCACCGGCACGCCCGAGATTGGCGGCCTCGCGAGCTGGCAGGCTCAGGCGATATTGCGCGGCATGGCGGGGGTGGATTTTCGCGGTGCGGATGTTGTGGAAGTCGCGCCGGCCTATGATGTGGCGGAGATTACCGCACTCGCCGCCGCGACCATGGCTTGGGAGTATTTGTGCCTGTTTGCCAAGCGGAAGTGACCCTGCGGCGCCGGCGGATTTTTTGGCAAAAGCCTCTGGCGTAGGTCTGCAAACCCGCGTTAGCCTTCCGTCCAAGAACTTCCGGGAGGCTACCATGAACACCCCCACCAAGACCCTGCTGGCTGCCCTGATTGCGCTGCCCTTTATGATCAATGCGCCAAGCGCGCAGACGCTGACGGTTGGCCTCGGCGCGCCGGTCACCACCATTGACCCGCATTTTCATAATGTCGGGCCGAATAACGCGCTGACGCACCATATTTTTGACCGGCTGGTGGAGCGCGATGAACGCGCCCGCCCGCAGCCGAGCCTTGCGGAAAGCTGGCGCGTGGTGTCTGAGACGGTGTGGGAAATGAAGCTCAGGCGCGGCGTGACCTGGCATGATGGCAAGCCCTTCACCGCCGATGATGTGGTCTTCACCTTTGCCCGCGTGCAGGCCGGCGTGCCGAATAGCCCGGGCGGCTTTGGCGGATTTCTGCGCGCCATCACCAAGGTTGAAACACCTGATGCGCATACGCTGATCATCCATACCAGCGCGCCGCATCCGCTGCTGCCGCTTGACCTTGCTTCCGTCTGCATCATCGCCCGCCACGCGGCAGAGGGCGCGAGCAGTGAGGATTTCAATTCCGGCAAGGCCGCGATTGGCACAGGGCCGTATCGGATGCTGTCCTATCGGTCTGGTGATCGCGTTGAGCTGGCGCGCTTTGACGCTTATTGGGGCGAAAAGGAACCCTGGGCGCGGTCCAATCAGCGGTTTTTGTTGAATGATGCGTCCCGCACTGCCGCCTTGCTGGCCGGCGATGTGGACATCATCGAACAAATTCCAACCAGCGATCTGGCGCGGCTTAGGCGTGACCCGCGCGTGACCGTGACGGAAGTGCCTAGCCTTCGCACCGTTTATATGGCGCCGGATTATTCGCGTGATGGCGGCACGCCGCTGATCACCGATAATAACGGCACACCCTTGCCGGTGAACCCATGGAAGGATGCGCGCGTGCGGCGCGCGCTTTCCATGGCGATCAATCGCGATGCGCTGGTGGAACGCGTGATGGAAGGGGCGGCGACGGCAACCGCGCAATGGCTGCCGGAAGGCACTTTTGGCTATAATGCTGCGGTGAAGCCGCGGCGTTTTGATCCCGATGGCGCCAAGCGGCTTTTGGCCGAAGCGGGCTACCCGGATGGTTTCCGCATCACGCTGCACACCCCCAATGACCGTTGGCCGAATGATGCGCGGCTTGCGCAGGCGGTGGCGCAAATGTGGACGCGGATCGGTATCCGTACCGCGGTGGATGCCGCGCCCTGGACCGCCTTTGTGCCGCGCCGCGCGCGCATTGAATATGGCATGCAGATCGGCGCCTGGGGCAGTTCCACCGGGGAGGCTTCGAACTTCCTGGTCAATACGGTTGCCACCCATGACCGGCAGCGCCTGACCGGCGCCAATAATAACGCCCGGTTCTCAAGCCCGGTTTTTGATGAGTTTGCGGCGCGCGGATCAGCCACCTTGGATGATGCAGCGCGGGAGAAGATCTGGCACGAGGCCATTGCCCGCTATGCGGAAGAAGAACCGCTGATCCAGCTGGTGCAATATCTGAACACCTGGGGCCTGCGCAAAGGCCTGACGCATACGCCGCGCATGGATGAACGGACTTTGGCCATGGGGGTGCGTCAGGCGCCTTGACGGAACCGCGCTTACTCGGCGGCTTCCGCCACTTCCAGATGTGCCGCGCCATTGCGACGAACGCGCGCCCATTGGGAAGCACCAGGGCGACAGCGATCAGCGAATAGGGTGCTGCCCGGCGCTGTCACTTCCAGCTTGCTATGCACCCGGCAGACGATGCGATTATTCGCCTGGCGGGGGGAGGCTCCATGCCAGCGCAGCACGGCGCGGCCCCAATCGCCATGATTTTCATAATGCCGCACCAGGTAGCGCGCGGCCCAATCGGCGGCCTGGTTTGGATCAAGCGGCCAATCTTCCCCACGCTTCACATGCACGCCGGCATTGATCTGGAAGCATCCGGCCATGCCGCGCGTGCCGGCCGAGGTCAGCAACCGCCGCGCTTCTTCCCGCGTTTCTGGGAAATAGGCGCGGCCCCGCAGATTGAGCGCATAGGCATGCAGCCCGCTTTCATTGAGTGCAATCGCCGTCAGCAGCCCTTCCGGCACGCCATGGGCGATTTCAGCCTGGCGCGCGGCCACCAGGCAGGCGGCGCGGGGGGAGGAAGCATCACGTGCCACAGGCGATTGCGTGGCGGGGGGAGGAAGCTCCGCACAGCCGGCGCCAAACAAACCCAGCGCCAGGACGAGCGCGATAGCCGAGGCGCGGCGCGCTTTGCTGAGGGATAGGCTGAAGGCCGCTAGGGCCGAATACCCGGAAGAACGAAACCTTGGGGGGTGGGCGCTCCGCAGCAAAGCACGCTGGAGAGCCACACCAACTCGTCGGCCCGGGGGCGCCGACGAAGCCTTGGCGGTCGTCATGAAGGTTCGATAATCGAGGCTGAGAAGAAATGCAAATAAAAAAATCAGATGATAGGATAGCCGAACCGTGATGAATTAAGGCGAGAAAAAGGCAAAATGAAAAATATGAATAAAATAAATAATAAAATAACCGATGGCCTATTAAATTTCAAAAACGACAACAAAAAACCGAAAAACTTAACAAGTAAGCCGAATTTATTCGAGGTTTAGGAGAATGATTTATTTTTGTGCAGGATTTTCTCAGTCGCCTGAGGCCTGCGGGCACTGCACCCAGAAAGCCCGTAAGCAATTCAAAACAAAGAAGTGCACCTACAATATCCCCCCTGACTGTGACCGCATGTGAAGCGGACGTCAGGCGGTTTTGAGCTTTCCCGTTTTCGTCTGGCTGCCGCTGGCGCTCAATCCTGCTGCAAGAATGCCCATCGCGGACGCGTTTTCGGTCGGATTCTTCCTCGGTTGAATGGAGGGATTTCGGCTTTTCCAGGATTTTCTGGAGGGGAGGGGGGCACGACACGCAGAAACTCTCTCGTCAAGCAAATCACCAATTTGGCGTTATTGATCCCGGTGCAGAACAAGCGATGCAACGCTGTTCTTGCGATATCTCAATTCGTTCCTTCGTCCGTAGTATAAACGCATAAATCGAAGGATGTGCTGGTGGTGCGCTTCTGGCGGGCTTTGTCTGTCCCGAGGATGCCCCGCACAACACTCGCGATGTCTTCGGTGGGCTGATCCACCTGCCTGCAGAAAAACAGCAGGCGTGATCGGACCACCGGGACCTTGCAGCACCGCAAAGGCGGTGTTGCGCTTTAAAGGAGCTGGCTGCAATGAACGGACCGACTGCGAAGCGCCGCGCCATCAGCGGGCTTGCCTTTGCTGCGCTCTTTACACGGCGTTTAGCCGCGCAGACTGGCAGCCAGGCAGAGGAACACCCTGTTGGGCGCGTAACCCTGTCCCAGACTCAGGTCAGTTTGTTCGGCAGCGTGTCCTGGGGCAGCGGCACGTTGACTTTCGGCGGACACAGCTACCGCTTTCGTATCCGCGGCCTTGGTGTCGGCGGCATCGGTATTTCCGAACTTCGGGCGGTTGGAGAAGTTTATCATCTCTCGCGCATTGCTGATTTTCCGGGCCTTTATGGCGGCGCGCGGACCGGCGCGGTCGCGGGCTCCAAAGAGGTTCAAGGCGGCTTGTGGTTACAAAATCCAGCCGGTGTCGTCATTCATCTCCATCCGGAACGGACTGGCTACGCGTTGCAGCTTGGCGCTGATGGCTTGTTGATACAAATGGATTGAGCCTCGCACAGCGCTGCCGCCGTCACCCTGCCAAATAGCCACACCAGGCGCGGCATGTGTCTGTTCCTTGGCAGCGAATGCTTAAAGCCACCTCCAAGGATCTGGCGGCGGAAACTCTTGCGGTCAGTGCCAGGTTCCGTGGGTGCCTATGTCAGGTCATGAGCATTGGGGGATGACAAGGAACAGGCGCTCTAACCGCAGCGCGCGCTCACCTTCCCAATGCCGGTAAAACGTGCCGTGAGCTGCGCGCCGGCCTTCAAGCCAACCACCGGCGCACCAAGCCCTGCCACCACTAGCACCGCACCTGCGGGCAAGCCGCCCAAGCGCCGCGCTTCTGCCGCTGCCTTGGCAAAGGCCGCGTGCAGGTCGAAGGGCCTGCCGCGCGCGGCACCTTCACCTTCAACCAAGGCAACACGGCTTGGCGTTTCGGGTATCGGTCGGCGCTTACCCAAAACCAGCAGCCCAAGCCCGGCCAAATCGGCGATCTCCGCCAAGCGATCCGCCGGGCCCTGGGTGAAGCGGCTGGCGCTTACATCCAGCGCCGGGTGGATGGCGGTGATCTCGGGCGGCGATGTCGCCTCAGGCTCCAAAGCGGCGCCCAGCACACCCAGCAGGGCGGCCGAGGCGCGGCCATGGCGCATGATCTCGAGCGACAGCCCCGCACCATCATCCAGGAAGCGCGCTTCCAGCATGGGGCCGGTGATCAGGCTGCCATCGGCTGCCGGCGCGACCCGGACACCGCATGGCGCAAAGCCAAGCCGCGCGAGCACACCGCCCGCCACTTCCTCGGCGTCATCCTGGGTGGTGAGGGCGATTTCTGCGGGCAGCGGCGCCAGCGGATTGCCGGTTTCAAACGCCTCAGACAGATAGCCGATGGCGCGTGTGATGGGATCCTGATCCATGGTGCTAATCGGCAATCTTCAAGGCTTCATCTTCCTGAAAGCCACCCTCCGGCGGGGCATCCAATTGGATCGGCGTGCCAACGCTGGGGGTTGAGCCATAAAGCTGATCGGGCAGCCACGTGACCAGGCCAGGGAAGACATAGATCGCCAACATGCAGATCAGCACGATGTAGATGAAGGGCATGCAGCCTTTGAAGATATCCTCAAGCCGCACATGCTTGGGCGCCACCCCCTTCAAGTAGAAGGCCGCCATGGCAACCGGCGGCGACAGGAAGGAGGTTTGCAGATTAAGCGCCACCATCACGCCGAAGAACAGCGGATCAACGCCGAAATCATCCAAGAGCGGCAGGAAGATCGGCACGAAAATCACGATGATTTCCGTCCATTCCAAGGGCCAGCCGAGGATGAAGATCAGCAATTGCGCCAGGATCATGAAGGTGAAGGTATTCAGCGGCAGGGATTTGAAGAATTGCTCCACCAGATCCTGCCCGCCGAGATAACCAAAGACGGAGGAGAAAATCGCGCTGCCCACAAATAACCAGCACACCATGGCGGAGGTGCGCGCGGTCAGGAACACGCTTTCCTTGAGCTTGGCAAAGGAAAAGGATCGATAGACGATGGCGAGGATAATGGACCCAAGGCTGCCCATGGCGGCGGCTTCGGATGGTGTCGCAAGCCCCATCAAAATGGCACCCAGCACCATGGCAATCAGCGCCGCAAGCGGGATGAAGGATGTCAGCAGCGAAATCGCAATTTGGCTGAAGGGGATATTCACTTCCTCGGGCGGCAAGCGGGGCGCCATTTCCGGCTTCAGGAGGGCGATGCCCATGGCATAAAGGATATACATCCCCGCCAGCATGACACCGGGGATGAAGGCAGCGGCATAAAGCTGCACCACGGAAACCCCCGCGGTGGCGCCAAAGAGGATCAGCATAATGGAGGGCGGGATCAGGATGCCAAGGCAGCCGCCCGCGCAAATAACCCCTGAAGCCAGTCTCACATCATAACCTGCGCGGAGCATGGCCGGAAAAGCGAGCAGGCCCATGAGGGTCACAACGGCACCAACAATCCCCGTTGCGGTTGCGAACAGCGCGCAAGTCGCCAGGGTCGCCACAGCGAGCGAACCCGGAATATTCCCACTCGCCATCTGCAAGGATCGGAATAGCCGGTCCAGAATATTCGCGCGTTCGATGATATAGCCCATCAGCACGAAAAGCGGCACGCTGATCAGCACGTCATTCGACATGACCGCATAGGTGCGCTGCACCAGCAGATCAAAAATACGTTCCTGCATGCCGAGATAGCCAAAGAATAACCCCATCGCCATCAGCGTGAAGGCGATCGGGAAGCCCAGCATGATGAAGAACAGGAATAGAAAGAGCTGCGTGAGCCCGAGCATACCGTCAGACATGGCGCGTCAGCCCTTCTTTGACGTGTCTAAGGGGATCTGGCCGGAGGCAGCCATGCGGCGGGCCAATTCCTCGGGGTCCTGTTCGGCGGCGGCGGCAAGGATTTGCTGGTCCAATTCTTCCACATCCGAAAGCCGCTTTGGCCAGGCGCCGGTGCGGATGCATTGGATGCAGCGCACCACTTCCACAATGCCTTGCAGCAGCAACAGCACGCCCACCACCGGGATCAGGAACTTGAAGGGCCAGATCACCGGGCCGGTGGGGCTGAACATGGATCTTTCATTCTGCGCGAAGCTTTGCGCGAAAAAGGTCCAGCCGGAAATCATGAAGGCGAAAATCGCCGGAAAGAAGAACAGGATGTAAAGCACCAGATCGAACTTGGCCTGGGTCGCAGGCTTGAAATTCCGATAGAGAAAATCGCCGCGCACATGCCCGTTGCGTGACAGCGCATAGGCGCCCGCCATCATGAACAGCGTGCCATAAAGCATATAGGAAGTGTCATAGGCCCAGGTGGTTGGTGCGCGGAAGGCGTAGCGCATCACCACTTCATAGGTCACAACCAGGGTCAGCACGATGATGCTCCAGGCGAAGGTCTGGCCGACCAGGGTGCTGAAGCGATCAATGCCAAGAAGCAGACGCTGCATGATGTGGGCTTTCGATCATCGCCCCTTCAGTCTGGGGCATCAAAAAGGGTGCGGGCCGCAACCCGCACCCCATTACCTTGCTTTAGCGTGCGCCGAAGAAGTGATTATAGGAAATCACTGGGCTTGCTTCATAGCGCAGGAAGAAATTGCCGACGCGGCGGCACCAATCGCGCTGGCTGTCGCAGACCTTCTTGAAGAAGGGGCCCGCAGCCGGTGCGGAGGCATCGCCCTCATACTTCTGCACCACGCGATTCCAGGCGGCCAATTGCGCGTCCAGAACCGGGCGCGGTGTTGGGCGCACCTGCACGCCCTGCTGCTGCGCCATGGCGAGCAGATCGCGCGAATAGCGATCCTGCAACTTCCAGGACATATCAGCCGAAGCGCTTTCGGAAGCGAATTTGATGATCGCCTGATGCTCCGCTGGCAGGGCTGCGAATTTGCCCTTGTTGAACAGCACTTCGAAGCTTTCCGTGCGCTGATGGAAGGACTGGATCATGTAGACCTTAGCCACATCCGGGAAGCCAAGCACGCGGTCGGAAGACGGGTTGTTGAATTCCGCCCCGTCAATGACGCCGCGTTCCAAAGCGGGCACGATTTCGCCGCCAGGGAGCGAGACCACCGCCGCGCCAAGTTCCGCGAACAGATCAGCCGCAAGGCCAACAGTCCGATACTTCAGGCCGCGGATCTGTTCAGGACGCTCAATCGGGTTCTTGAACCAGCCAAGCGGCTGGGTCGGCATCGGCCCGGTCATGAAGGAGACGACATTCACCTTCACATGCTCATTGAGCAATTCATTGTAGAGCGCTTCACCGCCGCCATAATGATACCAGCCGAGCAGCTGGTTGGCATCGCCGAACCAGGGGGGCGAGGTGCCGAACAGCGAAAACGCCTTGTTCTTGCCGAACCAATAGGCGGGCACGCCATGGCCGCCATCAAGCGTGCCGGCGCTGACCGCATCCAACAACTGGAAAGCGCCAACCACGGCGCCGGCGGCGAGCAATTCAAGCCGCAGCCGCCCGCCCGCCATGTCATTCACGCGCTTGACGAAGTCACCGGCGAATTCATGGAAAATATCGCGCTGCGGCCAGGTGGACTGGAAGCGCAGCGTCGTGGTCTGGGCCCGGCTGACATTGGGGGTGGCAAGGACAGCAACGCCCGCCCCTGTGGCGGCAGCCGCCTTCAAAAAACCGCGCCGCGCGGGCGCTTCAACGGTGGAACCGGTCATTTGCTTCTCCCTTGATGGTGCCCCCCGGCAGGCTGGGGCGGTGCTTCACAAGGGCGTGACATATGGATGACCGGCAGATGACGCAATGTTTTTTTCAGCGCCAAAGGCCTGCCGGCCTATTTCGTCACAAAGGCCTTTTCAACGACATAGCTGCCGGGGGCGTTGTTCGATCCCTCCACAAAGCCGCGGGCTTCGAGCATGGCCTTGCAGTCGCGGTTCATCGCCTCAGACCCGCAGAGCATCACGCGGTCATGGGCCGGGTCGAGCGCGGGCAGGGCGAGGTCAGTGAAAATCCGCCCGGATTCGATCAAATCAGTGATGCGCCCTTGGGTCGGAAAGGGCTCCCGCGTCACAGAAGGATAGTAGCGGAGCTTGCCGGCGATGATCTCGCCGAGGAATTCATGCTGCGCCAGGTCGCGTTCGAACATCTCGCGATAGGCCAATTCCGCCACTTGCCGGACGGTATGGGCCACCACCACCGTGCCGTAGCGTTCATAGACATCAGGCTCGCGCGTCAGGCTCAGGAAGGGGGCAAGGCCGGTGCCGGTTGCCAGCATCCAAAGGCTGCGGCCTGGCAGCAAATTATCCGTCACCAGCGTGCCGGTGGGTTTGCGGCCAATCAGCACCGTATCGCCCGGCTTGATATGTTGCAGGCGCGATGTAAGCGGCCCGTTCTGCACCTTGATGGACAGGAATTCCAATGCCTCATCCCAGGTGGGGCTTGCCATGGAATAGGCGCGCACGAGTGGCTTGCCATCCACCATCAGCCCGATCATGGCGAATTCGCCGGCGCGGAAGCGAAAGCCAGTGTCGCGCGTGCAGCGGAAGGAAAACAGCCGATCCGTCCAATGATGCACATGCGTGACCTTTTCCCCGAAATAGGCGGCGGGGATGGCGGGGGCGGGGGAAGGGGCCGTATTCATGGGTACTGTTTTGCGGCGGCGCGGCGCGGCGCGCAACCGGCAATCATGGCTTGCATCCCGCGCGCCGGGCGTTTCTTCTGGGGCGATGGAAAACCTGCCCGAAGGCGTCCCCTGGGACTCCGCCACCACCCCCCCGCTTGGCCCGCTGGTGGATGCGACACCGCGCCCCTTGCCGGCGCGCATTCCGCATAAGGGGCAATCGGTTGATCTGGAACCGCTTCATCTCCGCCATGCCGAGGATTTGTGGCGCGCGGCAGAACGCGACACGGGTGGGGAGGGCTGGGCCTATATGGGCTATGGCCCGTTTCGCGATGCGGCGGCGATGCGCGCCCATGTTGCGGGTTTCGCGGTGACGCATGACCCAATCGCCTGGGCCATTCGCCCGCATCGCACCGGCACGGTGGATGGCTGGCTGACGCTGATGCAAATCGCCCCCGCCCATGCGGATATCGAAATCGGCAATATTTGGTTCTCGCCGCGCATGCAGCGCACGCGCGCCGCGACCGAGGCGATGTTCCTGCTGATGCGCCATGCCATGGATGACCTGGGTTATCGGCGGCTGGTGTGGAAATGCAATGCGCTCAATATGCCATCACGCCACGCCGCCGCGCGGCTTGGCTTTGTCTATGAAGGCACGCATCGCGCGCATCTGGTGGTGAAGGGAAGGCGGCGGGATACGGCGTGGTTTTCGATCATTGCTGACGAATGGCCCGTACGCCGTGATGCCATCGCCGCCTGGCTGGATGCCGCCAATTTCGGCCCGGATGGCCGCCCGCGCCGCTCGCTGGCCAGTTTTCGGGGTGAGGGCGCTTGATGGGGGCTGACCAAATTATGTCTGGACTTTCATGACTTGAGTGTTATTCTTCCGCCATAAAGACGGAGGGCTCATTATGACCATCACTCCTAGCCTTGGCGAAATTGGCTGCTGGGCGCTCATTTTTGCCGGTGTCGCGTATTTCGTGGCCAAGCGCTTTGGCGAGCCTGCGGCCTTTGTCGCGGCTGGCATTGCGGCGCTGACCGTGAAGGCCGCTTTGCTCGACCTGACCTGATCAATAAGGCGCCGGACCTTCTCCTGACCGGAGGCCAGGTAGCCATTCATCAAGCCTGATGTTCCGGGACCGGCCTGCCCCCGTGTCCCGCTTTTTTTTCGCCCTTGCCTGACCCGCCCGGCTGGCGCAGTTTCCGCGCCATTATTGGCAGCAGGAGCTTGGCATGACCGAAGACAGCGTTGGCGCTTTCATTCCGGGTGAGCGCACCAGGCGCGCCGGCGCGGCCTCAGGCCCGCTCGCGGGGCTCAGCTTCGCCGCCAAGGATTTGTTTGATGTCGCCGGCACTGTCACCGGTTATGGCAATCCCGATTGGGCAGCGACCCATCCGCCAGCGACGCGCGATGCGCTGGTGATCACGCAGCTTTTGCAGGCAGGCGCTTCGCTGGCGGGCAAGACCAAGACAGTTGAACTGGCCTATGGGCTGACGGGCGAGAATATCTGGCAGGGCACACCGAAAAACCCTGCCGCGCCGGACCGTTTTCCGGGCGGGTCTTCCTGCGGATCGGCTGCCGCGGCGGCAGCGGGCCTCGTGGATTTCACCGTGGGGTCGGATACCGGCGGTTCCGTGCGCATTCCCGCTTCCTATTGCGGTGTTTTCGGCATTCGGCCGAGCTGGGGCGCGATCAGCCTGGCGGGCGCCTGCGCGTTGGGGCCGGATTACGATACGGCGGGCTGGTTCGCGCGAACGGGCACGATGCTGCGCCGTGTGGGTGAGGTGCTGCTGCCGCCCGGTGGCGCTGGCGCGGTTGGCCCGCTGATTTCAGTTGCCGAAGCCTGGGCCAATGCGGAACCCGAAACCGTGGCCGCGCTGACGCCTGCTTTGAAGGCCGCCGAAGCGCTCTTTGGCCCCGCGCTGGCGACGCATGTGGCGCCCGAGGGCCTTGATGCCTTCTACGAACATTTCCGCTGCGCCCAGGCGGAGCAGGCCTGGACCGCCCTCGGCCCCTGGATTGCCGCGACCAATCCGAAATTCGGCCCCGGCGTGAAGGAGCGGTTTGACGCTGCCGCCGCCATGGACCAGGCGAAATCCGCTGCCGGCCGCGCCTTCCGCCGTGTGGCGCAGGCGCGCTTCCATGCGCTGCTGAGCGGGGGCGCGGTGATGATCTACCCGACTTCCCCCGCGCCGGCGCCGCTTTTGGCTTCTTCATTGGCTGAGCAGAACAAGGTACGCGAACGGACAATGGGCGTGACCGCCATTGCCGGCTTCTGCGGCCTGCCGGAAGTGACGATCCCCGCGGGCAAGGTAGCCGGCGCGCCGGTTGGGCTTTCCCTGGTGGGGGCGCCGGGGCGTGACCGCGCCGTGCTGGCCGCGGCGGAGGCACTGGCCGCTTCGCTCGGCATTGGGGACTGAGACATGCAAATTCGCGAAGCCACCCCCGCTGATCTGCCCGCCATCACGGAAATCTACGCCCATCACGTGCTGCATGGCGCCGGCACTTTTGAGGAAGTGCCCCCTGATGAGGCCGATATGGCCGCGCGCATGAAAAAAGTGCTCGCCGGTCGCGGCAATGTCTGGCTGGTGGCAGATGGGGAGGCGGGAGAGATCCTCGCCTACGCCTATTACAGCGCCTTCCGGGAGCGTTCAGCCTATCGCTACACGGTCGAGAATTCGATCTATGTGCGCGATGATGTGCGCGGCCAGGGTGTTGGCAAGGCGCTGGTCGCGGAGTTGATCGCGCGGGCGGAGAAAGCTGGCTTTCGGCAAATGCTGGCGGTGATTGGCGATTCTGAAAATGTGGGTTCCATCGGCCTGCATGTGTCACTCGGCTTCCGGCATATCGGCACCATGCGCGCGGTCGGCATGAAATTTGGCCGCTGGGTGGATGTGGTGACGATGCAAAGAAGCCTGGGGGAGGGTGAGAAGACGCTGCCGGTGGATTGAGGTTTGGTTTCGCGCTTCGACGTCCGGTAGTTTCGACACGCCCGCTCACTAATTCGCCAGCCGGAACCTTGCACTGCTGGCGGCATCATCTCGGAGCGTTCGGCGAATCGCCTCGGCTGCCTCAGCGGTTTGCGGCAGGGCGGCGATGGCGATGAACCAGGGAAGCTCGCCGCGCACCCGGCCAAGAAACAGCCTGTCCAACGCCTCCGCCACCGGACCGCGCACGCCGCAGCAGGCGCAGGCCGGCACATGCGCGCCATTCAGGGAAAACAACGCCATGGCGGGGGCTGAGGCCGCGCTTGGCGCCTCGGCAAGCACGGCCATGCCCGGCGCAGGGGTTTCACCCGGCGTTAGCAGGTGGAGAGGTATACGGGCGTCGAGCGACCAAGCCATGTGACGAGCTCATTCCGCAATTTTGCCCCTTAATGGCTCTGCTAGGCATAACGATGACATCTAAGCGTTTAAGGCGGCCAAGTGACTTCAACGGGCTTAGAATAAACATAATCAGTCTTTACCAAATCTCCAATCGCGGGGTTTGGCGGCCTGGTGCTGCTGGATGCCCAAGATCGTCATTTTTCAATAGGAGCCGACCGTGACAAGTTATATTCGTCTTGCAGTGGCGGGGATGATGCTTGGGTCGCTTGGTGCCTGCGCCAGCAATCAGACCGCGGCGCCGCCGACCGGCGCAAAGCGTTTGCAGGTGACGGAAATGCGAACACTGCTGGCACAGCCGGTACGGTTTGATAACAGTATCACTGGGGGCCTTAGCTATGCCTTTGCGCCGGACGGAACAGTTGGCTTCTCCATGCGGATGTTGCCGGCAGTTAGGACTGGATCCTGGAAGATTGATGGCGAGCAACTTTGCATCGCCGTGGACAGCGGGTCTTGGGAATGTGGCGCGCTCTACCGGCTTGGCTCTGGCCAATATTACTTTGACCTGCCCGGCTATGACGCGGCCTATAACACCCTGAACCGTCGTTCTTGACCTGGGCTCGGGGCTCCCGGACCGAACGAAGCAGCAAAGCGTGAACCGCTTACCGGAAATCGCAGCCTTGAACTGGGTTGTTGAGCAAGTCAGGACTGGGAAAAGCTCAAACTTCCGGGCCGATACTAGACATAAGAATATGTTTATGTCTATGTAAAGCCCATGCAGGATGTTCTGTCCCAATTGCGCGGCGCGGCGGAGCCGACACGCCTCAGGCTACTGGCGCTTTGCGCCCGTGGCGCCTGGTGCGTCACGGAATTGGTGGCGATTCTGGGCCAATCCCAGCCACGGCTCTCCCGCCATTTGAAGCTTCTGGTCGAAGCCGGCCTGCTGACCCGCACGCCCGAAGGCGCCAATGCCTGGTTTCAGATGGCGCCGGATGCTGACCTCGCCCGCCATATCCTGGCCCGCCTGCCCGAATCGGACCCCCTGCTGGCCGCTGATCGGCGCGCCGCAGCGCGGCTGGCGGCGGAGCGGGCGCGCATTGCTTCCGACAGTTTCCGCAGCCATGGCGCCGATTGGGATGAAACCCGCGCCCTTGGCCTGCCGACCGAAGCGATTGAAACCGCGCTTTTGCATGCCCTGCCGGCGCCGCGCCTTGGCCGCTTGCTTGATATCGGCTGCGGCACGGGCGGTGTTCTGGAACGCTTGGCGCCGCGCATTGATGAAGGGCTTGGCGTTGATGCCTCACGCGAGATGCTGGCGCTGGCGCGCAGCCGCCTGACGGAACGCGGCCTCAGCCATATTTCGGTGCGGCAAGCGGATATGTATCGGCTGCCCCTGCCGGATGCGGGTTTTGATGCGGTCACCTTGCACATGGTGTTGCATTACGCGGAAGACCCCGCCGCCGCCTTGGCTGAAGCCGCGCGGGTATTGCGCCCCGGCGGGCGCTTGCTGATCCTTGATCTGGCGCCGCATGACCGCGCCGATCTGCTGACCCGCTACGCCCATCGCTGGCCTGGTTTTGATGATGCCGCGATGGCCGGTTGGCTTGGCGGCGCGGGCTGCACCGCGCCGCGTGTTGGCAGCATTCCTGCTGATCTTTCGCTCAAGCTTTGGTCGGCAGAACGCTTGCCAATTTCTGTTTCCACCCCCGTTTCCTGAAGGTTTCCCCATGGCGCGCCCGCATCTCCTCGACGCCCTTCGTGACCGCGTTTTGCTCTGTGATGGCGGCATGGGCAGCCGCGTGCAGGCCATGGCCCTGGAAGTGGATCGCGATTACTGGGGCAAGGAAAACTGCACCGAAGTTTTGAACCTTTCGCGCCCCGATATCGTGCGCGATATCCATCGCGGCTATTACGAAGCGGGCGCGGATATGGTGCTGACGAATAGCTTCGGCGGTTCGCCGGTGACTTTGGCCGAGTTTGAACTGGAAGATCGCGCCTTTGAGATCAACAAGCTTTCCGTTGAATTGGCGCGCGAGGCGGCTGAGGGTTTCGCCGATGGCCGGCATCGTTGGGTGGTGGGCGATATCGGCCCAGGCACCAAGCTGCCAAGCCTTGGCAATATCACCTATGACGCGCTGGAAGCCGCGCTGGTGGAACAATGCCGCGGCCTGATTGCCGGTGGCGCGGATGCGCTGCTGACAGAAACCAATCAGGACACGCTGTTTATCAAGGCCGCCGTGAATGCCGCGAAAATTGCGCGCAAGGCGGCGGGGTCCACAATTCCGATTTTCGTGCAGGTGACAGTGGAAACCACCGGCACCTTGCTTGTCGGCCCCGATATCGCTGCCGCGACCACAATTGTGCATGCGCTGGATGTGCCGCTGATGGGGCTCAATTGCGCAACAGGTCCGCAGGAAATGGCGGAACATGTGCGCTGGCTGTCGCAGAACTGGCCGGGGTTGATTTCCTGCCAGCCCAATGCCGGCCTGCCGGAATTGGTGGATGGCAAAACTCATTACCCGCTGGGCGCGGAAGAACTCGCCGCCTGGATGGAACGCTTTGTTGTTGAAGATGGCTTGAATTTGATCGGCGGCTGCTGCGGTACCTCCACACCGCATATCACCGCACTTGATGCCATGCTGCGCAAGCTCGGCGGTGCCGCGCAGCGCCCGGCGCCAATCAAGCGCAAGTTTTATTGGGTGCCATCGGTGGCGTCGCTCTACACCGCGACGGCGCTGCGTCAGGAAAACTCCTATTTCTCGATCGGAGAGCGCTGCAATGCCAATGGATCCAAGGCTTGGCGCGAACGCCAGGCGGCGGGCGATTGGGATGGCTGCGTTGCCATGGGCCGTGAGCAAATGGCCGAGGGCTCAAACAGCCTTGATATCTGCACCGCCTTTGTCGGGCGCGATGAAATGGCGGAAATGAGCGAGGTGATCCGCCGCTTCACCAGCAGCGTGAATGGCCCGCTGGTGATCGATTCCACCGAAACGCCGGTGATTGAAGCGGCGCTCAAGCTGCATGGCGGCAAGCCCATCATCAATTCGATCAATTTCGAAGAAGGCGAGAGGGCCGCCGAAGACCGTATGTTGCTCGCGCGCAAATTCGGCGCCGCGGTGATTGCGCTGACCATTGATGAAGTGGGCATGGCGAAGACCGCCGAAGATAAGCTACGCATTGCCCGCCGCCTGGTGGAATTTGCCTGCGACAAGCACGGTCTGCCGCAATCAGACCTGATGATTGACCCGCTGACCTTCACGGTGGCCACAGGCAATGAGGATGACCGCAAGCTTGGCCTTTGGACGCTTGAAGGCATTCGCATGATCCGGGATGCATTTCCCGATATTCAGATCATTCTGGGGCTTTCCAATATCTCCTTCGGGCTCAACCCTGCCGCGCGCCATGTGCTGAACAGCGTATTCCTGGACCTCGCCGTGAAGGCCGGCATGACGGGGGCGATTGTGCATGTCTCCAAGATCAAGCCCTTGCATCAAATCCCCGCTGAGGAGGTGAAGGTTGCGGAAGATTTGATCTATGATCGCCGCACCGAAGGCTATGACCCTCTGCAAAAAATGCTGGAGCTTTTCGCGGGCCGCAAGGCTGCCGATGCCACGGCGAAGAAGCGCGCGGAAACCGTCGAAGGGCGGCTCAAGGACCGCATCATTGATGGCGACCGCAAGGGGCTGGATGATGAATTGGCCGATGCGCTTTCCAAGGGTATCGCGCCGCTTTCCATCATTAATGACATTCTGCTGGATGGCATGAAGGTGGTGGGGGAGCTGTTCGGCGCCGGCAAGATGCAGCTTCCCTTCGTGCTGCAATCGGCCGAGACCATGAAATCCGCCGTCGCCTATCTGGAACCCTATATGGAAAGGGTGGCCGGCCAGGAAAAAGGCACCATCGTGCTCGGCACCGTGAAGGGCGATGTGCATGATATCGGCAAGAATCTGGTGGATATCATCCTGACCAATAATGGCTATCGCGTGGTCAATCTCGGCATCAAGGTGCCGCTGACGGAAATTGTCGCGGCGGCGCGGGAACATAAGGCCAATGCGATTGGCATGTCTGGCTTGCTGGTCAAATCAACCGTCGTGATGCGCGAGAATTTGGAAGAAATGTCGCGCCAGGGCGTGGATATTCCCGTGCTGCTGGGTGGCGCCGCACTCACGCGGAATTACGTCGAAGATGATTGCGTGCGCGCCTATGCTTCGGGCCGCGTTGCCTATGCGCGCGATGCCTTTGATGGCCTGCATTTGATGGACAAGGTCATGGGCAATGGCTTTGATGATTACCTGGCGGCGCTGCAAACCAAGCGTTCCGGCAAGGCGCGCAATGAAAAGCGCACCCTTGGCACGGCGGACCCGCGCGGCTTTGCGCCCGTTGATGTGAAATACGCGCAAACCCGCCGCCGCCGTGTTGCCGCGCAAAGCGCGGTACCAACCCCGCCCTTCTGGGGTGCCCGCGTGCTGGAAGCCGCCCCCAAGGCGCTGGTGCCCTTCATCAATGAACGGAGCCTCTATCAATTCCAATGGGGTTTCCGGAAGGCGGGGCGATCACTGGAAGATTTCCTCGGCTGGGCCAAGCAGGAATTGCGCCCGGTGCTGAAGCGCATGCTCGCCTTGGCGGAAGACCAAAACATCCTGAAGCCGCAAGCGATCTATGGCTATTGGAAATGTGCCGGTCAAGGCAATGATCTGATCCTGTTCGCCGAAGATGGCGCGACCGAAGTCTGCCGCTTCAATATGCCGCGCCAACCCAAGGAAGATGGCGATTGTATCGCCGATTTCGTGCGCGATGTGGATGATGGCCCCGATGCGCGCGATGTGATCGGCCTGCAAGTGGTCACTGTTGGCCAAAAGGCATCCGATATCGCGCGCGATTGGTTTGAGGATAATCGCTACCAGGATTACCTCTATCTGCATGGGCTTTCGGTCGAAATGGCCGAAGCGCTGGCGGAATATGTCCATAAGCGCATCCGCGCTGAATTGGGCTTCGCTGCCGAGGATGATCGCGATATCGAAAAAATGCTCCAACAGGGCTATCGCGGTGGGCGTTATTCCTTTGGCTATCCGGCCTGCCCGAAGCTGGAAGATCAGGAAGGGCTGCTGCGATTGCTGGATGCGGAACGTATTGGCGTTTCGCTCAGTGATGAATGGCAGCTCCATCCCGAACAATCCACCAGCGCCATTGTGCTGCATCACCCACGGGCCAAGTACTTCTCGGTCTAGCTCTAACGGGCTAAACCCCTGCCATGGTTGAGGCCCGGCATTCCAACGCCGCGCAATTGGCTGCGCTCAGCGTGGCGATTGCGGTGGCGGTTCTCGCACTCAAGGCTGTTGCCTGGTGGGTGACGGGATCGGTCGCGCTTTACGCCGATGCGCTTGAAAGCATTGTGAATGTCGCGGCGGCCTGCGCGGCCTTGCTCGCGGTGCGGCTTTCGGCACTACCGGCGGATGCGAACCATCCTTACGGGCATTCCAAGGTTGAGTATTTCTCGGCCGTGCTGGAAGGCGCGCTGATCATCGTGGCGGCCTTGCTCATTCTGCATGAGGCCTGGGCTGCCTTTCTGGCACCGCGCGCACCTGAACAGGCGGGCATCGGGCTTGCCGTATCCGCAGTGGCAAGCGGCGTGAATGCTGGCTGGGCGCTTTATCTCGGGCGACGCGGCAAGGCGCTCCGATCCCCCGCGCTGATGGCCGATGCGCGGCATTTATGGGCGGATGTGGTGACATCGGTTGGCGTGCTGATCGGTGTTGGGCTTGTCGTGCTCACCGGTATTTTATGGCTCGATCCGCTGCTGGCGGCGCTGACGGCGGTGAATATCCTGATCTCGGGCGGGCGGCTGCTCCGCGAAAGTGTCGGCGGGTTGATGGATGAAGCCGTGCCGCCGGCCACGATGGAGCGCATTCGTCGCATTGTGGCCGAACAGGCATCGGGCGCGATTGAGGCGCATGATTTGCGGTCCCGCCATGCGGGGCGGCATACTTTTCTGGAATTCCATCTGGTGGTGCCGGGTGATATGCGCGTGCGTGAAAGCCATGAGATTTGCGACCGGATCGAAGCCGCGCTGAAGGCGGAGCTTGAGGGCGCCATCATCACCATTCATGTCGAACCCGAAGGCAAGGCAAAGCAGCAGGGGGTGCCGGTGCTGTGAAGGCCGCACCGCGCGGTTTTGGGCTTGGCGCGTCGCTGGCGCTGCATGGGCTGGTTGCGGCGCTTTTGATCCTATGGCCGATGATTGAGGAATTTTCGGCGGACCAGGCGGAAGCCCAGGGCGTTGCGGTGATTTATGAGGGCGCACCGGATATTGGTGAGGTGGAATCCCCTGCCGCCCCGCCCGAAGTGGCGGCCGTGCCGCCCGCCCCTGATGTGCCGCCACCACCGCCGATGGTTGCCGCACCGTCGCCGCCGCCAGTAATCGCAGCACCGCCGCCCGTGCTATCGCCTCCTTCGGCGCTTGCGGCACCGATGCTGCCGCCCCCACCGGTTGAGGAAACACCGCCGCAAATCGCGGAAGCACCACCGGCGCCGGAACCCTTGCCGGAACCGGAACAGCCCCGGCAAGTGACCGAGGCGCCAACCCCGCCAGAGCGTCGCGCCCCGCCGCGACAAAGCCCCCCACAAACCGCGCCGCCCGCGCCTGTGCGGTTGAATGCTGCTTTGCAAGGGATGGAAAGCTTCACCCTGGAAGGCCGCAGCGCACCGCCAGAAGCGCTGGACGCAGCGCGCAATCGTCCTCCCAATTATCCGGAAGCCAGCCGCCGGCGCGGTGAAGAGGGCTTGGTGCGCGTTGAATTATTGGTGGACCCGACAGGACGCGTTGCAGATGTGCGCATTCTGGAAAGCTCGGGCTTCAGCGCGCTCGATGCGGCTGCAGTGCAAACAGTACGCGATTGGCGCTTTCGCCCGGCGCAGCGCGCGGGAATACCCGTGGCGGGCAGCATCACCACCGCCGTGCATTTCCGCCTTGAAACCGCACGGCGCTGAGGCGATGTGACGCTTTTGCAGGGATTGAATGATGGTCAAGCTTGATGTGATCACCACGCGCGGTGGGGATCAGGGGGAAACCTCGCTCGGTGATGGCGCGCGGGTGCGCAAGGATGCGCTGCGCGTGGAAGCCTATGGCACGGTGGATGAAGCGAATGCCGCGCTTGGCGTGCTGCGCCTTTCTACGCGCGAAGACGCGGAAGCCGATGCCATGCTGGCGCGCATTCAGAATGATCTTTTCGATATCGGCGCTGATCTTTGCGTGCCAGGCGAAGCGGGTGCAAGGCTCCGCGTGGCGGATACGCAATGCGCGCGGCTGGAAGCGGAGTTATCAGCGATGAATGGGCAAATGCCCGCGCTGAAATCCTTTGTGCTGCCAGGTGGCGCGCCGGGTGCGGCAGCAGCGCATGTCGCGCGCACTGTGGTACGGCGCGCGGAACGGCTTGTTGTAGCACTGGCGGCAGAGGAGGAAGTGAACCCCGCCGTGATCCGCTATTTGAACCGGCTATCGGATCATCTTTTCGTGCTCGCGCGGCGGCTGAATGGCAATGGCGCGGGCGATGTGCTGTGGGTGCCGGGGGCGACGAGGGGGTGAGCCCTCGCCGCCCGCGCGGTTTCAGAAAACGCCGCGCAGGCCAAGAATGGCGCTGCGGCCTGGAATGACAAAACCATTGGCGGGTTCGTAGCGCCGATTGCCAAGATTGCGCGCTTCGATGAAGGCAGTGATTTGCTGCGTGATGGGGAGGGAGGCCGTCATGTTGAAGACGAAGCCGCCATCGCTTTGCCCGAGGCCCGCGCCCGATCCATTATCGCGATTAAGATAATCGCGATGATCGCCCATATAGATGAATTCGGGGGCAATGATCAGCCGCGCATTCAGCACATCCACCCAATCCACCTTAGGCGCGATGCGTGGCGATAGGCTCGCGCTATTGCGCGGCCGACGTTCGAGGGCAGCGCCATTTGCCTCATTACGGGTCTCCTGAATTGTCCAGGCAGCGCGCGTCGAAAAACTGTCGGAAGCGCGCCAAGTCAAACCGAATTCGCCGCCCTGGATATGTGCGCGGGCAATGTTCTCATTGGTCGAGTTGCCGGGAGAAATGCTCTTTCCTTGGATTAGGTCACGGATCCTACTTTCGAAATAAAGTGCTGAAATAGTGAAACCGGCACCAATATCGGTTTCGATGCCTGCCTCCCAGGAGGTAGAATGTTCCGGTCTCAGATCGGGATTACCCCGGAAACGGCTGAGACTTGATGTTAATACGCCATAGCGTTCGTAAAGGGCCGGGGCTCGATAGGCGGTGCCCCCAGACGCCGTGACGCGCGATGCGATCTCCGGCAGGCTCAGCACACCACCGAGGCGCCAAGTGGTCGCGCCATCAAAGCCATCCGGCGCGTCCTGGCGGAGCGCGGTGGTCACATCCAGCCGATCCCAAAGCCGATGCTGCGTGCCGATATAGCCAAAGGCGCTGCGCTGCGATTTGTCCAAATCCTGGCTAATTGAGCCAAAACTGAACCCAAGAACCGACTTGGTGAAAGCACTTTCGTTTTCGGACCCTGCACCAAAGACAAGATTATTGGCGGTGAGGATCCCAAAATCCGCGAGCCTGACAGTATTGTCCCAGGCAAGCCTTTCGCGCCGACCACGATAGAGATCATCGGCGGTGCTGCTGTTCAGGCTATCGCGCCAATTGGTGTAGCGCCGCCGATCTTCGGTGGCCGATAGCGTCAGGCCCGTGGTCCAGTCGCCGCCGAATAATTCGGTGGCGCTGCGGAGAAACCCCATCCAGTTGCGATCATCGCCGCTGTAATTTGGATCATCATTCGGCATGCTATCAAGGCCGAAGCGGTTCTCCCGCATGGTCACCAAGCCATCCAGCCGCGTCATGCCAAGCACATTGGCCGGCGCGGTTTCACCAAGATTGACGCCACCGCGCACGGTGATCACCGCGGATCGGAAGCCATCGCGTTCGCCTTGATTATTATAGAAACGCGGTGCCACCGCGTTTGAACCGCGTGTCGAAAGGCTTTGCCCCGTCACGCCGTAATCCGTATTACCGATAGTACCCGCAACACCGGCGATACCGCGCGCGGTGTAATTGGTGCCGCCGGCCAGTTCCCCATAAGGTTGCGCTTGCCGATCGGCGGGCGCGCGGCGTGTGATCAGATTGATCACGCCCCCAATCGCCGAGGTGCCGTAAATCGCGGAAACCGGGCCGCGCACCACCTCAATGCGTTCAATATCCCCCAAAAGCGTATTGCCGAAATTAAAGGCGCCGCTTGGGTGGCTGGCATCGTTCATCGGCACGCCATCACGCAAGACCAATACGTGATTCGAATTGGTGCCGCGCATGAAGCCCGATGTCACCTGACCCATGCCGCCGCTTGGTATGATGTTGAAGCCCGGCACGCTCACCAGCGCATCGGCCAGCGTGACATAGCCGCGTTCTTCGATGATCTGCCGATCAATCACCGTGGTCGCTGCCGGCAGGCGTTCCTGCGGCGTGGGTATCCTTGTGGCTGTCACAATGGTTTCAGGGATGCTTGCCGTTTGCGCCCAGGCCGGGGCAAGTGGGGCAAGCGCCAGTAATACGAGAATCCGGTGTTTCATCCGGCATTCCTCCGAGCATAGGTATCACGCACCCCAAAGCCTTGCGGCCCTGGAGCATTTCCTACGCTGTTCGCAGACGGAGATGCGCGGGCGTGCCCGCACAGCTTTGGTCCGTTGCATCGGTGCACCCCGCCCGATACGCGCGAGACAACTATGCGACGGCCGGTCTCCTGGCTCGCGACCTGGGGTTACCCCCGCTCTGCCCGCCTTCTCGCATCAATGATGACATCCGCTGCGCGGCTCTCATCATCCTTTTTTGAGCGGCTGATTCACGGCTTCGGTGTTCCACCTCCGCCGATCAGACGCTGATGAAAACCGCTTCGCGGCTCTCATCATCTTTTTTGAGCGGCTGATTCACGGCTTCGGTGTTCCACCTCCGCCGATCAGACGCACATGCAATGGCATATGGGCCAGATATAGTCGCCTACAGTTGCGGGGGCAGCTGCGGATTGGCGGTGGATTTCACCGTGTCACGCATTCCCGTTTCAGCCCTTGCGGGCCACCGAAGCATGGGGGAAGGCTAGTCAGCCCAGGTTGATCTGTCCAGCAAAATGCAAATCAAAAAACGTAACCCAGCGCCTCAATACCGAACCAGGCAATCGCCACCAGTACCGCGGTCGCAAAAAGATTGCCGAGGATGGTGAATAGAATGCCAAGCCCGACCACCTTGCTGTCATTTTCCACGACACCCAGCGACATGACGATGGTACCAAATGCCGGCGGGCCATTGGTGCCGGGGCCGGGCAGGATCAGCATCAGCGCGGCATAGGCCGTGAGCCAGCCCACCACCTTATCCGCCGCATTGCTGGTAAAGGGGCCGGGGCGCGGCTTCACCCAGGTTTCAATGCGAGAGAGCAATTTGGAAGACCCGGTCGAAAGCCGCATCACATCGGTACGCTTCAGCGATTGCCGCGCCAGAAAACCCGGCAGCTTCGGCTTGCGAAAGCCAAGCCCCATCTGGATGCCAAGGATCAACATCGGCGTGCCAAAGATGGAAGCCATGCCCGGCAAAAGCCCTGGCAGGCAGAGCATCAGGATCAGCAAGCCAAAAGCACGGTCGCCGAAAGCCTCGGCCATTTCGCCAAGGGTGATACGTTCACCGGGGCAGCGTTCCACCACCTCCGCAATCAGGCGGGAAATGGGCGCGTTTTGATGATTCCCGGCAATCGGGGGCAGGGCGTCTTCCATGATGGGCTAGTGGCGTCCTGGGGCTAAAGGTTGCCGGTACGCGTTACATAGCGCTCTGGGGCCTGGGTTCAACTTACCTTTGGGTAAGCTTGCCGCAAGCCCAGCGCTTCACCGCCCCTGAAAGGCCGGTTTGCGCTTTTCCATGAAGGCCTTGCGGCCTTCCTTGTAATCCGCGCTATCGAAACAGGCGTTCAAATCAGCCTGGATCGCCGCCATGTCCCGATCTGCCTTGTCCTGCAAAACCGCCTGCACGGTGCGCTTATTGGCAAAAAGCGACAGCGGCGCATTCTGCGCCAGGGTTGCGGTCAGCTTGGCCACTTCCCCGGCCAGCGCATCCGCCGGCACCAGCTTGTTGATCAGGCCAACCCTTTCGGCTTCGCGGCCGTCAAAGCGTTCGCCGGTCATCAGGATCATATGGGCATGGGCGGGACCAACCAGGCTGACCAGATGCTTCACCATGTCAAAGCCATAAGCGATGCCAAGCTTGGCTGCCGGAATGCCGAATTGGCTGCCCTCAGCCGCGATGCGGATATCGCAGGACATGGCAATGCCAAGCCCGCCCCCCATGCAAAAGCCGCGAATTTCCGCAATCACGGGCTTCGGATAGGTGGCAAGCTTCAAGCGCCCAACCGCGGTCTGCCGGCCATATTCCTTCTGCGCATCAGCATCCGATCGGATTTTGTCGAATTGGCTGATATCCGCGCCGGAGACAAAAGCCTTGTCGCCTGCGCCCGTCAGCACCACGCAGCGGACCGAGGCATCCGCCGTGAAGACATCCAAGGCCTGGCCCATGCCATCCCACATCGCAACCGACATGGCGTTGCGCTTTTCCGGCTGGTTGAAGGTAATGCGCCCAACGCCATCCTTGATGTCGGCAAGAATCTTGCCTTCCGCGAATTCCATCGTTCTTATCCTTCGCTGATCACGCCAAGCGCGCGCAATTGGTCAATCTCAGCCGCGCCATAGCCGGCCTGTTGCAGTATTTCGGCGGAATGTTCGCCAAGCCGGGGCGGGATGCGCCGGACGCTGCTTTCAATCCCCTGCATATTGATGGCAGTGCCCACGATATGGGTCAGGCCGCGCTTTGGCGTCGTCATGGGCAGCGCCATGGCCAGATGCTTCACCTGCGGGTCTTCAAACACCTGATCCACGCGGTTGATCGGGCCACACGGGATGCCGATGCGTTCCAGCAGGTCAATCCAAAACTCGCTTGGCTTGGTGCTGGTGACTTCGCTGATGGTCTTATTGAGCCTTGCACGATCAGCGCTGCGGCCCTTCAGCGTCTTCCATTCTTCAACCTCCAGCCAATCCTTCCGGTCCAAGGCTTCGGCGAATTGCACCCACATCTTGGGTGAAGACGCGGCGATATTGATCGGCTTATCGGCGGTTGGGAAAACGCCCATCGGGATATTCACCGGGTGGTCATTGCCGGCCTGACCTGGAATTTCGCCATCCATCAGCCAGCGCGCGGCTTGCAGATCCAGCATGAAGACCATGGCTTCCAGCAGGCTGGTATGCACATAGCGGCCCTTGCCGGTTTTCTCCCGCTGGAACAGCGCCATCATGACGGCCAGCGCCAGCAGATTACCCGCCGTGAGGTCCACAAAGGGAATGCCGGCGCGCATCGGCCCACGGCCTGGCTCACCGGTAATTGTCATCATCCCGCCCATGCCCTGGGCGATCTGATCCACGCCGGCGCGTTCCCCATAAGGGCCGGTCTGCCCGAAGCCCGAGATCGAGGCATAGATCAGCCGCGGATTGATCCCTTTCAAATCATCATAGGCAATGCCAAGCCGGTGCTTCACCTTCACGCGCATATTCTCAACCAGCACATCGGCATTGGCGGCGAGCTTCATCAGCGCAGCCTTGCCTTCCGGCGATTTCAGATTGAGCGCGATGGACCGCTTGTTGCGATGCAGATTCTGGAAATCATAGCCTTCTCGATCACCGCCAAAACCATCGGCATTGGCCGGCGGTTCAACCCGAATGACCTCGGCCCCCCAATCGGCCAAATGGCGCACACAGGTGGGGCCAGCGCGGGCGAGCGTCAGGTCCAGCACACGCACGCCCGCGAGTGGCAGGGCGGCTTCGGTCGCAAGCTTGGGATCAATCGGGCTTTCGGGCATGTCATTCCTCCGTCGCCCAAACACTAGGTCGGGCGGGGACGGAGGGCTAGGGGCGTGGCTGAGGCCCTACCTTAGGCACTCAAAAAACCCGGTTTCCTTATCAAGCTGCCCATATTCCTTGGCGCGGAAATCATAGCGGGAGACAATCCCCATCACCTTGCCATCGCGCACCACCGGCAAATGGCGAAAGCCGCCATCGGCCATCATATGCAGCGCATCCATGGCATTGCCTTCGGGCGGTAGGCAGATTGGGTGGCGGGTCATGGCATCTGACAGGCGAATTTCCGTGGCGTCCTTCCCATGGGAGAGGAAATGCACCGCATCCCGACCAGTGAAAATGCCAAGCAATAGCCCCGCCGGATCGGTCACCAGCACGGCGCCAACATGGCGGCGATGCATGGCCGCGCAGGCTTCCTGCACGGTCGCCTCTGGCCCCATGGTCAGGGGGTTCTGGTCGCGGACCATTTCACCCATGCTGCGGTTTCGCATGGCATCCTCCTGTCTTGTAATCACATCATAACGGCAATGACGAGGCGCTGTTATTGACGCAGCGCAAGTTTGGCTGTGGCATAATGGCACGATGCAGCGCGTTGATCTTGCCCTGGTGCTGGCGGTGGATGCCTCATCTTCCGTGGATCGGGCGGAGTTTGACCTGATGATTGGCGGCTATGCGGCGGCCTTCCGGGATGCCGAGATCGCCGCCGCGCTGCTTGCCGGCCCGGCGGGGGCATCGGCGATCGCGATACTGTTCTGGTCCGGCGAAAGGGCGCAGGAAATCGCTATCCCTTGGCGGGTTCTGGGCAGCCCCGCCGATGTAGTGGCGCTGGCCGAGGCGATTGAGGCCCTGCCGCGCCTGGTCCCGCCCGGCGCCACAGCCTTGGGGGAGGGGATGGCGGCGGCGCTGGCGCTTTTCGCCCATGCCCCGAAGGACGCACGGCGGATGGTCTTGGATGTCTCCGGCGATGGCGCGCATAACCAGGGCCGCCCACCGGGGCCGATCCGCGATATTGGCGTTGAGGCTGGCATCGCCATCAATGCCTTGGCGGTGCTGAATGAAGAACCCGACCTGATGGCGCATTACGCCGCCGAGGTAATTGGCGGCCCCGGCGCCTTTGTGATGCATTGCCCAGATTATGAGGGCTTCGCGGCAGCCATTCGTGAAAAACTGCGGCGCGAAATTACGGGGGTTTTCATCGCCTGATGGGTCTGGCATGGCTTCGCCTTATGATGCTTCTCATTCCCGGCCCCGTGCAGACCCGCCCTGAAACCCAAGCAGCCATGGCGCAGGATATCGCGCCCTGGGATCACGGCTTTCGCCCGACCTATGCGCGCATCCGCGAACGCGTGCGCGCCATCGCGGGTGGTATCGCGGGGGAGCATGTGACACTCCCGTTGCAGGGTTCCGGCCATTTCATCATGGAAGCGGCGATCAGAACCCTGGTGCCGCCGGGTGCCAAGATTCTGATTCCCATGAATGGCGCCTATGCAGATCGCATGGCACGGCTGGCGCGCGAAGCGGGGCGTGAGGTGGTCACGCTCAATCTGCCCAATACGCGCGGCGCGCGGGCCGAGGATATCGCCCCCGTGCTCGCGGCTGATCCCGCCATTGGTCATGTGGCGCTGGTCTATAGCGAAACCGGCAGCGGCATTGTGAATGACGTGCCAGGCATTGGCCGCGCGCTGCGCGAGGCCGGGCGGCGCATGCTGGTGGACGCGGTTTCCGCCTTTGGCGCGCTGCCCTTCAATATGGCCGAGCATTCCGAATGCGATGCGCTGATGTTCACTTCCGGCAAATGCCTGGAAGGCATGCCGGGCATCGCGTTTGCCGTGGCGCGGATTGATACGATCAAGGCCGCAGCTGGGCAGGCGGGTTCCTGGTGCATGGATCTGGCGGATGTGCTGGCCCATTCGGAACGCGCGGGCTTTGGTTCGATCCGCTTCACGCCGCCGGTGCAGGTTTTAGCTGCTTTTGACGTGGCGCTTGATTTGTTTGATGCCGAAGGCGGGCAGCCCGCGCGCCATGCGCGTTACCGCGCCAATGCCGATACGCTTTACGATGGTTTTGTTGCCATGGGCATCAAGCCCTATCTGGCCAAAGCGGAACAGGGGCCGATCATTGTCACCGTGCATCAGCCATCCGATCCGCGCTTTGATTTTGCGCGCTATGTGGAAGCGCTGAAGGCGCGCGGTGTGCTGATCTGCAATTTCTGGACAACGCCGGAACCGACCATGCGCATTGGCGCGATTGGCGCGCTGACGCCGGATGACATGCAGCGCGTGCTGGCGATTTTCCGCGAAACCCTGGCTGAAGCCCTGCCCGCAGCGGCATGAAGGTTTTTATCGCCACACCCACCATCGCCAGCACCATGCAGGTGGAAACCACGCTTTCCATCGTGACCATGGTGAATGAATTGCGCGACGCTGGGCATGGCGCGGATTGGTTCAATTATGATGGCGCCTATGTGACGCGCGCGCGGCATATTCTGGCCAGTCAATTTCTGGCGCGCGCCGATTTCACGCATTTGCTGTTTCTCGATTCCGATATCGGCGTGCTGAAGGGCGCGATTACGCGGCTTTTGCAGACGGGGCAGGAGGTGATTGGCCTGGCCTGCCCGCTGCGGCATTTCGATATTGCCCGCTTTGCCGAGGCCGCGCGGGAAGCGCCTGAGGGGCCGCCGGACCTCGCGCGGTTGAATGCGCTGTCGCGGCGCTTCAATATCGAACCCGATCCGGCGGACCCGGTGATCCGCAATGGTCTTTTGCGCGTCAGCCGCATTGGCTTTGGCTGCATCATGATTGCGCGGACAGCCTTCGACAAACTGATCGCGAGTGGCAGCGTCGCGCGGCGCAAATCCGAAAGCTTCCGCCAATTCGGCCTGGAGGGCGAATACTGGGCGTTTTTCGATGAAATGACTCTGCCCGAGGGGTTCGTTTCAGAAGATTACGCCTTTTGCCAACGCTGGCTTGGTCTGCCGGGCAGCGCCATCTGGGCGCTGACCGATATGCCGGTCGCGCATGTGGGCGCCTATGCCCATCGCGCCGCCTATCTGGACAAGTTTCGCCCGCCGCGGCCTTGACAGCACTGCCCTGCCATGGCGTTGCGTGGGGCATTAATCCAGGGAGTTTCAGGGATGGCCACTGATCTTGATATCGCGCGCGCCGCGACGCTGAAGCCGATTGCGGAAATCGCCACGCGTGCCGGCATTCCGGCCGATGCCTTGGAACCCTACGGCAAATACAAGGCCAAGATCGGGCTGGATTTCATCGGCGCCCAGGCGGATCGCCCCGATGGCGCCTTGGTGCTGGTGACCGGCATCAACCCAACCCCAGCCGGTGAGGGCAAGACCACCACCACGGTCGGGCTTGGCGATGCGCTGAACGCGCTTGGCACGCGCAGCATGATCTGCCTGCGTGAACCCTCGCTTGGTCCCTGTTTTGGTGTGAAGGGGGGCGCGACCGGCGGCGGTTATGCGCAGGTGCTGCCGATGGAAGATATTAATCTGCATTTCACCGGCGATTTCCACGCCATCACCAGCGCCAATAATCTGCTGGCGGCGATGCTGGATAATCACATCTATTGGGGCAATGAACTCGGCCTGGATGCGCGCCGCATTTCCTGGCGCCGTGCGATTGACATGAATGATCGCGCGCTTCGTGCCATCAATTCCTCATTGGGCGGTGTCGCCAATGGTTTCCCGCGCGAAGATGGCTTTGATATCACCGTTGCTTCCGAAGTCATGGCGGTGTTTTGCCTGGCGCGCGATTTGCCGGATTTGCAGCAGCGGCTCGGCCGCATGGTGGTGGGGCAGACGCGTGATGGGCGACAGATCACGGCTGCTGATTTGAAAGCCGATGGCGCCATGGCAGCGCTGCTGCGCGATGCTTTCGCGCCCAATCTGGTGCAGACGATTGAAGGCTCCCCCGCGCTGGTGCATGGCGGACCCTTCGCCAATATCGCCCATGGCTGCAATAGCGTCATGGCGACCAGGCTTGGCTTGAAACTCGCTGATGTTGTCGTGACGGAAGCGGGTTTTGGCGCTGATCTTGGCGCCGAGAAATTCCTTGATATCAAATGCCGCCTCGCGGGGTTGAATCCTTCCGTATGCGTGGTGGTGGCGACCGTGCGCGCGCTCAAGATGCATGGCGGTGTCGCCAAGGCCGATCTGGGGCGGGAAGATGTCGCGGCGGTGACGCGCGGCATTGCGAACCTTGCTCGCCATGTCGAGAATATGGGCAAGTTCGGCCTGCCGGTGGTGGTGGCGCTGAACCGCTTCACTTCGGACACGGATGCGGAAATCGCGGCGGTGCAGGCGGCGATCCAGGCGGCGGGGACGGAGGCGATCCTTTGTACCCATTGGGGCGATGGCGCCAAGGGCGCTGCGGAGTTGGCGCGCGCCGTGCAGGCGCGGATTGCGGCGAAATCTGCGCGCTTCGCGCCGCTTTATCCGGATGCCATGCCCTTGGCCGACAAGATCCGCACCATTGCGCAGCAGATTTATCGCGCGCGCGATATCGCGCTGCCGGCGGATGTGGCGAAGCGGCTCGCGCGGTTTGAAGAACTCGGCTTCGGCCATCTGCCGGTCTGCATCGCCAAGACGCAATATTCCTTCAGCGCGGACCCAACAAAGCTTGGCGCGCCGGTGGATCATGTGCTACCGGTGCGCGAGGTGCGGCTTTCTGCCGGTGCCGGCTTCATTGTCGCGGTTTGCGGTGACATCATGACCATGCCCGGCCTGCCGCGCCGCCCGGCGGCGGAGACGATTGGCCTGGATGGGGAAGGGCGGATTGAGGGGCTTTTCTGAAAGGCGCCTTCCGGCCTAGCCTTTGCTCTGGAGGGTATGGCCATGCTGAACATCACGCCCCTGCAACCGCTTTTCGCCGCGCGCATCGAAGGCGTTGATGCGGCGCAGCCGGTTGCCGCGCCGGTCATGGCGGCGCTGCGCGATGCGTTGGATCGCTATTCGGTGCTGGTGCTGCCCGGGCAGCATTTGGATGACGCGGCGCAAATCGCCTTCAGCGAGGGGTTTGGCGCCCTTGAGCAAACCCGCCCCGGCGCGCTTGGCGCCGGCAGCGCGGTGATTGTGCTGTCCAATATGGGGCCGGCTGGCGAGATTGTCGCACCAAGCGACAAGCAGGTGTTGAACAACAAGGCCAATCGGCTCTGGCATCATGATTCCTCCTTCAAGCCTGTCCCGGCGCGGGCTTCCTTGCTTTCAGCGCGGCAGATTCCAAGCGCGGGTGGCAATACGGAATTCGCCTTCATGCGCGGCGCTTTTGCCGCACTCGATGCCGCCGAACAGCAGCGCCTGAAGCAGCTTGCAGCCTGGCATGATTTCGGCTGGTCACGCGCCCGCGTTGATGCCGCCCTGGTGAGCGATGCGGAACGCGCGCAGCACCCGCCGGTGCGCCAAGCCGTGGTGCTGCAAGAAAACCCCTATGGCCCCGCGCTATATTTGGGTGCGCATGCGCGCAGCATTGACGGCATGGGGGATGCCGAAAGCCGCGCCTTGATTGAAAGCCTGATGGCGCATGCGACTGAAGATCGCTTCATCTACAGCCACCGCTGGTCGCCGCATGATTTGCTGATTTGGGATAATCGCGCCGTACTGCATCGCGCCACGCCATTCGCGAGCACGACTGAACGGCGCCATATGGTGCGCACCACGGTGGCGGGGCAGGGGCCGACAATCGCGGCCGCTGCCTAATTCAGGCTTTCCGGCGCGCGCCCACAATCACGCCATCGGCTTCCAAAGCGGCAATCTCGGCCTCACTAAAGCCACGCGCCAGCAGCACTTCCCGCCCATGCTGATTGAAACGCGGTGGGCGCGTGCGCGCACCACCAGGTGTGCGCGATAGTTTGATCGGCGTATTCAGTGCGCGGAAATCGCCGATATCGGCAACCATCTCCCGGAAGGCGGTGTGGTCGGCTGCCATGGCTTCATCCACATGCAGCACCGGCCCGGCCGGCAGGCCAACCGCCAGCATGCGCCGCGTCAAATCATGACCATCTTCCGTCGAAAAACGCTGTTCCAGAATGATCGTCAGCGCATCGCGATTGATCACACGCGCGCCATTGGTGGCAAAACGCTCATCCTTCGCCACATCAGGAATACCGAGGAATTCACAGAATTTCCGAAAGGCCGGGTCATTGCCGGCGGCGATGAAGATCTCGCAGGTTTTGGTTTTGAATTTGGAATAGGGCACCAGATTCGGATGCGGATTGCCGGTCGCCTTGGGGCGCTTGTCGGACAGGAAGTAATTCGCCGCATGGGGGTGCAGCAGTGCCATGCCGCAATCATGCAGCGTCATGTCGCAATATTGCCCCTGGCCGGATTTTTCCCGCTCATGCAGCGCCATCAGAATGGCGATGGTGGAGAACAACCCCGTCGCAATATCCACAATCGGCGTGCCGAGCCGCGTCGGACCGGAATTCTCCGTGCCATTGATGGACATCAGCCCGACCATGGCCTGCAACACCGCATCATAACCCGGAAAACCGCCAAGCGGCCCTTCACCGCCAAAGCCGGAAACGCGGCAATGGATCAGGCGCGGAAAGCGTTTTGACAGTACCGCCTCATACCCAAGCCCCCATTTTTCCATGGAACCCGGTTTGAAGTTTTCCACCAGCACATCGGCACCTTCCAAAAGGCGCAGCAGCACTTCCTTGCCGGCGGGCTTGGACAGATCAAGTCCGACACTTCTTTTGTTACGGTTCACGCCAACGAAATAGGAAGCATCGCCCGCGCTATCGAAGGGCGGGCCCCAATCGCGCACCTCATCACCCTGCGGTGGCTCAAGCTTGATCACCTCGGCGCCGTGATCGGACAGCACCATGGTGCAATAAGGCCCACCCAAAACGCGCGTCAAATCCACCACGCGCAGCCCCGCCAAGGCGCCGGCGGAGCGCGCCAAACCACGGGTCGCGATGCTTGCGTCATTCATGCCGCTTGTTTCCTGCCAAAGACCCGGGCGCAGAATTCCGGGTAGGTTTCCAGGATTTCATCGCAGATCGGCCCGCGCAGCAGCGCGAGTTCTTCCGCGGTTGGATCAGGCGTGAAGGGCACATCGCCCGTCACGTCAAAAGCAAAACCGGTGGCATCGCGCACGCTTTCCACCGTCTCGCCCGGATGCACGCTTTCCAGCGAAAACCGCGCACGGTCGGGATGGAAGCGGAACACGCAGCGCCCCGTCACCAGCGCCTGCGCCGTGCCGCGACGAAACACGCCGGGCGGGGAGACACCGGGGGCAGAGATATTATCCACCTTTTCGACAAAAACGCGCGGCGTGTGTTCTTCGCGGAACAGGATGGTGCGCGGCGTCATGAAATACATGAAGGCGGAACCGAAGCTGCCGGGAAAGCGCACGCCCATGCCGGGCCATTCGCCAGTGCCAACCAAATTCAGATTGGCGCTGCCATCAATCTGCCCACCGCCCAGGAAGAACAAATCAATCCGCCCCTGGCCGGTCAGGTCAAATAATTCGCGCGTGCCTTCCGTAAACGGATTGCCGCTGCGCTTATGCAGCAGCGAAAGTCGCACGGGATTGCCCTGCTTTTTCACCAGCCAACAGGCCGCTGCCGGCATGGGGGAAGCCGCACCCACTGCGATATGCCGCGCGGGCGGCGCACTCGGGTCCAGGATCAGCTTCGCGAGAGCAACCGCGATGCGTTCTTCAAGCTTGATCTCGTTCATTCTGCTGCCTGCGCCTTCTGGCCATAAACTTCGCGGGCGCACCAGGCAGCAAAACCTTCTTCGCTCCGCGCCATGCGGGCATATTCGCTGACATAAGCACCATCAAAGCCATATTCATCAAGAAGTGCCACCGGATGCGCGCCGCGTTCGGCAATGGCGATGCCGCCGATATAAGTCGCGTTGATGGCCCCGGAAGCGAGGCGTTCATCTTCCAGGAAATTGCCCGGCACCACGCGTTCCACCGTCACCAAGGCGCGCTTTGAAGCATGCGCAATCGTCGCGCATTCACGCCGCCGCCCGACCCAGACATTTCCTTCCTCATCCGCCATCAAGGCATGGAAAAACACGAAATCCGGATTGAGCGCGGGCAGCAGCACAATCGGGTCTTCGCCTTCTGCGGCGAAGGGGTTGGGTGCGACTTTCCAATCGGGGCGATGGGCCAGGATATCACTGCCGATCAACCCGCGTAGCGCCATGAAGGGCACACCTTTTTCGGCGGCTTGCAACATGGTGTGCATGGCGGGGCAGGTGGCATCAATCACCTTGATCGCACCTGCGCGCAACGCCGCCGAAAAGCGCGGCGCAAACCCGGCCTCACCGAGTGATACGGCACTTGTCTGCACACTCGCGACACAGCCCGCCCCAATCAGGATATCGGTCGCAAAGCCCGAGACCGGCACGCCGATCAGATTGAGGTTCCGCACCCCGCGCCGGATCAGCGCCTTGGCGAGTGCCACGGAGGGCAGGGAATTATCCGGCGGCAAGGCGAGACTCGCCCCATCGGGCACCTCGGCGGCGAGCGCTTCAAGGCTTTGCAAATTCATGGCGTGCTCCTTTGGCCTTATGCTACCGGGCGCGGCCCGGGCAAGCTAGGGGCTAGCGCGGGCGCAAGGCTCAGCTAAGAAGCGCCCATGGAACCCGTGACGCTTGAAACCGCAAGGCTGATCCTCCGCCCCTGGCGCGATGATGATCTGGCGCCGCTTTTCGCCATCAATGGTGATCCTGAAAGCATGCGCTATTTCGCTACCTCCATGACGCGGGCGGAAAGCGATGCCTGGGCCGCGCGAATGCGTGCGCATTTTGCCGAACATGGCTGGGGTTTTTGGGTGGTCGCGGAAGCAGCGACGGGCGATTTTGTGGGCGTGGTCGGGCTGATGACGATCCCCTGGCAGGCGGATTTCACCCCGGCGGTTGAAATCGGCTGGCGCATCGGGTCGCGCTTTCGCCGCCAGGGCTATGCGGAAGAAGCCGCCCGCGCGGCCTTGGGCTTTGGTTTCGCGACACTGGACCTCGAAAAGATTGTCGCCTTCACCGTGCCGGGCAATGCGGCTTCCTGGAAGCTCATGGAAAAGCTCGGCATGGCGCCCGCCGGCGCATTCGACCATCCGCGCCTGCCGGAAGGCCATCATTACCGGCGGCATTTGCTTTATCGTTTGGACCAAGCCCGCTGGCGTGACGCCGCGCGCTTGGGGTGATAGAGCCTTCCCGCCCAAGCTCGCTGCAAGGATTGCCCGCCATGCCCGTCTCTCGCCAGGATTTTCGCGATGCCATGGCAAGGCTCGGGGCGGCGGTGAATATCATCACGACCGATGGCGCTGCGGGGCAAGGCGGCATTACCGCAACCGCGGTTTGTTCCGTGACCGATGATCCGCCGACACTTTTGGTGTGCCTGAACCGCACCAGCCCGCGCAGCGCCTTGTTTCTGACTAATGGCGTGCTGTGTGTGAATACGCTCTCGGCTGGGCAAAGCGCCGTTTCGAACGCCTTTTCCGCGCCCAGCGACAAGGCCGATATGGCAAGCCGCTTTGCCGCCGGTATCTGGGGCAAGCTGGTCACTGGCGCGCCGGTGCTGGAAGGGGCGGCGGCCAGCTTTGATTGCCGCATCACGGAAGTGATGGAACAGGGCACGCATAGCGTGGTCTTCGCCGAGGTTCAGGCAGTGCGCTTTGCCGATATGGAAGCCGGCTGCCTGATGTATTACGCGCGCGGCTATCATGGCCTGCCGATTGGTCAGGGCTGAAAAGCCTTTACACCTCATAAGCCAAAGCCTAACCCGCGCCACCCATGTCCTTCTTTGAAATCCTGCCACCTTCGGTCCTGTTCTTCGCGCTTGGCTTCGCGGCCGCCGCGCTGCGTTCTGATCTTTCCGTGCCGGATGCGCTGGCCAAGACACTTTCGCTTTATCTCATGATGGCGATTGGCCTGAAGGGCGGCATTGCCATTGCGCAGCCTGGCGCCTCGGCGGGCTTGATCCCGGCCTTGGTGGTGGGCATTGCGCTTTCGGCGCTGCTGCCACTTCCGGCCTATGGCTTGCTCCGCGCTGCCACGCCGCTTGATAAGGCAACGGCGGCGGCGGTCTCGGCGCATTATGGCTCGGTCAGTGTGGTGACCTTTGCCGCGGCGGTCGGGCAATTGAACGCGACCAATACACCCTATGAGGGCTTCATGCCCGCCGTGCTGGCCGCGATGGAAACGCCGGCGATTCTGACCGCTTTGCTGATCGCGCGGCGCGGCGGCGCGGCGACTTCGGGCGGGGCGCGGGAAATGGCGCGTGAAGTGTTTTTGAATGGGTCGGTCGTGCTGCTGCTCGGCGCCTTTCTGATTGGCTGGCTGGGCGGGGCGGCGGCGGATCGGCAGCTTTCGCCCTTCATCACCGCGCTTTTCCCGGGTGCGCTCTGTCTTTTCCTGCTTGAGATGGGCATCACCGCGGCGCGGCGTTTGCGTGATCGGGGCAGGGGGCTGGATTTGCGGCTGATCGGCTTTGCCATCATCATGCCGTTGCTGGGGGGTGCTGCGGGGCTCGCGGGCGGCTTGCTGGTGGGGCTTTCCACGGGCGGTGTCGGGCTGATGGCGGTGCTGGGGGCCTCGGCTTCCTATATCGCGGTGCCGGCGGCGATGCGCCTGGCGCTGCCTTCCGCCGATGCCGGGATTTACGTGACCCTTTCCTTGGCGATCACCTTCCCCTTCAATGTGCTGGCTGGCATCCCGCTTTGGCTTTGGGCGGCGCGGCTGGCCACACAATAAACGGGGGGTCGGGGATATGCATACGCGCAAGCGCATCGAAATCATTGTGGAGGCCGTGCGGGCCGAGGCAGTAACCCTGCTGCTGGACCGCATGGGTGCCACTGGCTGGACCATCCTGCCCGTGCTGGCCGGGCGCGGCCATCAGGGGATTCGCCGCGCGGGAGACCCGGGCGGCGTTGATGACAATGTGCTGGTGCTGTGCATCACCTCGGCAGAGGTCGCGCAGCAAGTGCTGGCGGCAGAGGGTGAATTGCTCGGCGCGCGGCCCGCAATTGTGACGCTTTCGGATTGCCAGGTGCTGCGGGCAGATCATTTCTGAGCGGGTTTCGGTTGACCTAGGGCAGCGCGCGGGCCTAGGGAATGCGCATGGGAAAGCCAGCGGGATCGGTTTTTGGCCTGGGTGCCGCCAAGCTTTGGCTTGGCCTTGGCGTTTTTTTGTTGGCCCCGCTGACTGCTTTCGCCGCGCCCGATAGGCCCGCCAGCCCGCAACGCCCCGCCGCGACCAATGCCGCCGCGCGCCCCGCGCCGCCTGCGCTTCCCGAACCCTGGGGGCTTTGCGCCGCTGCCATTGCAGCGGCAGAGCGTGATGCAGGCATGCCGCCAGGTTTGCTTGGCGCCGTTGCCAAGGTTGAAACCGGGCGCCGCGCGCCGGATGGCAGCGTGCAGCCCTGGCCCTGGTCCTATAACGCCGCCGGTGATGGCCGCTATGCAGCCTCCAATGCCGAGGCGATCCAGGAAGTGCGCGCGATCCAGGCACGCGGTGTGCGCTCCATTGATATCGGCTGCATGCAGATCAATTTGCTGCATCACCCGGATGCCTTCCCCAATCTGGAGGCAGGCTTCGACCCGGCCACCAATGTCGCCTATGCGGTGCGCTATCTGAAAAGCCTGCACGCGCGTACCGGGGATTGGAACCAGGCGGTTGCCCTGTATCACTCTGCCACGCCGGAACGCGGCCTGATCTATCAGCAGCGCGTCATGGCGGCATTGAGCGGCCAAGGCTTTGTCCCAGGTCCCGCGCCTGGGGTGATTCCACTCCCCGGCCCTGCCATGGCGGGGCTCTGCGCTTCGGGGCGCGGTGCGGTGATGCTGATTGGCGCGCGTGAACCAAGCCTGAAACCTGTGCCCACGACGCCGGAGGTTGACTTGCGCCTGCGCGGTGGCGGCGCCCCTGGCCCGGCGACGCGCACGCGCATCATGTGCCTGCCAAAAGCGGGCAATCCCGCGACCGAGGTTGCAGAAGCGCGCCCGGCAGCGGGCGGCGCGCGGCGTTAAGCACCAAGCCGCGCCATGCCGCCCATATAGGGCCGCAGCACTTCCGGAATGGCGATGCTGCCATCCGCCTGCTGATGGGTTTCCAGCACAGCAATCAGGGCGCGCCCCACGGCCACGCCGGACCCGTTCAGCGTATGGAGGAAATTCGTGCCCTTGGCGTCCTTGGCGCGGTAGCGTGCGCTCATGCGCCGGGCCTGGAAATCCCGGCAATTGGAGCAGGATGAAATCTCTCGCCACGCCTGCTGGCCGGGCAGCCAGACTTCCAGATCATAGGTGCGTGCGGCACCAAACCCCGTATCGCCGGCGCATAGAATAATCCGCCGCCAGACCAGGCCCAATTCGGTCAGCACGCGTTCCGCACAGCGCGTCATGCGTTCATGTTCGGCGTCGCTGTCTGCCGGCTTCACGATGGAAACGAGTTCCACCTTGGCGAATTGATGCTGGCGCAGCATGCCGCGCGTATCGCGCCCGGCGCTGCCGGCTTCAGACCGGAAGCAGGGCGAAAGCGCGGTCAGGCGGATGGGAAGATCGGCTTCTGCCGTGATCTCCTGCGCGGCGAAATTGGTCAGCGGCACTTCGGCAGTTGGGATCAGCCAGCGGCCATCGGTGGTGCGGAACAAATCCTCGGCGAATTTCGGCAATTGGCCGGTGCCATACATGGTGGTGTCATTCACCAAAAGCGGCACGGCGCTTTCGGTATAGCCATGCGCCTCAGTGTGGAGGTTGAGCATCCATTGGCCAAGGGCGCGTTCCAAGCGTGCGAGCGCACCTTTCAGCACCGTGAAGCGCGCGCCGGCAAGCTTGGCGGCGGTGGCGAAATCCATCAGCCCAAGCGCTTCGCCCAATTCGAAATGCTGCTTAGGGGTGAAGGGAAATGCCGGCGGCGAGCCATGCTGATGCTGCACCAGATTGGCGCTTTCATCGCGCCCATCAGGCACTTCGGCGTCAAGGATATTGGGCAGGGTTTCCAGCACAGCCTGTTGCGCGGCTTCGGCCTTGGCGGCTTCGGCTTCCAGGGCGGCCATGTCATCGCGCAGTTGCACCGCTTCGGCTTCCAGCGCCGCCGTATCGGCGCCCTGGCGCTTGGCGATCCCGATATCCTTGGACAGCGCATTGCGCCGCGCCTGCTTTTCCTGCAACGCGGTTTGTGCCGCGCGGCGCGCTTCATCATGCGCCAAAATGCCAGCCGCCGCCGGGGCCATGCCGCGCCGCGCCAAAGCCGCATCGAAAGCCGCCGGGTCGGCGCGCAATTGCCTTATGTCATGCATGTTCCGGACCCTTCAGTCGGATCGTTACGTCTTGCTGCTCTCGTCTTCGGTCTTCGGTGTCATCCACCGCGCCGCCAGGATTGAGAGTTCATAAAGCAGGATCAACGGCACCGCCAAGCCGATCTGGCTGATCACATCTGGCGGCGTCAGCACTGCGGCGGCCACGAACATGCCAACAATGGCATAGCGCCGTCCCTTGCGCAGGCTTTCGACATTCAAAATCCCAACCCGACACAAAAGCGTGAGCAGCACCGGCAATTGGAACGCAATGCCAAAGGCCAGGATCATATGCATGACCAGCGACAAATATTCACCGACCTTCGCTTCCAATTGCACCGGAATGCCACCCGAACCGGGCGGCGTTTCGAAGGAGATGAAGAATTGCCAGGCCAGTGGGAAGATGAAGAAATAGGCGAGCGACGCGCCCGCCAAGAACAGAAAGGGTGACGCGATCAGGAAGGGCATGATCGCGCGTTTTTCACTGCGATACAGGCCGGGGGCGACAAACAACCAAAGCTGCGTTGCCCACATCGGGAAGGAAACGCACACCGCCGCAAAGAACGCCACCTTCAAATAGGTGAAGAAGGCTTCATAGAGTGCGGTGAAGATCATGCGCCGATCACCGCCGCCCTGCTTGGCCAGAATATCGGCCAAGGGCTGCGCCAGAAAGGCATAAATCTGCGGCGAGAAATAATAGCAGACCGCAAACGCAATACCGAAAGCGCCAACGGACCAGAGAAGCCGCGTGCGCAGCTCCTTCAAATGGTCCATGAGCGGCATGGCCTTGTCGTTTATCTGATCGTCATCCCGGGTGGTGGACACGGAAATTCCTCAAACGCTGGCGGCAGGCGGGGTGGATGACGCAGCAGGCGGGGCAGGCGCGGGTTCAGGCGCTGGCGGCAATGGGGCAGCAAAACGCGCAACCGTTGGCGGCACGAAGGCAGGCGAATCAGGGACTGGCGGCAAGGGCGGCGGCGGCATGAAAGTGTCGCGCAACGGATCTTCGGCGAGGGTCTTGCGCACCGTGCCATCCGCATCCACGGCCTTTTCGATTTCACCCTTGATGTCGAAGCTGCGGATATCGTTGATGGTGCTCTTCATTTCCTGGATGGAATTGCGCACATCATCTAGCTTCGCTTCGCGCACCAGTTCATCGGCCTGTTGCTGGAATTCGCCGGCCATGCGGCGCAGCTTCTGAATGCCCTTCGCGACACCGCGAATGGCCTCCGGCAAATCCTTCGGGCCGATGACAACCACGGCAACAACCGCGATCACGGCGATTTCTGACCAGGCGAGGTCGAACATGCTATCCTTTGCCCGCGCGCTTCACTCTGTCGGGAAGGTTCCGTTAGCAGGAAGCCGGATGCGCGCCAACCGCCCCGATATGGCGTGCCCGAGCCTTGAATAAAAGCGCTGTCATGTCTCAGCGCGCGGGAAGACAAAGGCGCGTTCGGGGTCGAGTGCGACGGCGATTCGTTCCCCTCGGCGGAGGCTCCGCCCCGGGGGCAACCTGGCATGCAGGTGCAAAAGCCCGCCCGCGCCATCGGGCAGCGCCAGATGGGCCAGCGTGGTGGCGCCGAGCAGGCGGAAGGCTTCAACCTCCACCACCGGGCCTTCGACACCAAGCTTCAGCCCCTCTGGCCGCACCAGCACCTCAACCTCGGCGCCTTCCGCAAAGCCTGGGGCGGCCAGGGCGCCAAGTGCGGTCTCAGCCAGGCCAGCCGTGATGCGGGCGGGCAGGCTATTCACCTCACCCAAAAAGCTGGCGACATAGCGATCCGCGGGGGCCAAATAGAGCACCTCCGGCGCGCCCACCTGCAAAATGCGGCCCTGCCGCATCAGGGCGATGCGGTCGCCCATGAACATGGCTTCTTCGGCGTCATGCGTCACCAGCAGGGTCGCGATGCCGGCTTCCTGCAGCACATGCAGCGTGTCATCGCGCACTTTCTCACGGAGCCGCGCATCCAGGCTGGCGAAAGCCTCATCCAACAACAGCACGGTGGGGCGCGGTGCCAGCGCGCGGGCAAGTGCCACGCGCTGCTGCTGCCCGCCCGAGAGCATATGGGGAAAGGCGTTCTGGAAGGCTTCCAGCCCCACGCGCGCCAGTGCATCCATCACGCGCCAGACCCTTTCGCCGCGCGGGGCGAAGCGCAGCCCGAAGGCGACGTTTTCCGCCACGGTCAGATGCGGAAACAGCGCGTAATCCTGAAAGACAAAGCCGATATGCCGCGCTTCCGGCGGCACTTCCCGGCCCGCTTCAGCAATCAGCCGGCCACCGATTTCAATCCGCCCATGCTGGAGCGGTTCAAGCCCTGCCGCCAGCCGCAACAGCGTGGTCTTGCCGCAGCCGGAGGCACCGAGCAGGCAGACAATCTCCCCCGCCGCGACACTTAGCTCAATGCCGGCCAGAACCTCCCGCGCGCCATAGGCATGGCGGATATCGGCGAAGCTGAGGCTCACCTTTCGCTGGCTTCCTCGGCGGCTTCGGGGGTGGCGGAGGGGGCTTCTTCCTCGGCTTCGTCCGGGATGACCGGGGCGTTCAGGCCGGGCAAGGGCGGCGCATCGCCGGTGACCAATTCTTCCTTGCGCGGCAGATCGGCCAGCGATTTCAGGGAGAATTGTTCCAGAAACTTCGGCGTGGTGCCCCAAAGCGTGGGCCGGCCAGGCACTTCCCGCCGCCCGCGCGGCGCCACCAGGCCGAGTTCCAGCAGCGATTCCAGGGTGGTCTGTGCGAGAGTGGCACCGCGGATTTCTTCCACATCGCCCCGCGTGCAGGGCTGGTGATAAGCGATGATGGCAAGCGCTTCCATCGCCGCGCGCGGTAGGCGGCGCGGGCTTTCGACCACCTTGGTGAGCCGGGGCGCGAGGTCCGCCGCCGTGCGGAAGGCATAGCCGCCGCCGATTTCAGCCAGCACCACGCCGCGCCCTTCATAGGCGGCGGCAAGCGCCGCGCAGGCAGAAGTGGCGGAAACGCCTTCCGGCAGCACAGCGGCCAGGGTTTGCGGCGATACCGGGCGGTCGGCGGCGAAAATCACCGCCTCCGCAATGCGGAGCGCCGCCGCCATGGTCGCCTCATCCGGCGCGGCAGGAGCCTCGGGCGTTGGGGTTTCAGTCGGTTCTTCCATCGCTGCCCTCTTCTTCCACACGCGGGCGGATCATGATCGGCGCGAAGGCCGCTTCCTGGTGCAATTCTATCCTGCCGCCGCGCGCCATTTCCAAGCCCGCGATCAGGGTGCTGGCCAAGGCGGTGCGCTGCTCCACCGGATCGTCAAAGCCTTCCGGCAGAAAGGCGCGCAATTCGGACCAGCTTGGCAGGGCGCCGACCAGCTTGGTGAGCCGATCCAAGGCTTCCTGCACGGTGAAAAGCTTGCGCGGCTTGGGCCGATAGGGGCGCGCGGCCAAGGCCCGGCGGCGCCCGGTGACATAGGCTTGCAGCAGCGCCGGCAGATCGGCGGAGATGCCGGAACGGTCTTCCACCTTCAGCCGTTCCGGGGCGCCGCGGGCAAAGACATCATGGCCAAGCCAGGGGCGGCGGTTCAACCACAGCGCGGCAGCGCGCATGCGCTCCAGCGTTGCCAGCCGATCCGTCAGCGCCTCGGCGAGCGCTTCGGCATCTTCGCCTTCCACCTGTTCCGGCGGGATCAACAGGCGGGATTTGAGCCAGGCAAGCCAGGCGGCCATCACCAGCCAATCCGCCGCCAATTCCAGCCGAATGCGGCGCGCGCCTTCAATCACCGCCAGATATTGCTCGACCAGGGCGACGATGGAGATCTTGGCCAGATCCACCTTCTGCGCCCGGGCGAGTTCCAGCAGCAGATCAAGCGGGCCTTCATAGCCATCAAGCTGCAATTGGAGGGAGGAGTCGCTCATCTGGTCCCGTTACCCGTGTCCGGTGAGCATGAGAACGAAATCGAAGGCGGGCGCAACCACCCCCCGAAAAAACCAGCCCATGGGGTCGTAGCCCGGAACCAAATGGGGCAGGATGAACAGGCCAAACATGACCAGCAGCAGGCCATAAGGTTCGATCCGCGCGAGTGCCATGGCGGGGGTGCGCGGCAGCAGCCCAACCGCGATGCGCCCGCCATCCAAGGGCGGCATGGGAAAGAGGTTGAACAGCCCAAGCACCAGATTAGCCAGGATAAACAGGCCAAAGGCGCGATAGGCAAAGGCAGTGCCATCTGCCCCCAGGCTGGCTTGCCAGGGTTCCACCACATGGGCGGCCAGCCCCGCCGCCAGGGCAAGGGCGAAATTCGTCGCCGGCCCGGCCGCCGCCACCGCCACCATGCCGTAGCGCGGGTTGCGGAGCTGCCAGATATTGACCGGGACGGGTTTGGCCCAGCCGAACATGGCCTCCACCCGGCCAATGGTAAGCAGTTGTGAAACCAACAAAAACCCTGGCAGCAGGATGGTGCCGACCATATCCACATGGCGGATCGGGTTCAGGCTAAGCCGCCCCATCCGCGCCGCCGTATCATCGCCGAGCGCACGCGCCGCATAGCCATGCGCCGCTTCATGCAGCGTGATGGCGATGATGGTCGCAAAGACCGAAGCCGCCAATTCGGGCAGCCAGGCGGGCATGGGGTTCTCTCCCTCGGGGGTGGGGCTGCCGGGATAGACGGGAAGCCGGGCGAAGGGAAGGCGAAGCGGTTCAGGCCCGCTTGCGCTTCTTCACCGGCGCTGGTGCGGCGTCCCGCAACAAGGGGGCCAGGAAGCGCCCGGTATGGCTTTCGGCCACCGCCGCGATGTCTTCCGGCGTGCCTTCCGCGACCAATTTGCCGCCGCCCTCGCCGCCCTCGGGGCCGAGATCCAGCACCCAATCGGCCGTTTTTATCACTTCCAGATTATGTTCAATCACCACCACCGTATTGCCGGCATCCACCAGCGCATGCAGCACTTCAAGCAATTTGCGCACATCTTCGAAATGCAGCCCGGTGGTGGGTTCATCCAATATGTAGAGTGTGCGCCCGGTGGCGCGGCGCGACAGCTCCTTGGACAATTTGATGCGCTGCGCCTCCCCGCCCGAAAGCGTGGTCGCTTGCTGGCCGAGATGGATATAGCCAAGCCCCACCTTGCGCAGCACGGAGAGCTTTTCGCGAATCGCGGGGACGGCGGCGAAGAATTCCTCCCCTTCCTCCACCGTCATGTCCAAAACATCGGAGATGGATTTGCCGCGGAACTTCACATCCAGCGTTTCGCGATTGTAGCGCTTGCCCTTGCAGGTATCGCAGGTGACATAGACATCGGGCAGGAAGTGCATCTCAATCTTGATGACGCCATCGCCCTGGCAGGCCTCGCACCGCCCGCCCTTCACATTGAAGCTGAAGCGGCCTGGCTTGTAGCCTCGTGCCCGACTTTCCGGCAATTCGCTGAACCAATCGCGAATGGGTGCGAATAGCCCGGTATAAGTCGCAGGATTGGAACGTGGCGTGCGGCCAATCGGCGATTGGTCAATATCAATGATCTTGTCGAGGTGATCGAGCCCTTCGATGCGATCATGCGGCGCCGGCACCTCCGCCGCGCCCATCAGGCGCCGCGCTGCGGCCTTGTAGAGCGTTTCAATCACCAGCGTTGATTTGCCGCCGCCGGAAACGCCGGTGACACAGGTAAAGGTGCCAAGCGGCAGCGCGGCATTCAGGCGCCTGAGGTTGTTGCCGCTGGCGCCCACCACGCGCAGCTGCCGCTTCGGGTCAATCTTGCGGCGCTTTACGGGAATTTCGATGCGCCTGGTGCCGGAGAGATATTGCCCCGTCAGGCTGGCCGGATTGGCGGCGACTTCCGCCGGCTTGCCCTGCGCCACCAGCCGCCCGCCCCCCTTGCCGGCGGCGGGGCCGATATCCACCAAATGATCGGCGCTGCGGATCGCATCCTCATCATGCTCGACGACCAGCACAGTATTGCCAAGGTCGCGGAGCCGCCGCAGCGTGACCAGCAGCCTTTCATTGTCGCGCTGATGCAGGCCGATGGAGGGTTCATCCAACACATACAGCACGCCGGTCAGGCCGGAACCGATCTGTGACGCCAAGCGAATGCGCTGCGATTCGCCGCCCGACAGCGTGGTGGAAGACCGCGCGAGGGAGAGATAATCCAGCCCCACATCCACCAGAAATTGCAGGCGTTCATTGATTTCACGCAGGATCCGCCGCGCAATATCGCGCCGCTGCGGTGTCAGGGTTTCTTCCACCTCAGCGAACCAATCCCGCGCGCGATGAATGGGCATGGCGGAGGCTTCGCCGATATGCAGCTTGGCCACTTTCACCGCCAGCGATTGTGGCTTCAGCCGATGCCCCGTGCAAGCCGCGCAAGGCCGTTCCGCCTGATAGCGGGAGAGGTCTTCGCGCACCCAAGGATTATCGGTTTCGCGAAAGCGCCGTTCCAGATTGGCGATCACGCCCTCAAAAGGTTTTTTGACCTCATAGGCGCGGAGCCCATCCTTGTAGCGGAGTGTCACAACCTCATCGCCCGTGCCATGCAGAATGGCCTGCTGCACGCGGGCGGGAAGTTCCTGCCAGGCAGTGGTCATCTTCACCTTGAAATGCGCCGCCAGGCTTTGCAGGGTTTGGTCGTAATAGGGGGATGACGCGCCCGTCCAGGGCATGATGGCGCCATCCTTCAGCGCGACATCATCCTGCGGTACGACCAATTGCGGATCGAAAAAGCTTTCCGTGCCGAGCCCATCGCAAACCGGGCAGGCGCCATGCGGTGAATTGAAGGAAAACAGGCGCGGTTCGACTTCTTCAATGGTGAAGCCCGAAACCGGGCAGGCGAAGCGGCTGGAAAAGACTGTGCGTTCCCCGCCATCGGCGTTTTCGGCATAGGCAATGCCATCGGCCAAACCCAGCGCGGTTTCGAAGGAATCCGCAAGGCGCTGCATGATGCCATCACGCACGACAACGCGATCCACCACCACTTCAATATCGTGCTTGAGCTTCTTGTCGAGCTTCGGTGCCTCACTGATTTGATAGAGTTTGCCGTTGATTTTGACGCGTTCAAAGCCTCGGCGCTGGAATTCGGCCAATTCCTTGCGGAATTCGCCCTTCTTGCCGCGCGCCACCGGGGCCAGCAGCAAAAGCCGCGTGCCTTCCGCCATCCCCATCACGCGATCCACCATTTGGGAAACCGTCTGCGCTTCAATCGGCAGGCCCGTGGCGGGCGAATAAGGCACGCCAACCCGCGCCCAAAGCAGGCGCATGTAATCATGGATTTCCGTGACGGTGCCGACAGTGGAACGCGGGTTATGGCTGGTGGTTTTCTGTTCGATGGATATGGCGGGCGATAGCCCTTCGATCGAATCCACATCCGGCTTTTGCATCAATTGCAGGAATTGCCGCGCATAGGCCGAGAGGCTTTCCACATAGCGCCTTTGGCCTTCGGCATAGATGGTATCGAAAGCCAGCGATGATTTGCCCGAACCCGAAAGCCCCGTGATCACCGTCAGCGTATCGCGCGGGATATCAAGGTCCAGGTTCTTCAGATTGTGCTGGCGCGCGCCGCGGATGCGAATATGGCCGGTCATGCAAAGGGGGCTCCGACCGCCGACCCGGGGAGGGGAAAAGCGGTTGTTCTAAAAATGTTCTCGTTATATATGCGCCTGAATGGCGCCCTGGGAAGGGTGCGGGATGGCCCGCCTTGGGGCGATGGTCTATCCTGAATCGTGACATCGCGGGAGAGCTTAGCCATGGCGGGTATCAACAAGGTCATTATCCTGGGCCGTCTGGGGCGGGACCCGGAAGTGCGCAATTTCCAGAATGGCGGCAAGGTGGTGAACCTGCGCATCGCCACGTCTGAGCGCTACAAGGACCGGGACGGCAATCAGCAGGAACGCACCGAATGGCATTCGGTCGCGATTTTCAATGATCGCCTGGGCGATGTGGCCGAGAAATACCTGCGCAAGGGCAGTGAGGTCTATGTTGAAGGCCAGTTGGAAACCCGGAAATGGCAGGATCAATCCGGCCAGGATCGCTACACGACCGAGGTCGTGCTGCGCCAATATCGCGGCGAATTGCAGTTGATTGGCGGGCGCGGCGCGGGTGGCGGCATGGATGATCCGGGCGAACCTATGGCAGAACGTAGCGCCCCCGCCCGCCCTGCCCAGCGCGCTGGTGGGTGGGATGCCAAGAAATCCGATCTGGATGATGAAATTCCATTCTGAGTCAATTACTTGACCTTTGCTTGGGCAGGGCAGCGCCGTGGTGGTTGACGCGGCGCGCCTGAAAGGGCCTATGCGTCCTTCCCAATGTAACTTCCCCGGAATCGCGGCCTTCAGAATCGGTTTTCAAGCGTGAGCGACATCCAAAACCCCGGCCAACCCCCGCAGGATACGACCCCGGTCGCGCTTGAGGAGGAAATGCGCCGCTCCTACCTCGATTACGCGATGAGCGTGATCGTGGCCCGCGCGCTGCCTGATGTGCGCGATGGGTTGAAGCCTGTGCATCGGCGTATTCTCTTTGCCATGCAGGAAGCGGGCTATACGGCGGATAAGCCCTATCGCAAATCGGCCCGCGTGGTCGGCGATGTGATGGGTAAATACCATCCGCATGGCGATGCTTCGATTTATGATGCGCTGGTGCGCATGGCGCAGCCCTTTTCCATGCGCCTGCCGCTGATTGATGGGCAGGGGAATTTCGGTTCGGTTGATGGCGATCCGCCAGCGGCGATGCGCTACACGGAAGCACGCCTTGCGCCGGCTGCCGGCGCGCTGCTGGCCGGCATTGATGAAGACACGGTGGATTTCCAGCCGAATTACGATGAAAGCGTGGATGAACCGCGCGTATTGCCGGCGGCCTTCCCCAATCTGCTGATCAATGGCGCGGGCGGCATTGCGGTGGGTATGGCCACCAATATCCCGCCGCATAATCCAACCGAGATTCTGGATGCGACGCTCGCGCTGATCGCCAATCCGGCGTTGACGCTGGAAGAGCTCATGAAGATCGTGCCGGGGCCGGATTTCCCGACCGGGGCCTTGATTCTGGGTCGTTCCGGCATTCGCGCCGCGTTTGAAACCGGGCGCGGTTCCATCCCACTGCGCGCACGGGCAGAGATTGAGGAAATGCGCGGCGGCCGCCAGGCGATTGCGGTTTCCGAAATTCCCTATCAGGTCAACAAGTCTACGTTGCTGGAAAAAATCGCCGAATTGGTCCGCGCCAAGGCGGTGGAAGGCATTTCCGATCTGCGCGACGAAAGCGACCGTTCGGGCATGCGCATTGTCATTGAATTGAAGCGCGATGCGACCGCGGAAGTGGTGCTGAACCAGCTTTATCGCATGACGCAGTTGCAGACCTCCTTCCCCGTGAATTTCGTGGCCCTGCATGAAGGCCGGCCACGGCAAATGGGCCTCAAGGACGCGCTGATGGCCTTCATCGCCTTCCGTGAGGAGGTGATTCTGCGCCGGTCCCGCCATCGCCTCGCCAAGGCGCGGGAACGTGGGCATTTGCTGATTGGCTTGGCGATTGCCGTCGCCAATCTGGATGAGGTTATTCGCGTCATTCGCGAAAGTGCCGATGGCGCTGCGGCGCGCGCTGCCTTGATGGCGCGGGATTGGCCGGCAGGTGATGTGGGTGTGTTGCTCGCTTTGGTGGATGATTACCGCAATGCGGTGTCGCCCGAAGGCACGGTGCGGCTGACCGAGGAACAGGCGCGCGGCATTCTGGATTTACGCCTGCAACGCCTGACGGGGTTGGAACGCGAAAAGATCGTCGCCGAACTCGGCGAAGTTGGCGGGCGCATTCGTGAATTGCTGGAAATCCTGGCGAGCCGGCCTCGGCGTCTGGAAGTGATGGATCAGGAATTGCGCGAAATCCGCGCCGAGATCGCATCGCCGCGCATGACCGAGATTGTGGATGGCATTGCCGATGTGGATGATGAAAGCCTGATCGAACCCGGCACCATGGTGGTGACGCTGACGCGTGATGGCTATGTGAAGCGCACACCTTTGGAAACCTTCCGCGCCCAGGGGCGTGGCGGCAAGGGGCGGAGTGCGGCGGCAACGCGTGAGGATGATGTCATCATCCGATCCTTTGTCGCGCATACGCATCAATGGGTGTTGTTCTTCACCGATCGCGGCATCGCCTTCCGCGAGAAGGTTTGGCAATTGCCGGAAGCCGGGCCGCAGGGGCGTGGGCGTTCTCTCCGTCAGGTATTGCAATTGCAGGAAGGTGAAAGCGTCACCGCCATCCTGCCGCTGCCGATGGATGAGGATCTCTGGGAAGGGCTGCATCTGGTCTTCGCCACCGTGCAGGGCAATGTGCGGCGCAATCGGCTGTCCGATTTCAAGAATGTGCGCTCGGTCGGCCTGATTGCGATGAAGTTGGATGAGGGTGACAGCCTGGTTGGCGTCTCGACCTGCCGCGAAGGCGATGATGTGATGCTGGCCACACGCGGCGGCAAATGCATTCGTTTCACGGCGGATGCCGATACGCTCCGCGTTTTTGCCGGGCGCGATTCAACCGGTGTGCGCGGCATCAAGCTCGCGCAGGGTGATGCGGTGATTGCGCTTTCCGTACTGCGCCATGTGGAGGCGAGCACGGAAGAACGCGCAGCCTATCTGAAGGCCGCCGCGCAACGCCGCCGCGCCGCCGATGAGGAGGCCGAAACGCCACCGGTGGCCGAGGCTGAGGCAGAGGAAGCGGTGGCGGAAATCACGCTTTCCCCCGAACGGTTTGACGCGCTGGCGGAGGCTGAGGAAATTCTGCTGACGGTGACGGATGCCGGCTTCGGCAAACGTTCTTCCGCGCATGAATACCGCGTCACGGGCCGTGGCGGTCAGGGCATTGCCGGCATTGTCTTGAGTGCGCGCACGGGCCGTGAGGTGGTCGCCACCTTCCCGGTGCGGCCGGGCGATGACATCATGCTGGTGACGAATGGCGGGCAATTGATCCGGCTGAAGGCCGATGATGTGCGCCTGACCGGGCGCATGGCGATGGGTGTGACGCTCATGCGCCCCGCAGAAGGTGAGCGCGTGATTTCCTGCTTCCCCGTGGCCGATGAAGGCAGTGATGAGGAAGCCGGCCCCGCGCAGGAGGAAAACGGCAATGGCTGAACGCATTGCGCTCTATCCCGGCACTTTTGATCCGGTGACGAATGGGCATTTGGACATTATCGGCCGCGCCGCGCGGCTGGTGGATCGGCTGGTGATTGGCGTTGCCATCAATATCGGCAAGGGGCCGCTGTTTGAATTGGCCGAACGCGTTGAATTGGTGCAGGCGGAAGTTGCGCCGATTGCGGCGCGCACCGGCACCGCGATTGAAGTGCGCCCCTTTGAAGGCTTGCTGGTCGGCTTCGCCCGCGAAATCGGCGCAGGCATGATTGTGCGCGGGCTGCGCGCGGTGACGGATTTCGATTACGAATTCCAGATGACCGGCATGAACCGTCGGCTGGATCAGGAAGTTGAAACCGTTTTTCTGATGGCGTCTGAAACGAACCAATTCATCGCCTCGCGCCTGGTCAAGGAAATCGCTCGGCTGGGTGGTGACATCAGCAGCTTCGTGCCGAAATTGACCTTGGAACGCACCATGGCGCGCGTCAAAGCCGGCGCCTGAGGAAAGGAAAAACCCATGCATCGCCGCCTTATGCTTGCCGCCGGTATGGGCGCCCTGGCCGCCCCCGCTTTGGCGCAGGCAAATGATCCGGAAAACACGCTGTTCCTGGAATTGAAGGATGGGCGCGTCACCATCCAATTGCTGCCCGATCTGGCGCCGCGCCATGTGGAGCGCATCAAGGTTCTCGCGCGGCGCGGCTTTTACGACAATACGCCCTTCCATCGCGTGATCGAAGGCTTCATGGCGCAAGGTGGCGACCCCACCGGCACCGGCACGGGTGGTTCGCCCTTGCCCAATCTGGCAGCGGAATTCAGCCAGCCTGCGCGCGCGCGGTTTCTGCGCGGTGTTTGCGGCATGGCGCGGTCTTCCGACCCCAATAGCGCCAATAGCCAATTCTTCATCATGTTTGCGCCAGCGCCTTCCTTGGATGGGCAATATACCATCTGGGGCCGGGTGACCGCTGGCATGGATGCCGTGGACAAGATCAAGCGCGGCGATCCGCCGAATGGCATTGTGCGCGGGCCGGATCGGCTGCGCACAATGCGCGTTGCCGCTGATATTCGTTGAGACCTGAAGCGAAAGACCAAAACCATGTCCGAAACTGAAGCCCCTGCCGGGGAAGGCGAAAACACCCTGCTCATGGAAATTGAGCACGGCACCGTGACTATCAAGCTGCGGCCCGATCTGGCGCCCCTGCATGTGGAACGGATCAAGACCCTCGCGCGGCAGGGGTTCTACAACAACGTGCCCTTCCATCGCGTGATCGAAGGCTTCATGGCGCAAGGCGGCGACCCCACCGGTACCGGGACGGGCGGTTCCGATCTGCCCGATTTGCCGGCGGAATTCAGCGAACCATCTCAGGCGCGCTTCCTGCGCGGCGTTTGCGGCATGGCGCGCACTAGCAACCCCGATAGCGCGAATAGCCAATTCTTCATCATGTTCGCGCCAATCCCGAGCCTTGATGGCCAATACACCATTTGGGGTGAGGTCACTGCCGGCATGGATGCGGTGGACAAGATCAAGCGCGGCTCTGGCGGGTCTGGCATGGTGCAAGGGCCGGATCGCATCCGCAGCATGAAGCTTGCAGCGGATAACGCCTGAAGCCTGCTGTTGGTAAACGCGCGGCGCCGTGCTAAGGCGCCCGCCGTGTTTGGGAGCTCGTAGCTCAGCTGGTAGAGCAACGGACTTTTAATCTGTAGGTCGAGGGTTCGAATCCCTCCGAGCTCACCAATCCGCCGGCACGGAATATTGCCACGCGGCCTTCCCTTCCATAGGCTTTTGACTTCAGGCCAGACGCGGGCTTCTGCCTGCTGCGGCATCGGGGGGAATGATTGTCATGAAAAGCGCGCCAACCACGCAAATTCCAGGCGTTTATCATCGCCGTGTTGGGGACATTGTTGTCACCGCCATCAGCGATGGCTTCCTTGATGGCAATCTGGAAGTGTTGCGTAACATCACCGAAGATGAAGCGCGCCAAATCCTGACAGCGAATTTCCGCCCCGCGCGGCGCACGGCGGTGAATGCCTTCCTGATCTGGTCGGCGGGACGGCTTGCGCTGATCGAGACCGGCTGCGGTACTTACATGCAGCCAAGTTCAGGCAAAATCCTGACCAATCTGAAGGCGCTTGGTGTTGATCCCGCCGATATCGAAGTGGTGATGCTGACGCATATGCATCCCGATCATTCCGCGGGCCTCACGGATATGACAACTGGCCTCACGCATTACCCCAATGCCGAATTGGTCATGCATGAAAACGAACCGAAGCATTGGTTTGATGATGGCGCCATGGCCAAAGGCACGGAGCGTGAAAAGAAACTGTTCTTCCAGGCCGGGCGCGAACAGGTGCTGCCGTATAAGGACCGGTGGCGGTTGTTCCACAAAGGTGAGGTCTTCCCTGGCGTGACCGCGATGCCGTTCCATGGCCATACGCCAGGCCATTCCGGCTATCTGGTTGCGTCCGGTCAGGACCAATTGCTGATCTGGGGCGATATTGTCCATGTGCCGGAAGTGCAAACCGCGCGCCCGGAAGTCTGCATGGCGTTTGATACCGATACGAAGGCAGCGGAAGCAACGCGCAGACGCGTCTTTGATATGGTCGCGACCGATAGGCTGTTGGTCACGGGCATGCATTTGCATTTTCCGGGCTTCACGCATCTGGTGCCGCGCGGCAGCGGGTATCAGTTGATACCAGCCGCCTGGGAACAGCAGATTTAACGGAAAGGGGCTGCCATGAACGCTGCCGATCGCTTGCGCCAACGCCTCAAGGCCGGTGGCATCATTGCCGCCCCAGCCGCGCCCGATAGCCTAACCGCCCGATTGATTGAGCAGGCGGGGTTTGAGGCGATTTACATGACCGGCTTTGGTGCGACGGCGTCTCGGCTAGGCAGGCCCGATATTGGGTTGTTGACGCAGACGGAAATGACCACCCATGCACGGGATATGGCGCGCGCCGTGACAATTCCAATCATTGCCGATGCGGATACGGGCTATGGCGGCCCGGCCAATATCGCGCGCACGATTGAAGAATATGCGCAGGCCGGCGTTGCTGCGATCCATCTGGAAGACCAGGTGGCGCCGAAGCGTTGCGGGCAATTGGCTGGCATCAGGCTGATCCCGGCAGAGGAAAACGTCCGGCGCCTGCAATGCGCCATTGCGGCCCGCCCTGCGAACGGGCCACTGATTATTGGGCGGACCGATGCCATGCCGGCGATTGGCCCGGAAGAAGCCGTGCGCCGCGCGCTGATGTATCAGGATTCCGGGGTTGATCTGGTGTTTGTTGATGGCATCAAGAAAATATCTGAGGTTGAGATTGTGGCGCGGCAGGTGCCCGGCCCCAAGGTTGTCAGCATTGTGGATGGCAATGAAACCACGGCGCTGACGATGCGTGATTTGGAACAGATGGGCTTTGCTGTCGTGTTTTATGCGGTGACGGCGCTGTTTTCCGCCGCGCGTGCGGTGGCTGATGCGCTGGCCGTGTTGAAGCGTGATGGCACACCAGCCAAGGCAGCGGGCACCATGATGAGCTATGCGGAATTCAGCGCCCTGGTTGATCTGCCGCGCTTTCAGGCGTTGGATGAAACCTACGGTTAGCCCGCGTCTCGGGGAAAGGAAGTCTATCATGCAATTCGGTCGTTTGGGCGTTTGGTGTTCCACGGATCGGCTGGATGCGGCGGCCTTGCGCGCGCTGCTGAACCGCGTGGAAGACCACGGCTATGGCAGCTTCTGGTATCCGGAATCGCGCGGTTATGAATCCATGGCGCTGGCGGGGTTTTTGCTGGCGAATAGTCGGAAGCTCATTATTGGCAGCTCGATTGCGAATATTTATGCGCGTGATGCCTTCACCGCGCGCCGGGGCCTCGCGACGCTGAATGCGCTGCATGGCGGGCGCTTCGCGCTTGGGCTTGGCGTCAGCCATATCCCGATGGTGGAAGGCTTGCGCGGGCATCGCTACGAAAAGCCCATCCCCGCGATGCGCGGCTATTTGGAAGGGTTGCGCAAGGCGGGCGGTGATGTATTGGAAGGGCCAGTGCTGCTGGCAGCGCTTGGGCCGAAAATGCTGGCACTTTCCGGCGGCGCTGCGGATGGCGCTGTGCCTTACAACGTAACACCGGAACATACTGCCCAGGCCGCGGCTATTCTTGGCACGGGCAAGGTGCTGGCGGTGGAACAGAAGGTGTGCATTGAAACCGATCCGGTGCGCGCACGCGCCCTCGGGCGGCGCGAATTATCGCGCTATATGGTGTTGCCAAATTACGTGAATAATTGGCTGCGGCTTGGTTTTAGTGAAGCGGAGCTCGCCAATGGCGGCAGTGATCGCTTCATTGATGCGATGGTGCTGCATGGCGATGCCACGACCGTGAAGGCAGGCCTGCGCGCACATTTTGCAGCGGGTGCCACGCATGTTTGCATCCAGCCAGTGACGGAAGATGGCGATGTCGCGCATCGGGATGCGATGCTTGCGGCACTCGCGGATACGTGATGGCCATGTTGAAGCTGGGCTATAAGGCATCCGCCGAACAATTCGCGCCGGCACAATTGCTGGAATTTGGCGTATTGGCCGAGGAGATGGGCTTCGATAGCTGCTTCATCTCGGACCATTTCCAGCCCTGGAAACACACGGGCGGCCACGCGCCGAATTCGCTGGTGTGGCTTGGTGCGCTTGGGGCGCGCACGCAAAGGCTTGTGATGGGCACCAGCGTGCTGACGCCAACCTTTCGCTACCACCCTTCCATTGTGGCGCAGGCTTTCGGCACTTTGGGCGCGATGTTTCCGGGCCGCGTCATTCTTGGCATCGGCACTGGTGAGGGGTTGAATGAGGTGCCTTCCACAGGCCAACCCTGGCCAGAATTCAAAGAACGCTTCGCCCGCATGCGTGAAGCCGTGCAATTGATGCGCAAGCTTTGGACCGAAGAACGCGTGAGCTTTGAGGGTCAGTATTACCGCACCGAACACGCGACAATCTATGATCGTCCAGCGACGCCCGTACCGATTTATGTGGCGGCTGCCGGCGCCATGGTTGCGAAATATGCCGGGCGTGCGGGTGATGGCTTTATCTGCACCAGCGGCAAGAAGCCAGAGCTTTACACGGATACGCTGCTGCCGAATGTTGTCGCGGGGCTGGAAGCAGCGGCCGCGCCCAAGCCCGATTATGATCGTATGATCGAAGTGAAGGTTTCCTTCGATACGGACAAGCAGCGCGCCTTGGAAGATACGCGCCATTGGGCGGCTTTGGCACTTTCGGCCGAAGAAAAAATGTCGGTGGAAGACCCAGTGGAAATGGAGCGCCTGGCCGATGCGCTGCCGCTGGAACGCGCGGCGAGCCGTTGGATTGTTTCCAATGATCCGGAAGAGCATGTGGAGCGCATCGGCTATTATGTCGGCCTAGGCTTTCGGCATTTGGTGTTTCATGCGCCAGGGCCGGATCAGGCGCGGTTCTTGCAGCTCTATGGGGAGCAGGTGCTGCCGCTGCTGCGCCGCCGCTTCGCTTGAAGGCCGCGCTGCAGCTTTTTGCGCTGCCTGACCTGCCAATGGTGCAGGCAGGCGATGATCTGGCGGGTTTGCTTTCAGCTGCCATGGCGCGAGCTGGCCTTGCGCCTCAATCAGGCGATGTACTCGCGGTTGCGCAGAAAATCGTGAGCAAGGCGGAAGGGCGGAGCATAGCGCTGGCGTCTGTGCAGCCATCAGCCGCAGCGCGCGAACTTGCCGCGCAAACCGGCAAGGATGCGCGTTTGGTGGAACTGATCCTTTCTGAATCAGAACGAGTGGTGCGTGCGCGTCCCAACCTGATCATCGTCAAACATCGGCTCGGTTTTGTGATGGCCAATGCGGGCATTGATCAATCCAATATCGGCGCCGATGGCCATGCGTTGCTTCTGCCGCGTGATCCTGATGGTAGTGCGGCGGCACTTGCCGTGCGGCTTGGCTTGCCTGTGGTCATCACGGATAGTTTCGGCCGCGCCTGGCGGCGTGGCACGGTCGGCGTGGCGATCGGTGCGGCGGGGCTGCCGGCCTTGCGTGATTTACGCGGTCAGCCCGATTTGTTTGGCCGTACGCTCATGGTCAGCATCACCGGCTTCGCCGATGAGATTGCCGCAGCAGCAGGGCTGGTGATGGGGCAAGGCGCTGAGGGTCAGCCTGCTGTGCTGGTGCGTGGGTTGTCCTGGTCAGGCGCGAAAAACCCTGCTGCCGGATTGCTGCGCCCAGCGCAGGAGGATCTTTTCCCGTGATCATCGCGCTTTCCGGTGGCATTGGTGGGGCGAAGCTGGCGCTTGGCTTGTCACGCGTTTTGCCGGCTGAGGAATTGCTGATCATCGCCAATACCGGTGATGATTTCGAACATTTCGGCCTCACGATTTGTCCGGATACGGATACGCTGCTCTATACCCTCGCGGGGCTGGATAATCCCAAGCTTGGCTGGGGGCGCGCGGATGAAAGCTGGGCTTTCATGGAAACCCTCGCTGCGCTTGGTGGGGCGGATTGGTTTCGCCTGGGTGATCGCGATTTGGCGCTGCATGTGCTGCGAAGCCATCGGCTGCGCGGTGGCGCAACACTTTCGGCGATTACCGATGATATGCGCAAACGCTTCGGCATTGGCCAACGCATTCTGCCGATGAGTGATGATCCGGTGCGCACGCAAATCCACACGGATCAGGGGTGGCTTGATTTTCAGGATTGGTTTGTGCGATTGCGCGCCGAACCCTTGGCGCGGGCAGTGAAATTCGCTAGTGTTGAACGGGCGCGCCCACAGCCTGCATTGCTGGAAGCGCTGCGCGCAAAGCCGCGCGGTGTCGTCATTTGCCCAAGCAATCCCTTCATCAGCATCGAACCCATTCTGGCCGTGCCGGGATTGCGCGATGCCATCAAGGCATCAGGCGCGCCGGTGGTGGCGGTATCGCCCATCATTGCTGGTCAGGCGGTGAAAGGACCAACAGCGCGCATGTTTGAAGCGCTTGGTGTGGCACCAAGTGCTGCCGCTGTGGCCGCGCGCTATAGTGATTTGCTCCATGGCTTTGTGATGGAACATGGCGATGACGCTGCGGGCATCCCACCGCGCGTATTTCATGCCGCAACCCTGATGCACAATCTGGCGGACAAGACGGCGCTGGCGCGGCTGGTGCTGGCGGCGATTGATGCGCTCAGATGAAGCCCTGGGTCATTCTGCCGGTGAAGGAAATGGCGGGGGCAAAACAACGCCTCGCATCCTTGCTGTCACCTGCGGAACGCGTCGCGCTGATGCAGGTGATGCTGCGCGATGTGCTGATGGCTTTGGCAGCGGCGCAAGGTCTGTCCGGTGTTGCGGTGGTGACACTTGATCCTTGGGCGCAGGCGCTGGCGGAGGCACATGGCGCGCGGATTATCACGGAAGGCGCAGGGGAAGGTCACACCGGCGCGGTGACAGCGGCGGCCTCAGTGTTACAGGCGGAAGGTTTCGCGGCCATTCTGACTCTGCCCGGCGATGTTCCCGCGGTGAAAACGCCTGAGGTCGAAGCAATAATCGCAGCGGTGACTATTCCACCCGCCTTCATCATCGCCCCCGCCCATGATGAGCAGGGATCGAACGCCATTCTGCTGTCACCACCCAATGCGGTGAAGCTACGCTTTGGTGAAGACAGCTATTTCCCGCATTTGGCTTCTGCACGTGTCGCAGGCATCACGCCGCAGATTCTGCGCCTGCCCGGTATTGCAATGGATATTGATCATCCCGCTGATATCGTGCGCTTTGCACGCATTCCTGAAGCCAAGGGCACGCAAACGCTCGCGTGGTTGCAGCAAAACGGCATTCTCGAACGTCTCGCTTAATCCCCTGCCAACAAAACGCGCTTGCGTGGCGCGGTCTGTACCATGGGCACAAGCGGAGCAGCACTATGTGAAGCCTGTTCGCGTTCACGCGTCACAGCGCCATAGGTTGTGCTGCGCTGCTTCGGTTGCCGCCCAATGGAAAGGATCAGGCGCTCCATCGCCTCGGGCGGAAATTCCTGGCCGTGCTCTGTGCCGGCGGCGCGGCTGATGCTTTCATTCATCAGCGTGCCGCCCAGATCATTCGCGCCGGCCTGCAAAGCCATGGCGGCACCTTCGGGGCCCATCTTTACCCAACTTGTTTGGATATTCGTGAAATGCGGATGCAGCACCAAACGCGCAACGCTGTGCATCAGCAGTGCCTCACGGAAACTGGGGCCACGACGCGCGAGACCGCGCAGATACATGGGCGCTTCCATATGCACGAAAGGCAGCGGAACAAATTCAGTGAAGCCGCCGGTTTCCGCTTGCAGATCCCTCAGCACCAGCAAATGCCGCGCCCAATGCAAGGGCGCTTCCACATGGCCGAACATGATGGTGGCTGTGCTGCGCAGCCCAAGCCCATGCGCGGCACGCATCACCGCCTGCCATTCCGCCGTGTTCACCTTATCCGGGCAGATGATGGCGCGTATCTCATCATCCAGAATCTCCGCTGCCGTACCGGGCAAAGTGCCAAGCCCCGCATCGCGCAAGCGCGCCAGAAACGCCGAAAGCGAAAGCCCAAGCGTGCGCGCGCCCTGATGGATTTCCAGCGCCGAGAAGGCATGAATATGCATCCCCGGCACGGCCTGTTTGATGGCGCGACAAATCGCCTCATAGGTGGCGCCGGTATAATCCGGATGGATGCCGCCTTGCAGGCAGACCTCGGTTGCACCGCGCGCCCAGGCTTCCTTGGCACGTCGCGTAATTTCCGCGTGATCAAGATCATAGGCCGGGCCGCGCAAGGCTTCATGCGTCTTGCCCTTGCTGAAGGCGCAAAAGCTACAACGATAGCTACATATATTGGTGTAATTGATGTTGCGATTGACAACATAACGCACAGTATCTCCCGCAACTGCCTGGCGCAGCCGATCAGCCGCCGCCATGACATGCGCCTGATCCGCATCCCGCGCGGCAAACAGCGTTTCAATGGCAGGCGCATCCAGCCTTTCACCCTGCGCGGCGCGTTCCGCCAACCCTACCAACCCGGCATCCGCTGCAGCCAATAGCGGTGCCGCCAGGCGCGGCGGCGTGAGCGCGCCGGGCGACCAATTATCGCCGCGCGCGAAGCCTGCAGCGTCACTCGCCCGCAGCAATGCGGTTGCAATCCGTGGCGCAAACCAATCACGCGGCGCGCGGATATAAGCGGGATAGGCCGGCAGGCGCTGCACCAGTACCTTGCCCATGCTGGCCGTTTTCTCAGCAAGGCTCGCAATCGCGGGCCAAGGCGCTTCCGGGTTCACATGATCCGGCGTCACGGGTGAAATGCCGCCCCAATCATTGATGCCAGCGGCGATCAGGCTTGGATAGGTGCGGGGCGAAAGATTGGGCGGCGCCTGGATATTCGCCTCAGTACCCAGAATGATGCGCGCTGAGGCGATGGTCCAGAGCAGATCGTGCAAATCCGGTTCATCCGCATCTGCACGTTTGGTGCGCGGCTTCGCACGGAAATTCTGGATGATGACTTCCTGCACATGCCCGTAACGCGCATGGCTTGCTGCGATGGCGCGCAGGGCTTCCAAGCGTTCCGCGCGGGTTTCGCCAATGCCGATCAAGATGCCGGTGGTGAAGGGAATGCGCGCCGCACCAGCCTCATTCAACACCGCCAAGCGGACGGCGGGGTGCTTGTCAGGGCTGCCATAATGCACGCCGCCGGGCGCGCAGAGCCTTTCACTCGTGCTTTCCAGCATGATGCCTTGGCTGGCCGTCACTTCGCGCAAGGCGCCTAGTTCTGCTGCATTCATTACACCAGGATTGGCATGCGGCAGCAGCCCGGTTTCACGCAGCACCAGATCGCACATCGCAACCAGATATTCGATCGTGCTGGCGTAGCCCATCTCGGCCAAAGCCTCACGCGCCTGGCGCCAGCGCAATTCGGGTTTATCGCCCAATGTGAATAGCGCTTCCGTGCACCCGGCCTTGGCTCCGGCGCGTGCAATTGCCAGCACCTCCTCAGGCGAGAGATAGGCGGCCCGCCCTGAACGCGGCTTTTCGGCGAAGGTGCAGTAATGGCAGACATCGCGGCAGAGCTTGGTCAGCGGAATGAAGACCTTGCGCGAATAGGACATGACGCGCCCATGGCCGGCATCGCGCAAGGCGGCCGCTTCCGCCATCAGCTCCGCCAGCGGTGTGGTTTCCAACCTGTCCTGCACCCTTGCCATCCTCCTTCCCCTGGCCCCATCGTGTGGGAATGCCGCGCCGGATGCAATGCGCGCGGCTGGGAGGCCTAGCATGCAGATCGGTTTCAACGCCCCAACCGCCGGCCCGCTCGCCACACCTGAGGCGATTACCCAACTGCTGCAGGGTGGGGAGGCGATGGGCTATGCCTATGCCACCTTCAGCGACCATGTGGTGATCCCGACCGATATTCACGCCATCTACCCCTATTCGGATAATGGCGAATTCCCCGCCGGCGCGCGCGGTGCGCGGCATGAACAATTGACCGAGGTGATGTTCGCCGCCGCACGCACCACAAAGCTGCGGCTGGTGACTTCCGTGATGGTGGTACCGCATCGCCCGGCAGTGCTGACAGCGAAAATCCTGTCCACCATTGACATTTTCTCCAATGGTCGCCTCACGCTTGGCATTGGTGCGGGTTGGTTGAAGGAGGAATTTGAAGCACTAGACGCGCCCGATTTCGCTGCGCGCGGCAAGGTAACGGATGAATATATCCTGGCCGCGCGGGAGCTTTGGACCGCAGCCGAGCCGCGCTTTCAGGGCGAGCATGTTGCCTTCGACAAGATCAGCTTTGAACCCAAACCGGTGCAGCCAGGTGGCCCGCCGATTTGGGTGGGCGGCGAAAGCGGCCCGGCGCTGCGGCGCACGGCGCGGTTGGGTGATGCCTGGTATCCCATCGGCACGAATCCGGCTTTTCCCCTGGATAGCCTGGCCCGCTACAAGGCTGCGGTTGCCAAGCTGCACCGCCTGACGGCGGAGGCGGGGCGAGACACAGCGCAGGTTGGACTCGCGCTTCGTGTGCAGAAATTCGGCGCGGAATTGCCCGCGCTCGCCGGTGAAGGGGAACGGCATTTGTTTTCCGGTTCTGCGGCGCAGATTGTCGAGGACATCCATGCCTTGCGCGCATTGGGTGTCAGCGCGATTGATTTCAACTTCCTTGGTTCCACGGTTGAAAAGGTGCTTGCGCAGATGGAAAGCTTCCGTGCTTCCGTGATGGAAAGGATCTGAACCATGCGCCTTGGCATGACGCTTGGCATGACCGGCACCATTGATATGGCGCTGGTGCTGGAAGCCGAAAGGCTTGGCTTTTCCATGGTCTGGTGCGGCGAGAGCTATGGGACGGATGCGGTGACGCCGATCACCTGGGTGCTGGCGCAGACCACGAAAATCAAGGCTGGCACGGGCATTATGCAAATGCCGGCACGCAGCCCCGCCTGTGCGGCTTCCACGGCAATGACGCTGCAATCGCTTTCCGGAGATCGTTTTTTGTGCGGGGTCGGGCCTTCCGGGCCGCAGGTGGTGGAAGGCTGGCATGGGCAGCCCTATGGCAGCCCGATTCTGCGCACGCGCGAATATATTGACATCATGCGCGCCATCATCGCCCGCGAAAGGCCCCTGGAATATCAGGGCACGCATTATCGCATCCCCTATGACGGGCCGGATGCGACGGGGCTCGGCAAACCGCTGAAAAGCATTCTGCATGGCAAGCCGATGCGTTTTTATTGCGCTTCCATCACGCCGGGCGGCATGCGGCTGGCGGGTGAAATCGCCGATGGCAATTTGCCGATTTTCATGTCGCCAGAGAAAGCGGATCTGGTGGTGAAGCCAACGTTGGAAGGTATGGCGAAGGCCGCCATGCCGCGCGCCTTAAGTGATTTTGATATCGCGCCCTATACGAAAATCCGGGTAGGCGATGATCTGCAAGCCTGCCGTGATTCGGTGAAGCCGGAGCTGGCGCTTTACATCGGCGGCATGGGCGCGATTGGCAAGAATTTCTATAATGATTACTGCAAGCGCCTGGGATTTCCCGATGCGGCGGCGTCGATTCAAAAAGCGTTTCTGGCCGGGCATCGCAAGGAGGCGATCGCCGCCGTGCCGGATGCGCTGGTGGATGAAATCGCTCTGGTTGGCCCTGCGGATCGTGTGCGTGCGCGGTTACAGGATTGGCAGGCGGCAGCGCGTGAGGGCAAGCTTTCGACGCTGGTGCTGACGGGGGCGACGCAGGAAGCGCTGAGACTCGCCGCCGAGACGGTGCTTTAAGCCACAGCGCGTATCAACGCCGCCCAGCGATCAAGCTGCGGCAGGATCTCATCTCGCTTGGCGGAAGCAAGGCTTAGCACCACGCGCTGAACACCAAGATCACGATCCACCAGCAGCGCATCTCGGTCTTCCTTCACGCCCCAGATGGTGATGGGCAGTTCCTCATCACGCCGGCCGGCATCGGCCACCAATTGGCGGAATTGCGGGATCAGCGTGCCAACATCGGCATAGTGCTTGCGCACACGATGCGGCATCCAACCATTGCCATAGCGTACCGCGCGCTTGGCACCCCAGGGAAAGGCGCCGCCCACGATGATCGGCGGATGCGGCTTTTGCAGCGGTTTCGGCCCAGTTTCCATCGGCGTGAAATTGACGAATTCGCCGGCATAGCTTGGTTGCGCTTCAGTCCAAATCGCCTTCATCGCCTCAATCCTTTCGCGCGCCAGCTTGTGACGGGTGGCGAAGACGGTGCCGTGGTTTTCAATCTCATCCTGGTTCCAGCCATTGCCGACACCAAACAGGAAGCGCCCGCCGGAGACATGATCAATCGTGGCAACCGCTTTCGCGGTCTGGATAGGGTCGCGCTGCACGACCAGACAAATGCCTGTACCCACCAGCAATGTCTTTGTCGCGGCCGCGGCGGCGGTCAGCGTCACGAAAGGGTCCATCACCTCATAATATTCGCGCGGCAAGGCGCCGCCACCCGGATAGGCTGCGCTGCGCGCCAGCGGAATATGCGAATGTTCCGGCGCCCAAAGACTATCAAAACCGCGTTCTTCCAAGGCCACGGCCAATTCGCCGGGCGCCATGGAATAATCGGTGAAGAACATGGCGGCGCCGATTTTCATGTGATCCCCTCCCTTATTGGGTAGAAGGCTGGCCCGGTGCGGGCCGGCAGGCAAGCCCCGTACCCTTGCCGAAAGCCTGCCGCGCCCCCAAAGAAAAGACCACGAAAGGATCACTACAATGCTGCCAAGCCATGGACGCTATAGCTACCACCCCTGGCGGGACCGCGCGCCCTATGCCTGGCCAGGCGGGGCGAAGCTTGCGGTGTATCTTGGCCTCAATCTTGAACATTTCGCCTTTGGTGAGGGGCTTGGCGCGGAATTGGCACCCGGTGGGCCGCAGCCTGATGTGCTGAATTACGCCTGGCGGGATTACGGCAATCGTGTGGGTGCGTGGCGGCTGCTTGAATTGCTCGATGCATTGCGCCTGCCCGCGACTGTGTTGCTGAATACCGCCATCTATGATTACGCGCCCACCTTGGCGGCAGCGCATCGCACGCGCGGGGATGAGATTGCGGGCCATGGGCGGACCAATTCAGAACGCCAATCCATCCTGCCGGAAGCCGAGGAAGCGGCGCTGATTGCGGAAAGCACCGCCACCATCAGCAAACATGAAGGCAAGGCGCCGCGCGGCTGGCTTTCGCCCTGGATTGCGGAAAGCCGCAATACGCCTGATCTGCTTGTGGAAGCTGGTTATCGCTATACGCTCAATTGGTGCGCGGATGATGCGCCGATCTGGATGCAGACGCGCGCTGGCAAGCTGCTCGCGATCCCCTATCCGCAGGAGGTGAATGACATTCCCTCGATCATCGGGCGCAAGGATGGTGCTGCCTATTTCGCTGATATGGTGATTGATGATTTTGAGGAACGGCGCCGGCAGATTGCCGATGGCAGGCCGCAGGTGATGGGGATTGCGCTGCATCCTTATCTGGTGGGTCAGCCCTATCGGCTGCGGCATTTGCGCCGTGCGCTGGAACACATCACTGCGCGGCAGCGTGATATCTGGATCACGACTGCCGGGGCGATTTATGATCACGTGCTGACGCTGCCGAAGGGCAGCATTCCGGGGGAATGACATGCGCCATCTTTTGCTTGTTGCCTTATTGGCGCTTGGCGCCTGTGCGACCCAACCTGGGCCGAATACGCCCGCCACGGTGGGGCAGGTAGACCTCTCGCGTTATGCCGGGCTTTGGCATGAAGTGGCGCGCTTCCCGACGAGTTTTCAGGATAGCAGCCGCGTGCGCTGTGAAGGCGTGACCGCGCAATATACGCTCCGCCCCGATGGCGCGTTGGATGTGTTGAACCGCTGTCGCAATGCCGCTGCTGATGGGGCAATGCGCAGCGCGACCGCGATTGCGCGCAGTGCCAGCCCTGGGAATGACCGGCTGCGCGTCAGCTTCTTCTGGCCCTTCTTTGGCGATTACTGGATCATTGGCCTTGATCCTGAGTATCGCTGGGCCGTGGTGGGCGCGCCGCGGCGCGATTATCTGTGGATTCTGTCGCGCACGCCGGTGATGGCGGAAGCGGATTACGCAGCGGCGGTGGCGATTGCGCGGCGGGAAGGGTTTGCGGTGGAAAGGCTGCAACGCACCGTGCAGCCGTGATGCGCTTCAGCCCAATTCAAAGCTGGTGATGCCATAGATTTGCGCAAGCCGCAGGTCCGGTGCCGGGCCGGCATACATGCGCGCCGTTTCAAAGGCGGGCGCCCTGCCGGCCTCCTGCGCCATGCTGATTGCCGCCGTATTCGGTTCCGGCACATCAAGAGAAACCGGACCAGCCGGCGCCCTGGTGATCAAGGCCGCGAAAACCCTGCGCGCATCTTCCGGCGTTTCGGCGAAAAGCGGGCCGATCTTTGAACCTTCCCGGCAGGGGCGCAGCACACCAAGCGCTTGCACACCCGCCGCGCCTATAAGCACAATGGCGATGTGCCCCGGCGCAGTCAGCCATTGACGCAAAAAGCCATCGCGCGCGCTTGGAAAGAACTGGCGATCATAGGCAGCAATTTGCTGGAAGTGTTGCGCCGTCACTTCCATTAGCTAAGGCCCTGGCTGCGGCGGCATGAAGGGGGCCGCGGCGCCATAGCGAATATTCCGATGCAATAGCGCAAAGCCGGATTTTTGGTAATTCGCCTGCTGCGCCACCACGCCATCCAGGCCAATGACGCGCCCTTGCAAGCGCGCCATCGCCGCGCGCCACAGGGCCATGCCATATCCTTTGCCGCGATAGTCAGGGCGCATCAGGTAAAAGCCGATAAAGCCAAAATCAGCGCCATATTCGGTCGCGGAAATGCAGCCAATCGGCGCCTCATTCAAGGTTGCAACAAGAAACGCGCCAGGGTCCGCCGCATAAAAGCAGGCAGCATCGGCAAGGCCGGGATTCCACCCCTCAGCCGCCGCCCAATCCAGCGCCAGGCCAATTTCATGTGGCGCCATACTGCGGATGGCGAAGCTCATCCCCTCGCCTCCGCGACCTGGCGCGGGCGCCAAATCGCGTCATGCGTCACGCGTGCCACGGAGCGTGCGCCATCCGCCAGCACCAGCGCGTCAATCGAAACAATCCGATGCCCCTTGCGATCACTATTGGCGATGATGCACCCGCGCGCTGTCAGGCTTTCGCCCAGCCGCGCTTCGCTGTGAAACCGGAGCTTGCTGCCGATATGAATCCAAGGCCCCAGCACGACATTTTGCGTGAGCAGCCAATTGCACATGCGTAACACCAACCCAGGATGGGCAAGGCCCTGTTCCGCATAAAGCGGCGTGGCTTCACGCACGTCACGCAAATAATCGCCCAGCACATCTGGAGCCAACACCAATTCACGCGTACCAAGCCAAAGCCCAGGGGCGAGGCTTTCATCACTCGCCTTTGGGCGCGTTTCGGGCGGAGACGTTGCGGGCCAATCGGTCAAACGCAAATCTTCCGGCGGCGTTTCCGGCAAACGCGCAAAGCCGGTGGCACAGGCAACGCCTTCGCTTTCCACCGCAAGCGCCAGACCATCGGCTTCGGGCGTCGCGGTGACGGTTGCGATGCGCCCATCATAGACCGGCTTTTGGAAGCCCGCCGAAATCTCGCCCCGCCGCAGGAAATCGCGCCCCCAGCGCGCCACCGCCGGGTGGCAGCAATAAGCGAAAACCTCCACCCCAGGCACCAGCCCGCCGGTGAAACCAAAGCGCTGCGCGGTCGCATCATCATGGATGCGGTTTTCGGAAGCGTGAGAGAGGTTATAGGCCTCAACCCGATAGGTCATGCTCATGACCCTGAGCCTATCAGGCTTCGCGCCGCTTGCCATGACCTCTGCAGCGTCAAAGATGCCCTTCGCGCCGGAAGGAATAATGCCTGCCATTGCCGATGATCAGATGGTCATGCAGCACAATGCCAAGCATGGTCGCGGCCTGGCCGATCTCCCGCGTCATGTCCACATCGGCACGAGAAGGCGAGGGATCGCCGGACGGGTGATTATGCACCAGGATCAGCGCTGTCGCCTGCAATTCGAGCGCGCGGCGCACCACTTCGCGCGGATAGACGGGCGTGTGATTGACCGTGCCCTTGGCCTGCGCCTCATCGGCGATCAGCCGGTTCTTGGCATCCAGAAACAGGATACGGAATTGTTCGACCCTCTCGCGCGACAAGGCAGCGGTCAGATAGGCGAGCAGCTTTTCCCAATTGTTCAACACGGGGTTTTCCCGCACTTCTTCCCGCGCCAAACGCAAGGCTGCGGCCTGGATGCAGCGGAGCGCGGCAATGCCGGCCTCGCCCAACCCCTCAATCTGGCCAAGTTCCTGCACCGGGGCGCTGATGGCGCCCGCAAAGGACCCGAAGCGCGTCAGCAAGGCGCGGGCGATGGGCTTGGTATCGCGCCGCGGCAGGGCCAGAAACAGCGTCATTTCCAGCAATTCATGATCAAGCAGCGCATCCGGCCCGGCGCGCAGCAGTTTTTCGCGCATGCGGGCGCGATGCCCCAAATGGCCGGGGGGAGCCTCGGCGATATCAGAGCCAAGCTCCAGCCCCGGCAGGGCGCTGGCCTCAGCGAGGCCCTTGGTCTTGCGGATAGCCATGTTCCAACCCGATGGCGCGTGATGGTGCGCGAAACTGGATGGATCAATAAAACCTATGATTGAAAAAAGCCAGTCAAAAACAACTTGGTTGGCTTGAATTCAGGCCCCGTAAGGCGGCTTATGGAGGCCCTTGGGGGAAAGGGTGAAAATCTCCACCCCGGTTTCCGTCACCGCCACCATATGTTCGAATTGTGCGGAAAGGGACCGATCGCGGGTCACCGCGGTCCAGCCATCATCCAGGATTTTCACCTCGGGCCGGCCGGCATTCACCATGGGTTCCACGGTGAAGAACATGCCGGGCTTCAGCTTTGGCCCTTCGCCCGGGCGGCCGAAATGCAGCACATTGGGCGGTTCATGGAAGTGGCGGCCAATGCCATGGCCGCAAAAATCCCGCACCACGCTGAAGCGATGCTTTTCAACATGCACCTGAATGGCGTGGCCGATATCGCCCAAAGTCGCGCCGGGACGAATGGCGGCGATGCCCTTCATCATGGCGTCATAGGTCACATCCATCAGCAGCTTGGCCTTGGTCGAAGCCTCACCCGCCACATACATGCGGCTTGTGTCGCCATGCCAGCCATCCAGAATGACGGTGACATCAATATTGACGATATCGCCATCCGCCAGCACGCGATCCCCCGGAATGCCATGGCAGACCACGTGGTTGACCGATGTGCAGGAAGATTTGGTGTAGCCCCGATAACCCAAAGTGGCCGGAATGGCGCCGCGTGCCACCATGTAGTCATGGCAGAGCCGATCAATCTCCCCGGTTGAAATCCCAGGCCGCACATGGGCAGTGATCATATCGAGCGTTTCAGCCGCAAGCTGCCCCGCGCGGCGCATGGCCGCGAAATCCTCGGGCTTGTGGATGGTGATGCGGCGCGATTCGCCGCCTTGCTGCTCCATGGGGTCTCAAGGCTCGTGCTGGTTAAGCGCCCAAAATGCGCTGCGACGCGGCAGGATGCAAGGCTTCACTGAGGTTTGCCGGCTTTCTCACCGGTGCTGATTTCGGCTGCACCCAAGGCATCCGCCAGCCGCGCGGTCGCGCTGCCAGGCCGCGCCGGCTTTTGCTGTGTGGGGGAGGGCGCCCAACCGGTCAGCACCAAAAGCCTGAGCGGCAGATCAACCTCGGCGCCACCAAGCCTTGCCGCCGCCATGGGGAATAGCGCGCGGGGCGGGGTGCGGCCATCGCGCGCCAGCACGGCATTCGCCTCACCCGCCGCGCGCAGATCGGCGAAAATCCCGAAGGCGGATTTGTAGCGGAGCGCCATATCCTCAGCATCCGCGACCGGCAGGGCAAAGCCCGCGCGCTGCAACAGCGCTGCGCCATCGCGCAATTCCGGGAAGGGGGAGATGCGGGGCGAGATACCGCCGCGGAGTTCTGCTTCAGCCTCGGCCAGTGCCGAACGCAGCGCGCCAAAGCTCGGCAGGCCGGGCAAGCTTGCCAGGAATAGACCATCCGGGGCCAAGGCACGGCGGATTTGGATCAGCGCGCCCGGCAGGTCATTCACCCAATGGAGCGAGAGGGAGGCGACCACCAGCTCAAAAGCGCCCTCGGCAAAGGGCAGAAATTCCTCATCCGCCGCCACCGCCAAGCCCCCGGCGCGTGCCGCCATGGCCGGCGCCAGGTCCGCCGAGACAATGAAAGGTATGCCCCGCGCGGCAAGCTTCGGCGCCACAAAGCCGCGCCCGCCGAGATCCAGCGCGCGGGTGAAGCGGCGCGTGGTGTCATCCAGCCGGTCGAGCAGCCTATCGGCGGCATCTTCCAGGATGGGGGCGACCTGATCCACGCGCGCAGCGGCCCGCGCGCGGCGGCGCGCGACAAGGGCCCGGTCAAAAACGCGCATCTGGTCGGTCATGGGGCCTTGGGATGCACCCTGTTTCCCAAGGGCGCAAGACGGGTTAGGGTTTTCTCCGAATTTGCCTCTGGAGGAAAAAATCATGAACGCCACCGATGTAAAGGCCGCCCGTGCTGCCGCCGTTGCTGCAACCATTGACCGCATTCGCGTGATTGAACGGAGCCAAGGTGTCAGCCGTTCGTCGCTTGAAGCGATCAAGGGCGAATTGATGAAGCTCGCCGCGCAGGAACATCTTTTTCCGTCCAGCGAATTCCCGCCGCCGCCGAATGGGGAGAAGGGCAGCCGGCGCTATATGCTGCAGGAAGATGAGAATAACCTGTTCGCGCTTTATCTGAATGCGCTCAATCCCGGCAATGAAACCAAGCCGCATGACCATACCACCTGGGCCTGCGTGGTGGCTGTGGATGGGCAGGAATTGAACAAGGTTTACGACCGGCTGGATGATGGGTCTGACCCCACGCGCTGCGACTTGCGCCTGCGTGAGGAAATCATGGTGGAACCTGGCCGTGGCATTGCGCTGATGCCGGAAGATATCCATTCCATCCACACAACGGGCAGCGTGCCGACGCGGCATTTGCACATGTATGGCCTGGCTTTGGAAAAGCTGGATGACCGCAAGGCGTTTGATGCGGAAACCGGCGAGGTGAAGCCCTATAACACGAATTTCATGGCGCCGACGGCAACGCCAAAAGGCTGAACCCGCCATGGCTCGGATGATTGATGCGGCCAGCCTGAAGGGCTGGATCCGCGATGGGCAGGAATTGGCCATTCTGGATGCGCGGGAGGATGGCGAATTTGGCCGTTCGCATCTTTTCTGGGCCAATCCTTGCGGCTTGTCGCGCATGGAACTCCGCGCCCGCGCCATCCTGCCGCGCCTTGCCACGCGCGTGGTCTGCGTGGATGGCGGGGAGGGGCTGGCGCCGCGCCTTGCTTCCTATCTGGAAGGGATTGGGTGTTCGGATGTTTCGGTGCTGCAAGGCGGCACGCCCGCTTGGGTCGCGGCGGGGTATGTTGCGTTTTCCGGCGTGAATGTTCCGTCCAAGGCTTTCGGTGAATGGGTGGAACATCATTATGAAACCCCCTCGGTTGATCCCGAGGAGCTGAAGGCGATGATGGATGCCGGCACCGATATGGTGATCCTGGATAGCCGCCCGATGGATGAATTCAACCGCATGTCCATCCCCGGCGCGGTGGATGTGCCGGGCGGTGAATTGGTCTATCGCATTGGCGAATTCGTGAGCCGGCCTGAAACCACGGTGGTGGTGAATTGCGCGGGGCGCACGCGGTCCATCATGGGCGCTGAATCGCTCCGCAGCGCGGGGATTCCAAACAAGGTAGTGGCTTTGCGCAATGGCACCATGGGTTGGGAATTGGCCGGCTTTAAGTGTGACCGCGGCAAGACCGCGAGCTTCCCGCAAGGCACGCCGAAAGGCTCGGCGGAAGCCTTCGCCCGCGCCGATGCCTTTGCCAAGCGGCATGGTGTGGTGTTTGGCACGCGTGCCGATCTGGCGCGCTGGCAGGCGGATGCGGGGCGCAGCACCTATGTTTTGGATGTGCGTGACCCAGCCGAATATGCGGCGGGGCATTTGCCAGGCAGCCGTTCCGCCCCCGGCGGGCAATTGGTGCAGGCGACCGATCAATGGGTCGCGGTGCGCCATGCGCGCATTGTGCTGGTGGATGATACGGGCACGCGCGCGCGCATGACCGGCGGTTGGCTCCGCCAATTGGGCGGCTGGGAGGTGATGGTGCTGACCGATGGGCTGGCGGGTCCGCTCGCGACCGGGCCTTGGCAGCCGGCAAGCCCGGAAGCAGACGCGGTGAAGCCGCCAAGCCTGACGCCGGAAGAACTCGCCGCCGAAAGCGTGAAGGGGGGCGTGCGGGTGATTGACCTCGCGCGGTCCATTGATTTTCGTGATGGGCATATCCCCGGCGCGCATTGGGGCATTCGCACGCGGCTGGATAGGCTGCGCGGTGCTTTGGGCGGTGCGCGGTTGGTGGCGATTGCCGCACCTGATGCAGCGCTGGCGCGGCTGGCGGCACCGGAAGCGGCTGCCGTCACGGGCTTGCCGGTTTTTGTTCTGGAAGGCGGCACCAAGGCCTGGCGCGCGGCGGGGCTGCCGATGGAAGCGGATCGTCGCACTCCCGCTGATGCGGATTGCGCTGATTTCTACCTCCGCCCCTATGACCGGAATGACGGGGTGGAAGCGGCGATGCGTGAATACCTGTCTTGGGAGATTGATCTGGTCAATGAAGTGGCGAAGGATGGCGATGCCCCCTTCGGCCATTGGCAGTGAATGCGCGCCTCCGGCGCCTTGCTTGGACGTTTCAAAGCCACGCTTGGCCGGGCGCCGGAGAGGTTTCTGGATGTTTTGCTCCCCCCGCATTGCCTGACCTGCGATGCAGAGGTTGAGCGCCAAGGCAGTTTTTGCGCGGCCTGTTTCGGCGGCTTGACCCTGATTTCCGCGCCGTTTTGCGCGCGCTGCGGCGTGCCCTTCGCGCATGAAGGAGAAGCCGAACGCAGCACGGATGGCGCGCTGCTTTGCGCGCCCTGCCTTGCCCGCGCGCCGGGTTTCGCCATGGCGCGCGCGGCGCTGCGGTATGATGAGGGTGCCAAGCGCCTGATCCTGCCTTTCAAGCACGCGGATCGGACAGAGATGGCGGTGCCACTCGCGCGCTTCATGGCGCGGGCGGGGGCGGAGATGTTGGCGGCAGCGGATGTGCTGGCGCCAGTGCCGGCGCATTGGCGGCGCCTGATTGCGCGGCGCTATGATCAGGCGGCTTTGCTCGCGCAACGGCTCGGCCGGCTTTCGGGCAGGCGGGTGGTGCCCGATTTGCTGCGCCGCACGCGCGCGACGTTGCCTTTGGGGGATAAGGGCGCGGCGGAACGCGCGGCGCTGGTCGCGGATGCCTTCAGCGTGGCCCGCCCGGCGCGCGTCGCCGGCAAGCGTGTGTTGCTGGTGGATGATGTGATGACCTCGGGCGCCACGGTGGAAGCCTGCGCGCGGGCCCTGCTGGCCGCAGGGGCCACGCGGGTGGAGGTATTGGCGGCGGCGCGGGTGCCGGACCCGCGGCTGCGCGCGGCTTGACCATCAGCGATTAAACGCCAATCTTCCGCGCATGGCCAAGATCGAAATCTACACCACCTATTTCTGCCCCTATTGCGACCGCGCCAAGGCGCTGCTCGAGAGAAAGGGCGTTGCCTTTCAGGAATATGACGCGCCGCACGGGTCTGACGCGCGGCGCCGCGCGATTGAGAATTCCGGCGGGCGCACCACCGTGCCGCAGATTTTCATCAATGGAAAATCCATCGGCGGTTCGGATGATCTTGTCGCCTTGGACCGCGCCGGCAAGCTGGATGCGCTGCTGGCGGGTTGAGACGCGTTTTCAGCCCTTCACCAACCGGTCGTAAACTTCAGGATCGGTAGCCCCTTCCGTGCCGAACAGCAGCACGCGGCTATCCGCACCAAGCCCCAAAGCGGCGCGCGCATAGGGTTCCTGCATCGCAAGCAATAGCGCTGCCAGGCTCGCCACCGCGCTTTCACCCGCGACAATTGGCGGCGTCTGCTGCGCCAGCAGCTTCATGCAGTCAACCGCGCTTTCATCCGATACCGACATGAAGGCAAAGGCGCCGCGTTCCAATTCCTGCCAGGCGAGCAAGGAAGGCTCACCGCAGGCAAGCCCGGCCATCAGCGTATCCAAATCACCGGGCACGGCGACGGGCTCACCAGCCTCCGCACTCGCCAGCAGGCAATCGGCCTTGTCCGGTTCGGCGACAATCAGCTTCACCCCCGCGCCAAAACGCGCACGCATTTGCACGGAAACAGCGGCGGCGACACCACCAACACCGCCTTGGATGAAAACATGGGTCGGTGCTTCGCCGATCTGATCCGCCGCCTCATCCGCCATGACGCGATAGCCCTGCATCACATCGCGCGGTACTTCCGTATAGCCAGGATAGGAAGTGTCGGAGACAACGAACCAGGCATTTGCCTCGGCCTGCTTCTGCGCCTCCCGCACCGCGTCATCATAATTGCCCGGCACCACGCGGATCGCCGCGCCATATTTGGCGATGGCATCGCGCCGGCCCTGGCTCACGGTTTCATGCACGAAAATCACGCAAGCCGCACCAAAACGCTCAGCGCCCCAGGCGACAGACCGGCCATGATTGCCATCAGTCGCGCAACAGACCGTGATCTTCGCGGTTGCATCCCTGTAGCGGCCTTCGATCAGATCAGCGCTTGTTGCCTCCCGCGCCACATCGCGCTTGGCGAGTTCCGCTTGCAGCACGCGCATGACCGCATAGGCGCCGCCGAGTGCCTTGAAGGAGGCGAGGCCGAAGCGCGCGGCCTCATCCTTGTACTGCAGCCGCGCGACGCCGGTGGCTTTGGCGATGGCATCGAGTGCGACCAGCGGGGTTGGCGCATAGCCAGGCCAGGTAGTGATTTCCGCCTTGGCGCGGGCATAGCCGGCTTCGGGCAGCACGGCGATGCCGGGCACGCCATGGTTGCGGTTCAGGAAATAACGGAAAGGGCGCTTTTCGATCATGGCCCCATATTGCGCCCATCCGCGCCCCGCGCCAAACCTTGCATTGTAACGGGAGGATCAAACCGATGCGCATCACCATTCTGGGCGGGGCAGGCTTTTTGGGGCGGAAATTGGCGACGCGGCTCGCCAAGGATGGCGCACTCGGCGGGCGGGCCATCACGGGCCTCACCCTATTCGATCTCAACGCGCCTGCGAGCCTGCCCGCACCCTTCCCGGTGACCTGCCTCGGCGGTGATGTGGCGGACCCGGCGGCGGTCGCTGCCGCCATCCCGGCGGGGACGGAAGTGGTGTTCCATTTGGCGGCGGTGGTGAGTGCTGCGGCGGAAGCGGATTTCGATCTCGGCATGAAGGTCAATCTGCATGGCACGCTGGCCGTGCTCGCTGCCTGCCGTGCGCTCGGCACCAGGCCGAGGGTGATTTTCACGTCTTCCGTCGCGTCTTTCGGTGGCGGGCAGGATGCGGTGGTGCCGGATGATGGGCGGCAAATCCCGACCAATTCCTATGGCGCGCAAAAGGCGATTGGCGAATTGCTGCTGCATGATGCATCGCGCCGTGGTTTCCTGGATGCTGTGAACCTCCGCCTGCCAACGGTGATGGTGCGCCCGGGCCGCCCCAATAAGGCGGCATCATCCTTCGTCTCCGCCATTCTGCGTGAACCCCTTTTGGGACTTGAGACGCATTGTCCGGTGCCGGATGATTTCGCGGTGTGGATTTGCTCGCCGCGCGCGACGATTGAATGGTTTTTGCACGCTGCCGCGATGGATACCGCGCCGCTTGGTTTGGACCGCGGCATCAACCCGCCTGGCCGCAGCCTGACGGTTGCGAAAATCCTGAGCGCTTTGGAACAGGTCGCCGGCAAGGCCGCGCGGGAAAAGGTGGGCTTCGTCTTCGACAAGGAAGTCTTTGATATTGTGAAGGGCTGGCCCGGTGCCTTCGCCGCAACCCGCGCGCGCCGCCTTGGCTTCAAGGAACAGGAGGCGATGGAGGAGATCATCCAAGGTTTTATCGAGGATGATCTGGCCGCAACAAAAGCGGAGAGGGGTCTCTAAATATTGCGCCAATTCGGCTTGCGCTTTTCGGCGAAGGCCTTGGGGCCTTCGATGTAATCCTGGCTGTCGCGATTGCGCGCCTGCGCCGGATACATGGTGCCGATCGCGCGCGCGAGGCTTTCCTCATCCAGCCCCGCATAAACCGCCTGTTTGGACGCGCGGATGGCAAGTGGCGAGCATTCCAGGATCAGCGCTGCCCAACGCTTGGCCGCTTCCAGGGCTTGGCCTTGCGGCACGACATCATTCACGAAGCCAAGCCGCAACCCTTCGGCCGCCGGCACGCGTCGGCCAGTAAGGATCATACCCAGCGCCTGTTTCTGCCCGATCATGCGCGGCAGGCGATGCAGCCCGCCAGCACCTGCGACAAGCCCCACACGCGGTTCGGGCAGGGCAAATAGAGCGTTTTCGGATGCGATGATCAGATCACACGCAAGCGCGATTTCAAACCCGCCACCCATGGCAATGCCATTCACCGCGGCAATCACTGGCTTTTCGAGATCGAAACGATTGGTGAGGCCGGCAAAGCCGCTTGGCGGCATGGGGCGGCGCTTGCCTGCGGCCTGGATTTTCAGATCATTGCCGGCGGAAAAGGCACGATCCCCCGCGCCCGTGACAATGCCGACCCAAAGATCAGGGCTCGCGGCAAATTCATCCCAAACCTTCTCCAGTTCCTCATGCGCATCGGCATGCAGCGCATTCATCACCTCTGGCCGGTTCAGCGTGACGATGCGTAGGCGGCCTTCATCCTGCACCTTGCAGAAGCGATAATCGGTCATGCGGTTTCCTCCGTTTCGGATGAGAGTATCATCAAGGCATCAAGCACGCTGCACCCTTGCCTCTCGGGATGAACCCGCACGGGATTGAGATCAAGCTCCTGTAGGTGGTTGCCCATGGCGGCAGCAATTTCCGAAACATGGCTGATCAGCGCAGCCAGTGCCGGAAGGTCCGCGCCATCCGCGCCACGCACGCCTTCCAGCAGAGGAAAGGCGCGCAAACGGCGGAGCATGACCAGGGCTTCATCCGGTGAAACCGGGGCGGGGGCGAAGGTGACATCACGCAGCACCTCAACATGCACGCCGCCAAAGCCAATCATGACCATTGGGCCGAAATCCCGATCCCGCTTCACACCCAGAATCATTTCAATGCCAGGCTTGGCCATGGGTTCGACCAGCACGCCGCTTAACACTGCGTGCGGCGCAAAGCCACGCGCAGCCGCCAAGATGCGATGAAACGCGCCATGGGCTGCCGCACCATCCGCGATATCAAGCGCAATGCCTGACGCTTCCGTCTTGTGTGGAATCTCGCGTGATTGAATCTTTAGAGCGACCGGTGCCGCGAAACTGGCCTGTGCGGCGGCCGCTTCTGCCGCGCTGCGCGCCAAAGCATGTGGCGGCATGGAAAGCCCGGCGATGCGCAGAATGTTCTTGGCTTCATATTCCGCAAGCATCCCATGCTGGCCTTCCAGCAGCGCCGCGACTTCGGGCGCAAGGGCCAATGCCTGTGGCGGTGCAAGCAGGGCAGGGCGCGTGGTTGCTAGAAAATCCTGGTACTGCGCCATGGCCGCCAGAGCGCGCACCGTACCCGTAGCGGTGGCAAAACAATGCAGCCCAAGCCTTTCCAGAATGCTGCGGGATTCATCTGACACCAGGGTATAGCTATGCAGTAGAACGGGCTTTGGACCGCGCGCGAAATCCCGAATGGCTTCTCCTTCGCGTTTCAGCCGTGCCTCATGCGCGAAGGAACCGGCCAGGATAAAGGCATCCAGATAGGGTGCGTCATAAAGAATGCGTAGCGCATCAACGAAGCTCGCGGCGCCTTGGCCCCCACCGGCGCCTTGGCCAGTCAGGTCAACAGGATTCACCGGCGATCCATAGGCGGGCATGATGGCGCGGAGCCGCGCTTGGCGTTCCGCGTCAATTTCAGGCACTTCCAACCCGAAGCGCGCACAGGCATCCGCCAACCAAACACCCGTACCCCCGGAAGGTGAAATCACTGCCACACGCCGGCCAGCGGGCAGGCTGTGCTTCACCAGGCCGGCGGCGATATCAAGCAATTCATCCTGGTCATCCCCGCGCAGCACACCATGGCGCGCCAGGATCGCATCACAAGCGGCATCTTCGCCGCCCAGCGCACCTGTATGGGAAGCGGCTGCCCGGCGCCCCGCATCCGAACGTCCGGCCTTGCCCAGGATCAACGGCTTGCCACGCCGTGCCGCTTCCTTCGCCATGGCCAGGAAGGCATCCGGTCGCGTGAAGCTTTCCAGATACAGCAGCAGCGCCGCCGTACCGTCATCCTCGATCAGGTGATGCGCGAAAGCGGCGAGATCGAGGCCAACCTGATTGCCGACACTGACAATAGTGCCAAAGGAAAGCCCCTGCGCGGCGCCCCGATTGAACAGCGCAAAACCAAGACCGCCGCTTTGCGCGACAACACTGATATCGCGCCCAATAGGGCCTGCGATGCTTTTGACATGAACCGCCGGGCTGAAGGTGGGTGCTATCTTTTCGCGAATATTGAAAAAGCCTTCCGCATTCGGCCCCGCCACGCGAATGCCTGTCCGTTCAATCACTGCGCGCAAATCACGCTGCAAGGCGGCACCTTCAACGCCTGCCTCACCAAAGCCAGAGCTGAAGACAATGGCGCCGGGAATACCCGCGCCAGCGCATTCCGCGACAGCTTGGGCAACAATCGGCGCGGGCACGGCAATCAGGGCAAGGTCAATGGGGCCTGGAGCCTCGGCGATGGATTTGAAGGCTGGCAGCCCGTGCAGAACACCACCGCGCGGATTAATGGGCAGAAGCCGCCCTTCATAGCCGCAGGAAATCAGCGTTGCCATGATCTTGCCGCCTATCTTGGCGCTTCCTTCCGAAGCCCCAATGACGGCGATGCCCCGAGGCGTCAGAAAACATTCTGGAAGCAAGGCGTTCCTCCCTTACGCCGCGCGGCGGCTTTTCATGGCATGTCAGCATGAAGCATAGGCTCTGCCAAAAGCCTTGCGCTATAGGGGTGTGTTGACGCGCCGCGTCAGAGCTTTCAGGCTGCCACAAAAAGAGGCGCTGCGCCGCCAGGTGCTTGGCGCCCAAGCCGGAGGGATACCCATTCATGCCAATAAATCGTCGTGCAGCCATGATGGGGCTAGGTGTCATTGCAGCGGCGCCATCATCCTTGGCCCAGCCAAGTATTGTCCCCGCCTGGCCAACGCGACCTTTGCGGCTGGTGGTGACCTTTGCCCCGGGCGGTTCAACAGATATCATCGCGCGATTGGTCGCGACGGGTTTGCAGGAACGGCTGGGCCAGCCGGTGATTGTGGAGAATCGCGCCGGGGCCGGCGGCACTATTGCAACCACCCATGTCGCACGTTCTGAACCTGATGGTTATACCATGGTGCTCGCATCCAGCACCGTCATGGCGATTGGTCCTGCGCTTTATCGAAACGTGCAATATGATCCTATTCGGGACTTCAGCCATGTTGTGCTGCTGTCGACCAATCATCTTGTCTTTGTCGCGAATAATCGCGTGCCCGCCCAGAACCTGAATGATCTGGTACGGCTTGCCCGCACAACCAATGGCGGCCTGAATATGGCGTCGTCAGGTTCCGGTTCGCTCAATCACATGCTGATCGTGCTGTTTGGCAATGTCAGTGGTGCCACGCTGAACCATGTTGCCTATCGTGGTGCAGGTCCGGCCATGGCGGCGGTGCTCGGGGGCGAAGTGCATGGCATGTCTGATAGCCTGCCATCCGCGGCCGCCCATATCCGGCAGGGTGCCGTGCGCCCGATTGCGATTGCTGGAGAAACCCGTAGCCGCAGCTTCCCCGATATCCCGACCTTCCGCGAACAGGGCTTTGACTTGGTGACCTATGGTTGGTTCGGCCTTTCCATGCCAAGCGCCACACCCACGCCCATTCTTGATCGGCTGCACCGTGAAGTGAGCGAGGTGCTGAAAACCCCCCATGTGGTTGAACGTATGGCGGAGTTTGATGCAACGCCCGGGAATATATCGCGTGAGGCCTATTCAGCCATGGTCAGGGCCGATTACGAAAGATGGGGGCCATTGGTGCGTGCTTCCGGCGCCGTAGCCGAATAAACCGGCATTTGGACGCAGCATTGCCAGGCATGGGTCAACCCTCTGCAATCGCCTGATCGCGCGTCAGCATCACTTCCCGCAAAGCGTCTGAAATCGGCGCCTTCGCGCCGGTCGCGTTATTCACAATCACGCATACTGCGCGGCCGGAACACAATAGCCCATCGCGCCAGAGGCCATATTCATGGATGAAGGAACTGCGCCGGAAACTCACCGCGCGCACGGTCAGCAGCACATCCTCATTGAAATGTCCGGGGCGGAGGTATTTCGCTTCGATCGAAGCCACCACCGGGCCATCCGTATCGGCACCAAAGCGCCCGCCCGAGGCCAGCCACCAATCAATCCGCATATCCTCAAACATCGTGAAATAGGCAGCGTGGTTGATATGGGCGTAGATGTCGCATTGGATCCAGCGAATGCGATGCCGCCGCGCCATGGCCCAATGGCCTTCGACCTGAAATTCTGCGCGTGTTGCTGCGTCCAACATCCCGATCCCCCCCGTGCTTGCAAGCCCTGTTCTAGCCTGATCAGGTGCCGCTGGCATCACGGGGGTGCACAAGCGCTGAATTTTCTTGCCGCCGGGGCAGGGGGCGCTAACATCAGTCTCAAGAAAACCACCGGGGGAACCATGGTCACGCGGCGTCAAGCATTGTTTCTGGCAGGCGGGGCGCTCGCCACGCCTTGGATCAGGCCAGCTCGTGCGGCCTGGCCGCAGGATCGCGCCATTGAAGTCATTGTGCCCTTCCCACCAGGGGGCGGCGTGGATGCAACGGCGCGCTTTGCGACGCATCAGGTCACGCCGCGCCTGCCCGGCGTGCGCTTTGTCATCAGCAATCGTCCCGGCGCTTCTGGTCAGCTTGGCATGGAGGCGATCTTCAACGCGGCCCCTGATGGCTATACGCTCGGCACCATTGGCAGCTTGAATGTCTCCACTCTGCCGCTGGAACGCCCGGTGCGCTGGAAGGCGGAGGAATTCACCTATATCGCCAATATTGTTGATGATGCCTGCGGCCTGTGGGTGCTGGCAAACTCGCCGCTGAGAAGCCTGGGCGATCTGGTCGCAAGGTTGCGCGAAAAGCCCGAAGCGCTTTCGGTTGGCAGTGCCGCCGGCGTTGGTTCCGATGATCACCTCGTGCTGCTGGGCTTGGAAGAGGCCGCCGATATCCGCGCCCTGCATGCGCCCTTCAATGGCACGGCGCAGGTACAGCGGGATTTGCTCTCGGGCGCGGTGGATGTCGCTTCCTTCAACATGAGCGAGGGGATCGTTCTGATGCGTGAAGGGCGTATCCGCTGCCTCGCGCAAGCATCGCCCGAGCGTTGGTCGGCCGCCGCGCAAGTGCCGACCTTCCGTGAATTGGGCTTCGATGTCGTGATCGGCAGCGCCCGCGGCGTTGTCGGCCCGCCTGGCCTGCCGGCGGAGACGGTGCGGATGCTGGAAGCCGCCTTTCGCGAAACCTTGGCCGATCCCCGCTTCGCACAGGAAGCGGAGAAGGTCTCACTGCCGCTGCGCCCTTTGGTGGGCGCGGAATATCGCGCCATGGTGCTGGCGGAAGGGGAGGCTGTGCGCGCGCTTTTCGCCCGCCGGCCCTGGCGGCGGTGAGCAGTTTTTGATCAGGTAAGTTGCGCTTCGGCGTCCATCGCCTTTAGGCTTCGCATTCAAGCACGGGAGGAAAAACAATGATCAATCGCCGCAGCCTTTTGGCATCCGCAAGCCTGCTTGCCACCCCTTCCATTGTGCGGGCGCAGACCGCCTGGCCGGGTGATAGGCCCATGGAAGTGATCGTGCCTTTCCCCGCCGGCGGCGGCGTGGATATCATGACGCGCTTGGTCATGCCGCTGGTGGCGGCGCAGATCCCGAGCCTCAGGCCCGTCATCATCAACCGCACCGGCGCTGCCGGGCAGATCGGCCTTGAAGCCACCTTCAATGCGGCGGCGGATGGCTATACCATCGGCGCCACCACCATCCCCGCGCATAACGCCATTCCGCTGGAACGCAAGGTGCGTTACCGCGCGATGGATTTCACCTTCCTCTGCAATATCGTCGAAGACGCCAATTGCTTTTATGTGCGCGCCGACAGTCCGCTGAAGACCTTGCAGGATTTGGTGGCGGCGGCCAAGGCCCGGCCAGAACAGATCACCTATGCCACCACGGGTATCGGCAGTGATGACCATCTTTTCGTGCTGCATTTTGAGGAATTGGCGGGCCTCAAGCCCATGATCCAGGTGCCCTTTGCTGGCGCGGCGCCGCTTATTCCGCAATTGCTTGGCGGCAATATGGATGTCGCGGCGATCAATGTGAATGACGCGCTGCAATTGGCGCGTGAGGGCAAGGTGCGGATGTTGGCGCAGGCGGCCGCAGCGCGTCAGCCAGAAGCCGCCGATGTGCCCACTTTCCGCGAATTGGGTTTTGATCTGGTGCATGGCGCCAGCCGCGGCATTATCGGTCCGCCCAATATGCCGCCCGCCATTGTGGCGCGGCTGGAAGCAGCCTTCCGCACGGCCTTGGCCGATGAGAATTTCAAGCGTGAAGCGGCACGGAATTTCATGCCGCTCAATACCATGGTCGGCGCCGAATATCGTGCCTTCGCGCAATCCGTGGATGATCGCCTGAAGCGGTTGTGGCAGGTGCGCCCCTGGCGAGGTTAGGGCAAGTTAAAGCCCCGCCTTTTCCAAGCGCATGATGGCGCGCGCCATGGCCTGGGCGCGCGGCACCATGCTGTCAATCTCGAGATACTCTTCCGGGCTATGCGCCTTGCCGCCCACGGGACCGACCGCGCAAATCGTGGGCGCGCCAATCGCCGCCGTGAAACCGCTATCGGCGCAGCCGCCGGAAAACTCGCCAGCCACTTTCAGGCCGCTATCTGCTGCGGCACCTTGGTAAAGCGCGAAGACACGCTCACTGGCCGGCGTTGCATTCAAGGGCAGGAATTCACCCTTGATCACCAGCTTCGCCTTGGTGCCGGGCACGAAGGATTTCGCGACAATGTCATGCAGCTTGCCGACAACCTCATCGCGATCCGCCAATTCAACGTAACGCAGATCAATCTGGAATTGGCAGGCGGGGGCGACGGTATTCACGCTCTGCCCGCCGCTCACCAGGCCAACATTCAGCGTAATGCCGCGCTTCAGATCCGTCAGCGCGTGAATGGCGACAATCTTTTGCGCCGCTTCACCAATGGCGCTGATGCCAGCTTCGAAATTGCCGCCTGAATGCGCTGCCTTGCCTTCAATATCCACCACGGAAAACACGCCTCCCTTGCGGCCCGTCACCACATTGCCGGAAGGCCGGCCCGGTTCGCTATTGAAGACCACGCGCGCGCTGCGGGCTTCATTTTCAATCACCGGGCGCCCTTCGGGGCTGCCGATTTCCTCATCCCCGGTAAAAAGCCCAACCAAAGGCCCTGGCGCGCCGCCGAATTTATGGAAGGCGGCAAGGACGAACATATTCATGACAATGCCGGCCTTCATATCGGCCACACCCGGCCCATAGGCGATATTGCCCTGAATGGTGAAAGGCCGGCGATCCGGTTCGCCCTTCGGGAAAACCGTATCCCGATGCCCCATCAGCACGATATTCTTCTGCTGATTGCCGGAAGCGATTTCATGCGCGCCAGGCACAATGCCGCGCAGGCAATCGCCATGTTTTTCGCGCGGCACCACCTCCACCGCGATGCCCTGGCCTTCCAGGAAGCGCTTCACCTGGGCGCCAGTGCGATCCACGCCCGGCTTGTCATAGGAACCGCCATCGGTATTCACCATTTCCTTGAGCTCAGCGAGCATGGCGTCCTGTTGCGTGGCAAGCCAGCCAGTGATTTGCGCTTCGGTGGTCATTCTATCCTCGAATTTGTCAAAACCAGACGAAAGCCTGCGCCAGCGATGCAGCGCAGGCAAGGGCGCTATTCAATCTTGCCCAGCGCCCGGATCACGCGGAGCAACCTGCCCGCATCCTCATCATAAAAGCGCCGGAAGGCATCGCCCTCGCGGAAATCGAGCGTATTGCCGCTGCCTGCCATGATGCGGATGAAATCCGGATCCTGCGCCACCTGGCGCGATGCGTCGCGAATGCGATCAATAATCGCGGGCGGCGTGCCAGCAGGCGCGAAAAGCCCGACCCAGATGTAGAATTCCACATCCGCAAAGCCTTTCTCCACCAGCGTCGGCACATCCTCAAACCCCTTGAGCCGCTGACGGCCCCAGGTGGCGAGTGCGCGCAACCGCCCATCACGCACATGCTGCGCGACCGGGCCGGGGCCTGAGGAAAGCGCCTGCACCTGTCCGCTCAAAATCGCGGTCAGCGCCGGACCGCCACCCTGGAAGGGCACATGCAGCATCTGCAAGCCTGCCGCCTGAGACAGCATCGCCATCGGCACATGCAAGGCCGAGTAATTCCCCGCCGAGGAATAGGCGATCTGCCCTGGCTTTGCGCGCACTTCGGCGATGAATTCTTCAATGGTGCGAATGGGGCTTGCTGCTGGCACCACCAAGACTGTCGGATCGGCGGAGAATAACGCAATCGGCGTCAGCATATCGGGCGTATAGGCCGGCGTGCGGCCATTGATGCGCGCAGCTTCCGGCAGGAAGGTCATGGAAGAAAGACCCATTAGCAGCGTATAGCCATCGGGTGCGCTGCGGGCGACGAAACCATTGCCGATTTCGCCTGCCGCGCCACCGCGATTGGTGATCGGTACCGGCACGCGCCACAGCCTTTCCAGCACCGCCGCCACCGGCCTGCCCACCACATCCGCCTGCCCGCCGGGCGGGAAGGCGACCACGATGGAAACGGCGCGCGATGGGAAATTGTCCTGCGCCAGCGCAGGTGCGGCGAAGGGGAACGCAGCGGCCCCGGCCAGAAAAACGCGTCTTTGCATGTTTGATCCTCCCGGTTTTGTTGCTTCAGGCGACAGGGTTTTCGAGCACACCTATGCCGCTGATTTCAATCCGCACGCTATCGCCCTTTTGCAGGAATTTCGGCGGGGTGAAGCCAATGCCAACGCCAACCGGCGTGCCGGTTGCAATCACATCGCCGGGTTCAAGCGTGATGGCGGCGCTGATCGCTTCAATGAGCGTCGGCACATCAAAGATCAAATCCGCCACCAACGCATCCTGCCGCTTTTCACCATTCACATGCGTAATCAGGCGCAGCTTGGTGGGATCAGGCGCTTCATCGGCAGTCAGGATGGCGGGGCCCATTGGGCAGAAACTGTCCAAACCCTTGCCGAGCACCCATTGGCTATGGCGCTTTTGCAAATGCCGCGCGGTCACATCATTGATGATGGTATAGCCAAACACATGCGAAAGCGCGGCAGCCTTCCCAATACCACGCCCTCCCTGGCCGATCACAATCGCCAATTCGCCTTCGTAATCAAGCCCACCCGTCGGGTCCAAATCACTCAGGATGGGTTCGCCGGTGGCGATGATGGCGGTATGCGGCTTGGAGAAAACAACAGGGAAGGGCGGCACCACATCCTTGGCCCCGCCATCAAAACCCGATCCCGCAAATTCCTTGGCGTGTTCATGATAGTTCTTGCCAACACAAAACACATTCTTGGGCGGGCGCGGAATGGGGGCGAGGATTTTCGCACCCGCCACCACCGGCGCCTTGCCCAGCGCATCGCGCGCTGCCGCCAGCGCTGCTGCGCCCGCCGCAATCAGCCCAAGCATATCGCGCGGCAAGGATGGCGCGGCGGCAGCAATGTCTCGCAGAGCGCCCGCTGCATCAAGCGCGCCAATGCGCGTGCCCGAACCATCCGAAAAAGTGACCAAACGCATCAGTTCATCCTCAATGTCATCCAGCGCCTCAGGTAGCGCTTTCCGTAGGATTCGCCAGGGGCAGGCTGGCGGCGTTTTCCAAGGCCCGCGCGCCGCGCAGCGCCAGATCATCGCGATAGAGCGGCGCCACTATCTGCACCGCACGCGGCATGCCTTCCGAATCCAAAGCCACCGGCACCGAAATCGCCGGTTGGCGCGTCAGGTTGAAGGCGAAGGTCCAGGGCGCCCAATCGCGCCACAGCGCCTCCGCCGGGCGGATGGTTGGTTGATCGGCGGCAAAGGCAGCCGTCGGTGTGCAGGCGGTCAGCACCAGGTCATAGCGCTGATGAAACCGCGCCATGGCATGGGCGGCTTCCAGGCGCATTGCCTCGGCCGCCAAATAATCCACGGCGAGCATTTCGCCCTCGCGCGCCGCAACCTCGGCAATGCCGGCATCGAGCAAGTCGCGCTTGTCTTCCGGCGTGGTCGCGATGATGCGGGAAAGCGCAACACCCCAGACGCGGCCGAAAATGGCGCGGGTATCGGGCAGGCCAAGATCGGCTTCCTCAACATGCGCGCCCTGTTCTTCCAGAAGCTGCGCGGCGCCGGCCAATGCTGCTTCGCCTTCCGCATCCAGGGGGGGTGCAAAGCCCATGCGGCGCACCACGGCAACGCGCATGCCGGCCACACCATCTTCAATGCCTGCCAACCAATCGCGCGGGTCATCCGGCAGCGCATAGGGGTCGCGCAGATCATGCCGCGCCATGGCGCCAAACATCAGCGCAGCATCGCGCACCGTGCGTGTCATGGGGCCTGCCACCGCAACATGGCCAAAGGCGCCAAGCGGCCATTGCGGGATGCGCCCGAAGGACGGCTTCATGCCGACCAGCCCACAAAACGCTGCCGGAATGCGAATGGACCCGCCCGCATCCGTCCCGATATGCAGCGCCCCGAAACAGGCCGCACCTGCCGCCCCCGCGCCGGAGGATGACCCGCCTGGCGTGCGCTTGGGGTTCCAGGGATTGCGCGTAATGCCATGCAAAGGGCAATCGCCCGGCGATTTCCAGCCGAATTCCGTGGTGGTGGTCTTGCCGATGATCACCGCACCCGCCTGCTTCAGCCCGAGCACCGCGGGGGCGTCTTCAACCGCCGGCGTCGTATCCGTGCTGCGGCTACCGCGCCTGGTCGGGAAGCCCGCCATATTCAGCAAATCCTTCACCGTGGACGGTACGCCATCCAGCGCACCCATGGGGCGGCCCGCCTGCCAGCGCGCTTCGGATTCCCCCGCCGCATGTAGCGCGCGTGGGTTCATGGCGGCAAAGGCATTGACCCAAGGATTGTAGCGCGCGACGCGTTCCATCACCGCCTTCAGCGCCTCCACCGGCGAAAGCCGCCGGCGCGCATAAAGGCCGAGCAAGGTCTCGGCAGACATCAGGGCGGGATCGGTATCGCTCATGGGGGTTCCGGTATTCTGGCTATGGGTGCAGCATGGCCCCGGATTGCAGGCAGGAGAACCCCCGATGAATGACAAAGCCGCCAAACCCTGGGAATGGCCCGAAGCGCAATGGCGCGAGATTGTGGGCCGCGCCCGCGCCGGCCGGTCACTCGCCCCCGCGTCCTGGCCGAATGGGGCGCGCTGCTGTGTTTCGCTTTCCTTCGATGCGGATCATGAGACCATTCCGCTCCGCGATGCCGATGAAAGCCCGATGCGGATCAGCCAGGGGCAATATGGCGCCCGCCAAGGCGTGCCGCGCATCCGTGCGCTGCTGGCGCGGCATGATATCAAGGCAAGCTTCTTCTACCCTGCTGTTTCGGCGCTGTTGCATCCGGATGAGGTGCGCGGTGTAGCGGATGAGGGCCATGAGATCGGCATCCATTCCTGGATTCATGAAGCCAATACGCAATTGCCGCCGGGTGTGGAACGCGACCTTACCTTCCGCGCAGCCGATACGCTGGAAAAACTGACAGGCCGGCGCCCGGTTGGTATCCGCACCGCGTCCTGGGATTTTTCGGTGGATACGCTTTCGATCATTCGCGAATTGGGCTTGCTGTATGACTCATCACTGATGGCCGATGATGATGCCTATGAATTGCTGGATCAGGGCAAGCCCACCGGCATTGTGGAATTGCCGCCGGAATGGATCCGAGATGATGCGGTTTATTTCAATATGCTGCGTTTTTCGGCACTTCGCCCCTATACGCCCCCTTCAAGCGTGGAGGAGGTTTTCACCGCCGAATTCGAAGGCGCCTATCGTGAAGGCGGCTTGTTCCTGCTGACCATGCACCCGCATGTGATCGGCCATCGGAGCCGCATCGCGCTGCTGGATCGGCTGGTGCAGCACATGAAAAGTTTCGGCGATGTCTGGTTCGCGACGCATGAGGAAGTGGCGCGCTGGTGCAAGACCCAGGCTGGCATGAAGTAAGGGTTCACCCCGCCCGCGCAAGGCAGCGGGCGGGGTGCCTAACATCAGGTCACAACGATATCGAATTGCTTCGCGACCGCCGTCCATTCCGTGATCTGCTCACGCATGATTTTCACGAAATCGCCGTTCATGGGCGAAGGACGGCGCGGCAGGGTCTGCAATTCCTCAAACCGCGTCATCAATTCCGGCCGTGACAGGATGGGATCAATCAGGCCAGCGAGCTTGTCCACGATCGGCTGCGGCAGGCCCTTTGGTGCGGAAAGCCCAAGCCATTGCGCTGACGTCAGCTTACCAAAGCCAAGCTCGGCAAAGGTCGGCACATTCGGGAAGGCCGGCAGGCGCTGCGGCGATGAAACCGCCAGTGCGCGTAGCACGCCATCCTTCATCAGCTGCACATTGGTGGTGATGGGATCAATCAGGCTTTCGATCTGATTGGCCATCAGATCCTGCATCGCGGGCGCGCTGCCGCGATAGGGCACGTGATCCAGATTGGTGAGCTTGGCCTCGCCGGTCAGCATGGCACCCAGCAGATGCGGCGCTGAGCCAATGCCCGAAGACCCGAAGCGCACCGGGCGCTTCTTTGCCGCGTCAATGTAATCCGCCAGCGTCTTGAAGGGCGATTCCGCCTTCACCAGCAGCACATTCGGCGCTTCCACCAAAAGCCCGATATGGGTGAAATCCGTGATCGGGTTGAAGGGCAGGGTTGGCATGGTCGCCGCCGAGAAGACATGCACCGAAGCGTGCGACACCAGCAGCGTATAGCCATCGGCGGGTTGCTTGGCCACGAAATCCGTGCCGATCACGCCACCGGCGCCAGCGCGGTTTTCCACCACCACGGTCTGGCCAAGCGCCTGGGATAGGGCAGGGGCCATAAGGCGGCTCACGGTATCCACCAGGCCCCCCGGCGGGAATTGCGCAATCAGGCGGATGGACCCGCGGCTGGGCCAGGCGCCGCTTTGCGCGGAGAGGATGCCTGGGCTTGCCAGCGCGCCGGCAATGGCGCCCCCGGTGAGGCCAAGAAGACGACGACGGTTCATGCGAATGCTCCTTGCTGTCAGACTGGCATCTACCGCCCAAAAAACGGGCAGAATGGCCCGGTTTCCCGCGATATCGCCGCCTATGCCTGGAAGCTAGGCAATCACCGTGCCAGCCGTATTAGTCCGCCTTGATGCCGGCATCCCGCACAATCTGCGCCCAGCGCTTCATGTCGGCCTCCACCAGCGCGGTGAAGCCAGGGCGGTCCAGCCGATTGGGGGCAGCGCCCAATTCCACCAGACGTTCAGCAATGGCGGGCGTGGCCAGGCTTTCCACCAAGGCCGCGTTCAGCCGATCCGCCACGGGCGCCGCAATGCCTGCCGGGCCACTAATGCCGAACCAATTCGCCGCCACCAATTGCCCGAGGCCGAGTTCCGCGACCGATGGCACATCCGGCCAGCGCGGCAGGCGTTCCGGCGTGGTCATGGCGAGCAAGCGTAGCCGTTCATTGCGCCCGACATCGGGGATGGCCGCGATCAGCCCATCAATATTGCCGGCGATCACATCCGTCGCCGCCGGCGCTGCACCGCGATAGGGCACATGGGTGATATCCACCCCCGCCAGCCGCTTCAGGATTTCGAGCTTGGCGTGAGACGACGTGCCATTGCCATTGGACCCGAAGCGAATGCTGCCCGGTTTTTCGCGCGCGGCGGCGATCAGCGCGGGCAGGTTCTGCCAGGGGCCGGTGGCGGAGACCGCAATCGCACTCGGCACCGCGGCGAGCAGGCCGATATGGGTGAAATCGCGCAGCACATCATAGGGCATGCTGGGCAAAATGGCCGGCGCGATGCCCTGGGAGGCGATGTTGGAAAGCAGAATGGTCGTCCCATCGCCTGGGCTTTTCGCGACCGAATCACTGCCGACAACACCCCCCGCGCCAGCACGGTTTTCGACCACCACCGGCGCGCCGAGGCGCATTTCCATCTCCCGTGCCACCAGTCGTGCCAGCAAATCCGCCGTGCCGCCGGGCGGGAAGGGAACAATGAAGCGCATGGGCCGCGCGGTTTGCGCGTGGGCACAGAGCGCAGGTGAGGCCAGCATGGCGGCCAGGATGGCGCGGCGCTTGGTGGTATTCATGGTGATGCTTCCCGACGGAAATTTGCACGTTCCATAGACCGAAAGCCGCGGCCATGTCTTCATGGTGGCGGAGGATGCCATGTCACTCGCCTATGCAAGGAATGGCCTGCTTGGGGTGCTGACGCCGCAGGCCAATACGACCGTGGAGCCGGAATTTTCGCTGCTGCTGCCGCCCGCAACCGCGATGCTGACCGCGCGGCTGGTCAGCACGGCGCCCAGCCTGAATGACCGGCTGCGCGATTATGTCGCGGGGCTGGATGCCACTTGCGCGCAATTCGCCAATGCGCCGCTGGGTGCCATCGCCTTTGCCTGCACGGGGTCTTCCTATCTGGTGGGGCCGGCGGCTGAGGATGCAGCCGTCGCGCGGCTTTCCGCGCGTGTGCCCTTCATCACTGCGGGCCGCTCGGTGTGCGATGCCTTTGCTGCGCTCGGCGCCAAACGCATCGGCCTGGTTTCGCCCTATCCGCCTGATCTGACGGAAGCTTCGGCAGCCTATTGGACGGCGCGCGGCTTTGACGTGGCGCGCGTTGTTGCCATCGCCACACCGGGTGCGGCCTTTCACCCGATCTATGCGCTCGCCGAGAGTGATGCCGCCGCCGCGCTGGACGCGATGCGGGGCGCGGGGGTTGAGGCGATTATCTTGCTCGGCACCGGCATGCCCGCCCTCGGCGCCATTCTGGCGCAGCCGGAGGTGGATGGCGCGCCGGTGATTTCCTGCAACCTCGCCCTGATGTGGCGGGCGATGGTGGCGCTGGGCAATGAGGCCGCAGACGCGGCATCACTCAAGCGCTGGATCAGTGGCGCGGATTGGCGGGCGCGTTATCAGGAACGGCTCGGGTTATAGCTACGGCTGGCGCGCTTCCGTCACGCCAATCATCGCATCGCGCGTGACAAGCTGCTCCAGCCTCGCTGCATCCCAGCCCTCGGTTCCTGCGGGGCGGCGCGGCACCACCAGATAGCGCAGCTCCGCATTGCTATCATGCACGCGAATGCTGGTGCCGTCCGGCAAATGCGTGCCGAACTCAGCCAGCACCCCGCGCGGGTCGCGCACCGCCCGCGCGCGATAGGCGCGGCTTTTGTACCAGGCGGGCGGGCGGCCGAGCACGCTGCGCGGATAACAGGAACACAGCGTGCAGACGACCAGATTATGCACATCTGGCGTATTGAAGAGGGCGGTCAGCACCGTCTCGCCGCGTGACAGCCCCAATTCTTCCACCGCCGCGCCGGCATCGGCAGCAAGCCGCGCGGCAAAACCAGGATCGGTCCAGGCGCGCACCACAACCCGCGCGCCGAGATGCTCACCCCGGCTATCCATCGCCTCAATCTGGGCGCGGATTTCAGCCGCAGTCAGAATGCCACGCGCGATCAGCAGATTGCGCACTGCCCGCCCGCGCAATTGCAGGGGGGATAGCACGGCGACGCCCGCATCATCATCTTCCTGATAGGGGTGGTGATCATGGTCGTGATCGTGATCGTGATCATGATGGTGGTGGTGATGCCCAGCAGGCGGGTCTTCCACCTTGTCTTCCCCGGCGGCACGCAGCCGCGCTTCTTCGGTGGCCAGATCAGTTTCCTGCAAGACGCCCTTTTCCTTGAGCAAGCTCGAAAAACCGTGAATCCAGCGCTCATAATAGGGCAGCTTCCAATAGGTCTCGGCGTCGAGCGCTTCCTGTACGCGCCGGCTTTCATCGGTGGTGAAAATCTGGCGCTTTTTATCGGCCAGCAGCAGGCGGATCGCGTCAGCCTCCTTCTCCCAATGCGCGGGTTCATGCGCGGTCTGGTCAATCGGCGCGGCGAAGCGGCCGGCGACATCATGGGTCGGCAGGGTTTCGGGCTTTGGGGTCATGCGGGGTGCTCCATCATCCCATCTTGCCAGGGGCGGCAATTCAGGCAAAGCGTCAGGGAAACCGGGAAGGAGGCTACACCTCATGACAATGATTTCACGCCGCACCACCATCGCTGCCGCTGCCGGGCTGCTCGCCGCGCCGGCACTCCGCGCCCAAGGCGCCTGGCCGAATAAGGATCTGCGCCTGATCTGCCCCTTCCCGCCAGGGGGCACCACGGATGTAGTGGCGCGGCTGGTGGCCGCCGCCATGCGCGATAGGCTCGGGCGCAATGTGGTTGTCGAAAACCAGCCCGGCGCCGGCAGCACGCTTGCCGCCGGGCGCTTTGCGCGTGAAGCGGATGATCACGCGCTGTTCCTGAGCCAGATTGCCTCCCACGCCATTGGCCCGGCGCTGTTCCGCAACCTTGCCTATGATCCGGAAGCGGATTTCCGCGCGGTCACGCTGGTGGTGACCGTGCCCAATGTCTGGGTCGCCAATCCGCGCCGCGTGCCGGGCGGTGATCTTCGCGCCTTCCTGCGCGATGCCAAGGCCAAGCCAGGGGAGCGCAATTTCGCCTCCGCCGGCAATGGCACCTCCACCCATTTGACCGGGGAGCTGATCAACCAATTGGCCGGCGTGCGCGTACAGCATGTGCCCTATCGCGGCGCCGGCCCGGCCATGACCGCGGTGATCGGCGGCGAGGTGGATAGCCTGATTGACAATCTGCCAACCGCGCTGCCGCAAATCCAGAATGGCAATGTGGTGGCGCTGGCGGTGACGTCGCGCGAGCGCCTGCCCGATCTGCCCAATGTGCCGGCGGTCTCGGAACTTGGCGCCGAGTTCAATCTGGTGGGCTTTGAAGCGGAGGCCTGGTTCGGCCTGCATGCGCATAAATCGGCCTCTGACGCGGTGGTGGCGCGCATGGCCGAAGTCGCGCAGGCCGCGCTGAATGACCCGGCGGTCCGCCAGCAATTGGCCGCGCGCGGCACCACCCCGCGCGGCGGCCCACCCGCCGATTACGCCGCGCTGGTGACACGCGAACGCCAGCGTTGGTTTGACGTGGTGCGGCAGGGGAATGTGCAGGCGGATTGAGCGTCAATCCCGGCTTGGCAGCGTAAAGGGGTTTGACCGGAGGCCCTGTCCGCCCGATGCTGCGCCCATGGAGGAAACCCTGACATGACCAAATACCCCTTTACCGCTGCCGATCTTGAAGCGCTGCGCGCCTGGGATACGCCCACCATCTGCAATGCGCTGGAAGTGGTCGCACCCCATCGGCGCAATTACGGTTTTACCGTGCGCCCCTTTGTGGCGGTGGATCGCAAGCTGCCGCCGATTTGCGGCTTGGCGCGCACCGGCACGCAGCGCGCGGCCTTCCCGTCCGGCCGCAGCAAGGAAGCCGATAAGGCCATGCGCATCGGCTGGTATGAATATGTCGCCGATGCCGCGTTGCCGACCATCGTTTGCCTGCAGGATTTGGATGACACCCCCGGCGTTGGCGCCTTTTGGGGTGAGGTGAATAGCGCCGTGCATAAGGGCCTTGGCGCGCTTGGCGTGGTGACCAATGGGTCCGTGCGGGACCTTGAGATGTTCGCGCCGGGCTTTCAGGGCATTGCCGGGGTGGTGAACCCCTCCCATTCCTATGTGCATATCGTCGCGCTGAAGAATGAAGTCACCATCCATGGCATGCAGGTATCCCATGATGATGTGATCCATGCGGACCATCACGGCGCGGTGGTGATCCCGCATGATGTGGTGACGAAAATCCCGGCGGCGATTGATCTTGGCGCCCGCAAGGAAGCCGTGATCCTGGAGATGGCGCGCGCCCCCGGCTTCAATATCGCGAAGCTCCGCGAAGCGCTGGCAAAGTCCGAAGACATCCACTGAACGGGTCGGGGGCGGGTAACCGCCCCCTTCTGCGCCGCGCATGACCGAACGCCCGATCCTGACCCAGGTGAAGCCTGAATGGGTGGACCATTACGGCCATATGAATCTGGCCTATTACCTTGTTGTCTTTGACATGGCCTGCGATGTGCAATGGCTCGATCTCGGCTTCGGGCCTGAGTATCGCGCGCGCGGCATGGGCACTTTCGCCGCCGAAAGCTGGCAGGCCTATATCCGCGAAGTGCGCGAAGGCGCGCCGCTCGCCTGCGAAAGCCTTGTGCTGGATTATGATGATAAGCGCCTGCTCTGCCGGCATATGATGTTCCACGCCAAGGAAGGCTGGCAGGTCGCGGAGAATGAGGTGCTTTACCTCAGCATTGACCTGACCAGGCGGCGCGTTGCGCCCTGGCCGGAAGATATTCTGGCGCGCCTGGCCGCGCGCCGTTCTGGCGAAGCTGCCAAGCGGCTCTCGCTCAAACCCTCAAAACGTTGATTGTAAAAGAAAGGAAGCACCCATGGCACGCATCGGCTTTGTTGGTCTTGGCAATATGGGCGCGCATATGGTGCGCAACCTGCTGAAGGCCGGGCATGAGGTCGCGGTCTTTGACATTGTGCCCGCGGCCATTGCCTCGGTCACGCCCAATGGCGCCAAGGCAGCGCCCAATGCGGCGGAAGCGGCACGCGGCGCGGAAATTGTCATCACCATGCTGCCTGCCGGCCAGCATGTGCGTGATGCCTGGCTTGGCGCGGGCGGCATGGCAGCGGCGAGCGCCCCGGATGCGCTGCTGATTGATTGTTCCACCATTGATGTCGCCACCGCGCGTGAGGTCGCAGCAAAATCCGGCCGCGCCTTTGTGGATGCGCCGGTCTCGGGCGGCACAATGGGCGCGGAAGCCGGCACGCTCACCTTCATGGTGGGTGGCACGGCAGAAGATTTCGCGCGCGCCGAGCCCATTCTGAAGCAGATGGGGCGCAACATCATCCATTGCGGCGCCGCCGGCGCGGGGCAAGGCGTGAAGCTCTGCAATAACATGATGCTGGCGGCGAGCATGATTGTCACTTCGGAAGCTTTTGTCCTTGCGGAAAAATTGGGGCTTTCACATCAGGCGCTGTTTGATGTCTGTTCCAAATCCACCAGCAATTCCTGGGCGCTTTCCAGCTATTGCCCGGTGCCGGGGCCGGTACCCGCCAGCCCGGCCAATCGGGATTACAAGCCCGGGTTTGCGGCAGCGCTGATGGCGAAAGACCTGGGCCTGGCGCAGGAAGCGGTGGAGCAGGTCGGCACGGCTTCCCCCATCGGGGCGCATGCCTTGGCCCTTTTCCGGCAATATCTGGAACGCGGTGGCGGGGATAAGGATTTCTCCGGCATCATCAATATGATCCGCGAAGGGGGTGTTAAGTGACGACCTCCTTCGTATCGCCGCGCCTGCTGGTGATGGGCGGTGGCGCGCTTGGTCAGGCGGCTTCGGTGCTGGCGCAGCTGGGCCTTTCGCGCCCACTGGTGGTGACCGATCCCTGGATGGTGTCATCGGGCACGGTCGAAAAACTGCTGGCGCCCTTGAAGGCGGCGGGCATTGCCTATGGCGTCTTCAGCGATACCGTGCCGGACCCGACCGATACCGTGATCGCCACCGGTGTCGCTGCACTAGAGGGCCGCGATTATGATTGCCTGATTGGCTTTGGCGGCGGCAGCCCGATGGATACCGCCAAGGCCATGACCATTCTGGCCGCCGCACCTGCTGGCGCCAAGATGCGCGACTTCAAGGTGCCGGCCCAGGCCAATAAGGCCGCTTTGCCGGTGATTTGCATCCCAACCACGGCAGGTACGGGCAGTGAGGCAACGCGCTTCACCGTGATCACCGATACCGAAACCGATGAGAAGATGCTGATCGCGGGTCTCGGCGCGCTGCCTTTGGCCGCCATTGTGGATTACGAACTTACCTTCAGCGTGCCGCCGCGCACCACCGCCGATACCGGTATTGATAGCCTGACCCATGCGCTGGAGGCTTATGTCTCCCGCCGCGCCAATCCGGAATCGGATGAATATGCGCTGCGCGCCATGCGCCTGATCGGGCCCAATCTGCGCGCTGTCTATCAGGACCCGAAAAACGCCGCGGCGCGGGAAGCGATGATGAAGGGGGCGACGCTCGCGGGGCTTGCCTTCAGCAATAGCTCGGTCGCGTTGGTGCATGGCATGTCGCGCCCGATCGGGGCGCATTTCCATGTGCCGCATGGGCTTTCCAACGCCATGCTGCTGCCCGCTGTCACCGCCTATTCGCTCAATGCTGCCTTGCCGCGCTACGCAGAAGCAGCCCGCGCCATTGGTGTGGCCGGCCGGGATGAAGGCGATCAAAGCGCCGGGGCAAAACTGCTTGAGGAGCTTTCGGCGCTGAACCGCGAATTGGCGGTGCCGACCCCGGCTGCCTACGGCATTGATGCGGCGAAATGGGATGGGCTTTTGCCCACCATGGCAGCGCAGGCTTTGGCTTCCGGCAGCCCGGCCAATAACCCTGCCGTGCCCGATGCCGAAGCGATCATGGCGCTCTACCGCCGCGCCTGGCGGGGCTGAGGCGCGTCTGACCGCCGCGGTTATGCTGCGGCGGAGCAGGCTGACCGAGCAGGAAGCCTTGGGCGAAATCCACGCCAAGGCCGCGGGCGGTGCGGTGCAGCAGCGGCGTTGAAACGCCCTCGGCGATCACATAGCGGCCCTTGGCGTGGGAATCACTCAGGATGCGGCGCAGAAAATGCCGCGCCCGCATCTGGCGGGGCAGGGCTTCGACCAGGCTGCGATCAAGCTTGAGGCCGGCAAAGGGCAGGCCGGCAAGCCGCCAGCGATGATCGCCTAGCGTCACATCATCCAGCAGCACGGGAATGCCGAGGCGCTTCAGGCGCAGCATCACGCGGCGCAGACGCGATGGGTCGCGAATCGCCTCGGTTTCCGTCAGTTCCAGCAAAAGCGGCCTGCGCCCTGCGCCATGTCGGCGGCGTGTGGCGGCGAGCAAAGCCGGCGTTTCCTGCAGCATGAGCACACTGAGCGGCATATTCACCGCAAGCCCACCCTTGGGGGAGGGCGTTTGCTGCCAATCATGCGCGACCCGTTCCAGCACCGCATGGGTCAGATCAAGCGCCAGGCCGAGCTTTTCAGCCAGGGGCACAAAGGCGCCGGCTTGCAGCAGCGCTTCCTGGCGCGGCCAGCGCACCAGCCCCTCCAAGGCCGCGATATGGCCATTGCGCAGCCGGATGATGGGTTGATAGCGAAGAAGCAGCAGGCGCCCAGTTAGGGCAGCGCGCAATTCATCTTCCTGTTCGGATGGCGTTGCTTTTGACACGCGCGGCTTCGGGGGGCTTGCCCCCTTATCCTGCCGCGCCTTGCCCTTGCACCCCATCGCGTGTGCCAACCCCTTGGCTTGAAAACTTCAAGTTGCGGGGAGTGTAACAGCATTCCGGCGCCTGGGAATTGGCCGTTATCTCGGCGCAGTAGCCTCAGCCTGACCTTGCGCTGCGGCATCGGGCATGCGCAGCCGATTGCGCCCGGTGAACAGCACGATGGGGGCGGCGATAAAGACCGAAGACCCGGCCGAAATCACAATGCCGACCACCATGACCCAGGCGAAGCCTGACAGCGTATCGCCGCCAAACAACGCCAAGGGCAGCGCTGACAGCAGCAAGGTCATGGAGGTGCCGAGTGATCGGTTCATGGTTTCATTGATGGAAAGATCCACCAATTGCTCAAGCGGCATGGTTTTGAACTTGCGCAGATTCTCGCGCATGCGGTCAAACACCACGACCTTGTCATTCGCCGAAAAGCCAATGATGGTCAGGATGGCAGCGACAGTGGTCAGGTTGAATTCAATGCCGAATAGCACCATGAAGCCGATGGTTTTCGTGGCATCCAGAATGAGCGTGGTGATGGCCGCGATGCCGAACTGCCATTCGAACCTGATCCAGATATAGATCAGCATGGCAAGGAAGCTGAGGCCAAGCGCCATCAGACCGCCCAGGAAAAGCTCATCCGAAACGCGATTGCCAACGGCTTCAACGCGGAGGATGCGTGTGCCGGGCGCGGCTTTTTCCAAAGCCTCCCGCACCGCAGTGACCGCCCTTTGCACGCCGCCTTCATCACCTTGCGCCGGCAGGCGGAGCGCGAAGGTCGCAGGATCACCGAATTGCAATAGCGTGGCATCGCCAAGCCCAAGCCCGCCAACCGCGCCGCGCAGCACGCTGATATCGCCAGGGCCAGGGGTGCGAATTTCCATCTCAACGCCGCCCTTGAAATCAATGCCCTTTTCAAGCCCGGGATGGAAGGCAATGGCGACCGAAATGCTGGAGAGCAGTGCGGAGACAATCAGCCCCATCTTGGCGCCGCGCATGAAGGGAATGCGCGTGCCATCGGGGAAGATGCGAAACAGCGGGCGACGCAGCCGATCCAGCAGCGACAAACCCGGGCGCTGGAAAACCGGCAATTCCTTGGGCCGCGTCCGGCGATACCACCAGGAAGCGAAAAGCCGCGTCAGCACTGTCGCGGTCCACATCTGCACAATCGTGCCAATGGCAACCGTGACGGCAAAACCCTTCACCGGACCGGAGCCAAAGCCATATAAACAGGCCATGGCGATCAGATTCGTCAGGTTGGAATCGAGGATGGTGCCCGATGCCTTGGTATAGCCTGCCTCCAGCGCATTGATCGGCGACCGGCCGTTTTTCACTTCTTCGCGGATGCGTTCATTGATCAGGATATTCGCATCCAAGGCGGTGCCAAGGGTCAGCACAATTCCGGCAATGCCCGGCAGTGTCAGCGTCGCGCCCAGCACCGAAAGCCCCGCCATGAGCAACAGGATATTGAAGGCAAGCGCGATATTGGCGAACCAGCCCAAAATCCCATAGGCAAAGCCCATATAGAGGAACACAAACAGCGTCCCGACCGCGAGCGAAATCATGCCCGCGCGAATCGCATCCGCGCCCAATTCCGGGCCGACTGTGCGTTCTTCCACAATGGTGAGCGGCGCGGGCAGGGCGCCGGCGCGCAGCAGCACGGCAAGATCATTCGCCGTGCGCACGGTGAAGGAACCGCTGATTTGGCCTTGGCCGCCGGTAATGGGCTCCCGGATCACGGGCGCGCTGATTACCTTGTCATCCAGCACAATGGCGAAGGGGCGCCCGACATTGGCGCGGGTGATATCGGCAAAGCGCCTGGTGCCGGTGCCATCAAAGGTGAAATTCACCACCCATTCGCCGGTGCGCGAATCCTGACCCGCGCGGGCATTGGTCAGGTTCTTGCCATCCACCGCGACATTGCGGCGCACGGCCACACGTTCACCGGGCCGCTCGCTGGGTAGGAACATCACACCCGGCGGCGGGTTGCCGGCCAGATTGGCGCTTTCATCCACCAGATGGAAAGTCATGCGCGCGGTGCGGCCCAGCAAATCCTTGATCCGATTCGGGTCTTCCACACCGGGCAGCGTCACCAGAATGCGGGACTGGCCTTGGCGGGCGATCAAGGCCTCAGCCACGCCGGTTTCGTCCACGCGGCGGCGGATGATTTCGATGGATTGCTCGACCGCCGCGCTGGCCTTGGCACGCAGCCCGGCTTCGCTCAGCGTGGCCGTAACGGTGCCATCGGGGGCGGTGGTGACCTCAATATCCGGGACATTCTGCCCCGTGGGCAGGGTCACGGGTTCGGCCAATTCGCGCAAAGCCGCCGCCGCCGCGCCGGCCTGGGCTGTGTCCAGCACGCGGAAACCCATGCGACGATTCTGCGCATCCGCGCCCAGATTCACATAGCGAATATTGGCCGTGCGAAGCTTGCCGCGCACGCCATCCACCGCGGATTCCAGCCTTTCCCGCACGACCGTGTTCAAATCCACTTCCAGCAGCAGATAGGACCCGCCGCGCAAATCGAGCCCAAGGCTGATCTGGCGCGGTTCCAGCCAGGATGGAAAGGCCGAACGCGGCATGAGGTTGGGCAGGCACAAAACCACCCCGAGCAGACAAACGCCAAGAATGACAGCCTGTTTCCAGCGCGCGAAATGAAGCATGGACGGGTGGAATCCCCTGGTTGAGCGGGCGGACAATGGCGAGGCACCCCAGGGGATGCAAGCCCGCCCCGGTTAGGTGTAGCTTCTGGCCATGAATGTGAACCCCGCAAAGCTCCGCCTTGGCATTTTAGGGGTCGGTCATTTTGGCCGATTCCATGCCTTGAAGGCCGCCGCCAGCCCCGAAGCCACCCTTATTGGCCTGCATGATGCCTCGGCTGATCGGGCCGGCCAGATCGCAGCGGAGGTCAGCGCCCCGGCCCTGGCGCCCGAGGCCGTGATCGCAGCCGCCGAGGCGGTGATCATCGCCGCCCCCACGCGCTTTCATTACGCGCTGGCCGAACAGGCGCTTGAAGCCGGGCGTCATGTTTTTATCGAAAAACCCATTGCGGCGAGCCTTGATCAGGCGGATCGGCTTATTGCGCTAGCCGCCCGGCAGGGGCGCGTCTTGCAAGTCGGCCATATTGAACGCTTCTCAGCTGCCTTTCGCACCGTGATGGCGACCCCCTCCGGCGGGCGGGCGCTGTCTTTTGAGGCGGTGCGCGCCGCGCCCTTCCGCCCGCGCAGCCTGGATGTCTCGGTCGTGCTGGACTTGATGATCCATGATCTGGACCTGGTCATGGAATTGGCGGGCGGGGAGCCTGAAGCGGTGGAGGCGGTGGGGGCGGCGATTGCCTCAGACCATCCGGATTTCGCTGTCGCCAGGCTGCGCTTTGCCGGCGGGCGGGCGGCGTCCATCACGGCGTCGCGGGTATCGCTCGCCATGGAAAGGCGACTTCGTGTGCTGGGGACCGAGGGGGAGATGGCGGTGGATTTCCTGACGCGGTCCCTTGCGGTGCTGCGGCGCGGCGGGGCGGAGGCTGTGGAAACCATGCCGGGCCACGGCGTGGATCGCGCCACCTGGACGGATCATGACAGCCTGGAAGCCGAACAGGCAGCCTTCATCGCGGCCTGCCAGGGGCAGGGGCCGGTGGTGGTGGATGGCGCTGCCGGGCGGCGGGCGCTGAAATGGGCGCTTGCGATTGAGGAAGCCATGAAGTGATCCGATTCGCCGGATCACTTCATCGTTTTGTTTGAGCGGCTGATTCACCGCTCCGGCGATTCCGCCTGCGCGGATCAGACGCTAGGGGCCGGCAAACCTGACCCCCTCTTGCCGCCGCGCGATTCCGGGCGGAGCATCCCCCGCGTATTGGTTGGGGAAACGCGATGAAGCCAAGAATAGCGATTTTCGGTGCGGGCGCAGTTGGCGGTTATGCCGGCGCGCATATGGTCCAGGCGGGGGAGGATGTGACCTTCATTGACCCCTGGCCTGAGCATGTGGAGGCGATGCGCAACACGGGCCTGCGCATCACCCATTTGCGCGATGTGCCGGAATTCACCGTGAAACCGCGCGCGCTGCATTTGACGGAAGTGCAGGCGCTCGCGAAGGAAAAGCCAATTGATATCGCCTTCATGTGCATGAAATCTTATGACACGGCCTGGGCGACGACGATGATCGCGCAATACCTCTCGCCCGGTGGCTACGTGGTCTCCTTGCAGAATTGCATCAATGAGGAAGTGATCGCGGGCATTGTTGGCTGGGGCCGCGTGCTGGGCGCGATTGCCAGCCTGATCACGGTGGAATTGGCCGAACCCGGCCATGTGCGGCGCGCGGCAGGCAAAAGCGGTGCGGCGCATACGGTGTTTCGTGTCGGCGAACCGCATGGGCGGATTTCGCCGCGCGCGGAACATATCACGAAGCTGGTGGGGCTCACGGATAGTGCTTTGACCACCAGCAATTTATGGGGTGAGCGCTGGTCCAAGCTGGTTGCCAATGTCATGGGCAATGGGCTTTCCGCCTGCACGGGGCTGACAACGCGCGACATGGTGGCGGATGATGCCATTCGCGCTTTCGCCGCGCGTTTGGGGTCTGAGGCGATCCGAATTGGCCAGGCGCTGGGTTATGATCTGGAGGAGGTGTTCCACCTTGATCCGGAAATCATCGCCCGCGCCGGTGAAGGCGATGCGGCAGCGCGCCAGACCTATGATGAGCATCGCTTGGCCGAAACATCCAAGGGCGGCGGTGGCGCGCATCGTCCCTCCATGGGTCAGGATATGGTGAAGGGCCGCCGGACGGAGATTGAATATCTGAACGGCTTCGTCGTGGATAAGGGTGCCACGATTGGCATTGATGCGCCGGCCAATGCAGCGCTGACCGATATCGTCAAGCGCGTCGAACGCGGTGACGCCAAGCCAAGCCCGGAATTGATCCGCGGCTTGCGGTTGAATTGAAACGCAGTGTTTGCAGAGAAGAAAAGGAAGGAAACGACCATGATGAATCCGATGGCGCTGACAGGCAAGACCATCATTGTAACCGGTGCGGGGCAGGGGATTGGCCGCGCCATTTCCGAATTGGTGCTGGGGCTTGGCGGCAATCTGGTGATGGTGGAACGCAATCGCGAAACCCTGATGCAGGTGGCGGAAGCGCTTGCCGGGGATCGCACCATGGCGCTGGAAGGTGATGTCGCCGCAGAGGAATTCGGCCCGCAATGCGTGGCTGATGCGGTGGCGCGTTTTGGCGCGGTGCATGGCCTGGTGAATTGCGCCGGCATCACGCGGCCTGCGATGATCGAGAAAATGACCTTTCGCCAATGGCAGGAAGTGATCAATGTGAACCTGACCGGCTGCCATTTGATGCAGCAGGCCGTTGGCAAGCATATGATCGAACGCGCCCGCGCCGGTGAGGAACGGCCGGGCGCCATTGTGAATATCTCGTCGACCGCCGGCAAAAGGGGCAGCATCGGGCAGGTGAATTACGCTGCCGCCAAATCCGGGCTTTTCGGCATCACCATGACAGCGGCGGGTGAATGGGCGCGTTATGGCATTCGCGTGAATAGTGTTGGCTTCGGCACGGTGGAAACACCCATGACCGAGGTGATCCGTTCAGAGCGTTTTCGCGAACGCACGCTGGCGCGTATTCCGCTTGGGCGCGTGGCGCAGCCATCAGAAGTCGCACCCTTGATCTGCTTCCTGCTGTCCGAAGCGGCTTCCTTCATCACCGGGCAGAATTGGGTGCAGTGTGGCGGGGCGCATATGCAGCCGTAAGGGTGTTTCAGGGCAGGGCGGCGAGGACAGCCCTTGCCGCCGCTTCTGATGGTGCACTTTCCGGGGCGCGCAGTTTGTTGAGTGTCTCGGCAAAACCTTGGCGTTGTGCTGCCACCGCCGCCTGATCCTGCAACAAGGGCAGCAGCGCGGCGGCAAGTGCTTCCGGTGTGCAGCTTTCCTGAATGCGTTCGGGCACCACTTCCCGCGCGCAGAGCAGATTAACGAGCGAGGCATGCGGCACCTTGACCAACCGCCGCGCAATCGCCGCCGTGATGGGATTGACGCGATAGGCGACGATATGCGGCACGCCCGCCACCGCCATTTCCAGCGATGATGTGCCTGATTTGATCAAGCCGGCGCCATTTTCCGCTGCCGCGGCAAAGGCATCATGCTTATCGGTCAGGTCTTCCACCAGAATGGGCGAAGCCGGCCAGGAAGCCGCCGCTTCACGCACGAGCGATGCCACAATGGGGGAGACGGCAATCACCGGCCTAAGCGTTGGGTTTTGCGGCAGCACGGCTTTCAAGCTGGCACCGAAAATCGGCAGCAGGCGGGTTGCTTCAATGCGCCGGCTGCCCGGCATGATGATCAGCGGGCGGTCGGTTGCGGCCAGGCCGTGGCGAGCGCGAAACCGCGCGGCATTGCCCTGATCCACACCGCTTTCCAGTACGGGATGACCAACAAAAGTCACCGGTATGCCAGCAGTTTCGAAAAACGCCGGCTCGAAGGGGAGCAGGCAGAGCAAATGGTCAATTTTGCGGCGCAGCTTTTTGACGCGCCCTGGCCGCCAGGCCCAGACTTGAGGTGCCACGTAATGCATGACGCGAATGCCCTGCGGCTTGACGGCTTCCGCGATGCGGAGCGTAAAGCCTGGGCTGTCAATCGTGACCAGCAGGGCAGGTTGGCGGGCGAGGATATCGGCTTCTGTTTCAGCGAGGCGCCGCTTCAATTGGCGAATGCGCGGCAGCACTTCCAACAGCCCCATCAGCGCCAATTCGCGATAGGGGAACAGGCTCGGCATGCCCTGTTCGGCCATGCGCTCACCGCCAATGCCGGCGAAGCTGAGATCCGGCCGCGTCTTGCGCAAAGCCGCGATCAGCCGCGCGCCGAGCACATCGCCCGAAGCCTCCCCGGCGATGATGTAGATCAGCGTCATGCGAAGCGGGCGGGTTTCGGTTGGGCAAAGGGCGCCCTTGGCCAATCGCGGTGATTGAGTACCGCGCCTTCACGCCGCACCACTTCAATCAGGCTGGGATCAAGCGTGCAGAAAACCCAGCCCGGCGCGTCCATTTCGCCTTCCGCCAGGATACCATCAGCCGGAAAGCCGCGATCCATCGGGCCAAAAACGCCGGCACGACCGCGATTGACATCAAGCGCAGCACACCACGGCGCCTCGCCAACTGTCGGCGTAATCGCGACATAGCATTGGTTTTCCAAGGCGCGCGCGCGGGCCGAAAAATGCACGCGATTAAAGCCCGCAAGGCTATCGGTGCAGCTTGGTGTCAGGATCAGCCAGGCGCCGGCCATGACCTGCACGCGCGCATGTTTCGGAAATTCGATATCGTAGCAAATCGAAATGCCTATCCGGCCCCAGGGCGTGTCAAACACATTGGGATCAGCACCTTGGCTGACGCCCCAGCGTTCCGCCTCAAACCGCGTCATGGCGCGCTTGTCCTGGAAGGCGATCAGCCCTTCTGGCGTGATGAGCGGCGCGCGATTGATCACACGCCCATCGGCGGCGCGCATTGGCAGCGTGCCGGGTTGCAGCCAGACCCGATGCCGTTTCGCGGCATCGCGCATCGCGGCCAGGATATCCGGTGCGGCGGCGATCATGGCGGCAAGCTCGGCGGCTTCGGTTGCCTCGCCACTATTCAGCCCAGCGCCGAGTTCCACCGCGGCATATTCCGGGAGCACGAGCAAATCCGCGCTCGCGCGGCCTTCCTCCAGCCAGCGATCAAGCCCCTTGGCAAATTCAGCGATGGAGGCCGGGCGACCCACCGGATATTGCAGCAGGCCAAGGCGGATGGGGCGCGCTTCCGTCATGAAAGCTGCTTGATCCAAAAGGAAAGCACATGCGGGGTTTCGCGCGTATCATCCACCTCTCGCCATGACATGACTGTGGAGATATCGGGCCGCGGCTCATAGCCGCGATTGCGCCAGAAGCCATCAAGCGGCGTGTAATCGCGCGGGCGGCGCGGGTCGTTTTCATTGCGCACCACGGCGCAAAAGGCAGCGATGGAAAGCCCGAGGCGTTGCGCATGGGCTTCGCGTTCCGCAAAAAACCGTACGCCAGCCCCCTGGCCGCGATATGCCGGCAACAAAACGCTCTCGCCGAAATAGCAGAGCGTCGCGGCATCCAGCCCCGCATTGGCCCAAGCGGCGCGGAGCTTTTCGCCCGCTTCCTTGCCGGGCTGGCAAGTGGCCATGCCAACCGCCTCACCTTGCGCCGTGCTGGCGGCCACCACCAGCGCGCCCGGGCTTTGCGCATAGGCTGCCAAATAGCGCGCTTCATAGGCTGCATCGCCATCATACAAATAGGGCCATTCGCGAAAGACGCGGATGCGCAAACCGGCCAGCGCATCCAGCCTTGCGGTGAGCGCGGCGCCAGAGAGGGTTTCGAAGGTCAAAGGGGCAGGGGGCATGGCAGGGTATTAGCGCGGATTGGTGCGGCGCGGAATCATGCCGCGCCCGCGGCAATGGCGGCCTTGTCGCGCGCGGCTTGCAGAAAGGCCGCCAACCCTTCTTCCACCACAGCGCGGTCAAGATCGCGCAGGATAAAGACGATGCGGGATTGCCGATCATGGCCTGCCGGCCAGGCGGCCAGACGCTCCGGCGGGTGGAAGACATGCTGCACGGCATGCAGCACCACGGGACGATCCTCGCCTTGCAGGTTCAGAATCGCTTTCATGCGAAGAATGCTGGCGCCGCGTGTGATGGCGAGCATTTCAAGCCAACTCGCCAAGCCCTCCCAGGGGAGGGGCTCAGTAAAGGTCAGGCCGAAAGCCTGAATGCGCGCATCATGGCGGTTCGGGTCATGGTGATGGTGGTGATGATGATGCAGGGCTTCCGCCGCCAGCCAAGCCGCGACATCGGCGATCTTGCCGGCTGGGTCGAAGCCACCGGCGCCAAACAGGAAATCCGGCGCAACATCCCCCGCCACAACGCGCTGCATTGGCGCGCCGGGGTTGAGGGCATTCAGCCTTGTTTCAAGTGTGCTGATCTGATCCGCGCTTGCGATATCCGTTTTGCTCAGGATCAGCCGATCGGCAACGGCGGCCTGCTTCACGGCTTCAATCTGGCTGTCTAGCGTGGCAGCGCCAAGCACCGCATCCACCACCGTCACCACGCCATCAAGCCGGAAGGATCGCAGCGCGACCGGGTCGCTCATCAGCGTTTGCAGAATGGGTGCGGGATCAGCAAGGCCGGTGGTTTCAATCAGCACACGGCGTATGTCATGCCCGGCTTCGGCCTTCGGTGCCAAATCACGCAAGGCGCGCTGCAAATCGCCGCGTATGGTGCAGCAAAGGCAGCCGGCATTGAGCAGCACGGTATCCTCATCCAGCTTTTCGACCAGCAGATGATCAAGGCCAATCTCACCAAATTCATTGATCAGCACAGCACTGCCCGCCATTGCGGGATGCTTCAGCAACCGGTTCAGGAGCGTGGTCTTGCCCGCCCCCAAAAAGCCAGTCAGCACCGTGACAGGGATAGACGTCATTTGCGGTAAAGCGCTTCCGGGTCCATCAGCGGCTCGGCAATATTGGTCAGCGCATCGCCGCGTGGTGCGCGATAAAAGCAATTGCGCCGCCCGGTATGGCAGGCTACGCCCTGCTGATCCACCAGCAGCAGAATTGTATCACCATCGCAATCAAGCCGCAGATCCACCAGCATCTGGACCTGGCCGGATGTCTCCCCCTTGCGCCACAGCGCCTTGCGGGAGCGTGAATAGTAGCAGACACGACCGGTTGACAGAGTTTCAGCCAGGCTTTCGGCATTCATCCAGGCCATCATCAGCACCTCGCCCGTATCATGCTGCTGGGCGATGGCGGGGATCAGCCCAGCGGCATCGGGCTTCAGCGCGGCCAGCAAGGCGGCGCGGGCAGGGGCGGAAATAGGAATGGCAAGCTGCGACATTGTTACTTTATAACACTCGCAACTTCTGTTAGGAAGCGGCATGCATGGTTCGGGTCATCATTTGACGGCGCTTGAAAGGGCGGAGGCGCTTTGCCAGACGCGTGGGGTGCAACTGACGCCACTCCGCCGCGATGTGCTGCGCCTGGTATTGGAAGCGGAAGCGCCGATTGGTGCCTATGCCTTGCTTGATCAATTGAAGGCGAGCCGCGCCAAGGCCGCGCCGCCCACTGTCTATCGCGCGCTCGATTTCCTGTTGGAACAGGGCCTGATCCATCGGCTGGAACGGTTGAACGCCTTCATGGGCTGTGTCGAGGCGCTTGAAGGGCATGATCATGATCACGCGCATGATCATCCGCATCAATTCCTGATCTGCCGCGGCTGCGGCGCAACGCGTGAGATTTCCGATCATGGAGTGGCGGCGGCGATAAGCGCTGCTGCGGGACGCCATGGTTTTTCAGCGGCGCGCGCCACGGTGGAAATTGAAGGTCTCTGCGGAAAATGCGGGGACGCTCTGCACAGCGCGCAGACCTGATTGGATTGCAAAACGCAGCGCCCGGTGCGTAGACTTGGCCTTCCTTTCGGATCAGGAGGGCGTGATGGCGTTACGCGGTTTTGCTTCTTTCCTCCCCATGGCGGCTTTTGCGTTGGTCTTCGGCGCGGCGCTGCCAGCTTCGGCGCAACGCGGCGCCATTTCGGGCGAGACTTTCACCGCCGGCACCACAGGTGCTTTGGCGCGACTTTGTGGCGCCACGGCGCAGGAACCGGCTTATGCGGCGGCGATCCATTTCTGCCACGGCGTGCTGGTGGGCTCGGGCCAGACCAGCGATTCGATGCATAAGCGCCAAGGCACGCGGCCTGGCTTCTGCCTGCCCACGCCATCGCCCACCTTGGATCAGGTGGCGGCGAGTTTCGTGGCCTGGTCTGCGGCCAATCCGCAATTTGAAGGCATGCGCGCCGCTGATGGGCTGATGCGCTTTGCCGCCGCGCAATATCCCTGTGCCGCGCGTTCCGCGCGGCGCTGATGCAAGATTGATTTTTGGCAATCGCCAAGGAGATTCCCATGGCTCGCAAATGGACAATAGGCTTTGCATCTTTGGCGCTGCTGGCCGCGACCGGCTGCGCGGATATGTCTGACAAGCAACGCAGCACCGCCATTGGCGCCGGTGCAGGCGCGCTGGGGGGGGCGGCGATTGGCTCCTTCTCCGGCAATGCCGGCTGGGGCGCGCTGATTGGTGCCGGTGTTGGTGCCGCTGGTGGCTTGGCAGTTGGGCAGGCGCGAGAGAATGAGCGGCGCGCCTATCAGCGCGGTGTTGAGACGGGGCGCAGCCAGCGTTGACGGGGTTGGGGCGTTTTAAGCCCCGGCGCCGGTCCGCGTGAATGGTCAGGTCTGTTTTTGATCGGCCCTACGAAGGTTATTCTTGTTACCGGCAAAAAAATAGTTATCTGCGCACGGCTTGAAGCGGCGAAGGTAAATTCCATGATCAGCCCCATGAGATTAAGCTTGGTTTTTTTGGCAATGATTTCGCTGTCCGGTTGCGCGGATCGCGCTGAGGTGCCTCAGCAGGCGGAGCCCTTTACGAGGCCTTGCCTTGGCGACGAGCGGGTCGAACGGAGATGTTACAACAACAGATCTCTCGATAACAGTTCTGGATTTGGGCTTACTGGAGAATTAGCTCTTCTCGCGCTCCCTGTCGCCCTCCTTGTCGCGGGCTATAACACAGCGACCGCACCATCCAGAGCAGATCGAGAGGTGGCGCGGCGCGTTATCCAGGACGAAACGCGCGCACGTTGAGCCCATCGGGCCGCCCGCTTGCGGGGGCATTCCTTCGTCTGCTGCCTTACTTCGGCAGCGTTGCCAAACCCTGCGTCAGATCAGCGATCAGATCGCCCACATCTTCAAGCCCGATATGAATACGCACGGTGAAGCCGCCCAAATCCGGGCTGGTCGCGGTGCGGGTGATGAAGCCTGTGGTGGGCAAGGCGAGGCTTTCAAACCCGCCCCATGAAGCACCAATACCAAAAAGCTTGAGCGCATCAACGAAGTTGAAGATATCTGCTTCCGTATAATGCGGCTTGAACACCACACCGAATAGGCTGCAAGCACCGGAGAAATCGCGCTTCCACAAGGCGTGCTGAGGATGCGATGGCAGGGCAGGGTGCAGCACACTCAACACCTCTGGCCGGTTTTCAAACCAGCGTGCTACCTCAAGCCCGCTTTTCTCCTGCTGCTTCAAGCGAATGGGCATGGTGCGCGCACCGCGCAATGCCAGCCAGCAATCATCCGGTGCGGCGAAATGCCCCATCTGAGAAGCCGCGCCGCGCACAACCTCATAATCCTTTTCGCTATTCACGGTGATGGAACCAAGCAGCACATCGGAATGCCCGCCGACATATTTTGTCAGCGCCTGGATGGAGACATCCACGCCATGCTGGAAGGGCATGAAGTGATGAATGCCCCAGGTATTGTCCATCATCACCACACAGCCGGCGGCATGCGCCGCGCGCGCAATGGCCGGCACATCCTGCACTTCGAAAGTGTGGCTGCCGGGGCTTTCGGTATAGACAACCTTGGTGTTCGGGCGGATCAGCGCGCGGATGCCGGCCTCATCAATCAGCGGGTCGTAATAGGTGGTTTCAACCCCCCAATCCTTGAGCAGCCCATTGCAAACATTGCGCGCGGGGCCATAGGCGGAATCAGGCATCAGGCAATGATCGCCGGTCTTGAGATAGGCCATCAGCGGCACTGTCACGGCGGCCAGGCCAGTGCCGACCAGCACGCAGCGCGTGCCACCTTCAATTTCCGCCACCACATCTTCAAGTGCATATTGTGTGGGACCGCCGGCGGTGCCGTAGGTCATCACGCGGTTCCATTTGTCCTTCTGGAAAGCGCGGCGTGATTCGGCATTCGGGTGCAACACGGTGGAACCGCGATGCACGGCAGGATTGACGAAGCCATGCACGCGCGTGCCTGCGCGCCCGGCATGAGACATGCGTGTCGCGAAGCCCTGCCCATGCGTTGTGTTTTTGTCGGCCATATCAGCTACTCTTTTCCTTTTGGGTTTCGGGCCTGCCGGCCCATTCGGTCCAGGAACCATCATAAATCGCAGCATCACCAAGCCCGGCCTGCTTGAGCCCGAGTGCGAGGATGCAGGCAGTCACACCCGTGCCGCAGCTGGTGACAACGGGCTTGCTGCCATCCGCCCCGGCAGCAGCGAAACGCGCGCGCAGCGTTGCCGCATCCTTCATGGTGAAATCGGCATTGAGCAATTCATTGAAGGGCACGCTTTGCGCGCCCGGCATATGGCCGGATGGCAGGCCAGGGCGCGGTTCTGGCGCGGTGCCATCAAAGCGGCCTTTCGTGCGCGCATCCAGGATCAGCGCGCTGCCACCAGCTATGATCCGCTTCACATCGCCAATTCCCTTCACCAGATCAGCGCGGAAATCCGGCGTGTAGCTGCTGGGGGCGGCGGGTTTCGCATCGCCGCTTTCAGTCGCACGGCCTTCGGCCGACCATTTCGGCAAGCCTCCATCCAGCACCGCCGCCTTTTCATGGCCGAACAGCTTCATCAGCCACCAGCCGCGCGCCGAGGATTGCAGCCCTTTCTTATCGTAGAAGATCACGCGCGTGGCATTGCTGATGCCCATTTCTCCCATCAGCCGTGCGAAGCGGCCAGCCGATGGGGCCATATGCGGCAGGCTGGTATCGGGATCGGCCACCACATCAATATCGAAGAAGCGCGCACCAGGGATATGCGCTTCGCGATATTTGGTCATGCCATCAAAGGGCTCATTCGGCAGGTATTTGGTGGCGTCGAATACCATCAGATCAGGCGCGCCCAGTGCCTCGGCCAGCCATTCGGTTGAAACCAGATCATGCATGGATCAATCCTCCACCAATACCAGGGAAACGCGGCGATTCTGCCTGCCCTTGTTTTCGATTTTCGTAACCTCCACACGCCCGATCTCGCCGGTGTGGCGCACATGGGTGCCGCCGCAGGGTTGCAGATCAATCGGCGCATCAGCGCTGCCAATACGCACCAGGCGAATGCGCCCGGCGCCGCGTGGCGGTTGCACGGAAAGTGTGCGCACCAGGCGGGGATTGGCATCAAGTTCTGCCTCGGTGATCCATTCCTGCGTGATGGGATGATTGCCGGCGATCAACGCATTCAGCCCTTCGGTCAGGCTTTCCTTTGTGGGCGGCTCGGGCAAATCGAAATCGAGGCGCGATTTCTCAAGCCCGATCTGCCCGCCCGTAACACCCGCGCCGGGGATGAGGCTGCAGAGCAAATGCAGCGTGGTGTGCATGCGCATCAGGCGAAAGCGCCGCGGCCAATCAAGTGCGAGCGTGATTGTCGCACCCACTTCCGGCAAGGCAGCGCCGGCTTCCGGCACATGCAACACGGTATCTTCCGGCCCCTTGATGGTATTGGCGATCCGCGCCTCACCACCCGGCCAGCGCAGCACGCCGGTATCACCGGGCTGGCCGCCCGCCTGGGCATAAAAATTCGTCCGGTCCGTGATGATCGCCTCGGCCGAGGCGGCCAGCACCTTGGCGCTGATTTCGACAGCATAGGCATCTTCGCGAAAGATCAATTCAGTCATGCGTTTCCTGGGCGTTACCTGGAGGCTTAGGCTAGGCCAGAAAGCGGCGAAACAAAACCTCTGCCCCTTGGGCTTGTTTGGGGGTAGGCTTGCCATGCCAGTCGCATGAAGCAAAACGATTCCCCCTCCCATGATCCCGCCCGGGCCGGGCGCGCGCGCCGGCGTAGCGTTATTTTGGTGATTCTGGCGGCGGCGAGCTTTTCCATCTCGGCGGCTTTCGCGAAGACCATCGGCACCGGTATTCCGGTTGCTGAGGTGATTTTCTTCCGCAATTTTTTCGCGCTGATCCCGCTTTTGCCTGTGGTGATTGGCGCTGGCGGCTTGGCGGCGCTCAGGATGCGCAATCCCGGCAGCCATGTATTGCGCACCATCTTCGGCATGATGGGTATGGTTGGGTCGTTTTACGGCTATGTCTATCTGCCCTTGGTGACGGTGACGGCGCTTGGTTTCACCATGCCGCTATTCCTGACCCTGCTTGCCATTCCGATTCTGGGCGAAAAGGTGGGTTGGCGCCGCTGGCTTGCGGTGCTGGTCGGCTTTTGCGGCGTGCTGCTGATGGTGCGGCCCGAACAGGGCACCACGGATACGCAATGGCTCGCACTCGGTCTTTGTCTTGTGGGCGCCTTGGCCTGGGCGCTTGCCATGATCACCATTCGCAAAATGGGTGAGGCGGGCGAAAGCGGCGTCGCCATTGTGTTTTGGTTTGCGTTTTTTTCTTCTGTGCTGGCCGGGATGGCGATGATCCCGGTTTGGGTCTGGCCAAGCCCAACGCAATGGGCGCTGCTGGCCGGCATCGGCCTGGTTTCCGCGATTGCGCAAATCATGATGACGGATGCTTATCGGAAGGGCGAGGCATCCTTGCTGGCACCCTTCGAATATTCCGCAATCATCTGGACCACGGCGCTTGGCGCTTTGATCTGGGCAGAAATGCCGGATGCCTGGGATTTTCTCGGCATCCTAATCCTGGTCGGCGCCGGGCTTTATATTTGGCACCGCGAAATGAAGCTTGGGGTGAAGCGGTAAATCATATCCCCCAATGCGCGCGCAGGCTGGCGGCGGCATGTTGCAGAACCAGATCGGATTTCGGGATGAAGCGCCCCATGGTCAGGCAGGCATGAATCTGATCCGCCACGTGCAGATGCGTGACATTCACGCCTTCCTCATCAAGGCGCTTGGCATAGGCAATGCCCTCATCCACCAGGGGATCAATGCCTGCGGTCATCAGGAAGGCTGGCGGCAAGCCCTTAAGCGAGGGTGCGCGCAAGGGTGAGGCGCGCCAATCAATGCCCTTTTCATGTGGCCCGAGATAATGCGCGATGAACCACTTCATGACATCGCGCGTCAGCACCAGGCCTTCGGTGAAGCGATCATAGGATGGCGGGTTGCCGGCCATGTCGGTGACCGGATAGAACAATACCTGATAATCCGGCATCGGCACCTCGCCATCCAGTGCCATCACCGCCAGTACGGCGGCCAGGTTGCCGCCTGCGCTATCGCCCCCCACCGCAATGCGGGTGCGGTCTATGCCAAGGCGCTTCGCTTGCCGGCAAATGTAGCGATAGGCGGCGGCTGAATCCTCGACCGCTGCCGGGTAGCGATGTTCGGGTGCCAGTCGGTAGTCAATCGCAATGACGCATGCCTGCGAGAGATTCGCCAATCGCCGACAGACCTGATCATGGCTATCAAGATCACCAATCACCCAGCCGCCACCATGCATATAGACAAGGCAGGGCAGGGCAGCGTCCGGATCGGTGCCAAGGCCGCGATAGCGGCGCAAGCGTATCTTGCCGGCAGGGCCTGGGCATTTCAGATCCTCAACCAGCGCGACCTCAGGCGGGTCTGGCTGCATCACGCGGCGGGAGGCGGCGGAAACCTCCCGCGCTTCGGCGGGGGTGAGGGTATTGAAAGCCGGGCGCTTGGCTTCCTTGATCAGACTGAGAACATGTTGCGCGCCTGCATCAAGTGTCATGAGCCTTCCCCTTATTCCGCTGCCGCTGCGGGCCGTTCCGCGCCGCCGAAATGAAATCCGCGATAGCCATCGGCGGCAATTTCATCGCAGAGCACACGATAATTCCCAACACCACCCACATAGGGCATGAAAAGCCTTGGCTTGCCCGGCACATTGGCACCCATATACCAGGATGCCGCACGGGGGTAGAGCGTGCGATGCGCAACCGTATTGACTTCCCCTACCCAGTGATCTTCCGCGTCGCGATCAGCCTCAATCGTGGCATGACCCTTGGCCTGCATGCCCGCGAGGCAATCCATGATCCAATCCACATGCTGTTCGATGGAAACGATCATATTGCTGAGGACGGATGGGCTGCCTGGACCTGTGATCATGAACATATTGGGAAAGCCTGCGGTCATGATGCCAAGCAGCGTGCGCGGCCCGGCTTCCCATTTTGTATTGAGGCTTTCACCCGCGCGACCCTTGATATCCACGCCGAGTAGCGCGCCGGTCATCGCATCAAAGCCGGTGGCAAACACGATATCGTCGAATTCATGCAGCGCACCGCCCGCTTCAATGCCAGTCGCCGTAATGCGTGTAATCGGTGCTTCATGCAGGTCAATCAGCGTGACATTGGGCCGGTTATAGGTCTCGTAATAATGCGTATCCACGCAAATACGCTTGGTGCCGATTGGGTGGTTGCGCGGGCAGAGTTTCTCAGCTGTCGTGGGGTCTTTCACGGTTTCGCGGATTTTCGCGCGCACGAAATCGGCTGCCGTGTCATTGGCGGCCTGATCCAGCAGCAGATCGCGGAAGGAACCCATGAAGGCCGTGCCGCCCACGGCCCAACGCCTTTCATATTCAGCGCGCCGTTCCTCGGCACTGACCGACATGGCGGGCGTGTCGCTCAGGCCATAGAGGATGCCGGTCCGCATCATGCGCGCCTTTTGCCGCAGATTGGCGTAATCGCCCTTCCAGCTTTGCTCATATTCATCATCCATCGGGCGATTGCGTGATGGAATACTGAAATTGGGCGTACGTTGAAAAACCGTGAGCCGTGCTGCTTCTTCCGCAATCACGGGGATGGATTGAATGGCGGAAGACCCGGTGCCGATCACCGCGACCCTGCGGCCGCTGAAATCCACCTTGTGATGTGGCCAATAGCCGGTATGGAATTGCCGACCCTCGAAATCGGCAATGCCCGCAATTTCCGGCAGCCGCGCCGCGGAAAGACACCCGGTCGCCATGAAGAAATAGCGCGCGGTGAGCCTTTCCCCGTGATTGGTGGCAATGCGCCAAAGCCCAGCGGCATCATCCCAGGCGGCATCGGTCACGCGGGTTTCAAAGCGGATATCGCGGCGTAAATCGAAGCGTTCCGCAACATGGCGTGCATAGGCCAGGATTTCGGGCTGCGCGGCAAAGCGTTCAGACCAGCGCCATTCCTGCTGCAATTCCTCAGAGAAAGAAAAGGAATATTGCATGCTCTCCACATCGCAGCGGGCGCCAGGATAGCGGTTCCAATACCAGGTGCCGCCCACATCATCCGCCGCTTCAAGGCAAATCGCTTCAATGCCAAGACCGCGCAGGCGATGCAGCAGATAAAGCCCGGCAAAGCCCGCGCCCACAATGACAGCGCCATGATGTTCCTGTGCCATGCTCATCCTCCAAGGCGTGTCCTCCGGGGGCTAGCGGAAAGCGCTCCGCCGGGACTGTCAATGCCGAAAACTCGCGCTATGCTACCCGAAATGCGTAAAGGGGAAAGTCCATGGATAAAGGTTTTCAGCTTGGCGAGCTCACGATTCAACGGGTTGTTGAGGAAGAAAGACCTATCTTTGACCCGCTGACCTTTTTCCCGACCCTGACGTCAGAATTGCTGGCGGAAAACCGCGACTGGTTGCAACCCAAGGCGCTGGACCCGGAGACGGGCAAACTTATGCTTTGCATCCAATCTTGGGTGGTGCGCACGCCGCACCATAACATCCTGATTGATACCTGCGTCGGCAATGACAAGACGCGGCCCAACCACCCCTTTTGGCACCAGATGAAGAGTGAAGCCTATATGCGCAACCTGGCGGCACTTGGGCTTGGCGTTGGCGATATTGATTTCGTTATGTGTACGCATTTGCATGTGGATCATGTCGGTTGGAATACGCGGCTTGAAAACGGCCGCTGGGTGCCGAGCTTCCCGAAAGCGCGCTACCTTTTCGCCAAGGAAGAATATGCGCATTGGGAAAGGGAACACGCCAAGGCGCCATCACCGGTGTTTGCCGATAGCGTGTTGCCGGTAGTCGAAGCGGGCCGTGTGGATTTCGTGACCAATGATTATCAGATGAATGATTTGGTGAAGCTGGAATCAACACCCGGTCATACGCCGGATCATGTTGCGGTACGGCTTGGCAAAAAGGGCGCTGATGCGCTGGCGACAGGGGATTTGATCCATTCGCCCTTGCAGGCGCGCTATCCGGAAATTTCCATGCGCGCCGATAGCGACCCTGTGCAGGCCGCGGCCACGCGGCGGCGCGTGATGGAATGCGCCTGTGATACCTCAACCATTTTATGCTTCGGGCATTTCCCCTCGCCATCACGCGGGCGGATCAAGCGTTGGGGCAATGGCTTCCGCGCTGAAGCGGTAGATTGAGCCATGTGGCGGATCATTGCGTTTATTTGCTGGCTGCTGTTGCCTGGTTTGGCCCTTGCGCAAACCGCCTGGCCCAATCGGCCCATCAGCCTGATTGTGCCATACCCGCCGGGCGGTAGCACCGATAATGTCGCGCGGCCCTTGGTGCAGGAATGGGGCAAGGTGCTGGGCCAGACCGTGGTGATTGAAAATCGCGGCGGTGCGGGCGGGACGATTGGCGCTGATCTGGTCGCGCGCACAAGACCCGATGGCCATACGTTGTTGCTTTTTCCGACAGCGATTTTTACCATCAGCCCGACGATGATGCAGCTTCCCTATGATGTGGATCGCGCCTTCGTGCCGATTGCGCGCGTCGCCGCTTCCGATGCCTTCGTCATCATCCATCCTTCCGTGCCGGCACGGCATATCCGTGAACTGGTCGCGCTTGCCAAGCAAAAGCCAGGCGAATTGCGCTTTGGTTCCGCAGGCAACGGCACCATCACGCAACTGCAATGTGAAATCTTCGCCGAGGCTGCTGGCATCAAGCTGGAACACGTGCCCTATCGCGGTTCCGGCCAATCCTTCATTGATCTGCTCGCAGGGCGGATTCAAATGATTTGCGATCCCGCAGCGCTGCCCGGTGTGCGTGATGGCCGCTTGATTGCACTCGCGAGTTTCGGTGATCGGCGGCATGAGGAATTCATGGATGTGCCGACGCTGATGGAATTGGGCCTCGCGGAACGCGGCGCCATGTCCTGGTTCGGCATCGCCGCGCCTGCGGATACGCCGCCGGACATTCAAGCGCGCATTACGGCCACTCTGGAGGAATCGCTCCGCGCGCCTGCGGTTGCTTCCGGCATGGCGATTGGCGGGCTGCGTCCAGCCTTTGAAACAGGGGATGCCTTTAGCCGGCGCATCCGCGAAGATCGCGCCGTTTTCCAAGGTGTGATCGAAAGAACAGGAGCGAAAGTGAACTGACATGGAACATGTAACCGTCACCGATGAAGGCCCTATCCGCATCGTTATGCTGAATAATCCCGCCAAGGGTAATGCCATCAGCAAACCAATGGGGGAGGCAGTGCAGGCCGCCATGCGCGAATTTGAAGCGCGCGATGATTTGCGCTGCGCCATCATCACTGCCGCCGGCACGCGCGCCTTTACCTTTGGCGCTGATGTCGCCGATCCGCCCGAATTATGGCGCACCATTCCAAGTGTCGGCTATCGGCCACTCAAGCCCGTGATTTGCGCGGTTGAAGGTTGGTGCGTGGGTGGTGGCATTGTGTTGGCGATGATGGCCGATTTGCTGGTCTGCGGCAGAAGCGCGAAATTCTATTATCCGGAGGCAAAGCTTGGCCTGACTGGCGGCATGATCGCGGGCCTGGTCAGCCGCATTCCGCACAAGATCGCGATGGAAATCATGCTGCTCTGCCGCACCGTGGATGCAGATCGTGCGGCCACGATTGGTTTGGTGAATGAGGTGGTGGAAGACGGCAAGGCGCTCGAGGTCGCGAAGGCCTGGGCAGTTGAATTGACTGGCATGGCACCGATGGTCGTCGCGGAATTGAAGCGCATGGTGACCGAGGAAATCCTGCCGCGCGGCCCTTCAGAGCAAATGACGATCCATGGCCAACGCATGGGCGCCATTCGCGCTTCTGAGGATTTTGCCGAAGGCAAGGCCGCCTTTCGCGAAAAGCGCCCGCCACGTTTTCGCGGGCGCTGATCCCAAAATCAGGGGAACATGGCAACGGCACGGATGGGGCTTGCCGTGCCGCCCCTGATCTTCAGCGGAAACCCAATGAAGGTGAAGCGCCCGTGGCCAATCAACTTATCCAGATTGGCAAGGCATTCCATATGCGTAATGCCGCGTTCCGCGCAGGCCATATGGGCCTGGAAATTCAACTCACCCTCTGGCGCGGGGCTGATCGCTTCCACCCCAAACATGCCAATGCCGCGATCCGCGAGCCAATGGACGGATTCCAGCGCCAGCCCCGGGAAGTCATGCAAATAGCCAGGCTTGCCGAGCAGCCTTTCATTCGTCGCCATCCAGATCAGCACCGTATCGCCCTTGCGGATTTCCTGACCTGATGCGGTGAGAGCGGCTTCCATTTCCTTCACAGTAATGGCGTGCTTGAGCGGCACATGGGAAAGGTCAAGGCAAATCGCACTGGTGTAGAATTTCTCGAGCGGCATTTGTTCGACCGAAAGCGCATCCGGGCGCGGATCGAAATGCACCGGCGCATCCACATGCGTGCCGGCGTGATCCGACATCGAAAAATAAAGTGCCTTGCTGGTGAAAACCGTATTGCCGGCGACCTTCTTTTCGCTGTGATCACCCCAGACGGTCATCACCACAGGCGGATGGCTGGGATGCGTCTGGGTGCGGTGAAAGATTTCCCGGCTGAGGTCAACGAATTCCATGGGGCATTTCCCTTTGCAAACGCGTTTCAGACATTGACGCCGCGAATGGCGTTGATGATGGCCTCAGTCACCTGATCTGTGGTGGCCTTGCCGCCCAAATCGGGTGTCAGCACATTGCCGCGGCTGGTCACCAATTCCACCGCGCGCATAAGCTCCGTCGCCGCCGTTGCCTCACCAAGGTGCTCCAGCATCATTGAAGCAGTCCAGAAGGCGCCGAGCGGATTGGCAATGCCCTTGCCGGTGATGTCGAAGGCTGAACCATGGATCGGTTCAAACATGGAAGGGCGCTTGCGCGACGGATCAATATTGCCTGTCGCGCCAATCCCGAGTGATCCCGCCAGGGCCGCCGCAAGATCAGACAGGATATCGGCATGCAGATTGGTGGCGACCACCGTATCAACGCTGCCGGGCTTCATCACCATGCGCGCGGTCATCGCATCCACCAGCATTTTCTCGACCGTGAGAGCTGGGTATTGCGCGGTGATTTCCTCACACACCTCATCCCACATCACCATGCCATGACGCTGCGCGTTGGATTTCGTCACCACCGTCAAATGCTTGCGCGGGCGTGACATGGCGACTTCGCAGGCATGGCGGCAAATGCGTGCGACGCCTTCGCGGGTGAAGACTGCCACATCCATCGCGACTTCAATCGGCAGGCCGCGATGCGCGCGCCCGCCAACGCCGGCATATTCGCCCTCGCTATTTTCGCGGACGATCACCCAATCAATCTGCTCCCCCAGATCAGGCCGCAAGGGGCCGTTGATGCCGGGCAGCAGGCGCGTGGGGCGAACATTGGCGTATTGGTCGAAGCCCTGGCAGATCGCCAAGCGCAATTCCCATAGCGTGACATGGTCAGGAATATCCGGCGCGCCAACCGCGCCGAAGAAAATCGTATCAAAACCCTGCAATTGCCGCAAGCCATCTTCCGGCATCATCCGCCCGGTCCGGCGATAATAATCGCTGCCCCAATCGAAATCCTGAAAATCCAGCCTGAAGCCGCCATTCTTTTCAGCCAGAGCCTGTAAAACGCGGCAGCCCGCCCTGATGACATCCGGCCCGATGCCATCGCCACCCATGGCGGCAATGCGATAGTTTTTCATGATTACTGGTTTCCTTTCACGGGCGCCGCAGGCGCAAATCCAAGCCGCGCGCAATCCAGGCGGCTTCAATCACATCAAGATCGGTCTCGCCGGAAGGATTGGCCTTGCTGGGCCGGGACGCAAGCCCAGGCTCGGCCTGAATGCGCCAAAGGCCAAACAGGCGACGCAGCTCTGCGAGCGGTGCCGTATGGTCATCCACGCGCAGGTTGATGTCCGGGAAATCCTCGGTACTGGTCAAAACAAGTGCGGCAGATTGCTTGCCGCGCTTGTCACCGCCTGCCGCTTGGCCGGCATCAAGCGCCGTGATCAGGCGTTCCGGCAGCGCAAGGCTGGCATTGGCGCGGAAACTATCAAAGCTTGCCTGCACCACGGCACTACCCGCCAGCATATTGCCGGCGACGCTGAAGCCATCGCCGCTGAGATGCCCGCACCATTCAACGCAATTATCGCCGGTCCAGGCAGCGTTGCGGCCATGGCAATCCACCGCATGAATTTGCCGCAAGCCCTTGCCTTCATCACCCACCAGCGCCGCTTCAATTGCCTTGGTCGGCGTCAGGCCGCGTTCCAGGCCTTGCAGCACGGCCGGACCAAGATAGCGATTGCTCATGGATTGCGTGCTGACGGCGCCCACACCGGATTTCAGAAAAGGACAGGTGGCACCAACGGCGATATTGCAGGTGGTAACAGCCACGGCGAAGGCGCCCGTGGCGGGATCATGCGCAACAATGGACCAGGTCATGCGGCGGGCCTTTCTTTTGCAATCATGCTCAAGCTTAACCGCGCCGAGGCGCTTGCAGGAAGCCCGCCGCATGCCAAAATACGCCGAAACGGGAGGTTTATTGCCATGTCCATTTCCATTTCACGTCGCACCCTGGCTGTGCTTGGCTTTGCATCATCGCTGCCCAAGGCGGTTGCCGCGCAGGCCGCCTGACCGGATCGGCAGGTGCGATTGATTGTACCCTTCGGCGCGGGTGGTGCGGTTGATACGCTTTCCCGCCTGGTGGCCAATGGTTTTGCGGCGCAGGCGAATGGTCAGGCGCTGGTGGTGGAAAACCGCTCTGGCGCTGGTGGCGCCATTGCGGGCGCTTTCGTCGCGCAAAGCCGTCCCGATGGCTATACGCTAATGATGGCCGATCTCGGCGCCAATTGCATTGGCAAGGAATTGCAGCCGGCGCTGAATTACGACCCGATGCGCGCCTTCACGCCGATTTCGCATTTGGTGAATTTGCCGATCGCAGTGATCGTCCCCGCCAATTTGCCCGTGCAAAGCTTGGAAGAATTGCTGGCCCGTGCCCGCGCGCGGGCGGATGGCATTCAATACGCCTCACCAGGTGTTGGCCATGTCAGCCATTTGGCCGCCGAGCTTCTGGGCCGCCGCGCCGGCGTGAAACTGACCGCCGTGCATTACCGCAGCGGCGCGGATGTGATGCGAAGCCTGATCCAGGGTGAAACCGAATTTTCCTTCCCGTCTGTTTCCACGGCACTTCCCTTTATTCGTGAAGGGCGTGTGCGCGCGCTTGCCATCGGCACGCCTGCACCGGTTGCGGCACTCCCCGGCGTGCCCGCCGTGGCTGCAACCTTCCCAGGCTTTGAAGCGATGACGTGGCACGGCATCGTCGGCCCCGCCGGCATGCCGGATGATGTGGTGGCCGCTGCCAATCGCGTGTTTCGCGCCATCATTACCTCAGCCGAGGTGAAGGAAACCGTGCAGCGCGTGCAGGCTGCGGATGTGATCGCCTCAAGCCCCGCCGAATTCGCCGCGCTGATTGCGCGCGATCACGCGAAATGGACGCCGGTGATCCGTGAGGGCAATATCCGCGCCGAGTAAACCCCGGCGCGGAATGGCTGTTCAGCAACCCAGCTGGTCAGCCAAATCCTCAAAGCTGGTCGCGATCGCGCCCCAATCCTGTTCCGCCTTCAGATCGGTTGCCTGATCCGCGCCATGTTCATTGGGGCGGAGCACAAAAGCGGTGGCCAGACCGCATTTGCGCGCCGCGGCCAAATCTCCATTATGCGCGGCAACCAGCGCCACTTGCGCGGGCTTCAGGCCCAGAATTTCGCAGGTGCGCAAATAGGCTTCGGGCTGCGGCTTATAGGCTTGCGCAGCCTCGGCCCCCAGGATCGCATCCCACGGCATGCCGGCGCGTTTCGCCATATTCGCGAGCAGCAGGATATTGCCATTCGACAACGGGGCAATGAAGTGTTTTGCCTTGAGGCGGATCAAGCCTGGCACGGTATCAGGCCAGGGGTTCAGCCGATGCCAGGCACGATTGAACCAATCGAGTTCCTCCTCACTGATACCGCTGGTGGCAACGCCAAAATCCTTGAGCACACCATCAAGGTTTTCCCGATGCAGCACATCCAGCCGCGTGAAGGGGCGCCGGCCGCTGCGCACTTCCTCCATCGCGGGCTGGTAGCGTTTGCGCCAGGCATCGGCGAAGCGATGCGGGTCTATATCGCCCTGGCCATGACGTGCCAGGAATATGCGTGCATCGCGCGCAATACCGTTCCGCCAATCTACCACCGTGCCGAAAACATCGAAGACCAGTGCTTTCACGTCGGGAAGCGCGCTCATGCTGCCGTATCCTTTTCGGGCTGTGCCCATTGCTTTTCAAAATCCCAGACTTCCAGGAAGCCCATGAGCTCGGTCATTTTCTTGAAGCCATAGGATTCACCAAGTGCCAGACTATCGCCGGCGGTCTTCAAATGCGCATAGGCGCGCTCCAGCGCGGCGGCTGCGGCAAGGAAGCCAATGGCGGGGTAGATCGCCATGGCATAGCCAATTTCCTGCAAGCGCGCGGCGGGCAGGATGGGCGTGCGCCCGCCTTCCACCATATTGGCGAGCAAGGGTTTGGCAATCGCCTTGCCGATGGCGCGCATTTCATCTTCGCTTTCCGGGCTTTCGATGAAGACAATATCGGCGCCCGCATCGCCATACATGCGCCCGCGGCGAATGGCTTCCTCAAGCCCAAGTGTGGTGCGGGAATCCGTACGCGCCACAATCAGGAAATTCGGATCGCGCCGCGCTTCGGCGGCAACCTTGATCTTCAGCACCATCTCCTCGGCGGGGATCACGCGCCTGCCAGGGGTGTGGCCGCATTTCTTGGGCATTTCCTGATCTTCAAGCTGAATGCCGGTCATGCCTGCGGCTTCATAGCCAAGCGTGGTGTGACGCACATTCAGCAAACCGCCATAGCCCGTATCGGCATCCGCGACCAAAGGTGTCTTGCAGCCGCGCGCCATGGTGCCCATGCGCGCCACCATATCGGCATAGGTGGCAATGCCCGCATCCGCGACACCAAGGGCCGAGGCAACGGCGCCAAAGCCCGTTCCATAAATGCAATCAAACCCCATGCCGTCAGCGATCTTGGCCGAGATCATGTCGAAAACACCAGGTGCCAGGATGAAGCGCTTCTCGGCAAGCGCCTTGCGAAGAGATGGATTGGCCATGGGATTTCCTTATCTGTTTATTGTGGTCGGATATGGCCGGCAGCACTCGCCGCGGCCCAAATGCGATCATCGCGTTGCATGGCGTCCAGCAGCGCCGCAGATGGGCGCACATCTGCCTCCACACCCAGCGCCACCAGCCTTTGCTTGAAGGTTTCATCGGCGAAAACCGCGCTGATGGTGCGATAGATGCGATCCACCAGGGCAGGCGCCATGCGTGGTGGCCCCAGCATGGCAACCCAACCGGACAGATCAAAATCGCGCACACCCTGTTCGGCGGGCGTTGGCGCATCCGGGAAGAAGGGCGAACGTGTCCCGGTGGAAACCGCGAGCACACGCACGCGCCCGGTTTGCATATGCGGCATGGCGCTGACCGTGCTGGTCCAGCCACTCGGCAAATGCCCGGCGACAATGTCGTTCATCAAAGGCCCGCCGCTGCGATAGGCGATATCGGGCATGTCCACCCCAGCACGCCGTGCCATTTCCTGCCCGATGAAGGAGGACAGCGCCTCGGTTGAACCCGTACCCACCTTACCCGGATTAGCCTTGGCATAGGCGAGCATGGAGGTTAGCGAATCAAAAGGCTGATTGCCGCCGGCCACCAGCACCATGGTATTGCGCGTCAGCATGGCAATCGGCGTGAAATCGCGGATCGCATCATGAGGCATGCTGGGCAGATGGTATTTGTTCATGATGTGGGTTGAAACAACCACGAGCAAGGTATGCCCATCGGGTTCCGCGCGTGCGACCACTTCGGAACCGATCACACCCGCCGCGCCAGCTCGGTTTTCCACAATGAAAGATTGCGGCAGCGTACTGCGCAACGCCTCGCCAATCGCGCGCACCAGAATATCTGTCCCCCCACTGGCGGCATAGGGCACCACCACGCGAATGGGCTTGGTGGGCCAGGCGATATCTTGCGCTTGCGCCAGCCCTGGCAGGGCGGTTGCGGCCAGGGTGCCGAGAAGCGTGCGTCTTTCGATTTTCATTTGGGTCTTACTCAATCCACACGCGCGCCGGTGGCCCGCACGATCGGCACCCATTTGTCAATCTCGCTTGCGATGAAGGCACGCGTTGCTTCCGGCGTCATGCCATCCGGGATGGTATTGCCAAGCTGCACCAGCCTATCGCGCACATCAGGCTTGCGGAGCGCAATGGCGATTTGCTCATACAGAAATTGCCGGATCGGCAGCGGCGTGCCGAGTGTCGCGGACCACGGGGTCCAGGTTGTGGCCTGAAAGGCAGGCAGGCCGGCTTCGGCTGAGGTCGGCACATCGGGCGCCATGGGTGAACGCTCAGGTGTGGCAATTGCAAGGCCGCGCACGGTTCCCGCACGGATATGATCCGCAAGGAAGGAGATGGTGTCCGACTGAAACGCAATGCGCCCCACGGCGAGGTCGGCAAAGGATGCCGCGGAACCGCGATAAGGCACATGCTGCGCCTGCACCCCCAATAAATGCAGCAAAAGAGCCGAGGAAATATGCCCGGTCGTGCCATTGCCTGAGGAGCCGAAATCATACTTGTTTGGATTGGCGGCAAGCAGCGCACGGAATTCTGAAAGCGTATTGACGCCAAGCGAAGGGTGTACCGCCAGCACAATCGCGGAATGACTGCTGATGGTGATGTGATCCACGCCGGTCAACGGATGCACGCGCAGCCTGTCACCATAAAGCCCGATATTCAGCGCATGGGACCCAAGCGCGCCAACCAGTAAGGTATAGCCATCGGGCGGCGTCTGCGCGAGGGTTTCAAAGGCAACCGTGCCACCGCCCGAGGGGCGATTTTCCACCACGAATTGCTGCCCCAATTGCTGCGACAACGCCGTTGAAATCAGACGCGCATTGATATCCGCATTGCCGCCAGGGGCAAGGGCGACTACCACGCGCACGGGCCTATTCGGATAATCCGTGCCCGGCGCTTTGGGCTGCGCCCAGGCAGGCAGCGCCAAAAACGCAGCCATGGCTGCCAGCAAAAAACGCTTTGTCATTCTTGCCTCCCCTTCATGTCAACCAATCGCATGTTCCAGCACACCAACGCGCTCCACCTCCAGGCGCAACTTGTCGCCCGGCTTCAAATAGCGTGGCGGGTCGCGGAAATGCCCAACGCCGGCTGGCGTGCCGGTCGCAATCACATCGCCTGGTTCCAGTGTCATATAGCGCGAGAGAAAGGCAATCAGCGCGGAGACGGAAAAGATCAGATCGCGTGTATTGCCGTGCTGCACTTCTTCGCCATTCAGCCAGCATTTCACGTCCAGCATCCAGGGCTCGCCCACTTCTTCTGGCGTCACGATCCAGGGGCCCATGGGGCAGAAGCCATCCATGCCTTTGGCGAAGGATGTCATGGCAAGCGGCACATCGAATTGAAATTCCCGCGCACTGACATCATTCAGCACCGTATAGCCCGCGACGTAATCCAGGGCGACGCCTTCCGGTACATCCCGCGCGGACTTGCCGATCACCACACCAAGTTCCACTTCCCAATCGGGCTTTTTCACATCGCGCGGGATCTTCACTACCGCGCCGGGACCAACGACGGAGCTTGCCGGCTTCATGAAAATGCGCGGCATTTCCAATTTCGGTCCACCGACTTCCTTGGCGTGATCGCCGTAATTGCGCCCGACACCCAAAATCTTGCCGGGCTTCAACGGCGCCAGGAGTTTTGCCCCCGCAAGTGGTTGACGCAGCGCGGCGTTCTCGACCCGCGCGGCAAAGGCAAGCGCGCGGCCAGCGGCGGTCATCGCCGCCTCGTCGCCAAGCAGCGCTACCATATCGGCGGGGATCACCTCGGCGCTACGATCAGCCTCACCGGCGGCGCGCATCGCGGCGGATAGGGCAGGGCGCAGGGCGACTACGCTTTCACCGACCACACCGCCAAGTGTTGCGCCATGCGCGCCCTGAAACGTGACCAGTTTCATGCCGCCAGCGCCGCGTAATCGAGTGTCGCCATCACCTGCACGCGCAGGATGTAGCGGTCCTCGCCGGGCAGGTAATCGGCCACCGCATTATGCATGGTGCCGATATTGTCCCAGATCAGCACATCACCTTCCGACCATTCATGCGTATAGAGGTATTTGTCCTGCGCCTGATGGCGAAACAAATAATCCAGCAGCGCATCGGATTCGGCGCGGTCCATATCCTTCACATGCATGGCATAGCCGCAATTGCAGTAAAGCACTGGCCGCCCGGTGATCGGGTGAATACGCATAATCGGTTGCTCAACCGGCGGCTTTTTCGCGCGCTGTTCGGGCGTGAGCGGGCCGCGAATGCTGCCCGGGCGCTGGCGCATCATATCCCAGAATTTACTGAAATCATGAATGGCAACGCGACCTTCAATGCGCGCCTTTACCTCGGCCGGCAAATCGGCAAAGGCGGCATGCATATTGCGGAATTGCGTCGCCCCCAGCACTTTGCCGTCACGCCTCGGCACGCGCTTGGCGTGCAGCATATTCGCCAGCGCAATTTCCTTTGAATAGGACATATCCGTATGCCAGCCCTGGCCGGCATCATTCAGCCCAATAGGCTTGCCCGCTTCATCCTTCATATTGGAAAGGATCATCACTTCCGGATGGCCCGGCGCATGGAACAGATTGGCGACATTCACTTCCAAATCGCCAAAGCGCTTGCCGAAGGCAGCCACTTGCGGCGCTTCCAGATCCTGCTTTGGGAAACACAGCACGCCATATTCGCCGAGCGCCCGCAAAAGCGTGCGGAAATCCTCGGGCGAGGCAGGCTCACGCAGGTCAATGCCTTCAACCCGGGCGCCGAGCCCGGCATTATTAGGGGTGATTTTCATGCTGGCATCCTCCACAGGCGCCGAAATTGAGGCCCCGGCCCCGGTGCGTCAACCGGGCGCTTCCCTGGGGCTGAAGACTGCGTCAGGATGGCCTGATGGAAACGCAATCTCCCCAACCCGCCCCGGTAATCATCGGGGGAGGCATTGTTGGCCTGTGCATCGCCTGGCATTTGGCGCGACGCGGGCTGAAGCCGCTGGTGCTGGAAGCCGGCAAGGAAGGTGCGGCCTATACCGGCAATGCGGGCGCCATCAGCCATGGGTCGGTGGCGCCGCTTGCCATGCCGGGCGTGCTGGCGCAGGTGCCGAAAATGCTGATGGACCCCGCCGGCGCTTTGCATATCCCCGCGCGCTATTGGCTGCGCGCCATGCCTTGGCTGTTGCGCTTTGTCGCTTCCGCCCGGCAGGAGAAGGTCGAATCCGCCGCCGTCGCGCTTTCCGCGCTGCTGTTTTCTGCGCCGGACCGGCATCGTGAAATCCTGGCGGCGGAAGGGGCGAGTGATCTGATCCGCGAAGAAGGCCAGATGTATCTTTATCGGAATGAGGAACAACTGGCGAAAGATAACGCCTCCCTCACGCTCAGGCAGAAGCACGGGCTGAAAGTGCAAAAGCTGGTCGGGCCGGCCTTGCGCGACTTGGAGCCAGAGGTTTCGGAAGATTACCAGATTGGCCTTTATCTGCCCGATCACGGTTCCTGCGTGAATCCAGCGCGCCTGGCTGCCGTGGTGGCGAATGGCGTGCGCCGGATGGGGGGCGAGATTCGCAGCGTTGAGGTGCAGGCGATTCTGACCGAAGGTCAGCGCGCGACCGGTGTGCGCTGCGTGGGTGAGGATATTGCCGCGGATCAGATTGTGCTCGCGGCTGGCGCCTGGTCCGCGCGTTTGCTTGCTCCGCTTGGGCTGAAAGTGCCGTTGGAAACCCAGCGCGGTTATCACGTGATGCTACCGGATGCGGGCGTGAAGGTGGGGCGTGTGCTGTCGCCCGCTGATCGCAAGGTGTTTATCAGCCCGATGGAAGAAGGGCTGCGCGTGGCGGGTTCGGTTGAAATCGCCGGGCTTGATGCGCCGCCCACGGAATCGCGCGCCAGGTTGCTGCTGGGTGATCTGAAAAAGGTATTCCCGAAGGCGCGCACGGAAGGCGGCAAGATCTGGATGGGCCATCGCCCCTGCCTGCCCGATAGCGTGCCGGTGATGGGGCCGGTGCGTGATTGGCGGGGGCTTTATTGCGCCTTTGGTCATGGGCATTTGGGCCTGACGGGCTCGGCGCCGACTGGCGCGCTGATGGGCGCTTTGGTCGCGGGCGAAAAGCCCAATTTCGATTTCACGCCCTTCGCGGCGGAACGTTTTGCTTAAGGGGGATGCAATGGGACAGGTGCAAGGCAAGGTCGCGCTGATCACGGGCGCTGCGGCGGGTATTGGCGCGGCGTGCGCGGAGGCTCTCGCCGCCGAAGGTGCCAAGGTGGTGCTGACCGATGTTGATGATACGCGCGGCGAGGCTTTGGCTGCAAAGCTCCGCGGCGTTGGGCATCAGGCACTTTATCTTCACCAGGATGTGACGGATGAAGCGCGTTGGGCCGAGGTGATCGCCGCCATTGAGGCCCAATTCGGACGGCTTGATGTGCTCGTCTCCAATGCCGGTATCGCCATCATGAAGCCTTTGCTTGATATGTCGCTGGCCGATTGGCGGCGGCAGAATGCGGTGAATATTGATGGTGTGTTTCTGTCGGTGAAATACGCCATTCCAGCCATGCGGCGCGCCGGAGGCGGTTCCATCATCATGATGTCGTCCATCGCCGGCATTCGCGGTTCTGCCGGCTTGGCTGGTTATTCCGCGAGCAAGGGCGCGGTGCGGCTATTCTCAAAATCGGTCGCGCTGGAATGCGCCGGCGCGCGGGATGGGATTCGCTGCAATTCCGTCCATCCCGGCGTGATTGAAACCGATATTTGGCAGAAGATGCCGCAGGGCGCTGAAGGTGGCCGTAATGCGCCGATTGATCCGCGCCAATTGGCAGCGAATATTGTACCCTTGGGGGAAGCCGGCACGGCGGCGGATATCGCGGCTGGGGTTGTATTCCTGGCATCGGATGCATCGCGGCATATGACGGGCAGTGAATTGGTGATTGATGGCGGTTCAACCGCTGGCCGCGCCGGCACCATGCCGCGTTGAAGGATAGGATATCAGCATGAAAACCGCCCTTGTAACCGGCGCCGCGCGCGGCATCGGGCTTGCCGTCGCCCGTCGTTTCCTGGCCGAGGGCTGGAATGTCGCGCTGCTTGACATCAACGCCGAACAACTTCGCGAAACCATGGCAGCGCTGGCCGAGCCCGCAAAGACGCTCGAGATCATCTGCGATGTTTCAGACCCGCCCGCCATTGCTGCGGCGGTCCAAAAAGCTGCCGCGCATTTCGGGCGATTGGATGCGCTGGTGAATAATGCCGGCATCGCGATTTTCAAACCCATTCTGGAAACCACGCCGGAAGATTGGGCGCGCGTGCTGGCGGTGAACCTGACCGGCCCATTCCTCGTGGCACAGGCCGCAGCGCCGATCATGGCAGAAGCCGGCGGCGGAGCGATGGTGAATATCACCTCCATCTCCGGCTTGCGGGCTTCAACTTTGCGCGTTGCCTATGGCACCAGCAAGGCCGGGCTTGCGCATTTGACAAAGCAGCAGGCGGTGGAATTCGCAAAGCTTGGCATACGCGTGAATGCGGTCGCCCCCGGCCCGGTGGATACGGCCATGGCGAAGGCCGTGCATACGCCGGAAATCCGCGCCGATTATCACGACCATTTGCCGCTCAATCGCTATGGGCTGGAAGCGGAGCTGGCAGAGGCAGTGTTCTTCCTATGCAGCGACCGCGCGAGTTACCTGACCGGCCAGGTGATTGCCGTGGATGGCGGGTTTGACGCGACCGGGATTGGCCTGCCGACGCTACGCGCGGAACGGCGGAATCTTTAGATTGCCAGACGTAATATTTCCTCCAAATCCGCCGCTCCACGCACGGGGCGGGGATTGGTCGCAATCGGCGCATCGCCGGTCCAGCGTGCGGCAAGGCCCGGGATTTCCGCTTCGGTAATGCCTTGCTGATGCAAGCGCGTCGGCAGGCCCAGCCCCGCGACGAAATCCTCAATCGTTGTGCCGGCTTCCGCACCGCCGAAAATCGCTGCGATATCCGCTTGCCGCGCCGCATTCACCGGCGCATTCCAGCGCATCACCGCATGCAGCATCAGGCAGGAAGTGATGCCATGCGGCACACCGCGCGCCGCGCCCAGAATATAGCCAAGCCCATGGCTGGCACCGACCGGCACACCCGCCCAACCGCCCTGCACGGAAAGCCAGGCGGCTTGCTGGCAAAGGGCGCGCGCCCGCAAATCTCCGGCTGCCTGCGCCACACGCGGCAGGCCCTCTGCCAGCATCAGCATCGCCTGGCGCGAAACCGCATCCGAAAAGGGTGCTGGTTCCAGCGCGCACCAACGCTCTCCCGCGTGATCCAATGCGCGAATGCCCGATGACAGGAAAAGCGCTGCCGGTGTTTCCAAAGTCGCGGCGGGATCAAGCAAAACAGCGCGCGGCACCATCCAGGGATCCAGCGCGCGATGCTTCCGCCCCTCACTCAAATCCGTATAGCCGGCATGGGGCGCGAATTCGGCGGCTGAAAGCGTGGTCGGCACCGCCACCAATCGCGGCGCGGGTGCGGCGCCATCCCAAGCGCCCGGCGATGCGCCACGAGACACTGCTGCTTCAATCAGTGCCGCGCGATCCGTAATGCCGCGCCAGACAGCAAGGCAGGCGACCTTCGCGCCATCAATCACCGAACCGCCACCCAGCGCCACTACCAATTCGGCGCGGCTTTCGCGCAGCAGCCTGGCCAGCGCCAGCACATCCTCAACCGGGCTATGCGCGCGCATCGCGGCGGTCTCCGCGACCAGCCGCGCGCCGAGCGCTTCGCGCACACTCTCGGCAATGCGGCTTTTCATCAGGGAATGCGTGGTAACCAGCGCAACCCGAGCTGCGGTGCCGACCTCGCCCGGCAGTGCTTCCGCGACCGAAACATCATGATAAACCCGCGCCTGGGCCGGCCATTGATGCAGCATTGCTTCAGCCCTTACCGCCTGCGAAAAAGCGCGAGAAATCCGGCTTGCGCTTTTCCTGAAATGCCGCGACCGCTTCCGCTGCTTCCGGCCCGCGCAGCAGCGCACCGAAGGCCGCGAATTCCACCTGCATATGCTCCGCAATGCCCGCGGCATCGGCGCGCCGGAGCAGCGCCTTGGTCTGTGCCATGGCCGCTGGCGGTTTGGCCGCCAAGGCGCGCGCCTTGGCTTCCGCATGCGCCAGCAATGCGCCTGCGGGCACTACGGCATTGATGATGCCGGCGCGCAAAGCGACGTCCGGCGCAAAGGCATCCCCCAGCATCAGCAATTCATTGGCAAGCAATTGCCCGCCCCGCATCGGCACCAGCAGGGATGAACCACCTTCCGGGCAAAGCCCCAAATCCACGAAAGGCATGCGGAAGATGGCGTTATCCCCGGCATAAACCAGGTCACAATGCAAAAGCAGCGTCGTGCCAATGCCAATCGCATAACCGGCCACGGCCGCCACCACGGGCTTCGGGCATTCGCCAAGCGCTGCCAGCATTTCCCGCGCGGGGGAGGGCACTTCCGCCTGCTGTTCGCCACGCGCCCGGAAATCCGCAACATCATTGCCAGAGGTGAAACAGGCATCACCGCCCGTGATCAGAATGGCGCGAATGGCGGGTGTGGTCGCGGCGTCCCGCAGCGCAGCCGCCATCGCGCTATACATGGCGCGCGTGAGGGCATTTTTCTTCTCCGGGCGGTTCAGGCGAATGATGCGAAGTCCGGCATCATCGGTGATCTCGATTTCGGACATTTGGCGTTCCTCAAACAGAAATGGGCGGGGTGGTGGCGGCGATCCCGGCTGCGATCATGCCCGCTTCAGCAAGTGCGTCAAATCGCCGTATAGCCGCCATCCACCGCCCAGGAGACACCCGTCACAAAGCTTGCTTTCGGGCTGCACAGCCATACCACCGCTTCGGCGATCTCATTTGCCTGGCCCATGCGCGCCATGGGCACGCGCGCCAGAATGCGTTCTCCGCGCCGGCGCATCGTCTCCTCGGTCATTGGTGTTTCGATATAGCCCGGGCAGACCGCATTGACGCGGATGTTATCCTCGGCATGGTCAGCGGCGGCTGTCTTCGTGAGACCCACCACACCGTGCTTTGCCGCAACATAGGCAGAGGAACTAGCCGATCCGACCAACCCAAGGATCGAAGCCGTATTGATGATGACGCCGCCCGAAGCCTGCGCGCGCATTTGTGCCACTTCATGCCGCAGGCATAGCCAAACGCCAGTCAGATTCACCTCAATCAAGCGGCGCCACGCTTCGGGCGCGACATCCGCGATTTTCTGCCCCCCGGCATTCACCTGATACGGGGCAATGCCAGCATTGTTGAAGGCGCAGTCAAGGCCACCAAAGGCATCCACCGCCCGGGCGATCATGGCCTTTACCGCGTCATCATCCGTGACATCACAGGCGATGGCCATGGCTTGGCCACCCATCGCCTCGATCTCGGCGACAGTGCGTTGCGCGGCTTCCTCCAGAATATCCGCCACTGCCACCCGCGCACCCTCACGCGCAAAAGCGAGCGCGGTCGCGCGCCCTATGCCAGAGACGCCGCCAGTCACGAGCGCGCTCTTGCCCTCCAGATTGCGTGTCATTGTTCAGCCTTTCCTGTGTTGCGCCTGCGCTGATCTGTGTTGCCCCGCTGGAAAGCGCGGCACGGCATCATGAAAGGTCAGCGACGTGAAGCTGGTGGGCGAATACGGGGTCATGGTGGCCTCCTGTCCGGCGATGCTCACCCGCCGCGCGGGTATCGGCAAGCCCGCCTTCCCATGGCATAAAGCCCCCGAAAACAAAGGGGAGAGGCCATGTCCAGAAAAACCATGCTGATCACCGGCGCCGGGCGCGGCATTGGCGCGGCCACCGCGCGCATGGCTGCCACCCGTGGCTATAATTTATGCCTGACCTATCAGCAGGATCGCGCGAGCGCCGAAGCGGTGCAGCGGGATTGCGAAGCGGCGGGGGCCAAAGTGCTGCTGCTGCAAGGCTCGGTCGAGGATGAGGCGCATGCGATTGCCGCCTTTGACGCCGTCATGAAGCATTTCGGGCGGATTGATGTGCTGGTGAATAATGCCGGCGGCACCGGACCGCGCGGGCGGCTCGAGAGCATTACCCATGCCGGCTGGGCCAATACCATGGGCGCCAATGTAACCGGCCTTGCCATGTTCTGCCGCGAAGCGGTGAAGCGCATGTCCACCAAGCATGGCGGCAAGGGCGGTGCGATTGTGAATGTCTCCTCCCGCGCTTCGGAACTCGGCAGTGCGGGCGAATATGTCCATTACGCGGCGAGCAAGGCGGCGGTGGATACGCTCACCATCGGCCTCGCGCGCGAAGTGGCGCAGGAAGGCATGCGGGTGAATGCGGTCAATCCCGGCCTGATTGAAACGGAAATCCATGCCCGGGGCGGCGCGCCCGATCGGCTGGCGCGGCTTGGGCCGCTGGTCCCCATGGGCCGGCCTGGCAAGCCAGAAGAAGTGGCGGAATGCATCCTGTTCCTGGCCTCTGACGCGGCTTCCTATGTCACGGCAGCTTGCCTCCAGGTTGGCGGCGGGCGGTGATGTCGCATGTTTCGTTAACCGAAAGCGCATAAACTGGTTCTGTCATGACCGGAACACGCTTCGACGCAATGGTGATTGGGGGCGGGCTGGTGGGCTCCGCCATTGCGTGGGGCCTTCGGCGCGAAGGGCTTTCGGTTGCGCTGCTGGATGAGGGGGATGCCGCCTATCGCGCCAGCCGGGGGAATTTCGGCCTGGTTTGGGTGCAATCCAAGGGGCTCGGCGCGCCATGGTATCAGCGCTGGACGCGCCAATCGGCCGAAGGCTGGGCGGAACTGGCGGATGATCTGGCGAAGCAGACCGGCCTTTCGCTTGGGCTGTCTCAGCCGGGCGGGCTGCATCTGTGTCTTTCCGATCAGGAAATGAAAGACCGTGAAACCCGCCTGGAACAAATGAAGCGCGAAGCGGGCAATTACGGGTTTGACTATCGCATGCTGGATGCGCGGGAAGCGCGTGAGATGCTGCCCGGCCTTGGCCCCGCCGTGGTGGGGGCTTCCTTCACGCCCTATGATGGGCATGTCAGCCCGCTGGCGCTTCTTCGCAGCCTGCATCACGGTTTTACCGCACTTGGCGGGGTTTATCTGCCCAATGTGAAAATCACCGGCATCGCAACGGCGCCGCGCAATTTCCTGCTGGAGACCAACCTCGGCACCATTCAGGCGGAACGTGCGGTTCTGGCGGCTGGCCTTGGCAATGCGGCGCTTGCCACGCATTTCGGGCTGAAGGCGCCGGTCCGCCCGCAGCGCGGCCAGGTGCTGGTGACGGAAAGGGCGCGCGCAGCCCTGCCCATGCCCACCACCACCATTCGCCAAACCGGAGAGGGCAGCATCATGCTGGGCGACAGCGTGGAGGAAGTGGGGTTTGACACGCGCCAAACCCAACCGGTGATGGCGGAAATTGCCCATCGCGCGGCGCTCTGTTTTCCCTGGATTGGCAAGCTGAATGTGGTGCGCGCCTGGTCTGCGCTTCGCGTCATGTCGCCCGATGGGCTGCCCATTTATGAGCAATCCGAAACCCTGCCCGGCGCCTATACGGCGAATTGCCATTCCGGAGTGACGCTGGCCGCGGCGCATGGCAAGCTGCTGGCACCCATGATTGCGCGCGGAGAACTAGACCCCTTCCTCGCGCCATTTTCGGCAAAGCGCTTTTGATGTTTCGCACACGCCCCGATCATCGGCCGGAGACGGTGCAGGTTTTTGTCGAAGGCCGCGCCCTGATGGTGCCGGAAGGCAGCAGCGCCGCCGCCGCCATGCTGATTGCGGGCCTGCCGGCCATGCGTGAAACGCCGGTCTCCGGCAGTCCGCGCCTGGCTTGGTGCATGATGGGCGTTTGCTTCGATTGCCTGGCCGAAATTGACGGTATCGCGAACCGGCAAGCCTGCATGGTGCCGGTCGCTGCCGGCATGCGCATCGCCCGCCAGCATGGCGCGCGGGAGGTGCCGCGATGAACCTTGTGCCCGTCAAGACAAGCCCGGCGCCAAGCAAGTTCGACCTAGCGATTATTGGTGCCGGGCCGGCTGGCATGGCGGCTGCCATCACCGCGCGGGAATGCGGGCTTTCTGTCCTGGTGGTGGATGAAAACGCGGCACCTGGCGGGCAGGTTTTTCGCGCTGCCGAATTGGCCGGCGCCGATCCCGCCTTGGCGCGTGACATGGCGCCGGGGCTTGATCTGATCGCGCGGTTTCGGGCGCTGGATATCACCTATCGCCCGGGCGCCACGCTTTGGATGCTGGATCCCGATACGGGCACGCTTTCGGTTTCTCGTTTGGGCGAAAGTAGTGATTTCGTCGCCGAGCGTATTCTGCTCGCGACCGGGGCGCAGGAAAGACCCGTGCCCATTCCGGGCTGGACGCTGCCTGGGGTGATGTCTGCCGGGGCAGCGCAGATTGCGCTGAAAACTGCTGGCATGGTGCCATCGGGCAGGGTGGTGCTGGCAGGGCAGGGGCCGCTGATGTGGCTGCTCGCCAATCAATTGATCCGCGCAGGTGTGCTGCCGGTGCTCGTCGAAACGCGCACCCAACCCATTCTGCGCACGGCTTTGGAACAGGGCGGGATTTTCAGCGGCTTTGCGCAGCTTGCCAAAGGCATTGGGCTGATCCTGAAGGCGCGTCAGTCCGGCATGCGGGTAATTACGGGGGCGAAGCATTTGCGCGCTGAAGGCAGCCCGCGAGTGCAGGGGCTGCGCTTTGAAGGTGGCTATGAAGCCTGTGATACGCTGCTGCTGCATGAAGGGGTGATGCCTTCCACACATATTTCCATGGCGATTGGCTTGGAACATGGCTGGGATGCACAACAGCTTTGCTGGCGCCCCAAGCTTGATGTTTTTGGCGCGTCTTCCCATGCGCGTATTGCGGTTGCCGGCGATGGCGCGGTGATTGGCGGCTGGGAAGCGGCAGTGGCCACCGGGCAATTGGCCGCCTTGGATGCGGCCTTCAGGCTTGGCAGACTTGCAGCGGCGGATCGTGATTTCCGGGCGGAAGCCAGTGCGGCGGCGTTGTTGCAAGCCCGCGCGCTGCGCCCCTTTTTGGATGCGCTTTACGCACCGTCACAGGAAATCCTGGCGCCGCCTGAGGACTCCACCATCATCTGTCGGTGTGAGGAAGTGACGGCGGGATCTTTGCGCTGGGCAGCGGCGATTGGCGCAACCGGCCCCAACCAGGCCAAGGCCTATTTGCGCTGCGGCATGGGCCCCTGCCAGGGGCGGCTCTGCGGCCCGACCGTGGCAGCGGTGATTGCGGAAACGCGTAGTGTGCCGGTGGAAGAAGTCGGGCATTTCCGCCCCCGCGCGCCCTATAAGCCGATCACCGTCAATGAATTGGCTGGGGCGCCACAAGGCGCGGATCGGCTTTCCTGACGCCAACAAAGAAAATTGCGTACCTGCCCGCGAAAGCGCTAACAAAACAATATGAGTAATTCAAAGCGATTCGCGCGTCGTACTATGATGCTGAGTGTCGCCTCGGCGGGGCTTTCGGCAAGCCTGCTGCCGCGCGCCAGCGCCGCTTCGCGCATGGCGCAGGAAAACCTCGCGCGCCGGCTGGAAGTGCTCGCCGAGGATGGGCTTGATCCGCGCCATTATGATCTGCCGGGCGCTGCGCTGATGTCGCGCGCCGAAGCGGCCTTGCGGGATTTGGTGCTGGGCCGTGTGGCGGCGCTGCCAGGGCGCGTGGATATCCGGCGCGATGCCGCGCGGGCCGATTTCCCTGCCTGGCGCGATAGGCTTTATGCCAGTGCCGATCCGGCGAGTGTGCTGGATCAGGCCGCAGCCCTTCATCCCGATGCGGCGCCGATCAAGGCGGAACTTGCGCGGCTGCGTGCCATTGCGGCGCGCGGCGGTTGGCCAGGCATTGAAGGCAATCTTACCAGCACGCTCGAACCCGGCAGCCATGACGCCGCGCGGGTCGGGCAGCTTCGCGCGCGGCTGGCGGTGCTTGATCCGGAAGTGCTGCGCGGTGCGGCAGCGGAAAGCCCCGTTTACGATACGCGGCTGGAAGAAGCCGTCCGGCGCTTTCAGGCCGCAGAAGGGTTGGAAGCTGATGGCCGCATCGGGCGCCTGACTTGGGCTGCCTTGAATACGCCAGTTGAGGCCAAGATTGCCCAGCTTCGCGTGGCGCTTGATATGCGCCGCGGCCTGGCCGCCCCGCCTGATCGGCGCATTGAGGTGAATATCCCCCATTTCCGCCTGAAACTCACCGATGCCGGGCGCGTGGTGCAGGATATGGCCGTGGTGGTGGGCAGGACAGATCGGCAAACCCCGATGCTCGATGTCCGGCTGGTCGCGGTGCAATTCAACCCGCCCTGGGGCGTGCCGGATCGCAATGCGCGGGAGGATTTGTCGCCGCGCTTCCGCCGAGAGCCCGGGCGCATGCAGGCCTTGGGCTATCGGCTGTATCAGCGGATTGATGGCGAGCTTACGGAAATTGACGCGACCACGCTGGATTTCAGCGCCTATTCCAAGGACCGCTTCCCCTTCATCATCCGCCAGGACCCCGGTGAGGCGAATGCGCTCGGCCGGATCAAATTCGTCATGCCGAACCGCGACGATATTTTCATGCATGACACGCCAGATCGGCATTTGTTCCGCCGCCCGGACCGCGCCTTTTCATCGGGCTGCATTCGGCTTGAACGGCCGATGGAGTTGCTGGCGGAAGCCTTCAGCGGCATGCCCGCCTGGAATCAGGAACGCATAGACCGCGCCTTGGAAGGCGGCGTGACTCAGGGCGTTTCTCTCGCGCGCGCAATACCGGTGCGCCTTCATTATGACACGGTGATGGTTGAAGCCGGCAGGGTGGTCATGCGCCGGGATATCTACGGGCTTGATGCCGCCTATCTCCGCGCGCTGGAGGCACCGCGCAGCGAAAGGCTGGCAGAGGCTTCGCCCCGGCAGTGACGCTGTAAGGCAGGGTTTGGATATGGCGCGTTATCTGGTGACAGGCGGTGCGGGTTTTGTCGGCAGCCATGCGGTGCTGGCACTGCTTGATCGTGGTGATGAGGTGGTGGTGCTGGATGACCTCAGCCAGGGCCATCGCGCTGCCGTGCCGGCTGGTGCGACTTTGGTGCAGGCGCCGCTGGCGGATCGTGCCGAGCTCGCGCGGGTTTTCGCCAATTGGCGCTTTGATGCGGTGCTGCATTTCGCGGCGCTTTCCCTGGTGGGCGAAAGCATGAAATCGCCCATGCATTACCTCGCGGAAAATCTCGGCAATAGCGTGCGGCTGATTGAAGCCGCGGTCGCAGCCGGGTGCCTGCGCTTTGTGCTGTCTTCCACCGCGGCACTTTTCGGCAAGCCGGAACGCATCCCGATTGATGAGGATTGCCCTGTAGCCCCCGGCAATCCCTATGGCGAGAGCAAGCTGATGGTGGAGACCGCGCTAGCCTGGGCAGAGCGTATCCATGGGCTCCGCTACGCCGCGCTGCGCTATTTCAACGCTGCCGGTTCAGACCCTGCCGGACGGGCAGGGGAGGATCACAACCCCGAAACCCATCTGGTACCTCTCGCGATTGATGCGGCGCTTGGCCGGCGCCCGGCGCTGACGGTGTTTGGCGATGATTACCCAACCCCCGATGGCACCTGCATTCGTGATTACGTGCATGTGACGGATCTGGCGGATGCGCATTTGCGCGTGCTCGCGCGCCTCGAATCCCATGGGTCTTGCCGCTACAATATCGGCAATGGCGAAGGCCATTCGGTGAAGCAGGTGCTGGGCGCGATTGAACGCGTCAGTGGCCGCGCCGTGCCGCATAGCATCGGCCCCCGCCGCGCCGGTGACCCTGCCGTGTTGGTGGCAGCAAGCGAGAAGCTCCGGCGCGAAACCGGCTGGGCGCCGCGCTTTGGCGATATTGATGAAATTGTGCGCACCACTTGGGCCTGGCGGGAAGCGCATCCGAATGGCTATGGGGACCGTTGATCCGCAAGCGCTTAAGCCTTTGATCCAGCGCAAGAATTAAAATTTTCTTAGAAATGATCTGGCAGGCTAGTTGAAGCCTTGCCCACTTGCCCTTCGTCCCCCCCGGTGCGACAAGACGGGCGCAATTCTCAAAACATTCAAGGCGGCCCCAACGGCCCAGGCTATGGAAGGTAACAGCATGTCAGAACTCGAAATCGTCTGGACGAAGGTAGATGAGGCGCCTGCCCTGGCGACCTATTCCCTGCTGCCCATCGTGCAATCCTTCGTGGGCGTCGCCGGCGTGAAAATGAGCCTCAAGGATATTTCGCTGACGGGGCGCATCCTCGCGAATTTTCCGGAAAATCTGACGCCCGAACAGCGGGTGAATGATGAATTGGCGGAACTCGGCAAGCTCGCGCTCAAGCCCGAAGCCAATATCATCAAGCTGCCGAATATCTCGGCCTCGGTCCCGCAGCTCAAGGCCGCGATCAAGGAATTGCAGGGCAAGGGCTATAAGGTGCCGGATTATCCGGATAACCCCACCAATGATGCCGAACGTGAAATCCGCGCCCGTTACGGCAAGGTGCTGGGCAGCGCCGTGAACCCCGTGCTGCGTGAAGGCAATTCAGACCGCCGCGCGGCGGGGGCCGTCAAGCAATATGCGCGCAACAACCCGCATAAGATGGGCGCCTGGTCGAAGGACTCCAAATCCCATGTCGCCTATATGCCGGGCGGGGATTTCTATGGCTCGGAAGTCGCCACCACCATCGCGGCCCCCACCAATGCGCGCATTGAATTGGTGGCGAAGGATGGCAGCGTCACGGTGCTGAAAGCCAAGACGCCGTTGATCGCGGGCGAGATTATTGATGCCTCCGTGATGAACCGGAAGGCGCTGCGTGCGTTCCTCGCGGAACAGGTTGATGCCGCCAAGCGCGAAGGGGTGCTGTTTTCCGTTCACCTCAAGGCCACCATGATGAAGATCTCCGATCCCATCCTATTCGGCCATGCGGTTTCGGTGTTTTTTGCCGATGTCTTCGAAAAGCATGGCGCGACGCTGAAGCGCCTTGGGGTCAACCCGAATAACGGCGTTGGCGATATGCTGGCCAAGATCGAAACCCTGCCGGATGCCGAAAAGGCGCCGATCCTGGCCGATATTGACGCGACTTATAAGGCGCGCCCGGCGCTTGCCATGGTGAATTCCGACCGCGGCATCACCAATCTGCATGTCTCGAGCGATACCATTATCGACGCTTCCATGCCGGCCATGATCCGTGAATCGGGCAAGATGTGGGGCCCGGATGGCAAGCTGCATGATACCCTGGCCGTGATCCCGGATCGTTGCTACGCGCGGCTATTCCAGACTGTCATTGAAGACTGCAAGGCCAATGGCGCCTTTGACCCGAAGACCATGGGCACGGTCCCCAATGTCGGGCTGATGGCGCAGCAGGCCGAGGAATATGGCTCCCACGACAAGACCTTCGAATTGGCCGCCGATGGCGAAGTGCGCGTGGTCGCTGATGATGGCACGGTGCTGCTCTCCCGCCCGGTTGAAGCCGGCGATATTTTCCGCATGTGTCAGGTGAAGGATGCGCCGATTCAGGATTGGGTGAAGCTTGCCGTGCGTCGCGCGCGGCTGACCAATACGCCTGCGGTCTTCTGGCTGGATGCGAAGCGCGCGCATGATGCTGAGCTTATCAAGAAGGTTGAGAAATACCTGAAGGATCACGACACTTCCGGGCTTGAAATCCACATCCTGGGATCGGTTGAGGCGATGCAATTCTCGCTCGATCGTATCCGCAAGGGGCTCGATACCATCACGGTCACCGGCAATGTGCTCCGCGATTACCTGACCGATCTTTTCCCGATCATGGAACTCGGCACCTCGGCCAAGATGCTGTCCATTGTGCCGCTGCTGAATGGTGGCGGCCTGTTTGAAACCGGCGCCGGCGGTTCGGCACCGAAGCATGTCGAGCAATTCCAGGGCGAAGGCTATTTGCGCTGGGATTCGCTTGGTGAGTTCCTCGCCCTTGGTGCATCGCTTGAGCATTTGGCGCAGACCACGGGCAGCGAAGATGTGAAGGTGCTGGCTGAGACGCTTGATGAAGCGAATGGCAGGATCCTGGAATACAACCGCTCCCCCGCGCGCAAGGTGGGTGAGATTGATAATCGCGGTTCGCATTTCTACCTCGCGCTTTATTGGGCGCAGGCTTTGGCGGCGCGCGACAATAGCTCTGGCCTTGCGGCGCGCTTCAAGCCGCTGGCGGATCTGCTCTCGGCCAATGAAAAGAAGATCTATGAGGAGCTGATCGCAGCCCAGGGCAAGCCGCAGGAATTGGGCGGCTATTACCGGCCCGATGATGCGAAGACCTCAGCCGCCATGCGTCCCAGCAAGACCTTGAATGAGGCTTTGGCGACGTTGAAGGCGTAAGCCTGCCACCGCGGCGCGTGACCCTGCCGATGGGGCGCGGCAGGGCACGGTGAAAGGCCGCCGCTGGTCTCCGGGCACGTGGGCGGTTTGGCTTGAACCCGCATGGCTGGGGGCGCAGGCGTGGCGCGTGCCTTGGCTTTTTACCATTTCACCGAATCTTTATTGACGCGGCGGCGTATGAACCGTTAATTTTCCGAGTGTATCATTTTTGATACAAACAGGGGTCAGGTCAAGGTGCAAACATCCGGGCGGGTGCGCTTTGGGGGGTGTGTGCTTGATGCCGTGCGCGGTGAGGTGATTGCCGCGGATGGGTCGCGCACGATGCTGCGCGCCAAGACGCTTTCTTTGCTGAATTTGCTGCTGGAACATGCTGGGCAATTGCTTTCCCAGGATGAGATTCTGGATCGTGTCTGGCCGGATGTGACCGTGACGCCAGCGGGGGTCACGCAATGCATCAGCGAATTGCGCCGCGCTTTGGGCGCCGCCGATGCCGAGATGCTGAAAACCCTGCCCCGCCGTGGCTATGTTCTGGATACGGTGCCGGAACAGGAAGTGGCCCGTCCCGCTGTGTTCGCCGCGCCCATTATGCCCGCACCAGTGGGAAGCGTCCTGGATCGTCTTCCGGTAAGCGCGGATGCACCGACCGTTGCCGTGTTGCGTCCGCGCTGGCTGGGGCCGGACCCGGAAGACCCTTGGCTCGCTGAGGGCATTACGCATGACATCACGGAAATCCTGACGCGGTTTCGCGAACCGGTGGTAATTTCCAGCAATTCATCGCGCCTGGTGGACCCTGCCAATACGGGTTTTTCCGAGGTAGCGCAGAAGCTTTGCGCGCGCTATTTGGTGACCAGCACCATTCGCGCACAAGGCCAGAAGCTGCGCCTTTCGGTCAACCTGGAAGACAGCGAGTCAGGGGTGCGGCTTTGGACCGACAATGTGCGCTTGCAGCGTGAGGAATTGTTCGAGTTCCAGGATGAGGTCGCCAGCAAAATTACGCATGCACTGGTGCCGCAGATCACCGCCGCCGAGCTGCGCTGCAGCCTGCGCCGCCCCCCCGAACATTTGGGCGCTTATCATCTACTTCTGCGCGCGAAGGAGTTGATCCTTCGGCTTGACCGCCATTCCTTTGATGAGGCCGGGCGCATCCTGGAACGCGCGCTTGAGTTGGATGGCGGCTATGGCAGTTTACTGGGTACGAAGGCGTGGTGGCTGACACTAAGGATGTTCCAGTTTTGGTCGTCCGATTGGGTGGCCGACAAAACTTTAATGGAAAAGACAGCGAGGAATGCCTTGCGACTAGACCCCGAGAACGCGCGCACGCTTGCTCTTTTCGGCCATAGCAGAACCATCATGGAGCAAGACTTTGTTTCTGGGGAAAGCCTACTCGACGATGCTTTCCGAATGGCTCCGAATGATGTGGAAACATTGACGTGGTCGATGCCGACTTTGTCCTATATTGGCAAGGCCGACGAGGCCGTACGCAGGGGTGAGAGGGCTTTGAGCCTGTCACCGTTGGATCCATTTCGCTACCGTCACGAGCATTACCTGAGTATAGCCTATTTTTCCTTGAATAGGTTTGATGACGCGGCTGTTTGGGGTCTTCGTTCCTATAAACGCAATCCCAATTACACGAGCAATCTGCGCACCACAGTGGCTGCACTTGTTGGCGCAGAACGATTAGAGGAGGCCAAGTCATTGCGAGAGAACTTGATGCTTCTCCAACCTAATTTGAGGGCGCGAAAGGTCGCAAATACCGCCGGCAGTCAGTCCGCAGAAAGGCGACGCCTATATGCGGATTTCTTAGTCGCGGCGGGTGTACCGGCGTAACGAGTGCTCTATCTCGATTTTCCTGTAAACCTGAAAGGAAAAGGAAATGCCAAGCTTTGGAGAAGGGGGAATGGAAGGTGGCATGGAAGGGGGTATGGAAGGCGGAATGGACGGCGGCGCCAATGCCATTCCCGGCATCGCCATAGGAGGGATGCTCGGCGAAAACGAGCCGCAGCCCAATGCTCCCTACCCGCCAAGGATTCCGGGTGATTACCCGATCCTCATTGATTTCGGCCAAACAAAATTCGATGATGCCTGGTGGTCCCCGGCGCTACGCGCGCAGCTCAGCCTGCCTGTTCTGCTGGCCGAAAATTGGCGCGCCAAGCGCCCGGCGGATCCACCTTATACGTCTGCCGTCAAGGATGCTTCTGGCAATTATGTCGCTGGCCAATGGCTCAAGGCTGAAATCAACAGATTGCGTCAGCAGGCAGTCCTCAGGCCGACCCGTCAGGAAGAAATTCTGCAACAAAGCGCCCGCCTGGATAAGGATTGGCGGCAATTCCTGAATGCGGACCAATCGCGCCGCCCGGCAACCGCTGCCCTGATCTATCTTTGCTTCGCCGTTGGAACGGTAATTGGCATGCATTGGAAAAGGGAATTCAAGGCGCCGCGGCCCGTACAACTCTATCCCGCCCTGCTGCCAATCGTACCCACCCCGCGGCATCCGTCCTACCCAAGCAATCATTCCTTCCAAAGCCATCTGATCGCCGAAATGCTCTCTGCCATATTGCGCCAGGGGAATACGCCGCATGGTATTGAAACCCCGGCAAAGGCGTTTGCGGCGCGGATTGCGCGCAATCGTGAAATCGCCGGCGTGCATTTCAGTGCCGATTCCGAAGCCGGGCTTTGGCTTGCGCAAGAATTGACACAGCTTTGGAAAGGCAAGTTTGTGGCGGCAAATGCGGGGCAGTCGACTGAATTGACCCGGCTTGTCGCCGATATCAAGACAGAATGGCTGCACACCAACGCGTATCAGACGCCAGACCAATTCCAGCCCTTCAGGCCCTTGCCCGATGTTTTGGCCGAAAAGGTGAAGAGTCTCCTGCCGCCGACATAAAACATTGGCCCGTGCTTCAAGGCGGTATGGCGCGGCCAGGCCAGCGCCATGCTCGCAATGAAATCTTCACAGGAAAAAAAAGAGGCTGACATGGATCTCATCACCATCTTGCGGCAGGGCGGTATTTCCGCGAAAGTCATCAATGACATTACGGTTACCCTGGCGCTGACCACCCCGGAACAGGCTTACGCATTTCTGTTCAATAACTCCTCGCTGAGTGACCCAAAGGCGCAAAAAGCCTTGGGGCTGGATTGGTCGCGTTATCCAACCGGCGGTCAGCGTGATGTACGCTCTCATGTCCTGTTTATTTTGGCGCAAAGCGGGGCGCTGCCCCCCAATTTCCAAGCCATCGAGGCCCTTCAGGAGGCCCGCGCCTTTAATGTTCCCCTCGCTGCCCTGGACGGATCAGCGCTGTCAACGAGGGAGGCAACAGCGGCGACGTTTGTGGCGGCTGTGGAGAAAAATGCCATAAATAAGCCGGTTCGGCGTGAACTGCCGAACAAGTCAATAGACCTTCGGTCCATGCGCCTTTGGCCGGTCCGCGATCAGCGGCCTTGGCCTTCCTGTATCGGGTTTGCGATGGCCGCCTGTGCTGAATTGCAGGCAGCGCGTCAACTTCCAGGCGTTACGCCACCGCAAAGGCTTTCTGCGCGTTTTCTGTATCGGTTGGCGCGAAAGGGCGTAATCACCTCCCCCAAGATCCAACAACCGGCCTATCAGGGTGGGGGGCTTAAGCAGATTGATGCGGCTGCGGTGCTGAATGTTGATGGCGCGGCGCAGGAAGGTCTTTGCCGCGATTACTTTGAGCCTGGGGATGAGGCCAACAACATCCTGGATTGGAACAAGGTCGCTCAGCCCATCACAGCCGCCGCCATGGCGGATGGGAAAGCGCGGAAATTTTCGGTGGCGGGCTTGGATTTCCCAGACTACCAGTCGCGTCCGCCCGGCTTGGCGCGGCGCGTTTATGATTGGTTGAAGGACGGAAAACCAGTTGCGGTCAGCATCGCAGGTTTTGCCGATCCCCAGAAGCCATCCGGCAATATCTGGTATGATCAATTCTTCTGGAATTCAGGGCTGCTTCCGCTGCCGCCACCAACCCATATTGTTGGCAAGGCGGGCCACGCCGTTTGCGTCGTTGGCTATCTGCGCAACGTGCCGGGCATCGCTTCGCCGGTGTTTCCTGGCTATAAGTCATTTCCCGGCTTTTTCCTGTTTCGCAACAGTTGGGGTGCGCAGGATTTCGCCCGGCAATCGCCGCTCGCGAAGGAAGCAAAGGGGGATTGGGATTTTCCGCGCGGCTATGGCCTGATCCCGGCGGCGTTGATGGAATATTTCGTCTGGGAATATGGGGTCATTCAATAAGCCCTCCTCACGCCAGCAGCATCGCAATCCCGCTCAAGACCAGCAGCAGATTGACCGAACGGCCGAACTGCCTTTCGGTCATGAAGCGAAACACCTCCAGCCCGCAAACCGTGCCAAGCGCGGCGGGCAGCAGATAGGCGAAGCAGGCGCCATTCGGCAGCGCGGTGCGGCCATTTGCCCCGGAAAGCGCGGCAATCACGCCAAGGGCAGCCACTTGCATCACCAGGATATAGGCTTGCAGCACCGCGCGCTGGCGTTCCTTCCGCCAGGGTTTCAGCCCGCACCAAATGGCAATCATCGCGCCAGGAAAGGCAGCCAGCGCGCCGGTCAGCCCACCTGTTGCGCCGATAAGCAGCTCAGTCCCGAAGCGATCGGGCCGGCGGAGCGGCCTTGGCTGGCGCAGCAGGGCGAAGACGCCATAGGCGAATAGCATCGCGCCAAGCACGGTTGCATGCAGGGAACCCTCTGGCAGGCGTAGCAAAAGCCAGACACCAAAAGGCAAGGCGCAAAGCCCGCCCAGCAGCAGCGGCGCGAGAGCCTGGAAATCCAGGTCCCGGCGCAGCACAAAGGTGCTCCAGCCATAAATTGCAATGCTGCAGATCATCAGTGTTTGCACCAGGCTTAGCGCATCAAGCCCCGCCAGCGCCAGGATCGGCGCGCATAGGGCTGAGAAGGCAAAACCCACCATGGCCGAGGCATAGGCCGCCAGGAAAACACCGAAAATCGCAGTCAGGGGTTGCGCCATGCCGGGAACATCACCCAGCAGCGCGGCATAGGCCGGCAATATGGCAAGCCCAGCAAGCCCCGCGGCGAGCACACGCCAGCGCGCGGGGCGGCGGGGTTCGGCGGCATCCAGGCTCATGGTGGGGTGTCGCTGAAATGCTGGGCGAAAAACCCCGTAACCTCGGCCGCTGTTTTTGCTGCCATGGCGGGCCAGGGGCGGATGGGCAGGCGTTCCGGCATGCCGGGGGCGGGCAAAAGCGCGGATTGGCCGGCGCCAAGCTCAGGCACATCCCAGGCATAGCCAGCGCCGGGGATTTCGTGATGCTCCACCGCAACGCCCTGGCCTTGCAGGGTTTGGGTCAGGCGTGCGCAGGCATCAGGCGGGTTGGCCGGGTCTTCCGTGCCGTGCAGCAGCAGCATGGCGGAAGCGCTTTGCCCAAGGGTAAAGCCCGGCGCCCCGCCTGAGACATTGTAGTTCCACGCATACTCGGCCGGGCCGATGAAGCCGCGAATCAGTGCATCGAAACGCCAGGTGAGGGGCTCGCGCGCGGCGATGGCGATTGTATTGGCCGCGATTTTTCGTGCGCCAGCAAGGGAAGCGCAGCCCGGGTACAGCAAGGCGCGTACCGATGCGCCGGGCATTTCCAGCGCCAACCGGGCGCCTTGGCCAAATCCCAACACGCCAATCCGCGCTGGGTTGATGCGTGGGTCCGCCGCCAGTGCCGCCAGCGCCGCACCAACGGAAGCAAGGCTTGCGTCGTGCAATTCCAGCACGGCGATATCGGCGCCGAGCAATTGCTCCGCATAGCGCGCGGCGCGGCCATCGGCGCCCGGCGCGTCATGAATGATCAGCACTGCGGGCAATCTGTGCTGCGTGGTCGCTTCCGGCATATCAAATATCCCGCTGCCATCAGCCAATTCCACCGCGAAGGAACGCACGCCCCCGCGCGCCGGGGTTTTGGGCAGGCTCGCGGTCTGGCTGTTGGATTCTGGGGCGGGCGCCTCGGCCATCGCGGTGCGTGGCAGGCCGGACAGAAGGCACCCGGCCAGGGTCAGCACTGATGCGAAGGAAAGCGCCAAGCTGCGGCGGCGTTCAGTTTCCATGGTGACCTGCCCTTTGCATGGCCAGTACCGCTGATTTCCGACGCAACAGGCGCGCGGGCTCAAGCTGGGTGATGGCGGTTTCGGTTTGGGGGGGCTCAGCCTTGGGATGGGGCTTGCCCTTGCGGGGCGCAGGCCGGGCCATGGCCAGCAGCAGCGTGCCCAGCATGCCAATAAGGCCGCAAACAGCGACCGGCAGGTCATGCGCGCCAAGGGCGGACACGCCCAGGCTGACCAGCGGCACCCCCGCCAGCAGCGCAATGCCGCGACTCGTGTAAAGCAGCCCAACCAAGCCGCCGACCGAACGGCTGCCGAAGCTATCGGCCACAAAGGCGGGCAGTAGCGCGACAAAACCGCCCTGCAGCGCGCCGTAGATCAGCGCAAAGCCTTGCAAGGATGTTGCGCCTTCGGCCAGCGCCCAAAGCATCATGGCAACCGAAACGCCAAGGCAAGACAGCAGAAAGCCAAGCCTCCTGCCCAGCAGATCGGCCAGCGCCGCCAGGCAAAACCGCCCAATGATGGTGCCAACGCCCATCAGCCCGAGCAGCGCCACGGCCTGGGGATGGGAAAGGCCCCGCGCCTCTGCCGTGCCGACCAGCAGCATGAGCGGCGCGGCGGCTGGGATCGCGACCAGTAGCGTACCGGCATAGGCCAGCAGAAAGGCAGGGCTCCGCAGCGCTTCCCGTAATTCCAGGCCTTCCGGCTTGGGTGCGGCCTGCCTGGTGCGCAGCCTGGTGCCATCAGGGCCCAAGCCATGCGCCTCGGGCCGCGCTTCCAGCAGCAGCGCGCCAGCAAGCCCGACCAGCGCGGCAAGGCCCGCACAGATCAGGAAGGCAAAGCGCCAATCACCGAAATCAGCCAGGATCAGCTTGATCAGCGGGATCAGCGCCGTGCCGACACCAATGCCGCTGAGTGCTATGCCGGAAGCAAGGCCGCGATTGGCGAGGAACCACCGCTGCACAGTTGCTACCGCCGGCACATATGCGAGGCCGACGCCAATACCGACCAAAAGCCCGTAGCTTGCGAAGAAACTGGCGGCATCCGTGGCCGCAGCAGCAATGCCAAGGCCAAGCGCAATCAGCAGCGTGCCGAAAACCGCGAGTGGGCGCGGCCCGACACGATCAGAAAGCGGGCCGCTGATGGCGCTCACAAAAAAGGTGACACTACTGCTGAGCGCCAGCACCATGGCGGCATCGCCGCGTTGAAGCCCCAGGCTGGCAGCGATTTCCGGCGCGAAGGCTGAACTCGAATAGATCGCGCCGAAGCCCACCAGCATGACCAGGAAGGCCCCCAGCACGACCAGCCAGCCGCGATGGCGCTGCCAGTGGGAAACGGGCGCGGCCATTACCTGGCCTCCGCACGCGCGGGGTTGGGGTCGAAAAGGCTGGAGAGGTCAGCATCCGGCAATAGGCCCAACCACGCCGCCACCACCGCCAAAACAACTGCCAGCACCAGCAGCACTTCAGCGACATGCGCCACCCACCACAGCGCGGCACGCTCTGCCGCGCAGCGGAACCTTTCCTGCCATTGGCTAAGCGTCGCGCGGTTGGCGCCATGGCCTTGGCGGTCAGTCATCATCCGCCTCTGCCGGTTCGTATGGGCGGCAATCCATGATGAGGAGCGATTGATCGCTGCGCAGCCCGGCGCGCAGCCAAGCCTCGGACGCGGCGCAGGAAGGCTGAATGATGCGCCCCTGTTCGCAGAACATTTCGAATGGGCCGCAGAGCAGGAAAAACATGATGAAAAACGCGCCGGTCATGGGGCGCAGCCCTGTGTCAAAGGGTGATGCGCCCGCGCGATCACGGCTTCACCGCCGCAACACTCGCGATCCCCAAGCTTGTGATTACACCACCCGGCAAAAGACCAAGCGCGTTCAGCAGCATGGGCAGCGCAATCACGGCGATCAGCATGGCCGCCACGGTGCGGATCAGCCCTTCGCGCTTTCTGACAAAACCGCGCATGACGGGCCGCGCCATCAATACGGCGCACACGAACCAGAACAGGGCAGCCGCGGCGGTAATGACAAGTACGATGGCCAGGCTTGAACCGCTTTCCGCCACATTCGCTCGCCCAATCGGCACCAGGGCCGCGGCGAAATAGGCGATGGTGATCGGGTTGCTCGCGGCGGTGGAAAACCCCGCCAGAAACAGCGCCAGCCCTTGGCCATTGGAACGCGGGCGGCTGGTTCCTTCCGTCTGCGCAAAGTTCCGGGTGCGAGAGACTGCCCAGGCCACCGTCAGCAGCATCAGCCCCGCCAGGAATTGCAGCGGGGGGGAAAGCGCTTCCACCTGCATCAATTCACTGACGGCAAGCACGAAGCTCGCGAGCCCACCGACGCCGAAGGCGATGCCGGCAATCATGGGCAAGGCGTTGGCCAGGCCTTCCAGTGCCGCAATGGTGCCAATGGCGACCATATTCGGCCCCGGCGAGACCATGATGAGCAGATAGCCCAGCAGAAAGGCACCAAGTTCAGGCGGCATGTTGCGTGTCCCCGGCTGGCAGAATTCGGTCCTGCTTGCCTGCGCCAGACGCCTTGGTGGGATGGCTGGAAGCTCTGAGATTGGTTTGCGGCATGCGCATGAATCCGTTCCGCGCCGGGGTAATCCCGACACGGCCAAACTGCAGCGAAGCCCCAGCGACCGTCCTCAGACCGGTCTCAAGAAAGGCTAAATCTTCTCTAAAAGCGGTCTGCAGGCTGGCTTGGCCTGAGGATCGTCGCGGCTGCCCTTGGGGGTTCGCAGCCACCGCCAATCCCTGGATTTCAGCGCAAAAAAATCGAGGGCTGGGGTTGCAGTTATGCGCAGGAATCGGCGCGGGCGGGGTCAGGGGCGGATCGCTTAACATCGCGTTAAGAACGCCCCTGAACCGCGCCCCGGCGCATCCTCCATTTGGAGGATGCCGACAAATTATTCCGAGGCTACGCAACAGGCGTGGGCCAATAACCGCATCCAATTGCCGTTACCGTGCCCGCAACAGCGCGCCTTAGGAAACCCTCTGGCTACTAAGGCGAACATTAATCTCTTCGGCCAATAATCCGGCCAACCAAAATACGGACCAGAAAGGCTTTTCGTGCATGCGTTTGTCTGATGATCGCCACTATCTGAGCGCCATGATCGGGCGTGTTTATGATTGTGCCCTGCGCCCGGAACTCTGGGAAAATGTCCTGTTGGAACTTCAGGAGGAAATCGGCGGCTGCCGTTCAAACTTCGCCGTGGTTTCGCCTGGGGGGCGGGTGCTTATTGAACAGGTGCGTACGGGGCTTGAACCGAATGATCCGTCGCAGCAATTCCTGCCCATCAATCCGTTGCTCCCTTATGCGCTTACCTGGCCACTTGATAAGGGATTCTGGGCTTCGAGCGATTACGGGTTGGAACGCTTAAGGGCCACGCGTTACTATAAGGAATATCTGGCCCCGCGAAATCTGCATGATGCCGTGTTTTTCGTGGTCACGCGGGAGGCGGGCGGTTTCGGGCATTGGGGCTTCGTTACCGACACTAATCGCGGTGTGGTCACGGATCGGCAGGTAGCAGGGCTTGAACTGATTGCCCCCCATATTCGCCGAGCCGTGGAGATTTCGACCGTCCTCGGCGCCCAAAGGGTTGCCGCAGATACCTACCGTGCTGCGCTGGAACAATTGGGGGCGGCGGTGCTTATTCTTGACGGCGAAGGTCAGCCCATCTTCGCCAATCCGCCGGCCGATATGTTGCTGGAAAAGGGTGAACCATTCCGCCGGTCTGAGCGGCGACTCCGTGGCCATAATGATGCAACCGACCAGATATTGAACAATGCCCTGGCGGCCAGGGGCGGTTTCGAAGCCCTTGTAGCGGCAGGTGGAACGGAATGGCTGGTCTTTGCCGTCACCCTTGATGATGCCAAGCGCAGCAATGGCGCCCCGGGTGATCGTTCAACGCTGCTCGTGCTGCGCGAACCGCGCGCGGAAAGCCATAACCCGGTTGCCATCGCCGCGCGTGTTTTCGGGCTGACGCCGGCGCAGGTTCAGGTGCTTGCCTTTCTCGCGCAGGGTCACACGCCAGAGGCGATTTCGGAGATTATCGGGATTTCCTCAACCACGGTGCGCAGCCACCTGTCCGAATTGTTTCGGCGTACCGGCACGGGACGGCAGGCTGATTTGCTGGCCCGTGCGCTTTCCATGGCCTCTCCCCTGCGGGATGCGCCGGTGATCGAGGCACCATCATCATGAAGGCGCTGCTTTGGGCGTTTTGCCGGCAGATGCGGTGCTTCAGCCGGATTGGCCTGATCATCGCCATTCGCACCCAGCCTGGCCTTGCTTCTGAAGGTGGGTTTGTTGCCGGGCCGCTTGGGGGTTCGGATCTGCGCGCCGCGCTTGCACCGCCACCTGGAACCTATCTTTTGTTGATGCCGCTTGCCGGAAATGTTGCGGATTTCCGTGACAAGGATGGCAGTAAAAGTCCCCTGGGCTTCAGCGGTGGCACTGTTGCTGCCGGAGCCGGGCTTTACCATGTTTTTGAGGACATGCTCGCCGGCGGGCGGGTTGGTTTGGGCATCACGGGTGTGGCGGGCAAGGTCTGCTTGCGAATTTCGGCCCTGAACCGTTCGGAGTGCCGAACCGATGTCGGGGATACTTATATGGAGGCGTTTTGGTCCCGCCCCATTGGTGAATTGGGCATGCGTGGGCCAGCCGCCGAAGATCCGCGCCGGCGATATATTCCTTATGGTCTCACACTCGGCATCAGCCTTGGCCTGGTGTTGCCAACCGGCGCCTATAGTCCCGAAAGCCTGGCCAATGCCGGCTTGAATACAACGGTCCTGGTACCAAGCCTTGCGGCAACCTGGATAAGCCCGCCCTGGCTTGCGGATGGCACCGAATTGAGCGCCCGTTTTTTCTACAATATCCACGACCGTAATGACACGACAGGCTATCAGGCGGGCGATATGGTGGTGCTGGATTGGGCGGTAACCGAACGGGTTGGCAGGTTCCAACTTGGCCCCGCAGGTACCTATGCCACGCAGCTTCGCGAAGATCGCCAGAACGGCAAGAATATGGGCAGCACGGAAGTTGTATCGCTAGGCGGGGTGATTGCCGCTGATTTGCCCGAGCTTGGCATGTTCGTCGCCTTCAAGGCGCTGAGGGATATTGAGGCGCAATACCGGCTGCGCGTGGATCGCGCGATCCTGCGCATTGGCATGCGTTTCTGATGTTAGGTTACGGTTGACGGATTACCCATAGCGTAAGGGGGCCACGAAGCTTGCTACGAAGCGGGTCAATTCAGTCTGGCTGGTGGTAGCAGTCTTCTCGAAGATATTGCTGAGTTGGCTGCGCAGGGTGGATTGCGCGACGCCAAGCGCAGTCGCGGCTTCGGGAACGTTCCGGCCTAGGAAAATCTCATTCAGGCAGCGCAGTTCAGCGGGTGTTAGCCCGTGCAGGGTCCCAAAGGCTTGCAGCCGTGTGGCCGGTGCCGTTGCCGGGCCTTGCACGAATACCGCCACTGATGCGGGCAACGTACTTTTATGAAGCGGCACCACGGTTGCAATCAATGCTTCGCCGAACGCGGCATCGCCCAGGGCTATGGTATTCTCCGCCATCGTCTCTTCGGTGGTATTGCCAGATAAATCGCCCGTAACGGCCTGCCGAATGGCATGGTTCAGGCGCTGCGCATCCGCGAGACTGGTGGCCGTCAACCGGCCTTCCAGGATACGGAGCGGCCCGCCCTGGCGGCTAAGCAGCGCCTCTGCTGCACCATTTGCATGCAGCACCCGACAGTTGTGATCCACCAACCATACGCCGGCAGAAAGCGCATCCAGGGCAGCGACCAAACGATTGGCCCTGATGGTGCGCGTTTCAAGCAAATCGGCAAACCGCATGACGCGCAGGATATGCGGCGCCAGAAGCCGCAGAATATGCTGTTCCTCTGGTCCGAAATCCGGATCGTGCCTGCGCCGAAAGGCACCCAGCCAAGCGCCGCGTTCTTCACCATGAAGCGCATAAAGCCCGATCACATCGCCAGCGCCGGTCCTGCGCATGAGCGCGCGATACATGTTCGAACGGAACCATTGATCGGGGTCGTCAAACAGGCTGCGCGGCGTATGGATAGCGCCTTCACACCGGCCCGCCATACACATCGCGGCAATCGGATTGTGTTGTGCGTGCTGCAGTTCATATGCCCAGATCAGGCGCGCGGGAATGCCGCAGGAGAAGGTGCGAATACTCCGGTTTTCCCGATGATCATGCAGGGCAAGGATCCCCATTTCCGCACCAATGGCGCGCGCAATATGCCCGATAGTGTCATGCCAGCGTTCCGGTTCGAAGGCGCAATCATATATCCGGCCAATCAGCGCGCCGAGCTGGTCATTGGCTATGGCACCATCCAATTCGCCCCCGCTGAGACCATGATCAGGGGATGGCTCAGAGAAAAGACGCCAAGGACCAGGGGAAGACCGTGCCTCGCAATCTGGCGCGATTGGGGGCTGCTTGCCCGGTACAGGCGCAGTCCCGGTATCGCTTGAAGGCCTGAATTTGGCTGGCAGCATGCGCGTGGGTCCGTTCACCGTCGGGACTATCCCGACGCCGGCCTAATGTCGCGAGGCCTGATCCAGCGTCCTCAAGATGGTCTCAAGAAAAGCTGAAGCTTCTCTCGAATCGGGCTGATAGCCTCGCGGCCATACGGAAAGGGCGGCCACGCGCCTGTCATGCCTTATCTTATCGCGTCGCCTACGGGATTTGTCTGGACCAGTCGCGCATGAGGTGTAAGCTCCACGCACTCTGAAGAATGCCGATAAACAGTGCCTAGTAACTGACGGCAGGGCAGTGACGAGGCCAATCGGTGCAAGGAATGGGGGATGGGCCATGCCGCTTTTGTCTCGTCGGGGGGTGCTTGCCGCTGGGCTATTGGCGCCTGCGCTCGCCCGCGCCCAGGGTGCCTGGCCGGCTGCGCCCATCCGCTTCGTGATCGCCTTCCCGCCCGGCGGGCCGAGTGACATTCTGGGCCGCCTCGTGGCGCGCAAGATCACGGAACAAAAGGGCTGGCAGATTGTGGTGGAAAATCGCGCCGGCGCCTCGGGCATTATTGGCATGGGGGAAGTCGCCCGCGCGGCGCCCGATGGCTATACGGTCCTGATCAATGCCTCGGCCCATTCCATCCTGCCGACCACGCATAAGGACAAGGCGCCGTTTGATATTCCAAGCGCCTTCCTGCCCATCACCATGCTGGGGCGCACGCCCATGCTGGTGACGGCCACACCAAGCCTGCCCATCCGAACCATTGCCGAATTGCTGGCCTATGCGCGGGCCAATCCGGGCAAGCTGAATTACACGGCGGGCTCACCGGGCGGCGGGCCGCATTTGGGGGCGGAGCTGTTTCGCCTGACCACCGGGGTGGATATCCAATACATCCCCTATCGCGGCTCCGGCCCGGCCTTGCAGGATTTGGCGGCCGGCAATGTGCAATTGGGTTTTGATTCGCTCACGGCCTCGGCGGGGCTCGCTCGGTCAGGACAGATCAGGCCCATCGCCGTCACGTCCCCCACGCGCAACCGCGCCTTTCCGGAGGTGCCGAGTGTCGCGGAAACCGTGCCGGGGTTTGAAGCGGATACCTGGGTTGCGGCCTTCCTGCCGGCGCGCACGCCCGCCGCCATTCAGGCGCAGCTCCATGAGGCGATGGCAGCGGCGATTGCGGCGCCCGATCTGACGCAGCGCATCCTGGAACTGGGCACCGAACCCGGTGGGCAAAGCCCCGCTGAATTCGATGCCGTGCTGCGGCGAGAGATTGCGATGTGGGCCGATGTGGTGGCCAAGGCGGGGATCAGGGTGGAATAGAATTACAATTTCTTCCGCAACCACACCCGCGCATGGCCGGCTGGCATGCCTTCCAGCTTGCCGAATTCAGCGTAACCATTACGCTTCCAAAAGCTTGGTGCCTGGAAGCTGAAAGTATCCGTATAGGCATTGGTGCAGCCGCGTTCGCGGCCAATCGCCTCAGCCCGGCGCAGCAATTCCTCACCAATGCCGCGCCTCCGCATGCCGCGTTCCAGATAGAGCCAATCAATGAATAGCCAGCCCCAGAAGGTCAGGCCCAATAAGCCGCCAAGCGTCTTGCCATCGGCATCCTGCACCAAAAGTGTGACCGGTTCGCGGTCATAAGGCCCGCCGGTTTCCTGGTTGAAATTATGCAGACCGCGCTGAATGGCGGCAACGGCTTCGAATTCGGGCGCGGCATCTTCAACAATCTGAATGCCGTCCTTGAGTGTAATACTCATCCCGCGATGCGCCCCACGCCGGAGAATGCCACCACGACCAAACCCATGACCAAATTCATCAAGACCAACTTTCTGATGCTTTCCAAGGCACGCGCGGCACCTGGCTTGTCGCCCGCTGCCATGGCGCGGCGCATCGCACCCCAGGGGCCGAAGAATAGCGCCAGAAAGACCAATCCCATAATCAGCCCCAGCAAATGCATCAGGTGCAGACTCCATCGCGCGCCCGCGAAGCCGCCATGCCACAGGAAGAACAAGGCCCAGCCGGTCAGCAGCACGATGGGCATGGCATGCCACACAATCAAAAAGAAACGCCTAAAGGCGGCTTGCGCGAGTGCGAGCCGCTCCGGCGCTTGCAGCACCTCATGCGCGGCGGGGCGCAGCACCAAAAGCGCGAAGGCCATGCCGCCCACCCAAAGCACGGCGCCGAGCAAATGGAGCGCGAGCAGGATATCACCCATGATCAAACACCTTTCTTGCGGATGGCTTCCAAGGCCGCCGCAAGCGCGCGCGCTTCCGCCGCCGCCGGCCCGCGCGGTGAAGCTTCCACCACGCCAAGCCCGGACATGAAGGCCTGGGCATAGGCGGTGCGATTGCCAAGCGTGGTTTCCAGCAGCGGCAGCTTGCGGTCGCGGATTTGGCCTTCAATATCCTCGCGCAGCTTGCCAGATGCCGGTGTGCGGTTCAGCAGCAGGCGGAAGGGGCGCCGTTCCTGCTTCGCCAGATCAAGCGTCGCATCCATGGACCAAAGATCAGCCGCCGAGGGCTGCAAGGGCACCAGCACCAAATCCGCACCGCGAATGGCAAGCTTGGCATCCGTGTCATCATGCGGGGCCGTATCGAGCAGCACGAAATCCTGATCGCGCCGCAGCCTTTCCAGGGTGGCGGGCAGGCGCCAGCCGGTCGGGGCCTCAAAATGCAGCGTATGGGCCTTTTTGCTGACGCCGCGCTGCTGGTCCCAACGCGCCAGGCTGCGCTGCGGGTCTATGTCCAAAAGCCCGACACGATGGCCTGATTCCGCCAGCGCGGTGGCCAGATTGGCCGCCACGGTGGATTTGCCGGCGCCGCCCTTGCGCTGGGCGATGGCGATCACGAAGGCCATGCTCGACTCCTAAGCTCAGGTGTCTTCTATAGCAGCTTGGGGCGCCACTTGATCCAGCCCATATGGCTGGCGCGCGGATCGGCTATAAACGGCCCATGGCGCGGCCCTACCCAACCGAATTGCTAACCCCGGCTGAAATGGCGCGCGCCGATGCGGCGGCGCTGGCGGCGGGTATGGCCACGGAGACCCTGATGGAAGCGGCGGGGCGGGCCGTGGCGCGGGCCATCCTTGCCCGTTTTCGCCCCTGCCGGACGCTGGTGCTGGCCGGGCCGGGCAATAATGGCGGCGATGGCTATGTCGCCGCGCGTTACCTGGAACAGGCGGGTTGGCCCGTTGCGGTGGCGGCCCTGGCATCACCCAGCCCCGGCACGGCGGCGGCAGCCGCAGCGCTGCGCTGGCGCGGGCCCATGGTGGCTTTCAGTGAAGCCGAGGCTGCGCGCGCCGGGTTGGTGGTGGATGCGCTGTTTGGCGCCGGCCTGACGCGCCCCTTGGCGCCGGAAGTCATGGAAATTCTCCGCGCGGTCCAGGCGCCCCTGGTCGCGGTGGATGTGCCTTCCGGCTTGGATGGCTCTACCGGGCAGGTGCTGGGTTACGCCCCGCAAGCCGCACTCACGATCAGCTTTTTTCGCTTGAAGCCCGGGCATCTGTTGCTGCCGGGGCGGGCGCTTTGCGGTCAGACCTTGCTGGCTGATATCGGTTTGCCCGAGGCGGTTTTGCAGGACATCGCGCCGCGCTGCTGGCGCAATAACCCCACGCTTTGGGCGCTGCCATCGCTTGATATCGGCGCGCATAAATATACGCGTGGCCATCTGACCATTCTGGCGGGCGCCGCCATGCCCGGTGCCGCGCGGCTTGCGGCATCCGCGGCGCGGCGGCTCGGCGCGGGGCTGGTCACGCTGCATGCCGAAACCCTGGAACTGGCCGCCATGCTGCGCGCCGATGCGCCCGGCCAATTGGTAAGCGATGCAACGCTGGAGGCGCTGCTGCCCGATGCGCGCCGCAAGGTCTGGCTCGCGGGCCCCGGGCTTTTGCCGCATGAGGCAACCCGCGCTGCCATCCGCACATTGATCGAAGCGGGCAAAATTCTGGTGGCTGATGCCGGCGCACTGATGGCCGCGTCTGACGCGCCCGAACTCCTGCGCGGCGCGGCGGTGATCACGCCGCATGAAGGCGAGTTCGCGCGGCTTTTCGGCGCGCCGGGCGCGGATCGGCTGCCGGCCACACGCGCTGCGGCGGCGCGGCTTGGCGCGGTGATGGTGCTGAAAGGCCCGGATAGCATCATCGCTGGCCCGGATGGGCGCGTGATTATCAATGACAATGCGCCGCCCAGCCTCGCCACCGCTGGCACGGGGGATATTCTGGCCGGCGCCATCGCGGCCTTGCTTGCCCAAGGCATGGCGCCGTTTGAAGCAGCGGCCGCCGGCGTTTGGCTGCATGGTGCGGGTGCTGCCGCTGGCCCGCCCGGTTTGATCGCCGAAGATTTGCCCGCCCTCATGGCCGCGGCGCATCAGGCGCTGTCGGCCTGAAATCGCACAAGCCCGCACAATTGCCACAAAAAATGCTTTGATTTTTTAACCATTTTTTCGATAGGCTTTGCGGCGAAGGGGATCGGGACACGCATGTCCGACATCACCATTGAAGCCGGCCTCATGAATCGCGCCATGCAGCGTGTGGCCTCACTCTGGCGTGATCTCGCCTGGGTCGTGCAGCGCAGCCCGCAACCCGCCAGTGATTTCGCCGAGGAATTTCGCGCCTGCCTTGAAGCCCGTGGTGGTGAGGTCTCGGCGCGCAACCGTGCTGCCGCCCTGGCGGAGCGTTATCGCAGCCTGGATGAGGCGGGGCGGCTTGGCTTCCTCCGTGCCCTTGCAGCCTTTGATTCCGATGGCATGGCTGTCACGCGCGCCATTGAAAAGCTGAGCGCCGCGCCGGATGCCGCGCTGCGCGCCATTGCCCTTGCCGGGTTGCGCCGCGCCTTGGAACCGCCGCGCCTTAAGCTGCTCACCGCCTTTGCCGCCATTCCGGATGGCGTGAAGTTCCTTGTCGAAATGCGTGCGGAATTGCTCCGCCTCAAGGATCACGAAGCACCCTTGCAGGCGCTTGAGACTGACCTCAAGGGCCTGCTTGCTTCCTGGTTCGATGTCGGCTTTCTGGAATTGCGCGCGATTGACTGGAAATCGCCCGCCGCCTTGCTCGAAAAACTGGTGCAATATGAAGCGGTGCATCGCATCCGCACCTGGCGGGATTTGCGCAACCGGCTTGATTCGGACCGCCGCTGCTACGCGTTTTTCCATCCGCGCATGCCCGATGAGCCGCTGATTTTCGTGGAAGTCGCACTGGAACGCGGCATGGCGGCCAGTGTGCAAAAGCTCCTTGATGAAAAGGCGCCGTTGCAGGATGCCGGGCAGGCGGATACCGCCGTGTTTTATTCCATCAACAATTGCCAGCGCGGCTTGGATGGCATTTCCTTCGGCAATTTCCTGATCAAGCGCGTGGTGGAATTGCTCGCTGCCGAATTCCCGAAGCTCAAGACCTTTTGCACGCTCTCCCCCATGCCGGGCTTCCGCGCCTGGCTGGAGAAAAGCGCGCGGGCTGGCGAGGCGCTGCTGACCAGCGAAGAAGAAGCGGCCCTCACCACAGCGCTCGGCGATGGCGCCGTGCTGGATTTCGCCAACCTCATCACGGACCGCGCTTGTCTGAAGCAGGAAGCGCTCGCCCGCGCCATGGCGCCCATCCTGATCCGGCTTGGCGCGCGGTATCTGATCAAGGAAGCGCCATCGGGCAGGGCAGGGCGCGCGCTTGATCCCGTCGCGCATTTTCACCTCTCCAACGGGGCGCGCGTCGAAAGGCTGAATTGGCGCGCCGATGTCTCGGAAAATGGTCTGCGGCAATCCTGCGGGCTGATGGTGAATTATCTTTATGACCCGGCGAGCATCGAAAATAATCACGAAGCCTATGTGGGGGATGGCCAGCGCGCGGCCTCGGGCGGGCTGAAGCGGCTGATCCGCGCCTGATTGGCCCCTTCCTTAGCCGCATCCAAAGCGCCATATTCCAGGCAGCTTGTCGGGGGAGCGGATCATGACAGTGCAAGGCAAGGGCAAGGCGCGCCATCTGCCGGGCAGCGCGCGGCGGATTGAAATCCTCCATGCGCTGGAGAGGAAGCTGCTTTGGCTATCCTCCTGGATGATCCATCACGCCAATCACATCCGCCCCAATCGGGATGGGCTGAAGGTGGGCGGGCATCAGGCGTCTTGCGCTTCCTGCATTTCCATCCTGACCGCGCTTTACTTCGATATCCTGAAGCCTGCCGATCGCGTGGCGGTGAAGCCCCATGCCGGCCCGGTCTTTCACGCCATCAATTACCTGCTGGGCCGGCAAGACCGCGCCAAGCTGGAAACGCTCCGCCAATTTGGCGGCATTCAGCCCTATCCTTCCCGCGTCAAGGACGGGTCAGAGGTGGATTTCTCCACCGGCTCTGTCGGGCTTGGTGTGGCGCTCGCGTCCTTCGGCTCGCTCGTGCAGGATTATGTCCATCTGCATCGCATGGCGCCCGAGGGCATTCCGCCTGGCCGGCATGTCGCCGTGGTGGGCGATGCCGAATTGGATGAAGGCAATATATACGAAGCCCTTTTGGAAGGATGGAAGCACGATATCCGGAATGTCTGGTGGGTGGTGGATTACAACCGCCAATCCCTCGATTCCGTAGTTCCAGACAGGCTTTTTGGCCGGATCGAGGGCCTGTTTCGCGACATGGGCTGGAATGTTGTCACGCTCAAATACGGCCGCAAGCTGGAAGCCGCCTTTGCGCGCCCCGATGGCGATCAATTACGCCGCTGGATTGATGATTGCCCGAATAGCCTCTACGCCGCGCTGACCTTCCAGGGCGGTGCCGCCTGGCGTGCCGCCATCCTTGCCGAGCTTGGCCGCGTCGCCGGCATTCGCGCCATTATTGACCCGCTTTCGGATGATGAGCTTTCCGCGCTGATGAACAACCTCGGCGGGCATGACATTGAAACCCTGACCGAGGCCTTCCGTGCCCAGGATGCGGCGGGCGATCAGCCGACCTGCTTCATTGCCTATACCATCAAGGGCATCGGCCTGCCCTTTGCCGGGCATAAGGACAACCATGCCGGGCTGATGACGAAGGAGCAGATGGAAGGCTTCCGCGCCGCCATGAAAATCCGCCCCGGTCAGGAATGGGGTGAATTTGAAGGGCTTGATGTGCCCGAGGAAGAATTGCGCGACTTCCTGGCCAGCATTGATTTCGCGAGGCCCCTGTCGCCCCAGGGCCGTTCCCTGCAATCCCCCACGATCCATGTGCCGGAACGCTTCGCCGCGCCGCGCGTGCCGGCGGGGCGCAAGCACTCCACCCAGGCCGCCTTTGGCGAAATCCTGGCCGAGATCGGGCGCGGGCAGGGGGAGAATGCCGACCTCACCAAGCGCATTGTCACCACCAGCCCGGATGTGACGGTTTCCACCAATCTCGGCCCCTGGGTGAATAGGCGCGGCATATTTGATCGTCATAAGAAGAATGACGTGTTCCGCGATGCCAAGCTGGCTTCGGCGCAGCGCTGGGGCATGTCGCCCGAAGGCCAGCATGTGGAATTGGGCATTGCGGAGCAGAACCTGTTCCTGCTGCTGGCGGGGTTGGGGCTTGCGGACCGGCTGTATGGTGCCAGGCTTTTGCCGGTGGGGACGGTCTATGATCCCTTCGTCAATCGCGGCTTGGATGCGCTGATTTACGCCTGCTATCAGGATGCGCGGTTTCTTTTGGTTTCAACGCCTTCCGGCCTGACCTTGGCACCGGAAGGCGGCCAGCATCAAAGCGTCAATACGCCGCTGATCGGCATGGCGCAGGATAGGCTTGTGTCCTACGAACCCGCCCATGCCGATGAATTGGCCATCCTGTTGCGCCATGCCTTCCACCACATGCAGCAGCCCGATGGTTCGGCGGTATGGCTCCGGCTTTCGACGCGCGGGCTGGAACAGCCCGAACGCACCCTTGACCCTGCGGCGGTGATTGCCGGCGCCTATTGGGTAGTGCCGCCCGCACCGGGGGCAAGTTTTGCGCTGGCCTATCAGGGCGCCCTGGCGCCCGAGGCCATGGCCGCCTTCAACACCATCCGCGAGGATATCCCTGAAGCCGGGCTGCTCGCCATTACCAGCCCGGACAAGCTGCATACGGATTGGCTGGCGGCACGGCGGAAGGCGCGGGCTGGCTTTGGCGCGCCAAGCTGGATTGAAACCCTGCTGGAACCGCTCGCCGCCAATGCGGCCCTAGTCACGGTCCTGGACGGCCACCCCGCCGCCCATGCCTGGCTTGGGTCCGTGCGCGGGCAAAAGGTGGTGCCGCTCGGCGTGGACCGCTTCGGCCAGGCGGGCGATATCCCCGACCTCTACCGCGAATATGGGCTGGATGAGGCCGCCATTCTGGATGCCTCGGCCCAGGCTTTGGTTTCTTGAAATTGTTTTGACCGAAGCGCCCTTGGAAAGCGCCGAGGCATAGGCTAAAGCCCAGCCGCCGACCGCGGCGCGGCGCCGTTGGGCGCGGGCGTGGTGGAATTGGTAGACACGCCGGATTTAGGTTCCGGTGGCGCAAGCCTTGGGGGTTCGAGTCCCTTCGCCCGCACCAAAGCGCCGCCGGTACCTTTTGTTTCTCTAACTTGGGATGGACGATCCTCCGATGCAGGTTAATGAGCTCGCGCATGAAGGTTTGAAGCGCGCCTATTCCGTGACGCTTCCGGCCGGCGATATCGCCACCAGCCGCGAAAAGCGGCTTGCCGAAATCGCGAAGACGGTTTCGCTGCCGGGCTTCCGCCCGGGCAAGGTGCCGCTTTCCATTGTGCGGCAGCGCTATGGCACCGCAGTGATGGGCGAAGTGCTCGAAGAATCCGTGAATGACGCGCAGCGCAGGCTGGTCGCGGATCGCGGCCTGAAGCCCGCCTTGCAGCCCAAGATCGAAGTGACGAATTTCGCCGAAGGCGCTGATCTTGAATTCCGCATGGAATTGGAAGTGCTGCCGGATGTCCCGATGCCCGAATTTTCCGGCATCGAGTTGGAACGCCTACGCGCCGAGCCTTCCGATGAGGAAGTGCAGAAAATCCTGGAAACGCTCGCGACCCGCAATGGCGAATTGACGGATGTGGCCGAAGCCCGCCCCGCCACCAAGGGCGAGGTGATGGTCTGCGATTTCGCTGGCTCCGTAGTGCCTGACCTGCTGACCAATGGCCCGGCGCTTGGCGCCGTGCCCGGCATCCCCGGCCAGGCGCCGCGCGGGTGGGAGATTGGGCTTTCGGGTGGCCTGAAGTCCGAAATCGCTGCCATCGGCACGGAAGAGGCGCTGCCCTATTTCGATTTGCGCGTCAGCGGCACGGCGAGCGAAGCCGGCTGGGTGCAGGTGTTCCTGGAAGGCCCGAAGGGTATCGCCGCGGCACCGGGTGCCACGCAAAGCCTGATGGTCAGCACCAAGCTGGCTGGCGGCAGCCTGCCGGAAGGCACGCAGGGCAAGCTTGGCTTCAACCTTTATAGCCTCGGCCAGGACAGCGTTGATTTCCTGGATTTGCAGCGCGAAGGCTTTGATGTGACGGCCGGGCGCAGCACGCTTGCTTTCACCTTCCCCAATCAGGCGGAAATCGGCGCTTGCCGGCCGTTCATCTATTTGCATGGAATGGCAGCGGGTGCGGCTGTGGAATTCACGCTGCGGATCGGCCCGGCGCGGTTGATTGCTGGTACTGAAGAACCCGCCCTTGCCCCCTTCGCGGGTGGCTCTGCCACCGATATGCCGATTGAAGTCGGCGGCCCCGGCTTCATTCCAGGCTTTACCGAGCAGATGGAAGGGCTTTCCGTGGGCGACAGCCGCGATATCCAGGTGGTGTTTCCGCTGGATTACGGCTCGGCCGAATTGGCGGGCAAGCGCGCGGTCTTCTCCATTACGGCGAAGAAGCTGCAGCAGCGCGTGCCGCGCGCCATTGATGATGAATTGGCGAAGACGGTCGGGCAGAATGATCTGGCTGGCCTGCAAGCCCAGGTGAAGGAAGGCTTGCAGCGCGAATATGATGGCATGGCGCGCATGCGCCTGAAGCGCGCCCTTTTGGACAAGCTTGCCGATCAGGCGAGCTTCCCCGTGCCGGAAGGCATGGTGGAGGGTGAGTTCAGCCAAATCTGGCAGCGCGTGGAAGCCGATTTGAAGGCAGGGCGCCTCGATTCGGATGATGCGGGCAAGGATGAGGCGACGCTGCGCGATGAATATCGCGGTATCGCCCAGCGGCGTATCCGGCTTGGCCTGCTGCTGTCCGAAATTGGCCGCAGCAACAACATCCAGGTGACACCGGATGAGCTGAGCCGCGCGCTTCGCCAGGAAGCCGCGCGCTACCGTGGCCAGGAACAGCAGGTGATCGAATTCTTCCGCAAGAATCCGGAAGCGATGGAAAACCTCCGCGCCCCGATTTTTGAGGAAAAGGTCGTGGATTTCATCCTGGAATTGGCCAAGGTGGCCGAGCGCCAGGTGAAGCCTGAGGAATTGTCGGAAGCCTGATTGGGGTATCCCAAAGGGCTGGAAAGGGCAGGGGGCAACCTCTGCCCTTTTTTTGTTCATGCTGTGGCCGCCGATTTTTGTCGGGAAATGAAAGGGGTGGCTTGCAGGAAGGCCGAGCCTCGCATAGGTAGGGTTCAAAGAGGCTTGGCGGTATCAACCGCCGCAAGAAGGGGGGCGTGGTTCGGGTGTCTGACACCATCCTTGAAACGGAAGGGCTTACCAAGGAATTCCGGGGCTTCGTCGCGGTGAGCGACGTGAACCTGAGCGTTCGCCGGGGTACCATCCATGGCTTGATCGGCCCAAACGGCGCCGGCAAGACCACTTGCTTCAATATGCTGACGAAATTCCTGCCGCCGACCCGTGGCGCCATTCGCTATGATGGTCGCGACATCACGGGGATGAAGGCAGCTGAGGTTGCGCGCCTTGGCCTGGTGCGGAGCTTTCAGATCTCTGCCGTGTTTCCGCATCTGACCGTGCTTGAAAATGTGCGCGTGGCTCTACAACGCGCGCGTGGCGGTTCCTTCGATTTCTGGCGTTCCGATTCGGTGCTGCGCAAGTTCGATGCGCGGGCCGAGGAATTGCTGGCAGATGTGGGTCTCACGGAATGGATGCATCTGACGGCGGGCGAATTGCCCTATGGGCGCAAGCGCGCGCTTGAAATCGCGACCACGCTCGCGCTTGATCCGGTGATGATGCTGCTGGATGAACCAACCGCCGGCATGGCGCATGATGATGTGGACCGGGTTGTGGCGCTGGTGAAGCGCGTTTCCGTGGGCCGCACCATTCTGCTGGTGGAACATAATCTCCGCGTTGTGCAGGGGCTTTGCGATACCATCACCGTGCTCGCGCGCGGCAGCGTGTTGGCGGAAGGTGACTACGCCGCCGTGTCGCGCAACCCGGATGTGGTCGCGGCCTATCTTGGATCGGAAGCCCCGACGGAGGCCGCCCATGGCTGATGTGATGACCGCCCCTGCCGGCGCCAAGGCTAGCACCGGCGCCTTGATGGAAATTCGTGGGCTTGAGGCTTGGTATGGCGAAAGCCATGTCCTGCACGGCGTGGATATTGATATCCGCGAAGGTGAGGTGGTGACGCTGCTTGGCCGCAATGGCGCGGGCAAGACCTCCACGCTTCGGTCCATCATGGGGCTGGTGCCGCGCCGTAGCGGTTCCATCAAGTATGAGGGCAAGGAATTCGTCAATGCGCGGCCCGATATCATTGCGCGTGCGGGGATTGCCTATTGCCCTGAGGAGCGCGGAATTTTCGCCTCGCTCGACGTCACCGAAAACCTGATGCTGCCACCCATGGTGCGTGCCGGTGGGATGCCCTTGGATGAGATCTACACGCTGTTTCCGAATTTGAAGGAAAGGGCGCGCAGCCAAGGCACCAAGCTTTCCGGTGGTGAGCAGCAAATGCTTGCCATTGCGCGCATTCTGCGTACCGGTGCACGCCTGCTGCTGCTGGATGAGCCATCAGAAGGGCTCGCGCCGGTGATCGTGCAGCAGATCGGGCGCACCATTCGCGAATTGAAAAAGCGCGGCTTCACCGTTTTGTTGGTGGAACAGAATTTCCGTTTCGCGCAAACCGTCGCGGATCGGCATTACGTCATGGAACATGGCCGCGTGGTGGATATGGTCGCGAATGAGGACCTGAATTCATCGCTCGATCGGTTGCATCAATATCTTGGGGTCTAACCAGCGCCGTCAGCCAAGCCAGGACGGCGAAACAAAAGCAGGGGAGTCCAGAAAAAATGAGCCTTTCACGTCGTAACATTCTGGCCGGTTCAGCCGGCGCCGCCGCCCTTGGCGGCTTGCCCTATCGCAGCGCCAAGGCACAGGCCGCCAATACCATCAAGATTGGCGTGCTGAACGACATGTCCGGCATGTATCGCGATATTTCGGGCATGAGCTCCGTGGTATGCGCGCGGGCCGCCGTGCAGGAATTCGCTGGCCGTGGCTTCAATATTGAAGTGGTATCGGCGGACCATCAGAACCGCGCCGATGTCGGCGTGAACATCACCCGGCAATGGATTGATCGCGATGGCGTGGATGTGCTGCTCGATGTCACCACATCCTCGGTGGCGCTGGCTGTTTCCGATATCTGCCGTGAAAAGAACAAGGTGCACATCAATTGTAGTGCGGCGACCAGCGACCTGACCGGCGCCCGCTGTAATGCCAATACCGTGCACTGGACCTATGACACCTGGATGTGCGCGAAATCCACCGGGGGTGCCATGGTGCGTGCGGGTGGTGATAGCTGGTTCTTCATCACGGCTGACTACGCCTTCGGCCATGCGCTTGAACGTGACACCAGCAACTTCATCCGTGCCGCTGGCGGGCGCGTGCTTGGCCAGGTGCGCACGCCCTTCCCGGGCACGACCGATTTCTCCTCCTTCCTGGTGCAGGCTCAGGCTTCGCGCGCCAAGGTGATTGGGCTTGCCAATGCGGGCGCAGATACCACCAATTGCGTGAAGCAGGCTGCCGAGTTCGGCATTACGCGCCGTGGTATCAAAATTGCGTCCTTGCTCATGTTCCTGAACGATGTGCACGCGCTTGGCTTGGCAACGGCGCAGGGGCTGGTACTGACGGAAACCTTCTATTGGGATCTGAACGACGCAACGCGCCGCTTCACCAATAAGGTTCGTTCCGCCATGGCGCCCAATATGCCGGCCATGACCCATGCCGGTTCCTATGCGGGCGCGCTGCATTACCTGAAGGCGGTCGCTGATATGGGCGTGGCTGCGGCGAAGGCGGATGGCGCGGCGGCAGTGGCACGCATGAAGGCCATCCCGACCGATGATGATTGCTTCGGCAAAGGCACCATCCGCGCCGATGGTCGGAAGCTGCACCCCGCCTATTTGTTCGAAGTGAAGACACCGGCCGAAAGCCGCGGTCCCTGGGATTACTACAAGCTTTTGCAAACCACCCCGGGTGAGGAAGCTTTCCGCCCAACGGCCGAAGGCAATTGCCCGCTGATCCGTAGCTGATCCAACACCATCATTGCTTGAGGGAGAAGAAAGATGCAGGTTTCACGTCGTAATGTTCTTGCCGGAGCGGCCGCCACCGGCGCCCTGCCGCTCTCCCTTGCGCGTGCGCAGGCGGCGAATACCGTGCGTATCGGTGTCATGACCGATATGTCCGGTCTTTACCGTGACAATACGGGGCCGACATCGGTTGCCGCTGCGCGTGAAGCGGCTGCCGAATTTGGCGCGAGCCATGGCTTCCGCGTGGAAATCATTGAAGCGGATCACCAGAACCGTCCGGATGTCGGCGTGAACCTGGCGCGCCAATGGTATGATCAGGGCATGGACCTGATCATTGATGTGCCGACATCTTCCGTGGGCCTCGCCGTTTCCGGCGTCGCGCGGGAAAAGAACAAGGCTTATATCAATGTTGGTTCGGCCACGGCCGATATGACCGGCGCGCAATGCAGCCCGAATACCATTCACTGGGCCTATGACACTTACATGCTGGCGCGTTCCACCGGCGGTGCGACGGTGCGCGCGGGTGGTGACACCTGGTTCTTCATCACGGCTGATTATGCCTTCGGCCATGCGCTCGAACGCGACACGTCAAATTTCGTGCGTAGCTCCGGCGGCCGGATTCTTGGCCAGGTGCGCACGCCCTTCCCGGGTACCACGGATTTCTCCTCATTCCTGCTGCAGGCACAGGCTTCCCGCGCGAAGGTGATCGGCCTCGCCAATGCTGGCGCTGATACGCAGAATTGCGTGAAGCAGGCGGCAGAATTCGGGCTGACGCGGCGCGGCATCAAGCTCGCGTCACTGCTGCTTTTCGTGAATGACGTCCATGGCATGGGGCTGCAAACGGCGCAGGGCCTGGTTTGCACCGAAAGCTTCTATTGGGACATGAATGACAAGACCCGCGCCTGGACTGAGCGTATGCTGAAGCGCGTGCCCACCAATTACCCGAATATGATCCACGCCGGTAACTATTCCGGCGCCTTGCATTTTCTGAAGACTGTGGCGGCCATGGGCTTGCCTGCGGCGAAGGCTTCCGGCCTTGATGTTGTGAACCGCATGAAGGCCCAGCCTTCTGAGGATGATTTGTTCGGTAAGGCCACAATCCGCCCGGATGGCCGGCGCCTCATCCCCTCATATTTGTTTGAGGTGAAGACGCCCGCCGAAAGCACCAAGCCTTGGGATTACTACAAGCTGTTGCAGACTACGACCGCCGAAGAGGCCTTCCGCCCGATTGGTGAAGGCGGCTGCGCGCTCGTGCGTTCGTGATCTGATATATTGAGGAAGGAAACGTCATGACAACAACAAGGCGTAGTGTTCTTGGTGGTGCTGCTGCTGGCGGTGCCGCTCTTGGTGGCTTGCCATGGCGTTCTGCCCGCGCGCAGGCGGCGAATACCATTCGTATTGGCGTGCTGAACGACATGTCCGGCCCGTATCGCGATATCAGCGGTCCCTATGGGCTGGAATGCACGCGCCAGGCCGTGCAGGAATTCGGCAATCGCGGCTTCAATGTTGAAGTCATCAATGCCGATCACCAGAACCGCCCTGATATCGGCGTGAATATCGCGCGCCAATGGTATGACCAGGGCGTTGATATGATTATTGACGTGCCGACATCTTCGGTTGGTCTCGCTGTCGCCAATATTGCGCGGGAAAAGAACAAGGTCTGCGTGAATACCGGTTCCGCAACGTCGGACCTGACGGGGCCGGCCTGCACACCCAATACCGTGCATTGGATGTACGACACTTACATGCTGGCGAAATCCACTGGCGGCGCCATGGTGCGCGCGGGTGGCGATAGCTGGTTCTTCATCACGGCTGACTACGCCTTCGGCCATGCGCTGGAACGCGATACCGCGAATTTCGTCCGCAATGCCGGTGGCCGCGTGATGGGGCAGGTGCGCTATCCCTTCCCGGCGACGACTGACTTTTCCTCCTTCCTTGTGCAGGCGCAGGCTTCCCGCGCCAAGGTGATCGGCATGGCCAATGCCGGTGCCGATACCATCAACACCGTGAAGCAGGCGGCGGAATTCGGCATTACACGCCGTGGCGTGAAGCTGGCCGCGCTGCTGATGTTCCTGCCGGATGTGCATGCGCTTGGCCTGCAAACGGCGCAGGGGCTGATCCTGACGGAAAGCTTCTACTGGGATTTGAATGACCGCACCCGCGCCATCTCCGAAAGGCTGCGTCCGCGGCTACGTGATGTGCGGCCCAATATGGCATCCATCGCCAATTATTCCGGGGCGCTGCATTACCTGAAGGCCATTGCCGATATGGGTGTCGCTGCTTCAAAGGCTTCAGGCGCAGAAGTGGTTGCGCGCATGAAGTCCATTCCTTGCGATGATGACGCCTTTGGCCCGGGCACCATCCGCCCTGATGGGCGCAAGCTTTGCCCTTCCTATTTGTTTGAAGTGAAGGCGCCATCCGAAAGCCGCGGGCCGTTTGACTATTACAAGCTGCTGCAAACCACGCCGGCAGAGGAAGCCTTCCGCCCCTTGAATGAGGGCAATTGCCCCATGATCCGGGCCTGAGATGAAACTTGGCCTATCCACTTCGCGCCCCGCCCGTGACACCCGTCGCGGCGCGGCGGTGCCCTGAGGGAAAATCACCGCATGGATGAGATATTCGGCATACCGGCGCCGCTGCTCTTTGGACAGCTTCTGCTCGGACTGATCAATGGCGCCTTTTACGCGATGCTGTCACTCGGCCTCGCGGTGATTTTCGGGCTGCTCAACATCATCAACTTCACCCATGGCGCCCAGTTCATGATGGGCGCCTTCGTGGCCTGGATGCTGCTGCATTACCTTGGCATCGGCTATTGGTGGGCGCTGATCCTCTCGCCGCTGCTGGTGGGGCTCACGGGGGTGATATTGGAACGAACTATGATCTGTCGATTGTACAAGATGGATCATTTGTACGGCATGCTGCTCACCTTCGGCATATCGCTGATCATCGAAGGCGTGTTCAGAAATGAATATGGATCGTCCGGCATGCCTTACCGGATCCCGCCGCAGCTTTCTGGCGCCTGGGATCTCGGTTTCATGTTCATGCCGGTCTATCGCGGCTGGGTTGTGGTGTTCGCGCTATTTGCCTGCATCACCACTTGGCTGGTGATCGAAAAGACGCGGCTTGGCGCCTATCTGCGTGCGGCGACGGAAAACGCGCCGCTGGTGCAGGCCTTTGGCGTGAATGTGCCGCGCATGATCACGCTGACCTATGGGGCGGGTGTGGCACTTGCTGCGCTGGCCGGCGTGCTCGCCGCGCCGATCTATTCGGTCAATCCGCAAATGGGCACCAATTTGATCATCGTCGTGTTTGCGGTGGTGGTGATCGGGGGGATGGGGTCCATTCTCGGGTCCGTGCTGACCGGTTTCGGGCTTGGCATCATTGAAGGTCTGACCAAGGTTTTCTATCCGGAAGCATCGGCGACCGTCATCTTCATCATCATGGTTATCGTCTTGCTGGCGCGTCCTGCCGGCCTTTTCGGGAGGGCTTGATCCATGGCCGGTCATTCCATGACAAGCAGCGCGGTGCCGGCGGGACCGCAGGAAGAAATCTTCGGCTTCACCAAGGCACAGTTCATCGCCCTTTTGGTGATGTTCGCGGCCTTGGTTGTCGCACCCTTCTTCCTCTATCCAGTCTTCCTGATGAAGCTGCTCTGCTTCGCGCTCTTTGCCTGCGCCTTCAACCTGCTGATTGGTTATGTCGGGCTGACTTCCTTCGGCCATGCTGCCTATTTCGGCATGGGCGGCTATATCGCCGCGCATAGCGCCAAGGTTTGGGGGCTGACGCCGGAGCTTTCCATCATCATCGGCGCCCTATTGGCCGGGGTGCAGGGGGCGATTTTCGGTTGGATCGCCATTCGTCGCCAGGGCATCTACTTCGCCATGATCACGCTTGCGCTGGCGCAGATGATCTACTTCTTCTGTCTGCAAGCGCCCTTCACCGGCGGTGAGGATGGCATCCAGGCCGTGCCGCGTGGGCATCTGTTTGGCGTGATCAGCCTTGCCAATGACATGACGATGTATTGGTTCGTCGCAGCGGTTTTTGTGGCGTGCTTCCTGCTTATCCATCGCATTGTGCATTCGCCTTTCGGTCAGGTGCTGAAGGCCATTCGTGAAAATGAACCGCGCACCACATCGCTTGGCTATAGGACGGATGACTACAAGCTGGTGGCCTTCATCCTGTCTGCGACGCTGGCCGGTGTTGCGGGCGGCACGAAGTCGCTGGTCTTTGGCATTGCGACGCTGACCGATGTGCACTGGTCCATGTCGGGTGAAGTGCTGCTGATGACGCTGGTGGGCGGGCTTGGCACGGTGTTTGGCCCGATGATCGGTGCCGCAGTGATTGTCGCCATGCAGAACTACCTGGCCGAAATGGGCGCCTGGGTCACGGTGATCCAGGGTGTCATCTTCATCGCCTGCGTGCTCGCCTTCCGGCGTGGCATTGTGGGGGAAATTGGCAATCTGCTGCGTGTACGCCTGTAAGACGCCGCGACGCTGTTGAAACAGGGCGCCTCTGCCGCGGTTCGCGGCAGGGGCGCTTTGCTTTTGGGCAGGCTGCATCACGGCCTTGGCGTGCTGCATCAGGTCAGGGCTTGCGAAAGAACCGCTTTGGGGGTTTCTAGTCGCGTGATGAAGCCGCCCATCTCAGCCAGAGGGATTTGCCAGTGACCGCGCCGGTGCTGGACGTGTCCGGGCTCAGCCTTGGCTTTCGCCAGGATGGGCGCATGTTGTCCATTCTGGATGGCATTTCCTTTCGCGCCGAAGCCGGCAAGACGCTCGCGATTGTCGGCGAAAGCGGCTGCGGCAAATCGGTAGCGTCGCTGGCCATTATGGGGCTGCTTCCGGAAAACGCGGCGGTGACGGGTAGCGCCAGGCTGATGGGGCGGGAGTTGATCGGCCTGCCGGCAGAAGATCGCCGGGCCTTGCGCGGCGCCGAAATGGCGATGATTTTCCAGGAACCCATGACAAGCCTGAACCCGGCCTTCACTGCCGGCGAACAGGTGGCGGAAGCGCTGCGCCTGCACCAAAAACTTGACCGCGACGCGGCCATCAAGGCGGCGGTCGGGATGCTGGAGAAAGTGCGCATCCCCGATGCGGCGCGACGCGCGCGACAATACCCGCATCAGCTCTCGGGCGGTATGCGCCAGCGCGTGATGATCGCGATTGCACTCGCCTGCCGGCCCAAGCTGCTGATTGCGGATGAACCAACCACGGCGCTTGATGTGACGGTGCAAGCGCAAATCCTGGCCCTGCTGGATGATCTGAAGCGGGAGACCGGCACGGCAGTGATCCTGATCACGCATGATCTGGGGGTGGTCGCGGATCACGCCGATGATGTTGTGGTGATGTATGCCGGGCGGGTGGCGGAACAGGCGCGGGCGGCTGATCTTTTTGCACGACCGGAACATCCCTATACGGTTGGCCTGCTGGGTGCGGCACCAGCGGCAGGGGTGCGTGGCGAAAGGCTCGCCAGCATTGAAGGCACCGTGCCGGATTTGCGCGCGTCGCCGCCTGGCTGCCGCTTTGCACCGCGCTGCCCCTTTGCCATTGCGAGCTGCGCTGAAGGCGCGCCGCCCTTGGCCGAGGTTGCGCCCGGCCATTTCAGCGCCTGCCTGCGCGCGCCGCTGGATGCCATGCTGGGGGCGGCGGCATGACGGCGTTGTTGGAACTCCGCGATGTTGTGAAGCATTTCCCGGTGCGTGATGCACTTGGCCGCCACGCCGGCGCGGTGCATGCCGTGGATGGCGTATCATTGGCTGTTGCGGAAGGCGAGGTACTGGCGATTGTCGGCGAAAGCGGCTGCGGTAAATCCACACTCGGGCGCGTGATGCTGCGTTTGATTGAACCCGATAGCGGTTCGGTGCGTTTCGCCGGCGAAGACCTTGCCTGCCTTTCGCCAGCTGCCTTGCGCGCGCGTCGTCGCGATATGCAAATCATCTTCCAGGATCCTTTCGGCAGCCTTGATCCGCGCATGACGGTGGCGCAGGCGATTGCGGAGCCGCTTCGGCTGCATCGCGTGGTGCCGCGCGCCGAGGAAGCCGCGCGCGTTGCCGAATTGCTCCGCCGCGTTGGCCTGCGGCCGGAAAATGCCGGGCGCTGGCCGCATGAATTTTCGGGCGGGCAGCGCCAGCGCATCGCGATTGCCCGCGCCCTTGCCAGCAATCCGCGCCTGATCATTGGCGATGAACCGGTAAGCGCCTTGGATGTTTCCGTGCAGGCGCAGGTGATCAACCTGCTGCGCGATCTGATCCGCGATTTGCGCCTGACCTTTGTATTGGTGAGCCATGATCTTGGCGTGGTGCGCCATGTCGCGGATCGCGTGGCGGTCATGTATCTTGGACGCATTGTGGAAGAAGGCCCGGCTGAACACGTGCTTGGCGCGCCGCGCCATCCCTATACGCGTGCGCTGGTCGCCGCCATGCCGGGCGCGCAGACCAAAACGCCGCCCTTGGAAGGCGATGTGCCAAGCCCCATCGCTCCACCTTCCGGCTGCCGCTTTCATACGCGTTGCGCTTACGCTACCGAACGCTGCCGCGCGGAAACGCCGCGGCTTGAAGGTGCCGGCCACGCTGTTGCCTGCCATTTTGCCGCAAGCCTGCCCGCACCCGTTGAGCGTAGTGCAGCGCTCGGCGGCGGTGAAAGATTGGCGCGGCTGCAAGGTTTTTTCCGGGGCAAGGCCCCTTCACCCACCGGGATGGGAGAACAAACATGAAAACCATGATCCGCGCGGCGCTTGCCGCCTTTGGGGTATTGGCCGTCACGGCTGCCCCACTCAGCGCGCAGCATTTGCGCATTGCGCTGAAGGAAGACCCCGATATTCTGGACCCGACGCTGTCGCGTACTTTTGTCGGGCGCATTGTCTATGCGGCGCTCTGCGACAAGCTTTTTGACATCAATGAAAAACTCGAAATCGTGCCGCAACTGGCAACCGGCCATCGCTGGGAAGACCCGCGCAGCCTTATCATCACTTTGCGCGAAGGCGTGCGCTTTCACGACAATGAAGTGATGGATGCGGAAGCGGTGCGCTATTCGCTGATGCGGCATCTGACCTTGCAAGGCAGTTTCCGCCGCAGCGAAATCGCCGATATGGAAACAGTGGAGGTTATTGACCCGAAGACCATCCGCATTCGCCTGAAGGGGCCATCGGCTTCCTTCCTTGCGGCGCTGACGGATCGCGCCGGCATGCCGGTGAGCCCCAAGGCGGCAGAGGCGCTTGGGCGCAATTTTGGCACGCGCCCGGTCTGCACCGGCCCCTTCCGCTTTGTGGAGCGTGTCGCGCAGGAACGCATTGTTGGTGAACGCTTCCCGGAATATTGGGACGCGCGGAATATCCATCTGGCGCGCGTGACCTATCTGCCCATTCCGGACAATACGGTGCGGCTTGCGAACCTCCAATCCGGCGCGGTTGAATTCGCCGAGCGGATGGAACCCGATGACATGAAGCCCATCCAACGCAGCCGCAATCTGCGCGCCGTTGCGGTGGATGAACTTGGCTATCAAAGCATCAGCATCAATACCGGCAATGGCGAACGCGCGAATACGCCCTTTGGCCGCGATGCGCGCATTCGCCGCGCCTTTGAATTGGCGATTGATCGCGCTGCGGTGAACCAGGTGGTTTATGAGGGCATGTATGTGCCAACGCGCCAGCCTTTCCCGCCGGCGAGCCCCTTTCATGTGCGTGATTTTCCACCCACCGCGCGGGACCTGCCGCGCGCGCAGGCGCTGTTGCGTGAAGCAGGCGTCACCTTGCCGGTCACGGTTGAAATGACCGTGCCGAATAACCCTGATCTGCGACAAGTTGGTGAGGTTATTCAGGCCATGGTGAAGGAAGCGGGTTTTGATCTGCGCCTCCGCGCCATGGAATTCGCTTCTTCCTTGCAGGCCGCCGCGCGGGGTGAGTTCGAAACCTACCTGGTCGGCTGGTCCGGCCGCACCGATCCGGATGGCAATATCTTCAGCTTCACGCGCACTGGCGGCGGGCAGAATGATGGCCGTTATTCGAATGCCGAGGTGGACAAGCTGTTGGATGAAGCGCGCACGGAATTGGATCTGGCGAAGCGCCAGGCGCTCTACGCCCGTGCCGCGCGCATCGCCTATGGCGAGGATGTGCACCGCATCTATCTTTGGCACCGCAAGAATATCATGGCGCATAGCGCGCGGCTTTCCGGCTATCGGCCCATCGCGGATGGGTTGGTGCGGCTGCAAGGCGTGCGGTTGCAATAGCCGCCATGTGGGTCTGGCTTCTCCGGCGGATTGGGCAGGTACTGCCGACGCTGTTCATCCTCTCCATCCTGATCTTCGGGCTGCAACAATTGATGCCCGGCGATCCGGCGCTGATCCTGGCAGGGGAAGAACGCGGCGACCCGCAAGTGCTGGCGCAAATCCGCGCAGAACTCAGACTGGATCGGCCGATCCATGAACAATACCTCTATTGGATTGGCAATGTGCTGACCGGTGATTTCGGCTTTTCCTGGCGCATCAGAATGCCGGTCAGTCAGCTTATTCTGGACAAGTTGCCGGTCACCGCGCAGCTTGCCGCCATGTCCTTCATCATTGCGGTGCTGATCGGCGTGCCGGCGGGCATTCTCTCCGCCGTTAAGCGCGATCAGCCGACGGATTGGGCGGCGAATGGTGTCGCCTTGTTTGGCATTTCGACGCCGAATTTCTGGCTCGGCATTATGATGATCCTGTTTTTCAGTGTGGAACTCGGCTGGCTGCCGCCATCCGGTTACGTCCCGCTCACTGAGGATTTCTGGCAATCCATCGCGACAACCATCATGCCGGCCTTCGTGCTCGGCACCGGCGTTGCTTCCGTGCTGATGCGCCATACGCGCGCGGCAATGCTGACGGCGCTGTCGCAGGATTATGTGCGCACGGCCCGCGCCAAGGGGCTACGCGAACGCGTGGTGGTCTGGAAGCACGCGCTGCGCAATGCGCTGATCCCGGTGGTGACCTTGGGCGCGATTGAATTTGGCCGGTTGCTGGCCGGAGCGGTTTTAACCGAACAGGTCTTCACCATTCCGGGTTTTGGCAAGCTGATTGTGGATGCCGTGTTCAACCGGGATTACCCGGTGGTGCAGGGTGTGGTGCTGGCAACTGCGCTGATTTTCGTGCTGCTCTCACTGGTGGCTGATTTGCTTTACATGGCGATCAATCCAAGGCTGCGTCAGGCATGAATGCGCCCACCATCGCCATGGGCGAAAGCCCTGCGCGCCGCGCGCTGAAGCGCTTCTTTCGCCACAAGCTTGCAGTGTTTGGCCTGGTGGTGGTGGTGGCTTTTGTGCTGATTGCGCTGCTCGCCCCCTTCATCGCGCCTTACGATCCGCTGCAAACAAGCTGGACCCGCATCCGCAAGCCGCCTTCCGCCGAGCATTGGTTCGGCACGGATGAAAATGGCCGCGACGTGCTCTCCCGCGTCATTTGGGGCGCGCGGGCTTCGCTGATGGCGGGCGTGATTTCGGTGCTTGGCGCGCTGTTCATTGGTGTGCCGCTCGGCTTGCTCGCGGGCTTGATCGGTGGCTGGGTGGATGGGCTGATTTCACGCGTGGCGGATGCCATGCTCTCCGTCCCGTTTCTCATTCTGGCGATTGCGCTGGCGGCGTTTCTGGGACCGGCTTTGGAAAACGCCATGCTGGCCATTGCCATTACCGCATCGCCGGTTTTCGTGCGGCTGGCGCGCGGCATGGCGCTTGATGCGAAATCAACCGATTGGGTGGAAGCGGCACGCGCGCTTGGCAATCCGCCCTGGCGCATCGGGCTTTTTCATGTGCTGCCCAATATCATCCCGCCCTTGCTGGTGCAGGCGAGCCTTGCGATTGCGGAAGCGATCATCGCCGAAGCATCGCTTTCCTTCCTGGGGCTTGGGCAGCAGCCACCGGCGCCTTCCTGGGGGTCCATGCTGAATAGCGCGCAACGGTTTTTGACTCAGGCGCCCTGGCTTTCCATCATGCCGGGGCTCGCGATTTTTGTGGTCGTGCTGGCCTTCAATTTGGTGGGCGATGGGCTGCGCGACGCCTTGGACCCAAGGGCGGATCGGAAGTGATGGAAATACGTGGTGCGCCTGGGCATTTGCCGCGCGGCCGGCGCCTTTATGCCATTGGCGATATCCATGGCACGCTGCCGCAGCTGCGTGATCTGCACGCGCAAATCGCCGAGGATTTGCGCCGCCGCCCCGTGGCTTCCGCGATGCTGATCCATTTGGGTGATTACGTGGATAAGGGGCCGGAGTCACGCGGCGTGGTGGATTACCTCTCCAACGGCGATCCCATTCCTGGCCTGCCCACGCTGCATCTGATGGGCAATCATGAGGAAACCATGCTGGGCGCGCTTGCGGGCGATGGTGCGGCGGCGGCGGATTGGCTCTGGGGCGGGGGCAGGGCGACGCTCGATTCCTGGGGTGTTGCGCCCGATGCACCGCGTGAGACCTGGCCCGAGGCGATTGCCCCGCATCAGCGCCGGTTCCTCCGCGATTTGGCGCTGTGGCATGAGGAAGGCGGCTATCTGTTTGTCCATGCCGGCATTCGCCCAGGGGTGGCGCTGGAAGATCAATCGCGTGAGGATTTGCTGCGTATCCGGCATGATTTTTTGAATAGCCCGCGCGATCATGGGCGTGTGGTGGTGCATGGGCATACGGCAGGGTTCATGCCGGTGGTGCGGGAAAACCGCATTTGCATTGATACCGCCGCCTGGTCCGGCGGGGGGCTCACGGCGGTGATGTTGGAAGGGGAGAGCCTCGCGTTTTTACAGGCGAAGTAGCGCGCTATTCGCGCGCCTGCTTCTTATGCCCCAACACCCCCATCAACCGCCGATCCCGCCAGGCTGAACGCTCACCAATCTTCTCCAAGGGCAGCGCTGCGCGGCGTTCTGCCGTCACGCGCGCAACTGTTGCCGCATCATACAAAAACGGCGTCTGTTCTTCCGTAATCCCGCCCATCAGCCCCCCAAAGCGCGCGGCGTAATCCGCAACGCCGCCCGGCGCGTTCAGATCAATCGTCTCGAACGGCCCCATGAAGGACCAGCGGAGCCCAAGCCCATCCTTCACGCAGGCATCCACATCCTCAACACTCATCACGCCATCGCGCACCAGGCGGAAGGCTTCGGCAACCAATGCGGCTTGCAGCCGGTTCAGCACAAAGCCGCGGGTTTCCTTCATCGCGGTCACCGGCACCTGACCGACACGCGCCATCAAGGCGCGCGTGCGTGCCACCACTTCCGGCGCGGTCCAGGGTGCGCCCACCAATTCCACGAGCGGGACCAGATAGGGCGGGTTCACCGGATGCGCGACCAGGCAGCGCGCGCGCCCGGCCAGCCCCTCAGTAAAGGCGCTGGCTGGAATGCCGGAGGTGGAGGAAGCCAGCACCACATCAGGCCCGCACAGCGCATCAAGCCGTGCGAAAATCTCGCGTTTGGGCTCCACGCGCTCGGGCCCGTTTTCCTGCACATGAGCGGCACCCGCGACACATTCTTCCATGCTGGCGGTAGCGCTGATGCGCGCGGCAATCACGGCGGGCGCTTCGGCGATCAGCCCGGCATCCGCCAAATCCTTCAAGCTTTGCCCGATAAGGCCGAGGGCCGTTGCAGAAACCCCCGCCACCGGGTCCCAAATCCGCACGTCATGGCCGGCGCGGGCGAAAACCATGGCCCAGGCGCGGCCAATCAGCCCGGCCCCGATGATGGCGATTTGCTCCATGGTGTAACTTCCCCCTTTGCCGGTCTTGATAGGGCGCGGCACAAAGGCGATGTAACGCCGCGTGAGCCAAAACCGCAACGCGCCCTTGCCGGCGCCGCCGACCCCAACCCTACCCGTGGGCCTGAAGCGCTCGCTTGGCTTCATGCTGCTGGGCGGCACCATGGCACTGGTGGGCATGCTCGCACTGTGGCGCGCGGTCGCTTCGGTGTTCGGGCTGTGAATAGCTTCTGGCGCCTTTGGGTGCTGCCCATGATGGGGCTCGCGCTGCTGCCGGCGGCAATCTTCAATCTTTTTGCCATGCGCCAGACAGCGCTGATCGGCTGCCTGCTCGGCATTGGTTTGCCCTTCATCGCCGCGCGCATCATGAAGCGCGCCAGGAAAGGCGACGCCAAGCGTGCCGCCGTGCTCATGGGCGTGGCAGCGGGCCTCGCGACCGGGCTTGGTGCCGGGGCAGGGCCGATTATTGGGGTGTTGTTTGCGCTCGGCGCCTGGGGTGGCACCCGGTTGCTCTATGCCGAAATCCCGGAAGCCGCGCCGCCCGCACCACCACCGCCGCCGCCTACCGGCCCGCTTGCCGATGCGCGCATCCGGCTGGCTGGGGTTGCGGCCATCGCAGCGCGCGGCAATGAACCGCGCCTGATCCCGGTGGCGCAGGCGATTGGCCAGGTGCTGGATGATCTGGAAGCGCGGCCCGAGGGTATTGCGCGCGCGCGCCGCTTCCTTGCCGTGCATTTGGATGGGCTGGAACGTATCGCGACACGGCTTGAAGCCGGCGCGGCACCACCGCCCGCGCTTGGCGCGCTGCTGCGTGATCTTGAAACCGCTGCACGGCGCTTGCGCGAAGACCTCCGCGCCGAGGAGAGCGCCGCACTCGATATCCAAGTGAAAGTGCTGGCCGACAGGCTGCGCGAGGAAGGCTATTCATGAGCGACATTATCGTGACCCCTGAGGAACGCCGGGCCGAGGTTGAACGCCTCGCGGCCCAGTTGGATGTGACGGACCCGGCTGCCGTCCTCCGCTTCGGACAGGAAGCGCAAACCCGCGCCTCGGCGGCGGCGGATGCCATGCTGGAAGGGGCGAAAAACCGCGAAGCGGGGGAGGCTGGGCAGACACTCGGCAACTTGTTGACCGCGCTGCGCGGCTTTGATGTTTCGGGCCTTGCGGAAAAGCCAGGCTTCTTTGCGCGCCTGTTCAATAAGGCAGGGGCCGAGGCCGCGCAGGTGATCAGCCGCTATGAGGGGCTGAAGGACCAGGTGGAAGCGATTGGCGATAAGCTGGATGCGCATCGCACGCGGCTGTTGGAAGATGTCGAGAAGCTGGAACGGCTTTATGGCGCAACGCTTGATTGGTTCCATGGCCTTGGCGATCACATCGCAGCCGGTGAGATGGTGCTGAACGCCACAGACAGCACCGCCATCCCCGAAGCTGAAGCCAAAGCGACGTCAGGCGATATGCTGGCGGCGCAAAAGCTGCGCGATTTGCGCGCGGCGCGGGATGAGCTTGATCGGCGCATCCATGATCTGCGCCTGACGCGGCAAGTCGCGATGCAGGCGCTGCCTTCCATCCGGCTCATTCAGGAAAATGACAAGGCGCTGGCTGCGAAGATCCAATCCGTGGTGGCCAATACCGTGCCGCTGTGGCGCCAGCAATTGGCGCAGGCACTTGCCATTCAGCGCATGCGCGATGCGGGGCAGACGCTGAAGCAGGCCAATGACCTGACCAATCAATTGCTGACCGCGAATGCTGAGCGGCTGCGCCAGGGCAATGCGGAAGCGCGCAATGAAATCGAACGCGGCGTGTTTGATCTCGCCGCAGTAAAGCAGGCCAATCAGCTGCTGGTGGCAACGATTGAAGATAGTTTGAACATCGCCGAACGGGCCCGCGCCCAGCGCGCCGATGCGGCGGTGGAATTGGACAAGGCAGAAGCCGAAATCCGCCGCGCGCTGATGGCCGCGAAGGCCATACCGCCCGCGCCAAAAACCTGAAGCAACAAAGACCGGGAGAAATCTGACATGATCACCAAACGCACCATCCTTGCCGCCATGCCCGGCCTTTTGGCCGCACCGCATATCGCCCAAGCGCAGGGCAATTGGCCGAATGGCCCCATTCGTATCGTGGTGCCCTTCCCGCCGGGTGGGTCAACCGATGCGCTGGCGCGGCTGCTGCAACCCCATTTGCAGGCTGAATTCGGCGTGCCCTTCATTGTGGAAAATCGCGGCGGCGCTTCCGGGTCACTCGGCACCGCGCAGGTCGCGCGTGCGGCACCGGATGGCAATACATGGCTGATCGTCTTTGACACGCATGCGGTCAATCCGGCGCTGATCCCGAATATGGGCTTTGATACTGAACGCGATTTGACCTCGCTTTTATTGTTCGGCACCGCGCCCATGGTGCTGACCGCGCATCGCACGCGCCCCTATCGCAGTTTCGCCGATGTGGTCGCGGCAGCGAAGGCCAAGCCAGAGACGGTCACCTATGGCACCATCGGCAATGGCAGCCTGGCGCATTTGACCATGGAACTTATCCAACGCGCCGGCGGCTTCAAGCTGGTGCATGTGCCCTATCGTGGCGGTGGGCCACTCGCGGTCGCGGCCGCGGCGGGTGAGGTGGATTTGCCGATCGCGACCCGCCCCGCCATTGGCGTGCATATTGATGCCGGCACGCTGGTGCCCCTCGCGCAAACCAGCGCCACGCGCAGCCCCAATATCCCGGATGTGCCGAGCATGACGGAACTTGGCATTACGGGTGTTGATTCGCGGGCCTTCTGGGGTTTCCTCGGCCCCGCGCGCCTGCCGGAGGCAATCAAGGCGCGCATGGAAGCGGCGGTGCGCAAGGCCTTGGATGTGCCGGAACTCCGCCAACGCATCATCGGCCTTGGCATAGACCTGAACCCGCAAGGCGAAGCCGCCTTCATTCAATTCCTCTCTGCCCAAATCGCGACCTGGGGCCGCGTGGTGCGGGAGAATAATATCCGCCCGGATTGACACCAGCGCTTGACCTGAAGGCCCTCCCTTGTTCCCATGCGCGCAACGCCAATCAGGAAGGAAACCCAAACATGCGCGCCTGGGCTGTCATTGAAGCCGGAAAACCGCTTCAGGAAATCGAAATCCCAACACCGGAACCCACCGGCCAGCAGGTCTTGCTCGAAATCACCCATGCGGGGGTTTGCCATTCGGATCTGCATATCTGGGAAGGTGGCTATGATCTCGGCTCGCGCGGCTATCTGAAACTTTCCGATCGCGGCGTGAAGCTGCCGCTTGCCATGGGGCATGAGATTGTCGGGCGCGTGCTGAAATGGGGCCCCGATGCCAATGGCGCCGGCCTCAAGGTCGGTGACCATATGGTGGTCTTTCCTTGGGTTGGCTGCGGCACCTGTGATTCCTGCCGCGCGGATGAGGATAATATGTGCCTCGCGCCCAAAAGCCTCGGCGTTTATCAGCATGGTGGCTATGCGACGCATGTGCTGGCGCCGGAGCCGCGGCATTTGGTGCCGGTGGGGAACCTCGATCCCGCCTTGGCCGCAACCTATGCCTGTTCGGGCATTACGGTGTTCAGCGCCATCAATAAGGTGATGCCGATGCCGGCCGATGAGCCGATTGTGCTGATCGGCGCCGGTGGTCTCGGCCTGAATGCGATTGCCGTGCTGAAGGCCAAGGGCCATCGGCGAATCGTGATGGTGGATGTGAGTCCGGCCAAGCTGGAAGCCGCCAAGCGGGAAGGGGCCACCGATATTGTCCAGGGCGGGGATGCGGATACGGCCAAGCGCATCATGGAAGCCTGTGGCGGCCCGGTGCGCGCCATTATTGACCTGGTGAACGGCACGGAGACAGCGCGGAGCGCCTTTGATGCGCTGCGCAAGGGCGGAAAGCTGGTGCAGGTGGGGCTCTTTGGCGGCGAATTGGCCGTGCCGCTGCCGGTGATGCCGATGCGGGCACTCACCATCCAGGGTTCATATGTGGGCAATGTCAAGGAGTTGCGGGAATTGGTCGGTATTGCCCAGAAGGGTGGCTTGCCGGGTATTCCGATTACCCGCATGCCGCTTAACCAAGCCGATACTGCGCTCAATAGGTTGAAAGATGGCAAGGTGACTGGCCGCATTGTTCTGACGGCGGAGGGTCTTTGAAAATTACTAAACTAAAAGTTGCAATTGCTTCCAAAATGTTCAATTCTGCGTTTCATGGATAACGGAAGCGCCCTTGTGCAAGACATCGCCCCGCTGCGAGACTTTGTCCGCGGCATGACAGCCCTGGCCGAAGCGGGGGCCGATGAGCCCCGCTTCCTGAAGGACGCACCAGACCTGCTCCGAAGGCTTGTGCTTTCGGATAATTGGTTGCCGCCGGAATATACAGCGCCTACCGATACATATCGGCAATTATTGCTGCATTGCGATCCCCAAGAACGTTTCTCGGTCGTTTGTTTCGTCTGGGGGCCTGGGCAGAAGACGCCCGTGCATAACCACACTGTTTGGGGCCTGGTTGCCGTGCATCAGGGTGAGGAGATTTCCACCGAAATGCTCGCAGACCCGCATGGCGGGCCGATGCGCCCAGGCCGGGTTGATCGGGCCAAGCGTGGCGATGTGGTGGTCCTCAGCAGCGACAGCTACGACACGCATCGCGTCGAAAACGCGGTGGAAGGGCGCACCAGCATCAGCATTCATGTCTATGGTGCCAATATCGGCGCCGTGAAGCGCGCCATGTTCAATGCCGAGACCAGCCAGCCCGAATATTTCATCTCCGGCTACGACAATAAGACCGTTCCCAATCTTTGGGATTTGAGCCGCTCGGCCAATTGAACAGGCCTCTTGCGGATATGTGCCTGAGGCGTGATGCTGCCTGCCGATAAGCAGGGATCATTCGCCATGGCCGACAGTATTCCCGTTCTTGATCTCGCCCCCTTGCGCGCGGGCGCGCCCGGAGCGCTTGAGAAGCTGGGCGAGGAACTCCGCCACGCCTTCACCGAAGTCGGCTTTTATTTCGTCCGCAATCACGGCATTTCGGAAGCGCTGCTCGATCAAACCTTCGCTGAGGCAGCGCGTTTTCACGCGCAACCCTTGGACGCGAAACTCAGCCTCAAGATCAATGAACACAATATCGGCTATATGCCGATGCGGGGTGCGACCACGCGCGTGAATGCGGTGGGTGATGTGGCTTTGCCGAACGCGAATGAGGCCGTGTTCTTCAAGCGGGACCTGCCCGCTGATCATCCCGATGTTCTGGGCAAGGTGCGCTTTCGCGGCGCCAATCAATGGCCGGATTTACCCGGTTTTCGCGCAAACATCCTGCAAGCCTGCGCGGCGTTTGAAGGTTTGGGGCTGTCGCTGCTGCCGATCTATGCCCGCGCGCTTGGCCTGCCGGCTGATTACTTCGCGCCATTTTTCCGGGAGCCGATGTTCACGCTGCGCATGTCCCATTACCCGCCGCAGGAGCCAACCGCGCCCGAGAATGAATACGGCATCGCACCCCATATGGACACGAGCTTCATGACCATTCTGGCGCAGAACAAGGTGCCGGGTCTATCGCTTAGACTGCCCGATGGGCGCTGGCTGGATGCGCCGGCGCCTGAAGGCGCGTTGTTGATCAATGGCGGGATGATGTTGCGGCGCTGGACGGATAATCGCTTCCTGGCGACGCCGCATCGCGTGATCAATCGCTCTGGCCGCGAACGCTATGCGATCCCGTTTTTCATGGATGCGAATTACCGCGCTGTCATGAAGCCGATCACGGCGGATGGCGCAACGGCGAGGATGGAACCCATCACCTATCCTGATTTCATGACCGGCTATCAGCGCGCCAATTTCCATCACGCTGCTGAAAAATCCGAAGAAAAGGTGCAGTTGCAGGGCGCCTGAAAGCCGGTTCGAACCGGGGGGCTTTACCTTCCTTGCAGAAGGCGTAGCCTTCACGCAGCCGCAAAGGCTTCGAACCGTTTTGGGAGGTAACTTCATGAATGTAACACGTCGCACGGCCCTTGCGGCCGGCGCGGGCATTGGCACCGGCATTGGTGGCCTGCCCTGGCAAGGCGCAAAGGCGCAGGCCGCCAATACCATCAAGATCGCACTGCTGACGGATTTTTCCGGCACCTATCGTGACGTGAGCGGCCCGACGGAGCTCGCCTGTGTGCGTCAGGCAGCGGCTGAAATGAGCAATCGCGGCTTCAATATCGAAGTGCTGTTCGGCGATAATCAAAACCGCCCCGATGTCGGTTCCAACCTGACGCGGCAATGGATTGACCGCGACGGCGTTGATGTTGTTGTCGATGGCGGCGCTTCTTCCGTCGCACTCGCGGCGAATGAGATCATTCGCGACAAAAACAAGGTTTTTTTGAATACTACCTCCGCGACCTCGGACCTTACCGGGCGTGCCTGTACGCCAAATACGGTGCATTGGACCTATGACACCTGGATGCTTGCCAAATCCACCGGCGGTGCCACAGTGCGTGCCGGTGGCGATAGCTGGTTCTTTATTACGGCTGATTACGCCTTCGGCCATGCGCTGGAACGCGATACCGCGAATTTCGTGCGTAATGCTGGTGGGCGTGTTCTCGGCCAGGTGCGCACACCCTTCCCGGGCACGACGGATTTCTCGGCCTTTTTGGTGCAGGCGCAGGCTTCGCGCGCCAAGGTGATCGGCCTTGCCAATGCTGGCAGTGACACCATCAACTGCATCAAGCAGGCAGCGGAATTCGGTATCATGCGCCGCGGCATCAAGCTTGCCAGCCTGCTGATGTTCTTGCCTGATGTGCATGCGCTTGGGCTTGCAACGACGCAAGGGCTGATCTGCACCGAAACCTTCTATTGGGACATGAATGACCGCACCCGCGCTTTCTCGGCCCGCGTGCGGCCCAATATCGGGCAGAATGCGCTTTGTATGAACCATGCCGGCGGTTATGCGGCGGTGCTGCATTATTTGAAGACGGTCGTTGATATGGGGCCGGCGCAAGCCAAGCAAAGCGGTGCAGCAACTGTTGCGCGGATGAAGGCCATTCCCTGCGACGATGATTGCTTCGGTCCCGGCACCATCCGAGCCGACGGCCGCAAGCTGCACCCGGCTTATTTGTTCGAGGTGAAGAAGCCCGAAGAAAGCCGCGGCGCGTTTGATTATTACAAGCTGCTGCAAACCACCGATGCGAATGAAGCCTTCCGCCCGATTTCCGAAGGCGGCTGCAACTTCGTCAGGAGCTGATGCGGCCAAACTGAAGAAGGGGGCGTCTCGGCGCCCCCTTTTTTACGTCCCGCGCGCGCGAAACACCAATTGGCGTGACAGCACGAAATTGCCGAACATGCCGGCGATGGCCCCGGCAGCGACACCCAACACCGGATGCGCTGCCACCAGCGGTACAAAGATGATCAGCGCGGCATAGGTGCCGTAATTCATCGCAAAGCCGATCAGATTGACCAGCAGGAAAAGCGCCCATTGCTGATGAACAGGGCCATCACCGCGCCCGCGAAAGGTCCATAACCGATTGAGCGCCCAGGTCGTGGTCGCCGCCACCAGGTAGGAAACCGCGCGCCCGCCATAAAGCCCAAGCCCCAGCGCCAACCCCGCATAAAGCACCGCCGTATCCACCACAAAGCCAATCGTGCCCACCACACCGAAGCGCAGAAATTCCATCAGCACGCCAAAACGCGCTTCGCCGATCATGCCCTTGATGCGGGAAAGAATAGTGAGAACTGCCATGCTAGCCTGTTACGCAGGAAAGCCACACGGCGCAAACTGCCTTGGCCCTCACGGCGTTGCGGCGCTATGGAAAGCGCCGGAGAGTCCAGGTTTGAGGGGGAGGCGCCAGTGGTCGCGGTAATCGGTCTCGGCAATATGGGCATGGCGATGCTCAAGCGGCTTCTTGAGGCCGGCCACAAGCCAAGCGCCTGGGATTTGGACCCTGGCAAGCGCGATGCCGCACGCCAAGCCGGTGCCAGCATCGGCGCCGATCTCAAGGACAGCATCGCCGAGATCACCCTCTTCTCCCTGCCGCATGATGCTGCGGTGGCCGAGGTGCTGAACCACGCACTGCCCGCCTTGCCGCAAGATGCCGTGATCATTGACACCTCAACCCTGTCACCGCGCGCCGTGCAGAGCTTCGCCGAACAAGCCAAGGCACAGGGCGTTTTCTATCTGGATGCGCCGGTCTCAGGCGGCCCTGCCGGTGCCGCTGCGGGCAGCATGGCCATGATGGTGGGTGGCGATGCCGTCGCCTTGGAACGCGCAACACCCATCCTGCAACACTTGACTGCACGGCTTTTGCATATCGGGCCATCCGGGGCGGGGCAGGTGGCGAAGTTGGTGAACAACCTTCTCGTCGCAAGCCATCTGGTCACCGCCGGTGAGGCGCTGCGCCTTGGTGCTGCTGCCGGGGTTTCGCCGGAAGCGCTCTTGCCGGTGTTGAATGGCGCCTCGGGCCGTTCCGCGGTGACCGAGGTGAATTGGCCGCGCTGGATCATCCCCGGCAGCTTTGACTCAGGTTTCAGCGCTGGGCTGATGCGCAAGGATGTCGGTCTCGCGCTGGAACTCGCGCGGGAATTGGATGTATCGCTGCATGCAACCGGCCGCGCCGCTGCGCTGTGGCAGGAATTGCGCGACGCGGTGCCGGATGAGGCTGATTTCAACCGCCTCTCGGCAGCGCTTTTTACAGGAGCCAAGCCATGACCCCCTTCAGCGCCAAAGCCGTTCTCACCGCCGAAGTCACCGCGCTTTTGGCTGGGCTCACCGGCAGCCTGGTGAATGGCGAGATCATCGCGGGCGATGGCGCCCTCATCACCTTGCAAGACCCAACAACGGGTGGGGCGCTGCTCGACTATGCCAGCGCAGGCGCGGGCCTTATCGCTGAAGCCACCAGCAGCGCGGCGCGCGCGCAGGGTGTTTGGCAGGCGTTGAGTGGCGCCGAACGCGGCCGCCGGCTTTGGGCCATTGCGCCCTTACTCCGGCAAAACGCGGATAAGCTGGCGCGGTTGGAATCCGCGCAAACCGGCAAACCCTTGCGCGATACGCGCGCGGAAGTCGCCCGTGTCGCGGAAATGGCAGAATACTGGGCCGGTTGGTGCGACAAGATCGAAGGCCGGATCATTCCCGTCCCTTCCGGCCATACCGTCATGGTAAGGCGTGAGGCGCTTGGCGTGGTGCTGGCCATCACGCCCTGGAATGCACCGATTTTCACCGCTGGCTGGAATGTCTTTCCAGCGCTCGCAGCCGGCAATGCGGTGGTGCTGAAGCCATCGGAATTTACGCCGCTGACCTCCCTCGCACTTGGGTTGCTTGCCGAACAAGCCGGGCTACCACGCGGCCTGTTCCAGGTGATCGCGGGGCCGGGACAGGGCACGGGTACGGCGCTACTTGCTGCCCCCGAAATCGCCAAGGTGGTGTTTGTGGGCGGCGTCGCGGCAGGCCGCGCGGTCGCTGCCGCTGCCGCCGCGCGTGGCGTGCCGAGCTTGCTCGAACTCGGTGGCAAAAGCGCCAATATCGTCTTTGACGATGCGGATTTCGCCAGCGCGATCCAGGGCGCGCAGCAGGCGATCTATGCCGGCAGCGGGCAATCCTGTGTTGCGGGGTCACGGCTTCTGGTGCAGCGCCGCCTGCATGATCGGTTTGTCGCCGCGCTTGCTGACGCGCAGCGCCGCATTCGGCTGGGCGATCCCATGGATGCCGCAACCGAAATGGGCCCTTTGGCCAATGCGCGGCAATTTGCCCATGTGCGGGAATTGCTCGCCGCCGGTGCGGCTTCCGGCGCTGCTGTATTGGCCGCCGAAAAACCCGCCGCACTGCCCCAAGGCGGCTTTTGGGTGCCGCCCACCTTGCTCGCCGGGCTCTCCAATGAGGCGCGCCCAGCGCGGGAGGAAATATTTGGCCCCGTGGTCGCCGCCATCCCTTTCGAGGATGAGGATGAAGCCATCACGCTGGCCAATGCTACGCCCTTTGGCCTCGCGGGCGCGGTCTGGACGCGTGATTTGGGCCGGGCGCATCGCGTGGCGGACAGGGTGAGGGCAGGGACCTTTTGGGTGAATGGCTATCGCACCATTCACGTTTCCGTGCCCTTTGGCGGCTTTGGCGCCTCAGGCCATGGTCGCTCCTCGGGGCAGGAGGTTTTGGCCGAACTGACGCAAAGCAAGGCAATCTGGATAGATACTGCCCCCGAACCGGCCTTGGGCTTCGGCCATAGGCCGGGCTGAGGCCAAATCGCGCTTGCGCCACCAGCCGCAAGCGGGCTTGATAAGGCCAAGACAAAAAGGAGGTTCACATGCAACGTCGGGATGTCTTCAAACTCGGTGCCGCCGCTGCCACAAGCGCGCTGCCTTCCTTTGCCATTGCGCAGCCGGCGCAGAATCGCGTGCTGAAAATGGTGCCGCAGGCGAACCTCACCAGCCTCGATCCCATTTGGACCACGGCCAATATCACCCGCAATTTTGGGCATATGGTGTTTGACTCCCTTTACGGGATGGATGCGCAATTCCAGCCACAGCCGCAAATGGCCGCCGGCCATAGCAGCGATGATGGCGGGCGCAGCGTTACCATCACGCTCCGCCCTGGGTTGAAATTCCATGATGGGGAACCCGTGCGCGCGCAGGATGTGGTGCCAAGCCTGCAGCGCTGGATGAAGCGGAACCCTTTCGGCCAGAAGCTTGCGACCGTCACGGATGATATTCTGATCGTGGATGACATGCGCATCCGCTTCCGGCTGAAAAAACCCTTCCCGCTGCTGTTTCATGCGCTGGCGCAGGTTTCCAATAGCCCGGCCTTCATCATGCCCGAACGCCTGGCCAAGACCGACCCCTTTCAGCAGGTGCGGGAGGCCATCGGTTCCGGCCCCTTCCGCTTCAAGGCAAATGAATTCAATTCCGGCAGCCTGGTGGTCTATGAACGCTTCGCCGATTACGTGCCCGTGCAATCCGGCACGCCAAGCCTGACCGCCGGGCCGAAGATCGCGCATTTTGATCGCGTGGAATGGCACATCATTGTGGATGCCGCGACCGCCGCCGCCGCGCTGCAAACCGGTGAGATTGATTGGTATGAACAGCCGCCGCCGGAAGTGCAGCAATTGCTGCGCCGTAACCGGCAGGTGGTGATTGAAGCGATTGACCCGCTGCCGCTGACCGGCATTCTCCGCTTCAACCATGCGCATGCGCCCTTCAATAACAAGGCCCTGCGCCAAGCCTTGCTGCCTGCGATCAGCCAGCAGGATTTCATGCAAGCATCGGTGGGGACGGATGCGTCGCTTTACACCACCGGGGTTGGCATGTTCACGCCGGGTACGCCGCTGGCGAATGATGCTGGCCTCGCGCCGCTGATGGGGCCGCGCAGCATTGACCGCGCGCGGGCCTTGATGCGCGAAGCGGGCTATACGAACCAGACCATGCGGCTGATTGGCCCTACTGATATTCTGGTGCCGGCCGCACTCACGCAGGTAGGAGCTGATCTGGTGCGCCGGCTTGGCTTCAATGCTGATATTGTGCTGAGCGATTGGGGCACCACGGTGCAGCGCCGCACCTCGCGCGAGCCGGTGGAGCGGGCAGGTTGGTCCATGCTGTTTACCTCATTCTCGTCCTTCGATTTCGCCGATCCGGCGGCGCATTTCCCGCTGCGTGGCAATGGCACCAATGCCTGGTTCGGCTGGCCGGATATCCCGAAGCTTGAGGAATTGCGCGATGCCTGGTTTGACGCTCCTGACCTTGCAGCGCAGCAGGCCATCGCGCGGGATATGCAGACGGTCGCGATGGATGAACTGCCCTATATTCCGCTCGGTTCCTACAAATCCATGACGGCATTGCGCGCCAACCTGTCTGGGCGCGTGCCGGGTCTGGCACTTTATTGGGGCATCAGGCGGAGCTGAGGGGCGGGGCCGTAAGCCATTGATGGCATGGGCCATGCATCGCTTTGGCAGAGCGGAGCATGCCGGCCAGCCATTGGGGCTATTTGCGCCAAGGTGAAAGCAGGCTAAGCGAAGCAGCTTGATAAGCACTGCCAATCGGTAAGGCAGAGTGACTTTTACCTGGGCAGACTGGGCTGCCCCGAACACAGAATGGGAGAAGGGCGATGGATCGTAGAAATTTCCTCAAGGCAACCGCTGGCGTTGCGGCATTGACGGGCACGGCTGGGGTCTCAGCCCCGGCGCTGTCTCAGGGCGCTACCGCGCGCACGCTCCGCTTCGTGCCGCAGGCCAATCTAGCCAATTTCGACCCCATCTGGGGCACGCAATATGTGGTGCGCAATGCCGCGGCGCTGGTCTGGGATACGCTTTACGGGTTTGACGACAAGCTTGAAGCCAAGCGCCAAATGGTCGAAAGCGAAGAAGTTTCCTCTGATGGCAAGGTCTGGACCTTCCGCCTGCGTGACGGCCTGATGTGGCATGATGGCACCAAGGTGACCGCGGCCGATTGCGTCGCCAGCCTCAATCGCTGGGCGGTGCGCGATGGCATGGGCCAGATGATCCGCGCGCTCCAGGAAGAATTGGTGGCGGTGGATGACCGCACCTTCCGTTGGCGCCTGAAGGCGCCCTACCCCAAGATGTTGCTGGCGCTTGGCAAAAATAATACGCCAATGGCCTTCATGATGCCGGAGCGTATTGCGCGCACCGATCCCTTCCAGCAGGTCACGGAATTCGTGGGTTCCGGCCCCATGCGCTTTGTGCGCAATGAATGGGTCCCCGGCGCCCGCGCGGTCTTCACGCGCTTTGAACAATATGTCCCGCGCAATGAGCCTCCGTCCTGGCTGGCGGGCGGCAAGCGAATGGGGGTGGACCGGATCGAATGGATCATTATGCCAGACCCGGCCACGGCTTCGGCGGCGCTGATGAATAATGAAATTGATTGGTGGGAAACCCCGCTCACCGATTTGATCCCATCCTTGCGGCGCAACCGCAATGTTCGCGTGGATATCGCCGATCCGCTCGGCAATATCGGTTCCTTCCGCTTCAACCACTTGCATGCGCCCTTCAATGATGTACGCGCGCGCCGTGCGGTTGCGATGGTACTGAACCAGGAAGATTATATGCGTGCGGTAGTCGGTGATGACCGGGCGCTGTGGCAGACCCTGCCTTCCTTCTTCACGCCAGGCACGCCGCTTTATACGGAAGCCGGCGGGGATATCCTGAAAGGTGCGCGTAATGTGGAAGCGGCGCGCGCGTTGCTCCGTGAATCCGGCTATAGCGGCCAGCCGATTACGGTGCTGGTCGGGCAGGATCAGGCGCCGCTTAAGGCCATGGGCGAGGTCACCAATGCGCTGCTGCGCTCCATTGGCATGAATGTGGACTTTGTGGCGACCGATTGGGGTACGGTTGGTCAGCGCCGCGCGTCCAAATCGCCCCCCGGTCAGGGTGGCTGGCATATCTTCCACACCTGGCATGCGGGTGCGGATTGTATCAACCCGGCGGCCTATCTGGCCCTTCGCGCCCATGGCGATGGCGCCTGGTTCGGTTGGCCCAAGGATGATGCGGTGGAAGCGGCCCGTGACAAGTGGTTCGCAGCGCCGGATCTGGCGGCGGAAAAGGCCGCGGTTGCCGAGATGAATGCCGCAGCCATGAGCCACATGACCTATGCGCCGACTGGCTTCTACAAGACCTATCAGGCATGGCGCAGCAATGTCACCGGCATTGTCGGCGGCCCGCTGCCCTTCTTCTGGGGCGTCAGCAAGTCCTAATCAGGAAAGATCGCCGGGATCATGTTCGCCTATATTGTCCGACGCGTCTTGGCCACCATTCCGGTGATGGCCTTCGTCGCGCTATTTGTCTTCAGCCTGCTTTACGTCGCGCCCGGTGATCCGGCTGCGGTGATTGCAGGCGATCAGGCCACGCCTGAAGATGTGGAACGCATCCGCGCCAGCCTTGGCCTCGACCGGCCGTTTTTGATCCGGTTCGGGGAATGGGTCTGGCGTATTCTTCAGGGTGATCTCGGCGTTTCGATTTTCACCAACCTGCCGGTTTCAACCATGATTCAACAGCGTATTGAACCGACGCTGTCGCTCATGATCATCACGTTGATCCTGGCGGTTTCGGTCGCCATTCCGATGGGGGTGATCGCCGCCTGGAAGCAGGGCACGGTGATTGACCGCACGGTGATGGGCTTTGCCGTGCTTGGCTTTTCCGTCCCCGTCTTTGTGGTCGGTTATGTACTGGCGTTTATCTTTGCGCTGGAACTCGATTGGGTGCCGGTGCAGGGCTATACGCCGATCAAGCAGGGCTTCTTCCCCTGGTTCCAGAATTTGATCCTGCCGGCCATTGCGCTCGGCACGGTCTATATCGCGCTGATCGCGCGCATCACGCGCGCGACCATGCTGGAAGTGCTGCAACAGGATTATATCCGGACCGCCCGCGCCAAGGGGGCGGGTCAGCGCAACATCCTGTTCCTGCATGCGCTGAAGAATGCCGCCGTGCCGATCGTGACCGTGATCGGCATTGGCATTGCGCTGCTGATTGGTGGCGCGGTGGTGACGGAAAGCGTCTTTGCCATCCCGGGCCTTGGGCGGCTCACGGTTGATGCCATTCTGCGGCGCGACTACCCGGTCATTCAGGGCGTCGTGCTGCTGTTTTCCTTTGTCTATGTGCTGGTGAATCTGATGATTGACCTGCTCTATACCATTCTGGACCCGAGGATCAGATACTGATGTCCGCTTCCATCCTCGACCCCAAGGGCATCACCGCGGCGAATGTCGCGGTGGCGCCGACGCTGCCCGACATCATGCCGCCGGTGAAGGCGCGTGGTGGGTTTTTCGGCTTCATGCGGCGCAACCCGGCGATTGCCATTGGCGGGTCGCTGGTGCTGCTGATGGTGTTGGTCGCGATTTTCGCGCCCTTGTTGTTCACCACCGACCCGACAGCCTTGGCCCCCGCGCGGCGCACGCGTGAACCATCGGCGATGTATTGGTTCGGCACGGATATGCTTGGCCGCGATATCTATTCGCGTGTACTCTACGGTGCGCGCGTGTCGCTGCTGGTTGGGTTTTCGGTGGCGGTGCTGGCTTCCATCATCGGGCTCACCATTGGCATGATCTCCGGCTTCATCCGCTGGGCCGATAGCATCATCATGCGCGTGATGGATGGCATGATGTCCATCCCGCCGATCCTGCTTGCCATTGCGCTCATGGCACTCACGCGCGGTTCGGTGCAGAATGTGATCATCGCCATCACCATTGCGGAAATCCCGCGCGTGTCGCGCCTGGTGCGTGGCGTGGTGCTTTCGCTCCGTGAGCAACCCTATGTGGACGCCGCGGTGGCCGCGGGCACACGCACGCCGGTGATCATCTGGCGCCATATCCTGCCGAATACGCTCGCACCCATTACCGTGCAGGCGACCTATATCTGTGCATCGGCGATGATTGTGGAAAGCATCCTGTCCTTCATCGGGGCCGGCACGCCGCCGATCATCCCATCCTGGGGGAATATCATGGCCGAAGGCCGCGCGCTTTGGCAGGTGAAGCCCTATATCGTGTTCTTCCCCGCCATCTTCCTATCCATCACCGTGCTGGCCGTGAACCTGCTCGGCGATGGTCTCCGGGATGCCCTCGACCCGCGCATGGCAAAGAGGATCTGACCCATGGCGATGCTCGAAGTTGACAATCTGCAGACGCATTTCCGCACGCCCGATGGCATCAATCGCGCGGTGGATGGCGTTTCCTTCCATGTCGAGGCTGGCGAGACACTCGCCGTGGTGGGCGAAAGCGGTTGCGGCAAATCCGTCACCGCCATGTCCATCCTGCGCCTGATCCCGGAACCGCCCGGCAAGCTGGCCGGCGCCATCCGCTTCAATGGCAAGAATCTGCTGGACCTCTCAGAAGTCGAAATGCGCAGCATTCGCGGCAATGAGATCAGCATGATCTTCCAGGAACCGATGACGTCACTGAACCCGGTGCTGACCGTGGGCCGCCAGATTGGTGAGACACTGCGCCTCCATCAGGGCATGTCGGCGCAGCAGGCGGAAGACCGCGCGGTGGAGATGCTGAAGCTGGTCGGCATTCCGGAACCGGAACGCCGCGTGAAGGAATATCCGCACCAGCTTTCGGGCGGCATGCGCCAGCGCGTGATGATTGCCATCGCACTCGCCTGCAATCCGAAGCTGCTGATTGCCGATGAACCGACCACGGCCTTGGATGTGACCATTCAGGCGCAGATCCTAGATCTGATGCGCGACCTGAAGCATCGCGTCGGTGCCGCTATTGTGCTGATTACGCATGACCTTGGCGTGGTGGCGGAAGTGGCTGAGCGCGTGGTGGTGATGTATGCCGGGCGCAAGGTGGAAGAAGCCAAGGTCGGGCCTTTGTTCCGCACCCCGCGCCACCCCTATACGCAGGGTTTGCTTGGGTCCGTGCCTAAGCTTGGGTCCTCGCTGGATGGGACGGAAACCCGCTTGCAGGAAATCCCGGGCCTGGTGCCGAGCCTCAAAAAGAAGCTTGAAGGCTGCGTCTTCGCCAGCCGCTGCACCTATGCCACCGATCTCTGTCGCAACGTGGCGCCGGGCCTCGAAGAAAAAGCCCCCGGCCATATCGTCGCCTGTCATTACGCCGTGAAGGAGGCCGCCGCGGCATGAGCACGCCTCTGCTCGAGGTCAATGACCTCAAGAAACATTTCCCGATCCGCTCAGGTTTTTTGGGCGGTGTCACCGGCCATGTCTATGCCGTGGATGGCATTTCCTTTTCCATCGCGAAGGGGGAGACGCTGTCGCTGGTGGGTGAATCCGGTTGCGGCAAATCCACCGTCGGCAAGGCCATTCTGCGCCTTTTCGATATTACCGGCGGGCAGGTAACCCTGGACGGCACCCGGATTGATGACATGCCAGCCAGCACTTTGCGCCCGCTCCGTCGGCGTATGCAGGTGGTGTTTCAGGACCCCTATTCCTCGCTCAATCCGCGCATGCGGGTGCGCGATATCCTGGCTGAGCCGATCCGCAATTTCGGCCTGGCCAAGGATGCCGCTGACCTTGAAAAGCGCGTCGGCGATCTGATGGACCGTGTGCGCCTGCCGCGTGATGCCGTTGGGCGCTGGCCGCATGAATTCTCGGGCGGGCAGCGCCAGCGCATCGGCATCGCCCGCGCGCTTGCCGCCGAGCCTGATCTGATCATATGTGATGAGGCGGTCTCGGCGCTGGATGTCTCCGTCAAGGCGCAGATCGTGAACCTGCTGCAGGATTTGCAGAAGGATCTCGGCCTTGCGCTGCTCTTCATCAGCCATGATCTGGCGATTGTGGAGCATATGACGCATCGCGTGGCGGTCATGTATCTCGGCAAGATCGTGGAAGTGGCGCCCAAGCGCGAATTATTTGCCGCGCCCAAGCACCCCTATACGGAAGCGCTATTGTCTGCCGTGCCGGTGCCCGAGCCTGGCGCGCAGCGGGAACGCGTGATCCTGAAGGGCGATGTGCCAAGCCCGATCAACCCGCCCAAGGGCTGCCGTTTCCATACGCGCTGCCCCTATGCCTTTGATCGCTGCCGGCAGGATGAACCCGCGCTCCGCCAGACCGAGCCTGGGCATTGGTCCGCCTGCCATTTGCATGACCGCCCGGCGGCGGAGAACCCTCTGGCCGGGGCCAAGGGCGCGGCGCTGATCGCGAAGCATTAGGGGCCAAAAGCACCCCTTGCCCGGAGGCGCATTCTCCGGGCAAGATTTCATATTGAAAAGCTTGACGAAGCCCCATCTTACAGGTGAGGCTTTGGGTTGAAACATCCCTGGCCAATGGTCCGGGCAGAACATGATTGGGAGACGCGCTATGCCGCAGGTGACACTGACCGTGAATGGTCAAACCCATACCGCCGAGGTTGAAGGCCGCACGCTTTTGGTGGAAATGCTGCGCGAGAAGCTGCGCATGACCGGCACGCATGTCGGCTGCGATACGAGCCAATGCGGCGCCTGCGTGGTGCATGTGAATGGCGAAAGCGTGAAATCCTGCACGACGCTCGCGGTGATGTGCAATGGCGCGAATGTGACCACCATTGAAGGCCTCGCGGCTGCCGATGGCACGCTGCATGTGATGCAGGAAGCCTTCCGCGAATACCACGCGCTGCAATGCGGCTTCTGCACGCCGGGCATGGTGATGAGCGCGATTGACCTTGTGAATAAGCACCCGAATGGCATCACGGAACAGCAAATCCGCGAAGGGCTGGAAGGCAATCTCTGCCGCTGCACGGGCTATCACAATATCGTCAAGGCCATCGCGGCGGCGGCGGAAGTGATGCAGGGCAAGCGCCGCGAAATGGCGCGCGCTGCTGACTAATGGGGCAGGGGCATAAGCCCCGCCTTTTGCGGCCACCTAGGGCCGCACCAAAACAATACGGGAGGCGATAGACATGAACGTGGTGACACCCTTCGAAGGTATCGGCGCCAGCGTCCGCCGCAAGGAAGATTTCCGCTTTCTGCAAGGGCGTGGCGCTTACACGGATGATTCGGATAAGCCCGGGCAGCTTCACGCTTGGATCCTGCGCAGCCCGCATGCCCATGCCCGCATCAAATCCGTGGACATCTCGGCAGCCGCTTCCATGCCAGGTGTGGTCGAAATCTATACCGGCGCCGATATGGCGAAGGATGGCGTGGGTGGCCTGCCTTGCGGTTGGCAAATCCACAATAAGGATGGTTCGCCCATGGCCGAACCGCCGCATCCTGTGCTGGCGCATGACAAGGTCCGCCATGTGGGCGACCCGGTGGCCGTTGCCATTGCCGCGACACGCCAGCAGGCGCGCGATGCAGCCGAAGCCATTGCGGTTGATTACGAAGTGCTGCCCGCCGCCGCCACCATGGAAGCAGCGCTGAAGCCTGGCGCCGCCGCCATTCATGACGGTGTGGCCGGGAACCTTTGCTATGATTGGCATATTGGCGACAAGGCTGTGGTGGATGCTGCCTTTGCCGGCGCCGCGCATGTCGTGAAATTCGATCTGGTGAATAACCGCCTGATCCCGAATGCCATGGAGCCGCGCTCCGCAGTGGGTGAGTTTGATCGCACCACGGGCGATTATACACTCACCACCACCAGCCAGAACCCGCATGTCATTCGCCTGCTGATGGGCGCCCATGTGCTGCATTTGCCGGAAAGTAAGCTGCGCGTGATTGCGCCTGATGTGGGTGGCGGCTTTGGCAGCAAGATTTATCACTATGCTGAAGAAGCGATTGTGACCTGGTCTGCCGGCAAGCTTGGCCGTCCGGTGCGCTGGACGGCGGATCGCACCGAAAGCTTCATGTCGGATGCGCATGGCCGCGATCATGTCTCCCACACCGAATTGGCGCTGGATGCCAATGGCAAGATCCTGGGGCTGAGGGTTTCCACCCAAGCCAATATGGGCGCCTATCTGTCCACCTTCGCGCCCTGCGTGCCGACCTATTTGTACGCCACGCTGCTTGCGGGCGTGTACACAACGCCGGTGATCTATTGCGAAGTGAAGGCGGTTTTCACCAATACCGTGCCGGTGGATGCCTATCGCGGCGCGGGCCGGCCGGAAGCGACCTTCCTGCTGGAACGCCTGATGGATGTGGCGGCGAAGCAAACCGGCATTGACCGGGTGGAACTCCGTCGGCGGAATTTTATTCAGCCCGATCAGTTCCCCTATCAAACGCCGGTCGCGCTGCAATATGATAGCGGCAATTACCACGCGACCCTGGAACAGGCGATGGCGTCAGCCGATTGGGCCGGCTTCCCGGCGCGGCGTGCGGAAGCGGCCAAGCGCGGCAAGCTGCGCGGTATTGGTTGTTCCACCTATCTGGAAGCCTGTGGCATCGCGCCTTCCGCCGTGGTGGGCAGCCTTGGCGCCCGCGCCGGTCTTTATGAGGTCGGCACCATTCGCGTGCACCCCACCGGGAGCGTCACGGTGCTGACGGGCGCGCATAGCCATGGCCAGGGGCATGAGACCACCTTCGCGCAGCTGGTTGCCGATAAGCTTGGCGTGCCGGTAGCGCAGGTTGATATCGTGCATGGCGATACCGCCAAGGTGCCCTTTGGCATGGGCACTTACGGGTCGCGCAGCCTCGCCGTTGGTGGCAGCGCCATGATGAAGGCGATGGACAAGATCATCGCCAAGGGCAAGCGCATCGCGGCACACCTCATGGAAGCCTCGGTCGATGATATCGAATTCGAACGCGGCACTTTCCGCGTGGCGGGTACGGATAAGACCAAGGCCCTGGTGGATATCAGCGTCGCCGCTTACGTGCCGCATAATTACCCGATCGAGGAATTGGAACCGGGCCTGGAAGAAACCGCCTTCTATGATCCGAAGAACTTCACCTATCCGGGTGGCTGCCATATCGCGGAAGTGGAAATTGATCCCGAGACCGGCCGCGCTGCCGTGGTGAATTTCACTGCCGTGGATGATGTCGGGCGCGTGATCAACCCGATGATCGTGGAAGGCCAGGTGCAGGGCGGTGTCGCGCAGGGGATCGGGCAGGCCTTGCTTGAAACCTGCGTTTATGACGCGGATGGCCAGCTGCTTTCCGGTTCCATGATGGATTACACCATGCCAAGGGCGGATGATCTGCCGCCCGTTTCGGTTGCGACCCACACCACGCTTTGCACGCATAACCCGCTTGGCGTTAAGGGCTGCGGCGAAGTGGGGGCCATTGGCTCACCGCCCGCCGTGATCAATGCGGTGGTGGATGCGCTATCCGATTATGGCGTGACGCATGTTGAGATGCCGGCGACCCCGGCGAAGCTCTGGCAGATCATCAATAGCGGCCGCCGCGCGGCGGCAGAATAAGGAACAAGATCCATGTATGATTTCGCCTATCACAAGCCCACCACCCTTGCCGATGCGGCCAAGCTGCTGGCTGATCCGGATGCCAAGGCGGTCTCTGGCGGGCATACGCTGATCCCGGCGCTGAAGCATCGGCTGAACAAGCCATCAGCGCTGGTGGATTTGTCCGGCATTGCGGAGATGAAGGGCATTCGCCGCGAAGGCAATGCCATCATCATCGGCGCGCTGACACGGCATGTGGAAGTCGCCAATAGCGCGGAAGTGAAGGCGGCCATTCCGGCGCTCGCTTATCTTGCGTCGCATATCGGCGATGTGCAGGTGCGCAATCGCGGCACCATTGGTGGTTCGGTTTCCAATAACGACCCTGCGGCGGATTACCCGGCGGCGGTGCTCGGCCTGGGTGCCACCATCCACACCAATAAGCGCAAGATCGCCGCTGATGATTTCTTCCAGGGCATGTTCACGACAGCCTTGGCCGCGGATGAGATTCTGGTGGCGGTGGAATTCCCAATCCCGGAGAAGGCCGGCTATGCCAAGATGAAGAACCCGGCCAGCCGTTACGTCATGGCGGGTGTTTTCGTCTCCAAGGGTACGGGCGGGGTGCGCGTTGCGGTGAATGGCGCCGGGCCTTGCGTCTTCCGCCAGGCCGATATGGAAAAGGCGCTCGCGGCCAATTGGTCCGCCAATGCGGTGGCCGGCATTGCCCAATCCGCCGATGGCATGAATAGCGATATCCATGGCAGCGCCGAATATCGTGCCCATCTGGTTGGCGTGATGGCCAAGCGCGCGATGGCGGCAGCCGGCTAAAGCGCTTTCCGCTTACCCAATACAAATGGCGGCCTTCGGGTCGCCATTTTTGTTTTGGGCACACCCCCGCTGGCCCAAGCCGCGCTTCTGCGCCATGATCGCACGGCAAGTCGCGGGAGGGTCGCCATGGAAATCAATAACCCCGATACCGTCGCCGAGGTTCGTGCGGTGTTCGACCGATATGAAGCCGCCATCGCCGCCAATGATGCGGCGGTTTTGGACAGCTCCTTCTGGGATGATCCGCGCGTGGTGCGCTACGGCATTACGGAATTGCTCTACGGCATTGACGCCATTCGCGCCTTTCGTGCCAGCGTGAAATCCTATGCGCCGCGCGCGCAGAAGAAGATCACCATCACCACCTTCGGGCGCGATTTTGCCGCCACCAATCTGGAATTTCAACGCCTGGATAGTGGCCTGGTGGGGCGCGAGACAAAAATCATGGCGCGCATCCCGGAACAGGGCTGGCGCGTTGTCTCTGCCCATGTCTCACTAATGGCGCAAACCGATCCAGGCCGTGTCGCGAAAGGCTAATGCCATGAGCAAAACCGTCGAATGCTTCTATACGCTTTCCTCCCCCTGGATGTATCTGGGCGGCAAGCAATTGTCCGATATCATCAAGCGCCACGGTGCCAATCTTGTGCTGCGGCCTTATGATTTCCGCCTGGTGGTGCCGCATACGGGGGGTATTGCGCTCCGCACCCGCCCGGAACCGCGGCAGGATTACCACGCGCTGGAACTGGACCGCTGGGCGCTCCATCTTGGTATCCCGGTCAAGCTGAAGCCCAAGCACTACCCGCCATCAGATCAGCGCCAGGCCGGCCATATGGTCATGGCGGCAGCCGCGCGCGGCATGGATGCGATGCGGCTTTCCCATGCGCTGCTGACCGCGCTTTGGCTGGAAGATCGCGACATTGCCGATCCGCGCACGCGCGTCGCCATTGCCGAGGAACAGGGCATGCCCGGCGAAAGCCTGCACCGGGAGGAAGAAAGCGCCAGCATCCAGGCGGAGTTCGACCGCAACAACCGCGACGCCATCGCGCGCGGTGTCTTTGGCGCCCCCACCTATGTGTGCGATGACTTGTTCCTCTGGGGCCAGGACCGGCTGTTTTTTCTGGACAAGTATCTGAGCGGCCAGCCCGTTCAATCCGGCCCCGTCAAGACCATCGCCAAGACCCGGGCGCGCTGAGCATGGCCGCCAAGCATGTCGTGGTGATTGGCGCCGGTGCGGTTGGCGCGGCCTCGGCACTCGCGGCGCTGAAGGAAGGCTACCGCGTCACCATCCTCGATCCCGGAGAGCCCGGCGGGGAACAGGCGGCATCCTATGGCAATGGCTGCTGGCTCAGCCCCATGTCGGTGATCCCGCCGGCGGTTCCGGGCATTTGGAAGAAGCTGCCGAAATTCCTCTCGGACCCCTTGGGGCCGCTCGCCATTCGCTGGGGCTATTTGCCGAAGGTCGCGCCCTGGTTGATCCGCTATTTGGCATCCGGCTGGCGCTGGGAAGATGTGGCGAAGACCGCGGGGGCGCTCCGCCCGCTGGTGCAGGATGCGCCCCGGCTGCACAAGGCTTTGGCTGACCAGGCCGGGGTTGGGCATCTGATTGAAAGGCGGGGGCTGATGTATATCTACCCCTCCCGCGCGGAGTTTGAGGCAGAGCGCAAATCCTGGGACATCCGCCACCAGGTCGGCGTGCGCTGGATTGAACTTGACGCGGATGAGCTTCGGCAACGTGAACCGGAGCTCGAGCGCCGCTATGGTTTCGGGATTTTCGTGGATGAGGGCGGGCATTGCACCGACCCTGGCGCCTATGTCGCGGCCCTGATTGCCCTGGCCCAAGCTGAGGGCGCCAAGCTGCACCGTGACCACGCCACTGGTTTTCGCATTGAAGCCGGGCGGTTGCTTGCCGTGACGACAGGGCAGGGGGAGGTCGCCTGCGATGCAGCCGTGACCGCCGCCGGGGTGCATTCCAAGCCTCTGGCGCGCGCTGCCGGGGATGATGTGCCGCTTGAGAGTGAACGCGGCTACCACGCCGAGATTAGCGCGCCTGAGGTCTCACCCCGCCACGGGCTGATGCCTTCCGATGGCAAAATGTCCATCATGCGCACCGCGCGCGGTTTGCGCTGCGCGGGGCAGGTGGAAATTGCCGGAATTGACGCCGCGCCGAATTGGCAAAGAGCGGAAATACTAAAAAATCATTTGCTTGGCTGCTTTCCTGGCCTGCCGCGAGACCTGCCCGCGGAGCGGGTGAAATTCTGGCTCGGCCATCGGCCTTCCATGCCCGATGGCATGCCCTGCCTTGGCCCATCCCGCGCGACGCCGGATGTGATCCACGCCTTTGGCCATGGCCATACCGGGCTGGTAGGCGCGGCCCGGACCGGGGAGGTGGTGGGTGCGCTACTTGCGGGCCGGAGCCCGCCAATCCCCATCGCCGCCTTCGACTCGCGGCGATTCAAGGCGTTTTTTTAACTTTTCATCTGCCGCGCCCAAGATTTTTCTCGCTTTTTCTAAAACGAGGTGTCATGCTGCCTGATAGCCGCGCTGCATCCCGCGTGCGGCAGACATTTATGGTTGGATAGTCAAACAGTGTTTCCTGAAAACGAGCACCAGGATAGCACCGGGCCGATCGAGGCCGAGGTGAAGTGGTACAATTCCCGTAAAGGCTTCGGCTTCGTACTGGGACCAGATGGGCAGGATGTGTTTTTTCACGCCTCTGCCCTGACAGAGGCAGGCATTGAGCCGCCCGATACCGGCGACAAGCTGGTATGTGAGATTGGGTCTGACCGGCAGGGCCGGCGCCTGATCACGCGGATCATGCAGCTGAAGAAGGGCGAAGGCGGTGGCGAAGCGCGCCCGCCGCGCCGTGAATTCGGCGGTGGTGGCGGCTTTGGGGATCGTCCCCCGCGCCGCGATTTCGGGGACCGTCCCCCGCGCCGCGATTTCGGTGATCGCCCCCCGCGCCGTGATTTCGGCGGTGGCGGCGGCTTTGGTGGCGGTGGCTTCGGTGATCGTCCCCCGCGCCGTGACTTCGGTGGTGGCGGCGGCTTTGGCGGCGGCGGTGGCTTTGGCGACCGTCCCCCGCGTCGTGATTTCGGGGATCGTCCGCCGCGGCGCGAATTCAACCGCGATGAAGGCGGCCCGACCTATGACATCGCCGGCACGGTCAAGTGGTTTGACCAGGTGCGCGGCTTTGGCTTCGTGACGCCGGAAGATGGCGGCCAGGATGTCTTCCTGCATTCATCGGTGCTGCAACGCGCCGGCAAGCAGGATGTGCAGCAAGGCGAAAAGGTCGCCCTTGAAGTGCGCGATGGTCAGCGCGGCCGCCAGGCCGTGAATATGAAGGACTGAAGCAGCCCTTATCGTGGCCCATCGGGCCGCGATGGAGTTGAGAAAACGAGGGGCATGTCCCCTCGTTTTTTTGTGGCGAAGCGCCGGTGGTGATGTTTCCATTCCCGATTGAGAAAACTGAAGACAGCAAAAGCATCTTTACCGAATTTCAATAAAAAACACGGTTTTTCAATGGTTTATTTAACCGCTTTTTCATTTCCCTCTGAGACATTGCGTGTGTCCCGAAAATCGGGCGCAGCGAAGGGAAAATCCCATGAATCTGAATTCGGTGAACACCAATCTTGCGGCGATGACCGCGCTTCAGTCCCTGAACCGGACCAATGATGCACTTGGTGTCGTCCAAAAGCGCGTCTCCACTGGTTATCGTGTCGCCGATGCAAAGGATGACGGCGGCGCCTATGCTGTTGCGCAGACAGTGCGTGGGGATATCGCTGGCCTGACCGCGGCCAATGAACAATTGGGCGGTCTCAAGGGCATTGTTGATGTGACCTTGCAAGGCTTGGGGCAGGTCTCAAAGACCATGGTGGAGCTTCGCACGGTGCTGACGCGCCTCGCCGACGGCACCATCAATACTGAGCAGCGCGCGCAGTATGAACAGCAATACACGCAGCTTCAGACACAGGTGCAACGCTTCATCGAAGATGCCACCTATAATGGCCGCACCTTGCTCTCGACAGTGGTGGCCAGTGGCGGCGGGGACATCGTTTCCATTCGTAATGAGGCCGGAACCACCCTGACCTTGGCCGCCTTCGATGGCGCGACAGATTTCGTTGTGGCCGCACCGCCGGCCGATGCCACAGCGGCGCAGGGAGCGATTACGGGCAATTGGACTACCGTCAATCAAAACATCAATGACGCGCTCAATCGCCTTGGTGCCGATGCGCGCTATGTTGATGCACAAATCGGCTATAACCGGGACAAGCTTGATGCCATCGAAGGCGGGCTTGGTGCCCTGATTGATGCCGATATTGCGAAGGAAGCCGCGCGGCTGCAGGCGCTGCAGATTCGCCAGCAGCTTGGCACGCAAACGCTTTCCATCACCAACCAGGCACCGCAGGCGCTGATCTCCCTGTTCGGTCGTTGAGGTGAAACACGCCTTCGTCTGATCCGATTTCTCGCGCAGTTTTTTGGAACACCACGGCATAAAGGCCGTGGTGTTTCTGTTTGGTGTTGATGGATCGGACCAAAAAAAATTTTGTGTGTGTGGTAAATAACAGCTGCGATTCACCAAATGTTATTGCTTTCCTGCCAATGTGTCTGACGCCCAAAATGGGTTTGCCATGAAGGAAAAATTCCGATGAGCATCACTTCGGTCATCACGAACACCGGCGCCATGACCGCGCTGCAATCTCTCAACCGCACCAATGATATCCTGGCTGAGGTGCAAAAGCGCATCTCGACCGGCTATCGCGTTGCCGATGCCAAGGATGATGGTGGTGCCTTTGCCGTTGCGCAAACGGTGCGCAGCGATACAGCCTCCCTCGGTGCGGTGAATGAGCAATTGGGCGGCTTGCGCGGCCTGGTGGATGTTTCGCTCACGGCACTTGGGCAGGTTTCAAAAACCATGATTGAAATCCGCACCGTGCTGACGCGCCTCTCCGACGGGACCATCACCGGTGAAGCGCGTGATCAATACAATCAGCAATACGCGCAGCTTCGCACCCAGATCACAAGCTTTCTGGATGATGCAGATTATTTTGGCCGCAATCTTCTGACCGGGGCATCACCCGCGAATGATGTCGTGACCATGCGGAGCGAATCGGCTGACACGGTAGATCTCTACACGCTCGCCGCGCTTGGTCCGGCTGCGAATTTCTTGGTCAATGCGGGACCCTTTGCAACCGATGCCGCTGCTCGGGCGGCCTTGGACCCCGCGACCGGAAACTTCACCGCCATCAATACCGCCATCAATAATGCGATGAACCGGCTGGGTTCCGATGCGCGCTACATTGACGCGCAGATCAATTTCAACAGCGACAAGCTGGATGCCATGGAAGGTGGCCTTGGCAATCTGATTGATGCCAATCTGGCCAAGGAATCAGCCCGCCTCCAGGCCCTGCAAATTCGCCAGCAGCTTGGCAGCCAGACACTGTCCATCGCCAATCAGGCGCCACAATTCCTGATGTCGCTGTTTGGCGGGCGGTAACAGGCTGGCGCCAATAGCGCACCGGCGGTTCACCCAAAGCGCCGCGGCCTGAGCCCGGCATGGAACCAGCTGATCATGGAATAAATGTCATAGACCGGCAGGCCAAGCGCATCACGCAGCGCCGCCGCATAGGGCGGCATATTGGTGCATTCCAGCACAATCGCACCAACATCGGGGTGGCGTGTGATCAATTCCCGGCCCGCATCCAGAATGTCCTGGGTCGCGAGGTCAATATCCATATCCTGCTGATCGGCGCGGATCAGGACGCGGAAAAACTCCCGCCCGCCTTCCGTGCCGACACAGGGAATGTCGCGCGCAACGCCAGCGGCATCCAAATGGGCGGGGGTCAGCGATTGCTTGCTGACGGTAATCACGCCAACCCGCTTGCCGGGCGGCAGGGTTGCCTGCACCCAGGGTACCTGCATCAGCGATGATGTCGCGACCGGCACCTGCACCGCTTCGGCCAATTCGCGCTGAAACAGGGACAGGAAGCCGCAATTGGTGGTGATCGCCTCGGCGCCCAGATGCACCAGCTCCTGCGCTGCCGCGATGAAATCCGGCAAGAGCCCCTTGGCCCCCAGCAGCACTACCTTTTCCGGCGTCGCCCCCGGCACCACGCGAAACAGCACGGGGAAGGGCCAGGTCTCGCCATTGCCCATATCGCCAGGGATGCGGGGAAAGCGCGCTTCCAGCATCAATATGCCAAGCGGCGCGCCATAGATGGATTTGCCGCCACGCGCGATGCGCGGCGCTGCATTTAGGGTGTTCATTCCTGAAGCTTAGATGGTTAAACTGCCCGCCAACAATCCCGGGGAGTTTCAAACCATGCGCTTTCGCCTGCTTGCAGCCCTTATGGCCGGCCTGATCGCCTCGCCCGCCCTGGCCCAGGGCGAATGGCCCAATCGTCCAATCACGCTGATGGGTGGTTTTCCGAATGGGGCGGGCACGGATATTTATGCGCGGCGCCTGGCGGAACCGCTCTCCCGCGCGCTGGGCCAGCCTGTGGTGGTGGATAATCGCACCGGCGCGGGGGGCAATATCGGGTCTGATTTTGTCGCGAAGGCCCGGCCAGATGGCTATACCTTCTATTTCGGCACGGCGGGCACGCATGCGATCAACGCCGCGCTCTACAAAAACCTGCCCTTTGACGTGCAGCGGGATTTCACCCCCGTGGTGCTGCTTGGCGATGTGCCCAATGTCATGATCGTCAGCACCGATAAGCGCCCGCAATTCCAGAATTGCGCGCAGGTGCTGGCAGCGGCGCGGGCGCGGCCCCAGGCGGTCTCCTTCGGGTCCACTGGCAATGGCGCCTCCACCCACTTGGCCGGGGTGCAATTCGCCATCACGGCCAATCTTGACCTGCTGCATGTGCCCTATCGCGGCCAGCCGGGCGCCATGGCGTCCTTGCTCGCGGGCGATACGGACCTGTTCTTCAACCAATCCGGCGCTGCCATGGGGCCGATCCGTCAGGGCCAGGTGCGCCCCTTGGCGGTGATGAGCCCGGCGCGGCTTGCGGCGCTGCCGGATGTGCCCACGGTCGCCGAAGCTTGCGGCACGCCGCCCATGGATACCAGCACTTGGTACGCCATCCTGGCCCCGGCGAACCTGCCGGACCCGATCCTGCGGCGCATGAATGCCGAGGTGAATCGCATCATCGCAACGCCCGAATTCCGCACTTGGCTGGTGCAGGATCAGGCCATCACGCCCCCCGCCGCGCCCAATTCGCCCGAGCAATTCCGCGAAACTCTGACGCGCGATATCGCCCGTTGGGCCGAGGTGGTGCGGCGTTCCGGCGCGACCGTGGATTGAAGCACCTCATCATCTTGCAAGCGTGACCGGCTCGCCCTAATCCGACCCAAAACCGGAGCAAGATGATGGATATGCAGCATTCCCAGGAAGCCCATGCCGAAATCCGTGAGGAGGTGCGCAAGCTCTGCGCCCGCTTCCCCGGCGAATATTGGCGCGAACTCGACACGCGCCGCGGCTACCCGAGTGAATTCGTCAAGGCTTTGACCGATGCCGGCTGGCTGGCCGCGCTAATCCCGGAAGAATATGGCGGGTCTGGCCTGCCGCTTTCCGCTGCCGCCGCGATCCTGGAAGAAATCCACGCGACCGGCTGCAATGCTGCCGCCTGTCATGCGCAGATGTACATCATGGGTACCATCCTGAAGCATGGCAGCCCCGAGCAGAAGCAGAAATACCTGCCGAAAATCGCCACCGGCGAATTGCGCCTGCAAGCCTTTGGCGTGACGGAACCGACCAGCGGCACGGATACCACGAGCCTGCGCACCTTCGCGCAAAAGCAGGGCGACAAATACATCGTCAATGGCCAGAAGATCTGGACCAGCCGGGCAGAGCATTCCGATCTGATGCTGCTGCTCGCGCGCACCACGCCGCGCGATCAGGTCGCCAAGCGCACCGATGGGCTTTCCACCTTCATCGTGGATATGAAAAAGGCGCTCGGCAATGGTCTCACCATCCGCCCGATCCGCACCATGATGAACCATAATTCCTGCGAGGTCTTCTTCGACAATATGGAAGTCCCGGCCGAGAATATGGTCGGCCAGGAAGGCAAGGGTTTCCGGTATATCCTGGATGGCATGAATGCCGAACGCCTGCTGATTTCGGCCGAGACCATTGGTGATGCCAAATGGTTCATCAACAAGGCCGTGGATTATTCCAAGCAGCGCGTGCTGTTCGGCCGGCCCATCGGTCAGAACCAGGGCGTACAATTCCCGATCGCCAAGGCCTATGCGCAGATGCGCGCTGCCGAAGCGCTGATCCAAAAGGGCCTTGCCAAATTCGAAGCGGGGCTCCCCTGCGGTGAGGAAGCCAATATGGGCAAGATGCTCGGCGCCGATGCAGCCTGGGCTGCGGCGGAAGCCTGCGTGCAAACCCATGGCGGCTTCGGCTTTGCCGAGGAATATGATGTGGAGCGTAAGTTCCGCGAAGCGCGGCTCTATCAGGTGGCGCCGATCAGCACCAACCTGGTGCTGAGCTATGTGGGCGAGCATGTGCTCGGCATGCCGCGGTCCTACTGATGGCATCCCAGCCCTTGAAGGGCCTGTTCGTCGTTTCGATGGAACAGGCGGTTGCCGCGCCCTATTGCGCGTCTCGGCTGGCGGATGCCGGGGCGCGCGTCATCAAGATCGAAAGGCAGGAAGGCGATTTCGCCCGCGCCTATGATGCGGTGGCGAATGGGCAATCGAGCTATTTCATCTGGCTCAATCGCGGCAAGGAAAGTCTTTGCCTTGATATCAAACAGCCGGACGACAAGGCACTGTTGGAAAAACTGATCGCCAAGGCGGATGTCTTCATCCAGAATCTGGCCCCAGGTGCCATGGCGCGGGCGGGTTTCGGTTCGGCGCAATTGCGCGCGCGCCATCCGCGCCTGATCACCGTGGATATTTCTGGCTATGGTGAGGAAGGCGATTACGCAACCATGAAGGCCTATGATCTGCTGGTGCAGGCGGAAAGTGGTTTGGCTTACGTCACGGGCCGCGCGGAAGGGCCGGGGCGGGTTGGGGTTTCGGCCTGCGATATCGCCTGCGGCATGCATGCCTATGCGGCGGTGTTGGAAGCGCTGATTGATCGCGGCATTACCGGCAAGGGCAAGGGTATTGCTGTCTCGCTCTTTGACGGCATGGCGGATTGGATGACGGTGCCGCTGCTGCAATATGAAGGCACGGGCAAGAATCCGCCCCGCATCGGCATGGCGCATCCTTCCATCTGCCCCTATGGCGCCTTCACCACCAAGGATGGCGCTGATGTGCTGATTGCCATCCAGAATGAACGTGAATGGGCCGGCTTCTGCGCGCATTTCCTGGATGAACCCGATCTGCCGCAGCGCGAGGGCTTTCGCGTCAATAATGAACGCGTCGCCAATCGCCCCATGGTTGATGGACATATCGGCAAGGTCTTCGCTGCCCTGACACGCGAGGAATGCGCCGCCAAACTCCGCCGCGCCAATACGGCCTTTGGCTTCATCAATGATTGCGGCGGCTTGCGCGACCATCCGGCGCTCAGGCGCGTCGCGGTGGAGACCGAAAAAGGCTCGATCAAGGTCGGCGCGCCGCCGGCGAAGTTATCGGATGGCGCGCGCACCTTGGGGCCGGTGCCGCGACTTGGTGAGCATTCCGCGGCCATTCGCGCGGAATTTGGCGGATAGGCAGGGCAGGGGGCTGGAAGACGCGCCCGGCCTTGCCAATTTCAAGTCATCTCAAATCAACAAGGGGGATTTCCATGCAACGTCGTGATGTTCTGGGCCTGGCTGGCGCCGCAGCGCTGGCACCTTTCGCCAAGCCCGCCTTGGCCCAACAAACCTGGCCGAGCGGGCCAGGGCGCATTGTGGTGCCCTTCGCTGCTGGTGGCCCTACCGATGTGCCGGCGCGTCTGCTGGCGGATGAAAAATCGAAATTCCTGCCCTCTCGCCTGGTGGTCGAAAACCGCACCGGTTCGGGTGTGGTGATCGGCACGGATCTGGTCAGCAAGGCGCCGAAGGATGGGCAGACCATCCTTTACACCACCATTGCCCATGCCTGTTTGCGTGCACTGTTTGACCGCCTGCCCTTTGACCCGGTCGCGGATTTCACGCCGGTTGCCTATATCGGCCAGATCCCGATGATCATGCTGGTCAATAAGGATTTGCCGGCGCGCACCCTGCCGGAACTGATTGACCTGCTGCGCAAGAACCCCGGCAAATATGACTATGCCTCCAGCGGCAATGGCGGCGCGGTGCATTTGGCGAGTGAGCTTTTTCTCCATATGGCGGGCGGGCTCAAGGCCAATCACATTCCCTTCCGCGGGTCATCGGCGGCGATGCCGGAGGTACTTTCCGGGCGCATTCCCATCATGCTCGATGTCGCAGCGGCGGCGCTGCCCTATATGCAGCGCGACGAATTGCGCGCACTCGCCATCAGCACCAAGGACCGCATGCCCTATGCGCGCGAATTGCCAACCTTCATTGAAGGCGGCGTCGCGGGGTATGAGGCTTACACTTGGCATATGGCGCTGGTGCCGGCGGGCACACCTGCTGCGACGGTGCAGGCGATCAATGCCGCCTATAACCGCGCCCTGTCGCAGGAGAGCGTGAAGAATAAGCTCGCGGAAATGACCATGGAGGTTACCACGGACAGCACGCCGGAAAGTGCCGCGCGCTTCCTTGCGTCTGAGATGGCGAAGTGGGAGCCGATCATTCGCGCTGCCGGCATTAAGCCGAATTGATGCCGCGCGGGCGGGGGTCAGTTCTCGCCCACTTTTTTTGCACCTAGAGGACCAGGACCATGACCCAACTACCCGCGACCATGAATTTCATTGACCATGGCAAGGGCGGTGGGCCGGAGGTTCTGGTCCCCGCGCAAACCGCGCTGCCCACTCCGGCGGCGGATGAGGTGCTGATCCGAATCATGGCAACGGGCGTCAATCGCCCCGATGTGGCGCAGCGCGAAGGCAGCTACCCGCCGCCCCCCGGCGCCTCACCCATCATCGGCCTGGAATGCGCCGGTGAGGTTGTGGCTTTGGGCGCCTCCGTCACGCGCTACCGCATTGGGGATCGCGTGTGTGCGCTGACCAATGGTGGCGCCTATGCCGAATATTGCGTAGCGCCTGAGGCGCAAACGCTCCCCTGGCCCAAGGGCTATGACGCTTTGCACGCGGCGGCCCTGCCCGAGACCTATTTCACCGTCTGGGCCAATTTGTTCGGCCATGGCCGGCTTGCGGCGGGGGAGACAGTGCTGATCCATGGCGGGTCTTCCGGCATTGGCGTTACCGCCATTCAATTGGCCAAGGCATTCGGTGCGCGGGTCATCACCACCGCCGGCAATGCCACGAAATGCGCTGCCTGTCTGGAATTGGGCGCTGATGCCGCGATTGACTATCGCACCCATGATTTCGCTGAGGAGGTGAAGCGCCTGACCGATGGCAGGGGCGTGGATGTGATCCTGGATATGGTCGGCGCTGATTACTTCGCGCGCAACCTGAAAAGCTTGGCGCGCGATGGGCGCCTGGTGATCATCGCCTTCCTGGGTGGCTTCAAGACAGAAGCCGATCTCCGCCCGATCATGGTCAAGCGCCTCACGGTCACGGGCAGCACCATGCGCCCGCGCACCACTGCCGAGAAAGGGGAGATCGCAGCCGCCTTGGCTGCAAAGGTCTGGCCCTTGCTGGAAGCCGGGAAGGCCGGCCCGCGTATTTTCCAGACCTTCCCGCTGGCGGAAGCGGCGGCGGCGCATCGGCTCATGGAAAGCAGTGCGCATATCGGCAAGATCATGCTCAAGGTGGCGGATTAGGCGCGGCACTTGTTTTATCTGCTGCTTCTCGCGGCCTTTGCCTGCGCGCTATTGCTCTGGCGCCAGCCGCGTGGGGCGGGCAGGGCGCTGACAGCAGGGGCGGGCGTTTTGTTCCTCGCCGGGGCGCTGATGCTGCTCTTGCGGCGCGGTTTTCTGCCCGGCCATGGGCCGCGCCGCTGGACGGGCAACGGCTAGCGCTGCCTGACAATCAAAAACCTATTTTCCAACCCACAACAAATAGGCTTGTATGGCTGTGAGGGAGTCGCGCCTTGGGCGAAACCCCTTTGAGAATTGGGCTTGGGGGCACGCCATTACGCGATGAAATCATCGCTACATCTGCTGTTTTTCGCCATTCTGCTGTTTGGCGGTGCTTGGCCCATCACCAAGGCAGCTTTGGCCGATGCTTGTCCTATGTGGTTTGGCTTTGGGCGAGCTGCGCTTGCTGCAGTGGCCGCGTCCCTTTTGCTGTTGGTGCTTGGGCGCTTGCATGGACCAAAGCGCGAAGATCTGCCCACAGTTTTTGCTGTTGGAATTCTACAATTAGGTGGTTTTTTCGTGCTCGCCCATGCCGCCGTGGATCTGGTGGAAGCCGGGCGCACCGCCATTATTTCTGCCGTTGTGACTTATTGGCTCATTCCCTTATCTATGTTGGTGATGGGCGAGAGGGTGTCCGCCCGGCGCTGGTTTGCCGCCTTTCTTGGCTTGGCGGGCATTTTGGCGCTGGCCGGTCCCTGGTCAGTGGACTGGGCATCGCATGATCAGGTGCTTGGCCATGCGATGCTTATCCTGGCCGCGCTTCTCTGGAGCATCGCTATCATTGTCACGCGACGCTTTCCGCCCAAATCGCCAATGTTCGATTTGCTACCCTGGGCATTTACAATTGGCTCGCTGGTCATCCTGCCCTTTGCGTTAGTAAGCCAACGACCGATGACCATCGGCCCCTCCGCCTGGCCGTATTTGCTTTATATTGGGCTGATTGTGGCGCCGATCGGCACTTGGTGCGTGTTGGAGGTCGGGCGACGCCTACCGGGCGCGGTGGCCTCCGTGGCCTTTCTCATGGTGCCGGCCTTTGGGGTATTTGTCTCCACCCTTTGGCTCGGTGAGCCCTTTGGCTGGGATATGATGCTGGGCGGCGGCTTGATCGTGGCTTCGGTCGTGCTGGCGGCGTCGGAATAGATGCGGCTGCAGGCGCTGGAAGCCGGGCAGGGGAAGCCGCTGGTGCTGCTGCATGGCCTGTTTGGTTCCGCACGGAATTGGGGCGCGGTACAGAAGGCGCTGGCTGCCGAATATCACGTTGTGGCGCTGGATTTGCGCAATCACGGCGCCTCCCCCCATGCGCCCGGCATGGGCTACGCCGCGCAGGCCGAAGATGTGGCCGAGACCCTGGCCGCACTTGGCATCGAAAGAACCGCGCTGCTCGGCCATTCCATGGGCGGCAAGGTCGCGATGATGCTGGCGCTCACGCGGCCCGACCTGGTCGAACGCCTGATCGTGGCGGATATCGCGCCTCGCCCCTATCCGCCCGCGCTACGCGCCACGGTGGGTGCAATGCAGGCAGTGCCACTTCATGCCGGCCTGACACGCCAGGAAGCCGACCAGTCCTTGCGCGCTGCCGTGCCCGAGGCACCCATTCGGAGCTTTCTGTTGCAGAACCTCCGCTTCGAGGCCACGCCGCCGGCTTGGCGGATCGGCTTGACCGAGATCGCCGCCGCCATGCCGGAGATCGAGGATTTCGCGCCACCGCCCGGCGCGCGGTTCACTGGCCCGGCACTCGCCATGGCTGGCGCGCTGTCACCCTATATCCGCGCCGAGGACCACGCAGGCTTTCGCGCGCTGTTTCCGCAGATCAGTTTCATCAGCATCCCCCGCGCCGGCCATTGGCTGCATGCGGAAAACCCCGAAGGCTTCCTGGTGACGCTCAAAACCTTCCTCGCCGCTTGATCCCGCGCAAGACGGGCCTGGGCTTTCCTGCCATGCTCTGCCCCGACGCGACATATTCCTGAGGGTTCCATGCGTTTCGCCATCCTGGCCGATATCCATGCCAATCGTCAGGCGCTGGAAGCCTGCCTTGCGCATCTCGGCGGGCAGCGCATTGATCGCATCATCTTTCTTGGCGACATGCTGGGCTATGGCGCCGATCCCAATTGGGTGCTGGACCGGATGCGCGACCTCATGGCGCGCGGCATGGCCGAAGCGCTGCTCGGCAATCATGAGGAAGCGGTCTTGTCGGCCAAACCCAGCGGCATGAATGCCGTGGCCGAGGCCGCGATTGCCTGGCAACAGAGCCGCCTTGCGGGGGATGAACGTGCCTTTATCGCGGCCCTCCCCATGACCATCGAACATGAGGGCGTGCACTTCGTGCATGCCGATCCCGCCGCGCCCGCGCGCTGGACCTATGTGACGGATGCAGAGGTCGCGGCGCAAAGCCTGAAGGGCAGCAAGGCAGGCATGGTTTTTTGCGGCCATGTGCATCGCCCGGCGCTTTACGCCGCGAATGGTGCGGGCAAGGCGATTGCCTTTCGCCCGCCGGCGAATGAACCGGTGCCGTTGCTGGCATCGCGCCGCTGGCTGGCGGTGCTGGGGGCGGTGGGGCAGCCGCGCGATGGCAATGCGGCCGCCTGCTACGGCATTCTGGATACCGGTACGGCTGAATGCACCTGGCAGCGCGTGGCTTATGATGTGGAAGCCGCCGCCGCCGCCATCCGCGCTGCTGGCCTGCCCGACGCGCTCGCGGCACGCCTGAAGCGCGGGGAATAGGCCCAATCATGGAAAAACTCGCCCCTGGTTCGGTGATTGATGGCTTCACCCTTGGCCCACTGCTGCATCGCGGCGGCATGGCAAGCCTTTATGAGGTGACGCATCCGGATTGGCCAGATCTTCCCATGCTCATGAAGCTGCCCAAGCTCAGCTCAGGCGAAGACCCAGCCGCCATTGTGTCCTTCGAGATGGAGCTGATGATCCTGCCGCGCCTGAGCGGGCCGCATGTGCCGCGCTGCGTCGCGACCAAGGGGTTTGAGGCAACGCCCTATATCGTCATGGAAAGGATCGAAGGCGCATCCTTGCTGCCCTTGCTCAAGCAATTGCCCTTGCCGATTGAAGACGTCGCCGAAATTGGCCATGGCGTGGCGCTGGCCTTGGATGATCTGCATCGGCAGAATGTGGTGCATCTGGATATCAAGCCATCCAATATTCTGCGCCGCGCGAATGGCGCGGTGGTGCTGGCGGATTTCGGCCTCGCGCATCACGCGAAGCTGCCCGATCTGATGCAGGAGGAGTTTCGCCTGCCCTATGGCACCGCGCCCTATATGGCGCCGGAACAGGTGATGGGCGTGCGCGGCGATCCGCGCAGCGATCTGTTTGCGCTTGGTGTCCTGCTGTATTTCTTCACAACTGGAGTGCGCCCCTTTGGCGATCCGCAAAGCCTCAAGGGCTTGAAGCGGCGCATCTGGCGCGATCCTGCGCCTCCCATTGCGCTGCGCCCGGATTGCCCGGAATGGCTGCAGGAAATCATCCTGCGCTGCCTGGAAGTGGAACCTGCGCGGCGCTACCCGAATGCGGCGCAATTGGCGTTCGACCTGACGCATCAGGATCAGGTGGCGCTGACGGCGCGCGCCGCAAAACGCCAACGCGATGGCTGGGCTGCGGTTTTGCGCCGGCGCTTCAACCCGGAAGCGCGGCCAGTATTTCGCCTGCCATCTTCCGCTGCGCGCCAACAATCCCAGGCGCCGATCATTGCGGTTGCGGTTGATCTGCACGAAGCGGAAGCGGGGATGGCCGAGAATTTACGCGACGCCGTGCGCCGCATTCTGCCAAGCCTGCCAGGAGCGCGCCTCGCCTGCCTGCATGTGCAAAAGACAAGCCTGATCGGCCTTGATGAGGATACGGATAAGGCAGGGCATAACCGCCATGCGCTGGCGATTGCGGCGCTGAAGCATTGGGCCCAGCCGCTTGGCCTGGCAGAGGAAAACACCACCTTCCACGTGCTGGAAGCGGTGGGCGTTGCCAGCGCCATTCTGGAATATGCTGCGGAGAACCGCGTGGATCATATTCTGCTGGCGGCGCGGCCACCATCTGCCCGGCGGCGCTGGTTGGGGTCGGTTTCCGCCGAGGTGGCGGAAAAGGCGGAATGCTCCGTCACCGTGGTGCGCCCGCGCCGGGCGGCGCGGGACAGCACCTGAACGCCTGGTTCAGCCGCGCCGTTTCGACAGCCAGCTTTCCATCCGCGCCAGCGCCTCATCAATCACCGCATCGCCCTTGCAGAAGGCAAAGCGCGCGTAATGGGATGGCGCATCCTCACTGGCGTAGAAGGCGGTCACTGGAATCGCCGTGACCTTGGCTTCTTCCGTCAGCGTGCGGCAGAAGGCGACATCATCGCCATTGAAGCCCAGCGGGCGAAAATCGGTCGTGATGAAATAGGAACCCTTGGTCGGCAGCACATCAAAGCCAAGCCGCGCCAGGCCCGCGCCAAGCTTGTCGCGCTTCGCCTGCAGATGTGTCGAAAGCCCGTGGAAATAGGCGTCATCCTTCATGAGCCCCACCGCCACACCGCGCTGCAAATTGGGCGCGGTGGTGAAGGTCAGGTTCTGGTGCGCCTTCGTCACATTTTGGGTAAGGCTGCGATCCGCCGTGATATAGCCGATCTTCCAGCCTGTCAGCGAAAACGTCTTGCCGGCACTGCCAACCCGCATGCAGCGCGCGCGCATACCAGGCAGCGTCATCAGCGGGATATGCTTTGCGCCATCGAAGGTCAGGTGTTCATAGACCTCATCGCAAATCGCGTAGCAATCATGCTGTTCCAGCTGGCCCGCGATGAAGCGGAGTTCTTCTTCGGTGAAGACCTTGCCGGTCGGGTTCATCGGTGTGTTCAGCAATACGGCCTTGGTCTTCGGGCCGAAAGCTGCGGCCAATTCCGCGCGCGGCAGCGCCCATTCCGGCGGGCTGAGCCGCACCAACTTCGGCACGGCACCAAGCAACCGCACCACCGGCAGATAGGTGTCATAAAGCGGTTCAATCAGCACGCATTCATCGCCGGGATTGAGCACGGCCATGAGGCAGGCGGTAATCGCCTCAGTGGCGCCCGAGGTCACCACCACCTCGGCATCCGGGTCGGCTTCAATGCCATAGAAGCGCTTATTGTGATGGGCGACCGCCTGGCGGAGTTCCGGCACGCCGCTCATGGGCGGGTATTGGTTGCGGCCATCCAGAAGCGCGGCGGCGGCGGCATGGATCACATCGGCCGGGCCATCATAATCAGGGAAACCCTGGCCCAGATTGACCGCGCCATGCTGATTGGCGAGTGCCGACATGACGGTGAAGATGGTGGTGCCAATGCCTGAAAGGACTTCGTTCTGCGGCTTCATCTAACCTGCCCGACTGCTTTGAACCCTGGCTGGTCGGTGCCAGCACTGTCCCGCTTATGGGGTGCGATGCGGCGGGGGGCAAGCCATAGAGCGGTGATGCCACGATTTTGGGCTTTATGACCAAAATTTAGGCGCTCCTTGCCCAGAAAAGCGTTTTTCTTGCCTGGGCGAGATTGTCCCAGGCTACCGCCGCATGCCATATGCAGGCCGAGAACGCGGGGCATGGCGCCGCCGAGCATGGCATGGGGTCAACCCCATGATGGGACGGGAGCGATGAAAAAGATCGAGGCCATCATAAAACCCTTCAAGCTGGATGAGGTGAAGGACGCGCTGCATGAAATCGGGCTTCAGGGCCTCACAGTCATCGAAGCCAAGGGTTTTGGCCGGCAAAAGGGCCATACGGAGCTTTATCGCGGCGCCGAATATGTCGTGGATTTTCTGCCAAAGGTGAAGGTGGAAGTGATTTGCAGCGACGACATGCTGGACCGCGCCGTGGAAGCCATTCAGGCCGCCGCCCGCACGGGCCGGATTGGTGATGGCAAGATTTTTGTATCTGACGTTTCGGAAGTGATCCGTATTCGCACCGGTGAGCGGGGCGAGGACGCGGTCTGAAGCCTTTGAGTTTCGCCCCACCCCATCTCGGCAGGGGTTGCGGGGCGAGGGTGGCAGGAATAGACCCTGCCGCGCCTGAGTAAGCCAGATGGGTACCTTTGAGGGCGCCTGACTGGTGCCGGACTGGGCCGCGGGATACCGAAGTCGCGGCTCGGGGCAGTTTCTTTCGGGGTTCGCTAGCAGGGAATAGGATTGCACAGGATGGCCAAGAAGCCAGCAGCCGCCGCGGGTGGCAATGCCGTCTCCAAGGTTATGGAGATGATCAAGGAACACAGCGTCGAATATGTGGATTTCCGTTTCACGGATCCGCGCGGCAAGTGGCAGCACACCGCCCAGCATGTTTCGACCATCGAGCCGGAAATCTTCGAAGAAGGGATCATGTTTGATGGTTCCTCCATCGCGGGTTGGAAGGCGATCAATGAATCCGACATGATCCTGATGCCGGATGCGACGACGGCGGTGATGGATCCCTTCTCGGCCAAGCCGCAGATGATCCTGTTCTGCGACATTTATGAGCCCTCCACCGGTCAGCGCTACAACCGCGACCCGCGCTCCACCGCGAAGAAGGCGGAAGAATTCCTGAAATCCACCGGGATTGGCGATACCGCCTTCTTCGGCCCGGAAGCGGAATTCTTCGTGTTTGACAATGTGAAGTTCGGCACGGGCGGCAATTTCGGCCATTTCTCGCTGGATAGCGTTGAAGGCCCTGGCGCCAATATGAAGGATTTCCCGGAAGGGAATATGGGCCATCGCCCGGTGGTGAAGGGTGGCTATTTCCCGGTGCCGCCGGTGGATAGCGAACAGGATCTGCGCGCCGAGATGCTCTCCACCATGGGTGAGATGGGCCTGCCGATCGAAAAGCATCACCATGAAGTGGCGCAGTCCCAGCATGAGCTCGGCACGAAGTTCGGCCCGCTGGTGCAGCAGGCGGATTTCATGCAGATCTACAAATACTGCGTGCACAATGTCGCCCATAGCTACGGCAAGACCGCGACCTTCATGCCGAAGCCGATCTATGGCGATAATGGTTCGGGCATGCATGTGCACCAGTCCATCTGGAAGGCTGGCAAGCCGGTATTCGCCGGCAATGGCTATGCCGATCTGTCCGAAACGGCGCTGTATTACATTGGCGGCATCATCAAGCACGCCAAGGCGCTGAATGCCTTCACCAACCCGCTGACCAATTCCTACAAGCGGTTGATCCCGGGTTTTGAAGCCCCCGTGTTGCTCGCCTATTCCGCGCGCAACCGTTCGGCTTCCTGCCGCATTCCTTACGCGACCAGCCCGAAGGCGAAGCGCGTTGAAGTGCGCTTCCCGGATCCGGGTGCGAATCCCTACCTTGCCTTCGCTGCCATGCTGATGGCCGGCATTGATGGCATCAAGAACAAGATCCATCCGGGCGACCCGATGGATAAGGATCTGTATGACCTGCCGCCGGAAGAGCTGAAGGGCATTCCGACCGTGTGCGGTTCCTTGCGTGAAGCGCTGCAGGCGCTGGAAGCGGATCACGACTTCCTGCTCGCTGGCGATGTTTTCTCCAAGGATCAGATCGAAAGCTATATCGAACTCAAGTGGTCGGATGTGTACAAGTTTGAACACACCCCGCACCCGGTTGAGTTTGAGATGTACTACTCCGTCTGATCTGCTTCAGGTCGGATAGGGAAGGGGCCCCGCAGGATATGCGGGGCCCTTTTGCATTTTGGGGCCTGTCGTGATCAGCTACGCGCCATGATCCCTGATCCCAAAACCTTTCTGTCCAATCCTGCCCTGTTGGATGAAGCCCTGGCCGGTGGCGATATCGCACCCTTGCTCATGGTGCTGGTGCATCTTTCTGGCGAAGCGGAATGGCTTGACCGCTTTGCACCCCATATCAAGGGGCCCTGGAATTTCCATGAAGCGGCGCCGGACAAACTGCGCGCTGAACTCCGCGCCTGGCTGCGCGACGTGCTGTTGGATTACGCGCAAAGCGGGCGCGCATTGCCCGCGGAACCGCCCGCGCATTTGCTGCATAGGATGCTGTCCGTTGGTGTGGGGGCAGAGGTTCCGCCGGAATATTTGCCGCTGATCCGCGAGGAAACCGTGGTGGATGCGCCAGACCCGAAGACCGTGCAGTGGCGCCGCGATGTGCCGGCAGCGCGCCGCGCGGCTTTCCGTACCGGCATTATCGGCGCGGGTGTTTCCGGCTTGCTGATGGCGATCAAGCTTCAGGAAGCCGGGCTGCCCTTCACGATTTTCGAGAAGAATGATGCGGTCGGCGGCACCTGGTATGAAAACGACTATCCGGACTGCGGCGTGGATACGCCAAATCATTTCTATTCGCTATCATTCGAACCGAACCATGATTGGCCGGAGCATTTTTCCAAGCGCGATCAGCTTTGGCAGTATCTGGAAGGCATCGCCGATAAATACGCGCTACGGCCGCATTTGCACCTGAATACCAGCGTCACCGCCGCGCATTATGATGAAGCGGCGGCGCTCTGGCGCGTGACAACGCGCCATGCCGATGGTCGCGAAGAAACCCATGAATTTGAAGCGCTGATCGGCGCCGTTGGTACGATCAGCCGCCCGGTCATCCCACCCATTCCGGGCGTTGAGGATTTCGCCGGCCCGCTATTTCACACCGCGCGTTGGGATCACAGCATTGCGCTGGATGGCAAGCGTGTGGCGATGATCGGCACCGGCGCATCCGGCATGCAGGCGGGGCCTTCCATTGCGCCAAAGCTTGGCCATTTCACGATTTTCCAGCGCCAGGCGCATTGGGCAGTCTATAACACCAATTACCACGCGGTGGTGACGGAAGCGAAGAAGGCGGCGCTCAAGCATATTCCCTTCTATGCAAAATGGTATCGCTTCCAGCTGCTGTGGGCATCCGCTGATGGCATGCATGCGTCGCTGCACAAGGACCCGAATTGGGATCAGCCGGCGCAATCGCTCAATGCCACCAATCAGAAACTGCGAGAGGATATCATCGGTTATATCAAGACACAGATCGGCAATCGCACCGATTTGCTGGAAAAGGTGGTGCCGCCTTATCCGCCCTATGGGAAGCGCATGCTGCGCGATAATGGCTGGTACAAGATGCTGACCGCGCCGCATGTGGAACTTGTCACCACACCCATCGCGCGCATTGTGAAGGATGGTGTGGAGACCACCGATGGCCGGCACCATCCCGCCGAAATTATCATCATGGCGACAGGTTTTGATGGCGCCAAGGCGCTTGGGTCCTTTGAGGTTTTTGGTCGCGGCGGTGTTTCGGTGCGCGCGCTTTGGGGCGATGATGATCCGCGCGCCTTTCTTGGCATTACCGTACCGCGCTTTCCGAATTTCTTTATGCTGTATGGGCCGGGGACAAACCTCGCGCATGGTGGCAGTGCCATGTTCCATTCGGAATGCCAGGTGCGTTACATCATGCAGGCCATTCGTGAATTGGTGGAAAGCGGTGCGCGCAGCATCGAAATCCGCGAAGATCGCTGCGCGGCCTATAATGATTTTCTGGATGAGACGCATGCCCGCATGGTCTGGACGCATCCGGGTGTCGGCAGTTGGTACAAGAACAAGGCGGGAAGGGTGGTGACCAATTCACCCTTCCGCCTGGTTGATTATCGGCGCATGACGGAAAAACTCGATCCTGCTGACTACGTTATTGCCTGACCTTGCTCCAAACATCCAGGAAGCGATCAATATCAGCCTCATCATTGTAGACATGCGGGCTGATGCGAACCCGCCCAAGCCGGGGTGCGACATGCGCGCCTGAGGCGGCGAGTTTTTCAATCAGCCCTTCCGGCATGCCACCGGGGAAGGCGATGCTCAAAATATGCGGCACGCGAAAGCGCTTTTCGGTGAGCGCCGCACCTTGCGCCGCCAGGCCGTCAGCCAGCCGATCGGTCAGTACGCCAAGCCTTTCTCTGATCGCGGCTGGGCCCCATGCCGCCATCATCTCCATGCCCACGGCCGCCATTTCGAGGGAGATGAAATGATCGCGCTCCCCCATATCAAACCGGCGCGCGGTGGGGGCGAAGCTCGTGTCCTTCAAATAGGGCGCAGCTTCGGATGCGATGGCGCGGCGGCCAAAACCCGTTTGCTCCAAAGGGACGCCTTCCTGCCGGCGCTTGGCGATATACATGAAGGCGCGCCCATAAGGCCCAAGCACCCATTTATATGTTGGGAAAATCAGAAAATCGGGATCGAGGGTTGCGACATCAATCGGTGTCACGCCGGCGCCATGCGTTGCATCCACCAGCAGCGCCGCGCCGCGCGTGCGCAAGGAAGGCCCGATGGCCGCGATATCAATCGCCCCACCATCCGCCCAATGCACCGAGGAGATCGAGGCGAGCGAAACCGGCGCCGCGCCTGGCCGCGCGATGGCCTCCAGCACGGCTGAGGTCCAATCGCCATTGGCGGGCCGGCGCACCACCTCCACCGAAAAACCCTGCTCAGCGGCGCGCGTCATCCATTCCAGGACGGGGGAGGAATGGTCGTCTTCCACCAGCAAGACCCGCGTACCGGCGGGGGGCGCAAAAATCTTGCCCGCCACGGCCACACCGTAGGAGACCGAGGGGATCAGCGCCACGTCCTCAGGCGCTGCGCCTATCAGGGCTGCGGCGGCCGCGCGTGTTCTTTCGTGTTGGGCGCGGGCAAGGCCAGGGTCCACTTCCCAGGGGCGTGCCTTACGCTCCACCCCCTCATGCCCGGCGGCCTGTACGGCGCGGGGCAGGGGGCTCCAGGAAGCCGCGTTCAGGTAGCAGACATCCCGCGGGATATCGAAGGCATCGCGTTGGCTGGGCAGCATGGCGGGGTTCCTTGGTTGGGCATGGGCGCCATAAGCTTAGGGGCAGTTCGTAGGCCAGGGAAAGCCACCGCTTTCGCTTGAGATTCGCCGCCGAATGTTGGACAAGAAGTGTCAGAGGAAGAGGTAAGCCAATGTCCGAAACCAAAGGTTTTGCGCGCATCTACCAGCCGGCGAAATCCGCCATGCAATCCGGCCGCGCCGCAAAGGCAGGATGGGTACTGAGTTTCGTGCCGAGCGAAGCGCAGCGTGCTGATCAATTGGTGGGCTGGTATGGATCGGCCGATACGGCAAAGCAGGTGACGCTGCATTTCGATAGCCGCGATCAGGCAATTGCCTATGCCGAGGCACAGGGCCTGCGTTATGAAGCCGAAGCGCCAGCCAAGGCCGCGGGCGCCATCAAGCCGAAAGTCTATGCCGATAACTTCAAATTCGGCCGGCATGAGAATTGGTCGCATTGAGGTTGCGTTTTCAGGGCGCCCTTAGCTCAGTTGGATAGAGCAACAGCCTTCTAAGCTGTGGGTCGGTGGTTCGAATCCACCAGGGCGCGTTCTGACGTTGCATCGGGTGAAGTCCAAGCCATTCGTTACGCCTGGCGTCCTATGGCAGTTAAGATCACCATGCGTGGTCACTGCCACCTAACACCCCTATTCCCACGTAAGCCCAGGGCTATTCGCTGCGGCTTCGGTGCTGCCGGCTGAGCGTCGGTCCAGGCTTTCCACAGCCGCGACCGCCAAGGCCGCCGCCTGTACCAGGCGCTGGCGCGCCTCCACCAAGGAGCCTTCGCGCGCCTTTACCCGCGCCCAGCCGGCGTAATCTTCCATGAGCTGCACAAAGGCGGGCAGCGGCAGCGCATCATCGCGCGTGGCGCCGCCCCATTGCGCGTCCTGACGCGTCCGCTCGGCGGCGATTTCCGCCAGCACTGTTCGTGTGGTCATGATGTTCCTCCTTGTTTTGCATCCATCCGCGCTTCCAGGTCAGCAATGCGGCGAAGCACGGCCGCAAAGCCATCCGGATTGAGCGAGATGGAATCAATGCCCTGTTCCACTAGGAATTCGGCAAAGCCTGGATGATTGCTTGGTGCTTCACCGCAAATGCCAACCGGCACGCCGCAGGCATCGGCGCGGCGGATGACATCCGCGATCATACGCGTCACCGCGGCATCGCGTTCGTCAAATAGCGGCGCCAATTCAGCCGAATCGCGGTCAACGCCAAGCACAAGCTGTGTCAGATCATTCGAACCAATCGAAAACCCATCGAAGCGTGCGGCGAATTCCTCTGACAGGATCACATTCGATGGAATTTCGCACATGACATAGACCTCTAGCCCATCGGCACCGCGCACCAGACCGTGGCGCGCCATTTCCGCCAGCACACGGTCAGCCTCAGCCGGGCTACGGCAAAAGGGCACCATCACAATCAGGTTGCGCAGGCCGATCACCTCCCGCACGCGCCGGATCGCGCGGCATTCCAAGGCGAAGCCATCGCGGTAACGTTCGGATGTGTAGCGTGAGGCGCCGCGCAGCCCGAGCATGGGGTTTTCTTCCGCCGGTTCGAATGCGCCGCCACCAATCAGATGCGCGTATTCGTTGCTCTTGAAATCAGACAGCCGAAGAATAACCGGCCTCGGATGAAACGGCGCGGCAAGCTTCGCAATGCCTTGCGCCAGCCGGTCTACGAAATATTCCGCCTTGTCGGGCCAGCCGCGCGTCATGGCCGCGATGCGCTGCTTTGCGTCCCTGTCCTGCAATGTATCAAAGCGCAGCAGTGCCATGGGATGGATGCGGATATGGTCGTTGATGATGAATTCCATCCGCGCCAAGCCAACACCCGCGGCAGGCAAGCGCCACCAGCGCAGCGCCGCAGCGGGATTGGCAAGGTTTAACATCAGCTTGGTGCGGCTGCGTGGTAATGCCGCTACATCAATCTCGGTCACATCGAATTCCAGGCGACCCTCATAAATCCGGCCTTCCTCACCCTCGGCGCAAGACAGCGTGATGGATTGGCCATCCTGCAGCATCGCGGTGGCGCGGCCCGTGCCAATCACGGCCGGCACGCCAAGTTCGCGGCTGACGATGGCAGCATGGCTCGTTGGGCCGCCGTGATCGGTGATGATGCCGGCCGCGCGCCGCATGATGGGTACCCAATCGGGATCGGTCGCCTCGGTTACCAAAATCGCGCCGTCACGAAAGCGTGCAATATCCTCGGCGCCGCGAATGACGCAGGCCTCGGCCGTCGCGATCGCCTCACCCACCGCAGCACCGGTCAGGATGGGCCTTGCGCGCCGATCCTTGAGCCGCCAGTTCCGCAATATGCCAGTACGGCGCGCCTGTACTGTCTCCGGCCTCGCCTGCACGATGAATAGCGCGCCAGTCTCACCATCCTTTGCCCATTCCAGATCCATCGGACGGCCATAATGCTGTTCAACAGCCACTGCCCAGCGCGCGAGTTGCAAAATCTCAGCGCTTTCCAGCACAAAGGTTTCGCGTTCGCGCTGAGTTGTTTCAAGAAGGGAGGTGCTTGCGCTGCCGCCTTCAGCATAAACCAGCTTGCGATCCTTGGCACCGCGGCTGCGTTCAATGATGGGTATCGCATGCCGCTCGGCAAGAAGCGGCTTGAAGACAGTATACTTGTCGGGTTCAACCGTGCCTTGCACCACCGTCTCACCAAGGCCCCAGGCTGCACTGATGATGACCACGCCTGGAAAACCCGTTTCCGTATCAAGGGTGAAGATCACGCCGGACCCGGCAAGATCAGACCGCACCATGATCTGCACGCCGATGGAAAGCGCAACCGAGAGATGATCAAAGCCATTCGCTTCCCGATAGGCGATGGCACGATCGGTAAAAAGTGAGGCGTAGCAGCGCCGGCAGGCTTCAAGCAGTGCGGCTTCACCGCGTATATTCAAAAAGCTTTCCTGCTGGCCGGCGAAGCTCGCCGTCGGCAAATCCTCGGCAGTGGCGCTGCTGCGGACGGCAACCGCGGGCGCGGAAACCTGCTGACGCGCGGCCAGATCGCGATAGGCGCTGCGAATGGCCTCCGCCAAGGCGGGCGACAAATCGCGTTCCAGAAACAAGTGGCGGATCGCCTGGCCCGCCTGTTGCAAAGTGATTTTGCCTGCCTGCAAGGCTGCAAGCTGCTCGGCCAGTTCGGGCCCAATGCCGCTTTCCGCCACATGGGCGCGATAGGCCGCCGCCGTCGTGGCGAAGCCGGCCGGCACGCGGATGCCCGCAGCACCCAGCGCCTGGGTCATTTCACCAAGCGAGGCGTTCTTGCCGCCTACACGCGGCACATCGCCCGCCCCGAGCTTTTCAAACCAGGCGATCAACTCCTCAGGCATCCGCGTTTGCCCATCAGCTTTTCTGGCTGATGTCTATCTTGCGTTGCGCCACTGTGGCTTCCGCCGTTTTGGGCAGTGTCACGGTCAGCACGCCTTTTTCGAAGCTTGCTTCAATCTTGTCCCGATCCACGCCGCGCGGAAGCTGGAAGGAACGGCTGAAACTACCGAAGCGACGTTCCGAGAGGTGATAATTCTCAGCCTTCTCCTCTCGTTCATCCTTCTTCTCACCCTTGATGGTCAGCATGTCTTCCGAAAGCGCCAATTCCACATCCTTGGCGTCCATGCCTGGCAATTCGGCCTTGATGCGGAATTCCTTTTCGGCTTCCACAAGATCCATGGCCGGGACATCAGGCAGGGCGCGGCGCAACGCGCCACCGGCGCCACCCCAGAAATTGTCAAACAGCCGATCAACCTCTCCCCGCAAGGTGGCGAAGGGCTGCCATAGGCTTTCTGGTCGCGCAGTGACTGCCTGCTGTTCTGGTTTTTGCATGCTTTGATTTTCGCTCATGCTAAGCATTCCTTCCTTTGTTTCGCATTGCACAACGCCTGTGCGCGCGGGCGCAGGAAATGCCGCCCGGCCCCCTTAAATGCCAAAATGGCTTTCTGCGTCTTGACCTAAGTCAATTGGCAATGCCGGTACCGATAGAATAATGTGCCTCAAGCCCATGATCATGGCAGCCAATGCAGCGCCCCTGGCTGGCGCCTCCCGCAGCACCGGCGCCCCCCCGGTCTTCGTCGCGCGTGGTCTTACCAAAAGTTATGGCAGCGGCGATGCCACTGTTTATGCGCTGCGCGACCTTGATCTTGAAATCCTGCAAGGTGAATTCGTGGTGCTTCTGGGGCCATCCGGTTCGGGAAAATCCACCCTATTGAATATCCTGGGCGGGCTTGATGTACCGAGCGCGGGTCGCGCGGCCTGGCGAGACCATGAATTGACCGGCGCGGATGAGGCAGCCCTTACAGCCTATCGGCGCGATCATGTCGGCTTTGTCTTTCAGTTCTACAATCTGATCCCAAGCCTCACCGCGCGGGAGAATGTGGCATTGGTTGCAGAAATCGCAAGCAACCCAATGCCGCCCGAAGAAGCGCTTGCATTGGTTGGCTTGTCGCATCGGCTGGATCATTTCCCGGCTCAGCTTTCCGGCGGTGAGCAACAGCGCGTTGCGGTGGCACGCGCCATCGTCAAGCGGCCGGATGCCTTGCTTTGCGATGAACCCACCGGCGCGCTTGATGTCGAAACAGGCAAGCTCGTGCTTTCCGCCATTGCGCGCGCGAACCGAGAGGTTGGCGCGACAACCATCATCATCACGCATAACGCTGCAATCGCTGGCATGGCGGACAGGGTATTGCGCATGGGGGGCGGGCGCATCGTTTCGATTGAACGCAACCCGCGCCGCCTTGCGCCTGAGGATTTGGTCTGGTGAGGATGCTGGACCGCAAATTGCTCCGTGATTTATGGTCGTTGCGCGGGCAAGTGATGACGATTGCCATGTTGGTCGGTGCGGGCGTTGCCGTGCTGGTGATGTCGGTTAGCAGCTTCCTCGCCCTTCGTGGGGCGCAGCAGACATTTTATGCAGAAAGCCATTTTGCGGAAATCACTGCCGAGGTGAAGCGGTCGCCGCGCCCGCTGCTTGCCCGCATTGCGGAGCTTCCCGGCGTCGCCACAGTCGAAGGGCGCGTCAACGGCGATGTCCGGGTGGATTGGCCTGGCGCGGAGGTACCGGTCGCAGGCCGCATCCTGTCGCTGCCGGGCAGTGGTGATCAGCCGGCGCTCAATCGCTTGCGCTTGCTGGCGGGCCATCTGCCGGAGCCGACGCGCCAGAATGAGGCAGTGATGCACGCTGCCTTTGCCGAGGCTTGGGGGGTACGTCCGGGTGATGGGATCGCACTGATCCTGAATGGCCGCCGCGAAGCCTTCCGCATTGTTGGCATCGCGCATTCGCCGGAATTTGTTTTCACGTCGCGCCAGGGCAGCCCGCTGCCTGATGATCGCGGCTTCGTCGTACTCTGGGCGAATGAGGAAGGTGTGGCCCGCGCCTTCGACATGCAAGGCGCCTTCAATGAAGTATCACTGACGCTGGCGCCTGGCGCATCCGAAGCGGTGGTGATCGCGGAATTGGATAGGCTCTTGCTGCCCTGGGGCGGGCGCGGTGCCTATGGGCGACGCGACCAGCCCTCTCATCGCTTCCTGGAAGATGAATTGGCCGAACAGCGCATCCTGGCCGTGACGGTGCCCTTGGTGTTTTTCGGCATCGCCGCCTTTCTGCTGCATATCGTGCTGGGCCGCATGGTCGAAGCGCAGCGCGAGCAAATCGCCGCACTGAAAGCGCTGGGCTTCCCTGCCTTGCCGATTGCGGCGCATTACGCGAAATTTGTGGCCGTGATCTGCCTGCTGGGTTCCCTGCTTGGCGTTGCTGCCGGCGCCTGGATGGGGGCGGGCATGCTGAATAATTACCGGCCCTTTTTCCGCTTCCCGGAAATGCCCTATTTGCTCCCGGTCTGGCTGCCCTTGCTGGCGGCTGCAACAAGCTTTGCTGTCGCCTTGCTTGGTGTCTATGCGGCGCTGCGGCGGATCCTGCGGCTGCCAACTGCCGAAGCGCTGCGCCCTGCGCGCCCAATCGCTTTCGGCGCGCATTCGCTTGGCCTTTTGGGAAGCCGCCTTGGCGCCGTAACAAAGATACCGCTGCGCGGTCTGCTTGGCCGCCCGCTTCGTACAATTTTCACTGTCTTCGGCATTGCGATGGCCCTGCCTATGGTGGTGCTTGGCCTGTTCTGGTGGGATGCGATGGACAGCATGGTCGATTTGCAATTCGACCGTATCGAACGTGGTGACGCTTTTGTGGCGCTGACAGACCCGCGCAACGCCCGCGCTGTGCGCGAATTGGCGCGGCTGCCCGGCGTATTGGCCGCGGAGGGTCAACGCATTGTGCCAGTGCGCCTGCGGGCCGCGCAGCAAAGCCGCCTTATGGCCTTGACCGGCCTACCTTCAAGCGCCGAGCTGCGTGTTCCGCGCGATGCCGATTTCCGCCCAGTGCCGATTCCGCAGGATGGACTCGCGCTTAGCCGGCGGCTCGCCGAGACTCTTGGCGTGCGTGAGGGAGATGTTGTGCAGGTGGAAATGCTGGAAGGCGCGCGGCATGTGCATGACCTGCGGGTCGCCGCCCTGGTGGAAGATGTCATTGGCTTCACGGCACTGATCGACATCGGCGCGCTGAACCGGCTGATGCGGGAGGATGATCTGGTTTCGCATATTGCGCTCCGGATTGATCCGCTGGAGGCTGGGGCGCTTTGGCAACTTCTGGCGGAGCGCCCGCGCGTTGCGGCGACCAATGTAAAGGCCGTTTGGCTGCGCGCCTTTGATGAGGTGATTGCCGGTCTTGTGCTGACCAGTGCCGTGACGCTGACGGGCTTTGGCATCATCATCGCGGTTGGCGTTGTCTACAACAGCGCGCGCGTGGCGCTGCAGGAAAGGGGCTGGGAAATGGCGAGCCTGCGGGTCCTTGGCTTCACACGGCAGGAAGTGGCGCGCATTCTGCTCGCGGAACTCGCCGTTGCAGTTTTCCTTGCTGTGCCAATCGGACTTTTTCTCGCGCAATGGCTTCTTGGGCTGATCCTGGGCGCGCGGGATAATGAAAGCTTCGATGTGCCTGCCGTGATCAGCAGTGGCACCTTCGCGGCGGCGGCGCTTGTTGTTCTGGGCGCGGCCTTTGCCAGCGCGGTGCTGGTACGGCGGCGGATTGACCGGCTCGACTTGGTGGCAGCCCTGAAGGCGAGGGATTGAGCGATGGGCCGCTATGCGCGTTGGGCTTTGGTTGCTGTGGTCGTCATCGCGGCATTGGCCAGCGCCTTTTTTGCCTTCCGTCCGAAACCAATTCGTGTGGAAACGGAACAGGTCAGCCGCGGCCGCTTCGAAGCTGTGGTGGAAGAAGATGGCCGCACCCGTCTGCGCGATCGCTATGTCGTATCGGCGCCGCTCGCCGGTCGCGTGCTGCGGCTTGGTGTACGTGCCGGCGATGCGGTGGCGCGTGGCGATCTGGTGGCGGAAATCCTGGCGGCGCCATCCGCCCTGTTGAGCCCGCGCGCGCGGCGCGAGATTGAAGAACGCATCGGCGCGGCAGAGGCCATGTTGCAACAGGCCGGCATTATGGTGGAACGCGCTGCAGCCCAACAGGTTCAGACCGAAGCTGATGCGGCGCGGATACGCGCGCTGCACGCCCGCGGCGCGGCACCATTGCAGCAATTGGAACGCGCCGAACTCGCCGAACGCACCGCCGCGCGCGATATGCTGGCAGCCGAGCGGCGGCGGCATGCCGCCGAGCATGAATTGGATCAGGCGCGCGCGCTGCTGACGGCCAATCATGCCTCGGAAAACGGCCCCGAGCGGCGCGCGGTGCGTGCGCCGGTGTCAGGGCGCGTGCTGCGCGTGTTGCAGGAAAGCGAGGCTATTGTCGCCTCGGGCACTCCACTGCTGGAACTTGGTGACCCGGCGGAGATTGAGGTTGTGGTTGATGTCCTTACTTCGGAAGCCGTGCGCATCACGCCTGGGGCGCAGGTGATGATCGACCGATGGGGTGGGCCGGCGCCGCTGCAAGGGCGTGTTCGGTTGGTGGAACCTGGCGCCTTTACCAAGGTATCGGCGCTTGGTGTTGAAGAACAACGGGTTTGGGTCGTGATTGACCTGACCAGCCCCTATGAGCGTTGGGCTGCGCTTGGCGATGGCTTTCGCGTGGATGCGCGGATCACGGTTGAAGTGGTTGAGGATGCGCTGCTGGTCCCGGTGAGCGCGCTTTTCCGGCGCGCTCCTGGCTGGGCGGTATTTGTCGTACAGGACGGCATCGCGCGTGAGCGCCAGATTGAAATCGTGCGCCGTTCCGCCCGCAGCGCCATTGTTTCAGGGGGTCTTGGGATTGGTGAGACCGTTATCCTGTTTCCGCCAAGCAGGTTGCGTGATGGCAGCCGTGTCAGTGGAATTCGGTAAGCCTTCGGCGGTGGGTCGAGGGGCGGAGCGCTGCTATCGATAGGCGCTTCGTTGGGTCGCCACGTGTTCAGCCCCTCTGGAGCCCGCATCGAAAGTTTGTAAAACGCCCAAGTAACCCATTGATCTCCGGCGGCGTTTTTGCAGAGTTTGTAAGTTCTAAGAGATTGAATATTATATACTTTCTCACTCCACCAGGGCGCGCCATCCCCACGCTTCGGCAACCCATCGCCACCTTTGGGTTTTCCTCTGCTTGGGCTAACCTACCCCCTCCAATAAAAACAATCACCAGGGGGCGTCATACACATGCAAAACATTACTCGGCGCGGGCTTGGCGCCTTGACCGCAACCGCGTTCAGCCTGCCCCATATCACCCGCGCGGCGGATTGGCCGACGCGGCCGGTGACCTTGCTTGTGCCCTATCCGCCGGGCGGGCCTTCGGATGTTTCGGCGCGGCCATTGCTGGAACCGCTTTCGCGCCTGCTTGGCCAGCCGGTGGTGATCGAAAATCGCGCCGGGGCAGGGGGCAGCATTGGCGCGCAGGCCGTGGCGCAATCGCGGGATGGCCATACGGTGATGGTTTTTCCAACCGCGGTGCTGACCATCAGCCCGCATGTCATGGCGCAATTGCCCTATGATCCCGCAACGGCCTTTATCCCCGTCGCGCGCATCACGCTCGGCTATAGTGTCATTGCGTCCCATCCATCACTGCCCTTCCGCGACGCAGCCGGGCTGATCGCCTATGGCAAGGCCAATCCTGGGCAATTGCGTTTCGGCTCCGCCGGGCCTGGTACCATCACGCAATTGACCGGAGAACTTTTCGGCGATGTCACCGGCATCAGGCTGGAACACGTGCCCTATCGCGGTTCCGCGCCATCCCTTACCGATGCGCTGGCCGGGCGCGTGCAATTACTGTTTGATTCGGTTGCGGTGCCGGCGGTGAATGATGGCAAGCTGATTGGCATTGCGACGATTGGCGAGAACCGAAATCCATCACTGCCCAATGTGCCGACGCTGGCCGAGATCGGGCTGGAACGCGCGCTCGCCATTCCCTGGTATGGCGTGGCCGCCCCCGCTTCCATGCCCCCCGCCGCGGTGGCGCGGCTGACTGAGGCGCTGAGGCAAGTCACCGCCATGCCTGAAGTCGCCAGCGCCATGGCGCCGGCCGGCATTGTGCCCGCCTTTGAAGGCGGGAGTGTTTTTGCCGAACGTGTTCGCCGCGAGCGAGAGATGTATGGCGCGCTCGCGAAGCGCATCGGCATCCAACCGCAATGATGCAAGCCTGATCCTGTGCCCGACATCGCAGCCCATCTCGCGTTGATTTTTGATGGGATCAATATCTGGGCCGCGCTTGGCGTGACCTTCCTGGCCGGCCTGATGCGCGGCTTTGCAGGGTTCGGTTCGGCAATGCTCATGGCGCCGATCTTCGCCATGCTGTTCGGATCGGCGGATATGGTGGTGACGGTAGTGGCGATTGAATTGATCGTCTCCTTCCAATTATTTCCCCAGGTGCGCCATCAGGCCGACTGGAAGCTGCTGACGCCAATGAGCATCGCGGCCTGCGCTGCCATGCCGCTTGGTGTTTGGCTGCTTGCAAATGTGGACAAGAATGCGATCATCACATCGGTCTCCGCGGTGATCGTTTTCTTTGTGGTGATCATGTGGAGCGGTTGGCGCTACAAGGGGCGCAGAAGCCAGCCCGCTACTATCCTGGTCGGCGCCATTTCAGGTGCCATGATGGCGACCACCAGTGTCGGTGGCCCGCCGGTGCTGCTTTATCTGCTATCCGGCAATGACCCACCGCAGGTGAACCGCGCCAATATCGTGACCTATTATTTCCTCACGCAATTCTTGCTGATTGCGATTGTCATGGCCTCAGGCGTTGCCGGCGTGACGGCGCTGATCCGGGCAGCGATTTTACTGCCGGTCATGGTGCTGGGCGCCTGGGTGGGCGGGCGCGCCTTTCAGGGTATTGGCAATGAACAACTTTATCGCCAGGTGGCGCTGACCATCCTGTTTGCGACCGGCGTTTTTGGCCTGGTGCGGGGATTTTTCATGGCGTGAGGCGCACTCCTCACGCCCCATCACCACTCCCGCGATACCAGGCGGCAATATCATCTCCTTGCATGGCAATAACGCGGGGATCAGCCGCCAATTCGGCAAAAAGCGCCGCCAGCGCGTCAATCCGATGCGGCACGGCGGAGATATAGGGGTGGATTGCGATGCACATGATCTTCACGCCCGAAGCGCTCTCAGCCTCCGCAATCAGGCGCTTGGCGTGCAGCCGCGCGCGGCGGGGCAATTCCGCCTCATCATGGTGCTGGATCATCACCACGGGAATGTCATTGAGTTCCACCGAATAGGGCAGGGACAGCAGCTCCCCATGCGTGGTCGCGACACGTGCGGGCAGGTCATCCACCACGAAATCACCAAGCCAGGTGATGCCGGCCTCAGCGAGCAAATCAGGCGTTTCCAGTGTTTCGGTCAGGCCCGGCCCCAGCCAGCCATGGCAGGCGCGGCCCGTAAAATCCGCGATGGTCTTGGCCGTGCGGCTGATCGCTTCCCGTTGATCGGGCATTTTGTGCGTGGGCATTTGCACCCAGCCATGGCCCATGAATTCCCACCCCGCATCGCGCGCTGCGGCGGCCACGCGGGGATAGGCGCCAATCACGCTGCCATTGATGGAAAGCGTGGGGCGCATCCCGTGCTTTTCAAACATTTCCAGAAAACGCCAAAAGCCCACACGCATCCCATATTCATGCCAGGCCCAATTCGGCAGATCGGGCTGGAGAACCGCCGCAGTCGGCGCCACCAGCACCTGGCGCGGCATCGGGTTTTCGATCAGCCAATTCTCGATATTCACCACAGGCCAAAGGATCAGCTTCTGCCTACCCGGCAGGCTATGGCGCGGGCGATCAGAAGGCGCGGTATAGCGCAGCCGCTCAACAGGGTTGGTCACGCTGCCTTCTTCCCATGATGGCTATGCAACCGCGCCGAGAGATCACGCCGCACCGCATTGAATTCCGGTGAGGATACATCGCGCGGCCTTGGCAATTCGATGCGATGTTCACTCGCGATGCGCCCCGGCCCCGGTTCCATCACCACCACGCGATCAGCCAGGAAAATCGCTTCTTCAATCGAATGCGTGACGAATAGCACGGTGAGTTTCGTCCGCTGCCAGATATCCAGCAATTCATCCTGCAAGCGCTCCCGCGTCATGGCATCGAGTGCGCCGAAGGGCTCATCCATCAGCACCATCTCGGCATCATTGGCTAGAACACGGGCAATCGCGACGCGCTGCTTCATCCCGCCTGAGAGCTGATGCGGATAGGCATCGGCGAAACGCGAAAGCCCCACCATATCCACGAAGCGATCTACCAGCGTGCGGAGTTCCGCTTTCGGCAAGCCGCGCGATGCCGGGCCGAAGCCGATATTCTGCCGCACGGAAAGCCAGGGAAACAGCCCGTAATCCTGAAACACCATGCCTCGATCCGGCGCGGGGCCAGTAATGGGCTTATCCCACATCAGCGCCTCACCGGCGCTTGGGGGTTCAAACCCTGCGACAATGCGGAGCAAGGTGGATTTGCCACAGCCCGAAGCGCCGATCAGGCAGACAAACTCGCCCTTTTCGACAAGCAGATTGGCATCGCGCAAGGCTTCGATGCGCTGGTCATTCAGCTCATAGACCTTGCTGATCTGGCGGAGATCAAGAATGGGAAGCTCAGGCATGGTGCGAAGGGCTCCAGCGCAGCAGACGGTTCATAATGGCAACAATGACGCGGTCGGAAATGAAACCGGCAATGCCGATCACGATCATGCCGCAAATCACCAATTCGGTGCGCGACAGCGTGCGGCCATCCATGATCACGGCGCCGAGCCCTTGCGGCACGCCGGTCATCTCGCCTACCACAATCACGAACCAGGCGAGGCCCAAACCAAGCCTCAGCCCAGTGAAGATGGAAGGGAGTGATGCCGGCAGCACCACGCGGAAGAATTGCGCCGTGCCGGAACAGCCCAGCATGGAAGCCGCTTCAAACAAGCGCTTTTCCACGCTGCGCACGCCAAACACCGTATTCAGCAGAATGGGATAAAAAGCGCCGAGGAAGACCAGGAAGAAAGCCGAACGCGGCCCAAGCCCGAACAGGATCATGGAAAGCGGCAGCCAGGCCGTGACCGGAATGGGACGCATCAATTGCAGAAAGGGATCGAGCAGCGCCCGGACCTTTTCATTGCGCCCAATCAATAACCCAAGCGGCACCGCCACCAGCGCGGCCAGCGCGAAACCGCCATAAACCCGCTGCATGGAGGCAAATAAATGGATATGGAGTGTGGCGGAGAAGGCATCATCCCAAATGCCGCCAACCGCGAAATCCACCATATATTCGGCAACATCGGCGGGGGAGGGGATAAGCCGTGTCATCCCCGCCTTCACCGCCAAATGCCACCCCAACAACAGCAGAAGCGGCACCACCAGCGCGAGCATAAACCCCTTGAGCCGCGGCCCGATAACGCCCCCGCGCCGCGACTTCTTGCCTTCCGCCGTGTCCTCGGCGGCTACACTCGCGCTCATCAATCAAACCCTCAGGACATTGCGACTTCGTTGGAAAAGCGCGGGTTGAGGAATTTGTCGAAATTCGGCAGCGCACGGATCTGGCGCATTTCCAGCATTTGCTGTGCATAAGCGCGGGATTGCGTCATCACCGTATCGTCAAGCTTCCAGGTATATTCGACATTATTCTCGGCGAGCGCACGGTCCACGGCGGCGCGCGGCGCGCCCAGAACGCGCACGGTCGCCTCCGCCACCTCTGCCTTATTGGCCATCATGAATTCGCTCGCACGGCGATGAATGCCGAGCATGGTCCTGACCAGGGCAGGGTCTTGCGCAATCACCGCCTCGGATGTCGCGAAAATCATGTTCAGGCCACCCATGGCAGTGCCATAGGGGAATTCCACCAATTCCCCGACGCCCGAGGAAAGCGACAGCCCCGGCCCCGGTTCCGCGCCCACATAGGCATCAATATCGCCGCGGGAGAGCATGGCGTGCATTTCACCAAAGGGCACACGCACGCTGGTGATATCACGCACCGTCATGCCGTTCTGGCGGAGCCGCTCCAGGATGAACACTTCCTGCGTCGAGCCGGGCCAAATGCCAACGCGCTTGCCGCGCAGCCCCGCAATGTCACGAATGCCAGAACCCGCCTTGGCAATCACGCCCATGCCGCGATTGCAGAAAGCGCCCACCACCACAACGGGTTCACCCGCCGCAGCGCCCAGCGTGCCGGCAGCGATACCAAAACCGCCGAAATCAACGCTCCGCGTCACCACCGCATTCTTGCCATCGGTTGGGCTGTCAAAGGTGATGATTTCAATCGTGAGACCCGCCGGCGCGAAGCGCTGATAGAAATGCGGTGTCATGGAATGGATCAGCCGGAGCGATCCCATCTTCACCGTGCGCGCAGCCTGTGCACGTGCAATGGCAGGGGCGGCGAGGGGCGCCAGCGCGATGGCACCCAAAAGATGACGACGTTGCATCATGAATTCTCCTTTTGTTGAAGCCTCAAGCGGGGGTTGCGATGCTGGCCATAAAGGCGCGCCAGCCACCAAAACGGGTAATGTCTTCCGCGCCCTGCAAGCCTTCCGGTTCCACCAGAAAACCCTTGGGCCGGCTGCCATCGGCCAAAAGCAGCGTGCCAATGCCAAGCGGCGCGGGAATGCGCGACACAAAGCGGCCAAAGCCATCATCGGGCAGGGCCCAAACCTCGGTCGCCATCGCGGCACCGGTGCCAGGTGCCACACGCAGCAAGCCAGGCCGACGCGGCGGGCCGCCTGCAAGGGCGTAAAGCCGATAGCAGGGCTCGGTCAGCACGGCGCGACGCAGCACGCCACCTTCAGTGACCAATTCATGATTGAGCGGCAGGCCCGAAAGATGCGCGCCAACAACGACAATTTCGATCATGCGGCGCGGGCCTTCTCTGCTGCTGCCTGACGGCGTGTGAATTCCTGCGCGAGCGCCATCAGCGCCGCATCGCTGCCGCGCGGGCCGATCAGCGTAATGCCAGCCGGCAGCCCATCCGGGCGCTTCGGCCCCGGCACGGCAAGCGCGGCAAGGTCAAGCAGATTGACGAAATTCGTATAAACGCCCAGCCGCGCATTTGGCGCGAAGGGGTCTGCCGCCAGCGCCGCCAAGGTCGGGAAACACGGCACGGAGGGCACCACCAGCACCTCATGCGCCGCGAAGAAATCCTCGGCGACACGGCGATATTCAGCAAGCTTATACATGCCGCGAAACGCATCCACGGCGCTGAAACCACTTGCGCCATCAATGATTTTTTGCGTCACGGGATGCAGCGCACCAGGATGCGCGCGCGCGAAATCGCCAAAGGCCGCCGCGCGTTCCGCAACCCAGGGGCCTTCATACAAAAGCTTGGCGGCATCCAGCATGTCGGTAATCGCGGCTTCTATGGCCGAAGGCAGCAAGGCCAACGCCGCCGCCCAAGCCGCGCGCCCCGCCGCATCATCCAAATGCGTATCCGCCGCGCGCGGCACCGCAATGCGCTGAGGCACCGCATCAGCTTCCCGCCAAGCGATGGCGCGGCTGAAGGGATCAGCGCGATCCTCACCGGCCAAGGCAGCAAAGCCAGCCCAGGCATCTTCAAGACACGTCGCGAAGACCGAAACGCAATCAAGGCTGCGACACGCCGGCACCACGCCACGCGTGGAGACCGCGCCGACGCTCGGCTTCAGCCCGACAATCCCATTCAGCGCTGCCGGCACGCGCCCCGAACCCGCCGTATCGGTCCCGAGTGACAGCGTCACAATCCCGCGCGCCACCGCGACTGCCGATCCAGACGAAGACCCGCCCGGCACGTGATCGGGCGACACGGCATTGCGCGGCACAGGATAAGGTGTGCGCACGCCAACCAAGCCGGTGGCGAATTGATCCAGATTGGTCTTGCCCAGAACAAGCGCACCTGCGGCGCGGAGCCGACGCACCGCTTCCGCATCCTCGGTTGGGATATGGCTGAAAGCAGGGCAAGCGGCGGTCATGGGCCGGCCCGCGACCGCAATGTTATCCTTCACCGCCACCGGCAGCCCCCAAAGCGGATAGGCCACCGGGTCAAAGCCGGGCAGGGCGCTAATCGCAGCGGCCATTGACTCGGGCGGGGTTACATCCAGGAAAATCCCCGGATCATTGGCGGCTTTCAGCCGGCGCAACGCCTCAGCCATCACAGCCTGTGGGGTTACCCCAGCATGATAGGCGGCATGCAGCGTCGCCTTTTGGAAGGGAAGAATGGTCAAATCCATATCAACGCTTCCGCAAACCGCGTGCCGCCCGAAAAGCGGGCTGACGGCGCCAATTGTATACAGTTTTGCATACAAATTGGGCGACCCACCATGCATTTGCCCAAGTGCGCGGCGGGTTTCAAAACCGCGCCTCCCGCCCTGCCATCACGCCCAGACTGCCCTCGGTCGCCGCCAAATGGGCCCGCATTGCCGCCGCCGCTGCCGCGCCATCGCCCGCGCAAATCGCGGCGATGATGGCGCCGTGTTCCGCATGGGAAGCCGCCAACCGATCCTTGCCGCCAAGCTGCGCGGCGCGAAATGGGGCCAAGCGTCGGCGCGTCACCTCAGCCAGCTCAGCCAAATAGGCGTTGCCTGCACCCTGATACAGCGCCTCATGGAAAGCGACATTGGCCGCGCGATAGCCCGCCACATCCTGCACCGAAACCAGCCGCGCCATCGCCTCATGCCGCGCCTTCAATTTAGTTTTTTCCTTGCGAGGCAAGGCTTCCGCGCAAAGCCGGGCGCAGATCGCCTCAAGCTCCGCCATCACGGCGAACATCTCAGCCACGCGCCGCGGTTCGGGCCGTGCCACCACTGCGCCGCGGCGCGGGCGTTGCTCCACCAAGCCGGTCGCAACCAGCAGGCGCAGCGCTTCGCGCACCGGGGTGCGGGATGCGCCATGGGCCAGCGCCAGGCGTTCTTCTTCCAATGTCGTACCGGGGGGGATTTCGCCGCGCGTAATCGCCTCTGCCAGCGCAGCGGCGATCCCCTCCGCACGGGTGGGGCGGGTTTCCGAGGGGGCTGGCTGTAGCGCGCCAGAACCTTTCGGACAAATTGACAAGCGGTTCCGCACCCCTGTCCGCAATTGATCATCCGGGTCTTTGAGCATCAAAAAAGAGGCCTCAAAGGCCCCTTTTTCATACCCGCTGCGCTCCCCCCCTCACCGCGCCTCATGAGCATCAGCAGCCGCTGCCGTGGCCAGGGTGGTGCCTCGCGGCACCATGCGCACGGGCCTGGCCAGCCGCGCCACCACCATGCCCAGGGACGCGTGCTGTGCGGCGGCGCAGGGCCAGCCGATGGTCTGGGCCTCAGCGTCATCCACTGCGTAGCCCAGCTCGATCTCTGCACCCTCAGGCGCCTTTACCGCCGCCGCCAGCGCCTCGTCAGCCGATCGCCGCTGGAACGCGTGTAGGGCGCGGAGTTCCGCCATCACGCCAGCCGGCACGGGGTTCCGGCCAGCACACCACGATTTAATCGTGTCCAGCCGCACGTCGTGCAGGGCAGCCGCTTCGGCCTGGGAAAGACCGACGCGAAACAGCAAAAGGCGGTAGGGGGTCATCCGTTACTCCTCAAAGGCTTCTACCGCGATGGCCTCGTTCCTCACGAAGCCGGTCAGATAAGGCAGGCCCGCAGGGATGCCCGTTTCGCGGCTGGTGCGGCGCGTGATGCGCCAGCCCATCCATTCGGCGGTGGTCTTGCCGATGGCATCCTGAAGGCTCGCGCCGTGATGCATCTGGCAATTCACCCCATCCGCGAAGTGGCGCCCGTAGCGGCTATCGAGGAAGGCGCGGACCGGCTGCGGGTCGGCATCGGTGGCGTCTCGAATGGCCTTGGATGCGATTGGCCATGCGGCGGCAGCGTGTTCCGCCATGGTGCCCCAGAAGCCCCAGTCTTGGTTTTCGGTGGCGGGGATGGTCATCTCAGTCATTGAACCCCCCTCACAACCGACTGCTTCCACCCGATGCAGGTGACATCGGCGACTGACACGTCAAGCATGTCACCTTGAGAATGATGGCTGGCCTTGGCCTGGGCGGGGAGGGCCGGCTTACCGGCGCGGCGCCAGTCGGTTTTGGGCGTCGCCTCGGCCCGAAGCTCATTCTCGCGCTTAATAAGCGCTTCACGCACGGTTGGCGCGGCGACCCACACCTTCTCGTTCTTCACGGTGTCACAGATAAGGAATTCGGTGGTCATCTGGGCTATCCCCCTCATGCGGCGGACTATTCCGCTGCGATGCGCATTCTATACACGCGCGGTGTATCGTGCGTCAACAAAAAAAGTGGCGCCGCGCCAAAAAATCGGAACGGCGCCACCTATCGCCTACCTACCCGTGTTGGATATCAGCAGCTCTCGCACGCGCTGCGTCTCTTTCCCGGTGCGGTAGCCCATGGCGTAGGTGGTCTCCACCACCTCCATCTCGAAGCCCTTGAAGCAGGCCCGCACGCCCGGATGGTCATTGAGTGACAGGATAAACCGCCCCTTGATACCCCTCAGCAAATCGGCCAGCCGGGTGAATTCATCGCGGCTGAAAAGCTCCGCGCCATAAACCCCTTCGCAGCCCCAATAAGGCGGGTCCAGGTAGAACAGCGTCTCAGGCCGGTCATAACGCGGGATCAGCTGGTCATAAGGCAGGTTTTCAATCACCACCCCGGCCAGGCGTTCATGCACTTCTTCCAGAACCGTCACCAGCCTCGGCAGGTTGAATTTGCCGGGATTGGTCAGGCTGACCTGGAAGGTCCGCCCCGTCACCTTGCCGCCCCAGGAAATCCTTTGCAGGTAAATGAACCGCGCAGCCCGTTCCAAATCCGTCAGGCTGGTCGGTTCCAAGGCCAGCAGCCGGTGGAATTCCTCCCGGCTCGTCAGGCGCCAGCGGAGCATATCCAGGAAGGGCTCAAAGTGCCGCTGCAGCACCCGGAACAGGTTCGCCACATCGCCACTCAGGTCATTGATGGCCTCAGCCTTCGCCCGGAAAGGCCGGCGCAGGAAAACGCCACCCATCCCGATAAAAGGCTCGACGTATGTGGTGTGCGGGATCACCGCGATTCGTTCGATGATCCGCTTCGCGAGTAGTTTCTTCCCCCCCATCCATGCGGCCACGGGGACCGCAGGACGCGCAGGCGTCAGTTCAGCCGATAACATTCAGGTAACACCTTATATTGTATGCCCCCCTTTGCCGGCCCGGCGCGGGCGGGGCGGGTTTTCCCGTGAGAGGTGCTTTCTCTCGGTTCCAGGCCGTGACAGCGGCCAGGACCCCCGCCTAGCCGGGCAGGGATGCCATCACTGTAAAGCTGCTTTGATCCACGGCGGCGCGCGGCGTGGTGCAGCTTGCCTTCACGGTCCAAACGCCGGCCTGGTCCGCCACCACATAGCCAACCCATTGATCGGCCACCGCAGGGTCCGCCTGCGCCGTCACGCTCAGCAGGCTCTTATCCGGCTTTTGCACCCGGAAGGCCACGCCGCCGGCGGCCAGCGGCGCCCCATCAACGCCCAGGAAAATCACCCTCAATTCCACGGACTGCCCTTGCCAATACTGCATGCCGGTCATGGCCTACCCACCCCTTTTGTCGAAAGCCGCGCCAGCAGCGCGGGTGCCTGAAGCTGCGCGGCCGCCACGGCCTTATCTGTAGCCTGCCGCGCCACGGCCGCGTGCCGATGCAGCGCGCGCGCAAAGGCCGCGACATCCGATGTCTGCAGCACGAAGGTCACATCCTGCCCGGCCAACGAGAACACACCCGCTTCCGCCAGCAGCCGCCGCGCCAGCAGCAGTGCCACATCCTGCCCGGCAAGGCTGAAAACCCCGGCTTCCGCCACCAGCACGAAGCCCGCACTGCCGAGCCGTAAATCCACATCCTGCCCCGCAAGCGTGAAAACCCCAGCTTCGGCCACCAGCACGAAGCCGGCGCTGGCGCCGATTTGCAGGCGCAGCGCCCCATCCCGCGCGAATTGCAGCACCGTGCCGCTGATCGGCGCGGCCAGCCGCGCGCCGGATAACCGCGCGCCGCGCGCGCGCAGGCCCTGCACTGGGGCAGGCACGCCCAGCGCGCGGCGCAGGCGCAGATAGCCGCCGCCTGCGCGCAACGCCATTTTAGGCCACCGTGATTTCGGCGATCAGGTCCACACCCGAAGGCAGGCTGCCGGTCGGCACAAAGCGCCGCTTGGTGCCAATGACATCACTGCCAAGGCCCGCCACCCAGGCCGATCCATTCCACACCTGGAAATTGCCATTGCTGGTGCCCGTGCTCGCCTGCGTCAGCACCAGCGCATTGGTGTCGGCGCGGTAGATATTGATGGTGTGAACCCCCGGCGCCCCGCCAAACAGGCTGCGCTGCACCCAGCCATAGGTGCCGTTCGTGTCGCTGCTGTCGCCGAAATTCCAATCATATTGGCTGGGCAGCGCATCGGCGGTTTCGTAAAGCACCGCCAGCGACAGGATGCGCGCGGGCAGCATGATCACCCCCGCCGTCCGGAACAACAAGCCGAATTGAATGCTGGCCGCGCTGGACACACCTGAAAGATCACCATCGGCAGGCACATCCACCCAAGCGCCGGAATTATCCGCGATGCCGCTGGTCCGCACCTGGACGCGATACGCATCGGGTGCCACGCCCATCGCCCAATCGCCAATATTCTGCGCAGCATTGACCAACACGCGATAAAACCGCGCCGCCGCCGCACCCAGGCTGATCTGCGGCAGGATGACGCGGTTGGACACATCGGCCTGAAAATCAGCATCGGCGGCCAGGGGATAGACCGTCAGCGCGTTCACATTTGTTGTGGTGCCCACGCTGTAAATGTAGAAAAGCCATCCGTCCTCGACCCACACGAAGGGCACATTGGTGCCGACGCTATGAACATAAATCGGCAAATCCGTATCGCGCAGCGCGGATGGCAAGTGCATTGTTAGCGCACCAGCGCGCCGGTCCATCTGCTGACCACCCGTATAATATTCCGTTACATAGATGATGCCGCTACTGGCAGGGCCAACAATAACCAGCTTATCAAGCGACCCCGCGATATCCAGCCCGACAAAAGTGCCGCCTGCAATTTGCGTATTCGCACCCCCCGGCACCACTTCCGCCATGCTATCCGCGACGAAGGTCGTACTGCCTGCCAACACATTGGCCAACGGCACCCGCAGGATGCGGGTGGACGTGAACAGATAAATGCACGGCACACCCGCGCCGGGGCCGTGCTGCAACGTCCCCACGCGCCCATTGTTCAATTGGGAAATTGTGCCGGTGACCGTCTGCGCGCCGGTAATCACAATATCAGTGCCGGTCAGGGTGAAGGCGCCTGCCGTTGGTGTTAAGGGCGCGCGGATATTGTATCGGTATAGCTGAAGCGATGACGCCGCGCCTTCCGTGCAATAAACGTATTGCTGGGTCCAACTGTCGCGGTCGCCAAGGGCACATCCGCCGATCACGTCATTGGTGATCGTGGCGGCATCGCGGAGCCAATAGGTTGCCTTGATTTTATCAACCGTGGTGGCGACAGGAACAGGGAAGGCAGGGTTCTGGAAATCCGCGTATTGAAGGCCCTTGGTGATGAACAACCCGCCATTTGTCACGGTGGCGTTAGTCGTCGCATGAACCAGCATCAGGTCTTGAATAACGTAAGGCGTACCGGCAGCTATCGTGCCAGCGCTGGCCGCCAGCGTGATGGACGTGTCAGAACCGATGGCGCTAATCTGATACCATGTTGTGATTGCGGTCGGATCAGTCGAACCGAAACCAATGCGCGACCCCACCGAAAGGCCGGTATTCCATCCCGTGCCCGTGCCGGTGACGGCAGTACCAGAAACCCCCACCGTGCCGACAGTGTAGTTTTCCAAAATCGCGCGGAAACCTCTGACGGTGTGGTTTGTCGCGGTTGGAAAGGTCAGATTGATTGCGCCGACGAATACGTACGTATTCGTCGAAGGCACCCAGGTCCAAAGCTGGACGCGCCGCGTGGCAGCGGGGTTTGAACCATCCGCGCCGAAGACCCAAAAAAGATCATCGGTAATCTTCACCGGATGCACGAAAGACGAAACAATGGCCAGACTACTTTCGCCGAAATTGGCCACGCCCAGCGGCGCCGGGCCCACGAATTTATCCACCTGCCCCGGACCAAGATTGAATTGGCCGGTATGCTTGCCGCGATTGATCTTCGAGGCATCATACGCTGCACCAATCGGCTGCTGCGTCAAGCTACCGTTGAAATTTTGCTCAACTGCCGCTTTCATGCGCTGGCCTCCACAATCACAGACGCCAGGAACGCGCCATAACTCACATTGGGCGCATCCGCCTGCGCGCATTCCACCAGCGCATCCAGCCGATAATCGCCGGTATTCAGCACCACCAGGCCTGTGCGCGGTATCACATGGCCTTTCACCAGCCGCACGGTCGGCGCATCGCCGCCACCCGCGGGCGCATCGGCCAAGGCCAGCACCGCAGCGCGCGTGTCCGACGATATCAGCTGAGCCCCCACCAGCATCGCCAGCGCGGCTTCCATGCGCGCGGCGATCTGCGGATCATCCATGCGGATCAGCGTGGCCTGCCGCACCGTATCGCGGACGTTGATGCAAAGACCACGCAGATCGTCCGGTGCCGCCACGTTATCCGCCACCATCACAATCCTGGCCCATTCGCCGGTGGACATCAGGATTTCCTGCACGTCTTTCACCGCGATCCGATTCCGCTGCGTCATTTCCCCACCCCCGGCGCGATCCGCGCCCAAACCCCGAGCCCCAACCCAATGACCGCCGCGAACACCGCGACGATGAACAGCCTTTCATGTTCGCCACCAATCGCCACCGCCAAAGCAGCGCCTGCCGCGACGAAAAGACTGTCCTGCGTGGCATCCCGCGCCCCGGCCCAGCCGCGCGCGCGCAGGTAATCCGGCACTTCCTTCGTAGCCGCATAGCCCAGCGCGGCGGCCAGGAAGGCCCAGATGGCCGGCAGGAAAAACAGCATCCCCCCAGCAAGCACGGCCCCAATCATGGCATGCGCGGTCTGCCCTGCGGCCCAGGCGAACCAATTGTCTCGCTGTGCGCCGGGCCGGCCCAATTCCGCCAGCACCAGGCGCAGCTTGGCGATAAGGGCGTCCATCTCAACTATCCTGCAGCGCGCCATTCACCGCGCTGAAATCAATCGTGAAGGGCTCACCCACGCCAGGCGTGATGGAAGACCCGTAATCCCACCACCCAATCAGCGGATCAGCCGGCGATGTCGGCGTGTCGTTATACAGCACCACGTAGCGGAACGGGCCGATCGGCCCCGTGGGCGTCAGCACAATATCATCCACTTCCAACTTATAGACGCCACCGATTTGCCCGGAAGCCGTCACCACCACGGGCAGGCCACCGGCTGGGTAGCCGCCACCCGCGGCGATTTCGGTCAAATTCGCGCGCACGGTGTTGGACACCACCGGCGCGACATTGGTGAACATCACCTTGAGCGTGTGGCTGCCCAGATTATGCACCCCGTTATTCCGCGCGGCGACGAAGCTGTGGAATTTATTGAAGGCAGGCATGGCTGATCCCTTTCCTCAGGCGATGGTGGCGGCTACGGCGAACACACCATCAATTTGTTCATCGGTGGCGATATTCGCCTCCACCACCAGGCCAAACAGCGGATCAGACCGCAGCATGCGCGTGATGCCGGCGAATTTCAGTTCCGCTGCCAACTTGGCCTCGGCGGGCAGGCCCGCGATGGCCTGCGCAAAGGCTGGCGGCATGATGCGCTGGCGCACGGCGGCCAGCGCCTCCGCATGCGTGATGAAATTCAGCTTCCACGCCGCCAGCATGAATTGCCAAAAACTCACATCGGTGGGCGGCGGCGGCTCAACTGGCGGGAGCACGGGCGGAGGCGTTTCCGGCTCAACCGCGAGCGGCGGGGGCTGCAATTGCACGGACCAGGCCTCGCCATTCCAGATAATCACTTCACCTTCGGCAACCACTGGCGGTACGGTCGCTGTGGCAAATGCGGGGATCAACCAGTCACCCGGCACAATGGGGTTCGGATCAGCCTTTGTGGCGCCAAGAAAATCGCCCGTCACAGGATGATAGCTGTAGATATCCATGCTGTTTTCCCCTTCTCAAAATTTGATGCAGGCAAGAAGCGCGATGTTCCGCGGCCGGTTCTCAGCACCGCCAGTGTTCGCGATGGTGATGCCGGTCTGCTGAGTGCTAGTCAGGTGCGAGGTATTGCTCGTCAGCCCACCAATCAGCGAATACCTGGCCGTTGCACTGTTCGTCGGATTGGCCGGTGCACTAGCACCGTAATAATCACCGCCGCCGCCATTGTTCACGCCACTCCAATGTTGGTGGCCTACATCGGATACTGCGTGTCCGTGGCTTAGCAGCTGACCATTCTGGACCGTGCCAATCCCGCGACCAGCATCAGCACCGCGCCCATCGTCAAATCCGCGAATAAACTCACCGCGTAAGTCCGGTATCCTGAATGTTGTGCTTCCATCCCCTTGGCTAAATGCGCCGATCGGCCCATTGGCCGCCAACCAAGCCGCTTCCGGCACTAAATTGCCGGACGCTTGCGCCACAGCCCATAAATTGAAAAAGGTCGCGCGGCTGATCAGCGCGCCATTCGCCTTTAGCCAACCCGTCGGCGCTGTTGTACCTGGGAAGTGCAGGATAGACCCGACCGGCAACTGATCACCGCTGGACAGCGCCACCCATGCACCGACACCGTCGGACACCAGCGTCACGCTGGCCCATTGGCCGGACAGCACCACGGATGTGGCACCTTCAATCGTATCCGAACCGGCGCGCTGCACCGTGACGGCATTCGCGGTGCTGTCCGTTTTCTCAATCTGATAGCGGATCGGCCGGCCGCCCAGCGCATTTGCCGCAGGCAGCGTGATGGTCCGCGCGCCGCCGCTGGCATTCACCAGCACCAGGCCAGCATCATCCACGCTCAGCGTGGTGTTGGCCGAAAAACTGCCGAGGCCACCGCCAAACAGCCGATCAAGCGATTTCCGCACCTGCGCCAGGTCAGCATTGGAAGCGGTGATGCCACCGCGCAGGATCAGGCCAATCAATTCTTCTTGGACGCCATTGAACCACTCAAAACCTGGCGTGGTCGCGGGCGTCCCGCCGCCCGGATTACCCCCGGTGAAAAACCCAGGGGCGCTGGGTGAAACCGGCGGCGCCGGCATGGTGGCGACCGCTGAGGATCGAGTTACGCGCTGCATCGTGTGTTTCCTTTACGCATAGGTGAAGATCGGCACGGTATGCGCCGGGGCAAAGCGGCGGATCGCGCATTCATAAGCACCGGTGCGCCATTGGCTGAGCGGCGTTTCGCAGCCATCTTCGCAGGTGAATTCCACCACCAACTGCGCGCCACCCGCCACCTGGAAGGCATGCGCCCAAGGCTCATCCAACAGCGGCGCTTCGCAGGCGTCTTCGCAGTCATGCGGGGTGAATTCCGTCAGCGTGACGGTATCGCCAAGGCGCGCCGCCAAGCCGATGATGGCCGCAGGCGTCGGTTCAAACCGTTCAATCAGCCGCGCCAGCACCCGCGCGCGGCGTTCCTGCGTGGTGGCGATGAAGCGGATATCGGCGGCGCGGGTGGTGGGGCCGGTGGTCGCCGGCGCAGTCGGCATAACAAGGCTTGTCGCGGCATTGCCGATTTCAAGCTGCACACCCCAGATGTCGATATCGACGGCACCAGTGGTGAGTTCTGGAAATTGCAGGTACAACCAATTGAACGCCGGGTTGGTCCCACTCGACAATCCCGAAACAATCACTCTGCGCCACTCGCCTACGGCGATTTGGCCCACAATGTTAATTCCCGAAGTGTCATTCAGGTCCAGGAGCGCAAAGCCTAGGTTGCCGAGACTGCGCGCATAAACATAAAAACTGGCCGTGAATGACGTGTTGAGCGGCAGAGGGGCAGTTGCGAGCCAAACCGACCAAGCGCTTGCGGGCGCGGCGGCGATCTGAACACGGGCAGCGGTCAAACTTCCATCTGGCGCCACCGCGTAATTGGCAGTCGCAGAAAAACCGGAACCAAGGAGAAACCACTGACCACTAACACCAACCTGATAATAGGGCTGTTGCACATAATTCGTGGCCGCCCCTTCCACCAACACCGCTTCCGTGCGCTGCCCATTCGCATCAAACAAATAACGCGGTTCATCCACCGCCGCTTGGCGCAGCACGCCCGCGCCGTCAAAGTACCAGGCAGGCGATGCTCGGCTGAAGCTCTCATTCGGATAACACTCATCGGGCAGGCCCAGCGCACGTTCCCAATCGGCCAGCATTTCCGCCGTCCGCGCCGGGTCGCTTTCCAGCAGCAGCGCTTCCACCCGGCCATCCACCCGCGCCAATTCCGCCGCAGGCACCGTCAGCAGCCGTTCCAGCTTCGAACCAGGCTCCCGCGCCAGCGCATCGCCCGGCGGCAGCAGGGCCAGCAATTGCGAAAGATAGGCGCTGCTATCCATGGATCAGGCCCAGGTCACGGTGCCGAGCGTGGCGATGGTGCCCGCAGGCAGGGTGATATCGGCGGCGGGTGCCACCAACAGATGCGCCACTTCGCCCAGCGCCGCACTGATGGCGGCCGAGATGCGCGATACGCGGATGGTGCCGCCTGGTTCCGCTTCCCGCACAAAAAAGTCAGCAAGCTCCGCCAGCACCGCCGCGCGGATTGCTGCCGTATCCACCGCCAGGTCAATCGTCAGCGCCACAGCCTGGGTGGCTGGCGCAAAGGCCGTCACCGCAGCGGTCACAGGCCGGCGTAGGTTCAACGCGGCCTGCACCGCCGCCACCAAAGGCGCGGCAGGAATGGCGCCACCGGTGGTGACGAAGGCCACGCCAACCGTGCCGGCGCCCAGCCAGGAAGGATACACCCAAACGCGCTCCACACCCGCCACGGCCAGCGCCCAGGTCACATAGTCATTGCTCGCACCGCCGGCAGGCGGCGATTGAATGCGCTGAAGCAGCCGCGCGCGCAGCCCTGCATCGCTTTCCGCATCAGCGCCAGCGGCAAGGCCACCCGCCGCCACGCTGGCGCTGGGCGCAATGCCCGCCACCGGCGCCACCAGCGCCAGGCTGATCCCGGCCTGGCTATTGCCAGCCGCGCCCGCCACCCGCGCCACCACATTGCCCGTACCGGTACCGCCACCGCCAATCGTCACATCCGCCGCCAGCAGAAAGCGCGCATCATCGCCGCGCCGCAGTTCCGTATTCGCCGGCACAATGGCACCCGGCGTGCCGGTGAAGCTCACCGCGCCGATCGCGGCGGTGGCCACGATGCGCGTGATGCCCCAAATCGCCGCATGCCGCGCCAGCACTTCATCTTCGGCGGTATCAGGCAGGATTTGCAGCGCCGCCCATTCAATGTGGCTGTGCAATTCGTGGGATGCGATGGCGAAGGCGCGCACCAGCACTCCTTCCATGCTGCGCCGCAGCCGCGCATCCGCACCGGGCAGCGCCACCGCAATCTCGGCGCCCATGCGATCACGAATTTCAGCGGGCGAAGGGCGGGCAAAGGGCATGGTCAGAGCCTCATTGTGAATTGGCTGGTCTCAACGCCACCCGGCACCGCAATCCGCACCGCAAGGCCAAGCACGCCGCGCGCGACCCAGGAAGCGGTCACCGAAACATCGGTGGCCAGCGCCGCATCCACCAACCAGGCCAGCGCTTCATTGGCGTAGTCTTCGGCGCGGCGGCGGGTTTCTTCCGTGTGCTTTTCGCGCTTCAGCAGCCATAGCCGCGACCCGTAGCGATCTTCAGGTGTGAAGGCATCGCCCAGCCAGCCGCGCCGATCACCCTCAGCGCCATCATCAGGCCGCGCGCGGGCATCGGTGAAAAGCGAAAGCACCACGGCGGTTTGCAGCGCGTCATCCTTCGCCAGCGCGCCGGTTTCGGCCAGCGCCAAATCCGCCGCACCCACGGCGCCATTCCATTCCAGGGCGATCATGGCGCCATCGCCGGGGTGGGCCCCGGGCTCCCGCCATGGACATGGACATTGTAATCGGCCCGCATGCCATTCATGGACATGCCACCGGAAGCCGCGCGGTCGCGGATATCGCCCATCACATCCAAAGCGCCGGTCACTTCCACCACAGGCGCTTCCAAAGTGATCTTAGTGTCTGCCTTGATGGTGATTTCATCACCCTCAATTTCAATCTTGCGGTCTGCCTTCAGCAAAATGCGATGGCCCGTCTGATACGAATAGATGCACACATCGCCGGGTTGCAGGCCGGTCGGGCGGTGGCGCCTGTCATCCACTCCGATGATCACCGGGTGGTCGCGATTACCGCCGACACACACCACCACCACATCCGCGCCGGGCAGCGGCACGGCGGAAATGCCGTATTGCTGAAGGCGTTCCACATTGTCCCGCGTTTCACCGGCCAGCAGCGTCACCTGGCTGCGCTGCAAGCCATCCGCATCATCCACCGGCCCAAGCGTGCCACGCCCAATCGCCAGCATCACGCGGCGTTGCAAAGGTGCGATGAAGCGCTTCATTTCATCCAGCGTCATTCGGCCACCCGCTTCCAGGCGTCACGATCATTCTCGCGGGTTTCGATCTTCGTCTCGAAAGGCCCGCTTTCGCCGCCGCCGCCCTTGCCGGGTTCAGGCAGCAGGGCATAGGCATCCACCGGCGCCACCTGCAATTCGGTCACGGTGCCCTGTTCCGTCAGGCTGAAAGTGACGTTTGAGATCAGCAATTCGCGCTTCAATTCCATGAAGGCGTCTTCCACCCAGACCTTCGTGTTGGGCAGCCACAGATTGCCCGAAGAACCACGCCAGCCCGGCACGGTGTAGCGCACGCGCCGAGACTTGCCCGCCGCCACCCGCACTTCATGCGCCGCGCGGTCCTGAAAGGTCACACCTTCGCCCTGCGCTTCGGCCAAAATCACCTTTGGCCGGTGGCGGATAATGTCTTCATCAGTGGCGCGCGCTTCGCCCTGGCTGGCCGAGGTTTCGCCCTGCGCCTGGCCACGCACCACAACCAAATTGTGCCGTTCCGCGACATCAAAACTGCCATTGGCGCGCAGGATATTGCCATCCTTACCGCCCAAGCGCAGCGCACCGGCGGCTTCACCACCTTCGCCAGCACGGGTCAGGATCAGCGTGCCCAGGCCATCCCCGGTCGCGATCACCGCGCGTTCGCGTGCGGCCCGCGCAATCGCTTCCCACGCCGCTTCGCCGGGCTGGATCGAAAAGCGCGGGAAGGCTTTGCCAAGGTCAGCTTCCGCGCGCACTTCGATGCCATAGGGTTCGGCGATGCGCCGCGCGGCTTCTTCCAATCCGATATTCGCCCATTCATAAGGGCCATCCACGGTCGCCGCGCAATCCACCAAATCCGCCGTCCGTTCGCGGCCACGCACGGTCAGCGTGTGGTTTGTGGCGTCATAGGCGACTTCCAGCGCATCCAGGAAGCCTTCCACCACGGCTTCGCCTTCCAGCGTCAGCAGGAATGCCGCACCTGGCCGGATGCTGCGCGCGATCTGCGCGGCATCTTCCGCACCGGCCCAGCGTTCCGCCATTTCAATGGAGATTTCCGCCGCCGCAGCATCCAGGCCAAGGCTGCATTTCATGGAACGCCAACCGCGATAGGTCAGGCCATCCACGGTCAATTCCACGGTGGCGGCGATAGCGGCGCTCATACCAGCACCTCAATCGGCTGAGCCGCAGGCACGAATCCGGGGTGGCGCAACCGGTTGCGCGCGGAAAGCGCTGCGCCTCGGCCAAAGACATCGGAAAGACTATCGCCATCCAGCCGATACGCGATCAGCGTCGCGGGCATCACGCCCGGTAATTCCAGCCGCTTGATGCGCGGCAGCGGCGCCGCACGCTCAGCCAGGTCAGCGGCACTGGCGGCGCGCAGTGCCACCAGGCGCTGCCACACCGCATCCCACCCCGCCGCCGCCACGCGGTCCGCAGCCGCCGCCAGCGCATCAGAAACCTTGTCCCGCGCGGCCATGGCTTCATCGCGCGATGCCCAGGGCACCGCCGCTGCGGCGCGGGCGAATTCGCCGGCAAATATCGCCGCCGCCAGCACGGCCAGGCCTTCATTCGCCGCCACCAATTGCGCCCGCGCGGGCGTGGTGGCGGCGCCGATCGGCGCCTTGACCAATTCCTGGGCGTTCAGCGCATCCAGCGCCGCGAAGGCGCCCTGCGGCGCCGCATCCGCGCCCCGCGTCAGTGCCGCGCGGCCACCCGCCAGCGCGGACACATCCCGCGCCGCGCTGGCCACCGCCAGCGGCACGGCGGTGTCAGACACAATCGCCGCATCATTCATGGTCGAAAGTGCGGAAACACTGCCCGCCGCGCCGCCCACCAGGCCCGCATTGGAAAGCGCGCCTTCAATCGCGCCGGCAATGCCAAGCACGCTGGCCTTGAAGCTTTGCACAATGAAATCCGCCGCCGCGCGCATGAAGCGATATTCGGCATAGATGGATTGCGCGGCGGTCAGCAGCCGGTCAGCCTCATCCAGCACTTCGCCCAGGCTATCAATACCCAGCACCGGCGCAGGCTTGGTGCCGGCCTTTTCGACGCGCAGCGAAACCCGCGCCACGCGCGCCTGGTTCACATCATGGCTGATGCGGCAATCCAGCACCACAACGCGCATCGCCCCCAGCCAGGGGTGCAGCAGCGTCGCGGGTTCAGGGTCTGCCGCGGCGCGGGCAAAGGCGCGGGATTGCAGCACCACATCGGGGCCGACCAACAGGCCTTCGATGGAAAAGCTGCGGGTCTTCTGGCCAAGGTCTTCATGCCAGGCTTCATCGCGGCCTGGGAATTCATGCGTCACCCAGCGGCGCGCGGAAGTGTCTTCCGAAGTCTGCACATAGAACAGCAGGCCGCGTAAAGCGCCAGGCCGCAGATTGGCGCCCACCCAAGGCAGGGCAGAGGCAAGGCCCGCGATGCTGGTCAGCGCCTCGCTCATGGTGTTGCCAGCATCCCGCGCCGCACATTCAGCGCCATGCCGTCATCAGCGCCACGTTGCGTGACGGATACCCCGAAGCCTTCCGGCGCGCGGATTTGCACATCAAGCCCCGCTTGCAGCCGGACATCATTGGCAGGCGGCAGCACGCCGCCGCCCGCGCCATCCGGCAGGGCATTGTCGCCATAGATGGATTGGCGGCGCAGGCCATTGCCCCGGCCCGCATCGCGCGGTGAGGGTGCGGCGGGGGCGCTGCTGCCACCGCCGAAACCGGGCACGCGATCCATCACCCAAGCTGCTGCATTGATAACCGGCTGGAAGTAGCCAAGCACGCGGGACAAGACGGCTTGCAGCACGCCACCAACAGCGGTGAACACCTCGGCCAGGGCATTGAAGCGTTCGGCCAGATAATCGGCGAAAACACCAAAGATGCGGCCTGCTTCCTGCATCTGTTCCGAATTCATGAAGCCGCGCCAGGCGTCACCCAGCCGCCCGAACAGCGCGACAATGCCATCCCAATTCGAATATATCGCAATGCCGAGTGCGGCCATGCCTGCGGCGGCCATGGCAAACCAGCCTGCCGGCGTCAGCGCCAGCACCACGCCAAGGGTGGTCATGGCGCCCGTCAGCGAAACCAGCGCCGCAATCAGCGGGCCACCCAGCAGCACACCCATCGCGACCAGCAGCGTTTCCAGCCCGCCGAAGCGTTCAATCACCGGGGACAGCACGGCAGACACGCGCTGGAACATAGCTTCAATCCGCGCCAGCGCACCGGGCGTTTCTTCCGTGCCGACCACGAATTGGCGGATGGCCTGGAAGGCATTGGTAATGGCCGCGCCGATCTGCTGCGCCCATTGGTCAAGCCGGCCATCTTCCTTCACCTGTTCAATCCAGGCCAGGATGTCTCTCAATTGCTGCTTCAGGAATTCAAAAGGCCCGCTTTCGGCAACCAAGCGCGCGAAGTTGGACCAGGCATCGCCCAGGTTGGAAAGCATGCCATCCCAGCTATCGGCCAGGCGTTCCATGCCGCCACCGGCAATGCCACGCCAGGCGCGCGCGGTGGCAGCCACGATGGCGGCGCGATTGTTCTTGTCAATCGTCGCGCGCATCTGCTTCCCGGCTTCTTCCCAGGTCATGACAATCTTATTGCCTTCGGTGCGCGCTTGCAGGCCGAAGCGTTCAATCGGGTCCATTTCGCCACGGCTGGCTGCGGCCATCGCGGTCATTGCATCACTAAGGCTGGTGCCGAAAATGGAAGCGGCGTCACCTGCCGCACGCAACGCTTCATCGGCGGCGCCACCCCGGATGCCCAGGGTTTGCAGTGACACACCCGCGCGCACAACCTCTGCCACGTTGAAGGGGGTGCGGCTGGCAAATTCCGTCAATTCATTCAGCCGGGTCTGCGCCGCTTCCGCGCTGCCCATCACGGTTTCCAGCGTGATGCGGTAACGTTCAAAATCCGCCGCACCGCGCACGAATTGCTGATTGAACAGATACGCGCCACCGGCGCCGGCAATCGCCAGCTTGGCACTCAGCCCCGCCACAGCCCCCGCCGCATCGCGCGCGCGCCCGGCAACATTGCCCAGCGCACCGGCCAGCACACTGGCGCCACTCACATTCGAAAGCCGCTGCGCCGCCTGCCCCACGGCCAGCATGCCTGCCGCAATGCCACCAAGCCGCGCCTGCAACGCCGCGAGCGGCTGCGATGCGCGGTCAATCGCTTCGATCAGGATGGATAGCCGGAGGGAACCCGACATCTAATTGACTACCTCGCTGCCATGCGGCGGTTCCATTCCACCGCGCGGTTGGTCAGGAACCGGAGTTCTGCGGCAGTCCAGCGCTGCCACCCGGCAGCAAGGCCGAAGGTGCCGAAGACAATTTCGCAGCATTCGGGCCAGTCTCCTGGCCACGCTGCAAAAAACCGGTCGCGACCTCAGAAATCGCGAAGAAATCATCAATGGATAGATCATCCACCTGCGCGCGCGTCAGGCCGGAACACCGCGCGGCCAGCGCCAGGATCATGGAGCCAGTGCCACCCGCACCGCCCGCATCCATGGCGGCGGCCATATCGCCCGCGCGCGGTTCGCGGAATTCCAGGGTCGCGATGCGATGCACCTCTGCCCCGGTTTCCGCATTGCGCAGCACAATCGGTTCCTTCAGCGTGATCTGAATGGTGGCGCGCATCACAGCACTTCCTCAGCCGCAGGGCCTGAGAATTTCAGGGTGATGTTCCCGCCTTCGCCATCCTTCATCGTCGGCGTATCGGTCAGAAACGCGTCGTTGATCACGTAGCGCTGGCCCGTGTCGCACTCGAAAATCACCGTCACCCCCGCCATCCTGCGGAAGGTTTCGATGGATTGCCCGGCGCGCAGGCTGGTTTCGCATTCGCACATGGCGGGCATGGTTTCTTCTGACCAGCCAACCACGCGGCCCACGGTGACGGGGTTGCGCTTGGTGCCACCCACATCCAGGCTGGCGCCCTTGGCGCTTTCGATCACCTGCCCATTGACGCGAATGGTCGCGCGGCCCAGGAATTGCGGCATGTCCCGTTCTCCTCAAATTACAGCAGGAATTCGATTTGCGCGGCAAGCACGCGGAATTGGTTCACCAGGTCAGGCGGCAGCAGCGCATCCACGCGGTTCGGATCGCTCTCGCTCCGCCTCACGATGATGTCCTGCTTGAATTGATCCACGCCTTCCACCAGGCCCGCCGCTTCCCATTGCTTGAAGCGCGCGACGATCTCGGCGCGGAGCGTCCCCGGCGTCACCACATTCTGCCCGCGGGCAAAGGCCGTGCCGTCATTCGCCAGTTTGTGGCGCGGGAAGCGCAGCGCGATCATGGTGCGCAAATCGTAGCGGATGTAAGACAGGGTCTTCACCGTCTCGATATCCAAATAGCTGATGTCTTCAGCACCGGAAGGCGATGTCTGATAGGTGCTGATCACGCGTTCCACGAAGACCTGGCCCGCGTCATTCACCCGGAAGGTGCTGATGCCATCGCGCAGCAGCAAATCGCGTTCCTGGAAGGTGAAGCGCTGGCTGATCAGGGGCGCGACCATGGTCGGCAATTGCAGCGTCTGCACCGGGCGCGCGGGGTCAATCGCCAGCGCCGGGATGCAGATGCTGGCAAGCTGCGCGGCCCATTCCCAAGGCGGCGTGGGCGAACCACGCATGCCGATGATGCTGACATTCGGCGAATTGCGGCCTGCGCCATAGGTCGTCAGCGTGCCATGCGCGCCGGATAGCCCGGCCCAGCCATGGCCATCGCGCTGCACCAGCGGGCCCCAATTCGTCGCCATGCGCGCTTCAAGCGCGGCCATATTGGTCGCATCCGTCCAGGGCGTCACGAAATCCGTGAACCAGGTTTCCGCCACCGCATCCAGCGCGGTGGTCACCACCGGGTTTTGCGCGCCGGATGCCATGGCCACAATGGTCAGGCCCGTGCCAGCCGGCAGCACATCCGTCGCCAGGAAGGAATGGCGCACGTCAATCGCGTTGCCAATCTCACCGCGATGCCGCGCCGTCAGCGTCACCACCGCTGCCGCGACCGAGCTGGTCACGGGCAGGTCAAGCGCGGCATTGATGGCCGCGCTGATCGCGGTGGCGATGGCGGTGGCCGCCGTGCCGGACGCGACCGAAACTTCCAACCGGCGCCCGCCAATCATCAGCGCAATCACGCCAGCGGCGGTGGAAGGCCCGGTGACCGTGATGGTGCCGGTGGCAAAGGTGCCGCCGCCCACATCATCCATGGCGATGCCCCAGACTTCCACCAGCGAAAGGTTGGCAAACCAGGCTTCAAACATATGGGCAAGGTTGCTGCCGCGGCCAAAATACGTGCGCGCCTGCGCCGCATCAATCACGCGGATGGGCACGCCCTGCGCGATGGTGCCAGCGGCCAGGCGCTGGCCCATGATCAGCACGCGCGCCGGCCAATCATTCAACCCGCGCAGCGCACGCGAATTGTCGAATTCCACATAGCTGCCGGGTACGCGGATGCTGTTCGGGATATTATTGAAACTGATGGAACCGGACATCGGTTACTCCTTCTCGCCACTGCGGCGCTTGGATGGCTGGGCCAGGACCACATCGCCATCCGCGATGCGTCGGCGCCAGTATTGGCTATCGGGCACTTCGGCGCCTTCTGCCGGCAGATGGCGCGGCATGGGCGGGCGGGCTTCCGGGTTGGCGACCAGCAGGTCAGGATGGGCAGGCTTCACGAACATCGGGGCGCCTCAGGGTGTTGGAAGGGTGACGCGCACCACAGCATCGGCGCGATTGACGCCGGATGTTGGTGCGGGCGGGGGCGTGGCGACATTGCCAAAGGGCGGAATGTCTTGGTCGGCATGGAAGGTGATGAAATTGTCCAGGAAGGATGGCGGCGCATCAGCGTCTGTGCCCGCACCAGGCGCGGCATTATCCAGCACCGGCACGCCCCAGCCATCCTGGATTTGCACCGGCACATCGCAGACCAGGCCATAGACCGTGCGGCCTGCTTTTTCGAAGGCGGATGCGTAAAGGTTTTCGCAGCTTTGCACTTCAATCGGGCCCGCAGCGCCTTCAGGCACCCAGCGTTCCAGGGTCGCTGCGGCCAGCACGGCCATTTCATAGGCGCCGATGGTGGCTTCATCGCCGCGCCGGCGCGCGCGTTCGCCGCTGGCATTCGCCGCGACCATATACGCGCCATAGGTGGCGCGCACAGAACCAGGTGGGCGTTCGGCGCGTTGAAAGCCAAGGAAGGCCACGTAAATGGCGGGCGCTTGCGACAGAATGCGCAGCAGCTCCTCCGCATCAAATTTCGCGGGCTTATGGTCCACTTCGCGCACGCGGCTCTGAAAGGCTTCGCGCAGGCGGCAGATGATGGCATCTTCCAGGGCGCCGATCACAGCGGGCCACCCCAGCGATAGGCGCCCAAATCTTCATTCGCGATACCGGTCGTGCCCGGCTTAAAGCGCACAGCGGTGGCATCTTCCACAGGCTCCGCGCCCGTATTCGTGATGCCCAAATCCGCCTTGCCAGCGGCGACATCCTTCAGGAAGGCAATGGAGTAATCGCGGTCCTGGCGCACCTGATCGGTCGGCGTGCGGTTTTCGCCCTGGTGCAATTCAAACCGCGCGATGGCAGCGGAAAGCTTCACCAAAATGGTCGGCACTGCAGAAAGCGGCAAAGCATAGCGCGGGCGCAAATAGCCATCCACCAAGTCGCCCGCGTCATTGCACGCCCGCTGCACCCGCGCAGTATCCACCTGGCCAAGCAAGGCCGGCGCAAGCTGCGCGATTTCGGCCTGCCCGAAGCGGTCAATCAGATCCTGCGGGGTGCAGTAAGCGGTCACAGATTATTCCTTGGGCTGCTTGGGCTGCTTCGGCTGCTTGCCGGTGGAAGATGCGCCGGCGGCCTCATCCCCATCAGCCACCGGCGCTTCCTCGACCTCATCATCCACCGCGCCCAGGGCGATGAGTTCGGGGACCAGGTCGCGGCGGATTTCAGCCACCGCGCCTTCCTGAATACGCACGCCGTCAACATCAAGGTTGCGCAGCGCGCGGATTTTCTGGGTGTCCTTCGCCATGATCAGGCCACCGCATTTTCGAAGTAGTAGCCGGAAGCGGCAGCGGAAATCACTTCCTTGACGCTTTCGCCCACCCGCACAATCGTGGAGCCGCGAAAGCCCACCTTCGGTTCATCCATTGTGCCCGCGATGCGATCACCGAACCCAGCGGTGAAACCGAAGGTCGGCAGATCCGCATCAGCAGCATCGGGCGAAATGTACAGCGCCGCCGCATGCTTACCCCACACGCGGGACATGGTGACTGCCTGCCCTTTTCGCGCCGAATTCACAAAACCCGCGCCCACCACCACTTCGCGCACTTCAAAGAAGGCCGCGACCTGTTCGCGCGTGACGGCACCGGCATTCACCTGGTTGCCCAGGATGGCGGTGACCATACGGGGATGCTGACGCAGCTTGGTCCAAGTGGCCTGGCCAAAGACCAGCACATTCGGCTTGGTAATCGGCAAATCCAAAGCATTCAGGATAACATCCACCGGATTGGAATTGGTGAAATCAGACCATTGGCTGGTGCCCGAAAGCGTGGTGCGGTTCGCCGCCGGATAGGTGGTGGCATTGAACACAAGGTTCGCCACGCGGATTTCGCGATCCAACATCAGAAGGCCAGACAGCAGAGACGTGCTTTTGGCCAGGGGCGACACCAGGCCACCAGAAAGCGGCTTTGGCATCTCATCCCAGGCAATAATCTCATCATTCGGCAGCATGTCATCAAGGGCGTAGTCAACGCATTCGTCATTGACCTCGGTGCCACCGAAATCAACCTGCGTCGGCGCCGCGCGCCGCGCCACCCGCGTATTCGGCACCGTGAAGGCATCGGCCATTGGGTAGACGGTGTATTTGAATTTCTTTCCGGTCCTGCCGATGCGTGGCAGCACGCGGTCAGCAATCAGATCAATATCGCGGTTCTTGTAGCCAATCGCGATGGCGGTCAGGGTCGGATTTACGGGAAAGGCGGTGGTCGCCATGGTCGGTTCTCCTTCTTAGCCCTGGATCTGGCCGGGGCTGAGCAACACGCGGATTTGATCGCCAGCGGCCACAGCCGCTTCCAGCGCGAACCCGATGATGCGGTTATTGGTGCCGGCAGCAGGCGCAGCGGCAACGCCACGTCCCGACGCATCCGAAGTGACCGGCGAGCCAACCGCGATGGCCGCACCGGCTTCCACCCAGGCAATGCCATGGGTCATGATCTCCACGCGTTCGCCGGAGGCGATGGTGAGATCACTATTCACACCGATAAGCGTATGCGAAACGGCAGCGGCCTGTTCGACGTTATCCGCCGACGTGATGCGCACGATGCGGTATGGGCTGATGGCGCCGGAAGCGTTGAACGCCTTGGCCAGAATTAGGTTGCTCACGCAGCACTCCTTTTTTTCATGACATGTTCCACGGCGATTGCCATTGAAACGCTTTCGCCCGCCGCCGCGCGTTCGGCCTGATAGGCTTGGGCGGCGTCTCTGATGGCGATGGGATCATCAGCGGCGAATTCAACCTGGCCGGCAGGCGCCACTTCGCGGAATTCCACACGCGCGGGCAGCGCGGACAGAACGGCACGGAAGGCATCCAGCGGCGCTTCCTTTACGGTGGCATTGCCTTCAGTGAAGGAAACCTCACCCTCAATCGGCAGGCTGGCGGCAAAGGCCAGGATGCGCGGCACCACCCCTTGCGGGATGCGCGCTTCGGCAACCAGCTTTTCGGTGAAGGCTGCCATTTCAGCAGCGCGGCGCGCGGCATCTGCCTCAGCAAAGGCGGCTTCGCGCACCTGCAAATCGCGTTCGCGCGCATCAAGCGCGGCGATGCGATCCGCATCATCCGGTTTTTCAGTCGGCACTGTCACAGTCTCCTGTTGCTTGTCTTCGGCAAAAGCGGGGGGCGGAATGGCGGCGGCGCGGGCGGCATCGGCTTCGCCCTGCATTCGTGCGGCTTCATCCGTCATGCGTTGCACGGTTTGCGCGGGCAGCAGCTTCTCTGCCGCCTCCACACCTTCCTTCGCAACCATCCAATCGCGGATGCCACGGAACAGCCCGCCAACATCGGCCAGCAGCCAGGAAAGGCGCCAACCGCTCACCGCGCCATCGGCGGCGAATTCCAGCGTCACCACATCCGCATCATCCGCGGCGAAGGCGACATCGCGCAGCCCCTTCACCGCTGGCGCGGCAGCGCCCAGGAAGCCGACGTGCTTCAGATAGAATGCGCCGGGCTTCGGATTGGATGGGTGGTTCGGCGTGTAGAAGGACGCGCTGATTTTCTTGAAGCGGCCCGCCTGCACCATCTCCGCGAAGGCGGGTTCCACCTGATGCGGTTCCGCCACCAGGTCGCCGCCTTCGGCACGCAAAGCGCGCACCCAGCCATAGGCCGGGGCATCGGTTTTCGGATGGCCCACCACAAGCGGCGCTTCACCAAGCGCCGGATCATAGGCAGCGGCGGTCGCGGCCAGATCGGCCTCTCGAAATTCCAGCGCACCGCCCTGCATGGGCTGGTGGACGCCGGAGCGGAAGATATGGAGCTGCTTCATCACCGCCTTACTGGCGGTTCTGATCCTGTAAAATTATGCGGACAGGCGTCCGCACGGCACCAATCCTCGCGCGCGCGCGATGCGCATCCGCGACCCGTGCGGATTAAGAGCGAATAAGAGCCCTAAGAGCCGGGTCAGGCGCCTTTAAAACCGCGTGACGCCCGCATGGGGCGCCTTGGCGGCCTTCCCGCCTGTAGCGCGCCCGTAGGCGGTTCTTCATGCGCCGCGCATCGCGCGCCGCGCGTGATCCTGAAAGATGGCCATGATCTCGGCGCGGTCCGCATCCGAAACGCCAAGCCATGGCCGCGCGGGGATGCTGACGCTGCGCGCGAAGACCCGCGTGCGGCCAAGCCGGAAGGCCAGCCGCCCGCCAGATTTCGGGCGGATGGTGCCGCCGAATTGATGGATGGCGGCGTAAATCACATTCGTGCCAACCACCACGCGGTTGCCATCGGCGCGGCGCGAAAGGCTGCCCAGCAGGCGCCCGGTTTCACGCAGCATGGAACCGCCGCGCTTTGCCGCCGCATAGCCAGGGTTCAGCTTTGGCCAGGCCACGCCATCCGGCGATTGTTCCGCCGCCGCGCGTTCCTGGGTGGATAGGATCATGGCTTCGCCAATCTCGGCCATCGCAGCCTGAGGGCGGCGCATCAGCGCGGATAGGCCCTGGATGGCATCGCGGAATTCAGCGGTGTTGATGGTGATGCGCACGCCGGTCATGGTTAGCGGTCCTCTGGCGGGTATTCTTCTGTCAACCAGCGTTTTGTTTCTTGCGGTAAAAACAGGAAGAGAAAGCCGCCAAGCCCAATGATCGCCAAAATCGTCAGGACCAGAATCACAAAAGTCTCAAATAAGGCTTGCATGATTGGCCCCATGGTCAGAGATGCTCCTCAACCGCCGCAAGCAATGCCGCGAAGGCGCGTTTGTCGCTTTCCGCCTGCACGGGGTCCAGCGCGCGAATGGCAGCCTCATTCGCGATGGCTTCCGGATTCTTCAGGCCCATCCGATCGGCGGCGTAGCTGTATTGCGCCGCCCAGACAGCGATGCGGATATCCACGTAATCCACGGCGTTGATCGGGATCAGCGCGTAGCCGAAGCGGCGGAGTAGGGTGCGGAGTAGTTTCATGGCGGATTTCCTTGCGGTGCTTTAGGCGGGGCGCTATAAGGGGCGTGTAAGGTGATGCTTCACATTGCTGTCGGGCCTGCCCTGCTAGTAGGCGTGTGCGGCGGCCGAGGGACGGCAGGCGTTCTTCGGCTCACCTTTCCTCCTCAGTAATTTAAGCGCGGATGGGTTCAGTCATGCTGGTGTTCCCGGTCTACGCGGCAGCGGCGCGGCGCGGCCCTGCTTTGCTACCGAAAAGGCAGCGCAGGTCGCGGCGGTGTATCCCTGCTCGCCTAAGAAACAGCAGCGGGTGGCCAGCCCCCACTCAATCAACTGGTCGCGACAAGCTTTGGAGATAATGTTTCCGTCCCATACCGGCCCTTGGTAGAGAAGCTGCTTCAACTGCTCGCGCTGCCCCGGACCGAGCGCGTCCCACACAAGGGCGCCATAGGTGAAATAGGCGTCGTCGTCTTTCATTCGCTCAAGGGCTACGGCCACTTGGTCCGTGGTTCTAGAATTGCTCATATCACTCTCCTTGCGCGCATCACTGCGCGGATGGGGTCACTCATTGCCTTCATCCTGCTTTTCCGTCATCCGCCGATACAGCAGATAGCCAATACGCTGGCGGTCCAGGTAGGACCGACGCGAGATTGGGAAGGCCGTGACGCCCATCCAGCCATGCGCGGTGAATTCCATCATGGCAAAAACCTCTCTGCCATCGGGCAGCATCATGGCCCGCAGATAGCTGCGCAGTGCCACGCGATCGCCAGCCTCATTCACATGCCAGCTCAGCCAGATTTCATCCGGGTCTATGATGGCTTGCGCCAGCAATGCGACAAAGCGCTGGCGACCACGCTTGACCACCTTCTTCAATCCACCTTTGGCGTCGGTGAAGAACTCCTTGGAGACAACCACGCGCGTGCCCGCCTTGTCGCGGAACACGGCTGGCCTATCCAAATCCGCCCCGAAAGGCTCAAGGAAGGCGCGCACGTATTCCTCATCAGACAAGCCCGATGGCAGCAACTGCATCGGCGTCGTGCGGGGCGCGGGGAAAGGTGGCAAATTCGCTGCCGGCATATCAGGCGCCACACGGTTGAAGGGGCGTTCCATTTCCTGCGGCACCACGCCCTGCAGCCAGCTTTGCCCCACATTGTATTCCCACCCCGGATCAATGCCTGCAGGCAAAGCGGAAATCTCCCCGGTGGTTGGGTCTCGGTAAGGCCTGGTCCCCGCAGGCGGTGCTTCATCCGGGCCGGTTTTGCCTGCGCGCGCCAGGTCTCGCGGGCCGAGCGATTGGATGAAACAGCCACAGCCCCAACCGTTCGGAGGGTAGTGGCTTTGCCAGAACGGATCATCCGCGCGCAGCACCAGGCCATCCCAGGCCTTGTGCTGCTTGCGCGCATCACGCTTGCCGGAATGGCGGTAGCGCCAGTAGGGCCGCGCGGCCAGCACATCCGGGTCCGTCATCTGCGCATACCGCCCAGCGGCATAGGCGGTGCGCATGTTGGTCTCATAGATCACGCGGGTCCGCCAGCCGACATAGCCAGGCCCGCGATCTGCCCAGCCGAGCTCGCCCAGCAGCGGCGCGATATCGCGGCGGAATTCGTCCAGCGTGGTACCCTGCGCAATCGCCTTATCCATCGCGCGGCGGATATCGGCCAGCATGTCATCCGCCTGCACGCCGGCGACGGACCAGGCGCGGGCATGCGCGCCGTGCCGCAGATCATCCCAGGCGCGGGTTGGCGTATTCACCTTGGCGCGGAAAAAGCGGATCGCTTCTTCCGGCGGCAGGTTCAGCGCATCAATGCTGCCGCTCATGTCGGTGGCGTGGCTTCATCCTGCGCATCGCTGCGCCCCGCCAGGTGGCCCACGATCAAGGCGGGGGTGAGTTCATCCACCAGGCGGCCCACCGGCATGGCGGCGGAAAGGCGCAGCAGGCGCCGCTCAAGATCGGCGAAATCCACCGCCGCCGAAACCTCGGTCCGGATCGCGGCCAGCATCGCGGCCTGGGCAGGCGCGCCGCGGCGCGCAAGCTGTTCGGCCAGCGCTTCCGGAATGGTGGCGGGGTCTTCGCCTTCGGCAAATTCAGGCGGCGGCTCCGGCGGCTCGCTTGGCTTGCGGCCCGCGATCCGCTCATAGCCAGGACCATACCGTTCCAGGATGAACGCTTCAGTCGGCGCAAAGCCCAACTTAAACAGCTTTTCATCCAGCGTGGCATCAGCCAGCAGGTCAGGTTCTTCCGGCGCCTTGCGCCACACCATCGGCTGCGCCGCGCCGGGCAGATTGAGTTCGACAATCCACCTGAGCAGGCTCTCATTCAGTTCTTCGGAGAGCATATCCGCATCCGCATCGGCCAATTCAGTGCGGACATCATTATGGGTTTCGGATGCAGCGCGCGCGCCATTCTGGCCCATCTCGGTCGTCAGGGTTTCGCCCAGCACAATCTTGGAAATCTCAGCATTCATGGCCTGCACCAATTCCTTGTGCATGTCTGCCGTGCCGGTTTTGGAAATCTCCAGCATCTTGATCAGCGTGCCGGATGGCACGGCAACGCCGGCGCCGCGCGCAATGCCCTGGATGGTGGTGACCAGGCGGTCCACATCGCCATCCGATGTGCCGTTTGGGTATTCGGCATAAACGAAGGGCTGGCCGTGCTTTTCGATCAGCGCATTCCAAAGCGCCACGCCGTTCCGCTTGAAAAACACCGGCCAGAACAAATCATAGCCCAGGCCCCGCCCATAGGCGTCTTCGTTTTCTTCGGCCCAATACCGCACCACGATGAATTTGCGATCCGGCACCGGCATGCCCTGGGTGCGGTTTTCCCGCGTCAGCAGCCGCAAGCTGCCATCACGGTGAAAGGCGAAGCGGCGCGGGTTCCGCACGCGGATATCGGCAGGCACAATCCAGGTGCGGCGCGTGCCATCCACCTCAATCTCTGCCGCTTCCCACATGATCTCCGCCACCGAGATCCCGGTCAGCACCGCACTCAGCAGGCCACGGCAGGCACGGTCGAAGCGGATGCGCTTCAGCGCGGCTTTGACGAGTTCCGCCGCCAGCAGATCAGCCGGCGCTTCGCCACCTGGTTCCACCGTGTATTCGCGGGCCACCACCGCATTGCGGCGCTTGCGCAAAACCGCGCCCGCATGTCCATCCCGCGCCAGGTCTTGATAGATGCCAAGGCCCTTGGCGCCGCCACGCGTCAGGATAATCTCGTCCCGCGTCGCCATGGTGAAGGCGTAGTAATGCGCGGTGATGTCGCGTTCGAAGGTCGCGACCTCGTCCCTCAATTCCTGGGGCAGGCGGGTGCCGCTCATGTGATTTCCTCAGCCAAAATAGGTTGCGACAGCGCCATGCGGCGACATGCCCAGAATGCTGTTATCGTCAGGCAGGGCCATGATGTCGCGGCGCGGGATCGGGAAATTGGTCAGGCTGCCCCAGTCGCGGCTGGCGGCGTAGATCACCAGGGCGGCGGCAATCGCCGCGTCACCATGGCGCTGGCCAGCATTCGGATCGCGGTCTTCGCCTTTCGCGGTGTTCCGGCGCACCATCACGCGCGCCACGCCATTCAGCAATTCAATGGCGCGGAAGTCTTCGACCACCTGCGCATTGGCTGGAATGTCAAAGCTGGCATCCTCGAAGGCGGCCTTCAATTTCGGCATGTGGTCGCGGTACCAGGCTTCGGTCAGATGCACGCCTTCCACGCGATGCGCGCCGTAGCGCTGCATGGTGACCTCGGCTAACCAGGCGCCATTGCCGGTGCGGTCCAGCGCCATGCCGGAAAGCCGCGGCAGCCGATCCCCAAGGTAGAACAGGATTTCGCGCTGCTGTTCGAAGGGCACGTTCCGCAATTCGATGGTGAAGGGCGTCTTGCGCATCAGATCAGGCATGATCTGGATGGGCCACATCACGGAAAGGTCGGCGATGCGGCCAAAATCCATGCCGACCAGGCTGCGCAGCAGCGGGTTCAAACCATCCAGCAGCGGGCGGATATTGTCTTCGCACCAGGCCAGCGTTTCCTTGGTGCGGATGTGATCAGGCTGATGCACGAAGGCGTCGGCGCAGGTGTAGCGCAGCACGGGGATATCGCGGCTGGTGCGCGCTTCAATCAAATGCAGCGGCAGATATCGGCCGGAACCGGCGCGCGGCACCACATCCAACTCCTCGGTCGCGCTGTCGCCATAGAAGGCGCGGATTTCCGCCTTCCACGCGGCTTCGCCTGCGGCGGTCCATGGAATGCCCAGCTTCAACGCGACGCGGCGATACAGGCCCTGGTCGCAGGCTTCATCGAAGCTGGTGCGCAGCAGGTGGTAGGGCTTTCGCCCGGCGCGGATATCATTCACCAATTCAGCGAAGGGGTTTTCCGCACCATCATGAGTGGACACAACCAGGATGCGCCCGCCCCAGATAAGCAGCGCCAAAGCAGCCTTTAACAGCTCCTGCAGATCATCATGGAAGGCGGCTTCGTCAATGATCACGAACCCCTGCCGGCCACGCAAAGACCGGGGCCGCGATGCCAGGGCCAGGATTTCAAACCCCGACGCAAACTTGATCCGGAAGGCAGCGATGTGCCGTTCCACCCCTTTTTCTTCCTGGTCCTGGAACAGAAATTCGCCAATCTCACCGGCGGCCATGCCAAGGCTGCGCGCCCACATGGCGCAGACATCCACGAATTCGCGCGCCATGTCCAAATTATAGCCGATGTAAAGCACATCCATGCCGTGATCTTCGCGCTTGGCGCCGGCGGTGAGCACCGCTTGCGCGCCCACACCCCAGGTCGCACCGATGCGTCGGGATTTTTCATAGACCGTGACGGAATGCTGCGACACCGCGCGCACCAGGTCGCGCTGATATGGCAGCAGCACGCCTTCGATGTCGGGTGTCGCGGCAGGCTTCGACTTCGGCGGCATCACGCGCTGCCTTGTGCGGGGCCTGCGGCGGCGGTGAAGTCAGCGGCATTGCGGATCAGCCGCGCCAATTCGCGCGCCTGAATGGCCGTCAGGAAAACTGTCGCGCAATTCTCTGGCGGTTCGCCCGCCACCACCACCACGCGCACGAAGCCGCCGCCGGATGAAATCTGAATGCCCATGTCCTGGTTCATTCCGCCACCCCCAGGATGCTGGCCTTGATCGCGCGCACCGTATCGGCGCTCAGCCCCTTCTCGCGCGCGACGGCTTCGGCGGCGCGCGCAGCGCCGGCCTTGGCCTTCGCGGCCGCGCGATCTTCCACGCGCGCCACGAATTCCGCATTCTGCCGGCTGGCCGTGGTCAGGCGCTGCACGGCTTCGGCCATCAGCGCCACGGATTTCGGGTCTCGCACATGGGCCAGCGCGGCTTCGCTGCCTTCCTCCGCGCCTTCTTCGGCGGATGCCAGGAAGTCGAACAGGAAGGAATGCATCATTTCGATATTCAGCCGCGCGGTTTGGCTTTCCGGCGCATCGCCAAGCTGGCGCACCAGCGCTTCAGATATCGCGCGGGACCGGCGCAGCCTTTCGCCAACTTTGTCCATCTGCTGCACATGGCGGCCCAGGGCGCTGCGGCTGACGGTCACTTCCATGCCTTGCAGATGCGTCAGAATTTCATCCAGCGTGCGGCCCTGGTCGCGCAGCCGCCCGATGGCTTCGCGGATTTCGCCCGGCAGGCGCGCGATGGTGGAAGGCCGCGCCATATCTCAATGCCCCGGAAGCGGGCGCGCGACACCCGGGTGCGGCCTGCCACGCGCGACATCCACGCCATCTTCGGTGGCGCGCGCCACCCAGAGCACGCCATCATCCAATTTGCGGACCGTGATCAGCCGCTGATCCGCCAGCCAGGTCAGATCACCGCGCAGCACATCGCGCGACACTTCATGACCAAGCGACGCCAGTGCGCGTTTCAGCACCGTGTCATTCAGCGCGTAGTCATGATCTTCCGCCAAGGCGCGCAGGATGATCAGGCGCCGGTCTTCGGCCAGCAGCGCGGCGAAATCAGGCATCAGCGCTTTCCTCTCGTGCTATCCGGCGCGCCATCGGCCAATTGATGGCGGACCAAAAGCTGCACCTGGTATTCAACGCGCTTCAGGATTTCATGCACCCCGCCAACCCGTTCCGCCACCACGGCGACCGCGCGATCCAGATCATTCACCCGGTCCTGTAGCGCGCGCAGATCATTATGAGACGGCATTTTCGCGAGGCGTTCTTCCACCTCATCAACCCGCTGCACCACCTTCGCCAGATCGCCACGCGCGGCGAAATCCCCCGCCAGCTTGAAGCGCAAAAACGCCAAAACAATACCGCCGACAATCGCGGCGGTGGTGACAATGGCGGCCATGTCGCGCCATTCCAAACTTACCATCACGCCTCATCCTCCGCTTCCTTCACGGGTTGCGGTGGCTTTGGTGCCTGCGCGGGTAGCCGCGCGCGGATACGCGCCAGTGCCTGGGCGCGGTGGCGTTCTTCCAATTCCTGGGCGTAATCCACGGCATCAGGCATCACTTATTCCTCGCTTCGAAAATCTCACGCACGCGGGCCAGGCGCGTGCGGCAATCCTCACCGGCTTCGATCACGTCCAACAAAAACGCCATCAGATCAGCATCGGATGTCATGGCGGGCACCGGCGGTTCATCGCGGCAGGCCAGCAGGCTTGGCGCCAGCGTCAGGCCGGGGGCTGGGCTGCTGGCTGGCGCGCAGCCGATCAAGGCCAGCAGCAACAGCAGGGCTGGCCACACAGGCCGAAGTGCGGTTCGCGGCATGGATGGTCCTTCGGATGGGTTCGATGCGTTCTTGCGTCGCGGCGGTGGCGGCGGCTTGGCGTTCCAGCGCGCTGATCACCTGCGCGCGATCCGCGAGTGCTTGCTGCGCCGCGGTCAATTCCGCACGGGTTTCGGCCAGGGTTTCTTCCGCGCCCGCGCGGCCCCAGGCTTCCACGCGCCAGGCGGTGGCCAGGCCAAGCACCACAACCAGCAAGGCGCCAGCCAAATACGGCAAGGCCGGCGTCAGCAGCCGGCCAAGGATGGTGCCGATCATTTTTCAGCACCGCCCGCGCGTTGCACGGTGGCTGTGGCGGTGCGGAAATCCAGCGCGCCAATGCCCATGTAGCCGCCGACCAGCCAGGCGATCAGCGTCAGCGCTGCCGGCACCACAATGCCCGCGCTGATTTCGCTGGCGTAGATGCACAGGAATACTGCGCACCAGGCGGCAAGGCAATTACCGACCACGAGGGCACGGCTGAAGCTGCGCGATGATTTCGGTGGGATGGCGGCTTCCGTCATGGGTAATGCCGCCGGTCCAATTCGAAGTGCGGGCCATCGGGGAAGCCCTTCCAATCACCACCCCAGATGATCGGCACATGAAGATCGGCGGCGACATCTTTCAGCCAGCGCGCCTGCTTGTGATAAAGTGGCCAATCCCAGCGCACTTCGCCATTTTCCGGGATGCCATCGCCATCATCCAGCCAATAGCCAAGGTCCACCGCATGGCCAGTCAAATGGCGGCTATTCAGCGTGCGGGATGCACCTTCGGCGACAAGCTTTGCCTGCCGCGCCGGCGTGCGCAGACCTTCCAGCACAATGAAGGGCGTGAATTGCCGCGCCACCTGAACCACCTGCACCAGATCAGGATGCACGCCGATCAGGCGTTCATGGTCGCGTGGCAGAAGCAGGTCGGGAATGGCGTCGTTTGTCATGGCCGCACCATCGCGCGCGCGCGGCGATCAGGTCATGCGGACGCATGTCCGCACGGCTTACCGGAAGAAGTCGCCTTGCGATGTGGTCAGGCCAGCATCAGTCAGGATGCGCCCAACCGCGCGTTCCGTGATGCCAAGCTTGCGCGCGATGGCCGGATACGTCATGCCCGCCGCGCGATACATGCGCACGCGCCAGGCGCGCGCGATCGGCACCGGAATGTGTTCGCCGCCGAAGGCTTCCCCCAGGCGGCGCGCTTCCGGCAGCGGCAAGGCCAGCCGCGCGGCGGAATTCTGATTGATATCTTTGGGCACATAAACCCGCGTCCCGCCATGCGCTTCAATCATGCTGAGCGCTGCATCGGCGCCGATGATGTTGGTCAGCCAATGGATTTCAGCCGGCGCGGGGAGCGAGCATTTGATCATTGCGGAAATGCTTGCGCGCAAGGTGCCGGTTGGGTGATAAAGGGTGGCGTTTCAACGGAGGAACAACGATGCGCCGCGCTTTCCTTTCGTGCCTGCTGATCCTTACGCTGTTGCTGCCGGTCTTTGCCACCGCGCAGCCCGCGCCACCCGTGTGGGGGCGCACCACCGACACCTTCACGGATTCCTTTAACGATGCCGCGAAGAAGCAGCGGCTGCGCTACAATATCCCCTCGGTCATCTGCGCCATGGGCAACACCATCGAATGCGATGCGCAGACTGGCTTCCTGCCCTTGAAGCTGCGCGCTTCCAATAACCCGGAAGCCCTGCGCGAAGTGGCCATTCCCTACACCGGCAACACCCCAATGGTGCAGGTCATCGGCATGACGCACATGGTCTTGGAAGCCCTTGAACCGAACATCAATGAGCAAGATCGCCGCAATGCAGTGCTTGGCATGTTCGGCATTGGCAATGCGCCCAAAAACGCCACCCCGCAGGTCGGCCAGACACGGATGCGGATACGCGATGGCTTTCGCGGCGGCGAAGTGCAGTTCCAATTCGTCCCGCAGCCCTGACATCACTGCCACACCTTCAGGCTGAGCGCTGCCAGCAGCCGCTCAGCCGCTGGCAGCCGGGCCAGCACCCGGCGCCATTGCCGCAGCCTTTGCCGGTGGCGCCACGCGCGGTAGCTCATGGCGCGGCCTGCGCAGCGTAAGCGTTACACCCAACGCATAGGCGGTTGCCGATATGGGCGGAAAGGAACACTTCGCGGCAGCGCAGGCATTTGCGTGAAAGCGCCTCTGTCGTTTTATCGCGGTAGCGGCGCATGGAATGGGCGGAAACCGCATTCCGCCGCATGGAACAGTCAAGCTTCCAATCGCCCTGGGTACCGCGGATCGCGATGATGCTTGTGCCATCACGTTCCAGTGTCCAGATGCAGCGGTCCTGGCCCAGATCGAGCAGCCGATAGATATCGTTGTAGGGAACGCCGACCACGCGCGCGATATCCGTTACGCGCGGCATGGGCAGCCCCTGTCCTGCAAGCCGCTTGAATTCCTGCAGCAGGTTATCCAGGCGCGTGTTGGGGCGCGGCGCGTTCATGCGGCGGCGTCCCGCTGCAACCGCGCGCGCCAGGCCTTCAGCCCTTCCAGCACGCGGTTCGCCATGGCGGCGTTCAAGAACTCGGCGCTGTCCACCCCATCCGGATGTTCTTCCGTCTTCGTCTGGCGGCGCACAAAGGCGCGCAGCGCCGCTTCATCGCCCCGGCCTTGCAGGCGGCAGATATCGGCCCACACGGCGTGGATCATGCGGATTTGCGGTTGCGCGCTGCGCTTGGCGGCAGGCTTCGGGCGCCAGCCCAGCCGGGCGAATTCACGCAGCACCGCATCCAATTGGTCCACCCGCATCTTGCCCGCACTGTCCAGGCCCGTGATGCGTTCCAGAATGGCGCGGTAGCTTTCTTCCGCCAGCGCCAGCTGCTTCTTGGCCAGATGGATTTTGGCGATCATGCGCGCGCGTTCCTGGTTCATAGGCCAAGCCCCCGCTGAGGCGCGCGCAGGCGCTTCACGTGACGGTCAAAGTCCGCCTCTGCGCTTTTGGCCTGCACCAGGTGCAAATGCTGACGGTCTGCAAAGTAGCGCTGCTGCGCGGTGCGCATTTCAAGCGCCAGCATCGCCAATTCGCGAATGTCTTGCGCATCGGCCTGGGCCACCAATTCCTGCCATTGGCGGTCAACGGTGCGGGGCATCATGGTGCGGCGCCTTCGGTGTGTCTTCTGCGTACAGGCGGAGCGATAATGATTTCCAGCACCCGCACCCGCAGTGCCTCACGGATTTCGGCGCCGAATTGGCCGCGCACCCAATCACGATGAAAGGCCGAAGGTGCCGCAATAATGGCTTTCTCGCCCGGATCATGTAGACCCAACAGAAGCGGCATGATCCAGCGCCGAAATTCGGTGTCACCGATCCGCCCACGCAGCGGGGCGCGCAGGAAATGGTCTTCATTTATCTCCTGCGGCGCGGCTTCTGGCGCCGGCACCGTTAGGTAATCCAGATACCGCCGCTGGCGCAGGAAGGTCGCGGCATGCACCACGAAGGCCGCGTCAATCTTCTGCGCGCGGACTTCATCGGCAAAGCGCGCAGCGGCGTGTGCCAGATCAAAAGGCGATGCGCCTTCCTTCACAGCACGCGCATAGGCCACTTCAGCCAGCGCGCGCGGGTTTGGTTTGCGCGGCGGATACGCCGCCCAGAAATCATCGAAGTGAGCACGCAGATGCCGCGGCAGGCCATCCTTGGGGAAAAGGGCGCGCTGCATGGTTCAGCACCAAAGCTCGCGCGGGCCACGGCCATGGTAGCGGCGCGCGAGCCCTTCCACGATCAGCACATTCGCGACATTCATGCCGCGCGCATCAAACACCACGGCCAGCACGCGGCCATAGCGGTCTCGCCCATGCGCTTCAACACGAAAGCCATCGGCCAGCAGCTCCTCCAGCCGCGCGCGTGCGCGTTCGGCCAGTACCTTTTCTTCCAAGCAGCGGTGATGCTTTTCCGGCGCATCCAGCCCCATGATCCGGATGGTCTGGCCGCGATGCACGATGGTGTCGCCATCAATCACCCGCACCGCCTCAGCGGCGGCGGGTGCCGCCAGCGCCAGGACCAGCGCGGCGGCGATTTTCAGGTGGCGGATCATGGCTCAGTAAGCCTTCCCGCCAGCAGCGGCGCGGGCTTCTGGCTTATGGTCCGCGCGCTGCGCGTTGTACGCCAGCTTTTCGGCAATGGCGCCGCCGATGTCGTAATGCATCGCGCCGGCCAGATCGAAGATACGGATCACCGCATCGGCAAGTTCAACCTCTGCCATATCGCGGTGTGGCAGATGATCGTCCTTCAGGGACTTGCGGTGCCCTTCCATGGCCTCGGCCAATTCCGACACGATCAGCATCAAGCGGACCGGGAACAGTTCGTGGTTTTGCTGGCAGGTCCGCAGTAGGCCGGTCCGCTGATCATGGTGCCACCCTGCCTGCTTTGCTGCATCGTAACAGCAGATTGCCAACACCGTAGCAGCGTCCTGGATTTCATACTTTTTCATTTTCTGCTCCTGCGTTGCCTGTGTTCACCCGCGCCGCTTCCGCCTGGGCGCAGATCATGATGGCGGCGTAGCCCGCCTGATCCAGGCGCTGCGCTTCACGTTCCGCGCGCGGGCGCGTGGCGGCGGCCACACCAGCATCAAAAGCGGCGGCGACAATGCGCTTCACCACCTGGTCAAGCGGTTGGGTGTTGTTGCTCATGCCGCCATTTCCTTCTGGCCCACGGGTTCAATGACAAAACTTTCGCCCGCGCTTTTGATCGTCACGCCGGGAATTTTCGATGCCTCTTCGGCGTTCGCCAGCATCGCCTCGCGGTTGATTTCCACTTTGGTGCGCAGGAATTCCTCGCCATTTTTTTGCATCAGGTAGGCCAGCACCGCTTCCTGCCCCTTGATCTGCACGGAAGGCGGCGCCAGGCGCCACGCGATGGTGCCATTGCCCAGCCGCACGGTCTTGGTTTTGCCGCCATCCGTCAGGGCGTGGCGGTTTGCTTCCGCCCACAATTGCAACCCGCGAAATAGCCGGTCATTTTCTTCCGTCAGCTTGGCGCTGGCTTCTTCCATCTCAGCCGTCACGCGCGCGATGGCTTCCGCGAGCACGGCCTTGTTCAACGCGGCATCGCGCTGGATTTCGCCGATGCGCGCCAGATACCTTTCCGCCTCATCGCGATCCTTGGGTGGCGTCGCGGTTTCCGCCGCGCGCTTATTTTTGGGCATGGGGTGATTCCTTCAAAGGGGATTTAGGGATGGAATTCGCGGCGCTCATGCGAACACCGCCCGCACTTTTCTGATCCGCTCACGCAGCGGCGCATCCCAAGCTTCGCGCGCCCACACCGAATTGAAGGCGTGGCGCACCGTCGCATGGTCTTTGCCGAAGGCGCGGGCCACGCGCTGCACGGACATGTTCAGGCACTGGATGCACAGCGCCATCGCCACTTGCCGCGCCAGCACAACATCGCGGTCGCGCCGGCCGGAAGTGATGGTCAGCACCGGCACGCCGAAGGCATTGCTCACGGCATGCAGCACATCATGAATGGAACCGGCAGGCACCGGCGCTGCCAATTCGCGCGTGTTATTCTCAAGCGCGCGCACCCGGCGGCTCAGCAGGTCCACCTGGGTGCGCAGATCAGCCAAGGCGCCGGGCTGCATCACGCCGCCTCAGCCATCAGCGGCGCGCCGGCAGAAAGCCGTTCCCACGCCATCCTGATATGCGTCTCCGCCACCGCTTCCGCGCCATCGGCACTGGCCAACATGTGGGCCATGCGCAGCACCTTGGTCAGGTTGCGCAGCGCGCCGGGGCGCTTGGCAATCTGCACCAGCATCGCGCGTTCTTCCTTGCCGGCGATATCCCAGGCATCCATCAATTGCTCGATATCGCCCTTCATCGCGCGCGGGCGGGCAAGCCGCATGCCAACGCGTGAAAATAGCTGCGCGAATTGCGCCGCACGTGCGCCACCTTCAAGCCGCGCATGCACGGCTTCGTTGCCCATCAGCGCCATGCCAACATCGGCCAAATCGTAGAACATGCGCAGTTGATCCAGCGTCTGGCTGGTTAAGTGTTGTGCCTCGTCAATCAGGATCAGCCCCTGGCTGCCTGTCATGCGCCGGGTAAGGCTGCGCGAAAGCTGCTGGGTGGACATGCCGCGCGAAGGCACACCAATCGCCTCCGCCAAATATTCCAGCACCGCGCGCGGGGTGGACATGGTGGGCTCAGCCGTGATCAGCCAGACATTGGTGTTGCGCTGGGCATAAGCGCGGCCAGCGCTGGTTTTGCCCACACCGGGGCTGCCCGTAATCACCACGAATTCCGGCATGAATTGCGCGTGCTCCAGCGTGGCCAGAATGGCCTCTGCGGTCGGCGTCGGCAGGAAGCCCGGCGCTTTCGGCGCCAGCGCGCGGGTGCGATCGGCGGCTTGCTGGCCATCCAGCCATTGGCTTGCCTTCTCACCAATCGGCGTCTGGCGCCCGCGATAGGTATTGCCCATCCAGCTGCTGAAGGTGCCGTAGGGAATGCCCACCTGGCGCGCCAGGTCAGTCATCGCCAGGCCGCGTTCGGCCATGGCGCTGCGAATGCGCTGGCGCAGCGCATCCATGTCGTCAACGTCAATAATTTGGTCGCTCATAATCATTCCTTGGTTTGGGGAGAACCGAGGATCACGCCTCGGGATCGTCAGTGTTCAGCAGGCGCAGATGCGCGGGCGCCTGGCCCTGCCGCATGCTGGCGCGCGCTGCCACAAACAGCCTTTCGGACCGCGCTTCCGAAGTTTCTTCCTCCGTCTCTGGTTTGGGTTTCAGCGCCACCGCGCCACGGAAAAGCGGGCGCACCACTTGCGGGGCGGGTGGGTCTGGAATGTCGCGCTGGGCGGCGGCGATATCGCGCGCAAGCTGTTCGGCGCTGATGCGCGCTTCGGCATCGGCCAGCAGCTTCAGGCCACGGCGGCGCTGGCGCACGGCGGTCGCGGTGCGGCGCGCGGCGTCCGTATCGCCAAAGCCCTGATCAGCCCAGCATTCAGCGGTGCAGAAATAATCGCCATTCGCCAAATAAACGTGGACCGGCGCATGCAGCTTGTCTGGGTCGAACCGCAGCGCGACATTCCGCCCCCGCAGCTCCACCAGCCGCGCATCATGATAGCGATTACCCAGCAGATGGATCGTGCCATCACGGCGCACGCGCACTTCTTCCGCCGCCAGCAAGAAGATGCGCCGCTGCGCTTCGGTCGCGCGCGTGATCGGCGCGGTGGCGTAGCTTTCGGCAAAAGTGTCATCGAAGGACCGGCCACGGCAATTCAACGCGCTGCGACCAGGCCGGGCGTTATGTTCGGCAATGGCCGGTTCCAGCACCGCCAGAAATTCCGCCAGCGGCACGGATTTCTTGCCGTAATCATGCGGCTTGTCGGTTGGTTTATTGCCGGTCCAGGCACCGACAAAGGCCGGGTGCCGCGCGATGTCGCGCGCAAGGTCGCCGAAGGCGCGCTCAATCGGTTTTGACTGGCCACTGAACGGCTTCGCCCAATGCACCGCCACGCCAAGGCTGGCGAAAATGCCAAGCGGTTCTTCTTCGCGAATTTTGAAGCGAAAGCGCCGCTTCAACCCGCCGCTCATGGTCTTATTCGCGGCGGCCAGCGTGTTATCAATCGTCACCGCGCCGGGGATGCCGTAGCGCTCCACCACATCACTGAAGGCAAGGCGGAAGGTGTCGCCCGTCTCGGCCTGCGCCACGCGCCAGGTCAGCAGCTTCCCGGAATACAAATCCTGGAAGAACACCGCCATGGGCCGCGCCACCGTGCCATCTGGCCACTTCACAAACACATCGAATTTATGCCCGTCAGCATTCACCCATTGCAGCGCATGCAGGTGTGATCTGTCGCGCCGCTGCGCGGGGAACATGCGGTCTGTCGCGTCCGGGCCTTCGCGATGCCACGCCACCACCGTGGCCGGCAGCGCATCAATGCGCCGGCGCAGCGTGCGGGCGGATGGCAATTGCCAGCCCTTTTGCACGGCCACCTGCTCCAAATCCCGGAAGCAGGCTTCGAAGGTCGGGCGGTTCGGCAGCAGATAGCGCGCGCGCAACCATTCCCAGGCATCATCCGCGCAGGCAGCGCGCGGGCCTTTCGCGCCCACATATTGCGGCACCAGCCGCGCCAGCCAATGCGCGCGCGGCACGCCATCAACCAGCGCCGCCCAGGCATAAATCGCGGTGCGGGAAACATCATGCGTCGCGGCCACTTCCATAATGGCAACGCTGCGCGCTCTGCCCTGCGCCACCAGCGTCTCAATCGCATCCAGCGCGGCCACGCGCTTCGCCGCACTTTGCTTGTGCTTATCAGCGGCGCGGTCATAGCCCTGCCACGCGGCCTCATCGCTCAATTGGCGCAGCGCGGTATCGCGCGCGGGGGCGGGGTTCTGCGCCGCTTCCTTGGCCAGCAGCTTCGCCTGCGTGAAGCTGGGCAGCACGCCAATCCAGTATTCAATGCCGCCGCCACGGCCCTGCCTGCGGCGCCACAACCGGCCTTCGGCGGCTTCATGGTTCCATTCTTCGCGGTCTGCCTGCATGGCCAGCCCGCGCCGCGTGTTCGGAATGCCCGGCAGGTCAAGCGCGGCCAATTCAGCCAGCGTGAACCAGCGATCTGTTTGCGCCGGGTTCAACATGCGCCGCTCCTGGCCGACCGCATCAGGAATTCCCGCCGCCGGCGCAATTCATCTTCATGTTCACGGATGGCCGCGACCTCGATCAGCGGCAGGTGGCGGCGTTCGATCACCGCCCAGCCCATGGGCTCCGCGAGCAATTCCAAAAGCCGACGGTCGCGCGTGGCATGCAGCAGGCCCATCAGCCGCGGCACGCTGATCCGGTGATCTTCGCGCGCCTGGCTGGCATAGGCATCCAGCATCGCGGGCGAAACGCGTTCACCCAAGAACGTGGACATGCGCGCGGCGATGGTTTCGCGGTCCACATCCGCATCGGCCAGCGCCACGGCCACCGCGCGGGAAACGCGGGCGGCAAAGCTGGCGGCGCGCACCTGTTCTTCCGGGAAGCGCTTCACCGCCTCAGGCGGTTGCCAATCCAAAAGGTCAGGCTGTCCGGGGTGGCGAACCATGGCCGAGCCTCAGGGTTTGATGCCAGCGGCCACGAAGGCCAGCGTGCCGAACCAGAAGAAGCCAAGGATGCACCCGGCAAAGGCCGCGCCGCCCAGCGCGGCGCGCAGCAGGCGGCGCGCGTCCATCACCGCTCACCCCCGATTTCGCCTTCGGCGACCAGGAAATCGATAAAGCGCTTGCGGGCTGCCTGCCGGGCCTTCCGCCAGGAATTGATCAGCCGTTCATATTCCTGCGAGGCTTCTGCGGCGGCGGCGCCCTTGGGGCGGGGGGTGAATTCCGCAATGGCGGCGGCAAGGTTGCGGGCTGGCCCTTCTTCGCGGGTCAGGGCCTCAGCCGCTTTGCGTTGCTTGGCATGGTCCAGCTTGGTCAGGCCATCCAGAACGCTGCCATTATCGGCCCATTTGGAATGGGCCAGCATGCCCTTCACATCATCGGCCAGCGCATTGTTCCGGCGGATCGCGCGGTCCACTGATCGGGGGGAAAGCCCCAGCCTTTCGGCGGCATCTTCGGCGAAGGTTGGAATTAAAGACAAATTTGTCTTTAATTTCTTCCTTCCAGATACAGCGGTTTCTGGATTGAGCCTGATCCAGACCGCCTTGCGCTCGGCCAGGAAGGTGGCGCGGTCAAGCTCGGTCAGGTCGCGGCGGCATAGGTTTTCGTCAATCTCGCGCAGCCGCGCCTGGTCTTCATCGGCTTCAATGATGCTGGCCGCGATCTGGTCCATTTCAGCCAGCCGGGCAGCGGCAAGGCGATGCGCGCCCGCCACCAGCACAAACTTGCCGGCGTCATTCCGGCGCACCTCAATCGGCGTCATCTGGCCATTGGTGCGGAAGCTCTCCGCGATCAGCGCGGCATGGTCCGGGTTGACCGTCCGCAGGCGGTCCTCGACATGAATTTGATCCACCGGGATCATTTCAATGGGGTCAAGCATAGGCGCGTTGTTCACTGGCTCTCTCTTTTCTGACGTTGCGGGGCGGGGTGGCAGGCGCTAGGTCTTTGCGGCGCCTGATATGCAGCCCAGCCATGGGTCGCCCGTCAGGCGAGTATCGGCTGGGCCATATTTCGTGGGGCTCGCGGCCAAGGCGCGCAGCAATCGCGGCCTCCATCCGGGGCCAAGGTGTCAGCAGGGCGCGCGTGGCTGCACCCTCGGAAAACCCGGCCGCAAGGCTGAGGTCAGAAAGCGTCATGCCGGTTTTCCGGATGGCGGCTTTGATGTCCTCCACGTGCCAATCTTGAGGAGTTCGGGTGATGGGTTTAGCGCGCAACAGGGGTGCCTTTGGGTGGTCGGTTTTCATCTTCCTGAAAATCAGATTGATCCAAATGGAGTTAGCCGTCAAGCGTTTTTTTGTTCCACCTTCTCCGTTTGGAGAATTTCGCCTGGAATCTCTTTAAGTGTCTGTTTTAGTTAAGGAAAAACCGAAGGTGGAACCGAAGAAAGAAGGTGGAAGCCCAGTTCCACCTTCCGGGTCGGAAGGTGGAAGCGAAAATGAGGATGCTCCCTCCGGAGAAATGTCGCTCCGGCTGGATCAAGCCATCGCGCAGTCGGGCGGGCCAAGCGCCGTGGCGCGCCGGGCGGAGATGTATCTCGGCACGCTCAACCGCTATCGCGGGGGCCGAGAATTGCCGTCCTCAGCGCTGGTTTCGCTGGCCCGCGCCACGGGCGTCCGGCTGGAATGGCTCGCCACCGGGGAAGGCCCGATGCAGGGCGATTCAACGCCCGCTGAGGCGCCCGCCACCCCGCCCGGCTACGTGCTTTTGCCCCTGGTGGAAGCCCGCGCGGCAGCGGGAAACAATGGCGGTCTCCGCAGCGACCACCTTGTAGACTTCATCGCATTTTCCGAGAGTTTTTTGAAGCAGACCCTGCGCCGAGCGCCCCAAAACCTGGCCCTGCTGACCGCCTCCGGCGACAGCATGGACCCCACCATCCGGGACGGAGATTTGCTGCTGGTGGATACCTCGGCGCGCCGCATCGAAGGCAGCTTCATCTACGTGCTGGCGATCGGCGGGGGCCTGCTGGTCAAGCGCATTGACCTGCGCCGGGACGGGTCCGTGGTCCTGAAATCCGACAACCCGAAATATGACGCTGAGGAAGTGCCCGCAGTCGAAACCCCGACCCTCGAAGTGCTGGGCCAGGTCATCTGGCAGGGCGGCCCGGTACGCTCTTAAGAACCGCTTGAGAGGCTAAGAAGGATGATGCTCTTTATCCATGACCGAACGTCACTTCCGGCGAAAAACCCATTTTTGTCCAGAACCTTGGCAAAACCCAATTTTTGTCGATCATCCGGAGAAAACCCAATTTTTCTCGCACCTTATCCCATTCCATCCCCGATCATCCCGGTCGATCCCGGATGTCTAGAATGATGTGTCAAGGAACACTGGCAGGGCCGAAAGATCAAGCGGCATGGGGTGCGGCGTCCGTGAAAGGCAGGAGTGCTCCGAATTTGCTCAGCATGCCGCGTGCCGCGCTGGGCTATCCTTCTCCCAACCCGGTGTCATATTGTATTGACGCGACGGCTTCATGAACGCGTGGGGAGACAGGTGAGCTTCATCTTGAAGGGAATAGCGGCGGATGCGCGGGTCATGACCTCGCGCGGGGATCGCCACGCGGCAAGCCTTGGTCCCGGCATCATGCTGCTGGCGGCAACGCCTGGTATCGCGCCCTTCCAGCGTGTGCTTGGTATTCGTCAAATCCCCTATCGAGGGCCGATCATTCGCGTGCTGGCCGGTGTGCTTGGCAATATGGCGCCGCGCGAGGATCTGCTGATGCTGCCGGATCAAGGCGTGGTGTTCCAGGGCAGCGCCTACCGCGTCGGGGACCTGATTGACGGTATCGCCATCCGGCAGGAGGAATCGCCGGCCAACTTCACCGCCATAGATATCCTGCTCGAAGGCTATGCGGGCATTCTGGTGCAAGGGGCAACCCTGGAAATGGGAATGCCGCCTTCTGCATCCTCCGAGTATTTGCGGCGGGTGCCAGTGGATAGCGCCATTACCGCCCAAATCGCCCTGATGTCCGCTCAGATCGCGCTTGAAGCCGATGCAGGCACAGGGGAAGCATCCCCCCAGAATTTGCCCTTCCTGGCCCCAGGTGCCGCCGCCGCTCCGCTGCCAGCCTTGAAGCTGCCCTTGCCAAGGCCATGATGCGGGCCGTTCCGGACCGGCTTAAACCGCCTTGCGGCTTGCAGAAGGCGATCCACCCAAGGCTTGGGCGTTATCCCGTGAATGAACATCAATGGGAAAGGCTGCTGGCGCCAGAACACTCTTCCAATCGGCGCCGTATTCGGCTTCATTTGCAGCCGGAGCCAAACAAAAGAAGACATTGAGGGAGGAAAACAATCCATGATGCAGCGCAGAACAGCCCTTGGCCTTGCCCTTTCCGCTGGCCTCGCCCCCAGCGTCCTGCGTGCGCAGGGCGCCTGGCGCCCTACGCGCCCGATCCGCCTGATTGTCGCCGCTGCGCCGGGCGGTTCCAATGATATTGTTGGCCGCATCCTGGCTGAGGCCGTGGGCCAGATTCTCGGCCAGCCCATGATTGTCGAAAACCGCGCTGGCGCCGGCAGCGTGATCGGGTCCGAAGCTGCGGCACGCGCCCCGGCGGATGGCTATACGCTGCTGATCAATAGCTCGCTCGCCACCGTGCCGGCCATGGTCTCGCGCATGCCCTATAACACCGTGACGGATTTCGAAGGCATCGCAATTGTTGGCTTTTCGCCGCATCTTTTGGTGGTCAATCCCCGCGTTGAAGCGCGTACGGCGCAGGAGTTTGTCGCCCTGCTGCGCGCCAATCCGGGGCGCTTCAACTATGCCTCGGCGGGGATTGGCAGCGGCCCGCATATCGGCGGGCTTTTGTTCATGAACCTCATGAATGTGCAGGTGGAGACCGTGCATTACCGGGGCGGCGGCCCGGGCGTCGCGGCGATGGTCTCGGGCGAGGCGCATTTTGGCACGCCGACCATGGCCTCATCCCTCGGCCAGGTGCGCGGCGGCAATTTGCGCGCCTTGGCGGTCTTGTCGGACCACCGCAGCCCGGCCTTGCCCGATCTGCCAAATGCGCCGGAGGCCGGCATGCCCGGCGTGGTGTTTGAGGAATTTTTCCCAGTGGTCGCACCCCGCGGCACGCCGCCTGAGGCCGTGGCGACACTGGGCGCCGCCTTCCGCCAGGCGGTCCAGCAAACCGCCACCCGCCTGAATGAGACAGCCGGTGTGACGCCGCGACCCGGTTTTGAAACCAATGCGCAGGTCATGACCTTCGTGCGCGAAGCCGTCGAGAAATACACCCGCATTCTGCGCGCGGCTGGTATTGACCCGGAATAAGCCGCGCCTTGCGTTACAAGGCCGGCCCACTCTGGCATAAGCCACATAAACCGGAGACCCCATCATGACCGAAGCTGCAATCATTGGCTGGGCGCATAGCCCTTTTGGCAAGCTGGAAGGCGAACCCGATCTGGAAAGCCTGATCGCCCGCGTGGCCCGCGCCGCGATTGAGGATGCCGGGATTTCCCCCGCCGAAATTGATGCCGGCTTTGTCGGCATTTTTGGTGAGGGCTTCACGCCGCAGGGCTTCCCGGCCTCGCTCCTGCTGCAAAGCGTGCCGGAAATGCGCTTCCGCCCCATCACGCGCTATGAAAACGCCTGCGCAACCGGCAGTGCTGCCATCCATGGCGCGCGGGATTTCATTGCCGCCGGGCGCGGCCGCTTCGCGCTCGTGGTTGGGGCGGAGAAAATGACTGCGACCCCCGGCCCCAAGATTGGCGAGATCCTGCTGACTGCTTCCTATCGCAAGACGGAATCGGACATTGAAGGCGGCTTTGCCGGCGTGTTTGGCCGCATCGCGGAAGCCTATTTCCAGCGCCATGGCGATCAATCCGATGCACTCGCCATGATTGCGGCCAAGAACCACAAGAATGGCGTGGACAATCCCTGGGCGCAAATGCGCAAGGATTTCGGCTTCGATTTCTGCCGCAACGAAAGCGAGAAGAACCCCTATGTGGCGCGCCCCTTGAAGCGCACCGATTGCTCCCTGGTATCCGATGGCGCGGCGGCCCTGGTGCTGGCCGATGCCGAGACGGCAAAAACCATGGCCAAATCCGTGCGCTTCCGCGCCGCCGTGCAGGTGAATGAATACCTGCCCATCGCGGCCCGCGATATCATCCGCTTTGATGGCGCCCGCACCGCCTGGCAGCGCGCCTATGAACAGGCCGGGGTAGGTGTGGGTGACCTTTCCTTTGTGGAGACCCATGATTGCTTCACCATCGCCGAGCTCATTGAATATGAAGCCATGGGGCTGGCCCCCGAAGGCAAGGGTGGCCGGGCCGCACTTGAAGGCTGGACAGCGGCGGACGGCAAGCTGCCGGTGAACCGCTCGGGCGGGTTGAAGGCCAAGGGCCATCCGATTGGCGCGACAGGCGTTTCCATGCATGTGCTGGCGGCGATGCAGCTTTGCGGGCAGGCGGGGGCGATGCAACTTCCGCGTGCGGATTTGGCGGGCGTCTTCAATATGGGCGGCGCGGCGGTGGCGAATTACGTCTCAATTTTGGAGCGTGCCGGCTGATGCCAGCATTTTTGGCGCGATCCTGATGCTGAAAATCGTGGCACGCTTGATGCATGGTTAGCCATGTCTGGTAGCGGGATAGCCCGCTCCTGGCAGCTTAGCCTTCCTCAACCTTGCCTAAGGGCCATCCCAATGGGGTGGCCCTCTTTTTTTGGGAATTTCCTATTGCATTTTGCAACGCATTTTTATTTCAGGGTAGTCAAAACAGAAAATGCAACCTATGCGTGCATTCGTGCAGCCGATAACACTCTCCACCCTTCCTTCACTTCCGTCGCTTATAGCAGACGACGCCGCCTTGGCCTTACTGGCCTTTCCTGAGGCGGAGCTGTTCTGGAGTGAAGTGCATGAGACTGTGCTTGACCTGCCGCCCGAGCCCATGGGGCAAAGGCGATGGCATTCACGCCCCAAATGCCAGGCCCTGGGGTGGCTGAGCCTCATGGATAATCGCCTGACCTTTGACACCAGCCTGCAGATCGGCGCGCTTGGCCAGGGTGCGATTGGCCTGCTTGGCCTGGGCCGTGGTTCTGCCACGCGCTTCACCAGCCTTTCTGATCTGCTGGATAGCAGCCCCCGTTTGGAACCCAATGCCGCCGCCGCCCTGGTGCAGGCCTGCGCCGCCGCCACCTGGAATCCGGTTGAGGATGAACGGGAAGTCACCCTTGAAGGTGCGCCGGGACTTGGCTTTACCATTCGCCATGCCGGCAGCGGCACCTGGGCCTTGGCTGTTCAAACCAGGCACAACCTGCCAGGCGGCGGCGGCTTGGACACGGTCACGGGCCTTGCCGATTTCGCCATGTTTTCGGCGCGCGTCAGCACGGCGCTGCTCAGGCCCGGCCGTCGCCCGGCGCGCATCGCCGTGCATGTGCTTGATCTTGATGGTCTTCGCCATGTGACCACGAATCTCGGCCATGCCGCGCAGGAGGAATTGTTGCGCGCCGCCGCAAGGCGGCTTTCGGCCGCGATTCGGAGCACGGATCTGGTGGCGCGCCTGGCGGGCGATGAATTCGCCATTCTGCAGGCCGATGTTTCAACCGCTTCGCAGGCGGAAGCCATGGCCAAGCGCCTGACCCATCTGCTTGGCCACCCCTATCTGGTACTGGGCGAGACCGTGAGCGTGACGCCGCGGCTTGGCTTTGTGTTGGCGCCGGAAGATGGCAATGACGCGCCCCTTTTGCTGCGCTGTGCCGGACTCGCCCGTTCAAGCCTTGAACATGATGGGCAGGCAATGCCGCGCTGGTGCCGCTTCAGTGCCGATATGGATGCCCGCGCCAAGGCGCAGCGCAATGCAGAAGCCGCGCTGCGCAATGCCTTATGCAGGCAGGAATTTGAATTGCATTATCAACCCATTATTGCGCTTCCTGCCGGCCGGCTGACAGGTTTTGAGGCGCTGATCCGCTGGCGCCATCCGGAAAGCGGGCTGGTGCCGCCGGCGGATTTCCTGCCTCTTGCAGAAAAACTCGGCCTGATGGGGCGGATTGGCGATTGGGTGATCCGGGAGGCCTGCCGCACCGCCGCGCGCTGGCCAGACACCCTCGCCGTCTCAGTGAATATTGCCCCGGCGCAATTCAAGGATGGGCGGCTCTTGCAAACCCTACGCGCGGCACTGAAGGAAAGCGGGCTCGCCCCGAATCGGCTGGAATTGGAAGTGACCGAAACCGTGCTGCTGCCGGCAAGCGGCGATGCGCCGACGCAATTGGCCGCCATCCGCGCGCTTGGCTGCCATATCGCCATGGATGATTTCGGCACGGGTTATTCATCGCTGACCCAATTGCGGTCCTTCCCCTTTGATCGGCTGAAGGTGGACCGTTCCTTCATCCGAGATTTGCCGGAAAGCGCGCAAAGCCTGGCCATCCTGCGTTCAGTCGTCGGGCTTGGGCGCAGCCTTGGCATCGCAGTGACGGCTGAAGGGGTGGAAACCCCGGATCAGATGCGGCTCCTGATCCTGGAAGGCTGCAATAGCGCCCAGGGCTATCTGATTGGCAAGCCTAAAGAAGCCGCTGCCTATGCCGAGCTGATTGCCAATCCGCCGACGGAAGGGCTTGGCGTGGGGTAAAGCCGCGTCAGGCCGGCAGCAGAATGGTGGCTGCCGCCTGGGCGGCGATGCCCTCGCCACGGCCGGTAAAGCCAAGCCGTTCCGTCGTGGTGGCTTTGACGGAAACCGCCCCCACATCCAGCCCGGCCAATTCGGCGATGCGCGCGCGCATGGCGTCCGCATGCGGGGCGATTTTCGGCCTTTCGCAAATCAGCGTCACATCAACATGCACCAAGACGCCGCCGCGCGCAGCAACCCGGCTGGCCGCATGGCGCAGGAAGGCCGCGCTATCGGCATCCTTCCAATCCGCCTGAGATGGCGGAAACCAGCGCCCGATATCGCCTTCCGCCAGGGCCCCATAAATCGCGTCACACAGCGCATGCAGCCCGACATCCGCATCGGAATGTCCATCAAGACCAAGCTTATGCGGCACAGTGATGCCACAAAGGATCAAGGGCCGCCCGGCCACCAGGCGATGCACATCAAAGCCCGTGCCGGTGCGCGGCATCATGCGGGCCATCATTTCAGCTTCCACGCGGGCAAGATCCTCGGGCCAGGTGATTTTCACATTACGCTCACTGCCCGGCACAATGGCAACCGGCTGGCCGAGCGCTTCCAGCAATGAAGCATCATCCGTCACCGCCCCGGCGCGGGCCGCATGCGCGGCCGAGAGCGCCTGATAGCGAAAGGCCTGCGGCGTTTGGGCACGAAACAGGGCCTCCCGCGGCACGGTCGCCTCAATGACGCCGCCCGCCACGCGCTTCAGCGTATCGGCGACCGGTTGGGCCGGGATGGCGCCGGGGTGTTGTTCCAGGGCAGCGAGCAGGGCAGGGATGGTGCCCCTGGGGATGACGGGGCGCGCGGCATCATGCACCAGAACATGATCCGGCGCCTCAGCCGCAATGGCCGCCAGCCCGGCGCGCACGCTGTCCTCCCGCGTCGCGCCGCCGGCCACGACGGGCAGGCAGGGCAGGCCCTGCAATAGGCTCGCGACAAAGGCTTCCTCGCCGGCGGCGGCCACGGGTTGCAGGGCGGCCACCAAACCTTCCGCCAAAAGTGCCTCGGCGGCATGGCGCAGCACGGGCCGGCCCAGCAAGGGCAGGAATTGCTTGGGCTGCGCCGCGCCAAAGCGGCTGCCATGCCCGGCCGAGAGAAGCAGTGCCACGGTTTTCATGCTGCGAGCATAAGATGGAATGGCTTAGCCCGTCACCCTGCCCAGTCGCGCGGCATCAATCCTGCGCCGTACCATCCAACCAACGAAAGCCTCCTGCCAGCTTGCCCAGTCGTGCGGCATGAATCCTGCGAAGCAGGCATAAACGGGTTGTCTTGGCAGAGGATTTCAGGTATTTTGCACAAATTCAATGCAAAATTGGTGCATACGGCATGAATCTGCCTCTTCTGAAGCCGATTGACCTTGGCGGCTTGGCCATTTCCGCGCCCGTGATCCTGGCCCCCATGTCAGGTTTCACGGATCAGCCCTTCCGGCGCCTCGCGCGCTCACTTGGCACGCCAATGGTGGTGTCGGAGATGATCGCCTCTCAGGCCATGGTGCGGGAAAACCGCCAGACGCTGAAAATGGCGGAGCTGGACGGGTTTGGCGGCCCGGCCTCGGTCCAATTGGCCGGCTGTGACCCAACCACCATGGCGGAGGCCGCGAAGCTGGTGGTAGATCGCGGCGCCGCCGTGGTGGATATCAATTTCGGCTGCCCCGTCAAAAAAGTTGCCCTGGGGCAGAGCGCCGGCAGCGCGCTGATGCGCGATGAAATCGCCGCTGCCCGCATTCTGGAAGCGACCGTCAAGGCCGTGTCCGTACCCGTCACGCTCAAGATGCGCATGGGCTGGGATCATAACAGCCTGAATGCCCCCAATCTGGCCCGCATCGCAGAGGCTTGTGGCATTCGCCTGGTCACCATCCATGGCCGTACGCGCCAGCAATTCTACACCGGCCAAGCCGATTGGGCCTTCATTCGTCGCGTAAAGGAAGCCGTGCAAATCCCTGTAATTGCAAATGGTGATATCCTATCTATTGAGGATGCTGAGGAGGCTTTGCGCCAATCCGGCGCCGATGGCGTCATGATCGGTCGCGGCGCCTATGGCCGGCCCTGGCTGCTTGGGCAGGTCGCTGCCCATCTGATGCATGGCATCCGCGCCGAGGAACCGAGCCTCGCCGAGCAAAAGCGCATCCTGTTGGAGCATTACGCGCTGATGCTGGAACATCACGGCACGGAGCCCGGGATTCGCATCGCGCGCAAGCACGTTGCCTGGTATTCCAAGGGCTTGCCCGGCTCGGCTGAGTTTCGCGTGGCGGTCAATCACGCGGTAACGGCGGAAGCGGTCCAGGCGCTGATTGATGGCTTTTTCGACCCGCTGATCGAAAAGGGCGTGACCGCCGTCCGGGATTCCTTCCGCGAAGCCGGGGAAGGGCGGATTGCGGCATGAATGCGCGGACCAGCCTGCCCGCCACCAATCGCAGTACGGCGCGACTTGATAGCGCGATGGTGCTTGCCGCCCTGCCCGTACCGGCGGTGGTGCTGAATGCGGAAGACCGCTTCACCTTTGCCAATGGTGCCGCCGAGCAATTCTTTGGGCTTTCCGCTGGCGCGCTCTGTCAGTTGAAGCTGAGTGACATCCTGCCGCCGGATAACCGTGTCTTTGCCGTGCTGGCGCAGATCAGGCGCTTTGACTCGCCGGTTTCGGATTACGATCTGCTGCTTGAAAGCCCGCGCATCAATCGCCGCGGCGTTTCCGTCCATGGCGCGCCTTTGCATGAAATTGAAGGCGCTGTGGTGCTAACCTTGCAGGATGGGTCAACTGCGCAAATGCTCGACCGGCAGCTCAGCTTTCGGGGCGCGGCGCGCGGTGCCTCCGCCATGGCCGCAATGCTGGCGCATGAGGTGAAGAACCCGCTTTCGGGCATTCGTGGTGCCGCGCAATTGTTGGAACAGAATGCGCCAGAGGCGGATAAGGAGCTTTGCCTGCTGATCCAGGATGAGGTGGACCGGATTCGCGGCCTGGTGGATCGCTTTGACATCTTCTCCGAACGCCCGGTCGAATTGGGGCCGGTCAATATCCATCAGGTGCTGGATCATGTGCGGCGCATTGCGCAGACGGGCTTTGCCGCGCATTTGAAGGTTACGGAAGATTATGACCCGTCGCTACCGCCGGTTTGGGGCAATCGCGACATTCTGGTCCAGATCATCCTGAATTTGGTGAAAAATGCCGCCGAGGCGGTGGACCCGATCCATGGTGAAATCGTGCTGTCCACCGCCTATCAGCATGGCGTACGCATCGCGGTGCCGACCTCGGCCGAGCGGGTGCATCTGCCGCTGCTGGTGACAGTGCGCGACAATGGGCCGGGCATCCCTGAAGACATCCAGGCGACGCTGTTTGAGCCCTTTGTCTCCACCAAGAAGGGCGGGCAGGGGCTTGGCCTCGCGCTGGTGGCGAAGCTGGTGACCGATCTTGGCGGCTTGATCGAATGCGATTCCCGCCCCGGACGCACATTATTCAAACTTTCCATGCCGGCGCCCCCGGCGGGTTGGCAGGAGAGCGCCTGATGAATGAATCCCGCACCGTCCTGATTGCCGATGATGATCGCGCCATTCGCACTGTACTAAGCCAGGCGCTTGGCCGCGCCGGGTATCAGGTGCGCGCGACATCCTCGGCGGCGACGCTTTGGCGCTGGGTGGAGGATGGGGAAGGGGATGTGGTCATCACCGATGTGGTGATGCCGGATGAAAACGGGCTTGATCTGGTGCCGCGCATCCGTCGCGTGCGGCCCGAGATGCGCGTGATTGTCATGAGCGCGCAATCCACCTTCGCCACCGCCGTGAAGGCAACCCAACGCGGCGCCTTTGAATATTTGCCCAAGCCCTTCGATTTGAAGGAAGTTCTGGGCACGGTGGAACGCGCCTTGGCAGCCCCCCCGGATGCCCCCCCGCCCGAGGAAGCGGAAGGCGAAAAACTGCCCTTGATCGGGCGGTCCGCCGCAATGCAGGAAATCTACCGGACGGTCGCGCGGCTCACCACCACCGATCTGACCGTGATGGTCACCGGGGAAAGCGGCACCGGCAAGGAACTGATCGCCCGCGCCTTGCATGATTACGGCAAGCGCCGCGCCGGGCCGTTTGTCGCCATCAATATGGCGGCGATTCCGCGCGAATTGATCGAAGCCGAGTTGTTCGGCCATGAACGCGGCGCATTCACTGGCGCGCTCAACCGCGGCATTGGTCGTTTTGAACAGGCCGCCGGCGGCACGCTGTTCCTGGATGAGATCGGCGATATGCCGCCCGAGGCGCAGACCCGCTTGCTGCGGGTTTTGCAGGAAGGTGAATTCACCACGGTGGGTGGGCGCCAGCCGATCAAGGCCAATGTGCGCATTGTGGCCGCGACCCATCGCGATTTGCGCCACCAGATCCGCCAGGGGCTGTTTCGCGAGGATTTGTTCTATCGCCTGAATGTGGTGCCGATCCGCCTGCCACCCTTGCGCGAAAGGCTGGAAGATATCCCCTTGCTTGCGCGACATTTTCTGGATCGTGCCCGCGCTGCCGGCCTGCCTTCCAAGCAATTGGCGCCCGAGGCGCTTGAGGCGCTCAAAGGCCATGGCTGGCCCGGCAATGCGCGCGAATTGGAAAACCTGATGCGCCGCATGGCTGCCCTTTATCCCCAGGAAGTGATCGGCGCCGATGCCGTGGCGGCGGAGTTGGCCGAAGCCGCGCCCGTCGCCGGCCCCGATGGTCAGGCCGCGCCCATGACCCTGGAACAGGCGGTGGAACGCCATTTGGCCAGCTTCATGGCTGCCCATAAGGATGGCATGCCGGTCAAGGAATTATACGACCGGGTGCTCGCCGAGGTTGAACGCCCCTTGCTCCGCATGGCATTGAGCGCGACAAGAGGCAATCAGATCAAGGCGGCGGCCATGCTCGGGCTCAATCGGAATACGTTGCGGAAGAAGCTGCGGGAATTGGAACTTCCCGTGGTGCGCGGCGCGTGATGATCCGGCATCGCCGCATGACCTGACCATGCCCGCCGAGGCGCTGGCCGAAGCGCCGCCGCGCCCGCGCGGGTTGTTCACCCGGCTGGCTGATATTGTCACCGGTAAGGTTTTCACCCTCGCGCTGGCTTTATTGGCCCTGGTTGTTGGGCTTGCGACCTTTGCTGCACTTTCTGGCGGCACGCCCATCGGCCCCACCGGGGCGGGGCAATTGGCCGGCGTCATTCTCGCCAATATCGCCTTTCTGTTGCTGCTGGTCGCCTCACTCGCGGCGCGGCTCACGCGCATGTGGCTGGAACGCCGACGCGGCGCGGCGGGATCGCGGCTGCATGTGCGGCTTGTGCTGCTGTTTGGCGTGGTGGCCGCCGTGCCCGCGCTGCTCGTGGCGGGCTTTGCCGCGCTATTCTTCAATCTTGGCATTCAGGCCTGGTTCAGTGACCGCGTGCGCGACACGCTGGAAGCATCGCTGGTGGCCTCACGCGGCTATCTGGATGAGCATCGCAATACGATCCGCGCCGATATCCTGTTCATGGCGAATGACCTCAATCGCGCGGCACAGGTGCTGCTGCCCGATAATGGCGTTGCCTTTGCGCGGTTGCTTGCGACCCATACCGCGTTGCGTGGCCTGACGAGCTCCATCATTTTTGAACCCGTGCTCGGCCAGGTGGTGGCGAATGCGGGCCTTGGCATCTCGAACCTGGTGGATTTGCCACCAGCCTGGGCATTGGAGGCGGTGCGCTCAGGTGAAGTGGTGGTGCTGCCGAGTGAGGCTGAGGAAGGGCGCGTGCGCGCCATGGTGCAGCTTAATATCCCGCCCGGTCTGGTGCTGCTGATCACGCGCCCGCTTGATCCTTCGGTCTTGGGGCATATGCGGCGGACCGAGATTTCCTTCAATGAATACAATCAGCTCGACCGCAATCGGGAAAGCCTGCAAATCACCTTCTTCCTGATTTTCGCCATTGCCACCCTGCTTGTGCTGCTGGCTGCCGTGCTGATTGGTTTGCTCATGGCCAATCGTATCGCGCGGCCCATTTCGCGCCTGATCCTGGCGGCAGAACGCGTGCGCGGCGGCGATCTGGCGACCAAGGTGGAAGAAGGGGAGGCGGATGATGAAATCGCGCGCCTCGCGCGGTCCTTCAACCGCATGACGAGCCAGCTTGGCGCGCAGCGTGCCGAATTGATGAATGCCTATAGCCTGATTGATGAGCGCCGGCGCTTTACCGAAACCGTGCTGTCGGGTGTTTCAGCCGGTGTCGTCGGGCTTGATAGTGAAGGCCGTGTGACCCTGCCCAATCGGTCAGCAAGCGCGCTGCTCGGCGTTGATCTGGATGCCGCGATTGGGTTGCCATTCGCGCGCATCGCCCCGGAATTCGCGGAATTGCTGGCAGCGGCGGCGGCCAATCCGGAACGCCCACGTGTCGCTGAAATCCTGATCGGGCCGGCCAATGCCAAGCGGATCTTGCTCGCGCGGATCGGCACAGAGACCCTGGGCGGGCGCATTGAAGGCTATGTGCTGACCTTTGACGACATCACCGAATTGCAATCGGCGCAGCGCAAGGCAGCCTGGGCGGATGTGGCGCGGCGCATCGCGCATGAAATCAAAAACCCGCTCACACCCATTCAGCTTTCCGCCGAAAGGCTCAAGCGCCGCTATCTGCGCCAGATCACCGATGATCCCGATACTTTCCGCCAATGCACGGATACGATTGTGCGGCAGGTGGAAGATATCGGGCGCATGGTGGATGAATTCTCGGCCTTTGCGCGCATGCCGCAGCCGGTGATCAAACCGGAAGATGCCAATCGCCTGATGCTGGAAGCGCTGGTGCTGCAACGCAATGCGCATCCCGATATCACCTACGACAACCATGCGGGGCCTGAGGGGCTGAAACTGCCCTGTGATCGCCGCCTGATCGGCCAGGCGCTGACCAATCTTTTGCAGAATGCCGCGGATGCCATCACCATGCGCGAAGGCGGTGAAGCCGGGCGGATTGAAACCCGCATCATCCAGGAAGGCGATATGCTGGCCTTTGAGGTGACGGATAATGGCATTGGCCTGCCCAGCGAAGAACCGCCCGAAAGACTGACCGAACCCTATGTGACGCATAAGCCGAAGGGCACCGGGCTTGGCCTTGCCATTGTGAAAAAGATCATGGAAGACCATGGTGGTTCCATCAGCCTCGCGGCCCGGCCAGAGGGCTCGGGCACCATCGCAAGACTGGTCTTGCCGCTTGGCGAGTCTCCCTGGCATTCTGAGGGCTCCGGCGCCAAGGCGCCACAAGCGGCAAATTGAGGGGCAGCAAGGTCGCGCATGGCGCATGAGATTCTGATTGTTGATGACGAACCCGATATCAGGGCGCTGCTGGAAGGCATCCTGAGCGATGAGGGATTCGAAACACGTCAGGCCCATGATGCCGATTCCGCGCTGGCGGCCTTTGCCACGCGCCGGCCTTCGCTGGTGATCCTGGATATCTGGTTGCAGAATTCCCGCCTTGATGGGCTGGGCATTCTGGCGGCGATGCATGCGGAAGAACCGCAAGTGCCGGTCGTGATGATCTCGGGCCATGGCACCATCGAAACGGCGGTGCAGGCGATCCAACAGGGCGCCTATGATTTCATCGAAAAGCCCTTCAAATCGGATCGGCTTCTGCTGGTTCTGGCGCGTGCCTTGGAAGCGGCGCGGCTCAAGCGCGAAAACAGTGATCTGCGCCTGCGTGCGGGGCCGGAGACGGAATTGCTTGGCCGGTCAGCCGGCATTCAGCAATTGCGGAGCGCCATTGAGAAAGTGGCGCCGACGGGCTCACGCGTATTGCTGACCGGCCCGGCAGGCGCTGGCAAGGAAGTGGCGGCGCGCAGCATCCATGCGCAATCGCGCCGCGCCGATGGCCCCTTTGTGGTGCTGAATTGCGCCATCTTGAACCCGGCGCGGTTCGAGGAAGAATTGTTTGGCGTGGAGCCTGACGCTCAGGGCCAAACCCGCCGCGCGGGCGTGTTGGAACGCGCCCATGGCGGGACGCTGCTTTTGGATGAAGTGGCGGATATGCCGCTGGAGACCCAGGGCAAGATCGTGCGCGCGTTGCAGGAACAGGGGTTTGAACGGGTTGGCGGCGGCACGCGTGTCAAGGTGGATGTGCGCGTGATTGCGACCACCAATCGTGATCTTGCCGCGGAAATCGCCGCCGGGCGTTTCCGAGAGGATTTGTTCTATCGCCTCGCGGTGGTGCCAATCCGCGTACCGCCGCTCAAGGAACGCCGGGAAGATGTGCCGCTTTTCGCGCGCTATTTCATGGCCCGCGCGATTGAAACCACCGGCATGGCGCCGCGTGAGCTTTCGGAAGACACGCTCGCCGCCATGCAGGCCTATGATTGGCCGGGCAATGTGCGCGAATTGCGCAATCTGATGGATTGGCTGCTGATCATGGCGCCGGGCGAAAGCCGGGAAGCGATCCGCCCGGAAATGCTGCCACCCCAGATTGGGTCCGCCGCCCCCGCCGTGCTGACGCTGGATCGCAGTTCGGAAATCATGACGCTGCCGCTGCGCGATGCGCGGGAAGTGTTTGAACGCCAATATCTGGAAGCGCAATTGCTGCGCTTTGGCGGCAATATCAGCCGGACCGCGAATTTCGTCGGCATGGAAAGAAGCGCCTTGCATCGCAAGCTGAAATTCCTGGGCGTCCAGGCGGAAGACCGCACGCCTGCAACCCCCACCAATTGAGGTAGCCCCATGTCACGCATCGCCTATGTCAATGGCCGCTATGTGCCGCAACCCGATGCGTCGGTGAATATCGAAGATCGCGGCTATCAATTCGGCGATGGCATTTATGAGGTGGTGCATCTGTTTGATGGCCGCTTCATTGATGAGGATTTGCACCTGGCCCGGCTGGAACGCTCCTTGCGCGAAATCGCCCTGCCCATGCCGATGCCGCGTGCGTCGCTCAGGATGGTGCTGCGCGAAGTCGCCAGGCGCAATCGCGTGACTGAGGGGTTGCTGTACATGCAAGTCACGCGCGGCGTCGCACGGCGTGACCATGCCTTTCCGAACAAGCCTATCCCGCCCGCCCTGGTGGTGACGGTCAAGCGCATCGCGCCCTATCCGACCAATGTGGATCGCTGGGGCGCGTCGGCAATCACCATGCCGGACCTCCGCTGGGCGCGCTGCGATATCAAGACCGTGAACCTGCTGCCGAATTGCCTCGCGCGGCAGGCGGCGCGCGAAAAGGGCGCGATTGAAGCGGTGCTTTATGACGAAGCCACCGGCATGGTGACGGAAGGGGCAGCGACCAGCTTCTGGATTGTGGATGAGGCCGGCACCATCCGCACGCGGCCCTTGAGCGACGCCATCCTGCCCGGCTGCACCCGTGCGGCGCTGATGGCGGAATTGCGCGATGCCGGCATTGCCTTTGAAGAACGCGCATTTTCCATGGAAGAACTCCGCCGTGCACGAGAGGCTTTCATCACCTCCGCCACATCCTTCGTGAAGCCGATTACCAAGATTGATGGCGCGCCGGTGGGGGATGGGGAAGTCGGCCCCGTGGTGCGCAAGCTGTTTGAGATATTCGCCCGGCATGTGAAGGGGGCGATGCGCAACGCGGCATGAATACCGCCCCGCGCGCCATCCTGTTCGATTGGGACAATACGCTGGTGGATGGCTGGGCCGCGATTGAGGCCGGGCTGAATGCCGCGTTTCGGGAATTTGGCCTGCCGCTTTGGAATCGCAGCCAGGTGCTGGCCAATGTGCGTCGTGCCTTGCGGGAGAGTTTTCCGGAATTATTCGGCGCCGATTGGGAAAGGGCGCGCGATATTTTCTATGCCGAAGTGCGCGCCTGCCATTTGCAGGTGCTGACCCCCATGCCCGGCGCAGCGATGGCGCTGGAAGCCGGGGCAGGGCGCCTGCCCATGGGGGTGGTTTCCAACAAGCAAGGGCCGTTGCTGCGCGCCGAAGCGCTGCATCTTGGTTGGGATCGGCATTTCGGCCCGCTGATTGGCGCCGGTGATGCGGCGGCTGATAAGCCAAGCCCAGCGCCGATTCTGATGGCCTTGGACGCGCTTGGCCTCAGCCCCGCGCCGGATATCTGGTATATCGGCGATACTGCGCTCGATATGCAGGCAGCGCGCGCGGCGGGGCTGCGCGCCGTGCTGATGGGGGATGCGGCGCATGATGGCGGGATTGCCTCCGTCGGGGCGGATCAAATATTTACAGATTGTCATGAATTGACTGTCGCGCTTTCGTCACTTGTCAAACCAGCCTGACATGCCAAACTAAGCGCGCCGGCGGCCGGAAATGGTTTTCGCCGGACCGTGTCTGGTCGGTGACCAGCAAAAAGAAGGACCGGTCCCATGGCCGCTGAAAAGTCCCAGAACGTGCAGGATGTCTTCCTGAACCACGTTCGCAAATCCAAGACGCCCGTCACTGTATTTCTGGTGAATGGCGTCAAATTGCAGGGCATCATTACCTGGTTTGACAATTTCTCGGTGCTGCTGCGCCGCGATGGCCATACGCAGCTTGTCTATAAGCATGCGATCAGCACTGTCATGCCGGGCGCACCGATTTCGTTGTTTGATGGCGTGCCGGCGGCGGCAGGTGCTGCGGCGCCGGGTGCGCCCGCGTCTGAAACGCGCCTGACCTTGCAGCGAGAGGTGATCTCTGACGGCGGAAACTGAAACGGGCGCCGGGCGACCGACCCGCGCCGCCGTCATCCTCCCTTTTGAAAAGCCCGCACGCAGCGCCATTGGCGATGTGGGGGGGAAGCGCGCCGCCGAGGCAAGGCTGGCCGAGGCGATCGGGCTTGCCGCTTCCATCGGTGTGACGATCGTTCATTCTGCGATCCATCCGCTGCGGGAGCGGCGGCCTTCCACCCTGATGGGTGAAGGCCAGGTGGAGATCGAAAAGCGCGCGCTGCATGACCAGCAAGTGGGCGTGGTGATTGTGGATGCTGCCCTCAGCCCCGTGCAGCAGCGCAATCTGGAACGCGCCTGGGGCTGCAAGGTGATTGATCGCACGGGCCTCATTCTGGAGATTTTCGGCGAAAGGGCCCGCACGCGCGAAGGCAGCTTGCAGGTGGAATTGGCGCATCTGGAATATCAGCGCACGCGGCTTGTGCGGTCCTGGACGCACCTTGAACGCCAGCGCGGCGGCTTCGGCTTTCTGGGTGGGCCCGGCGAAAGCCAGATCGAAATTGACCGGCGGCTGATCGGGGACCGGATTGTGCGGCTCAAGCGCGAATTGGATCAGGTGCGGCGGACACGCGGCCTGCATCGGCGCGCGCGGGAACGCGTGCCCTACCCGGTGGTGGCGCTGGTTGGTTACACCAATGCCGGCAAGTCAACGCTGTTCAATGCGCTGACCGGGGCAGGGGTCTATGCGCAGGATCAGCTTTTCGCGACGCTTGATCCCACCATGCGCGCAATAAAACTGCCATCGGGGCGGAATGTGATCCTGTCTGATACCGTGGGTTTCATTTCCGATCTGCCGACGCAGCTGGTGGAAGCCTTCCGCGCCACCTTGGAAGAAGTCGCCGCCGCCGATCTGATTTTGCATGTGCGCGACATTGCGCACCCCGATAGCGCGGCGCAGCGCGCCGATGTGTTGGGCGTTCTGGAAGCCATGGCCGATGGCGCGGACGCGACCTTGGATGAGGCCTGGCCGGACCGCGTTTTGGAAGTGCTGAACAAGGCCGATCTTTTGGGCGGGATTGATGCGGTGGAACGCCGGAGCCCGGATGCGGTGGCGGTCTCGGCCCTGACCGGGGAGGGGTTGCCCGCGCTTCGTGCCGCGATTGATGCCAGGCTTTCGGCGCAGCTTGTTGTAATTGATGCGGTGCTGCCGCCGTCTGATGGTGCCGCCATTGCCTGGCTGCATGCGCATGGTGAGGTGCTGGAACGTCAGGATGCCGATGACGCGGTGCGGCTTAAAGTGCGGCTATCGCCCATGGACCGTGCGCGGTTTGAAAGCCGGGGGCAGAAATGAGCATTTCAGCCGCGCAGGCCGCTGACGTAGCCCTGCTGCTGCGCGCAGCGTCTCGGGCGGAAATCCTGCCGCGCTTCCGCCGCCTGGGGGCGGATTCGGTGCGGAGCAAGACCGGGCCGCTCGATCTCGTGACGGATGCGGATGAGGCCGCCGAGCGCGTGATTACCGCCGGGCTGCACAAGCTTTTCCCCGGCTGCGTGGTGGTGGGGGAGGAAGCGACCGCCGCTGATCCTTCTCTGCTCGGGCGCTTGGCGGATGCGGAATTGGCCTTTGTGGTGGACCCGGTGGATGGCACGGCCAATTTCGCGGCCGGCGTGCCTTTATTCGGCTGCATGGCGGCGGCGATCCGGCGCGGTGAGATCATTGGTGCCTGGATCCATGATCCGCTGGGCGATGATACGGCGATGGCTTTGCGCGGGCAGGGGGCCTGGCTTGCCGATGCGGAAGGGCGCCGTTTCGCGGATTTGCGCGTGGCCGCGCCCGCCGCGCCGGGCGATATGGTTGCGGCAGTATCCTGGGGCTATATGCCGGAGCCGCTGAAATCCCGCGTCACCAGCCGCTTGCCGCGGCTTGCGGGCACGGTTTCCTATCGTTGTGCGGCGCATGAATATCGGCTGGCCGCCGGCGGGCATGCGCATTTGCTGGTCTATAACAAGCTGATGCCCTGGGATCATGCACCTGGCTGGCTGCTGCACCGCGAAGCCGGCGGGCATTCGGCGCGCTTTGATGGCAGCGCTTACGGCCCGCATCTGACCAGCGGCGGGCTGATCTGCGCCCCCGATCGCGCGAGTTGGGAAGCCGCCCAGGAAGCGCTTTTCACGCCATGACCGACCCGGATGAGGATGAGGAGGCTGGCCCGCCCGGCCTGCCCCCAGGCACGCCCTTTTACATGACCCCCGCCGGTGCGGCTGGCTTGCGGGCCGAGGTCAAGCGGCTCTGGGAAGATGAACGCCCGAAGGTGGTGGACATCGTCTCCTGGGCGGCGGCGCTTGGGGATCGGTCGGAGAATGCCGATTACCAATATGGCAAGCGCCGGCTCCGCGAGATTGACCGGCGCGTGCGGTTTCTCACCAAGCGGCTTGAAAAGGTGCAGGTGGTGGACCCGGCGCAGCAGAGGCGCCGCGATCAGGTGTTTTTCGGTGCCACCGTGACCTATGCCCGCGCGTCAGATGATGTTGAGGTCACCATCACCATTGTCGGCGTGGATGAGGCCGAGGCTGAGGCCGGGCGGATTTCCTGGGTGGCGCCGGTGGCGCGGGCGCTTTTGGGCGCGCGGGTTGGCGATCTGCGGCGGTTGCGCACGCCAGCCGGGGTGGAGGAGATTGAGGTGGTGGGGATTAGCTATCCGGTGGCATAAAATATTTCAAATTCCGTAGGTTACGGTCTTCAATTCACCTTTCACCTTGCTTCGCCTGCTGCCACAAAGCCTCCATCTCCCCAAGGCTCATGTCATTCAGGGTTTTTCCTGCAAGATCAGCCTGTTCTTCAATATGGCCAAAGCGGCGTGTGAATTTCTGATTGGCGTGACGGAGCGCTGCTTCCGGGTCCAAATCCAGCTTGCGCGCCAGGTTCGCCAGCACGAAGAGCAGATCGCCCACCTCATCCTGAAGTCTTGCCTTATCAGCGCCTTGCAGCTCGGCGCGGAGTTCGCCGGCTTCTTCTTCCAGCTTATCCAGCACCGCGTCGGCATCGGGCCAGTCAAAGCCAACCCGCGCGGCGCGGCGCGTCAGTTTGGCAGCGCGGGTCAGGGCAGGGAGGCCATCCGGGATTCCCGCCAACACGCCGCTTTCCGCCCGCGCGGCGCGTTCGGCGGCCTTTTGAGCCTCCCAGGCGCGGGTTTGGGCGGCGGCGTCGCGCGCGTCTTCCTCACCAAAAACATGAGGATGGCGACGGATCATCTTGTCTGCAATGGATTGAGCCACCTCGGCAAAGCCGAACCAGCCACGCTCAGCGGCCATTTGCGCGTGATAGACCACCTGGAACAGCAGATCGCCCAATTCATCCAGCAGCTTGTCCGGGTCATTGGCGGCGATAGCGTCCGCGACCTCGTAGCCTTCCTCGATCGTGTAAGGCGCGATGGAGGCGAAATCCTGCACCAAATCCCAAGGGCAGCCGCCATTGGGATCGCGCAGCTTCGCCATGATGGCGAGCAGGGCGCGGAGCCTGGCTTCAGGTGAATTTTGGCTCGAGGATTCAGTCATATATTTCCCGCATAAGGTATATTATGGAAAAATAAGATCACCCTAGAATTCCTCAACCTGCGCCACACCCGGCACCACCCGCATGGCCTGCATCAGCCTGGGGCCGACATTAAAACCGCCCGGCAGCGCGATTTCCACTTCCTGTTCGGCGCCAAGCTGCGGCACCAGGATAACACGGCCACGCCCGCGGCCTTCGCGCGTCAGCAAGGCGCGGATCGGATCAAGCGTCGCGGTCGCCTCCAGCCAAAGCTTGATCCCGCCACCGGCATTGGCCGCGACCTTATCCAGGCTTTCAAGCTCGGTCGCGGTCAGGCGCAAGGCTTCGCCTTCCATGCGCAGATCGGCCGTCACCAGAATGGCGCTGCCTTCGGCCAGCAGGTCGCGGCTGCGGTTCAGCACCTCGGAAAAGCAAGTCACTTCAAAACTGCCATGGGTGTCGGAAACCCGGACCCAGGCCATGCGGCTGCCGGTCTTGGTCGTGCGTTCCTTGGCATTCACCACCGTGCCGGCCAGCTTGACGCGCCCGCCGCCGCGGCTCGCGCGGTCGGCAATGCCAGAGGATGGCACCACACCAATGCGCTTCAGCGCCTGGCGATAGGCATCCAAAGGATGGGCCGAAAGGTGAAAGCCAATCGCCTCGGCCTCCTGGGAAAGCCGATCCAGTGGCTGCCAATCCGGCACATCCGGCAGGCGAAGCGCCTCTGGCCGGCCAGGCTCGGCGCCGAAAAGGCCGATCTGGCCGCTGTCACGTTCCTCGGCGCTGGCTTGCGCGCGGCGCAGGATGGTCTCAGCCCCGGCCATGACGCGGGCGCGATTGCCATCCAGGCATTCAAAAGCGCCGGCGCGGGCCAGGTTTTCGATCTGCATCTTATTGAGCAGCTTGGGGTCCACCCGCGCGGCGAAATCAGCGAGTGACACGAAATCCCCGCCCGCATCACGCGCCGCCACCAGATCGCGCATGGCACCTTCACCAACGCGCTTCACGGCAGCGAGCGCGAAACGAATCGCCTGCTTGCCATCATCCCGCGCTTCCACGCGGAAATCGGCGCCGCTGCGGTTGATATCCGGCGGCAGCACGGCAATGCCAAGCCGTGCCGCTTCCTGCATATGGCCGGCAAGCTTATCCGTATTGGAAAGATCAAGCGTCATGGAAGCGGCCAGGAAGGCGACCGTGTGATTGGCCTTCAACCAGGCGGTTTGATAGCTGACCAGCGCATAGGCTGCGGCGTGGGATTTGTTGAAGCCGTAATCGGCAAAGCGTTCCATGAGGTCAAAAATCTCGGCCGCCTTGGCCGGTTCAATGCCACGCGCTTCGGCGCCATCGCAGAAAATCTTGCGCTGGGCTTCCATTTCGCTGCGGATTTTCTTGCCCATGGCGCGGCGCAGCAGGTCAGCGGCACCCAGCGAATAGCCCGCCAGATCCTGCGCAATCTGCATGACCTGTTCCTGATAGACCATGATGCCGTAGGTTTCCGACAGGATATGCCGGATTGCCTCATGCGGCGGCTCCCACGCCTCGCCATGTTTGCGGGAGCAATAGGCCGGGATATTCGCCATGGGGCCAGGGCGATAGAGTGCGACGGCCGCCACCAAATCCTCAAAGCGGTTGGCGCGCATTTGTCGCAGGCAGTCGCGCATCCCCTGCCCTTCAAACTGGAACACGCCGGCGGCATCACCGCGCCCGAGCATTTCATAGGTTTTCGGATCATCCAGCGGGATGGAGGCGATATCTACCTCAATCCCCTGCCCTTTCAGGATATCGAGCGCGCGTTCAATGACCGTCAGCGTTTTCAGGCCGAGAAAGTCGAACTTCACCAGGCTCGCCATCTCGGCGTATTTCATCGAATATTGCGTCACCAGATATTCGGATCGCGGATCGCGATAAAGCGGCACGGTTTCGATCAGAGGCTTCCGCCCAATCACCACGCCGGCGGCATGGGTGGAGGCATTGCGATAAAGCCCTTCCACCTGCAGCGCGATGTCCATCAGCCGCGCAACCTGTTCGTCGCTATCGCGCATTTCCTGCAAGCGCGCTTCGCCTTCAATGGCCTGCGAGAGTGTCACCGGCTTCGCCGGGTTGTTCGGGATAAGTGAGGCGATCTTGTCCACCTGCCCATAAGGCATGCCAAGCACGCGGCCCACATCGCGCACCGCCGCTTTCGCCTGCAGCTTGCCGAAGGTGATGATTTGCGCGACGCGATCTTCGCCATATTCGCGCCGGACATAGGCAATCACCTCATCCCGGCGATCCTGGCAGAAATCAATATCGAAATCCGGCATGGAAACGCGTTCGGGGTTGAGGAAGCGTTCAAACAGCAGCCCGAAACGAATGGGGTCAAGATCCGTGATCAATAACGCCCAGGCGGCCACCGAACCCGCGCCTGAGCCGCGCCCCGGCCCCACCGGAATGGGCGGGGTTTGCGCCTTGGCCCATTGGATGAAGTCGGCAACAATCAAGAAATAACCTGGAAAACCCATTTTCTCGATCACGCCGATTTCATAGGCCAGGCGTTCGCGATATTGCGCGCGGGTTGCCTCATCCGGCGCGGGGCGCATCGCATCCAGGCGCTGTTCCAGCCCGGCTTCGGCCATGGCGCGGAGTGTTTCGGCCTCTGTCTTGCCTTCCTGCACCTTGGGGCAGATCGGCAATTCGGGCTTGCGCGCTTCGGTCATCACCGCACTCATGCGCGCAATGGCGAGAGTATTGTCGCAGGCATCGGGAAGGTCCGCGAATAATGCCCGCATGGCTTCCGCCGGCTTGAACCAATGCTCAGGTGTCACGCGCCGGCGGTCGCGTTCCGCCATGGTGCGGCCTTCAGCGATGCAGAGCAGCGCATCATGCGCTTCATACATGGAAGGTGCGGCGAAATAGACATCATTGGCGGCGATGATCGGCAGCCGCGCGCTATGCGCGAGTGCGAGCAGGGCCGGTTCCAGCCGCGCTTCCTCATCCCGGCCATGGCGGTTGAGTTCCACCGCGAGCCGATCCGGAAAGGCCTCCTTGAGCCGCGCAAGCAGTCTTGCGGCAGCGGGTTTCTGGCCTTCCAACAACAGGCGCGAAATCGGGCCAAGCGTGCCGCCCGTCAGCAGAAACAAGCCTTCGGCATGTTCCGCGAGTTGATCGAGCAATACCGCTGGCTTGCCGGAGGCATCTTCCCTGAGGAAGCCAAGCGAGGACAGGCGCTGCAAATTATCCAAGCCGCGCGGCGTGAGGGCGAGCGCCACCAGCGGGTCCGGCGGCAGGCGGAGCGCATCGGGCCGATCAGCATCCGTGCTGGCACGCGACAAGCCCAATTGGCAGCCCATGATGGGCTGCACGCCCTTCTTGGTGCAGGCTTCGGCAAATTCCAGGGCGCCGAACAGATTGCCCGTATCCGTCAGCGCCAGCGCCGGCATGGCATCGGCGGCGGCGAGTGCCGCCAGCTTATCCGCCTTGATCGCGCCTTCCGAGAGTGAATAGGCCGAATGCGTGTGCAGATGAATAAAGGACATGCAGATGGCGTTCCGGAATCGCGTGAAGCGTCAAGTTAGCACAGCCAAAAGCCCTTGCCTGCCGCCCGATGCGCGCCCAGGATGGAATTCGGATCGTCACCGGAGCCCACCATGTCCCTGCCCCGCCTTGCCCTGACCGCCCCGCCCTTCCTCACCCTTGCCTTTGGCGCCAGCCCTGCCTTGGCCCATGCCGGGCATGAGCATGGGATGGTCGCGGGGTTCCTGCACCCGCTGATGGGCGCGGATCATGTGGCGGCGATGGTGGCGATTGGGCTTTGGGCGGCATCGCTTGGCTGGCAGCGCGGCTGGCTGCCGCCGCTGGGGTTCCTGGCCGGCATGGCGGGCGGCATAGCGCTTGGCCTCATGGGCGGTATCGGGCTTGGCTTTGGCTTGGTTGAAACGGCGGTGGCGGGCAGCCTGATTGTGCTGGGTGCGATGCTCGCGATGGCGCAGCCCTTCCGCCCTGCGGTGGCGCTACCCTTGGTGCTGGTGGCGGGGCTGGTGCATGGCTTGGCGCATGGCGGTGAGATTGCTGGCGCGGCCTTGCCAACCGCTTTTGGCATGCTGGCGGGCTCCGCGCTGCTGCATGGTTTTGGCGCCGCGCTTGGTGTCACCAGCGCGCGGTATGCGGGCGCGCTCCGCTTTGGTGGCGCGGCGATTGCCGGGTTCGGGGCGTTGTTGCTGCTGGGCTAGGAGCCTGTCTGAGAATTCGCTAGTTTTTTGGTATTATTTCTGATTCACTTGTTTTATGAGCAAGACCTTCCGAGCGTGGGATGTGGACCAGGGTTGGCTACTTCCCGCTTCGCTGCATCAGTTTGTCCCCCCCGG
>JADCFQ010000062.1 GCA_020249435.1 Roseomonas sp. | reverse complement strand
GCGCCGCAGCACGGCATTGCCGCCATCCAGCCTTTCGCCGAGGGCTTCGAGCCGCTTGCGTGTTTCCGGCCGCAGCCCGCCATAGGCGAGTTCCTGGATGCGATAGGCGAGCCTGCTTTCGATGTAGCTTCTGCTGAAGGCGGGCGGCTCCTTACCGTAGAGCATGCGCCATTGCTCCTTCAGATCGGCGATTGGCGCGGTGCGGAGGGCCGCCAGGCGTGGCAGCACCTGGGCCGGTGAGATTTTCAGCGCTGCCGGATCGGCTGGCGCCTGCTTGGTGATGGATCGTTGTTTCATGCGGTGCCCTTTCTCTCGTGGGGCGCATGACGGCGCTGCTTCGCAGTGAAGTGTAGCGGAATGTCTCCGTGCTCGGCGGTTTCCTTGTTTTCCACTGGCATACCGCGGCTGCGCAGCCGCAGCAGGCCGCGGGCGAGGATGTCGCAGACCTCGCGGAGGTGCGGCGGGAGGTGGGGATTCGTCTGTGGCAGGGGCATCGCGGCTCCGCGTGGATTTCCTGCCTTGTAATTACGTAAATCAGGCCGAGTTTTTCTCACGGCCTCGCGCGGTGTGGTTCAAGCGGCCTTGTCCTGCGCCTCCGGCCCAAAGAGGGTCCAGAATTTCCTGAGGCGCCGCTTAAGGGTGCTTTCATCCGGCACGCGGCCGCCCTTGGCGATGTACCATGCTTGGATATGGCGAATGAGCGCCCCAAAGGATGGCGGCACGCCATCGAAATAGACCAGCCGAAACGCCTCCAACTGCGCTTCTTCCCAATCATAGGCGGTCGGCGCGCGACGCTTTTCTGGACGTTCGGATGGCGTGACATCCTCAAGCGATTGTTCCAGGGCGAGGTAGCGCATCAATTCCTCATGCCGCAGCCCGACATCTTCGCGCGTGGCAAGGCGCCCAGAGGACTGAGATCTACTGTCGATGAGCCTTCGATGGTAGCCTTTCTCTGCGGGAAGAAAGTTGATCGTATGCGAACCAGCGCGCAGGACTTCCCAGCCATCCTCCGGGCGTAAATCCACAAGCCCATGAACAAAATTTTGACATTGCGGCGCATAAGTACAGCCAAAATCAAGCTGTTCCTCAAGAACCCCGTCTTCTATCAAAATCCCACCAAGCGCCGCGGAAAGCAGCAGCTTCCTTTCTGCAACCAGGACAGCCAAGTCCATCATGGAAAGCCCCAGCCGTTCCTTCGCCTCGTGGATTTGATAGAAAACCTTGTTTTTCGGCGTGGCAGGCATGCCGCCCTCCCTTCACCTCAAGCGCATAGCCCGCAAGCGCCGATAAGCCAGCACGACACGCCCCATGTCTTTGCGCATATCAGGCGGCAGGCGCTGTGACTCGATGAACAGCTCATCCATGGGAATGCCAAGAATGGCGGCAACACGCTCGACCAACTCGTCACTCGGCGGCCCATCAATGCCGCGCTCAACCCGAGACCAATAGCCGGGCGATATGCGAAGCCTTTCGGCCATATCATTCAAGCTGATCAGCAGCGCCGTTCGGCGCGCGCGCACAACATCACCAAAAGCCATCACATTCCCCCTTCAGCGCCACGCCCGGCACGATCAAGCGCACGCGCTGATTGCGCGACGGCGCGATAGCCATGCTCACCGCGCTCCAGTGCCGCCGGCACATCAAACAGCAAATGGCCCAATTCATGCGCGGCCGTGCTCAACGCCAAATCAGGGCGATGGGCTGTCATGACGCCATTGATGGCGAGATAGGCCCAGCCGGGTTCATCAGCGTCGATGTCGCATAGGCCAAGAACATCCTGGCCAGCCTCATCACTGAGCGCCCGATCCAATTCCCAGGAAACCGCCAGGCAACGCCCATTCACTTCGATACGGCGGCAGGCTTCCACCAACGCCGGCAGGGAAAGGGTGATCTCCCCTGGGACGAGCGGGATTTGCCGGCGCACTTGGGCGGCCACGGTGCGGATTGCGGGCGCAGCCCGGTCCAGCCTGGGGTTCAGGGCTGCTTCTGAGGCGTAGGCAATGACGATCGGCATAGGAACGCGGTCCCCGGCTTATTCTGGGATAGGAAATCGTATGTTCACTTTATGTTCTCTCCCACCCAAGAGTCCAGCCCCAATCTGACCGGCGCTGAGGGGTGCAGTGGGGGGTGCAACAGGGGGTGCAAGGACGAACTGGGTCCGACCCCCTGCACCCCCTGTTTTTCCTATCTAAGCCATTGATCCATATGGGGGTGCATCGCGCAAAATCGCGCTTCGACGCACCCCTTTTGCACCCCCTTGCACCCCTTCGCACTAGTCGCACCCCCGGCGGCTCGGCTCGCCTTGGCGCATCGAAATCAGCCAAGCGCGAGAGGTCGCAACATGAACAGGCAACAGAACAACGCCCCCGAACTGCCTCAGAAATGGGAGAAAAGTCAGCTACAGGACGCCCTGAAACTGGCCCGGATTTGCGCCACCAAGGCCGCCCGCAAGCGCCGAATCGCCGCCGCCGACCGGGATGACCTGATCCAGGAAATTCTGCTCGCCCTGCTGCAGGCCAGCGCCCATTTCGACCCGGCGCGCGGGTCCTGGGGCGGCTTTGTCACCATCATCGCGCGCCGCGCCATCGCCGATCAGGCGCGCCGCCCCTGCGCCCCGCCCTCCATCTCACTGGACAGCAAGGAGGCCGCCGGGATCCTCCGCAGCCTTGCCGCACCGGCGCATGATCCGGAAGCGCATCTCGCCATGACGCGCGCGGCGGATGAAATGCCCGAAGCGCAGCGGGCATTGCTGCGCAGCATCTTTGCGCATCGCGACATCGCGGCAACGCGCGCCGCAAGCAATGTCTCCAACGCCACCTTCTATCGCGACCTGCAGGAGCTGCGCTGCTGGCTGCGCATCATGGGTGCATCGCCATGCGCAACGCGCCCCACGCACCGCGCCGCGACTGTGTCTTTGAGGTCGTGAGAATTTTTGGCGCGCAAATACGTAATTACCCAGTGAGCCCCACACCATCACGGAGGACCACATGATGCTCCCGCAAAATCCAGATCAAGCATCGCTCGCTGACGCGGCTGATCTGGCAGCGCTGCTTGATCTTGTTTTGGACGAAAACACCCTCTGCGACCGTTTTGCTGATGCGACCGCCGGTGATGCCATCACCTATCATATCGGCATGCTGGCACGTGATCGGGACAAGGTTGCGACAAAGCTTCCGCCCGAACGCCGCGATGAATTGGAATTGGTCGCCCGTCGCGCCCTTGCCATGGCCGAGGCCGGGCTATGCCACCTGCTGCAGCGGCGCATGGATACGGAATGCTTCGCCTATATCCTGGTGGTGCGGCCACGCAGCACGAATAGCCGCGGCATGGCCCAGGCCGCGTTGCTGCAAAAGCTACAGCGGGGGATCGCATAATGCACGCGCTCCCCAACCGTCCCACGCTCGAGGCAATCCGCCTCATGCCACTCGGCGATATCGTCGCCCTGCCGGCGGAACACTTGGCGCTGCTGCAATCCGATGCGCGTGAGGCCGCAGATGCTGCCAAGCGCATGCAGGCCTGGATCGAAAGTGCGATTGCCCTTCGCTATCAGCAACGCGCCATCGCGGCACGCGGCATGGCCGGCAAGGACACCGGCACGGTGCGCTTTCAGGATGGTTCGGTGGAAATCACCGCCGAACTAACAAAGAAGGTCGAATGGGACCAGGCCAAGCTCGCACGGCTGGCCCAGGAAATCAGCGCCGGTGGCGAGAACCCGCGCGATTACCTTGAGGTCGCCTTCAAGGTGCCAGAGCGCGCCTATACCGCCTGGCCGGAGCGCATTCGGAAAGCCTTCGAACCGGCACGCACCGTCCACACCAGGGCGGCGGGCCGCTTGCCACCTTGGCGCAGGGAACCGGCCTTGCCGATCGTGCGCTATTCGCCCATGCGGCGGGCATCACCGGCTGGCAGGGTGAAGGCCCCAAGCGGCAGGAACCACCGGCAGCGCCAAAGCCGGAACGCGATGCATCGCTGGACATCGCTTTTATTCGCGACAACGCAGCACCCATCCAGGGCACGGCAGCGCAACGCTACCTTGAAGGTCGCGGCCTGCTTGTCCCGCCCGATGCGGATCTGCTGTTTCACCCCGACCTGACGCATTACGAAACCCGCACCGGCTATCCGGCCATGATCGGGCTCATTCGCAACGTCGCAGGTGAAGTGGTCGCGCTGCACCGGACCTACCTTGCGGAACAGCCAGACAAGGTGACCAAGGCGGCCATCGCAAAGCCGCGCATGATGCTCGGCAAGACCGCCGGCGGCACGGTGCGGCTTGGCGCGATCACCCCACAAGGTTTGCTCGGTCTTTGCGAAGGTATCGAAACCGGCCTTGCCGTGATGCGTGCCTGCCCAACCCTGCCGGTCTGGGCAGCACTTTCCACCAGCGGCATGGAACAGGCGCAGCTGCCGCCCGAGGCAAGGCGCATTGTTATCCTAGCCGATCACGATCCCTCCGGCGCTGGGCTGCGTGCCGCGGAAGCCACCGCCGCCAAGCTGCAGCTTGAAGGGCGCGAGGTGCGCCTTGCCATGCCGCAAACACCCGGCACGGATTTCAACGACATGCTGCTGCGTGAAGGTGGGGCCGCGATCCTCAAGCTGATTGAGGATGCGATCAGTGGTCAGGACAACGCCAAGGCACAAGCCACGACCCAAGCAGCAGAGACAGGTCGGCATTTGCCGATTGGCTTTGTTGAGCCTTCGCATCCCTTGCCGAGCTTGAGTTCCATCGAAGGCAATCTGCGCCATGCAACGCGCCGTGTCTGGTCGCTGCTCATTACCTCCAACCGGTCACCTTGGATTTTCCGCCTTGGCGGTCAACCGACCTGGGTTGTGCCCGATGATGAAGGACGCCCTGCTGCCGCGACGATCGACATCGAACGCATGCGTCACATGCTGGCCAATCTTGCTGACTGGCGGCGACCTCTGGGCAAGGGCGAATCAATCCCAACACCGCCGCCGTCCAACGTGATCAAATCGCTGCTGGCAACGCCCGATCCTGCCTTGCCCGTGCTTGCTGGCATCGTCACCGCACCGGTATTCGGCCGCAACGGCTCCTTGCTGACCGAGCCCGGCTATCATCCGGATGCGCGGCTGCTCTACCACCCGCCGCCAGGGTTTGCGCTGCCACCCATCCCGGCCAATCCATCACCAGAGGAAATTGCCGCAGCGCGCAGCCTATTGCTGGATGAATTGCTCGGCGATTTTCCTTTCACCGGAGAGGCGGAACGCGCGCATGCGCTCTGCCTGCTGCTGCTTGGCTTTGTGCGCCCCATGATCGAAGGGCCAACGCCACTGCACATGATCGAAAAGCCAACGCCCGGCACCGGCGCCACGCTGATGGTGGATGCCATTGCGACGGTGCTAACGGGCTCCAGCGCCTCCGTCATGACCGAGGGGCGCGATGATGATGAATGGCGCAAGCGCCTCACGGCGAAACTCCGGCAACTGCCGGTATTGCTGCTGATCGACAACCTGCGCCGGGAACTCGATAGCGCAGCCTTGGCCGCCGCATTGACCGCACCGGCATGGGAGGATCGTATCCTTGGTGTCTCCGACATCATTCGGCTGCCCGTGCGTTGCACCTGGGTCGCCACCGGCAATAACCCAGCCGTCTCACATGAAATCGCCCGCCGCCTGGTGCGCATCCGCCTCGACGCGCGCAGCGACCAGCCCTGGCGGCGTGAGGGCTTTCGCCACCCTGACCTGATGATCTGGGTGCGCGCCAATCGCGCACGGCTTGTGGCGGCTTGCCTGACGCTCTGCCAGGCCTGGGCCAGCGCCGGCAGGCCGCCCGCTGCGCGCAGCCTGGGCAGCTTCGAGACATGGAGCCAGACCTTGGGCGGCATCCTGCACGTGGCCGGCGTGCCCGGCTTTCTGGGCAACCTGGATGAGGTGATGGAGGCATCGGATAGCGAGGGCGGTACCTGGCGCGCCTTTATCCAGCTTTGGTGGGACCGCTTTGGCAGCGCCGAGGTGAGCGTCAGCGATTTGATTGGCTTCGCGAAAGATGCGGAGGCCAGCCTGCCCATCAGCGCGAAGAACGAGCATGGCCTGAAGGTCGCCCTTGGGGCGGCCTTCACCAAGCTCCGCGACCGCGCCTTCCGGACCAGCGATCGGCTTGTGCATCTTCGGCAGGGAAAACTTCTGCACAATTCGCAGCGCTGGCGCCTCGCACCGGCCCAGGATGCGCCCATGAATGGGGGTCTTGGGGGTCTTATGGGGGTCTCTGATATGAAGACCCCCATAGCTGGATCCCAGGAAATCCGCGGGTTTGACGGGTCTTGGGGGTCTTGGGGGTCTTCTTCCATACCCTACACGCGCGCGCACACGCGTATGAATAAAAGAGAAGTCGAAAAAGACCCCCAAGACCCCCAAGACCCCCAAAGCGCAGCAAATTCAGTCGGTTACGGATGGGGGTCTTCTGAAGAGAGACCCCCACAGACCCCCAAAGACCCCCCTTGGCTTGAGGGCGTGCCGTGAAGCGCCGCCCGAACAGCACCGGACCGCCACGCGCGGGCCGAACCCCAAAGCCGGGCAGCGACGGTGTGCTCCGCCAAGAACCCCACCGCCGCCGCCCTCACCACAACCATCCCCATCAGGAGACAATCATGGATCTCTCGACTCTCCCCATGTCCGCGGCGCTGGCAAGCAGGCCGCAAATCATTTCCAACAGCAATGTCGGCACCGCACGCCGCCCAGGCGTCCTGGCGCTCGATCTCGGCACGACAACCGGCTGGGCGCTGCGTTCAGGTACCGGCTCCATCACCTCAGGCACCATGACCTTTCGGCCCAGCCGCTTCGAGGGCGGTGGCATGCGGTTTCTCCGCTTTCGCGCCTGGCTGACCGATGTCACACACCTTGCCAGCGAATTGTCTCAAATCGCGTTCGAAGAAGTGCGCGCCCTGTCCGTCGTCAAATCATTTGAGACCAATTGGCGGCCTTTGTACCGGAGTGTCTGGCCCATCTATGATTGAGGTTAAGCTGCGTTTTGGTGATGCATCAAGCGGCGGTGCTGGATGGTGTTGCGCTTGATGCGCGCATG
>JADCFQ010000061.1 GCA_020249435.1 Roseomonas sp. | reverse complement strand
TGCCAAAGTCTTCGCCGCAGCCGTGCGAAGCCATTGGGGCATCGAAAATCGCCTTCATTGGGTGCTGGACGTCGTCTTTCACGACGACCTGGCGCGCCTGAGAACAGGCAGCGGACCACAAAACATGGCCATTATCAAACATATGGCCATGAATATGATACGCAGCGCAGACGACAAACACAGCCTTAAAGTCAGAAGAAAAAAAGCCGCCATGAACACAGATTATCTGGGATCATTGCTATTCAGAACTCAGCGGTAACCCTTTCAAGCGATTCCCCTGGGGGAAGGGCGGCCCCTCGCACCCCGGGCTGTGGCACTGGCGCTCCTGCCCGCCCCGACGCTTGCAGTGCGACGCAGCATGATGTTCGATTTTCTACCAAGCGGTAATGGCTGCGGCCATGACGGTAATCCGACTACGCTTTCGCACAAAATCCCCGCCACTCCGCCGCGCAATTTGGAAAGGGCGGCCACCGATGCGATACAAGCAGTCATGAAGCTGCGCAGAACCTCATCGCCAACAGGAACGGTTTATTGGCCAGCGGATGATCCACCGATCGGCGGCGTGGTTTGCCTACATGGCAGCGAAGGCGCGCGAGCAGGATGGAATCATGTGACCTGCGCCATGCTTGCGGCAAATGGCTTCGCCGCCCTGGCGCACGGATACAACGGCAACGGCGCCCATCCCGACCACTTGAACATTGATGATGTCCCGCTTGAAGGCGCGGTCAGCGCGCTGGAATGGCTGAAGGGTGCCACGGCGGAATGGGCCTGTAGGATCGGTTTGTTTGGCGCCTCCCGAGGGGCGGAAATGGCGCTACTGCTGGCGCAGCTTCTGGCGGAAGATGGCCACGACGCCCTACCGGACGCCGTTGCCGTGCATTCCCCGCCGGATGCAATCTGGCCGGCCTATATCTTTTCAGATTTTCATACCGGCAAAGCCTGGGCAGGCGATTGGAGGCGCCCCGCCTGGTCCTGGAAGGGCGCGCATGAACGCACAAGGCCGGGCCTTCCGCTTGCCGCAGAACATTATCCAGGCCCGATCTTTGTGACGCAAGGGGAAGCGGATCAGGTCTGGGGCGCCGACATGGCGCATCGCCCGGTCGCACGGCTGACCGCCGCTGGCCGCGCGCCCGAGGCGCATTTCTTCGACGGCGAAGACCATGTCCTGCGTAGCCCCGCAAACGATCAGGCATTTGCGCTGCTGGTGGCTTTCTTCACCCGGCACTTACCAGCACCCGCAAGTCGCTGAGCACCCATCGGGCAGAGCAACCCATGGTAAACTGCAAGAGAGGGCGGGGGAAGGGCCGCCCTCCCCCCGAACTCACCGGGCTGGCGCGGTAAAATGGGGATCCGACCGCGCCTAACGGGAACATAACAAGAACTATCACTGGGCGCCCGTCAACGCAAGCCCCTCATGGCAACATTCCCATCCGGGGCTATAAGCGGCGCAACATGAACGATACCTCCACCCGCGGGCTGACGCTTCGGCTTTGGCATTCCTATGTCCGTCAGCATGGCAGGGGCATCCTGCTTGCGCTGGTCTGCACGCTTGGTGTTTCGGGCGCCACCGCGCTTTATCCCGTCGTCATTCAGCAGGCCTTTGACCTGTTCACGGCGGGCGATCAGCGCGTGCTCTGGCTCATTCCCGGCGTCATCATTCTGGTGACATCGCTGAAAGCCTTGGCGCAATTCGGCCAGGCGGTGGCCATTCAATCCGTGGTGCTGCGCGTGGTGGAAAACCTGCAGCGCGATTTATTCAAGGCGCTCACCAGGGCGGACCTTGCCGATGTGGCGCGCGATGCGCCGGCGCGCCATGCCGCGCGCTTCACCACTGATGCCGGGCTGATCCGCGAAGCACTGCAGAAATCCATCAATGCCATCGCCGATGTGCTGACGCTGATTGGCCTGATCGGGTCCATGCTGTGGCTTGATTGGCAAATGTCCTTGATCGCAGCACTGCTTTACCCAATCGCCGTGGTGCCCATCCTGAAGCTTGGCAAGCGCATCCGCCGTGCTTCGGGCGGCATGCAGGATCGCGTGGGCGATGCGGCGACGCGGCTCACGGAAAGCTTTGGCGCGGCGCGGGTGGTGCGCAGCTATCGGCTGGAAGCGGCTGAGGAAGCGCGCGCCAATACGCTGTTTACGCGACTGCGAGAGGCAATTTTCACCATCCAACGCACGCGCGCTTCGCTTGATCCCATGCTGGAAGTGCTTGGCGGCCTGGCGGTGGCGGCAGTGCTTTTCGCGGTTGGCTATCGCGTGGCGAGTGGCCAGGGCACCATCGGCGAATTCACCGGCTTTGTCGCCGCCGTCCTGATCGCCGCGCGCCCCGTGCGCGCCTTGGGGTCGTTGAACTCCGCCTTGCAGGAAGGTTTGGCCGGGCTTGCGCGGGTTTTCGGCGTAATTGACACGCCGCGCCGGATCACCAGCCCCGCAACCCCCACGCCGCTGCCGGCGGGCGGTGGGCGCATTGCCTTTGATGCGGTCGGCTTTCGCTATGAAGGCGTGCCGGATGCAGCGCTTGCGGGCCTGAGCTTCGCTGCCGAACCAGGTCAGACGGTAGCACTTGTCGGGCCATCGGGTGCCGGGAAATCAACCGCGCTCGCCCTCGTGCCGCGGCTTTATGATGTGACTGAAGGGCGCGTCATGTTGGATGGCGTGGATATCCGCACCATCAGCCTGGAGAGTTTGCGCGATTCGCTCGCCTATGTCGGTCAGGATGCGGTGATTTTTGAAGACACGGCCTTTGCCAATATCGCCTGTGGCCGGCCCGGCGCGACCGCCGAGCAGGTCGAAGCCGCCGCCCGCGCCGCAGCCGCGCATGATTTCATCAGCGCCTTGCCGGCGGGCTATCAGACGGAACTCGGCCCCGGCGGCAATCGGCTTTCAGGCGGGCAGCGCCAGCGCCTGGCGCTTGCGCGTGCGCTGCTGCGTGATCCGCGCGTGTTGTTGCTGGATGAAGCGACCAGCGCGCTTGATGCGGAAAACGAGGCGCTGGTGCAGGAAGCGCTGGCGCGGCTGCGCCAAGGCCGCACCACGCTGGTGATTGCGCATCGGCTGGCAACCGTGCGCGATGCGGATTGCATTGTGGTGATGGATGGCGGGCGCGCGGTGGAACAGGGCACGCATCAGGCGCTGATGGAAGCCGATGGGCTTTATGCGCGGCTGGTGCGTACCCAGGCTTTTGCCGGGTAACGCTGTTCAAGCATCCAAGGCTTCGGCAGCGATACGCCCGGCATTTTCCTGAATGAAGCGAAAGCGCAATTCCGGCCGCCTTCCCATCAATTCTTCCACCCTTTCACTGGTGAAGGACCGATCTTCCGGCGCCAGCATCACGCGGAGCAGCGTGCGCTTCTTCGGGTCCATGGTGGTTTCCTTGAGCGCGGCGGGCGGCATTTCACCAAGCCCCTTGAAGCGGCTGACTTCCACCTTCTGGTTGGATTTGAACCGCGCCTTGAGCACACGTTCGCGATCCGCATCATCCATGGCATAAACCGAAATACCACTGGCTTGCAGGCGATAAAGTGGTGGCTGCGCCAGAAACACACGGCCCTGCCGCACCAATTCCGGCAATTCGCGATAGAAGAAGGTCAGCAGCAAGGCAGCGATATGCGCGCCATCCACATCCGCATCGGTCATGATCACAATACGCCCATAGCGCAGCTTGGCGATATCGAACCGATCCCCCACGCCACAGCCCAGCGCTTCGATCAGATCCTTCAATTCCTGATTCTGCCGCAGCTTTTCCACACTGGCGCTCGCGACATTCAGGATCTTACCGCGCAGTGGCAACACCGCCTGGGTTTCGCGGTCGCGCGCCTGTTTGGCCGAACCGCCGGCGGAATCACCCTCCACCAGGAAAAGCTCTGTCCCATCGGCGCTTTCGCGCGCGCAATCGGAAAGCTTGCCAGGCAGCCGCAGCTTGCGCGTTGCGGTCTTGCGCGGCGTGTCTTTCTCCGCACGGCGGCGCAGCCTTTCCTCCGCGCGTTCAATCGCGAAGGCAAGCAGATTATCGGCATTCGCCGGATCACCAGCCAGCCAATGATCGAAATGATCGCGCAAGGCCGCTTCCACCAGCCGCGCCGCTTCCGGACTTGTCAGCCGATCCTTGGTCTGGCCCTGGAATTGTGGTTCGCGGATGAAGACCGAAAGCATCGCCGCAATGGGGCCAAGCAAATCTTCCGCCGTCACATTTGCGGCACGCTTTTCCTTTTTCAGTTCGCCATAGGCGCGCAACCCCTTCACCAAAGCTGTACGGAAGCCCGCTTCATGCGTGCCGCCCTGCGGCGTTGGGATGGTATTGGCATAGGTGTTCAGAAAACCATCGCCGCGTTCCACCCAGCTTGCCGCCCATTCAACCCGCCCTGCGCCTTCGGGAAATTCCGCATCGCCAGACCAGGCGGCGGGCACCACAGTGGGGCGGCCTTCCAAGGCGGCGGCCAGAAAGTCAGAAAGCCCGCCCGGGAAATGCAGCACGGCTTGCGCTGGCGTTTCATCCTTGATCAGCGCGGCATCACACGCCCAGCGGATTTCGACACCGCGATAGAGATACGCCTTGGATCGGCAGAAGCGATACAGCCGTTCGGGGCGGAAGCTATGCTTGGCGAAAATCTCAGGGTCCGGCTTGAAGCGAATGGTGGTGCCACGACGATTTTGTACCGCGCCTGCATCCTTCAGCTTCGTGATCGCCTTGCCGCGCGAATAGACCTGAGTGAACAGCGTGCGGTCTCGCGCGACCTCCACCTCCATCCTCTCAGACAGCGCATTCACCACCGATGAACCAACACCATGCAACCCGCCTGAGGTGTCATAGGCCTTGCCGGAGAATTTGCCGCCCGAATGCAGCGTGGTCAGGATCACTTCCAGCGCGCTGAGCTTCGGGAATTTCGGGTGCGGGTCCACCGGAATGCCGCGGCCATTATCGCGCACCACCAGCCAATTATCGGCTTCCAGCGTTACCTCGATCCGGTCTGCATGGCCGGCCACGGCTTCATCCATCGCATTATCAATGATCTCGGACGCCAGGTGATGCAGCGCGTTTTCATCCGTGCCGCCTATATACATGCCGGGGCGGCGGCGGACGGGCTCCAGCCCTTCCAACACCTCAATATCCTTGGCCGAATAGCCATCCTGCTGCCCGGCGCCCCCCTTCCGAGGGCCCCCGCGACCGAAAAGATCGTTCATGTCTTGTTCCCTGATTCGCGGCGAACATACCGGGGCGCGCGGTCGGAAACAACGCGGCTGTCGAGTCGCGCTGCGATGGTTTGGCCAAAGCGCGCGACGGGTGATAAACCAAGAACTCAAGCGTTACGCCATTAAGGATATGAACCGCCGCATGCGGCAAAAGCCTCGCCCGGCCAAACCGGCCCCAACGACCCTCTCGCCCGCCGATCAGGCGCGGCTGGAAGAAACCCTGCGCGCGCGGCTCGCGGAACAGCCCGCCAATGGCGCGGCCTGGCAGCAATTGGCGGTCCTATTATCCGGCAAGGGGCGCCATGCCGAAGCCGCTGATGCCTTCGCCAAGGCGCTCGCCCATGGCGTGCCGGTGGCGGCGATTTGCACCCCCTATGCGCTGGCCTTGTCATCCGCCGGGCGGCACAAGGAAGCAGCCGAACTGGTGGCGCCAGTCCAGGCGCGCAAGCCCAAGGATTTCGCGCTGACCAATCTGCTCGGCGTCATGCTGAAGCGTGCCGGGCGTTATGATGAAGCGATTGCCACGCTGAAGGCCGCGCAGAAGCTTGAACCGAAAAACGCCTCACCTTGGCAAAATCTCGGCAATGCGGAAGAAGCGCGCGGCAATTACGCCGCAGCCGCTGAAGCCTTCCAAGGCGCGGTGCGGCTTGACCCGCGCAATGGCGAATTATGGCGCCTGCTGGGGCGCATGCAGCGCGCCCTGAACAATAATGAGGGCGCGCGGGCAAGTTTCCTGAAAGCCTTTGAATTCCAGCCCAAGGATCAGAATACGCTGAATGATCTTATGGGGCTATTGATTGATGCCGGCGATATTGAAGCCGCCATTCCCGTTGTCGCCCGCGCGCGGCAATTCCGCCAGGGCGACCGCACGCTTGATGTCATGCATGCGCGCATGCTGCTGCGCCTTGGCCGGCGCGAGGAATCCCGCGCGGTGATTGATGGCATTCTGGCCGAAGACCCGGGCGATAGGCAGGCCAATCTTTTCCTGTCCCGCATGGCCGGCGATGGCGACAGGCGCCTGGCGAATGAAGCGCTGAAGCGCGCGCATGAAGCCAATCCAGATGCGGCCGATGTGCAATCCGCCTATATCGAAAGCCTCTCTCGCAGCCGTTATGACAGCGAAGCGGCGCATTTGGAGGAATCCTACAGGCTTTCGCTCGATTTCATGAAGCGCCATCCGGATAAGGTCGCGCGCAATTCACGCTCGCTCCGCACCGTGTTCCAGCGCGTGATGGATATCGAAAATCTAGAAGCGACTGGCCCCATCCCGACCTTGCTGCCGCATTGGCAGGCGGAAGGGCGACATTCTTCCGTGCATTATGAATTGGGCCAGGTGCATAGCCTGGAAGACCGTATCGAGATTGTGGAATGGCACCGCAATTGGGGCCGCGGCGTGCAAAAGCGGATAAAACCTCTGCCGCCCGCCCCCGCGCTGCATATGCCGCGCAAATGGCGCATCGGTTTTCTGTCGAGCGATTTGCGCAACCACCCCGTTACCTATTTCTGCATGCCGCTGCTTGAAGCCTATGACCGTGATCGGTTCGAGGTGTTTTGCTATTCCTTCTATGAAGGCGAGCGTGATGTCATTCAGGCGGAGCTTGAAAAATCCACCAATTTCCGCTGGTGGCCCTATCGCCCGGATGACCAGGTGGCCGCCGATATCGCCAAGGATAATCTTGATCTGCTGTTTGAATTGGGCGGCAGCACGGCGATGAACAAGCTGGAAGTCATGGCCTATCGCCCCGCGCGGCTGGGTGGCAGTTGGCTTGGCTATCCGCATTCGGCGGGGCTTGAGACGATCGACTACATTCTGGTTGATCCCCATATCAAACCGGAAGACCCGCGCCTGCTGATCGAAAAGCCTTTCGAATTGCCGGAAACCTGGGTGACGGTGGGTGGGCGGCTTGGCTTTTATGAAGTGCCGATTGATCTCGAAATCCCCGAGGATCGGCGCGGTTTTGTCACCTTCGGCACAGCGAATAATCCCTACAAATACACCAAGCTTTGCATTGATACCTGGGCGGCTGTTTTGCGCCGCGTGCCCAATTCGCGCTTTATCTTCATCCGCCCCGAAGCGGGCGGGCCATCCTTTCTGGAAAACACGCGCGCGGCCTTCGCCGCACGAGATGTGGACCCGGACCGAATCGAATTTGTTGGCGTGCGTGGCAAGCATTTGCCGCATTACAACAAGATGGATGTTTCGCTGGATACGCTGCCGCATGTGGGCGGCACCACCACCTGCGAAAGCATTTGGATGGGCGTGCCCTGCGTATCGCTTGTAGGGCCTGGCTTTGCCGAGAGGCTTTCCTATTCCAACCTGTCCAATGCCGGCATTGGCGACATGGCCACTTTCAGCGTTGAAGACTACATCGAAAAGGCCGCCGAATTGGCCGCCGATGCGCCGCGCCGGCGCGTGCTGCGCCATGGGCTGCGCGACATGATCCGCGCCATGCCGCTTGGCCAGCCCGCGCGCTTCGGCAAGGCGTTCTATGACAAGGCGGCCGAGGTCTGCGCCTTGTGATTTTCAACGCAACCGCCATCCCCGGCATTATCAGCATTGAAGCCAGCCCCGCGCGCGATGAACGCGGCGCTTTTCTGCGGAGCTGGTGCCGGGAAAGTTTTAGCGCTGCCGGCATTGATTTCACCCCGATCCAGGCGAGCCTTTCAGAAAACACCCTGAAGCATACCTTGCGCGGGATGCACTACCAGATCGCGCCGGCCGAGGAACAGAAACTCATTCGCTGTGTGCGCGGCGCGGTGTTTGATGTGCTTATTGATTTGCGCGCCAATCAGCCAAGTTATTTGCGCCATATCGCCATCACACTCGATAGCCGCAGGAACAATGCCGTCTTTGGGCCGCGCGGCATTGCGCATGGGTTCTTGACCCTGACGGATGATGCGGTGGTGGAATATCTGATTGACACACCTTACGCGCCCGCCCTTGCGCGCGGGGTGCGCTGGAATGATCCTGCCTTCGGCATTGCCTGGCCGGCGGAGCCCCGAGTGATTTCCGCACGCGACAATGCCTGGCCCTTGATGCATGGCTGAACGCGTTCTGGTCACGGGTGCGACGGGTTTTATTGGGCGGCATATTCCGGCGCTGCTGTACGCGCGCGGCTACCAAACGCACATCACCGCGCGCAGCGCCGCAACCACCACGCCCGGCATGACCGCGCATGAAGTTGATTTGCTGCGCCAGGATGATGCGCAGCGTTTGATCAAGGATGTGCGGCCCGACATCATCATCCATACCGCCTGGTATGTCGCGCATGGGCGCTTCTGGACCGCGCCGGAGAATACCGATTGGCTGGAAGCTTCCACTGCACTCGCCGCCTATGCCGCTGAGGCCGGTGCGCGGCGCTTCATTGGCCTTGGCACCTGCGCCGAATACGCGACCGAAGCCGGTGACGACGCCTTCCCCTGGCCGGAAACGCGGACCATCGCCCCCGCCACACCTTACGGCGAAGCCAAGGCCACCCTCGCGCGCCGATTGCACGAAATGGCTGAAGCCCGCGCGCGTTTTGATATTGCCTGGGCACGGCTGTTTCATTTGTTTGGCGATGGCGAAAACCCCGCCCGCCTTGTGCCTTCCATCATGATCGCGCTGCGGGAAGGCCGCGAAGCGGCGTGTGCTTCCGGCAGGCCAGTGCGAGATTTCATCAGCACGCAAGCCGCTGCTGCGGCCATTGCGGCGCTCGCGACAAGTGATGTCACTAGCGCGGTCAATATCGCCTCAGGCGCGCCGATCAGCATTGCCGCCATGGCGCGGCTCATTGGCCATATTTCTGGCCGGCCTTATCTGGTGCGCTTGGGTGCGCTGCCTGACCGCCCCAATGAACCGCCCTATATGGTGGCGCATACCGGGCGGCTTAGGCGCGAAGTTGGTTTCACTGCGCCGGTGTCACTCGCCGCTGAATTACGCAAACTTCAAATGCGCCTTTAGATTCGTTGGTGCAACGCGCAAACCAGCGTGAACAATTGCCGCGCCGTGTCGAAATCCAGCGAAACCCGCCCCGCGAGCCGCGCGCGCAGCAATTCAGCGCCTTCATTATGCAGCCCGCGCCTGCCCATATCTATTGCCTGCACGCGGGATTCCGGGCCGCTTTCGGCGACCGCCTGTTCATGCGCTTCCACCACCATGAGGTAGTCCTTGATCAGCCGCCGGAAGGGGCCAAGGGCCAGCGCCAGCACGTGCAGGGTCGCACCCGCTTCATTGCGGATATCAAACACCAGCCGGCCTTCACGCACGGCCAAGCCCAGCACATAAGGGCCCTTCGGCAAGCCTTGGGGGTCGAAGCGGTTATGGTGCAGCAAATCCGTAATCGCCTGGCGCCGATCCGCCTCGGCATAGGCAGAAGGGGCCGGCGCTTCTTCGGGCAATTCAACGCGGATCAGGCGCTGTTCAGGCATCCGGCTTGTCACCCCGCAGCACCACGCCGCCTTCATCGCCGGTCATGCCAAGGCGCATCATCCAGCCAATCACCGCACCCTTGATGGGCCGCAGCAGCAGGGTGCAGATAATGGCGAATAGCGGCAGCCAGATCAGCATATGCAGCCAGATGGGCGGCATATACGCCTTTTCGATCCACAATACCGGCGGCACCAGCACATGCCCGGTGATCAGAATGGTGAAATAGGGCGGCGCATCATCGGCCCGCAGCCGACCGGTGGGCGCGCCGCAGCTTTCGCACTTATCCGCCACGCGCAGATACCCCGCAAAGAGCCGCCCCTGCCCGCAAACCGGGCAGAGCCCTTTCAGCCCGCGCAACAACCCATCCCGCGCGCTCGGCGGCTGATAGGGCAGGGCGGGGGGCTCGCGATCCGGTTCCCAACGCATGATTGCTCCAATCCTCGGCGGATAGACCCAGCCTTGTGCAGCGCAGCAATAGGCCTGAAGTGCCGCCTGATCAAGCACGGCTTGCACCTTTCCTGCCCAAGGATGCAGCATACCAGCCATGAATGAACGCATCCTACTGATCAACCCGAATTGCAGCGTAAGCTGCACGGATGGCATTGCCGCCGCCGTCGCCCCCTTTGCCGCCCCCGGCTTGCCAAGGATTGACGTGACGCGGCTGGAAGAAGGCCCCCCCGCCATCGTGACCTGGCAGGATTGGTATGGCGTGGCGGAACCGCTCTGCCGCCGCGTCGCCGCCGAGGTGGCCGATGCCTATATCATCGGCTGTGTCTCCGACCCGGCGATTGAGGCCGCGCGCATGGTGACCGACAAGCCCGTTTTCGGCCCCTTGCGCTGTTCCATCGCCGCCGCGCTGAACCGTGCCGATACTTTCGGCATGATCGCCTTCACCGACAAATCCAAGCCCCGCCAGCGCCGGGTTTTGCAAAGCATGGGGGTGGAGGCACGGATGGTTGCCTCCATCGCGCTCAATCTTGATATGGAAGTGCTGACAGACCCGGTAGCGCCGCGGGCACGTATTCAGGCGGTGGCGCGGGAATTGGTGGCGCTGGGGGCAGAGGCGGTGATCCTGGGCTGTGCCGGCATGGCGCATCACCGCGCGGCGGCGGAACACGCATGCGGCGTGCCGGTGATTGAACCGAGCCAGGCGGCAGCGGTGCAGGCGATTCTGGCGGTTGTGGCGGCGCGGGGGTAGGCGCGGGCAGCAATCCTATGGCGCATGACCCAAGTAAATACAATTTTGAGTTGTATATTGCTGAAATATTTTTTACCAAACAACTATAAAGACGCATTTATTTCATGGTGCAACGCCGTTCTCGTCTTCATCGGGCATCTTTGTATTGCGTTGCGGCGTGGAAAAGTAAATAAACAATTAAAGCTGATTGGTGCTTGTTCCGTCCACTTGGCGGTTTCGCAACAGATTTGTGGATAAGAAGAAGGGTAAGTCCGGTTGTCGCCGGTCTGCGAAATGGCCGAGGAGTTTGGCGTCATTGCGGGCACCGTAGGCTTGGCGGTCGGTTGAAAGGAAGTTGTCATGAGTGGTGTTACCGTTAACTTGAATCCCGGTGGCGCTACCTTTCCGGGTGGGAGTTTCCCTGACAATTCCGGCAATGATTTGGTGCTGGGGAATACCGGTAATGATTCCATTCTGGGCGGCAATGGCAATGACACGCTTATTGGCGGCTCTGGCAGTGACACGATTGATGGCGGCGCGGGCAGTGACAGCCTGATTGTACACCTACGATATTCCCCTGACATTGACCGCCTTTGAAGCGGGCCTCAGGCGGCTTTGAGTTTGGCAGTTTTTGTCTGGCTGGTCACCTCCGTGTTGCTGGTTTTCGGCATGCCCTCGGTGAATGCGCGGATG
>JADCFQ010000060.1 GCA_020249435.1 Roseomonas sp. | reverse complement strand
TTTCGTGTTTGAGGGTTGTGTCGCAACGCCATCAAACCCGCTTCCACGCGGTCCGGCCACCGCGAACCGGGCGCGCAGACTCTTACGGTCCGCGCCCGGTTCCGTCGGTGGCCTGTGTCAGGTGATTACCGTAGGGGGACACTCTGATGGGTGCAAATGAAACCGATGTATTGGTGATTGGCGCCGGCGTCGCCGGCATTGCGGCTGCACGCGCCTTGCAGGCGCGCGGCCTGTCCTGCCTGGTGCTGGAAGCGAAGGACCGCATTGGTGGTCGCGCCTATACCGATGCTACGGGCTTCGATCACGGCGCTTCCTGGCTGCATCAGGCGAATGACAATCCACTGACCGCGTTGGCCGAGACACTCGGTTTTGAGACAGTGGATCACGATAAGCTCCGCCAGCGCCTGCTTTTCACCGAAGGCCGCTTTGCCACCACCGCCGAACGCCAAGCCTTTGCGGCGGCGGAAGATCATTTCTGGCGCGTGATTGAAGCCGCTGCTGCGGATGGCGCGCCGGACCGTCCCGCATCCGATGCCGCACCTGAAGGCGGCCGCTTTGATCCGCTGGTCGCGCATTGGGAAGGTGCCCAGATTTGCGCCGCCGAGCTTTCGCGCATGAGCCTGCATGATTTCGCCACCACCGCGCTGGATGGCCCCAACCTTTTGCTGCGCCGCGGCCTTGGCACCTTGGTCAGCACCTTGGCTGAGGGCCTGCCCATTCGCCTGAAATCGCCCGTGATGCAGCTTGATTGGGGCGGCAATGGCGTTGAGGCGCGAGGGCCTTTCGGGCGCATCTTCGCGCGCGCTGCCATCATCACCGTATCAACCGGCGTGCTGGCGCAAGGCGGTATCACTTTCACGCCTGATCTGCCCGCCGAAAAGCGCGCGGCGATCAAGGCGCTGCCGCTTGGCTTGCTGAACAAGCTTGCCTTTCCCATCCCACCCGGTGTGCTCCCGGAATTCGGCCCTTTCGCCAGCCTGAGGCGCGATATCGCCACGCCTGGTGATCGGCCCATTTCCTGGATTGCGCGGCCCTTTGGCGCGCCGGTGATGCTCGCCTTCATCGGGGGTTCGCTCGCCTGGGAATTGTCGCGCGCCGGCAAACAGGCGACCGAAGCCCATGCCCGCGCCGAATTTGCCCGCGTCTTTGGCGCGGAAGCCGCCGCCGCACTCGGCCCGCCCATCATCACCGATTGGGGCGGCGATCCGCATTTCCTTGGCAGCTATAGCCACGCCATCCCAGGCGGGCAGGCGGCGCGGCGCGAGCTGGCGGAACCGCTCGCCAATGGCCGCCTGATCTTTGCCGGAGAAGCCTGCCATCCGCGCTTTGCCGCAACCGTTGCGGGGGCGTGGTTGAGCGGTGAGCAGGCAGCACAACTGATCTTGGCGTGAGATCACGCGTGACAGCATCAGGAAATTCACTTGGACAAGCCCATACCTTCGGGCGTAAGGGAGCACTCTGCGTATTCTTGGGGAGAAACATCGTGACCATTCATCTCGTGCGCCGGGGATTTCTCGCCGCTGGGTTTGCGGCGGCAAGTGTCTTCGCCTCAGCGCGAAGCCCTCTTTTTGCGCAAACGCCGGACGGTCCCTTCAGCCTTCCGGCCTTGCCCTATGCCGCCAATGCCAATGAAGCGGCGATTGATGCCATGACCATGGAATTGCATCATGGCCGTCACCACGCGGCCGCGGTTGCCGCGCTCAACAACATCGCGCGCGATTATCCGGCGCTTGCCACCATGCAGATTGATGATGCGCTGATGCGGCTATCCCAGGCGCCCGATGCCGTGCGCACCGCGCTCCGCAACAATGCCGGCAGCCATGCGAATCACAGCATGTTCTGGGAAATCATGGGCGGTCAGGGCGGAGAACCAGGCGGCGATCTGAAAGCCGCAATTGACCGAGACCTTGGCGGCTTCGCCAAGATGCAAACGGATTTCAACGCGGCTGGCATGCGTGTGTTTGGCTCTGGCTGGGTCTTTGTGGTGGTGACGCCGGCGGGCGGGCTTTCCATTGTCACCAGACCCAATCAGGATAATCCGCTAATGGATGGTCAGCGCGTGCTGATGGGCAATGATGTCTGGGAACATGCCTATTACCTGCGCTACCAGAATCGCCGGGCGGAATACCTGACCAATTGGTGGAAGGTGCTGAATTGGGACAGGATCGCCGCGCGCTATGACGCGGCGCGCAACGGTACCTTGCGGATGTAATGATCGGGCGGCGCCCACTTTAGTGCATGTCCCGTTCACTTGCGTTCACCGGACACGCACTGGAAATTTATTGGGTCGCATTTTCCGAGTCGCCAAGTGATCCCACTTGGCTTGAAAATGCTTCAACAACTCGCCGGCGGGCGCGGTGCGGTCGCGAAGCGTAGCAAACACGCCCCGTAACGATCATTGAAGGCGGAACTGGCACCCGCGCTGTGGCCAATCAGACCCTCGGGCCGGTCAATCAACAGAAACGCGGCAAAGCGCTGGCCATATTGTCGCATCAGGGCAGCTCGACGTTCCGGATCGGCGTCAAAAGGATCATCGCGAAAATTGGCTGCCGCCACCCGCGCCTGGGATGATGCCTGACCGGCCGAGAGGATCGCTTCCACTTGGCCGATCTGTTCCCATTGCGGATTGTTTCTGGCGTCAGCGCCCTGGCCATGTGCCGCCGAGGCTATGGCAATCACCACATCCGCAAGCCCTGGCTGATCCAACATCATCAGCGCATTCCACCCGCCACGCGATTGCCCCGCCGCAATGATCTGCCGATAACCGCGGCGGCGGAGCTCCGCCAGGTCCGTCTTGAACCAGCGTGCCGCGCGTGCCGTGTCGTCGGAATTGGGGTGGCGATCAAAGCGCCAAACATCATAACCGGCATTATTGAAGTGTCGTGTCCAACTTTGTGGTTGGGAACCACGCGCATCATCCATGCCCATGCCCCTGCCGGCGCGTTCGCCCTTGCCATGGGCGAATACCAAAACCCCGCGTGCCTGCTGCGGCCCCCACCAGATGAAGCGATTATCCGGCACCGTATCATGCGCCATGGAGGAAATGCCGATATTTGCCGGCGGCGGGGCAGGCGCCCATTCGCGTCCTGGCCGAACAATCGCAAGATCACGCAGCGCAACAGCACAATTGCCGGCGCCAGCGCGTCTTTCACAACTGGCAATGGCCCTTTGTTCGACAAAAGCCGCATCGCCCCCACCCGCTTGCCAGCCAAAAGCGCCATTCGGCCCGACAGCAAAGGCACGAGGCGTATTCAGGCGCAGGAAGCGCTCAAGATCCGCATTGTTGGAAGTCGGCAGACCCAAGACACGCGCAGCATCCAGAATGGGCGCGCTCTGCGCCAAGACAAGCCGCATGGGCGCCAGGATCAGCACCAGCAGGCAGCAGATCAAACCTGAAGACCAACGCATGTTTCCCCCGGGGAATGCATGTTTCGGCCCAAGGCTGCAACAAATATGCAGCTGTGGGCAAGTGTTCATTCCACATTACAAAGAACGCAACTCGACCAAATCAGATCAAGCGCAAGCTTGGTTCTCGCCTCAACAACTCGCCGGCGGACGTGGTGTGGTCGCGAAGCGCAGCAAACACGCCCCGTAACGATCATTGAAGGCCGTGGACCCACCTGCGCCATGGCCGCTCATCCCTTCTGGCCGATCAATCAGCAAAAACGCGCCAAAGCGTTCACGTTGGCGCCTTAGCGCCTCAGCGCGCTTGTCCGGCTCCGCCATGAAGGGATCATCGCGAAAATCCGCGACCGCCAATCGCATGCGCCGCGCATTGGCGGCTTCGGTCAATAACGCTTCCAACTCCGCGATTTGCGCGTGCTGGCGGTTGTTTTCGTCACTCGGGCGGCCATGCGCGGCGGCGGCAATTGCAATCGCCACATCGGCAAGGCCCGCGCGGTTCAGCACCATCAGCGCATTCCACCCGCCACGCGATTGCCCGGCCACAATCACCTGCCGATAGCCACGCCCGCGCAACTCCGCCAAATCATCGCGCAGCCAGGCCGCGGCGCGGCGTGCGCTATCGGCATTGGGTTCCCGGTCAAAGCGCCAGATATCAAAGCCCGCATTGTTGAAATGCCGTGTCCAGCTTTGCGGTTGCCGCCCGCGCAGATCGGTCACCACTTCCTTGCCATGCGCGAATACCAGCACGCCGCGCGCCTGTTCCGGCCCCCACCAAATAAAACGCTCATCAGGCAGTGTCGCGTGATGGGCGGAGGTGATCGCCACCCCCTCCGGCGGCAGGCTTGGTGCCCATTCCCGGCCAGGCTTCACAATCGAAAGGTCACGCAGCCCAATAGTGCAAGCGCCAGGCCCCGCGCGCCTTTCGCAATTGGCCAGCGCGGTTTGCTCAACAAAGGCCGCATCGCCGCCGCCCGCCTGCCAGCCAAAGGTGCCATTCGGCCCAAAGGCCAGCACCCGCGGCGTATTGAGGTTCAGAAAGCGCCGGACACTCGCCTGGCTGGTATCAGGCAGACCCAGAATGGCCGGCGCTTCCAGAATGGGCGCCGCCGGCGCCTGGGCATGGCTGATCGGGGCCAAGGCGAGCCCAACCAGCCCCGCAAGCGCCGCGACAAAGCCCTTCCAGGCCACCATGCGATACTCCCCGCTCATGCCCAAGCATTTTCCCAAGGTCGGGCCACCGCCGCAAGCCCCGCTTGCCCTCACTGCCCGCGGGGGGCATATCGCCCCCTATCTTGCACTTCCCAAGGGAAAGATCATGCGCGTCAAAGATGTGAAGAAGGTTGTGCTCGCCTATTCCGGCGGCCTGGATACCAGCGTCATCCTGAAATGGCTGCAAACCACTTACAAATGTGAGGTCATTACCTTCACCGCCGATCTCGGCCAGGGTGAGGAATTGGGCCCGGCGCGCGACAAGGCTTTGCTGCTGGGCATCAAGCCAGAAAACATCTTCATGGATGATCTGCGGGAAGAATTCACCCGCGATTTCGTCTTCCCCATGTTCCGCGCCAATGCACTGTATGAGGGGATGTATCTGCTCGGCACCTCCATTGCGCGCCCGCTGATCGCCAAGCGCCAGATCGAAATCGCCGAAGCCATGGGCGCGGATGCGGTGGCGCATGGCGCAACCGGCAAGGGCAATGACCAGGTGCGCTTTGAACTCAGCTATTACGCGCTGAAGCCGGATGTGAAGGTGATTGCCCCCTGGCGCGAATGGGACCTCACCAGCCGCACACGCCTCATTCAATTCGCCGAGGAACACCAGATCCCCATCGCCAAGGATAAGCGCGGTGAGGCACCCTTCAGCGTGGATGCCAACCTTCTGCACAGCAGCAGCGAAGGCAAGATTCTGGAAGAACCCTGGGATGCGCCGGATGAAATGGTCTGGCAGCGCACCATCAGCCCGATGGATGCGCCAGACCGCGCGACCGAAGTCACCATTGAATTCGAACGCGGCGATGCGGTTGGCATCAATGGTGAGCGTCTGTCACCGGCAACCTTGCTCACGAAGCTGAATGCACTCGGCAAGGAAAACGGTATTGGTCGGCTTGATCTGGTGGAAAACCGGTTTGTCGGCATGAAATCCCGCGGCTGTTATGAAACGCCGGGCGGCACGATCCTGTATGTCGCGCATCGCGCCATGGAAAGCATCACGCTCGATCGCGAAGCCGCGCATTTGAAAGACAGCCTGATGCCGCGCTATGCGGAAATCATCTATAACGGCTTCTGGTTCGCGCCCGAACGGCGCATGCTGCAAGCGATGATTGATGAAAGCCAGCGCAGCGTCACAGGCACGGTGCGGCTCAAGCTCTATAAGGGCAATACCATCGTCACCGGGCGGCAATCACCCAATAGCCTTTATTCCATGAAGCATGTGACCTTCGAAGATGACCAGGGCGCCTATGACCAGTTTGATGCGCAGGGCTTCATCAAGTTGAATGCGCTGCGCCTGCGGCTGGGTGCCATGGCTGGCCGCAAGGGTGGCGAGTTGTAGAAAAGCCGCTTCAAGCCAAGCTGACCCGCACAAAAAAGCCCAGGAGGCAAAACCTCCTGGGCTTTTTCATTGGGGCGGCAGCGCCGCCCCAACACGCTTAGCTATGCGCCAGCATCGCCAGCAGCAGCAGCGCCACGATGTTGGTGATCTTGATCATCGGGTTCACCGCCGGGCCCGCCGTATCCTTGTACGGGTCGCCAACAGTATCGCCAGTCACAGCGGCCTTATGGGCCTCAGAACCCTTGCCGCCATGATGACCATCTTCAATGTACTTCTTCGCATTATCCCAGGCGCCACCACCGGTGGTCATGGAAACCGCAACGAAGAAGCCGGTCACAATCACACCCAGCAGCATCGCCCCCAGCGCTTCGAAGGCAGCCGCCTTACCCGCAATGGCATTGATGCCGAAATACACCACCAGCGGAGACAAGACCGGCAGCATGGACGGGATGATCATTTCCTTGATCGCCGCCTTGGTCAGCATATCCACCGCACGGCCATAATCCGGCTTGTCGGTGCCCTGCATGATGCCCGGCTTTTCCTTGAACTGGCGCCGCACCTCTTCAACCACGCTCATTGCCGCGCGGCCCACCGCTGTCATCGCCATGCCGCCGAACAGATACGGCAACAGGCCACCAAACAGCAGACCCACAACAACATAGGGGCTGGAAAGGGAGAAGGTCAGATTACCCACGCCCTGGAAATACGGATACTGCGTCGGGTTCTGAACGAAGTAATTCAGATCCTGCGTATAGGCAGCAAACAGCACCAGCGCACCAAGACCGGCTGAACCAATGGCATAACCCTTGGTGACCGCCTTGGTCGTATTGCCAACCGCATCCAGCGCATCGGTCGTCTGACGGATTTCCTTGGGCAGGCCAGCCATTTCGGCAATGCCGCCCGCGTTATCCGTCACCGGGCCGAAGGCATCCAAGGCCACCACCACACCGGCCAGCGCCAGCATGGTCGTCACCGCAATGGCAATGCCGTAAAGCCCCGCCAGCGCATAGGTGATCAGCACGCCCGCGATGATGATCAGCGCGGGGATCGCCGTGCTTTCCATCGAAACCGCAAGCCCGCGGATCACATTGGTGCCATGACCCGTGACCGAGCTTTCGGCAATCGCCTTCACCGGGCGGAAGCCCGTGCCGGTATAGTATTCCGTGATCCAGACAATCAGCCCCGTCACCGCCAAGCCGACCACGCCGCACAGGAACAGGTCGAAGGAGGTGAAGCTGGTGCCCGCCGCCGTCAGCTTGCCGAAGCCAAAGACCAGATAGGTCAGCGGCAGCAGCACGATCAGCGACAAGATGCCCGTCACGATGAAGCCGCGATACATGGCCCCCATGATGGAATTATTCGCCGGCAGCTTCACGAAGTAAGTGCCGATGATGGAGGTCACCACGCAAACCGCCCCAATCGCGAGCGGATAGATCATGCCGCGTACCATATTGCCGGCATCAGCGAAGGCAATCGCCGCCAGCACCATGGTGGCCACCATGGTCACCGCATAGGTTTCGAACAGGTCAGCGGCCATGCCGGCGCAATCGCCCACATTGTCACCGACGTTATCGGCGATGGTGGCGGGGTTGCGGGGGTCATCCTCAGGGATGCCGGCTTCAACCTTGCCCACCATGTCGCCGCCCACATCCGCACCCTTGGTGAAGATGCCGCCGCCAAGACGGGCAAAGATCGAAATCAGCGAAGCGCCGAAGCCAAGCGCCACCAGCGCATCAATCACCGTGCGACTATTCGGCGCGAAACCACCCAGCACGCTCAGGATGAAGAAGTAAACCGCCACGCCAAGCAGCGCGAGGCCGGCCACCAGCATCCCCGTGATGGCGCCGGATTTGAAGGCGACATCAAGACCAGCGGCGAGCGATTGCGTCGAAGCCTGCGCTGTCCGCAGATTGGCGCGCACGGAGACATTCATGCCGATGAAGCCCGCCACACCGGACAGGATGGCGCCGATGGCAAAGCCAATCGCCACCGCAAAGCCCAGCCGCCAGGCAACAAGCGCGAAAAGCACCACGCCGACAATGGCGATGGTGCCATATTGCCGCTTCAGATAGGCGGATGCGCCTTCCTGAATGGCAAGAGCAATTTCCTGCATCCGCGGCGAACCGGGATCGCGTGAAAGCACATCCTTTGCAGTGATCACACCATAGGCGATGGACAACGCCCCAAGCGCGATCACAAGGATCAGCGATAAGGTCAACAAAGCTTAGACTCCCCCTTCGTGGCGCGGAACGGGCCGCCGCGCGCCGGCATGATGACCGGCGCGGAGTCTTACCCCCAGGACGGTCCTGATGGGCAGCTTCCTTAAAAGGGGTAGGGCGGGGGCGCAACGGGGGAGGCGGGTTTCCAGCCGAAAACCCGCCTCTTTAAGGGCAATTCAGGCGTTTTTGGCCCGTTCAATCGCTTCGCGGATCAGCCGACGGGCTTCCTCGGCATCGCCCCAGCCGGTGAATTTCACCCATTTCCCGGGTTCCAGGTCCTTGTAATGCTCAAAGAAGTGCTGGATCTGCTCAATGGTGATCTTGGGCAGGTCAGTGTGATTATGCACATGCAAATAGCGCTGGGTCAGTTTGGGGGACGGCACGGCGATGATCTTTTCATCCCCCCCGCCATCATCTTCCATCTTCATCACGCCAACGGGGCGCACATTCAAAACAGCGCCAGGCACGATGGGGCGCGTATTGGCCACCAGCACGTCAATCGGGTCGCCATCTTCGGAAAGCGTATGCGGCACAAAGCCGTAATTCCCCGGATAGCGCATGGGCGTATGCAGAAAGCGGTCCACAAATAGCGTACCGGCGGCCTTGTCCATCTCATATTTGATGGGCTCACCGCCGATCGGGACTTCAACGATCACATTCACATCATTCGGCGGGTCATTGCCGATGGGAATGGCATCTATGCGCATGGGGTCTCTCCAAGGGGGGCGAGGCAGCCCCTGCGGCGGCCTGGCCAATGCCCGATCCGCCCGGATATGCCCGCGCCGCCCAATATTGCAAGCATGATACGTCTTGCCAGCCTCGGCGCCGCCCCGCAGGGTAGCCGGATGAACGCCTCAGCCCGCGCCGCTTTCGCCGCCGCTGCCGCCCGCCGCGCGGGTGAGGTGGTGGCCCTCACCCAGCGCCTGACCGCCATTGCCTCCCCCAACCCGCCCGGCGATGTGCGGGATGTGGCGGCAGAAGCCGCCGAGATGCTGCGCGCCCTGGCGCCGGCCGCCGAGATCACCCTGCACGAAACCGACCCCCAGGTGACCAATCTGGTCGCGCGCATCCGTGGCGACGGGCCGGGCCGCCTGCTCGCCTATAACGGCCATCTGGACACCTATCCGGTGAATGAGGCCCTGCCCTGGACCGTGCCCCCCTTGCGCGGCTTGCTCCGCGATGGCCGGCTGTATGGGCGCGGTGTGGCCGATATGAAGGGCGGCATCGCCGCTTCCATGCTGGCCTTTGCGCTGCTTGCCGAATACCGCGAGGCCTGGCGCGGCGAAGCCCTGCTGACGCTGGCGGGCGATGAGGAAAGCATGGGCCCGCTTGGTACCAAATGGCTGCTGGATAGCGTGCCCGGCCTTGCGCAGGCCGATGGCGTGATCATCGGCGATGCCGGCAGCCCGCGCGTGCTGCGCTTTGGCGAAAAGGGCTTTGTCTGGATCGAGATCGAGGCTGCGGGCCGCGCTTCCCACGGTGCGCATGTGCATTTGGGCGATAACGCGATTGACCGGCTGCGCGCTGCCCTGGATGCCGTGGCCGCCCTGCGCGCCATGCAGCCCGAAGCGCCGCCCGCCGTGACAGCCGCCATTGCCGCCGCGCGCGGCATCAGTGAAGCGCTGTCAGGTGCTGGGGAAGCCGCGGTGCTGGGCAGTGTCACGGTGAATATCGGGCGGATCGAGGGCGGGGCCTCGCCCAATCTGGTCCCGGCCTCGGCGCGGGCGGCCTGCGATATCCGCCTGCCGGTGGGTGTGACCAGCGCGCGGCTGCTCAGCGCGCTGCATGGGGCGCTGGATGCGCTGCCGGGCATCACCTGGCGCGTGCTGCGCTGCTTTGAACCCAATCACACTGACCCGGCCTTGCCCATCATCCGCCATGTGCATCAGGCGGCGGAGGAAGTGCTGCGTGAACCTGTCGCCGTGAATATGCGCGTTGGCGGTTCCGATGCGCGCTGGTTCCGCATGGCCGGCCTGCCCACTGTGGTTTATGGCCCAACACCGCATAACATGGGCGGCGCCGATGAATGGGTTTCGGTCGCGGAGCTGGAAGCGATTGCCAAAATCCATGCCCTGGCGGGCTTTGATTTCTTGAGCGCGGAGGACGCCGCATGATGACGTTCCTTGGTGAAGTCTTGGCCTTCAGCCTTTTGGCCTTTTGGCTGCTGCTGTTTGGCGTGCAATGGCTGGCTGAAAGGCTGGGTTCCTGGCTTGGCCGCCGCCATGCCTCACGCGGCGCCGCCCCTGCGGAAGGGGTTGGCGTGGTGGTGGGGGGCATGCTCGGCCTGCTCGCCTTCGTGCTGGCGCTGACGCTTTCCTTCGCCAGCACGCGGTTTGAGGAACGCCGCCAAGGCACGCTCACGGAAGCCAATGCGCTCGGCACTGCCTGGCTGCGCGCCAAGGCGATTGGCCATCCGCGCGGCGAGGAAGTGGCGAAACTATTACAAGACTACACCAAGCTCCGCGCCGACTTCATCCAGGCGCCGGCGGACCGGGAGGTGGTGCGCGCCATCAATGACCAGACATCAGCACTGCAAAACCGCATCTGGGATCACATCACCGCCATTGTACGCGAAAGGCCGGATGCGATTTCATCGTCCCTCATGGCCGCCACCAATGAGGTATTTGATAGTTCCACCGCGGAGCGCTTCGCCTTCAGCCAGACCATGCCGCCGCAAATGGTCTGGCTGCTGATGGGCATTGCCGTGCTGAGTATTGGTGCGCTCGGCTATCAATTGGGGCTACGCAAACTGTCCCTGCCGATCCTATCCGTGCTGCTGATTGGCATGTGGACTTCGGTGATTGTGGTGATCCTGGATTTGAGCGCGCCGCGCATCGGCAGCATGCGCTCCAGCGCCGCCGCCTATCACTGGACACTTCAGGGCTTCACGAGCGACTCCGCCACCCAGGGGCGATAGAGGCTTGCACCTCGCCCCCTTGCCGGGCTCGTGATAGGGGACGATGCCCATGACCCGCGCCGCCACCGAAACGCCAACGCCCATGCCTGCCCGGCGCCGCAGCCCGGCCTGGGCCTGGGGGTCAATGCTGGTCGCCTGCGCCATCGCAACGCCGATCCTGGCCGTGCTGGTGACCGCCGCCGCGCCGGGCGGCGAGGTCTGGCGCCACATCCTGGCCACGACCCTGCCGGGCATGCTGGCCAGTTCTGCCCTTCTGGCCCTGCTGGTCGCGGCCATGGCCGGCAGCGCGGGCGCCATCACGGCCTGGCTGGTGGTGGCTTGCGAATTTCGAGGCCGGCGCTTTCTGGAAGTGGCGCTGCTGCTGCCGATTGCCATGCCCGCCTATCTTTGCGGCTATGTCTATACGTGGCTTTTGGATGTCGCGGGGCCGGTGCAGACCACGCTCCGCGCCGCCACCGGGCTTTCCTACGGGCAATATTGGTTTCCGGAAATCCGGAGCCTGCCGGGGGCCGCACTCATGCTCGCCATGGTACTGTATCCTTACGTGTATATGCTCTGCCGCGCGGCGTTCTTGCAGCAAAGCGTGTGTTTGATTGAGGCATCGCGCACGCTGGGCCATGGGCTGGCGCGGAGTTTTCTGCATGTCGCCCTGCCGCTGGCGCGGCCCGCCTTGGCCGCCGGGATTGCGCTTGCGCTGATGGAAACCCTGGCCGATTTCGGCACCGTGCAGCATTTTGCGGTACGCACCTTCACCACCGGCATTTATGAGGCATGGTTCGGCATGGATAACCGCCCGGCGGCGGCGCAGCTTGCCGTTGCGCTGCTTGGCTGTGTTGGGCTGCTGCTGGCCTTGGAGCATGTCTCACGCGGCGGGCGGCGCTTTCACGCGACAACAACGCGCCATCCTGCTTTGCGCCCGGTGCGCCTTACCGGCTGGCGGGAAGGGCTGGCGCTGGCGGCTTGCGCGCTGCCGCTGATGATCGGTTTTGTCATTCCAGCCGGCGCGCTTTTGTGGCTGCTGGTGCAGGCGGGCGATCCCTTCAGCCCGGCGCGGTATTTGCCATTCGCGCGCAATTCCCTGGTGCTTTCGGGGGTTACGGCGGTGCTGGCAGTGCTGCTTGCCGCCGGCATGGCCTGGGCAGCGCGGCTTTATCCATCGCCCGCGCGCAGCATCGCCAATCGCGTCGCATCGCTTGGCTATGCGCTGCCGGGTTCGGTGATTGCGGTGGGTGTTTTGGTGCCCTTCGGGTTGTTCGACAATGCGCTCGATTCCTGGCTGCGCGCGCGGTTTGGCGTTTCATCGGGGCTGTTGCTGTCGGGCACCATGGCGGCGCTGGTCTTTGCCTATCTGGTGCGGTTCTTGGCAGTGGCGCTTTCCACGGTGGAATCGGGCCTCGCGCGGTTGAAGCCATCCTATACGGATGCGGCGCGTGTGCTGGGGCGACGGCCAGGACAGGCAGTGCGCGAGGTTGAGGTACCGCTGGCGCGCGGCGCGCTGCTGACGGCGGGGCTTTTGGTCTTTGTGGATACCATGAAGGAATTGCCGGCAACGCTGATCGTGCGGCCCTTTGACCTCGATACGCTGGCCGTGCGTGTCTATAATCTGGCGTCAGATGAAAGATTGGCCGAGGCGTCAACCGCGGCCGTTTTGATTGTGCTGGTGGGGCTGCTGCCGGTGGCGGCCCTGACGCGGATGATGCGGCGAGGATAATCAGTATAGCTTGAGTGCTGCGGCGGCATCAGGCGCTTCGTGCAGCGCATCTATCGCTTGCATCAGCGCATCGGTCCTACCATCCGGCAGAATACCTGCAAAACAAGCCCTGACCTTGGCGATCTGTGCCGCGCGCGACAGAGGGTTTTCCGGGCTGCCCAAGGCGGCCTCGACACGCTGGTCCAGTATCTTCCCATCACGCAAGGTGATTTCCACACGCTGCGGCACCACGGCGTTTTCATCGGTGTTGCCATCGCCGAGCAAAGCAACCCGCGCCGCCAGCGCATGCGTGGCCGGATCACGCAGCAAGGCATCGGAAAAATCACCAAGCCCAACGCTGCCCGCAAGCAGCGTGCGCGCCACCACATAGGGCAGGCAAAGCCGCGCGTAATTGCCGGTCAGATCAGGCTTGATCGGCCGCCCGACAAGGCGCATCGCAAGCGGCGGCAAATAAAGCCGCACCGCCGCAACATCATCAGCGCCAATCCCATGCGCCGCCATCAGCCGCTGCACGCCATCAATCGCGGGATGCGTCAACCTGCCCGAGGGAAAGGGTTTATGCGCCAGCCGCGTCACCTGCCATGTGCTGCCAAGCGCGGCCAAACCCGGCGCCAGATCATGTTCCGGTTCCGTCAGCTTCAGAAAGCCAAAGGGCCCGGTCAGCCATTGCGCCGGCCCTGCCGCGCCCGCCGCCGCCAAATCCGCCGCGCGCAGCCCCGCCATGGCAGCGAAGCCCATCTGCACCGGCAGCGCCATGGACCCCTCCGAATGCGCCTGCATGGTGCCGGGCAACTGCCCCAGCAAAAGCCCCGCGCCCGCCGATGCCGTGGCCAGATCAAACCCGCGCAGCCGCGCCACCGCGCCATAAGCGCCAAACATCCCCGCCGTTGCGGGCCGAAAGAACCGCATCGGGCCGCGCGCTGCCGCACCAATGGTGCAGGCCAGATCGAGCCCCAGGATCACCGCTGCCATGAAGCGCGCCCCAGATACGGGGCGGCCCTGGTGGGTTTGCCGTTCCGCCTCGGCCAAGGCGGCAGATATTGTCGGCGTCATGGCATGCACCACGGCGGCCTCATGGATGGCATCAAATTCCAGCGCATGGGCCTGAAAGGCATTCATGAAGGCGGCCTGAGACGCCGGCAGCTTCGCGCCATCACCCCAGAGGCGCGCTTCCTCTCCCGCGCCCCAGCCGCGTGCCGCCGCCAGCAAACCCGCGCGCGCCGTATGCGCCATGCCCGCGACCCCGACCGCGAGGCCATCCAACAGAAAAATCAGCGCCGCATCCCGCACTGCTTCGGGAATGGCGGCCTCCGGCGTTTGCAAAACATGGCGGAGCAGGATGGTTTCAGCACTATCTGTCATGCCGCCCATGCTGCCTGTGCGCTGGGTTCCGTCAAGCACCATGGCGCGCGGCGCCGCTTCGTGCTGCGATAACACGAGATGGAGGAACCCCCATGGCCAAGATCAAAGGCATCGTCGTTTGCCCGCAACCGCGTGCCGCGGATGTTGGGGCGGATATTCTGCGCCGCGGTGGCAATGCCTTTGACGCTGCCGTTGCGACTGCCTTTTGCCAAATGGTGCAAGACCCCTTCATGTGCGGCATTGGCGGCATGGGCACCTTGCAATTCCGCGACGCCAAAACCGGCCGCCAGGGCATGATTGATTTCCACGCCCGTGCCGGTGCGAAGGTGCGCGCCGATATGTGGGCCGCCGATAGCAAGGGCAAATCCGAAATCTCTGGCTATGCGCTGTTTGACGATCACCGGGCGGAGCTTGGCTATGCCGCCATCATGACCCCCGGCACGGTGGCGGGCTTCGCGCATTTCCACGCGCAGTTTTGCTCCATGGATTGGGCCGATCTGCTGGCGCCGGCCATCGCCATGGCGCGCGATGGCGTGCTGGTGACGCCCTTTTTTCGCGATTTCCTGGAACGCAAACCCCAGCCCGGCCTGCCAAGCGGCATGCAACGCGTGACGAAAACCAAAGCCTGCGCAGCGCTTTATCTGAACCAGGCCGGGCAATTGCATGAGGTGGGCGAAAAGCTGGTACATGCCGAGATGGCGCGCACGCTGGAACGCCTCGCCACCCGGGGCGCGCAGGATTTTTATACCGGTGAGATCGCCGGGCAGATCATCAATGATTTCGCGCAAAACGGTGCCTTCATCACCGCCGATGATTTGCGCGATTATCGCGTGCGTGAAAGCGCGCCCGTGATCGGCACCTATCGCGGCTATAAAATCTCCTCCAACCCGCCGCCAGGATCGGGCGCGGTGCTGATCGCGATGCTGAATATTCTGGAACAATTCGATCTTGGCGTGCTGCCCGCCGGCAGTGCCGGGCATTATGATCTGGTGGCCCGCGCCATGGCAGCCGCGCATCACGACCGGGATGAGGCTTTGGGCGATCCGGATTTTGTCAGCGTGCCCACTGAAGCGCTGATGTCGAAAGACCGCGCCGCCACCTGGGCCAAGCGTATTCGTGATGGCTGGCTGCCCGGTGGGCGGATCGGTGACCCGCCTTCCTGCACCACGCATCTTTCTGTTTGGGATGCGGCGGGGAATTGCGTTTCGGTCACGCATACACTCGGCACCGGTGCCGGCGTGGTCACACCTGGTCTTGGCTTCAATTGGAACAATGCCATGAAGCTGTTTGATATGCGCCCGGGCCGCGCCAATAGCATCGCAGCGGGCAAGGCGCGCACCACTGGCATGGTGCCCACCATTGTCTATAAGAATGATGAGCCCTGGCTGATCGTTGGCGCGCCCGGGGGCAGCGTGATCATCTCGGCAGTCCTTACCACCATCATCAATGCGATTGATTTCGGCATGTCGGCGGTGGAGGCGGTTTCCTTCCCGCGCATCCATTGCGAAGGCGGGCCGGTTTTCTGCGAAGCGCGCGTGCAGGGCGATGTGGTGGAAGCGCTGCGCCGCCTGGGGCATGAGGTGCGCCATTCCCCGATTTCCTATGACCCGACCATGAGCCGCGCCCATGCGATTCTGCTGCGCGATGGCAAGCCTGCGGGCGGTGCCGATCCGCGCGGCGGTGGCGGTGTGGCAGTGGCGTGGTAGGCGCTATTCTGGCACCACCGAAGCTTGTGTAAAACCCAGCAACATCATCTTCTGAAAGACGCGAATATGACCACGCAACGCAAAACCGCTTTGATCACCGGCGCTGGCCGCAATATTGGCCGCGCCATCGCGCTTGATCTCGCGCGCATGGGGTTCAATGTCGTCATCAATGGCTCCCGCAATCGCGATGCCTGCGAAAAGGTCGCCGCAGAAGCACGCGCCTGCGGCGTGGAGGCTTTGGTTGCCATGGCCGATGTAGGTGTGGCCGAGGAATGCGCGCGCATCGCGCGTGACGCCATTGCCAGCTTCGGCGCGGTGGATGTGCTGGTGAATAATGCAGCACTTCGCCCTGATGGTCGTTTCTTGAAAATGAGTGATGCGGCGTGGCGCCGCGTGATTTCGGTTGATCTTGATTCCAGCGTGTGGCTCGCCCGCGCCTGCCTGCCGGGCATGCTCGATCGCGGCTGGGGGCGGATTGTGAACCTGCTCGGCATGAATGCCATCCATGGCTATAATGGCCGCGCCGCGGTTTCGGTTTCCAAGCACGGGCTTTGGGGCTTGACCAAGGCGCTGGCGAAGGAATTCGGCGCCAAGGGCATCACCACCAATGCGGTCTCACCCGGCCCTATTGCGGGGGAACGAGATGATGAAGCCGCGCATCACCACATCGCCAGCATGGTATCGCGCGTGCCGGTGGGAAGGCTTGGGCAGCCACATGAAGTGGCTGCCGTGGTTTCCATGCTGGTTTCCGACGGTGGCGCCTTCGTCAATGGCCAGATGATCCAGGTGAATGGCGGCGCGGAGACGTGATGGCGTTTTTGGTAGGGGCAGGTGGTGGAGACCCACCAACGTCACCTCGCCTCATACCCCGGCGGCGGCAGCGCTGTCCCGCGCGGGCCGAAGGCGCTTTGGTTTTCGCTTTTCTCGCAGGCCGCCAACGCCAGGGCCAGCAAGATCACACATCTGAGCGCCATGCCGCACTCTCCTCGATATCCGCCCTGGGGTTAGCATGAAAACGCGCTCTGCGCTAAAGGCCCGCCCATTGAAGCCTTGAACGGAATGCCCGCCATGACCGAGACCGAACCCAGCATCCAACCCATGATCGGCCTGATCGGCGGTTCCGGGCTTTATGACATGGAAGGGCTGGAAGATCGCCGCTGGGTGAAAATGCGCACCCCTTGGGGCGATCCTTCGGATGAAATCCTGACCGGGAGGCTGCATGGCGTGCCCTGCGCCTTTCTGCCGCGCCATGGCCGCGGCCACCCCACGCCGCCCTCCGCACTCAATTACCGGGCCAATATTGATGCGCTGAAGCGGATTGGCTGCACGGAAATCATCTCGCTTTCCGCCGTGGGTTCGCTGCGCGAGGATTTGCCGCCTGGTCATTTCGTGATTGTGGACCAATTCATTGACCGGAGTTTCGCGCGCGAGAAATCCTTCTTCGGCACGGGCTGTGTTGCGCATGTATCGGTCGCGCATCCGGTCTGCCCGCGCTTGGGAGATGCGCTGGAAGCAGCTGCGCGCAAACTGGCGCTGCCCGTCACACGCGGCGGCACTTATCTGGTGATGGAAGGCCCGCAATTCAGCACCAAGGCGGAAAGTGAGCTTTACCGCGCCTGGGGCTGCAGCGTGATTGGCATGACGAATATGCCCGAAGCCAAACTCGCCCGCGAAGCTGAGCTTTGCTACGCCACCGTTGCCATGGTCACGGATTTTGATTGCTGGCACCCTGATCACGATGCGGTGACAGTGGATCAGGTGGTGAAGGTGTTATTCTCCAACGCCGATAAGGCGCGCGCGCTGGTGCAGCATGTGGTGCCCGCCCTCGGCGCCAAGCGCGGCCCCTGCCCGGCCGGCTGTGACCGCGCGCTGGAACATGCGCTGATCACGGCACCCGAAAAGCGCGACCCCGATTTGCTCGCGAAGCTGGATGTCGTGGCGAAGCGCGTTTTGGGTTGAGGCGCGGTTTAGTCGACCTCCATCGGCAGGCTTTCATCCTTCGCCCATTCATTCATGGAAGCATCATAAACCGCGATATCCTCATGCCCCAGCTGATGCAGCAGAAAGGCATCAAGGGTCGCGGCAATGCCGCCACCGCAATAGATCAGCTTGCGCTTGGCCTTATCCGCGCCAATCGCGGCAAAGGCCGCCGCCACCTGGTCCGGCGCCTTCAGCTTGAAGCTGCCCGCTTCAAACAAGGATGCCGCCGGCAGATTGACGCTGCCAGGGATGCGCCCCGGCCGGCCATAGCGCGCATTCTCCCCGCTATGCAGATCGGGCGCCAGCGCATTGATGGAACAAGTGCCACCATCACCAATCGAGGCCAGCATTTCATCGCGCCCAACGAACAAACCGGGCCGAGGCTTGGCGCGCAAAGTGGCCGGGGCATAACGAGTTTCAGCAGTGGCAATGGCGCGGCCTTCTGCCACCCAGGCATCAATCCCGCCATCCAATATCGCGGCATCATCAAAGCCAATGGCGCGCATCATCCACCAAACCCGCGTCGCCCATTGCGGTGTCTTGCGGGAATAGAGCACCACGCGCGTGCCATCCCCAATGCCGCGCGCCGCCAGCCGCGCCGCCAGATCATCGGGTGCTGGCATGGTGAAATTGAAGCGGCTGGTGCGATCGGAAAGCTCGCCCTGCACATCAAGAAAACCGGCACCGGGGATATGGCCGGCATCGTAATCCTCTCGCCCGCTTTTGATGCTGTAGGGGCGACCGGTGCCGGATTCGTACAAAAGATAGGTTGTGCAATCGAAGATGCGGAGATTGGGATCATCCAGATTGGCCGCGAGCCATGCGGTGCTGACAATCGCGTCCGGGTGGGCGTAAGCGGCCATGGGGTCCTCCTGAATGTTTCAGTAAGCCTGCAACGATAGCGGCGCGCACCGCAAGCGCATCACGCCAGCAGGCGATGGATTGTCACGTCTCGTGTTTCACGATCTTCCAATTCGCGCGTGGTCGGCACGGTGTAACGCGCGACGGGATCAAGCCCCGCTTTCGGTAAATAGGCGCGGCCAGGATCGGCGATCAGCACCTCGGCCCCCGCTACGACAAGGCCACGCAGCCAGGGCAGGATATGCGCGGTCATCGGCGCTTCGTAGCAGACATCGCCTGCGAAAATCACATCCCAGCGGCAGGGCGCGCCCACCACATCACCGGGCGGGGTTGCCACCGCAACGCCATTCAAGGCGGCATTCAGCCGCACGGCGGCCAGCGCCAGAGGGTCAATTTCCGCCGCTTCCACCAAGACAGCGCCGGCCTGCGCGGCGGCGATGGCGGCAATGCCGCAGCCGGCGGCGAAATCCAGCACGCGCTTGCCGGCGACCAGAGCGGGTTGATCCAAGACCGCCCGCGCCAAAGCCTGCCCGCCCGGCCAGGCAAAGGCCCAGAAGGGTGGCTCAATGTTTTGCTCGGCGAGCCAGGCTTCGGTCGCCTGCCAGATCGGCGTGATCTCGCTTGCCAAATGCAAAGCGATTTCCGGCACCAAGGGCGCACGAGACACCACCGTTTGCGCCGTGACGAATTCTTCTGCCGTCACAGCCGGCCCAACAGCAAGGCCGCGGCAATCGCCAACCCGACATCTCGATTGGCCTTGAACAGACGCAAGCATAGAGCCGGGTCGGCGATATCAAGCTGGATCACCTGCCGCGCCAACATCGCGCCCGGAAGTGTCAGCCCCAGCAGATACCAAGGCGCCAGCCCAGCCAGCCACCCTGCCAGCGCCAGCAAGCCCATGGTCAGCCCGTAGCAAAGGATCAGGAAGGGCCCGGTCTTCTCCCCCAAGCGCAGCGCGGATGATCTGATGCCCACCAGCGCATCATCTTCGCGATCCTGATGCGCATAGATCGTGTCATAGCCCAAAATCCAAAAGAACCCCGCGGCCCAAAGTGCCAATGCCACGCCATCCAGACCGCCTGTCGCCGCCGCATACCCCATCGGCGCCGCCCAGGAGAATATCACCCCAAGCACCGCTTGCGGCCAATCCGTCACGCGCTTGGCCAGCGGGTACAGCACCACCGGGATCAAGGACGCCACGCCCAACCACTGCGCCGCGCGGTTCAATTGCAGCAGGATCAGCAAGGCCGCCGCCAATACCAGCGCCAGAAACACCAGCGCATGCCGCGCCCGCAGCGCCCCGGAAGCCAACGGCCTGCCCGCCGTGCGTTCCACCTGCCGGTCCAGATCCCGGTCCCACAGATCATTCACAACGCAACCCGCGCCGCGCATCAGCACCGCGCCCAGGCCGAATAGCGCAGTCAGCCACAAGCCCTGGCGCCAATCCGGCGCCACCATGGCAAAGGCCCAAAGCCCCGGCAGGAACAGCAGCCAGGAACCGATGGGCCGATCCAGGCGCATCAGCAGCGCATAGGGGCGCCACGCCTGCGGCAGGCGCGCCACCCAGCCAGCGCTGCGGATATCGGTATGGCCACTCATGGGGCTATAAAGAGGGATGGAACCCTGCCATGTCCACCCCGCGCCTTCATCTTGAAACCCACCTCGCCGCCGGCCTTGAGATCGAGGCTGAGCCCGGTCAGGCGCATCATCTGGGCGCCGTGCTGCGCCGGGGCGTCGGCGATGCCGTGGCGGTCTTCAATGCTCAAGATGGCGAATGGGCAGGGCGGATCACGGCACTGCGTAAGGATCGCTGCCGCATCGCGCTGGAAGCGCAAAGCCGCGCACCGACGCCGGAGCCTGATCTGCGGCTGATGGTTGCTGCGTTGAAGCGCGATGCCATGGAATGGCTGGTGGAAAAGGCGACCGAATTGGGCGTTGCCGCCATTCATCCTGTGTTGACGCGCCGGTCAGTCGCGGATCGGGTGAATCAGGCGCGGCTGGCCGCCATTGCCCGAGGCGCAGCCGAGCAATGTGAAAGGCTCAGCCTGCCCGAGATCCACACCGCCATGCCGTTGCACGCGGCGCTCAGCGCCTGGGATGGCACGCCGATCTTCATGGCCGCCGAGCGCAGCGGTGCGGCACCCTTGCCAAATGCCCTTGCTGGGCAGCGCCTGCCGCTTGCGCTATTGATTGGCCCGGAAGGTGGCTTTGATCGCGCCGAACTTGACGCCGCCCGAAGCTACCCCTTTGTTAAGACCATCGGCCTTGGCCCCCGCATCCTGCGGGCGGAAACGGCGGCGGTTGCGGGGCTTGCGGTCCTTGCCGCCCTGGCGGGTGACTGGTCCTGAAGTTGTTTCGCGCCGTCCCGGCGGCGCCCCTGGAAGGTTTTGATGTCCAATCCCGGCGAGTCCGATCCCACCCCCATCACCTCCACCCGCCAAATGGCGGAATGGTTCGCTGCCGGCTGCAAGCCCAAATCCGCCTGGCGCATCGGGACCGAGCATGAAAAATTCGGCTTCCGCCTGACGGATTATTCAGCGCCACCTTACGAACCCCAGGGCATTCGCGCCATGCTGGAAGGGCTGATGGTGAAGGGCTGGGAACCCATTCTCGATCGCGGCAACCCGATTGGCCTGAAGCGCGGTGCGGCTTCTGTCAGCCTGGAACCAGGCGGGCAGTTTGAGCTTTCCGGCGCGGCCTTGCCCAACCTGCATGACGTCGCTGCCGAGCTGTTCGAGCATTTGGATGAGGTGCGCGACGTTGCCGCCCCACTGGGCCTGGGCTTCGCGCCGATTGGCTTTCATCCCCTCGCCAAGCGCGAAGACATGCCCTGGATGCCCAAGGGCCGCTACGCGATCATGCGCAATTACATGCCGCGCGTCGGCGCCATGGGGCTGGATATGATGCTCCGCACCTGCACCGTGCAGGTGAACCTCGATTTCGGCGATGAAGCGGATATGGTGGAAAAGCTCCGCGTGTCGCTGGCGCTGCAACCGCTTGCCACGGCACTATTCGCCAATTCCCCGATCTCGGAGGGCAAGAAGAACGGCTACCGGAGCCTGCGCGCCCGAGTCTGGACTGATACGGACCCGGACCGCACCGGCATTCCCGCCGTGGTCTTCGAAGATGGTTTTGGCTTTGAACGCTTCGCCGATTGGGTACTGGATGTGCCCATGTATTTCATCATGCGTGATGGCCAATGGCTGGATGCGGCGGGGCAGAGCTTCCGCGCCTTTCTGGAAGGCCGTGCGGAAAAGCTTGCGGACCAATCCGCCACCATGGGCGATTGGGCGGATCATGTGACCACGGTATTCACCGATGTGCGGTTGAAGCGGTTTCTGGAAATGCGCGGCGCGGATGCGGGCGCACCTTCCATGCTGAATGCACTGCCGGCCTTTTGGGTGGGCTTGATTTATGATGACGCCGCGCAAAAGGCGGCGCGTGCCCTCACACGGGGTTGGAGTGTCGCTGAAATTCGCGCGCTGCGTGAAGCCGTGCCGCGTGAAGGGCTGACCGCGACCATTCAGGGCCGGTCCTTGCGCGATGTTGGGCGCGATGTGCTGGCGATTGCGCGTGATGGGCTGGCGGCGCGCGGGCTGGATGAAGGGCTATTTCTTGACCCGCTTGATGCAATTATAGCCAGCGGCGAAACTCAGGCGGATCGCTGGCTTCAACGATTTGATAAGATTTGGCATGGTGATGCGCGGATGATGCTGCGGGAAGCGGCGATTTAGCTAACATTTGTGCAATCTGGGCGCGTGTCACAGAACTGAAACTTTTTTTTCATCCCCTCCGGCGATGATGGGCCTCCATTTGCTGGAGGATTTTCATGGCCACCACCGCGCGTCGTTTTTCGGGATTGCGCCCCCGCTTGCTCATGCTGGCCTTGGTGCCGGCGGTTTTCGCGGCCCTGCTGGCCGCAACCGGTGCCTTTTGGGCGGTCAGGAATGACCATGATACCCAGATGGATCAGGCGCTAACCCGCGCGGTTGGGCTAGCCGAACGTGATCTGGAGGCCGCTGGCCAGCGCATGGCGGGTTATGCCGCCACCTTCACGCAAAGAGCCAATCTGGTCTCAGCCATGGCGGCACGCGATGAAGCCAGGCTGCGCGATCTTCTGGTCAATGCCTTGGCCGCTTTGCGCGCTGCGGATGCCTCTGTTTCGGTGTTGGAGGTTACTGATAAGGTGGGGCGCGTCCTAATGCGCGGGCATGACCCCAGCCGGTTTGGCGATGATAAATCTCAGGTACCGGATGTTGCCTCGGCGCTGCGTGGTACTGCGAAGATCGGCGGCGAAGTATCGCCTACCTCCGGTCAATTCGCCACTGGCGCGGTAATGCCGATCATGGACCCATCAGGCCAGATCATCGGTACTGTGAAAGTGGCAACGCGCCTGAATGCGGCTGTGGTTACAGAACTCGGCCGTCTTGTAGGGGGTGAAGCCGCCGTTTTTGGCGCTGGAAAACTTGTAGCTTCCACCGTGAATGGCATGACACTTGAAGCCCTGCCCGCAAGTGTGGTGGCCGCGCAACGTGATGGCCAAACCTTAAGCGGTCTTAGGGTCAATCTTGCCGGGCGTGGCACCCATATGGTCGCGGTACAGCCGGTACGCGATCTGGCGGGGAACGCAAGTGCCGCCATGATGATCGCCCTGCCAACCGCTTCTTTTGACGCGGCGATGGACAAGGTGCTCTCCATCATTGGGTTTTCTGCGCTTGCCGTGCTTGGCCTGACCATCCCGGTAGCGCTGATTGCGGCGCGGCGCATTGCCAATCCGCTGACGGAAATGACCAGCGCCATGGGGCGTTTGGCGCAGGGCGATACCGCGCTGGAAATCCCTGGCCGTGGCCGCAGTGATGAGGTCGGTACCATGGCCGAAGCGCTGGAGAAATTCCGCGAACAGGCCGAAGCCAATGCCGCCTTTGAAGCCAATGCCGCGATTGAACGCGCCGCACGGGATCGGCGCCAGGCCATGGTGGAAAGCCTGACGCAGGAATTTGGTGGGTCAGTTGCTTCCATCATGGATCGGCTGCGTGATTCGGCCGGCGGCATGCGCGAAGCTTCTGTCTCCATGGCCTCCGCCACGGAACAGACCCGCAATCGCGTGGCAGATACGGCGGAAGGGGCGCAGCAGAATTCCAGCAATCTTTCCGCTGTCGCCGCCGCGACCGAGGAAATGACCGCCTCCGTCACCGAAATCTCTCGCCAGGTCGCGGAAGCAGCGCGGGCGGCGCAGGATGCGGTAGAACGCGCCCATGCTACTGGTGCCACGGTGCGCGGCCTTGCTGAATCGGCTGATCAGATCGGTGATGTGGTGCGGCTGATCACGGATATCGCGGGCCAGACCAATCTTCTGGCCTTGAATGCCACGATTGAAGCAGCACGTGCGGGCGATGCCGGCAAGGGCTTCGCGGTGGTGGCATCTGAAGTGAAAACGCTGGCGTCGCAAACCGCCCGCGCGACGGAACAGATCAGCGCACAAATCAGCGCCATTCAGGCCGCAACCGGCGATGCGGTGGGCGCGGTGCAGGAAGTGGCCAATGCCATTCAGCGCGTGAATGGCGTGGCGGGCGCGATTGCCGCCGCGGTTGAAGAACAGGATGCGGTGACGCGTGATATCTCGGCCAGCGTGCAATCCGTGGCCAAGCAGAATGATGACGCGGCACGTGCAATGCGGGAAGTCTCCAACGTGGCCGAAGGGGCGCGTACCGCGAGCAGCACGGTGAAAACCGCTGCCGAGACCGTGGCCGATGTCACGGGCCGGCTGGGTGAGCAGGTGGATGGCTTCCTGGTTGGCATGCGCACCGATTGGGAAAGGGTGAATGGCGCCGGCACGCCGATGCTGATCGCCCGCAACGGAGGTCAGCCGCAAGAAGCCAAGCTGATCGAAATTGCCCGTGATGGTGCAAGCCTGCATGGCGATGGCGCCTTCAAGCCCGGCACGATGGTGGAGCTTGCCCTGCCTGGTGCAGGTGCTGCCTTGCCAGCGCGCGTGGTGCTGGCGGAAGGCGGGCGCATCGGCCTTGCCTTTGCGCAGAATGCGGAAAGCGTCGCCGCTGTGGATCGCCTGATCGCGGCGGTGCGTGGGGCGATCAGTTCCGCCGCGCAGGGGGTTAAGCGCGCGGCCTGAATGCCTCTGTAGCGAATTGGCGTGATCCTCTATCGGGCGGATCACGCCAGCGCATTTCAGGCCGAATACGGACCGCCAGAAATGCCCGCCAACACCAGCAATTTCCGCATCACACTCGGCAAGGCATGCGCCGCTTCTGCGGGTGCCAGCCATTCCCCCTCAGGCCGCTTGGCCCGTTTCGGTAGCCGCGCCTGATACAGCCGCATCGTTAGCGCGAAATGCGTGAAGACATGCCGCGCTTCCCCCGCTGCTGGCTGCCAATCAAGCGCGAGGGGCGCTTGCGCCAGCGCCTCGGCCTCAGCCCAAACCGCCTCTCGCCAGGACGTGCCGGGGATTTCCAACATGCCACCCAATAGCCCGCGTGGAGGGCGGCGCCTCAGCCAAACCTGACCCTCCGCATCCAGCAGCAGGAAATGCACGCCATGGCGTGTGGGGCGCTCAGGCTTAGGGGCCTTGCGCGGCAGGGCCTCTGTCAGACCAAGCTTCTGCGCCTGACATGCGCGACGCCATGGGCAAAGTGCGCAGGTGGGCTTGCGGGGCGAGCAAATCCCCGCCCCCAAATCAAACAGCGCTTGCGTAAAATCACCAGGTCGGGCGCGGGCGGCCTTATCGGCCAGAAAACCCTGCGCCAGAGCATCAAGCCGGGGCTTGGCAGCAGGCAGGGCTTCCTCCACGGCGAAAATCCGCGCGGTGACGCGTTCCACATTGCCATCAAGGGGCACCACGGGCGCGTTGAAAGCAATGGCGGCGATGGCGGCGGCGGTATAGGGGCCAATGCCGGGTAGGGTGGCCAGACCATCTCGTGTTTCGGGAAACCCACCCAAAGCCAGGATTTGTCGCGCCGCCGCATGCAGGTTGCGCGCCCGCGCGTAATAGCCAAGCCCGGCCCATTCCGCCGCCACATCCTCCCACGGCGCCTCGGCCAAGGCAGCCAAATCCGGGAAGCGCGCCAGAAAACGGGCAAAGCGCGGCCCGACCGTTGCCACGGTGGTCTGTTGCAGCATGATTTCTGAAAGCCACACGTGATATGGTGCGGCGCGTTCCCCCGGCGGGGCGCGCCATGGCAGGATGCGGCGGTGCCTGTCATACCAGTGCAGCAGATCAGCGGCGGAAGGGGGTTTCACGGCATGTCCCGGGATGAGGAGGAAAGGCGATTCTTTGGGGGGCCAAGACCCCTCGGCGCCCTGATTCCAGCCCTGACGCGCCCGGCCTTCAAACGCAAGAGCCCCGCCGCCGCGCAGATCATGGCGGATTGGCCGGCACTAGTCGGCCCGGCCCTGGCTGCCGTGACGCAGCCGCTGCGCCTGACCTCTGGCAGCCTGACCATTGCCTGTTCCGGGCCGATTGCGCTGGAACTCAGCCATTTGGCGCCGGAACTCATGGCCCGGATCAATGGCGGGTTGGGGCGGGTTGCGGTGGAACGGCTCCGCTTCGTGCAGACCAATCAGCCGGCCCGGACGGGGGCCAAACCCGCCCTGCCGCCCCGCCCCGTGGCGCTGCCAAAGCGTGTGACCAGCGCCTTGGAAGGGTTACCCACAGGGGATTTGCGCGAGGCGCTGGAAAGATTGGCGCGCGGCGTCTATCGAAAACAAGGCTGAGAGGGCGCGAGTCGCACCCCCAAGGCCAAATCGGCCCGGCCGCTTCCCCCCGAAAAGGCGCGCCGGTTCCGCAGGAGAGAAATTGATGCTCGACCGTCGCGCGTTACTGCTTTTGCCCCCCGCCCTGCTTCTGGGCGCGCCAGCGCTGCATGCGCAATCCGATGACCCAAGGCTTGCGGAACGTTCGCTTGGCCAAGCCAATGCGCCAGTCACGGCGATTGAATATTTCTCCCTGACATGCAGCCATTGCGGTGCCTTTCACCGCGACACTTGGCCGCGCGTGAAGCGCGAATTGGTGGAAACCGGGCGCGTGCGGATGGTGTTCCGCGATTTTCCGCTGGACCAGGTTTCGCTCCGCGCCCATGCCGTGGCGCGCAGCTTCCCGCCCGATCGGTACGAACCCTTCATCTCCGCGCTATTCGCGACACAGGATCGCTGGGCCTTCGCGCGCGGCGTGGATCACAAGGCAGAAATCGGCAAAATCGCCGCCATGGCCGGCATGAGCACCGAAACCTTCAACGCCGCCTGGGCAGATGACGCTTTGGCCCGCGCCATTCTGGAAGCGCGCCAGAAGGGTGAGACCGAACATCAGGTGAATGCCACGCCAACCTTTATCATTGGTGCGCAAAAACTGCCCGGTGCCATTTCCTTTGAACGCTTCGAAGCCGCGGTGCGAGAGGCAATGCCGCGGTGATGGAAGAAGTGATCCCCCCCGCCCCGGCCGAGGCCGACATCAGCACAGCCGAAGCGGAATCCGCGCGCAGCGAAGAACAGGCACGCGCGGCGCATAACGCCAAGCTATCGCGCATCCGCATCGCCGGCTTCAAATCCTTCGCCGAAGCCACAACGGTTGAAGTGCTGCCAGGGCTGACCGGCATTGTCGGCCCCAATGGCTGCGGCAAATCCAATGTCGTCGAAGCGCTGCGCTGGGCCATGGGTGAAACCTCGCCCAAGGCGATGCGCGGCGGCGAAATGGATGATGTGATTTTCGCCGGCACCGCAACACGGCCCGGGCGCAATGTCGCGGAAGTGATGCTGTTTCTGGAAGATGCGGCGGGGCTGGCGCCGGCACCCAATAATGACATCGCCGAATTGGAAGTGACACGCCGTATTTCGCGTGGCGAGGGCAGCAATTTCCGTGTCAATGGCAAGGAATTGCGCGCGCGTGATGTGCAGACCATGTTCGCCGATATCGGTTCCGGCGCAAGGTCTTCCGCGCTGGTCAGCCAGGGCCGCGTTGCCGCGCTGATCCAAGCGAAGCCGGATGATCGGCGCGGTGTTTTGGAAGAAGCCGCCGGCATTGCCGGTCTGCGTGCGCGCCGCCATGAAGCGGAATTGAAGCTGCGTCAGGCGGAAACCAATCTGTCGCGCGCGGAAGATTTGCTTGGCCAATTGGATGCGCAGCGCCAGGGGCTGCAACGCCAGGCGCGGCAGGCCAATCGCTATCGCAATATCTCTGGCCTGGTGCGGCAGGCGGAGGGCGAATGGCTGGCGCTGCTTGCCGCGCGCGCCAATGCGGCACTGACCGCGGCAGCGACGGCGCTGGCAGCAGCCAGGACTGCCACCAGCGCCGCCGAACAGGAAGCCGAAGCCGCGGCGATTGCTTTGCATGAGGCCGAACAGGGCCTTGCCACGCCGCGCGCCGATGAAGCCGCCGCGCGCACCGCGCTGGAACGTCGTCGCGTTGAAGCGGAAGGCATGGAGGCCGAGGAAAGCCGCGCCCGCGCCGCGCTTGAAGCCGCCGAAGCGCGCCTGACTGAACTTCGCCAGGATTTGTCGCATGCCGAAGCTTTGGCGCAGGATGCCGAAGCCGCGCGCGCGCGTATCGCGGAAGAAGATGCAGGGCTGGTTGAACGCGAAACCGCGCTCCCTGCACGGCGCGATGCTGCCGCTGCGGCGCTTGTGGAAGCGGGCGAAGCCGTGCGTGACGCGGAACGCGCCGCCAATCAGGCAACAGAAGCCGCCGCCGCCGGTGCCGCGCAATTGCAAGCTGCCGAAGCCGAATTGGCCGCCGCAGAAACCCGTTTGCGCCGCGCGCGCGAAGCCCATGCAGCGCTGTCGGCGGATCATGAAGCCGCCCTGGCCCGCGCCGTATCTGATGCGGAAAAACAAGCCGCCAAGCAGAGTGTGACTGAAGCAGACGCCGCCTTCACTGCCGCGCGTGACGCTTTGGACCAGGCCGAAGCGCGCCGTACCGAGGCCGTTGCCGCCCATGCCGAAGCGCGCCGGAGTGCGGAGGAAGCCAGCGCCGAAGCCGCGCGCCGTGAAGCTGCCTTGCAAGCCGCTGATGACCGCCATCGGCGCATTGTCGCGCAATATGCCGCCCTGTCTGCCGAACGTGATGCTGCGCTCGCGGAACGTATCCCTGAAGTCACGCGTGATGCGGCGATGTCCTCCGCCCGGCTGGCGGAAGCCACATTGATCGGCAGCGCAGCGCGGTTGCGTGAAGCGGAAGCAGCACGCGGCACAGCATCCGAAGCCCTGGTGCAAGCGCGCCGCAAATCCGCCGAAGCAGGCGCCGCGCGCGCGCGCATTGCCGCCGAAGTGGCAGCGCTGACGGAGGTGCTGGAATCGCGCGGCACGGCCTCGGCCCAGCCTATTCTCGATCAGGTGCGCGTGCCGCCCGGCCTGGAAGCCGCGCTTGGCGCTGCCTTGGGTGAGGCTTTGGAAAGCCCTGCCGATGCCTCTGCCGCCCGGCATTGGCGCAATTTGCCGCCGCTTGCCGTGGCGCAAGCCTTGCCCGATGGCGCGGTGCCGCTCTCACGTCTGGTGGAAGCGCCGGCGGCGCTGGCGCGCGCGCTATCGCAAGTGGGTTTGCTCGCGCGCGGCATGGATGGTGCGGCGCTGCAAGCGGGGCTGCGGCCTGGTCAGGCTTTGGTGACGGAAGAAGGCGCGGTTTGGCGCTGGGATGGTCATACGCATCACGCCGGTGCGCCCACGCCAGGCGCGGTGCGGCTGGCGCAACGCAATGCGCTGCGCGCTGCCGAAGCGCGGCTGGATCAGGCGGAAGTCAGCGCGGCGGAAGCCGAAGCCGCGCGCATCGCGGCCGAAGCCGCCGAAGCGGAAGCCGCCAGCGCCGAAGCCCAAGCCCGCAATGCCCGCAGCGCCGCCGAAGCCGCTGCCTCTGCCGCACGCCGGGCTGAGGGTGAATTGGCCGCGCGTGATGCGCGCGCTGAAAGCCGCATTGCAGCCCTTGAACCGCAGCTGACGCGGCTTGCGGAAGACCGCGCGGAAGCCGATGCCGCGCGCCTGGAAGCCGAGGCACTTTTCACCGCACGCCCCGATGTTGCCTTGCTGCGTCAGGCCGAACAGGCCGCCGCACGCACCGAAGCCGAAGCGCGCAATGCGGAGGCGAATGCACGGGAAGCGCGGCGGCGCGCTGAAATCGCTTTGGCGGAATCGCGCCAGCGTCAGTCAGCCTTGCTGAACCGCGCGTCAGAGGTGGAAAACCGCCTCGCCGCCCTTGCCCCGCAATTGGAACGCATCGGCGCGGAATTGGCGGAAGCCGAAGCCGCGCGCACCGTTGCCGTGCAAGCGCGCGAAGCGGCACCCGATCTGGCGCAGCTTCGTGAAAGCGTGGAAGCGGCGCGGTCACATCTGACAGAACAGCGCTCTGCCGAGGCTGCTGCGCGTGATGCGCAAGGCGCCCTGGCGGCAGAGGCTGGTTCCATCGCCGCCCGCCGCGCAAGCCTTGCCAATGAAGCAAGCCTTTGGGCCGCGCGCGCCGAAGATGCTGCCGCGCGTGTTGCTGATTTGCGCCGCCGTGATGCGGAAGCGGAAGCCGAGCGTGATGCGCTGGCCGCCGCACCGGAGGCCGCAGCACTCCGCCGTGCGGAAGCCGCGCGCCTGCTGGAACAAGCAGGCGAAGCGCATGCCACCGCCGCTGCTGCGCTGATGGCCGCTGAACGGCGCGTGAGTGAAGGCAGCCAATCCCGCCGCAGCGCCGATACCGCCTTTGCGCTGGCGCGTGAGGATCAGGTACGCGCCCAGGCTGCGACGGAAGCGGCGGAAACTGCCTCGGCCGCCGTTGCCGCGCGCATTGCCGAAAGACTTGGTGAGGGCGCTGAATTGCCGCCGGCGCCCGAGGAACTTTCCGATGTTGCGGAAGACAAGGCGCGGCGCAAGGTGGAACGCCTGGTGCGTGAGCGCGATGAGATGGGTCCGGTCAATCTGCGCGCCGAGATCGAGATCACCGAAATCGAAGAACGCATCAGCCAGATCACGCATGACCGTGATGAGGTGATGAACGCCATCGCCAAGCTGCGCGGTTCCATCGGCCATTTGAACCGCGAAGGCCGGGAGCGTCTGCGTGAGGTATTTGACCGCGTAGACAATGAATTCCGCAGCCTGTTCACGCGGTTATTCGGCGGTGGCCGCGCGCATTTGGCCCTGGTGGGTTCGGATGACCCGCTGGAAGCAGGGCTTGAGATTTACGCCGAACCGCCGGGCAAGAAACTTTCCACCCTGTCCCTGCTTTCGGGTGGTGAACAGGCGCTGACGGCGCTTTCGCTGATCTTTGCGGTCTTTCGCTGCCACCCCGCGCCAGTCTGCGTGCTGGACGAAGTGGATGCGCCCTTGGATGATGCGAATGTGGAACGGCTATGTGATTTGCTGGACGCCATGGCAGCCGAAAGCGGCACGCGCTTCCTGATCGTGACGCACCATCCGCTGACGATGGGGCGGATGCACCGGCTTTATGGCGTGACCATGCAGGAACGCGGCGTATCGCGCTTGCTCAGCGTTGACCTTGGCCGCGCGATTGAACTGGCGGAGACGTCGTTATTGTAATAGACTGACAAAAGGGGAGCGTTTGTTGCCTAGCAGGCTGCTGAAATTCGTAGCCTGATTTGCGTATTTATGATTCACTGTCGTTGCATTTGGTCGAGGTTGCGATGCGTGGCAATGACGCGGTGGCTGGTTCCCTGTTCAGCTATGTTGATCTTGAAAAGCGGGTG
>JADCFQ010000006.1 GCA_020249435.1 Roseomonas sp. | reverse complement strand
TACAAGCTTTTCGGCTGGTACCCGCGTGGGTGGGACGGAGGATTTCTGGCTCATCTTCACTCTCCTTGGGGTTACGATGAGCCAGAAATCCTCCGTTACTCAAATCGCCAATTTGGTCCCATAGGTGCTGACGCCGGACAGGCCATTGCGACCGCCGTGCCGGGCTTTAAGGAACAAGCAGCCCCGGCTGACGCCGATGAGCACGTGCGTGCGATGACAGCGGCTGCTTTCGAGCGACTACTTTTCAATCCGCGCGAGGCGGCTACGCGAGATCTCAGTGGCGAGGCTCGTGGAGGACTGCTGTCCCGATGGCTAGTTCGGATTGTTGCTCGTGCTATCGACGAGACACACAAGCTGGGCGAGAAGCCGCCGCCTCGCTAGCTTGCGGGAAAATTTTGTCCCAGTATCTTTCGCCGCTTTGCATTGCCAATATCGCTCTGTTTCAAGACGAGAGTGTTTGACTGCTGCTTAGCTAGTAAAGCCTTGTGGACAGGGTCCGCCGGTAGCAGACACTTGGCCGCAAATGCGACGCCGCGTTAAACGACCCGGACCAACTCAAGTTCCGGGTTCCAAGGGCCTCACGGCCCTTGGCGGGTGGGTACGGGAGGGCAGAGCCCTACCGCCATTCCACCTTTTCGGGATAGGTAACGGAAGTCAGCACCAACCCCTCCGGCGGCGCGGTCTGCCCTCCCTTGGCGCGGTCCCCGCCGAGCAACACCGCACGCGGCCAGGAAGCCGGGCGGCGGCCATAGCCAACCTCCACCAGCGTGCCGACCATATTGCGCACCTGGTGGTGCAAAAAACTCCGCGCCTCGGCGATGATTTCAATCTCATCACCCAAGCGCGTCACATCCAGCCGATCGAGCGTGCGCAAGGGGGACTTCGCCTGGCAGGACGCCGCGCGATAGGCGGAAAAATCATGCCGGCCCAAAAGCCCTTGCGCGGCCTCATGCATCGCTGCCGCGTCCAGGCGTTTTTTCACATGCCACACGCGGCCCCAATCCAACGCCGGGCGCGCTGGGCGGTTCAAAATCCGGTAGCGATAGGCGCGGCCAATGGCAGAAAACCGGGCCGACCATGCGTCATCCACCACCGCCGCGCCCGTGATTGCCACGGGGTGCGGGCGGGTGTGGAAGTTCAGCGCCTCTCGCACCCGCTCAGGCGGCAGGCCAGCCGGCAGATCAAGATGCGCCACTTGGGCTTCGGCATGCACGCCGGCATCGGTGCGCCCGGCGGCGGTGACCAAGGGGGGCTCTCCGCCATTCAAATGCGCGGCGGCGTCTTCCAAAACAGATTGGATGGAAAGCAGGCCATCCTGCCGCTGCCAGCCGCAAAAGGGCGCGCCATCATATTCCAGCCTCAACGCATAGCGGGGCATGGCGTCATTCCAGGCGGGTGCCGGCAGAGATTGGCAGGCCGCGCAAAAACGCCTCGGCGGCCATGGCGGCGCGGCCAGGGCGTTGCAGGCGTTGCAGGCGGAGCGCGCCCTGCCCGCAGGCAATCAGGCCGGCATCATCCAGGGCCTCACCGGGGGAGCCATGGCCGGCTTCAGGCGCGGCGGCGGAAACCCGGATGGCTTCCCCCTTCAGCATGAAGAAAGTGCCCGGCCAGGGATTGAGCGCGCGGATGCGCCGTTCAAGCGCCTCGGCCGGTTGCGCCCAAACCAGGCGGCCATCTTCCTTCGTGAGTTTGGGGGCATAGGTGACGCCCTCTGCCGGTTGGGGCTCCGGCGCTGGGTCTTCCGCCAGCGCGCGCAGGATCAACCGGGCGCCAAGGCCCGCCAGCGCATCATGCAATTCGGGCGTGGTGGTTGTGGGGCTGATCGGCACCGCTTCCGCCAGCAGCATCGGCCCCGTATCCAGCCCTTCTTCCATGCGCATGATGGTGATGCCGGTCTCGGTATCGCCCGCCAAAATCGCCGCCTGGATCGGCCCCGCCCCGCGCCAGCGCGGCAGCAGGGATGCGTGGATATTGAGGCAGCCGCGCCGTGGCGCATCCAGCATGGCTTTCGGCAAAATCAGGCCATAGGCCGCAACCACCGCCACATCCAGATCAAGCGCTGCGAAGGCAGCGTGTTCCGCCTCATCGCGCTTCAGCCGCGCGGGGTGGCGCACCGGCAGGCCGAGTTCCAGCGCGGCGCGATGCACTGGGCAAGGCGTTTCCTTCTGCCCGCGCCCGGCGGGTTTCGGCGGCTGGCAATAGACCGCAGCGATCTCATGCCCCGCATCATGCAAAGCGCGCAACGCCGGCACCGCGAAATCCGGGCTGCCCATGAAAGCCAGGCGCAAAGGGTGCGCGGGGCTGCTCACCCGCGCTGCTGGGATTTCAGATCCTTGGCGAGCTTACGCAGGATCATATTGCGCTTGAGTGCAGAAAGGTGGTCCACGAACAAAACGCCGTCCAGATGGTCAATTTCATGTTGCAGACAGGCTGAAAGCAGGCCGTCGCCTTCGATCTCCCGCTTTGCACCTGTCAGGTCCAGATAGCGCACCTTCACGCGGGCGGGGCGCGTCACATCGGCATATTGGCCAGGGAGCGATAGGCAGCCTTCTTCGCGCGTTGCGGCTTCAGGGCTTTCGGCGATGATTTCCGGGTTCACCAGCACCATCGGATCGGGCTTTTCCTTGGGCTGGATATCCAGCACGACCAGGCGCAGCCCCTCACCAATCTGCGGCGCAGCCAGGCCAATGCCCGGCGCGGCATACATGGTGGCAAGCATTTTGGGGGCGAGGGCGCGCACGATATCCCCATCGGCATCGCCAATCGGGCGCGCCTTCAGGCGGAGCCTTTTGTCAGGCACGAACAGGATGGGCAGGGTTGCATTTTCGGTCATGGCAGGGGAGGGCATGTAGCCCCGCGCGCCCCCCCTTGCAACGCCAAAGCCGCGCGCCAAGATAGAGGCTCAGCAGGGCGCTTCGGGCCCGGCAACATGCTTCGCTCTCGGATGAGGAGGCCATTTTACGTGACCAGACCTTCGCTTTTCGGCTCGCCCCTGTTTCTTGGCTTCGATCATCTGGAACAGATGCTCGATCGTGTGGGCAAGAATGCCGATGGCTACCCGCCCTATAACATCGAACAGATCGGCGATAACCGGCTGCGCATTACGCTGGCGGTGGCCGGGTTTTCGATGGATGATCTGCAGATCACGCAGGAAGACAATCAATTGGTCATCCGGGGCCGGCAGAAGGATGATTCGGAAGGCCGGATTTTCCTGCATCGCGGCATCGCCGCCCGCCAATTCCAGCGCGCCTTTGTGCTCGCGGAAGGCATAGATGTGGAAAGTGCCTGGCTGGATAACGGCCTTTTACATGTGGAATTGAAGCGGCCCTTGCCTGAGGTTCGCGTCAAAACCATCCGGATTGATACCAAAACCAATGGCGCCGCCACCATTGTGGAAGGGCGCCCTGAACGGGGCTGAACGCCCCAAACCGCCGGGCCTATTCCAGGACGGCACATTAGCGCGAGCCTTGAAGGGCGCGCAAAGGACAAGACCATGAGTGACCAGGAAGAATTCGACACCGAAAACGAAGCCGAACAGGAAATCATCCTGACCGCCGAGGATTTGCGGAAGCTCTCACCGCTTGATTGGGCGCGCTACGGCACCAATCGGATCGCCTATATGCGCCCCGTTACGGTGAACAACCAACGCGCGATTGCGATCCACGCGGCAGACGGCACACAAATCGGCGCCGCGCCGGATTACGCGCTTGGCGCGGCCGCGATTTTCCAGCATGGGATGGGTGTGGCGCTGGTGCATTAACCAGCGCGTCATCAGGGCTAAAGCGGTTCCAGCACCAGCCAGGGTGTTGGCTCTCCGCGCCACTCCCATATCGCCAAAAGCTGATCCATATGGCCAAGGTCTCGCATCCATGGCGATAGTTTCGGTTGGCTGTAGGTCTGATCCAATCGGGTAACGTGGTGCGTCGGCTGGAAGCGCGCGGTGAGGGTTTCCGTCGTGCCGCGCGTTGGACCGCCATGGCATTCGACGACAATGGTCATCCGCCGTAAGGCGTGGAATGCTTCCGGATCGAGTAACGCCTCTTCCGCGCCTTCAATGTCTACCATGACAAGCGTATCAAGGGCTGCGAAGCGTTCGAAGTCCCCGCCGGAGAATAGCCCGTCAATCATGGTGCGGTCGGCAACGTCATTGAGTTCTGCCATGCTACGGCACGTTTTTTGTGCATACTCATTCAGGTCATGGGCGAAGATTTTCGTGTTCGGCATGCGTCGCGCCATACCGATGGCGTAGTAACCTTCCGCGCAACCGATATTCAGAACCGCGTCAAAACCGCGCGCGATGAATTTCTCCAGATGCGGGTGCAGCGCTTCTTCGTAACAGCCAAGCAATTTTGGCGCATGGCAGCCCTCAGTATTGTTGGGGGGAAGCCGCATGCCGACAAAGGGTCCGCCCTGCACCACAAGACCATCGAGCTGCATGATCGTGTTGGAAATCAGTTGATGCCGCCATTTGCCCATCAGGCGCAAAATGCCTTCAAGCTCCTGCCGGGAAAGCGGTTCCGGCTTGGCCAGCGCACAGCGCAGCAGCCTATCCATGGTATGGTCCAGGGTGGTCATGCGCCGTGCCCGATCACTTCACGCGTGGCAGCTTCTGTTCCACCAGCGCGGCCATCACGCCGCCGCCATAGGGAATCGCCGCATCATTGAAGTCATAATGCGGGTTATGCACATCGCAGCCGCCCGCATCACCCGTGCCATTCCCGACATGAATATAAGCGCCCGGGCGTTGCAGCAGCATATAGGCGAAATCCTCGCTGCCCATCACGGGCGTGCGGTTGCGCTCCACCGCCGCTTCACCGACCAATGACGCGGCGGCATCACCAAGTGCGGTCGCTTCTTCTGCCGCGTTGATGGTGGGCGCGGCGATTTCCTTGAAGGTAATCTCAGCGGTTGCGCCAAAGGCCGCAGCGGTGCCCTGCACCACGGCGCGCATCCGTTCTTCCACCAGGCGCATCATTTCCACCTTGAAGGCGCGCACCGTGCCCTTCAGCGTCACCTGATCTGGGATCACATTATGGGCCAAGCCAGCATTGAAGCAGGTCACGCTTAGCACCGCGCTATCCAGAGCGGGCACATTGCGCGCGACCACGGTCTGCAAGGCGGTCACGATCTGCGCACCCACCACCACAGGATCAATCGTCTGTTCCGGGCGCGCACCATGGCCGCCCTTGCCCTGGATCACGATGTCGAAAAATATCGCGCCCGCCATGATCGGGCCGGGGCGGATGGCGAATTGCCCAACCGGCAGGCCGGGGCGGTTATGCAGCCCATAGACGGTATCGCAGGGGAAACGCTCAAAAAGGCCATCTGCCAGCATGGCCTGCGCGCCGCCGCGCCCTTCTTCCGCCGGCTGGAAAATGAAATGCACCGTGCCATCGAAATTGCGCGTCTCCGCCAGATAGCGCGCGGTGGCCAGCAGCATGGTGGTATGCCCATCATGTCCGCAGCCATGCATCTTGCCTTCAATGCCCGATTTATGCGCGAAGCCATTGGCTTCCGGCATCGGCAGCGCATCCATATCCGCACGCAGCCCAAGCCGGCCCTGGCCATTCCCATTGCGCAGCACACCAATCACGCCAGTCTTGCCAATGCCGCGATGCACCTCAATCCCCCAGGAGGCAAGGCGTTCGGCCACCAGCGCGCTGGTTCGCACTTCCTCAAACCCCAATTCAGGATGGGCGTGGAAGTCCCGGCGCCAGGCGGTGAGCTCTTCATGCCATTCGCGGATTTTCTCAACAGGTGTCACGCGACAATCCCTCGGTTCAAGCCTCAGATGAAAAACCTATAGGGCAGCGCCGCGCCCTGGGCTACGCTCCTGTAACGCCGAGGAGGATATGATGCGCCCAACCCGCCGCCATTTGCTCGCTGCCCTGCCTGCCGCCGCCCTGATTGGCCGCGCTGAGGCCCAAGCGAATTTCCCGGATCGCGCCCTGCGCTACATCGTGCCTTTCCCGCCGGGCGGCCTGACCGACATCATGGCCCGGCTGGTCGGGCAGAAGCTATCGGATATTTGGGGCAAGCCCGTCATCATCGAAAACCGCGCCGGCGGCAATGCGCTGATCGGCGCCGATGCGGCGGCGAAAAGCCCGGCCGATGGCTATACGCTGCTCGCCATTACCATGACGCACACCGTGAATGCCTCGCTTTTTCCCAATGCGCCCTTCAATTTCCGCCAGGATTTCACGGCGGTTTCTGTCCTTGGGTCATTGCCTCTGGTGGTGGTGGTGAATGCGGAACGCAACCCAGCCCGCAGCCTGGCTGACCTGCTGACGCAAGCCCGAGAGCGTAATTTGAACGCCGGGTCATCGGGCAATGGATCGCCGCCGCATCTGGGGTTGGAATTGGTGCGGCGCGTTTCTGGCGCCGGGGATCGGATTACCCATGTGCCCTATCGCGGCGGCGCGCCTTCCGTCACTGACTTGGCAGCGGGCAATCTGGATTTCATGGTCTCCAACCTGCCGGAATGCATTGCGCAAATCCAAGGCGGGCGGCTGCGCCCCCTTGCCATTACCTCCGCCGAACGCCATCCCCTGGTGCCGGATGTGCCCACCGTGCGCGAAGCGGGATCGCCCGAACTTGAAATGACCAATTGGACCGCGATGATGACCAATGCGGCGGTACCCGCCCCCATCCTGGCCAGGCTGGAAGCCGATACCCTGGCCGCAATCCGCGACCCGGAGGTCTCTCGCCGCGCGCGAGACGGCGGCTTTACGGTGGAAGCCTGGGACAGGGCGCGCAGCGCGGCCTATATCAGCGCCGAGACTGACCGCTGGGCCAGGCTGGTGCAGGAAGCGAAATTGAAGGCGGATTGATGCGACTTTCCCTGACTGAAGCAGAAACACTGGTAACTGCGGCGCTGAGCGCCTCGGGCGCCGGGCCCGAGATGGCCAGCCGCACCGCCGCCGCTTTGGTGGCCGCGGAAGCGGCGGGCCAGGCGGGGCATGGCCTGTCACGCGTGGCGCAATATGCGGCGTTCCTGCGCAATGGTCGCGCGGATGGGAAGGCCACGCCGCGCATCATCAATGAACGCGGCGGAGCGGCGCTGATTGATGCGGGGCATGGGCTGGCCTACCCGGCACTTGCCTTGGCGGAGCAGGAAGCCGCCTGGCGCGCGCGCGGGCATGGCATTGCCTTTGTGGGCATCACCAATAGCCACCATTCCGGCGCCATGGGCCTGCCAGTGCGGCGGCTGGCGGAACAGGGGCTGGTGGCGCTCGCCTTCACCAACTCGCCCGCTGCCATGCCCGTGCCGGGCGGGCGCCGGCCCCTGATGGGCACCAACCCGGTGGCGGCGGCTTTCCCGCGCCGTGCCGCACCACCGCTCGTGATTGATATGGCGCTATCGGAAGTGGCGCGTGGCAAGATCATGGTCGCTGCCAAGGAAGGCCGCGCCATTCCGGAAGGCTGGGCTTTGGATGCCGAAGGCCGCCCCACCACCGATGCCAAGGCCGCGCTTTCGGGCGCCATGCTTGCCATGGGCGGCACCAAGGGCGCCTTGCTCGCGCTGATTGTCGAATTGCTCTGCTGCGCGCTGACCGGCGCGGCTTTCGGCTTTGAAGCCGATAGTTTCTTCCAGGATGAGGGCAATCGCCCGCGCTTGGGCCAGGCGCTGCTGGTGATAGACCCCGGCGCGTTGGCGGGTGCTGATGGCTTTGCCGCGCGGATTGAAACGCTCATCACCGCCATGCAGGCCGATGAGGGTGTGCGCCTGCCCGGCGCCAAGCGCGATGCGCAAAGCGCCCGTGCCGGCGCGGAGGGGATCGAAATCCCCGATGCCGTCTTGGCAAAAATCAAGGCACTCACAACCCCGTGAGCAAAGCCCAGGAACCGGATCGGCATTGCGGCCCAGCAGCGGTGGCCGCGCTTTTCGCGCATCGGCCCGCCGATGTGCTGCGGTTTTTCTATACGCCGATGCGTCGGCAGGAAGCGGGCGCCTATTGCGCCGCCTTGGCCAAGCGCCGCCTGCCCTATCGTGAAGTCCCGCCCGAGGAATTGCAGCGCATCGCCGGCACCACGCATCATGGTGGCATGGTGGCGGTGGCGCGCCCGCGCAGTGTCCCCCTATTGGACGCCAACAACCTGCCGCCAATCCTTTGGACGGCGCCGGTGCTGCCCATTCTGGATGGTATCGGCAACCCGCATAATCTTGGCGCCATCGCACGATCCGCCGCGTTTTTTGGCTGCAAGGCGCTGGTGATTTCGGGCGATCAGCGCCAGGCGCGGCTTTCCGATGCGGCGCTCCGCACCGCCGAGGGCGGCTTGGAAGCGCTGGACGTATTCCAGGCACCCGATCTGCCCGCGCTGTTGCGTGCAATCGCGCCCAAAATGCTGAGCCTTGCCGCCGTGGCGCGCGATGGCGTGGCGCCGGAAGCCCTGCCGCGCGGGCGCCCCTTCGCGCTCGTGCTCGGTAATGAGGAAAAAGGGCTATCGCGCGAAAGTTTCGCCGCCGCAGAGGCGCGCGTGACGCTGCCGGGTTCGGGCGCGGTGGAAAGCCTGAATGTCTCGGTCGCGGCGGCGGTGCTGATCCATGCGCTGTGGCGCTGATCGTCACGCGCTTGAAACACTTGCCGAAACCCCGCAAAGCCGTGTTTGGTAGAATGTGACATGTCCAAACCCGGCCTGACATCGCGCGTCGCACCCGAAGGCAAGGTGCTGGCGTTTTCCGGCACGCTGAATGCCGAAGCCGCAGCCACGCTTTGGCCAGCGATGACGCGCGCCCTGGCTGACAAGCCCAGCGCGATTGATCTCTCCGCGGTTGAGAGCATGGACAGTGCCGGCGCCATTCTGGTGCTGCGCGCGGGTGATGCGGTGGCGGTGCAAGGTGGCTCGGCGGATGTGCTGGCCGTTTTGGAACGCAATCGCGCGGCCTTGAAGGCGGCCCCCGTGCCCAGCGAAGCGCCGCGCGATTTCGCGCCCATCACGGCCTTAGGCAGCACGGTCTATGGCGGCATTCAGGCCGCGCTTTCCGGCATTGCCTTTGCCGGTGAAGCCCTGGTCGCGGCCTTGCGCGTGATGTTCCGCCCGAAACTCTTTCGCGGCGCGGAATTCCTGCGCCATTTGGATGAGATCGGGCTGCGCGCCTTTCCGCTGACCTTGTTGCTGGGTTTTCTGATCGGGCTGATCCTCGCCTATCAATCCTCCATCCCGCTCAAGCGTTTTGGCGCGGAGATTTTCGTGCCCAATCTGGTGGGCATTTCATTGTTGCGCGAATTGGGTGCGCTTTTGGCCGGCGTCGTGCTGGCCGGGCGGACCGGATCGGCCTTTGCCGCTGAACTCGGCACCATGACCGTGAATGAGGAAGTGAATGCGCTCCGCATCATGGGCATTGACCCCATGGTGATGCTGGTCCTGCCGCGCATTCTGGCGGGGATATTGGTGATGCCCGTACTGACCTTGCTTATGAACCTTGCCGGGCTTGCCGGCATGACCGTGGTGATGGAGAGCCTGGGTTTCCCGTGGAGCGCGGTTTCCAACCAATTGCAGCAATGGCTGAGCCTTGGTGATCTGATGGGTGGCCTGTTCAAATCCTGCTGCTTTGGCCTGGTGATCGCGGCCATTGGTTGCCGCGCCGGGCTTTCAGCGGGCCTCGGCCCGCGCGCGGTGGGTGATGCGGCAACGGCCGCCGTGGTGGGCGGCATTGTCGCCATTGTTGCCATGGATGGCGTGTTCGCGATTCTCTTCTTCAGGCTTGGCATATGAACGACGAAACCGTGATCCGCGTCGAAAACCTGGCGGTCAGCTTCGGCCCGCGCACCATCTTCAAGGACGTCTCCTTTGAAGTGAAACGCGGAGAGGTCTTCATCATTCTGGGCGGTTCCGGCTGCGGCAAATCCACCTTGCTCAAGGCGCTGATCGGCATTGTGCCCATCGCTGCCGGGCGGTCTGAAATCCTTGGCGTTGATCTGGCGGAAGCGGATGCGGCAGGGCGCATTGCACTGCTGCAAAGGATTGGCGTGATGTGGCAATCCGGCGCGCTTTTCGGCAATATGACGCTGTCCGAAAATGTGGAATTGCCCCTGGAAGAACATACGGATTTGCCGCGCCCGGCACGCGAAGCCCTGGCTCGCGCCAAGCTTGGCCTGGTTGGGCTTGGCGATGCGGCGGGCTTGCTGCCCGCTGAGATTTCCGGCGGCATGGCCAAGCGCGCGGGGATTGCGCGCGCCATGGCGCTTGACCCGCCCTTGCTTATTCTGGACGAACCTTCTGCCGGGCTTGACCCGATTACCTCGGCCGGGTTGGACAAGTTGATCTTGGATATTGCGCGCAGTACCGGGACAACCTTTGTTGTGGTGACGCATGAATTGCAATCCATTCTGGCCATTGGGGATCGCTGCATCATGCTGGATAAGGAAGCGCGCGGCATGATCGCCATGGGCAAGCCGCGCGAATTGCGCGATACCGCAACCCACCCCACGGTACGATCCTTCTTCCGGCGAGAGGCTGCCTGACATGGCAAAACCGCCCAATACGCTCTTCCTCCGCGTCGGCATGCTGGCACTTGCCGCCATTGCACTTGCGGTCGGCTTCGTCCTGTATCTGACCGCCGGGCAATTCGGCACCAAATCGGATTATTTTGAGACCTATGTTGGGGAATCCATCGTTGGTCTTGATGTCGGGGCGGCGGTGCGGTTTCGCGGCGTGCAAATCGGGCGCGTGACGGAAATCTCCCTAGCCGCCGCGATCTATGATGTGCCGGAAGCGCGTGCCAATCGCGCTGCGATGCAATTGGTGGTGATACGCTTTGCCGTTGAACGCACACGCGTGTCTCGCATCGCCTCTCTGGATGATATGATCGCGGGCGGCTTGCGTGCGCGCATCGCGTCCCAGGGGATTACCGGCGTTACCTATCTGGAAATTGATATTCTTGACCCTGCGCGCTACCCACCCATTCAGGTGCCTTGGAAGCCGCGTTATGATCATATTCCCGCCGTGCCTTCCACCATCACGCAAGTGACCAGCGCAGCGGAACAGATTCTGCGCCGGCTGGAAACGCTTGATATCGAAGCCCTGGTCAATAACGCCGCCGGGCTGATGGGTGATTTGCGTAAGCAGATCAGTGAGGGGGAAGTGGCGTCCGTACTGCGTGAAGCCGGCGAAACCGTGGCGGAACTGCGCGCCGAAATTCGCAAGATACGGCTTGAGGAGACAGCAAATGAATTGCGCGGTGCCATTGCCAGTATGGGTGATGCCGGACGCAGCGCGCAGGAATTGCTGGCCAGCCGCGAAATCCGCGAGGCCCTGGTGCGCATCCCCGCCGCGGTCACGGCACTTGAACAGACGCTGCGCACCGCGCGCGGCACGACTTCGGATCTGCAAGCGGATTTGTCGCCGCTGATGCGGGATTTGCGATCCTCGGTCGCCAATCTGCGCGATACGACGGAATCGCTCCGCCGCAACCCTTCGCAAACCCTGCTCGGCGCGCCGCCGCCGCCGCCCAATCGGGAACGCCGCTGACATGAAGACCCTGCATCGCCGCGCCCTACTGGCCGCACCTTTTCTTGCCTCCGCCTGCTCTGTCCTGCCGGATCGGCCTTATCAGGAAGTGCTGCGCTATGCGCTTGATCCACGCCGGCAGGGGGAAGGCGTGCGCGGCAGGGGGCGGCGGCTTTTGCTGCTGCGCACGCTGCGCGCACCGCCGGCGCTGGATGTGCGCGGGCTGCGCAGCATTCGCCCGGATGGGACGGAGGAGATTGATTTCTACGCCGAATGGATCGCGCCACCTGCGGAAGCGGCAGAACAGGCTTTGCGCCGTTGGCTGATGGATGCACGGCTTTTTGCTGCCGTGCTGGCACCGGGCAGCCGCGCCAATCCTGATCTGGTGCTGGAAGGTGAATTGACCCGGCTGCTGGCCAATCGCGCGCGCGGTCAGGCGGAAGCGGAACTGAACTTCGTGCTGATCTCAGAACGCGAAAGCTCGCCCCGCGTGCTGGGGCAGATGATCAGCACCGGTAGTGCTGCCCTGCCGAACAATGCGCCGCGTCCGGATCAGGCGGCAGCGGCGATGAATGCTGCCTTGGCCAATGCCTTCGCTTCCCTGGAACAGGCGCTGTCGCGTTACGCCTGATCGCGCCGGCGCCGCGCACGGCGAAAAGCGTAGATCAAATGCAGCGAATAGGCTGCGATGGAACCGCCCACCACCACCCAGGCCAGCGGCTCCACCCAGCCCTGCACCCGGTCATAATGTTCTTCCAGCATATAGCCCGCGATGGCGAGGAAGCTCAGCCAAATCGCTGAACCAATCGCAGTCCAGAAATAGAAAACGCCACGCGGGATCAGCACCATGCCGGCGGGGATGGAAATGATGGTGCGAATGCCAGGCAGCATGCGCCCGAAGCAAAGGGCAAAAGGCCCCCAGCGCTTCAGCGTGCGTTCCGCGCGGTCCATATCTTCGGTTTCAAACGCGAACCATTTGCCGTAGCGCGCGACCAGCGGGCGGATGCGCCCCATGCCGAACCAGCGCCCGATTTCATACCAAAAGGCATTGCCGACCACGGTGCCAAGCACGGCGACGATGATGGTGCCGATCAGTGAAATCTCGCCCCGCGCGGCAGCAAAACCTGATGCCGCCATAATTATTTCGGATGGGATGGGCGGGAAGATATTTTCCGCCACCATCAGCACAAACACGCCCAGCAGCCCGGTTTCCGCGACCTGGCGCGCCACCCATTCGAACATTCAATCCACCTTGAAAATCAGCAGCGTGAGCCAGCGCCCGCGCACGTAATTGAGCCCCGTGACAGAACCGGCATCGCGCGGCGTGATGCCACGCTCGGCCGCCGCTGCGCGAAACGCCGCTTCCTGCCGATGCGAAACCGCCACCACGCGCCCTGGCTTTTCCGCCAGAAACTCTGCTGCCGCCGCACCATCGCGCAGCAGCGCAATGCCGCCCCCCAGCGCAAATTGCAGCGAGGGCTCATGATAGCCGACCACACCGAAATCCCGATCACGCAGGCCGGGCGCAATGGCGCGCGCCTCGGCGGCCAAGCGCGGCGATACCCATACAGCGTGTAGGCGCGGGATGACGCCTTCCAGCACGGCGGCATAGACGGGCAGGCTCAATACCGCGCCCAGCAAGGCCGCGCGCGCCCAATGCCCGGCGCGTGCCGCGCGCCACAACAGCAGTATCAGCGCCACCCCAAAGCCAAGCCCAATCAGGCCAAAAATATCCGCGCGCCTTTCGGCATAAAACGCGGCAGCCATGGCAGCGATGGGCAAACCAAGCGCAACACCGCCCAGCGCCAGCCAGCCAATCGCCGCCAGCCAACGCGGCGTGGGTCGGCGCAAAGGATCAAGCGCCCAGGCAGCCGCCAACAGCATCAGCGCGGGATAGGCGGGAAGCGGATAATGCGGGAGCTTTGTCGCCACCGCTTCAAACAACAGCCAGACCGGCACGGCCCAGCCCAACAGAAACCGCGTTTGCGGCCTCAGCCGATCCGCCCAGGCGCCGGGCAGCGCGCGCAGCACAATCCAGGCCGAAGGAAAGGCCGTGATTCCGAACAGGAAAGTGTAAAAGCCAGGCGGCCCCCAATGGCTTTCCTCGCCCGATCCCACCTTGCTCAGCATGTCATCGCCGATGGCCTCAGAGAAAAACCGCCCCTCGGTCGCGATGCCAATGGCGATAAACCAGGGCGCGGCGCAGGCGATCATCAGCGGCACGCCCCAAAGCGGGCGGAGCGCGCCAAACCAGGGCGCGCGGCGATCCATTATCGAAAGCGTGATGCCGGCGAGCAAGGGCACCATGGGCGCAATCGGCCCCTTCAGCAGCACGCCCGCGCCAAGCGCCAGCCAAAAGCCCAAAGCCTGCTTCGCAGAAAATTGCGCCGGCGCCAGATAGGCGCGGCCCATCAGCAGCATCGCCGCCGTGATGCTGGCCAGCAGCGCCGCATCGGTCTTGGCGATATGGGTTTCCACCACCAGCACCATGCAGGGTGCCAGCATGGCCGCCGCCAGAAAGGCCGCGCGTCGCCCGACCAAGGCGCGCCCCAGATAGCAGGTGGCCAAAACCGCCAGCAGTGCGCCGATCAGCGATGGCAGCCGATAGGCCCAAATCGCGCTGCGCGCTGAAATGCCGACTGCCTCCAGCCCATGCACCGTCGCAGCCTGCGCCCAGTGAATGCCTACCGGCTTCTTGTTGCGTTCAACCTCACCAAGCTTGATCCGCACATAATCGCCGGTTTCGACCATCTGTCGGCTCGCCTGGGCGAAGCGGCTTTCATCGCGATCACCCGGCGGGATGGAAAAAAAGCCCGGGAGCCAGACCAATAGGCAGAGCAGCGCCAGCCACCAGCCTGGGCGGCGCGTTTCCGGCAAGCGGTCTAGAAAGGAGCCCAGGGTCATCGCACCGCGGCTCTAGTGGTGTGATTCATGTTGGCCTTTCCCGATCCAAAACTGCCCCCGCGCACCACTAGCCATATATTTGGTGGGCCGATTCACGCTGCTATCGGTTCCCGATAGCAGCGACCGGACCACTAGCATGAGTGCAGCGCGGGTGCCATGAAGGCGGCATGAATGAAGCCCCACCCCGGCCAAGGCGCCCGCCCGGCCTGCCCACCAGGCGCGCCGCGCGCGATGTGCTGGATGCCGTGTTGGAGGCGCATCGGCCTTTGGAAGAGGCACTCGAAGCCCTGCCCGCGCGGCTTGAAACGCGGGATCGTGCGGCGGCGCATCGCATTGCGGCGACCGTGCTGCGCCGGCTGGGCAGCATTGATGCGGTGCTGGAACCCTTTCTGCGTCGTGAACCACCGCCACCTGCACGCCATGCGCTGCGCATCGGGGTCGCGGAATTGCTGTTGCTCGGCACGCCTTCCCATGCGGCGGTGGCATCCGCCGTGGACCTCGCGCCACGCGCCTTTGCCGGCTTGGTAAATGCCGTCTTGCGCAAGGTGGCAGCGGAAGGCGAAGCGCTGCTGGAAGGGCTGGATGCGGCGCGGCTCGACACGCCGCAATGGCTTTGGTCCGCCTGGCACGCTGCCTATGGCCCCGCGGTGCGGAGCATTGCCGAGGCGCATTGCGGGCCGGCGCCCCTGGATATCTCGCTCAAACCCGGCGCCACAGCACCCGAGGGCGCAGAAGCCCTGCCCGGCGGGTCCTTTCGCCTGCCCGCCGGCACGCGCGTGACGGAACTGCCCGGCTTTGCCGAAGGCGCCTTCTGGGTGCAAGACGCGGCTGCCGCCCTGCCGGCACGGCTGCTGGCGCCGCGCGCGGGCGAACGCATTGCTGATCTTTGCGCGGCGCCCGGCGGCAAGACCGCGCAGCTTGTGGCAGCGGGTGCGACGGTCACGGCGGTGGAGCGCGATGCGAAGCGCGCGGAACGGTTGCGTGAAAATCTGGCGCGGCTGCACCTGCCCGCAGAGATCATCACCGCCGATGCAGCTCAGTTTCGTCCAGCCGCAGCCTTCGATGCCATTCTGCTGGATGCGCCCTGCACCGCGACCGGCACCATCCGCCGCCACCCGGATGTGGCGTGGCTCAAGCGCGCGCGCGATGTCACGACCGCCGCCGCCTTGCAATCCAGGCTATTGCAGTCAGCGGCCAGCATGCTGGCGCCAGGCGGGCGGCTGGTTTTCGCCACCTGTTCCTTGCAGGCCGAAGAAGGCGAAGCGCATTTGCGCGAAGCCCCCGCGCTTGGCCTTCGGCTTGACCCGATCCGCGCCGAGGAAGTGCCGGGCCTGCCCGAGGCAATCCTGCCATCCGGCGCCGTGCGCACTCGCCCGGATTACTGGGCCGCGCGTGGCGGCATGGATGGGTTTTTCATCGCCCGTTTTGTGAAGGCTTGACCCCGTGAAAACCATTGCGCTTCGCCGCACGCTTCGGCACATCTAACCCATGCCTCGTGGAGACCTTTTCCCCGATATCGCGCCCTATGAAACCGGCTTCCTGCCGCTTTCATCCGGGCATGTCATGTATTGGGAACAGGTCGGCAATCCGCGCGGCCAGCCCGTGCTATTCCTGCATGGCGGGCCGGGGGCGGGCGCCGGTGCGGTGCATCGGCGCTTTTTCGACCCGCAGCATTGGCGCGTGATCATTTTCGATCAGCGCGGCGCCGGACGGTCCCGCCCGTTTGGCGAATTGCGCGACAATACCACGCCGCATCTGGTGCGCGATATTGAAGTGCTGCGTCAGTTTTTGGGGATCGAGGATTGGTTGCTGTTTGGCGGTTCCTGGGGATCAACCCTGGCACTTGCTTACGCTCAGGAACATCCGAACCGCGTGCTGGGCTGCGTGCTGCGCGGCGTGTTCCTGGGCCGGCGTGATGAGGTGGTGTGGTTCCTGGATGGGCTGCGCCGCGTGTTTCCCGATGCCTGGGCTGCCTTCAGTGAACACCTACCGCCCGAAGAACGCGGTGACCTTTTGGGCGCTTATCTGCGCCGGCTCTGTGACCCCGACCCGGCAGTACATCTGCCCGCGGCCCGCGCCTGGAGCCAATATGAGGGGTCGTGTTCCACGCTTTTGCCCTCACCTGAGACGGTCGCGAGTTTCGCGCAGGATCGCACCGCTTTGGGGTTGGCGCGGATTGAAGCGCATTACTTCGCGCATGATCTGTTCCTGCCGCCCGAGGGTTTGCTCGGCCGCATGGACCGCCTGGCCGGGATGCCGGCTGAGATTGTGCAGGGCCGCTACGATATGGTCTGCCCCGCGACCACGGCCTTTGAATTGGCCGCCGCCTGGCCTTCCGCGCGGCTGACCGTGATCCCCGATGCCGGCCATTCCGCATTGGAGCCTGGGCTGCGCACGGCGCTGGTGAGCGCGGTGGAGCGATTTCGGCGGCGGTAGAATGGTTCCCTGAGGGGTAGTTTTGCGCTATTGACGCGTCAGGTGTCCCCGTAGCTCAGCAGGATAGAGCACCAGATTCCTAATCTGGGGGCCGTGAGTTCGAATCTCGCCGGGGACGCCAATTAGTTAAATGAGGTATGAATTTTTGGTAGCGGGCTCAAAACACCGATGTTTTTACGCGCCCGCCAAAAAACTCTCCGTGATCATCTCGCCATGCTATCTTTTTCACGGCTTCATGCCGCTCTCAGGCAGAACCTCCAAACATCCAAGCCGTATCGAGTCCCCGAGAGAGTTCTCTCTCGGGACAAAGCCCAAAATCTTACGCCGTCAGCGATCCGTCAGGCGCAATTCAATCCGGCGATTGCGCGCCAAAGCCTGGGGGGTATCGCCCGGATCAATCGGCTGCGCATCACCAAAGCTGGTCGCGGCCACGCGATTGGGCGGCAGCCCTTCCGCGATCAGCATCTGAGCAACCGCAATGGCCCGTGCTGCCGCCAATTCCCAATTGCTGGCAAAGCGCGCGCTGCGAATGGGCGTGCGATCCGCATGTCCATCCACGCGCAAAACCCAGGCAACATCGGCGGGGATCAGCGGTGTCACCTCGGCCAATACTGTCGCCAAAGCGCGCACCTGCCTGAGGCCGGCTTCGGACAAATCCGCACTGCCTGGGGCGAAAAGCACCTCCCCCTGGAAGATGAACCGGTCGCCCACAATGCGGACTTCCGGCCTTTCGCCCAGAACATCGCGCAGCCGGCCAAAGAAATCACTGCGATAGCGCTGCAATTCCTCAACCCGCGCCGCGAGTGCCGCATTCAAGCGCTGGCCAAGCAGTGCGATTTGCGCATTGCGGTCCCGCCCTTCCGCTTCCGCCAAATCGAGCGCGCGTGACAGCCGCGCCAATTCGGCGCGCAGCGCTTCCGTCTGGCGCGTCAGCAGCGCGATTTGTGCCGCGGCACTTTCCGCCAAACGCGCTCTTTCGCCCGCTTCTGCCTCTGCTCTTTCGCGCCCGCGCTGTTCCTGCGCCGCGCGGCGTTCCAAATCATCGCGGAGCGCCGTCAATGCCCTGATCTGTTCGGAAAGCCGCGCCATTTCGGAAAGCCGTTGCGTGACGGTTTCGCGTTCAACGCGCACTTGCCGGTCCAGCGCCTGCGCTTCACGCCGCAGCGCTTCCAGTGCCGCTTGGGCTGCTGCCAATTCCGCGAGCGCGGTGCGGCGTTCGCGTTCAAGATCGCTGATGCGCGCTTCGGCGCGCTGGCGCGCTTCGGTCAATTCGGTCTGGCTGCCGCGTAAATCCCGCTGCAATCGCGCGGCGTCACCGCCGGTGCGTTCAGCGCGCGCCAGAGCCTCAGCCAATTGCCGTTCCGTGGCCGCTGCGCGGTCCGCCGCACTGCGCGCCGCCAATTCCAAATCCGATAGTCGCGCGCCCTGCCTGTCACGTTCCCCGCGCAGCGCATCGCGTTCATTGGCGAGCCTGTCGCGTTCGTCGCGGATCAGGGCAAGTGATTGCAGCGCCGTATCGCGTGCCGTCGCCGCACTGCGCAGATCATCATTCAGCCGCCCCAATTGCTGGCGCAATTGCTCACCCTGCGCGGCTTCCAGTGACAGCAGATCGGCCAATTCCGCGACGCGGCGATTGAGCTGATCCATCGCCTTTTCGCGCGAACTGAGCGCGACCGAAAGAAAGCCCTGCGCCAGCACAAAGACCAGCAGCACGAAGATGATGACCATGAGCAGCGTGGAAAGCGCATCCACATAGCCTGGCCAGACATCCAGATTGCCGCCGCGCCCGCGCCGCCTTTCGGAAGACCCCGCCATTGCGCGTCAAACGTCCTGATTTTTCACCGCGGCTGTTCCTCCGCGATGGCGGCGATGGTGCGGGTCAGGATCTTGATCTCATTGCGGATGTCGTTGGTGGATTGCGCGCGGCCTTGCGCCACTTCTTCCACCAGCCGCGCCAGATAGATTTCGAGGTTGCGCAAATGCCCGCGCATCGCTTCCGCCTCACCCCGATCGGCCTGGCTTTCTGCAAGCCGCGATATGGCCGGCGCCAGCCCATCCTGCGCATCGGCAATGCGGCGCATCAGCGTATTATTGGCGCGCATCTGTTCCGTCAGCACGGTCATGCGTTCCGTCAGCGTCATCAGCGCCTGGGAAGTGGCGGCGCGCCCATCCTCACCACGCGCAATGGTGGATTGCAGAGTCTCAAGATTTTCCGCGGTTTGCTCAAGCAAGGCTTGGACATAGGCGGGAACACTGCCCTCACCTTCCTGGCCCAGAATGCCGGAAGAAAGCCGCGTCAGCCCGGCCAGCCATTCTTCCAGATCATTGAAGAAACGATTCTGCGCCTGCCCCGCCGTCAGGTCCAAAAACCCCACCACCAGCGCGCCGGCAAGCCCCAGCATGGAAGCGGAAAAGGCAGTGCCCATACCCTGCAAGGGCTTCGCAAGCCCGGTCTTCAATTGCTCAAACAACACGTTCAAATCGCCGGAGCCGACCGACATATTGCCGATCACATCGGCAATCGAAGCAATAGTCAGCAGCAAGCCCCAGAAGGTGCCAAGCAAGCCGAGGAAGATCAGCAGCCCAGTCACATAGCGCGACAATTCGCGCCGTTCATCAAGGCGCGATTGCAGCCCATCCAGCACGCTCCGCATCGCGGAGGCCGAGAGAGAAACCCGCTCATTCCGCCGCCCCGACAGCATGGAAACCATGGGCGCCAGCAGGCGCGGCTGATGCGCCGAAAGCCCGTCCTTGGGCGTCCGGAAACCATCCACCCAGGCGACCTCCCGGCGGAGTGAAAGCACCTGACTAAAGGTCATGCCAATGCCAAACAGCAGCACGGCCAGGATCACGCCATTCAGCAGCGGATTGGCCTGGAAGGCATGCAGCAGATCGGGTGCCAGCATGGCGGCAATGCCCGCTACTGCCGCCAGGAAAATCACCATTCGCCAAAGATAGATCGTGGGCTGGGTCATGAGCGCCTTGCCTCCGTATTCGGGCTTGCCACGCCGGGGGGCAGGATGTCCACCGCATCCTGCGCGCCGGAAAGCCGGCCAAGCGGGCGGAGGTCAATCCGGGTTGGCGTCAGCCCGCCGGCAACAAGCGCGGATTTCACCGCCTGCGCGCGGGCAAGACTAAGACGACGCGCGGCCGAGACATCCTCCGCCGGTCCCGCCACCTGGGCTTCCACCGTAATGCGGCCCTGCGGCAGCGCCGCCAGGGTTCGGGCCAGAGCCTGCACGGCGGTAGCCTGTGCGGGCGTAAGTTCCGTGCCGGTCATGCGCAGCCGAAACCCGCCTTCAGGCAGCGCCTGCAGGCCCGGCAATTGCCCGGCTGGGGATTGCGGTATCTGCGGGCGCAATGGGGTCAATTGGACGGGCGGCGGCGGGGCCGGGGCAGGGTCCGGCGGCAGGCTTGGGTCGGACGCTTGCGCCCGCGCGGCCAGGCTCAGCAGGGCAAAGCCGGCCGCCAAGCCGGCCCGGCGCGTAAAACTGGGCGCGCCCCGCTTCATCCCGCGGCCTGATGCGCTTTCACGGCGGCGATGCCATCGGCCACCACCTCACGCAGCTTTGGTTGCAGCGCCTGGTTGCCGCAAACCAACATGCCGGAGGGGTAAGGGTCGTTGCCGTCCGGGTCGCTCACGAAGCCGCCGGCTTCGCGCACCAGCACGATGCCGGCGGCGATATCCCAGGGTTTCAGCCCCAATTCCCAGAAACCATCATAGCGCCCCGCCGCTACCCAGGCGAGGTCAAGCGCCGCCGCGCCAAAACGCCGCACACCGGCCACTTGCGGCATCAGCTTATGGAGGGTGGCGCTGAATTCCGCCTTGCGTGCGACGCCGCCAAAGGGAATGCCGGTCGCAAACAGCGCCTCACGCATGTCCTTCCGGCCTGAAACGCGCAGGCGCTTATCGTTCAGGAAGGCGCCAACACCCTTTTCGGCCCAGAACATCTCATCCGATGCGGGGTTATAGACCACGCCCGCGACAAGCTCGGTCTTGTCGGCGGCAACGCGTTTTTCAACGCCCACGCTGATCGCCCAATGGGGAATGCCGTGCAGGAAATTGGTGGTGCCATCCAAGGGGTCCACCACCCAGCGCCATTCCCAATCATCACCGCCAGAAGCGCCCGATTCTTCCATCAGAAAGGCGAAGCCGGGGCGGGCTTTTGACAGTTCCTCACGCAAGGTTTGTTCGGCGCGGAGATCGGCGGTGGAGACAAAATCGGATGGCCCCTTCACGCTGACTTGCAGCTGCTCCACCTCCCCAAAGTCGCGCAGCAGGCGGCGCCCCGCCTTTTGCACAGCGGCGGTGACAACCTGCATGGCCGGGGAAAGGCGAGCGGAAAGCGGAGGCATTATTCAAATCCTTGAAGTGTCAAAAGAGCAAGCATCCGGTTACCGCAGAAACGCTCAAAGAAAAAGGCCGGCCCCGCTTGCACAGGGCCGGCCTGAATGGGTGGCTGCTGCTGCTATTCCTGCAGCGCCTTGTCCTTGCCCTTGCGGATGTTGGGCATAAGCATCGCAATCAGCGCGATGGCGCCAATTGCCAGCATGGTGGCGCTGATCGGGCGCTGGACAAACACCATCGGGTCACCACGCGAAAGCAGCATGGCGCGGCGCAAATGTTCTTCCATCATCGGCCCCAGCACGAAGCCGATCAGCATCGGCGCCGGTTCCAAGCGGAGCTTGGAGCAGAGGTAGCCGAACAGGCCAAAGAACACGGTCTGATACACATCGAACACGTTATTCTGCAGCGAATAGACCCCGATGGCACAGAAGATCAGGATCGAGGGATACATGTGGCGATAGGGAATCGCCAGCAGCTTCACCCAAAGCCCGATCATCGGCAGATTGATGATCAGCAGCATGAGATTGCCCAACCACATGGAGGCAATCAGCCCCCAGAACAGGTCAGGCTGCGCTTCCACCATGCGCGGACCGGGCTGGATGCCCTGGATGATCAGCGCGCCTACCATGAGCGCCATCACCGCATTGGCCGGAATGCCAAGCGTGAGCAGCGGGATGAAGGATGTTTGCGATGCGGCGTTATTGGCGGCTTCCGGCCCCGCGACACCTTCAATGGCGCCGGTGCCGAATTCATGCCGCCCCTTGGAGATTTTGCGCTCCATCATATAGGAACCGAAGGATGAGAGCGCGGCACCGCCACCCGGCAGAATGCCAAGCAGGCTACCCACCGTGGTGCCACGCAGCACTGAAGGAATGGCACGCTTTACTTCTTCGCGCGTCATCATCAGGCTGCCGACCTTGCCGGACATGACACTCCGCGCTTCGGGCTTTTCCAAATTCAGGATGATTTCGGCAATGCCGAACATGCCCATGGCGATGGACACAAAGCCAACACCGTCTGAAAGCTCAGGGATGCCGAAGGTGAAGCGCTGCTGGCCGGTTTGCACATCTGTGCCGACCAGGCCGAGCGCCACACCGAACACCACCATGCCGATGGATTTCACCACTGACCCTTGGGCCAACACGGCAGAGATAATCAGGCCGAGCATCATCAGCGAAAAGTAATCCGCTGGCCCGAAGGACAGCGCGACCGAAGTCAGCAAGGGCCCGGAAGCCGCCACCAGCACGGTGGAAACGCAGCCCGCGAAGAAGGATGCGAGGGCCGCGACCGTCAGCGCCGCGCCGGCGCGGCCCCTTCGGGCCATTTTGTAGCCTTCAAGTGTTGTCACGACCGAACTCACCTCTCCTGGTAGGTTCAGCAGAATGGCCGTGGTGGACCCGCCATATTGCGCGCCGTAGTAAATGCCCGCCAACATGATGATGGCGGTGGTGGCCGGCTGACCGAAAGTGATCGGCAGCAGCAGCGAAATCGTCGCAACCGGACCAATGCCGGGCAAAACGCCGATGGCGGTGCCGATAATACAGCCGATCAGGCAGAACAGCAGGTTGTTGAAGGTCAGCGCAACGCCGAAGCCATGCGCGAGATTGGCAATCAGATCCATGGTGTTTTGCCTTCCCGATCAGAGCTGCGGCCAGAGAGGCACGCGAATGTCCAGATAGCGGATGAAGATCGCCCAGCAGAGCGCGCAGAGAAAGGCAATGAGCCCGGCAACGCCCAAGGGCCGTTCCAGGTGTTCCTTATCTGCAAAGGCCGAACAAATGACAGTGACGACAATGGCGACCAGGAAGCCAAGCGGTTCGAGTGTCAGGCCGAATAGGGTGAAAGCGGCACTCGGCAGGAACAGGGCGCGCCATCCGGGCGGAACCGCTGCGACAAGACAACCGACGAAAAGGCCTATCCCCAGCGCATTCCAGCCCGCAGATGGGAAGCCCGGAATGCGCGCGGCGATCATGCCAACAACGACACCCACGACAGCCCCCCCGATCAGGAAGCCGATTTCGGCGGATGACCATTTCGCCAGCGGATCAGGCCCATTGAATAGACCACTGACAAGAACGAAAGACCCAAGGCCGATCAAGAGCCAGAAGACCAGCATGGGCATATAGCCCGGCCCCATACGGCGCGCGGTGCCCAGATTATGGTCCTGGTTCAGCCAAAGGCCGACAACGGCAAAGGCAATGAACAGCCCCGCCGAAAGCAAGTCTTTCGTGTTAAGTTTCATCCTCGTCTTCCACCCTTTGTGACCCTTCGGGTCAGCTTTGCCCCCAAGCCTTGCGGCCCTACTTCAGCTTAATCAATCCGCCGTCGCGCCCGCAGCCTGCACCAAAGGCGCCCATTTGGCCACCTCCCTTATGATGAAGCTGTTGTAATCTGATGCCGAGTAGGTCCCCGGCGTGCCGCCAAGCTCCGCAAAGCGGTTCCTGATCTCGGCGCTTTGCAGCAGGCCGAGCACTTCGCGGTTCAACCGCTCAATGATCGGCGCCGGCGTGCCGGCCGGTGCGGAAAGCCCAAACCAGGAATCGGAATCCAGCGGGAAGCCCTGTTCGCGGAAGGTCGGCACATCCGGGAAGGATGGGTGCCGTTCTGCCGAACACATGCCAACCGCCACCACGGAGCCCTGCTTGATATGGGCGGCGGAGGAAGGCAGGCTGTCTGACATCATCGGCACCTGGCCCGCGATCACCGCCTGCATGGCCGGCCCCGCGCCCCGGAAGGGCACATGGGTGATTTCGGTGCCGATCAGGCGGCTCATTTGCACCACCAGCAAATGATTGGACGACCCAGCGCCGGATGTCGCCACCTGCAAGCCGCCCGCGCTTTTCGCCCGCGCCACCACATCGGCCATGGTACGAATGCCGGCGCGCGGATTGGCCACCCAAACGGTCGGGTTGCTGACCACCAGGGCGATATGGGCAAAATCCTTCACCGGGTCATAGCGGACCTTGCTGCCATAAACGGCGGGGCTGATCGCGTGGCTCGCGATATTGGACATGACCAGCGTATAGCCATCGGGCGCAGCGCGCGCGACGGTTTCACTGCCGAGCGTGGCACCGGCACCGGCGCGGTTTTCCACCACAATGGAAACGCCAAGCTTGTCCTGAAGACCGGCGGCGATCAGCCGCGCGACCAGATCTGTCGTTCCGCCGGGCGCGAAGGGCACCACCAGGCGAATGGGCTGGGAAGGCCACGCGCCTTGCGCCCGCGCCCCCATCGCCAAAAGCGGCGAGGCGCCAATACCCAAAACGACGCTGCGGCGAGCAACGTTTCTCATCCCTTTGCCCCCTTGTTTATGGCGGTTCTATTGCATGGGTTCAAAACCTCGGCAAGCGCGGGCGGGGCAAGCCTTGCCTCGGGCGGCGCCAGGGCCGATCATCCTTTCGAAATACAAGCCAGCCATGGGAAATCGCCGCATGTCGCCAACCGACCGCCTGCCCAATGACCCCGAAACCCGCATCCGCGAAGCGACCGAGGCCGTGGCGCCGCGCCTGATCGAAATTAGGCGCGATATTCATACCCATCCGGAACTCGCCTTTCAGGAAACCCGCACCGCCGGCATTGTGGCGGCGGAACTCACGCGCCTGGGCCTCATGCCACGCACCGGCGTGGGGCGCACGGGTGTGGTCGCTGAAATCAAGGGCGGGCGCCCTGGCCCGACACTCGCCATCCGCGCCGATATGGATGCGCTGCCGATCCATGAGGAAACCGCGCTACCCTTCGCGAGTGACATCGCCGGGCAGATGCATGCCTGCGGGCATGATATCCATACCTCCACGCTGTTGGGCGTCGCGGCGGTATTGAAGGACCTCGCGCCGCAGCTTGCCGGGACCGTGCGGCTGATCTTCCAGCCGGCGGAAGAAGTGCTTGAAGGGGCGGCTGCCATGATCGCCGATGGCGCGGCGGATGGCATTGATATGGCGATTGGCTTTCACAACCACCCGGATATGCCGGTGGGCAGTTTTGGCTATGTGCGCGGTGCCTGCCTGGCGGCGTCTGACCGGTTTGACCTGATCATCCAGGGCAAGTCCGGCCATGCCGCGCATCCATACGCCGCGATTGACCCGATTGTGGCGGCAGCGGCCTTTGTGCAGGAAGCTCAAACCGTGGTCAGCCGGGAAATCAAGCCGCTGCATCCGGCCGTGGTGACCATTGGGCAATTCGTGGGCGGCACGACGTACAACATCATCCCCGAACGCGCGCATCTGAAGGGCACGGTGCGCACGCTGCATCATGAATCGCGCGATATCGCCGAAGCGGCGCTGCGCCGGCTCGCGGAGGGCATTGGCGTTTCCATGCGCGTGAAGACCGAGATGAATTACGTCCGCAAGGTGCCGCCCTTGGTGAATGATGACCGCGTGCTTGATCCCGTTATTGCCGCGGTGCGCCGGCAAATGGGCGATGTGATCAACGAAGGCGAGGCTTCGATGGGCGCTGAGGATTTCGCGGAATTTGCCGCGGTGGCGCCTTCCTTCCAGCTGCGTATCGGTTCCGGCCAGCCAGGGCGCGAAGACCGGCTGCATAACGCCTTCTACCAACCGGATGAGCGTTGCATCGGCCTTGGGGTGCAGGCCCTGTCGCGTGCGGCATTGGATTTGCTGGCATGAGTGCGCATCGCATCGCGGAATTGACCGCGCCTGAGGTGGCATCCCGTTTGGCTGCGGGCGCTGTCGCCATTCTGCCCATGGGCAGCCTTGAGACCCATGGCCCTGCCTTGCCGATGGGCGATTATCTGGTGGCGGAGGAGATTGCGAACCGCATTGCTGCCGCTGCCCTGCTGAAGGGCGCGGATGCTTTGGTTGCCCCCGCAATCCCCTTTGGTGGCGAGGATTTTTTCGCCGGCGTCGCGGGCGGCATCACGCTTTCGGTCGCGACTCTGACCGCCGTGATTGAGGAAATGGCCGAAGCCTTCATCAAAACCGGCACGCGGCGCATCATGATTGTCAATGGCCATGCAGGCACCATCGCGCCGGCTGATGCCGCCGCGCGCAGCATGCGTCATCGGCATGGCGTGATTATCCCGGCGCTGCATCTCTGGCGTGAGGCCGGCAAGCTGCATGGTGAATTGGGCGGGCAGCCCATCACCTTCGGCCATGGCGGAGACCCGGTTGCGTCTGTGACGATGGCGCTGAGGCCAGAGCTTTGCCGCCCCGAAGCGGCGCGGGCGCGGGAAGGTTCTGTGCCTTACCTTGGCGTGCCACCAACCGGCTTTGGCGCCATCCGCGCCCATGGCGTGGAATTCGCCGTGCCGATGTGGGTGGAAGAAGTGGCGCCTGGCGGCGTTGCCGCGCCCGATCCGCGCGGCGCCAATGCCGCGCATGGCGCGCGCATGGTGGAACAGCTTGTCGCTGCCGGGGCTTCCATCTGCGCGCAGCTACGCGACCACGCGCCGTGAAGCGCATTTGCGTCTATGGCGCGGGCGCCATTGGCGCGCATCTGGCGGCGCGCTTGGCCGCCGCCGGCGCTGAGGTTAGCGTGATCGCGCGCGGCGCCCATCTGGCCGCGATGCGGGCGCGCGGCATCACGCTGCGCTCCGTTGAAGGTGATCAGACCTTTCCGGTGCAGGCCGCGGAGGACGCCGCCGAGATTGGCCCGGTGGATGCCGTGCTGGTCACCGTCAAAGCGCCAGCCTTGCCAGCAGTAGCCGCAGGGATCGCGCCTTTGCTTGGGCCCGATACACCTGTTGCCTTCATCATGAATGGCATTCCCTGGTGGTATTTCGATGGCATTGGCGGCACCTTGGAAGGTAAGCGCCTGCCTGTGCTGGACCCCGATGACGCGTTGCGCCGTGCCGTGGGTGTGGAACGCGCGATTGGCGGCGTGATCTATGCCGCGAGTGCGGTGGTCGCACCTGGCATCGTCACCTCGGAACATGCTGACCTCAAGCTTTATCTCGGGGAGCCTGATGGCGCCGTTTCGCCACGCGCCCAGACCTTGGCGGCGCTGCTGAGTGCGGGCGGCATGCCGACCGAAGCGGTTGCCAATATCCGCCACCGCATTTGGGGCAAGCTGCTCGGCAATATGGTGGTGGGGCCGCTTTGCCTGCTCTCGCGTCAGGATATGAAGGCAACACTGGCTGACCCCGCCATCTTCGAAGCCGGGGTGAGGATTTCCGATGAGGGTACGGCACTCGCCCGCGCGCTTGGGCATGATTTGAAAGTGCCAGGCGAAGTGCGCATGCGCCGCTTTGGGGAGACCGCGCATAAGCCTTCCATCCTGCAGGATCTGGAATTGGGCCGGCCGATGGAAATTGACGCGCTGTTCACTGCGCCCTTGCAGTTGGGGCGGGATTTGGGCGTGCCCATGCCGAACTTCGCGCTGATGGTGGCCTTGGCGACGCAGGCGGCGCGGGCAGCGGGCTTGTATCGGTAGCGCCAAGCCCTGCACACTGAGCACAGCTTCGGGACGCATCCACCATGGACAGGCCAGCCCTGCCCGGTAGCAACAATTGACCATCAACAAAAAGGAGCAAACGCCATGGCGATTTCTCAGCGCGAATAACGCGACCTTCTGGGCCACGACGCCTTCTCCCTTATTGCGCCGACCCATCAGCCGGCCATCGCCACCCTGCCGCCTGAGGAGCTTCGCGCCATCGCGACCCGGCTGCGCGCCGAACACGCCAAACTGCGCGACCTGATCCGGGAAGGCCACCGCGCCAAGCGTGGCAAGGGCGATGCCCGCGCAGCGGCGAATGCCGAAGCCGGCAAGGCCACCCGCCGCAAGCAGGTTTATGCCTCGGCGCTGAAGCGCGTGAATAGCCGCTTTGATGAACTGACACAGGAACGCCGCCGTGAAGAGCATCGCGCCGCGCTCAAGGAAGCGCTCGCCCGCCGTCAGGCGCAGCGCGCCCAGCATCCGGGTTCGGGCTTCGGTGCCAGCGCCGGCATGCAGAATAAAGGGAATGCGAAGGGCAGAAGCCACGTGCATGGCGCGCGGGTGGGCAGCGTCTCCGCCCAGAACAAGCGCGCCCAAGCGCGCCGCGACGGGTGATTTAGCTCAGCCGCTGGGGGGCTGGGGTGCAGCCTCCCGCGGCAGGGCGAAAACGCCACTCGCGCGCAACACCGGCTTGCCATCGGCGGTGCAGACGCCTTGGGCAAAGACTAAGGTGCGGGTGCGCCGTAGCAGCACGGGCTCACATTGCAGCCAGGTGCCAAGCAGGGCAGGGGCCAGGTAATCCGAATTCAGGCTGATGGTGGTGAAGAACCCCGTCACGCCAGCCAGGTTGAAGCCGCCAATGCCAAGTGCGAGGTCGGCGAAGGTCGCCAACATGCCGCCATGGGCCATGTCCTTGCTGTTGCAATGGCGCTTTTCAATCCGCAGCCCGAAGGCGAGCGGCCCGTGGTCGCGCCGGATCATGATGGGGCCGATGGGCTCCAGAAACGGCCCCCCGGCAGGACGCGGCACGAAGCCTTCCGGAATGGCGGGCAGGGTAGGCTGATCCAAGGCGGGGCGACTTTCAGGCGTGATGGGGGAAGGGAACCTATACCGGAAGCCCTTCCGGGGAAACGCCCGGCCCGCTTTGCCTTGGCTTTGCCCCGATTTGCCCCTAAGCGCCGCAGAATGCGGAGTAATCATTGCCCATGAACGCCAATACCCCCCCGATCCTGCCCGTGATCCTTTCCGGCGGCACCGGCACGCGGCTCTGGCCGCTGTCGCGCGAAAGCTACCCGAAGCAATTCTGGCCGCTGGCTTCAGATAAAACCATGCTGGCGGAAACCGCCGCGCGGGGTGCGGGCGCTGGCTTCCTGCCGCCGATGGTTGTTTGCAATGAAGCGCATCGCTTTCTGGTGGCCGAGCAATTGCGCGACAAGGGCGCGGCCATTGTGCTGGAACCGGTGGGCCGCAATAGCGCCCCGGCCATGGCGGTCGCCGCCCTTTTGGCCGAGGAAACGGCGCCAGGCGCTGTCCTTTGGTTCATGCCCGCCGATGCTGCGATTGGTGATGTGGCAGCGCTGCAAGCGGCTCTTGCCAAGGCGGCCGCGGCAGCAAGGGCGGGGGCGATTGTCACCTTCGGCATGCAGCCCACCGCGCCCGAGACCGGCTATGGCTATATCGAAACAGGCGATGCCCTGCCCGGCAGTGAAGGCGTCAAGCGCATTGCGCGCTTTGTGGAAAAGCCCGATGCGGCGCGTGCGGCGGAGTTTCTCAAAACCGGCCGGCATTTGTGGAATTCCGGCATGTTTGTCGCGACCGCCGCGACCATGCTGGCGGAATTGGAAGCCCATGCGCCGGAAGTGCTGAAGGGTGTGCGTGCCGCCGTTGCCGCTGCCGCGCGCGATGGCGATTTCATCCGCCTTGAAGCAGCCGCCTTCGCGGCCACGCCTGCCATCAGCATTGATTACGCGGTGATGGAACGCACGCAGAAAGCCGCCGTGGTGCCGGCTGCCATTGGTTGGTCCGATATCGGTTCCTGGGCTGCGCTGTGGGAGATTCAGCCAAAGGACGCCGCCGGCAATGCAACGCATGGTCCGGTGGAATTGGTGGATGCGAAGAATTGCTATGTCCGCAGCGAAACCATCCTGACCGGCGTGATCGGGCTGCAAGATGCCGTGGTGGTGGTAACGGATGATGCTGTGCTGGCGATGCATCGCGACCATGCGCAGGATGTGAAAAAGCTGGTGGACCGGCTGAAGGCGCGCGGCGCCAAGGAAGCGACCGAACATCGTCGCGCCTATCGCCCCTGGGGCCATTATGAGGGCCTGATCATGGGCGACCGCTTCCAGGTGAAAAAGATCGAGGTTCGCCCCGGCGCCAAGCTTTCCCTGCAAAAGCACTTTCACCGCGCCGAGCATTGGGTGGTGGTCTCCGGCACCGCCATTGTGCGCCGCGATGGTGAGGAAATCATGCTGCGGGAGAATGAAAGCGTCTATCTGCCGCTTGGTTGCATCCACCGCATGGAAAACCCCGGCAAGATCCCGCTGACCCTGATTGAGGTGCAATCCGGGTCTTACCTTGGTGAGGATGATATCGTCCGTTTTGAGGATACTTACGGGCGGAGTTGATCTTCCGCATGTTGCAACGGCGCGGGCTGGTGCAGGCTTTGGGCTTTCCAGAGGGGAAAGCCGCATGGCCCGCCATCCCGAAGCGCCCAATCACCGCCGCCACAGCCATTTAAGGTCCACGCTGATCCGCGCGCGCGAAAGGCGCCGCGGGGATGAGCCAGCGCCCCAATTGACCCTTGGCGAAAGATTATCCGATCTGGTCGCGGCCATCGTCGGTTCCTGGCGCTTTATCCTGATCCAATCAGGGCTTTTGCTCGCCTGGCTTGCGGCCAATATCACGCTGGGCGGGGGTGCTTGGGACCCCTATCCCTTCATCCTGTTGAACCTGATGCTGTCCTTCCAGGCCGCCTATACCGCGCCCATCATTATGATGAGCCAGAACCGCCAGGCGGATATAGATCGGCTCAGGTCCATTGCGGATTATCAGGTGAATATCCGGGCCGAGGCCGAAATCAGCCTGCTGCATGAAAAAATAGACCTTTTGCGCGAACAGCAGGTGGCGGAATTGATTGCACTGCTCAAGACATCGCTGGAACGGATCGAAAGCCTGGAAAACCGGCTTTTGCCAGGGCCGCCGCCGGCCTGAAAATCACCCTTCGACTGCGCCTGGGGATGTGCAAGACTGGCTCTCGGGCATGGCCGCCCCGCGCAACGACCGGATAGGGCGCTTCAATGGAATGGATTCTGCAAACCCTGATGATGCTGGGCGCCAAGGCCGCGTCCATTTTCATCAGCCCCGCTTCCCCGAATTTTGAGGTTGTGCAGGGCATGATGGCCATTCTGGCGCTGGTCGGCCTGGTGCTGCTGGTCACCTTCGCCTTCCGGAAAAAATAATCCCATGAAGGATCTGCGCACCGCCTTGGAAGAAGCCCGCCGGGGCCTGCTTGATCTTTCCACGCGCAACCGCCTGCTATCCCTGCCGAAGCCAGGCGCTTCCCGTGGTGTGATGATCATTGATGATGAGGATGCGGATTTCGTGCTCGGCGCGTTGCAGGCGGGCCGCGCCTTTGGCTTTGAAGCCTCGGCCACCGCATCTGACGCGACGCCTGAGGAACCCAACCCAGGCAAGCCGCGCCGCGCGCGGAGCGTGAAGGTGAAGGCAGAAGGTGTTGGCACTGCGAAGGCTGACGCCGCGCGGGAAGACTATCAGCGCGATGATAGGCTCCGCGTGCAATTGCCGCCTTCTGATTTGGTGCGGCGGCTGCGCGATATCATGCAGGATGCGCGCACGGCGCGCGAAGAAACCGGTGTGCCCACGCTTTATTTGGCGCTTGGCGCACTGATCTGGCGCGATCCCGCAACGCCCGAAACCGAACGCCGCGCGCCGCTTGCGCTGCTGCCGGTGGCCTTGGAGCGCGAAGGGGTTTCGCAGAATTTCAAGCTGCGTGGTGCGGCGGGCGATATTGCGGAGAATCTCTCGCTCCGCGAAATGCTCAAGGTGAATTTCAAGGCAGCGCTGCCGGATTTCGACGCTGATGCCTATACGCCGACCGCCTGGGCGGAAGCCGTCGCCGCGCTGGTGGCGGAACGCGCGCATTGGCGGGTGGATGCGGATGCGCTGGCGATTGGGTTGTTCTCCTTCGCCAAGTTTCTGATGTGGCGAGACCTTGGACCTGAGGAAAATCCCGGCCTTGCCGATCACCCCATGGTGCGCGCGCTGGTGGGTGGAGAAGCACTTTCGATCCCGCCGGTTTTTGCCGATGACGCCGATGTGGATGTGGAAATTCCGGTGGAGCGGCTGGATCATGTGATGGATGTGGATGGCAGCCAGGCGCTGGCGGCGGAAGCTGTCCGGCGCGGTGGGCATGTTGTCATCCAAGGCCCGCCCGGCACGGGCAAAAGCCAGACCATCAGCAATATCATCGCCCAGGCCGTGCTGGATGGGCGAAGCGTTTTGTTCGTCGCTGAAAAACTCGCCGCGCTGGAAGTGGTGAAGCGCCGGCTGGAGAGTATTGGCCTTGGTGCCGCTTGCCTGGAATTGCATTCGGAAAAGCAATCCAAGCGCGCAGTGCTGGATGAATTGCGCGCGACGCTTTCCTTGCCCATGCCGCCAAAGCCTGATCGTGAGGCGGTGGTGCGTCGCCTTGGGTCGCTGCGCGGGCGGATCAATCGCCATGCGGCGGCGATGCGCGGCAACGTGGGCGCTTCGGGCATGGCGCTGCATCAGGTGATCGGCGCGCTGGTTGGCTTGCGCCAACGCGGTGTGGCGGCGCCGGATTTTTCCGTGAATGCAGCAGCATGGGATGCGGCGGCGATTGAAGCGCGGCGCGATGCGATAAAATTGCTGGCGGGCTATGCGGCGGATGGCGGCGCGCAAAGCCCCTGGCGCGGCGTGATGGCCGATATCGGCCCAGCCGATGCGGATCGGTTGCTGGGGCGGCTGCCCGCTTGGATTCGTGCCTTCGCCGCAGCGGGGGCAGCGCTGGGCGCAGAGGCCGGGCCGAGGGCAGCGGAGGGCGCGCTTGCCCTGAACCCTGCCCTGGCGGCGGCACCGGCGCATGATGCAGCGGCGCTGAAGCACGAAGCCTGGGCGAGCGATCTGGCGCCGCTGGAAGCCCTGGTGCGCGCAGTTGGTGATGTGCAAAAAGCCAAGGCAGATCCGCAGCTTTTGCCGGGTGCCTTGGATGTGACGGGGATTGCGGAAGCGCGCACGACGCTCGCCGAAGCTGGTGGTGTTTTCGGCTTTTTGTCCGGCGCGCGGCGTGATGCCAAAACGCTCGCGGCACGCATTGCGCGCGATGCGGAAAACCCGCTGCCGGCGCTGGATGCTGCGCTGGCTGGGCAGGCCGCACGCGACGCCTTGCGCCAGGGTGATGCCTTGGGCCGCGCAGCTTTTGGGGCGCTCTGGCAGGGGGAGGCGAGTGATCTTGCGCCGCTCGCTGCCCTGCTCGCTTGGCGCAAAACCCATGGCGCGGCAGCGCTGATGGCTCTCGCGCAGGGTGCCAAGCCCGCCGATGCTGCGCCGCTGCAAGCGGCCTTGGATGCCTTTCAGGAAATGCAGCAGGCAACAAAGCTTGATGCGCGTATCGCCTTCGGCAGTGATGAACCTGCCTTCACTTCCCTTGCCGCAAGGCTCGGCGATTGGGCGGCGGCGCCGGAAGCTTTGGACGCTTGGCTTGGCTGGCGCCGTGCCGCCGCTTCGGCTGTGGGGCTGGAGCCTTTGCTGGAACGCCTGGCCGATGGTCGTGTCGCGCCTGAAGCGGCCGAGGATGTGTTTTCCTTCGCGCTGCATGAAGGCTTGCTCCGCATTGCGATGGCGGAGCATCCGGAATTGGCGGCGTTTGATGGCGCGGCGGCGGATCGGCTGGTTGAGGATTTCCGCGAAGCCGATCGCGCACGCATTACGTTGACGCGCGCGGAAGCGGCTTATGCCCATGCGCTGCGCGTCAAGGAAGTGCGTGATGGCGCATCTGGAATGGCCGTATTGCGTGGCGAGATGGAGAAAAAGCGCGGCCATTTGCCGGTGCGCGAATTGCTGCTGCGCGCTTCCCAGGCGGTGCAAAAGGCCAAACCGATTTTCATGATGAGCCCGCTTTCGGTGGCGCAATTCTTGGCCCCTCCGCATGGGCTGAAGCCCGGACTTTCCTTTGACCTGCTGGTGATTGATGAAGCAAGCCAGGTGGAACCGGTGGATGCCTTGGGCGCCATTGCACGCTGCCGGCAGGTGGTGGTGGTGGGCGATGACAAGCAAATGCCGCCCACGCGCTTCTTCCAGCGCATGACGGGCGAGGAAGGGGACGAAGCTGCTGAAGATACGCCTGATGTTGTCGCGGCGCGCGATGTGGAAAGCATTCTGGGGCTTTGCAATGCGCGCGGCCTGCCATCGGCCATGCTGCGTTGGCATTATCGCAGCCGGCATGAAAGCCTGATCGCGACATCAAATGCGGAATTCTACGATAATCGGCTTTTCATCCTGCCATCGCCACGCGCGCGATCTGCCGCGCTCGGGCTTTCTCTGCGGCGCGTTGAAGGGCGGTTTGACACCGGCGGCACCGGCACCAACGCGGAAGAAGCCCGTGCGGTAGCGGAAGCGGTGATCGCGCATGCGCGCGAAACGCCTGGCGATACCTTGGGGGTCGCAGCGTTTTCCATCCGCCAGCGTGATGCCATCCTGAATGCGGTGGAAGCCGCGCGGCGTGAGAATCCAGATACCGAGGCGTTTTTCACATCCCACCCAGATGAGCCGTTTTTCGTGAAGAACCTGGAAAACGTGCAGGGCGATGAACGCGATTCGATCATGATTTCGGTGGGCTATGGGCGCGGCGCTGATGGCAAGCTTGCCATGCGCTTCGGCCCGCTTTCCGCTGATGGTGGCGAACGCCGGCTGAATGTGCTGATCACGCGCGCCAAGAAGCGCTGCATGGTGTTTTCCTCGATCGGCGCGGATGACATCGATTTGGCGCGTGCTTCTGGGCGTGGCGTTGCGACACTCAAAACCTTCCTTGCCTTTGCGGCGGCGGGGGATGGAGCACGCGCGACTGCTGCCAAAACCCAGGCCGCGCCCTTGGCCACGGCGATTGGCAAGGCGATAGAAGCTGCCGGCAAGGAAGCCGTGCCGCGTGTTGGCATGGCGGGGCTGTTTTTGGATGTCGCAGCGCGCGATTCCGGCAATTACGTATTGGGTATTGAAGCCGATGCCGGCGATTGGGCGGCGCTGCGCTGCGCACGTGATCGTGAAAGGGGCCGCGATAGCGCGCTCCAAGCCATGGGCTGGAAACTCGCGCGGGCCTGGTCGCTTTCCTGGTATGGCAGGCCAGAAGCGGAGGCCGCGCGCATCGCCGCGCTGCTCGGCGCTGCCCCAGCCGCGAGCGCTGTTGAAAGCTCAGCACCCACGCCAGAAACCGGCCTTACTGAGCCTTACCAAGAAGCCGCACCGGAAGTGCCAAAAAATACCGCCATTGCCGATGTGCCCTTTGCCACACTCGCGGGTATCCTCGCTGAAATCATCGCGGTTGAATCACCGATCACAACCGAAAGCCTTGGCGAACGCGTGCGCCTGCTCTGGGGGCTGGAAGCGCTGGCGACGCCCGCGCGCGATGCGCTGCGCCAGGCCCTGGCGCTTGCGCGGCAATTGCATGGCGTGAAGGAAGAACAGGGTTTTCTGCTGGCTGAAGGCGCTGCAATTGCGCCGAGGGATCGCCGCGCCGCCGCTGCCCATTTGCGCCGCGCCGCGGCCGTAGCGCCACGCGAGATCGCCGCTGCCGCCGAGAAACTTTTGGCGCTGCGCCCGGCCACGACCGAAGCGGAACTCGCTGCCGGGATTCATCGCCTGCTTGGGTTGGATGCCAATGCGGCACCCGCCATCGCGGCGCGGCTGGCGGGCTTGATTGGTGCGGGTGTGGTAAAGCTTTAGCGCATGATGGGAATAGCGCCGCGCACCAACACGCCTCCGCGGGTTAATGAGTAGCGTCACCTCCGCACGCGGCGCGGTATTGTTTGGCGCGCGCGATGCAGTTGGGGCGGCGGGTGTCGCCATGGCAGCCACTTTCCTCGCCTTCGGGGCTGCGGTGCGCGAAGCGGGGCTGCCGCCAGGCTGGGCCTTGGTGGCGTGCTGGGCGATTTATGGCATGCCCGGGCAATTGGTTTTGGTGCAGGCAGCGAGCACGGGTTTTGTCGGCGGCATCGCGCCCGCAGTGATGGGCGCCATTGCGGTGAATGCGCGTTTCCTGCCCATGGCGATTGCCATCACGCCACTATTCGGCGTGGCAGAGCGTAAGCGCCTGATCCCGGCGATTCCCTTCATCGCCGTGACACCTTGGGCGGCAGCGATGCGCGCCTTTCCCGAAATTGCAGCTTCTGTCAGGCTTTCCTGGTTTTTGGGCTTTGGGCTGACAAGCTGGGTGGTGGCGGGGCTCGCTGCGCTTGCAGGGTTCTATGTCGCGGGCATGTTGGATGATCACGCGCGCGCGGCGCTGTTATTTGTCAATCCGCTCTATTACGCGCTGCTGCTGGCGGCTGATGTGAATAAGCCAGCACCGCGTCGCGCCATTCTGTGTGGCGCGGCGGCGGCGGGGCTTACCTTCATCCTGCCATCCTCCATGGGGCTTTTAGCAGCAGGGATTATTGGCGGGACCATTGCTTTCTTGTGTGGGCGCGCGCGTGGAAGCCGCTGATATCGCGCTGGCGCTGACCGCACTCGCCTGTCTGTTGTTGAGGAGCGCGGGCGTTTGGCTGGCGGGCGGGCTTGGCGGGGATCATCCCGTCATTGCCTGGGCGACGGCGATTGCGCAGGCAACACTCGCGGCCTTTGTCATGCTGGCGATCATTGCACCAACCGGGGCACTGGCCGATGTGCCATTGGTGGCGCGGCTATTCGGGCTTGGCGTGGGGGTGACGGTGTGCCTGGCCTTCGGACGTAATTTGCTGCCGGCGCTGGTGGTGGGGCTGGTAGCGATGTTGGCCTTGCGGGCGCTACTGGCGGGATAAGGAAAACGTTAGGCCTTATCCGCCGCAAACCCCGCTACCAATTCGCGAATCCGCGCCGGGTCGCTTTGTTCCATCACGCGGCGCGCAAAGCGCGCGCAATCGCCAATATCCAGCCCGCGCACCGCCTGCTTCACGCGCGGAATGGCGGATGCATTCATCGAAAAACTGCGAATGCCAAGCCCTAGCAGCAGCGGGATCAATTGCGGATTACCGGCCATTTCACCGCAAATCGAAACCGGCATGCGCAGCCGGAGCGCCGCTTCGGTCGCGAATTGCATCAGGCGCAGCACCGCCGGGTGCAGCGGGTCATAAAGATGCGCCACTTCCGCATCACCTCGATCCACCGCCAGCGTATACATCGCCAGATCATTGCTGCCGATTGAAAAGAAATCCGCTTCCAGGGCAATCGCATCGGCAGCGAGTGCCGCACCAGGCGTTTCAATCATGGCGCCAAGCAGCGGCAGTTTTTCCGGCAGCTTGTCACCCCGCCGGCGCAACCGCCGCGCGACACGATCAAAAATATCGCGCGCCTGCTTCATTTCCTCAGGGATCGTTACCATCGGCAACAAAAGCCGCACTTGGCCATCGGGCAATTCCGCCGCCACGCGCAAAATCGCGGCGAATTGCACTTCGAGCAATTCCGGCCGGCGCAGCAACAACCTGATGCCGCGCAGCCCAAGCGCAGGATTGGCACCGGCGTGAACAGGTGCCACGCCTTCAGCGAGCGCGGCGATATCCTTCTCACCGCCCCAATCCAGCACGCGAATGGTCACGGGATCATGGCCCATGGCTTCTAGGATCTGGCGATAGGCCGCGCATTGCGCATCCTCATCCGGCAAATCCTCGCGATTCATGAACAGGAATTCGGTGCGGAGCAGCCCGATACCTTGCGCGCCGGCTTGCGCGATCAATGGCAATTCCTGAGGAATTTCCAGATTGGCCTGCAATTCCACTTCCTCGCCATCGGTGGTGATGGCGGGCAGGCGCCGCAGCCGGCCAAGCCGCGCACGTTCCCGCGCATAGGCAGCGAGCTTTTCGCGCGCTGCGGTCAGCGTCGCAGCTTCCGGATGAATGGCAACATGTCCCGCCGCACCATCCAGCACGATTTGGTCATCGCGCCGCACGGTTTCTGTCAGCCCCGGCACGCCAAGCACGGAAGGAATGCCAAGCGCGCGCAGCATGATCGCTGTATGACCATCCGCGCCGCCTTCATCGGTTGCCACACCAGCAATACGCGCCGGATCCAACAGCGCGGCGTCTGAAGGTGTCAGTTCCTCAGCGATTAGGATGCACCCCTCGGGCAGATTTTTCAGGCTGCGGAAGGGCGTCGCCGTCAGGTTGCGCGTGATGCGCCGTGCAATATCGCGCACTTCCGTCGCGCGGCGCGTGAGGCCAGCGCGGTCATCATCCTTGGCGGCCAGAATGGCCTCGGCAATCGCTTCCGCTTCATCGGTGATGGCGGTCTCGGCGGCCAGCAACTCACCTTCAATTCTTTTGCGCGCACCACGGATCAGCCGCGAATTGCCGAGCATGAGCAGATGCGCGTCCAAAAGGGGCGCGATTTCCTCCTGCGCTTCCTCGGGCAGAATGGCGATGCGTGTTTTCAGCTTGGTGACCTGCTTGCGCGAAAAAGCCACCGCATCGGCCAGGCGCTGGCGTTCGGCTTCAATCGCCTCAGTCGCGATGCGTCGGCGCGGCGCTTCGGCGGGGGCTTCGCTGGTATCAAAAGCGGGACCCATTGCAATGCCGGGCGAAACCGCAATGCCGCGCAACTGCGTTTCGCGACGGCGCGGGGTTTTGCTGGCGCGCGGGCGGGCGGGTGTTTCAGTCTTCATGGAAGCCTGCCTCAACCAAGGCCGCTACTGCGTCCAGTGCTTCCTTGGCGTCCCAGCCTTCCGCTTCGATCACAATTTCAGCACCGCGCCCGGCGCCCAGCATCATCAGGCCCATGATGGAAACGGCGGGCACGCTCTGCCCATCACGCAGCACATTCACGCAAGCGGAATAGCGTTCTGCCAAGGCGACCAGCTTTGCCGCCGCGCGCGCATGCAAGCCACGACTATTTGGGATGACAACAGAACGGCGCAGCACCATGCCGCCGGAAGAAGGGGCCGGGGTGGCTTCGTTCATCCCTTGGCGCTGCCATTGGGCTTGGCGCCCGCGACATCACGCGCAAGGGCGATATATTTCCGCCCCGCTGCCTTGGCGTGATCCAACGCCTCATGCAGCGGTTCACTGCCGCGCACCTTCGCAAGCTTCACCAGCAAGGGCAGGTTCACCCCCGCCAGCACTTCCACGGGCTTGCCTTTTTCCACCATTTGCATCGCCAGGTTGGAAGGCGTACCGCCATACATATCGGTCAGCACGACCACGCCATCGCCCTGGTCAACGCTTGTGATGCAATCGCGAATTTCGCGTCGGCGCATATCCATATCATCATCGGGGCCGATGCAAACAGTTGCCACCGCCTGCTGCGGGCCGACAACATGCTCCATCGCCAGCCGCAATTCTTCGGCCAACCTGCCATGGGAAACCAGAACAAGACCAATCATGATGCTTGCGAAAGGGCCTCCTGGCCCGGAGCGGTAGAAGCGCCGGAGGGGCTAGCCTGTCCGCCGGCAAGTTTCAATTCCCGATGCGCGAGGTCCACCCGCCAGCCGGCTTCGCGAAGATGCCCCGCCAGCCGTTCCGCGACAAGGACAGACCGGTGCTTGCCGCCCGTACAGCCCACGGCGATGGTGAAATACTTCTTCCCCTCGGCAGCGTAACGCGGGAGTAAAAGTTCAAGAAAATCCCGTAACCTCTGCCAAAAGGCCGAAAAATCCGGATCGGCGTCAATGAAGGCCGCAACCGGCGCCGCCTGGCCCGTCATGGGGCGCAGCATCGGGTCATAATGCGGGTTGCGCAAAAACCGCACATCGAAAACCAGGTCCGCTTCGCGCGGCAGCCCCTTCGGATAGGCAAAGGATAGCACGGAAACCGCGAGCCCCGCCGCCGCATCCGGGGCAAAGCGGCCTTCGATCATGCGCCGCAAATCCGCCAATGGCAGTTCTGAGGTATCAATCATCAGGTCCGCGGTATCGCGCAGCGCCTCCAGCAGCGCCTTTTCCCGCGCAATGCCATCCAGCACGCGCGACCCCATGGGGCCACCCGGCGCCAGCGGATGACGGCGGCGCGATTCGGTATAGCGGCGGAGCAGCGCCTCATCCTCCGCCGTTGCGAAAATGAGCGAGACATTGATGTCAGATCGCAACCGCAACCGTTCCAGAACGCGCAGCACGGCGGCGGCATCGAAATCGCGCGTGCGTGCATCAATCCCGGCGGCGAGCGGCAGCACGCCATCACCCACCAGCGATTCCAGAATGGCGATGGGCGGATTATCCACCGTCTCAAACCCCAAATCTTCCAGCACGCGCAGGATGGAAGCCTTGCCTGCGCCGGAAAGTCCCGTGACCAGCACAATCTCTCGCGCGGCCTTGGTCATGCTGCGAAGGCCCCGGCTTTTTGGCGCAGGCGGCCTGAGGCAGCGCCAAGCGCATGGATCACCTTGTCGCAGGCAGACTCTTCAAAAGCATGCAGCGTGATGCGCGGCACAGCACCTGCGGGGCCTTGCCAAAAGGCCGGTTCCGGCAGGCGCGGCACATCGGCGCGTGCGGCCAAATCAACCACCAGGCAAAGCCGCGCATTTTCCGCAACAGGCAGCCCAGTGAAAATCCCAAGCCCGCGCATTTCCAGCATGCCGCGCAAGGCGGGCGGCGCGCTGAGCACCCCGCCTTCCAGCATCACCTGATCATCCGCCACCAAATGCCAGCCGCGCCCGACCAGGCGCAGCACCAGATCGGATTTGCCCGCGCCGGATGGGCCGCGGAACAGCACCGCTTCTGATCCCCAAGCTGCTGCACTTGCGTGGATGAGCATTGTCTGCCGGCACCATCGCGCCGGCCCCTTCCCGAGGCAGCGCCCTAACTGGCGCCTTTGCCTGATGGGATCATGCCAGAAAGCCCAGCGCGCGGGAAGCGCTTGCCCGGGCGGGGCGGGCGGGGCAGGCTCGGCGCATGATTGCACAAAGCGATATCAGCGCCGCCATGGCGCGCATTGCCCCCCATATCCGCCGCACCCCGGTGTTGCGCCTGGCGCCGCATGAATTGGGGACGGAAAACCCGGTCACGCTCAAGCTGGAATTCCTGCAAGTGACAGGGTCCTTCAAGCCGCGCGGGGCTTTCAACCGCCTGCTGTCAGGCGCGGTGCCGGCGGCGGGCGTGGTTGCGGCATCTGGCGGCAATCACGGTGCGGCAGTCGCCTACGCCGCGCAAAGCCTTGGCGTGCCGGGGGAAATCTTCGTCCCTGCACCAACACCGGCAGTGAAACGCGCGCGGATTGAAGGCTTTGGTGCGCGGCTTGTTGTCGGCGGGGCGAGTTATGAGGAAGCGCGCATCGCCTCCGAAACCCGCGCGGCTGAGACCGGCGCCATGCTGGTCCATGCCTATGACCAGCATGAGGTTCTGGCCGGTCAGGGCACGATTGGGCTTGAGTTGGAACAGGATGCGCCGGAGCTGACGCATGTGCTGATCGCGGCCGGCGGTGGCGGCCTGTTTGGCGGCATTGGCGCCTGGTATGCGGGCCGCGCCGGGCTTGTGGTGGTGGAACCGTCGGCCTGCGCGACGCTGACCACGGCGCAGCAGGCCGGCGCGCCGGTGGATGTGCCGGTGGGCGGCATTGCCGCCGATAGCCTGGGCGCGCGCCGTGCTGGGCGTTTGGCGTTTGAAGTGCTCGGCGCCACAGGCGCGACCTGCGTGACGCTGCCGGATGAGGCGATCATCGCCGCGCGGCGTTGGTTGTGGGAGAAGCTCCGCATCGTGGCCGAACCAGGTGGCGCCGCAGCGTTGGCTGCTTTGCTATCCGGCGCCTGGCGCGCACCTGCCGGCGCGCGAATTGGCATTGTACTCTGCGGCGCGAATTGCGATCCGGGCGGTGTCGCTTAAGCACCCCCGCGCGGGATCATGCCTTCTTCCCGCGCCTTGATCTGCAATGCCAAATATTTTGAGTAGATGCGGCATTGCGCCAGGCTGCCGGCCATGAACCATAGCCCTTCCTGCGCCGTCGGCTTCCACATATTGGCCAATTCGCCATCCTCACCGATACCCCAAATCGGCCCGACCTTATCGGCAATGGCATCGCCCATCAGGCGGCGGACCAATTCCTGCTGCGTGTAATAGCCGGTCGCAAGCACGAGCAAATCCGCAGGCACAATCCGCCCATCCTTGAGCTTCGCCCCTTCCGCGACGAATTCAGCGATATCGTCGAATTGCAGCAGGCCGATCTCGCCTTTGATGATCAGGCCGGAACAGCCGGCATCCAGGTAATAGCCGCCACCGCGCCGGCGGTATTTCATCTGATGGCCGGTGCCATCTTCGCCCAGATCATATTTGAAGCCGCGTGCCTTGAGCGCCGCAATCAGATCCTTGTCCAGTTCCGCCATGCGCTGCACGGCCAATTGATAGCCCCGGATAATCAGCGGCGGCGTGCCGGAGGTTGCGATCAAATCGCAATCTTCCAAGCATGGGCCTTCATCATAAAGCGCGTAATTCATCTTCGCACTTGGGTCTATGCTGACAACCGTGGTGGAACCGCGCTGGATGATGGTAGTGGCCACATCATGGCTGTGCAGATCCTGCGCCACATCATGCCCGCTATTGCCGGTGCCGAGCACCAGCGCGTGCTTGCCGCGCCACGCCGCGCCGCTGGTGAAGCTGTGGGAATGGATCACATCGCCCTTGAAGGCATCAAGCCCCGGCAGCTTCGGCACTTTCGGAATACCGCTGACGCCATTGGCAAAAATCACATGGCGCGGCGCCATGTCGCGCAGCGTTCCATCCGCCTGCCGCAGCCGCACACGCCAATGCCCGGCCTTGGCGTCATAATCGCCGCCGAGGAATTCCGTACCGGTCCAGACATTTATTTCCAGCGCCCAGGCGTAATGTTCAAACCAATTGGCCAGCATGTCCTTCGGGATATACTTCGGCCAGGTCGGCGGGAAGGGCATATAGGGCAGGTGGTTCACATGCACCTGGTTATGCAGCGCGAGTGAATGATAGCGCTTCCGCCAATTATCGCCGATGCGGTCATGCTTTTCGACGACCAGCGTATCCAGCCTCAATTGGCCAAGCCGCGCCGCCACGCCAAGCCCCGCCTGCCCCGCACCAATCACCAGCACCACGGGGTCACGATCTGCGAAAGCTTGCGCCTTGTCGCGTTGATCCTGCCAATTATCGCCACCGAAATTGCGTGAATAGGCTTCGCCGCTTGGCCTGCGCTTGCCGGTTTTTTCCTCAAAACCCGAGAGTTCTTCAAGCGTTGTCAGCAGCACCCAGGCTTGCGCAGGATTTTCCACGGGCAGGCGCAGCACGCCATCGCCACGCCCAAGCCTGGTCGCGAAAGTGAAAAGTGCTTCAATCACCTCAATACCCAGACGCTTGACGCGGCGGGGCGGCGTGCGCCCTTCGGCCAGGGCGAAATCATGCGCGCCAGTGGTGGGCGCTGCCTTTGCGAGCGCTGCCGCGATATCACCAGCGCCTGTATGCGGCGTGATGTTCCAGGTGAAGGCGAGCAGATCGCGCCAGTGGCTTTCTGGCGCGAACAGCGCCGCAAGGCGCCCCGCATCCTCTGCCTTCAGCGCCGCTTCAAAGCGTTGCAGCCAGGCGCGCACCAAAGCCGCATCATCCGCCGCGGTGGTGAGCGCGCTATTGGTCATGTGGTTCATGGTAACCCTCGCTTGGGCGTTTCCTTGGGGAGAAGCCTAACCCATTCGATGCGATTGAAAAGCCCGCCAGTTTTACGCGGAATCAAAGCGCGTCAGCAGTGCGCGTAGCCGATCCGGCACGGGGATGGGTCGCTTGCTTGTCTGATCGGTCCAGACCCAGACAATCTCTCCGGTGGCGAGCAACTTGTCGCCATCGGCGTGAAAAATCGCCGGCTGAAAGGCGATGGAAGAATTGCCAATCCGCGTGGTGCGCACGCCAATCGCCAATTCCTCATCATGGCCGATGCCGACCTTGTATTCCACAAGGGCACGCACGACGTGAAAATCCGCGCCACTTGCCTTGACCTCAGCGCGATTATCCCAGCCGGCAGCACGGATATAGGCGGATACCGCCATATCATACCAGGTCAGGTAATGCGCGTTGAAGACAATGCCCTGAGCATCCACTTCATTGTAGCGAACGCTCAGGGGGTAGAAGTAGCGGAAGCTGCTACGTTCCATGCTCAGGCAGACTTGATGTCTTTCACGATCGCCTTGGCAGCATTGACCATGATGGCAACCTCATTGGCGATGGTCACCAATTTATAGCCCATCTTGATCATGCGCTTGGCATAGGCGGGCGACCCGCAATGCAGCCCGGCCGCGATGCCGCGCTTGCCGCATTCCGCCAGCAGCTTTTCGTAAATGCCCAGGATGAAGGGGTCTTCCACATCAAGCTTCGGCTCCATCCCATAGGAGAAGGAAAGATCCGAAGGCCCAACATAAATGCCATCAATGCCCGGCACATCCAGGATGGCGCCGATATTCTCTATGGCCTGCTTGGTTTCGATCATGGGAATGACAAGGATTTCGTCATTCGCGGTCTTTTGATAGGAACCGCCTTCACCATAAAGCCCAGCGCGGATCGGGCCATTGGAACGCGTGCCGTGCGGCGGGTATTTGCAATATTGCACCAAAGCGCGGGCTTCTTCGGGCGTATTCACCATGGGGCAGATCACGCCATAAGCACCGGCATCCAACACCTTGCCGATGATGCCCGGTTCATTCCAGGGCACGCGCACCATGGGGGTCACGGGATGCGGCTGCATGCCCTGAAAACACGCCACGCAGGAAAGGTAATCCTGCACGCCATGCTGCATGTCCACGGTCAGGCTATCCCAGCCAGATTGGGCGAACATTTCCGCCGAAAAGGCATTCGGGATGGCAAGCCACCCATTGGCCACGGCCTGGCCGGCCTTCCACATCTGTTTGACCTTATTCGGCATTGCCCTGTTTCCTCCTTGGGGACGCTGATGGGGGAAGGCTAGGCCAGATCGCGGCAGGCCGGAAGATGCCCCCGCTGGACGCGCTGGCCTGCAAGCGGCAAAAAGGGTGCAACCCGCCGCGAGCCCTATGCCGCCGGCATGAGGAAACACCATGAATGCCAGCGCCCCCGCCATAGCTCAGGTTATTGCCAGCATCCGCAGCTTTCTGGGCGAAAGGCTGAGCACCGCCCAGGCCATGCGCGAACAGCATAGCCGGGGTGAGGATACAACGCCGCCGACACTCCCCGATGCGGTGGCCTTTGTGCAGACCACGGATGAAGTCAGCCGCATCATGGCGCTTTGCCATCAGCACGGTGTGCCTGTGGTGCCCTTCGGCGCCGGGACATCGCTGGAAGGGCATGTCAATCCGGTGCGCGGCGGCATATCGCTCGATCTCTCGCAAATGACGGCGGTGTTGGAATTAAACACCGAGGATATGGATTGCCTGATCGAACCAGGTGTGACGCGCCAGGCCCTGAATGATTTTCTGCGTGCCGAGGGGCTGTTCTTCCCGGTCGATCCCGGCAGCCATTGCACGATTGGTGGCATGTGCGCCACGCGCGCTTCCGGCACCAATGCGGTGCGTTATGGCACCATTCGCGAAAACGTCTTGGGGTTGGAAGTGGTGCTGGCGGATGGGCGCGTCATTCAAACCGGCGGGCGCACGCGCAAGGCCGCCAATGGTTATGATCTGACGCGGCTATTCATCGGATCAGAAGGCACACTTGGCGTTATCACCAAAATTCGCTTGCGCCTGCATGGCATTCCGGAAGCGATCAGCGGCGCGGTTTGTCAATTCCCAACCCTTGCCGCTGCGGTAGAGACCGTCAGCACCGTCATGCAAAGCGGCATTCCCGTATCGCGTATTGAATTGCTGGATGAGGATCAGATGGAAGCCTGCATCCGCTATTCCAAGCTGGAAGGTTTTGTCGCGACCACGACGCTTTTTCTGGAATTCCATGGCTCGCCCGCTTCCGTGGTGGAGCAGGCGGAAGCGGTGGAAGCCGTGGCGCGGGATTTCGGCGCCACCAGCTTTGAAGCCGCCACGGATGTTGAGGCGCGTAATCGGCTTTGGAAGGCGCGGCATGATGCCTATTGGGCCGCCATTGCCTTGAAGCCCGGCCATCGTGGCATTACCACGGATGTCTGCGTGCCAATCTCTCGGCTGACGGAAGCCGTAGTGAAGGCCAAGGAAACCGCCAAGGCATCAGGGCAGACAAGCTGCATTGTCGGCCATGTTGGTGATGGCAATTTCCATTGCCTGATCCTGTTTCCCGACAATGATCAGGCCGCGCTCGAAAAGGCCTGGGCCTTGGACCGGGAAATCGTCGCGCAAGGGCTGGCACTGGGCGGTACCTGTTCCGGTGAGCATGGCATCGGCCTTGGCAAGCGCGAATTCCTGGAACAGGAACATGGCGATGGGGCGCTTTCCGTTATGCGCGCCTTGAAGACAACGCTTGATCCCAAGGGCATTCTCAATCCGGGCAAGATGTTCCGGAATTGATGATCGCGCACATTCGATGAATCTGATCGCCCTTTCCATCATCGCCTTGACGATGGGGCATGTGTTTTCGAACGCGGTGCGCACGCTGCCCGCGATTGCGGCTGATGTGCTGCAACGTGATTTGGGTGTCACGGCCGATGGGCTGGCCGCGCTGACCGGCGCCTTTCCCGCGACCTTCGCGCTGGCCATGCTGCCGGTGGGGGTTGCCCTGGATCGTTGGGGCGTGAAGCCGACCGCGCTTTGCCTGCTTTCCATTGCGGCGATTGGCGCGGTGCTGGGTGCCTATGCCGATGGCGCCTGGTCCATGCTGATTGCACAAATGGTTTTGGGCATTGGCTGTTCTGGCATGTTGATGTGCCCCATCACCTATGCCGCCAAGAATATGCCGGCGCAGCGCTTCGGGCTTTGGGGCGGGATTGTGCAGGCTTTGGGCAATACGGGGATGGTGATCTCCGCAAGCCCCCTGGCCTTTCTGGTGGAATATTCCGGCTGGCGCGCGGGTTTTCTCGCCTGTGCGGGGCTCGCGATTTTTGCCGCGCTTTCTGTCGCTTTTGTGGTGCGCGAAACGCCGCCCGATGCCGCAACACGGCGCAGCCTGAAGGATGATGCGCGCGATGTGATCCGGCTTGGCTTTTCGCGTGAATTGCGCGCGCCGATTGTCATGGCCTGGACGTCCTTCGCCGTGGTGCTTGGTGTGCGTGGCCTTTGGGGCGGGCCTTGGCTGATGGAAGAACGCGGGCTGTCGCGCGTGGAAGCGGGGCATGTGCTGTTGCTTTGCACCGTCGCGCTCATCATCGGGCCTTTGCTGGCGGGCATTCTGGAGCGGCGGTACCAGCAGCATCGCGGCGGCATTCTGGCGGCTGGGCATATCGGCGCGGTGGCGGCCATTGCGCTCATGGTGCTGGGCGGCGCGTTGGCTTGGCCAGTGGCAGCCGATGCGGTGCTGCTCGCGCTGTTTGGCCTGTTGATTTCAACCCAGGTGATCTGCTTCGCCCTGGTGCGCGCCGCAACGCCGCCGGAACGCGTGGGCAGGGCGCTCTCAGCCATGAATGTCGCCTTTTTCGGTGGTGCCGCCATCATGCAGGGGGCCTCCGGTGTTGCAGCCAGCATCGGCGGCATCGGCGCGGCGCTGATGACCTTTGTGGTCGCGGTGCTGATCTGCTGCATCATCTTCATCCTGCTGCGTGCGCGGGAGGCTTGATACGCCGCGCTTTCCGTCGCAGATGAACCCCTGAAAAGGCAGGGGCAAATCCGCCCGCCGGGATGAATGGGTGCAGGGCCATGGATGGCATGAATGACACGTTGGGTCGCTTCGGCAGCGGCCAGGCGGTGCGGCGGTTGGAAGATGGGCCGCTTCTGGCCGGCGCGGGCCGTTTCACCAATGACGAAGCCCTGCCGGGCCAGGCGCATCTGATGTTTTTGCGCTCCCCCCACGCGCATGCGCGCATCGCCTCGGTTGATGGCAGCGCCGCGCGCGCCATGCCGGGTGTGCTTGCGATCCTGACCGGGGAAGATGTGGCGGCGGCGGGGCTTAAATCCCTTGGTGTTGCTTTGCCCTTCAAGCGCCCGGATGGGTCGGATTTGGCCGCGCCGCCGCGCCCGATCCTGGCGCATGGGATGGTGCGTTTTGTGGGCGAACCTGTCGCCGCCATCATCGCCGAAAGCGCCGCCGCGGCGCGTGATGCGGCCGAAGCCATCATGGTGGATTACGAAGAACTGCCCGCCGTGACCAATCTGCGCGACGCCATTGCCCCCGGCGCGCCGCAGCTTTGGCCCGCTGCCGGCAATAACATTGTTGCCGAAACCCGCTATGGCGATCAGGCGGCGGTTGAAGCGGCCTTCGCGAAGGCAGCGCATGTTGTGTCGCTGGATTTGGTGAACCAGCGCCTGGCGCCAGTTTCCATGGAACCGCGCGTCGTACTCGCGGAATATGATGGCGCAAGTGATCGCTTCACCATCCGCATGAGCACGCAAATGCCATCTGGCTTTCGTGATCAGCTCTGCAAGGAAGTGCTGGATATCCCGACCGATCGCGTGCGCGTGCTGGTGGGTGATGTTGGCGGCGGTTTTGGCATGAAAACCGGGCTTTATGCCGAAGATGCGGTGGTGGCTTTCGCCGCGCGGCGGCTTGGCCGCCCGGTGCGCTGGGCGGCAGAGCGGATGGAAGATTTCCTCGCCGCGCTGCATGGCCGCGATACCGAAAGCAAGGCGGAATTGGCGCTGGATGCAGCGGGCAAGGTGGTCGGCCTTCGTGTGCGCACGCTGGCCAATATGGGCGGCTATACGCGCAATTCCGGTGTCGCCATTCAATTGCTGATCGGGCCTTGGGTTTCAACGAGCATTTACGACATCACGAATATCGATTTCCAATTCACTGCGGTGCTGACCAATACCGCGCCAACTGGCCCCTATCGTGGCGCCGGTCGGCCGGAAGCGATTTACATCATCGAACGCCTGATGGATGCGGCGGCGCGCAAGCTGGCGCTTGATCCGGCAGAGCTTCGCCGGCGCAACATGATCCGGCCAGAGCAAATGCCCTATAAAAACGCCATGGGCCAAAGCTATGACAGCGGCAGTTTTGAGAAAATCATGGACCAGGCTTTGGTGGCTTCGGATTGGCAGGGTTTTGCTGCACGCGCCGCGCAATCGGCCAAGGTGGGCAAGATTCGTGGGCGCGGCATTGCGACCTTCCTGGAATGGACAGGCGGGAATGTGTTTGAAGAACGCGTGACCGTCGCGGTGAAGGCCAATCGCGAAATCGAGATCTACGCCACTACGCAAGCCATGGGTCAGGGCATCGCCACCAGCTATGCGCAGCTTGCCGTGGATGTCTTTGGCGTCGAACTCGACAACATCAAGATCGTCATGGGTGATTCGGATCGCGGCAGCGGCTTTGGCAGCGCCGGGTCGCGTTCGCTGTTTACCGCTGGTTCCGCGGTGAAGGTCGCTGCCGACAAGACGGTGGACAAGGCGCGCGATCTGGCCGCTGATGCGCTGGAAGTCGCACCGGTTGATCTGGAATATCTCGCCGGCGCTTTCCAGGTGGCGGGTACGGATCGGCGCATTGGGCTTTTCGAATTGGCGGCGAAGCAGCCGGAAGGGCGGATTTTCATTGATTCGACCAGCTCTGTCTCCGGCCCCACCTGGCCCAATGGCTGCCATATCGCGGAAGTGGAAATTGATCCCGATACGGGCGAAGTCGCCATCCCGCTTTATGTTTCCACCAATGATGCCGGGCGCGTGGTGAACCCGCTGATCGTGGAAGGCCAGGTGGTGGGTGGCGCGCTGCAAGGCATTGGCCAGGCATTGTGTGAGGCAGTGATCTACGACCCCTCAACCGGCCAGCCGCTCACGGCAAGCTTCATGGATTACACAATGCCGCGCGCGGATATGCTGCCCACAGCAACGACCTTGCTTGATCAATCCATCCCCTGCCGCACCAATCCGCTGGGTGTGAAGGGCGTGGGTGAGCTTGGCACCATCGGCGCGACGCCGGCCTTGGTGAATGCCGTTTCCGATGCGCTGGCGCGGCATGGGCGCGGCGCGGTGGCGGATAGCGTGCAAATGCCGCTGACACCGCCCCGCATCTGGGCGCTGCTGCAAGGCTGAGGCCAAAGATGGCGCTTGGCAGAAAACGCAGCCGGGAACGCCGCCAGCGCGCCACGCGCTGGCTGTGGCGCCTGTCGCAGGCGGTGATGGTTCTGCTGGTGTTCCTGGGCTTTGGTATCGTCACCTATCGCGGCGCGGAGGAAATCGCACGCGCCGAAGTCACAGCGCTGGAAACCCGGCTGGCCGAGGCAGCGGAACGCGAAAGCACCGCAGCGGCAGAACAAGGCCGCCTTGCCAGTCAACTGGCTGAGGCACGCACCGAAGCCAGCACCTGGCGCGCACGCCATGAACAGGAAGTACCGCGCCCGCCCTTCACCGAAATGCTTGCCATCGCCGCACAGCGCATCGCTGCCGGTGTTGCGCCTGAACGGGTGATGGACCTGCTGCGCCTCGCCGATAATCCGCGCCGGTGCGAAGGCCGCCCGATCATCCGCCGCTTTGCCATTCGCTTTGGTGGCACGCCAAGCGCCGATGAAGGCACCAGCTTCCTGGATGGCTTGCTGCGCGTCACTGTCGCCATGCCGGCTGGTGCCGAAGATGTGGCGCGACTTGCTATGGTCAATGTCACGACGGTCTGGAATGGGCATTCGGAAAACCTGACCGGCTTGCCGCAACGTCTTAAGCTGCCGCTTGGCAATCTTGAAGTGGATCTTGCCATTACCGGGAGTGACCTGCGCGGCTTTACCCAGGTAGCGCTTGCCACCTGCCCACGGGGCTGAAGGCACTGGACAGCGCCCCCCATCAGCGCAACCATTTTCGGACAAAGCCGGAGGAAATCCATGAATCGCCGTGACACGTTGAAGGGCGCGCTTGCCCTTTCAAGTCTGACTGCCCTGCCCGCTTTGGCGCAGAATCTTGATCGGCCGGTGCGCTTCATTGTGCCCTTCGCGCCGGGCGGCACTTCGGACATCATCGCGCGCTTGCTCTCACCAGAGCTCACCAAATCCTTCGGCCAGAATGTCGTGGTGGAAAACCGTACGGGCGCGAGTGGCAATATCGGTGCCGATCTTGTCGCGAAATCCGCGCCGGATGGTCACACCATGCTGATCATTGATGTTTCAACTCTGGCGACCGCGCCTTCACTCTATACGCGTTTTCCCTTTGACCTGAAGCGGGATTTGGCGCCGGTCACGATGCTGATCTACGCGCCCTATATCCTGGCCGTGCATCCTTCCGTGCCGGTGAATAACGCTGCCGAATTGGTGGCCTATGCCAAGGCCAATCCCACCAAGGTCAATGTCGGCCATGCCGGCATCGGCGTCGGCAATCACCTGACCGGGCTTCTGGTGACGCAGCATTGGGGCGCTGACCTGACACAGGTGCCCTATCGCGGCGGCGCGGCCGCCTTGACGGCTGCGGCTTCGGGTGAGGCGCAAATGCTGATCAATGGCGCGACCGCCACCGCGCCCTTCTGCAAACAGGGGCAATTGCGCCCCATTGCGGTGACCGGTCCACGGCGCCTGCCGGATTTCCCCGATGTGCCGACCTTCCAGGAACTCGGCTGGCCGGCGGCCGAAAGCGGCACCTGGCAGGGTGTTCTGGTGCAGGGCGGCACCCCGCCCGCGATGGTGGAGCGTCTGTCGCGCGACCTGCGCGCTGCCATGGCGGTGCCGGGTGTTGCCGAACGCATCACCGCCATTGGCGGGGAAAACCGCGCAGAGGGCCCAGAATCCTTCCGCCGCTGGCTGGATAATGAGATCGAGCTTTGGGGCCGCGTGGTGCGCGCCAATAACATCAAGCTGGATTAGCGTCGGCTTTGGTGCGTTTTCCATATACCGAAAACGCACCAGATTTTTTTGGGGGGTCTTTTCAGACCGGCGAGTAGGTTACCCCCGCTTCAACACAGCCGCCGCATCCACTGCGAAATAGGTCAAAACCCCCGCCGCCCCCGCGCGCTTAAAGGCCAGCAGGCTTTCCATCATCGCGCGTTCGCGATCAATCCAGCCATTTTGCGCCGCGCCTGCGATCATCGCGTATTCGCCACTCACCTGATACGCGAAGGTCGGCACCCCAAAGCGTTCATGCACACGCCGGACAATATCCAAATAGGGCATGCCCGGTTTCACCATGACCATATCCGCACCTTCAGCGAGGTCCAGCGCCACTTCGCGCATCGCCTCATCCGAATTGGCCGGGTCCATCTGATAGGTTTTCTTATCGCCCTTCAGCGAAGAACCAGACCCCACCGCATCACGGAACGGGCCATAGAAGGCAGAAGCATATTTCGCAGCATAGGACATGATGCGCGTATGGATGAAACCGCGCGCATCCAGCGCAGCCCGAATGGCGGCGACCCGCCCATCCATCATGTCGGAGGGCGCAATCACATCAATGCCCGATTCTGCCTGATTGACCGCCTGCGCGGTCAGCACCGCAAGCGTATCATCATTCGCGACATAGCCATCACGTATCACGCCATCATGCCCGTGATCGGTATAGGGATCGAGTGCGACATCCCCCACCAGGCCAAGCTCTGGAAACTTCGCCTTCAGCAAGCGCGAAGCGCGGCACATCAGATTATTCGGATTGGTGGATTCCGTGCCTTCCGCGTCCTTGATCTCGGATGGCGTCATCGGAAAAAGCGCAACAGCCGGCACGCCAAGTTTTACCGCCGGCGCGACATGTTCTTCCAGCTTGTCAATCGTCACGCGCACCACGCCGGGCATGGAAGCGACCGGCATGATGGTATTGCTGCCTTCCATGATGAAGATCGGCCAGATCAGATCACCAACACTCAGCACATTTTCCGCAACCAGCTTGCGCGTCCAGGAATCGTAGCGGTTACGGCGCATGCGAATGGCGGGGAAGGCGCCAAGCGCGGGGGAGGAAGGTTCGGTCAGGCCAAGCCCTTCTGCCATGCGGCGACGATCCGCGTTCATGCCTCAGCCGCCTTCAGCGCCTGATCAAGATCCGCCAGAATATCGTCAATATGCTCAATGCCGATTGAAAGGCGCACATAGCCAGGTGTGACACCCGATGCCGCCTGTTCGCTTTCATCCAATTGGCTATGCGTCGTGGTGGCAGGATGGATCGCAAGGCTGCGCGCATCGCCGATATTGGCCACATGGTAGAACATCTTCAGTGCCTCAATAAAGCGCTGGCCGGCTTCCTTGCCGCCCTTGAGTTCAATCCCCATCAGGCTGCCATGCCCACCGCGCAAATAGGCATCAGCGCGACGCCGGCTTTCGCCTTCCATCAGCGATGGATGGATCACGCGCGTTACCGCCGGGTGCTGCGCCAGGAAGGCCGCCGCGCGCGTGGCATTGGCGCAATGGCGTTCAATGCGCAGCGGCAGGGTTTCCATGCCTTGCAGGAACAGGAAGGCATTCAACGGCGGCATTGCAGCGCCCAGATCGCGCAGCAGGCAGGTGCGCATACGGATAATGTAAGCAATCGGGCCAAGCGGCTTCACGGCTTGGGTCCACACCGCGCCGTGATAGGAAGGATCAGGCTTGTTCAGCGTGGGGAAACGATCACCATGCGCTTCCCAATCGAAATTCCCGCCATCCGCCACCACGCCGCCAATGCTGGTGCCATGCCCGCCAATCCATTTGGTGGTGGAATGCATGACAATCGCCGCACCGTGATCAAGCGGCCGGCAGAGCACCGGTGCCGCCGTATTATCCATGATCAGCGGAATGCCAAGCTTCCGCCCAATCGCCGCCACTTCGGCAATCGGGAAAACCTGTAGTTTCGGATTTGGCAAAGTCTCAGCATAATAGGCGCGGGTGCGTGCATCCGTCGCGCGCGCGAAGCCTTCCGGATCGGCGGGGTCCACGAAGCGCACCTCAATGCCGAATTGCTTCAGCGTATTGGCAAATAGATTCCAGGTGCCGCCGTAAAGATCGGTGGAGGCGACAATGTTATCCCCTGCCTCACACAAATTCATCACCGCGAAGGTGGTCGCTGCCTGGCCGGAACCGACCGCCAAAGCTGCCACGCCACCTTCCAGCGCTGCGACGCGCTTTTCCAGCACATCAACGGTCGGGTTCATGATGCGCGTGTAGATATTGCCAAGCTCGGCCAGCCCAAACAGCCGCGCCGCATGGCCGGTATCCTGGAACTGGAAGGATGTTGTCTGATGGATCGGCACGGCGACCGAACCGGTTGTGGGATCCGCACGCCAGCCGGCATGCAGCACCAGGGTTTCAGGATTGGTCCAATTCGGTGCCGACATGGCATTCTCCCATCCCCGCTTGGCGTATCAGGCGCGCGGGGCGATCTGTTCAGGGCGCGGATGTCTCCGCGTCAGGGCGAAACCTGCCACGCCACCGCCGGTTGCGAAAGGGTTTTCCGCACAAGGCAAGGGCTTTGCCCGGCGCTTTGGTAACGTAGGGCCTTCGTTTCACGTGAAGCGCTTGAGAGGGAAAAATTTCGGCCCCGACCATGCCTTAATCAGGCGGCGTCAGGCTGAGCCGCTTGATGGCAATGCCGCGCAAGGGGGGCGCGCGATGGCCCTGGGGTGGCGGGCTGTGCAAATGCGGCACGCGGATAATCAACTGCGTCGGCCCATTGCCGTCGCGCGGCAGAATGGGGCCAGCGATCAGGTTGTTGCCGGGGCCACGGCGCAGCAGCGGATAGACATCCCCATCCACAATCAGGGATAGCGCATCACGGTTCGCCGGATGGCCGAAATCCGCCAGTTCCAGCCAGGCGCGCAGCGGGTAGCGGCGATCAATCAAAATGGTCAAAGCCGCCTCCGCCCCGGGGCCGGTCCATCGGAACATGCCCTCAGGCCCTTCCTCCGGCGCATGGAATTGCCCGGCTTTGGGCAGGTCAGTGGCAGCGTCGAAGACAAAGCGCTCAGGCAGGGTGATTGCGTCGGGCTGGCTCATGATGCCCATCTAATAGATGATGCGGGAAAGACACCAGCCTGAGCACACCCCGCAAGCTTTCCCGCCGGCACCGCTCGGCCTAGGTTTATGGATCAGCAGGAGCCAACCCGCATGCCCATCATCACCCGCCGTACCAGCCTTGGCCTTGTCGCCGCTGCGCTTGCCGCCCCCGCCTTGGCCCAGACGCCCGCCTTCCCCAATCGCCCGATCCGGATTTTCGTGCCCTTCGCCGCCGGCGGCACTACGGACATCCTGGCCCGCGCCCTTGGCGAGAGGCTCTCCACCGCCCTTGGCCAGCCTGTGGTGATTGACAATCGCGGCGGCGCCGGCGGGACCGTGGCCGGCGAGGCCTTCGCCCGCTCCGAACCCGATGGCCATGCGTTATTGGTCGCGACTGCTTCGCTGATTTGCATCAACAAGGCGCTCTATCAGCGCCTTGCCTTTGATCCGGATACGGATTTCCTGCCCATGGCCATGCTGGCGCAGCAGCCCAATGTGCTGGTGGTCAATCCGCGCGCCCTGCCCATGACCGACCTTCCAGCACTGATCGCCCATATCCGTGCGCGACCCGGCCAGGTGGCCTTTGGTTCGTCCGGCACCGGATCGCAGCTTCATCTGACTGGGGAGATGTTTCGTGCTGCCATCGGTGCCGAGATGACCCATATCCCCTATCGCGGCAGCGCACCGGCCATGACGGACCTCGTCGCCGGCAATGTGCCGATGATGTTCGATGGGCTTGGCACCGCGCTGCCGCAAATCCGCGGCGGCGCCATTCGCGCCCTTGGCGTGGCCTCAGCCGGGCCCAATGCCGCACTTCCCGGCGTACCCCCCATTGCCAGCGTGCTGCCCGGCTTTCTTTCCGTGAATTGGACCGGGCTTTTCGCACTGCGCGGCACGCCAGAGCCTGTCTTGGCGCGGATCGAAGCCGAAACCACCAAGGCGCTGGCCAGCCCCGAAATGGCGCGGCTTTTCACGGAGCGCGCCTTTGATCCCATGCCGATCCCGCGCGTCGCATTGCCTGGCTTTGTCGCGGGCGAAAGCCAGCGTTGGCGCGACGCGGTGCGCCAATCTGGCGCCAAGGCGGAATAGGCCAAAGCCCGCTTGATGGTCCGGCTTTCCCCTGGTGTGGCGCTGGTTTTGGCGCTGGCGTTACTCACCGGGCTCAGCCAGTTCCATCGCAGCGCCCTTGGCGTGATTGCGCCGGAATTGAGCGCCGATCTGGCGCTGACACCCGCCATGCTGGGCGCGGCCAATGGCATGTTCTTCGCGTCCCTGCTGGTGATGCAGCTTCCGGTTGGCATTGCACTCGACCGCCTCGGACCAAGGTTGGTGGTGGCGGGGCTGAGCGTCATCGCCGTGCTGGGCCTCACGCTGCAAGCCTTGGCGACGGATGGCACTGCGTTGCTTGTGGCGCGCGCGCTGATCGGCATTGGTTGCGCGGCTTCCTTCATGTCGGCGGTGGTGCTTTGCGCGCGCTGGTATGGCGGGGGGCAGATGACGCTCGCGCTGTCGCGGGTTTTTGCCTTTTCACAACTGGGGATTTTGCTGGCTGGCGCGCCGCTGGCTTGGCTGGCGGGATGGCTTGGCTGGCGCGCGGCGTTTCTGATCTCAGCCTTGCTGACGGGGTTGGCCGCTCTGGCTTGGTGGCGGCTGGTGCGGAATGACCCGCCGGATCGGCCCGCCCCCGCGCGCAAACCAGAAACCCTGAAGGAGGCGCTGCGCGGGCAGTTTTCCATCTGGCGCCTGCCGGGCCTGCCGAGGGTGCTGGCTTTGCATCTGGTGGCCTATGCCGCCGCCGCCACGGTGATCGGGCTTTGGGCCGGGCCTTATTTCGCCGATGTGCATGGGCTTAGCGCAAATGAACGCGGGCTGGCGCTCGCCGCGATGGGGCTTGCGATGCCGATCGGGCTTTTGCTGGTTGGGCCGCTGGAGCGGCGCTTTTTCCAGCGCAGCGCCATGATCAGCGCCGGCGCGGCGCTTTCGGCGGCCATGCTGGTGATCCTCGCCGTCTGGCCGGCACCGCCCTTGCCCGCAGCGCTTGGCCTGCTGGTCGGGCTGGTGTTGTTTTCCAGCTACCCGGTGCTGCTGGTGACGGAAGCGCGCATGCTCTTCCCTGATCATCTGGTCGGGCGCGGTGCGAGTACGGTGAATATGGCGCAGGTGCTCGGGTCTTCCCTGCTGCCTTTGCTGGTGGGCCTGGTCATCGGCCTCTTCCCGATGCAGGAACTGGCACGGCCCGAGGCCGCCTATCGCGCCGGTTTCGCCGTATTGGCAGCCAGCCTGGTTTTGGGACTGGCGGGCTGGCTTTTGCTGCCGCAGGCAAAAGCCTGATGACGCGGCCCGATTTCAGCCTGGAAGCGGCGCTTGGCGGTCGCGTCGCGGGCGTGGATGAGGCCGGGCGCGGCCCCCTCGCTGGACCCGTATTGGCCGCCGCGCTGGTGTTCCTGGCCCCGCCACCGGAATCCCTTGCGGCGCTATTGCAGGATTCCAAAAAGCTCAAGGAAGCGGCACGGGATGCTGCCTTTGCCGCACTGCAAGCCGCCAAGGCCGAGGGGCTGGTTGAAATCGGCGTCGGCGCTGCCTCGGCGACGGAGATCGGGCAGGTCAATATCTTGCGCGCTACGCATCTCGCGATGCGCCGCGCGGTGGCGAAGCTGCCCATGCCACCCGATCACGCGCTGGTGGATGGCAATCAGCCGCCGCCTTTGCCTTGCCCGCTGCGCTGCGTGATCGGCGGCGATGGGCTCAGTTTTTCCATCGCCGGCGCCTCCATCATTGCGAAGGTGCTCAGGGATCGCGCCATGCGCCGGCTCGATCCGCGCTGGCCCGCTTATGGCTTTGCGCGCCATGCTGGCTACCCAACCGCCGCGCATCGGGAGGCTTTGGAAAGGCTCGGCCCATCGCCGCATCATCGGCGCGGATTTGGCCCGGTGGACCAGGCCGTTTTGAAACTGACTTGACCGCGCGACTCCGGCGCGCGATTCTTGCGTGATCAACAAGGGATTTCACGGTGGGAACGCAGCTGGAGCTGCTCTTGGACCAGGTTCTGGTCGGGGATTCGATTGCCACGCTGCGCCGCCTGCCGCCGGCCAGCGTGCATGCGATCTTTGCTGACCCGCCCTATAATCTGCAATTGAAGGGTGAATTGCGCCGCCCGGATGAGAGCATTGTGGATGGCGTGGATGACGCCTGGGACCGCTTTCCCGATCTCGCTGCCTATGACGCCTTCACCCGCGCCTGGCTCACGGAATGTCGCCGCGTGCTCCGCAAGGATGGCACGATTTGGGTGATGGGCGCCTATCACAATGTGTTTCGCCTGGGCGTGGCGTTGCAGGATCTTGGCTTTTGGATCCTGAATGATGTGATCTGGCGCAAGGCCAATCCCATGCCGAATTTCCGTGGCCGGCGCTTCACCAATGCGCATGAAACCCTGATCTGGGCAGCGCATGGGCAGGAATCCAAATACCGCTTCAACTACGCCGCCATGAAGACGCTGAATGATGATGTGCAAATGCGGAGCGACTGGTTCATCCCGCTCTGCACGGGTGGTGAGCGGCTGCGCGATGAAAAAGGCGACAAGCTGCACCCGACACAAAAGCCGGAAGCGCTGCTGCATCGCGTTATCCTATCCTGCACCCAACCGGGAGAGGTCGTGCTCGACCCCTTCCTTGGGTCTGGCACCACGGCTGCGGTCGCCAAGCGCCTGGGTCGGCGCTTCATCGGCATTGAACGGGAAGAACGCTATGCCAAGGGGGCACGCGCCCGGCTCGCAGCCGTGGAGCCCATGCCGGAATCAGCCGCGCTTGCCCTGCCATCTCGGCGCGAACAGCCGCGCATTCCCTTTGGCACGCTGGTGGAACGCGGCCTGGTGCCGGCGGGCAGTGTGCTGACCGATGCGCGCCGCCGGTGGCGGGCCGAGGTGGGCGCTGATGGCACGCTCCGCTGCGGCAAGGCGGCAGGGTCCATTCATCAGGTGGGCGCGGCGGTGCAGGAAGTGCCTTCCTGCAATGGCTGGTTGTTTTGGCATGTGGAAAACAAGGCCGGCGGCTTGCGCGTCTTGGATGAATTGCGCGCGGAGATCACCGGGCAGCTGAGCTAGCGGAGGGGGCGGCCCATGTGCGATCACCCCAAACCTGCCCAAAGCCTGCGCAAGTTTCGCCGGGAACCTTTGAACCGCCTGGAATCAGGGCATTTGGCGTCTGGGGTCGCCATAAAGTCTTTTTTCTGAATTGTGACTGTCTTGTAATTTCATCTTGCCTGGGCAATCTCCGCCCCCAAGCGCGACGGGCTTCGTCCGCTGGGAGAAGTGGGAGAAAGACATGAAATTCAAGTTTTTGGCCGCCGCCGCGGCGGCCTTCATGGCCTTTGGCGTGGGTGAAGCCCTTGCCGGGCGCGATTTGGACCAGATTCGCCAGCGCGGCACGCTCCGCTGCGGTGTGCAGGGTCCGTCCAACCCGGGCTTCGGGGTGCCGGATAGCCAGGGCCGCTGGGGCGGCTTCAATGTGGAAGTCTGCCGCGCCATCGCCATCACCATCTTCAATGACCCGAGCAAGGTGGAATTCGTCCCCGTCACCACGCAAAGCCGCTTCCCGGCGCTGTCCTCCGGTGAAGTGGATGTGTTGTCCAACAACACCACCTGGACGCTGACGCGCGATTCCAATGTGAACCGCTTCAATTTCCCGGCCATCACCTTCTACGATGGTCAGGCCATCATGGTGCCGCGCCGCCTGAACGTGACCAGCGCGCGCCAGCTTAATGGCGCGACGGTTTGCGTGCAGCCTGGCACGACCACGGAACTGAATATCGCCGATTTCTTCCGCGCCAATAATCTGCGATTCACCCCGGTGGTGATCGCCGAACTGGATGAAATCCGCCGCGCCTATGATAGCGGCCGCTGCGATGTGTTCACCAATGACTTCGCAGTGCTTGCCTCACAGCGTACACTGATGACCCGTCCGGCGGATCACGTGATCCTGCCCGAGCGCCTGTCCAAGGAACCCCTGGCTGTGACCATTCGCCAGGGTGATGAGGAGCTGACGAATATCGTCGCCTGGACCACCTTCGCCCTGATTGATGCCGAAGAGCTTGGTATTTCCCAAGCCAATGTGGAACAGATTGCAGCTACCGCGACCAATCCGGTGATCCGCCGCCTGCTCGGCGCTGAAGGCAATATGGGTGAGAGCATCGGCGCCGCGCGGCCCGATTATGTGCGCACCATCATCCGCACCTTCGGCAATTACGGTGAGATTTTTGAGCGCCACCTTGGCGCCAATACGCCGCTGGCGCTTGAGCGTGGGATGAACAATATCTGGACCCGTGGCGGCCTGCTCTATGCCCCACCGGCGCGCTGATTTTCAGGCGTAAGCTAAGGCCGCGCGCTGTCATGGCGCGCGGTGATTTTTCGGGGTGGTGGGTGATGCAATCAGCCCCCACCCTTTCCTGTCTTATGTCGTCGCTGGAATTCGCTGCATGAGTTCATCCACCGCCATACCGCCTGCGCGGGGCATCATCCCCTTGCCGGGATCGCGCCGGGGCTTGCTGATCCAGGCCGGGCTGCTGGTTGCGGTGGTGCTGCTTGGCTGGTGGTTCTGGTCCAATGCGCAAACGAATATGGCGGCGCGCGGATTGCAATTCGGCTTTGGCTTTCTGGACCGTTCAGCCGGCATCCCCATCGGCGAATACATGATCCCCTATGCGCCGTCGGAAACCTATCGGCGGGCGCTGACAGTGGGGCTTTTGAATACGCTGCGTGTGGCCATTGTCGGCATCGCGCTTTGCACAGTATTTGGCGTATTGCTCGGCCTCGCGCGGCTTTCCTCCAACCCGCTGCTGCGTGGCCTGGTGGGTGGCTATATCGAGGTCATTCGCAATACGCCCCTGGTGCTGCAATTGGTGTTTTGGCATGCGGTGCTGTTGCAGCTTCCCTCTGTTCGGCAGGCGCTCAATCCCTTGCCCGGTGTGTTCCTATCCCAGCGTGGGATGAAGATCCCCGGGCTGATGACCGATACGGCCTTGTTGGTCTTTCTGCTGGCCGCCTTGCTTGGGGCGATTGGCTGGTGGCTGCTGTTGCGGCGTGAACGCGCACGCCAGATCGCAACCGGGGATCGTCGGTCCACCCTTCTGCCCGGTTTACTGATGCTATCTGGCTTTCCGGGCCTTGCGCTGGCGTTTGGCTTCGTGCCGATTGTGGAATGGCCGGAACTCGCCGGCTTCAATTTCGAAGGCGGGCTGGCGCTATCGCCGGAATTCTCTGCGCTGCTGGTGGGGCTTGTGGTCTATACCTCTGCCTTCATTGCCGAGATTGTGCGTTCGGGCATTCAAAGCGTGCATAAGGGGCAATGGGAAGCAGCGCGCGCCTTGGGCCTGCCGCCGGGGCGCATCATGCGGCTGGTGATCCTGCCGCAGGCGCTCCGCGTCATCATCCCGCCGCTCACATCGCAATATCTGAACCTGACAAAGAATTCCTCGCTCGCCATCGTTATCGGCTATCCGGATCTGGTGAGTGTCGCCAATACCTCGATCAATCAGACCGGTCAGGCGATTGAGGTGATTTCGATTTTCATGGCGGTCTATCTGATCATCAGCCTGATTACCTCCGGCTTGATGAATTGGTATAACGCCAAAGTCGCCCTGTTGAAGGAGCGTTGATCCGATGCAGGTCGCACAAGCCGCGCCGCGCGGGCCGAGTTTCGCCGAAAGGGTGCAGGCTTTCATCAAGGCCAGCTTCGCCGGGCCAATCAATACGCTGCTCACGCTGGCGTGCCTGGCGGTACTCTATTTCGCGGTACCGCCCTTCTGGTCTTGGGCTGTCACGAACGCCACATGGAATGGCAATGCGCAGGCATGTCGCGCTGCGGGCGGTGCCTGCTGGGCCTTTGTGCGGGAAAAATTCTGGTTCTCCATTTTCGGCCTTTATCCCTATGAGGAACGCTGGCGCCCCGCGACCATGATTGTGATCCTGGTGGCAATGGTGCTGCTTTCTACCATCCGGCGCTTCTGGGGCCGCTGGCTTTTGCTGGGCTGGGCCATTGCGGCGCCTGCCATGTGGTTGCTGATGCAGGGCGGCGTGTTTGGCTTGTCCTTCGTGCAGACACGGCAATGGGGCGGGCTCACCATCACCGGCATTATCGCGGTTTATGGGCTGGCGCTTGGTTATCCACTCGCGATCATGCTGGCGCTTGGCCGGCGCAGCGAATTGAAGCTGGTGCGCTGGTTCTCCACCGCCATCATTGAATGCGTGCGCGGCGTGCCGCTGATTTCGCTGTTGTTCATGGCGGCGATCATGCTGCCGCTTTTCATGCCGCAAGGGGTCACGATTGATCGGCTGATGCGCGTGCTGGTGGCCTATACGCTATTCACTGCCGCCTATATGGCCGAAGTGGTGCGCGGCGGGCTGCAGGCGATGCCGCGCGGGCAATATGAAGCGGCGGATGCGATTGGCCTGAGCTTCTGGCAGAAGATGCGGTTGATCATTTTGCCGCAGGCGCTGACCATCACCATCCCGTCCCAGGTCAATACCTTCATCGGGTTGTTCAAGGATACCACGCTGGTGGTGGTGATTGGCGTGTTTGACTTCTTCACGACGCTGCGTGCGGCGTTAGGTGATCCGAATTGGCTTGGCTTCCCGACCGAGGCTTATTTGTTCGCGGCCTTTGTCTATTTCGTGCTGTGCTTTGCCATGAGCCGGTATTCGCAATCCTTGGAAAAAACCTTGCGGCCTGAATCGCGATAAGCGTTTCAGGCGCGCGCCTTCTCCACCGCGAGCAACACCCGCTCCGGCGTCGCCGGCAGATCAAGCGCGGTAATCCCCGTTGCGTCGCACAGCGCATTCCACACCGCGGTTGCCAGCATCAGCGGCGGTTCGCCGACACCCTTTGATCGAAAAATCGTCTCCGCCCGCGCTGGTGCATTGGCCAGCAAGCGCAGCCTGAAATCCGGCGGCGCGTCGCGGCTGCCGGGGATTTTGTAGGTGGAGGGACCCAGCGTGCGTTGCCGCCCTTCCTTGTCCCAATAAAGGCTTTCCGTGGTGAGCCAGCCAAGCCCCTGCACATAACCGCCTTCAATCTGGCCGCGATCAATTGCGGGGTTCAGCGAACGCCCGCAATCCTGCACCAGATCAGCACGAAGCACGCGATGTTCACCGGTGAGTGTATCCACCACCACTTCAACCACCGCCGCGCCATAGGAGAAGTAGAAGAACGGCTCCCCCCGCATGGATTTCGCATCCCAATGGATATCGGGCGTGCGATAAAACCCAGTGGCGGAAAGCGAAATGCGCTGCACCCAGCAGCGATGCGCCAGATCGCCGAATTCCATGGCGCGATTGTCGCCGGGCTTGCCGACAAAAACGCGGCCTTCGCCAAAGCCGATCACTTCCACCGGCACTTCCCAAAGCCGCGCGGCCTCAGTGGTCATGCGTTCGCGGATCGCGCTTGCTGCCAGATGCGCGGCCCAGCCATTCAAATCGGAACCGGTGGAAGCGGCCGTGGGTGCGGTATTGGGCACCTCGGCCGTGCTGGTCGGCGTGATGCGAATGCGGGAGATCGGCACACCAAAGGCATCCGCCACCACCTGCGCGATCTTGATATTGAGCCCCTGGCCCATTTCCGTCCCGCCGTGATTGAGCCGGATGGAACCATCCGCATAAACATGCACCAAGGCGCCGGCTTGGTTGAGGTGCATCAGGCCGAAGGAAATGCCGAAGGCGAGGACAAAACTGCCAAGCCCGCGGCGCAAAAACGGATGCTGCGCATTGAAGGCGGCGATTTCCGCGCGCCGCGCCGCCCAGCCGGCATCCGCCATGGCTTCGGCATAGACGCGGCGGATCAAATCACCTTCCAGCGCCTGGCCATAAGGCGCCCTGCTGCCATTCTCGCCGCCCGCGAAATTGCGCGCGCGCACCGCTTCCAAATCCTGCCCGGTGGCGGCAGCGACATGGCGCAGCACATCTTCCATCAGCACAACGCCTTGCGGGCCACCAAAACCGCGAAAGGCCGTATGGCTGACAGTGTTGGTGCGCAGCGCCAGCGCGCGCAGTTTTACCGCCGGCACATCATAACAATTCAGCGCATGCGTCAGGGCGCGAAACACCACGCCGCCGGTCAGATCAAGACTATGCCCACCATCGGCGGCGAGCATCGCCTCCAGCCCCGTGATGCGCCCGGTCGCATCAAAACCCGCGCGCCAGCGATACAGGAAGGGATGGCGCTTGCCGGTCGCTGCCATATCCGCCTTGCGTGACAGCCGCAGTTTTACCGGCCGCCCGGTGATGCGTGCGGCGAGTGCCGCTGCCGCCGCGACCCATGACGCATTGCTTTCCTTGCCGCCAAAACCACCGCCCATGCGCCGACAGCGCACGGTGATTCGGTTGAAATCGCAACCGAGCACGCGGGCTGCGATATGCTGCACCTCGGTCGGGTGCTGGGTGGAGGAGGTGATAGCGATATCGCCATCCTCGCCTGGCAGGGCGATGGCGATTTGGCCTTCCAGATAGAAATGTTCCTGCCCGCCGGCGCGAAATTCGCCAGATGCCTGCATGGGCGCCGCGGCAATGGCGCCCGACGCATCGCCCACTACGATTTCCTGGGGCGGCAGCAAATAGGCTCCCGCGGCCAAAGCATCCTCGATTGAAAGAATCGCCGGCAGCGCATCGATTTCCGGCTTCAGCGCGTTGAGCGCGGCCAGCGCCGCATCGCGTGTTGCACCCACCACCAGCGCGATGGGTTGGCCGTGATGGCGCAATTCACCCTCGGCAAAAAGCGGTTCCACTTCGCGGCCAGAGGGCGAGATATCATTCGCCCCCGGCACATCCTGCGCCGTCAGCACCGCGACAATGCCTGGCATGGCGCGCGCCGCCGCAATATCCAAATCCAGAAGCCGGCCATGCGCGACGGGCGAGAGCAATAATGCGCCATGCAACATGCCCGGCGCTTCCGGCACATCATCCGCGAAGGGCGCGCGGCCCGTCACATGGCCGAGCGCCGAATCATGCGCCAATGCCGCACCTTGAGCGATGGGCGCATTCATGGCGCGATGAACCGTGGTGCGTGAGGCGTGGGCAAAGCCATGATTTCCGCTGCCGCATCTGGCCGCGCTGCGCGCCAATAAAGCCGCAGCATCAGATTGCGCGCGGCAATGCGGCGATATTCGGCTGTGCCGCGCAAATCATCCATGGGCGTGATGGCGCGCGCCAAAGCCTCACCGGCCGCACGCGCTTGCGCTTCCGTGAAGGACGCGCCTTGCAGCAGAGCTTCGGTTTCCGGTGCGCGTGCCGCCATTGGCCCGCAGCCGCCATGGGCGATGCGCGCGCGGGTAATCACCTGATCATCACGTTCCAGCAGCACCGAAAGGCCAATGGCGCTGATATCCTGATCATGGCGGCGGGAAAGTTTCTCGGCGGCGAAAATCGCGCCCGGCGTAGGCCGAGGGATGGAAACGCGCGCAATCACTTCATCACTGCCCAGCGCATTGCGCCGATAGCCGAGCAGGAAATCCTCAACCGCGACATCGCGCGCGCCATCAGGCCCCGCGAGCGTCACCCGCGCGCCAAGCGCCAGCAAAGGCGGCAGCGCATCGCCGATGGGGCTTGCGGTGCCCAAATTGCCGCCAAGCGTGCCAAGCGCACGGATTTGGCGAGAGCCCAGGCGCCGCAACAACCCGGCAAAAGCCGCGAAATCCCGATCATCGCGCATCAGATCAAGCAGCGCCGCGTAAGGTTCTGCGGCACCGACCGAAAGCCCCTCTGCCCCCGCGCTAATGCCGCGCAATTCCGCAACATCACGCAGGCAAATAATGGCAGCGGGATTGTCGCGATGTTCCGAAAAGCGCAAGCCAAGATCAGTCCCGCCGGCCAACAACCACGCCCCAGGGTTTTCGCGCCGCAGTGCAAGCGCATCATTCAGATTGCGCGGCAGAAAAAAGCGATGCTCGGGCGGGCCGAGGGCGGTCACGTCGGTCACGGGGCAGGATAGCGCGGGTTCCTCCGCCGCCGGCAAGGCCGCCATGGCATCCAAAATCGGGCGATAGCCGGTGCAGCGGCAGAGGTTCCCTGCCAAAGCCTCATGCGCATCACCACCCATCCGCGCATGGGCGTAAAGCGACATGACAATCCCCGGCGTGCAAAAGCCGCATTGCGTGGCCTCGGCGGCCAGCATCGCGGCCTGGACGGGGTGCGGCGCGCCATCGGGGGCGGAAAGCCCCTCCACACTGCGCAGCGCCAGGCCATGCGCCTGGCCGAGCGTCATCAAGCAGGCATTGACCGGGGCGCGGGCGCCATTGGGTGCCTCAATCACCACCGTGCAGGCGCCGCAATCGCCCTCCGCACAGCCTTCCTTGGTGCCGGTCAGCCCCGCAGCGCGCAGCCAATCGAGCAGGGTCATGGCCGGGGGCGTGTCACCGGGCAGGGACCGCGATTCGCCATTCAGGGTGAAGCAGATGGACATGAAAATTCATTTAGGATGGATCGGGGCGGGTTGAAACCGGGGGTGACCCTTGCCCTCACTAAAGGCTACTCCCCTTCTTCCAACCTCTCGATATCCTCATCCGAAAAGCCGAAATGGTGGCCGATTTCGTGGATCAGCACGTTACGCACCAGGCGGAACAAATCCTCCCCGGATTCAACCCATTCCAGCAGGATGGGTTCGCGGAATAGCAAGATGCGGTCTGGTTCTGCCGGCGTTGCGGCGCTGGTTTTTTCGGTGAGTGGCACGCCAAGGTAAAGCCCCGTCAGCTCATAGGGGTTTTCGATGCCGAGTTCGCGGAGAATCTCCTCCTCCGCGATGTCATCCACCAGGATGGCGACGCCCTGCAACAGATCGCGGAGCGGCTTCGGGATGGCGGCAAGCGCATCCTCGGCCAATTCGATCAGGTCTTCGGCACTGGGGGGTGTGGTGAAGCGCATGGCGTCCTCATGCGCGCTGCCTTGGCGGGGGGTCAAGTGAGGCGGGCGGGCGGGGCGTGACAGGTCAGGGTTACTGACCTAATATCGCCCCATGGAAGCGCTGCTGCCCTTGCTTGGTTTTGCCATCGCCACCTCGGCCACGCCGGGGCCGAATACGCTGATGGTTGCGGCATCGGCGGCCAATCATGGCTTGCGCGCGGTGGTGCCGCATGTGCTGGGCATTGCCTTTGGCTTCGCCGCCATGATCTGGCTGGCGGGGCTTGGCCTGGCGCTGCCGCTGATGGCGAGCCCGTTATTGCATCAGGTGGTGAAATGGGGCGGCGCGGCCTGGCTCGCGTGGCTTGCCTGGAAAATCGCGAGCGCCGGGGCGCCGGGGCAAGGGCCGACGCGGCCACCCCTCGGCTTTCTGGGGGCGGTGCTGTTCCAATGGGTCAATCCCAAGGCGTGGATGATCATCCTGGCCGCCATCCCTGCCTTCACCCGGCCGGGGGAGGATTTGCTGCCGCAGATCAGTTTGATTGCGCTGGTTTTTGCCGCGGTAGGCATACCCAGCGCTGTGCTTTGGGGCGTGATCGGCGCGGGGGCAGGGCGCCTGCTGCGCCCCGGGCGGGGATTGCGCGCCTTCAACATCGCCATGGCGCTGTTGATGCTGGCGTCGCTGATCCCCGCGTTAGGACAGTAACGAATTAACCCTCAATCACGCTCGCGCGCTGGCCACCTATAATGGACAGAAATTCGCGCCGAGTGCTGGCATCATCGCGGAAGGCGCCGAGCATGCGGCTTGTTACCATCGTCACACCCGGCTTGTGAATGCCGCGCGTGGTCATGCATTGATGCGCCGCTTCAATCACCACGGCGACACCTTTCGGCTTCAGCACTTGTTCGATGGTATTCGCCACCTGTGCCGTCAGCTTTTCCTGGATTTGCAGGCGCTTCGCATAAACTTCCAAAACGCGGGCGAGCTTGCTGATGCCAACCACGCGGCCCTGCGGCAAATAGGCGATATGCGCGCGGCCAATGATCGGCACCATATGGTGTTCGCAATGGCTTTCCATGCGGATATCGCGCAGGATCACCATTTCATCATAGCCATCGGTTTCTTCGAAGGACCGCGCGAGCAAATCCACCGGGTCTGTCTCATAGCCGGCGAAAAATTCCTCATAGGCGCGGGCGACGCGTGCGGGGGTATCCACCAAGCCTTCGCGGTCCGGGTCATCGCCGGCCCAGCGCAGCAGCGTGCGCACTGCGGCTTCGGCTTCCGCGCGGGACGGGCGCGGCTCCAGAGAGGCATTGGCCGTGGTGAGGCCAGAGGCAGGAGTTTGAATATTCACGGTATTGGTCTTTCCCTAAGGTCGAGGGGGCGCAAGAAGCCATGGGGCTTCGCGTCGCCGTCAGACCCCATGTGGGCCGCCCTGCCGAAATGACAAGGATTTGCCCCCGCTTGGCGCCGGGCGCCCGGCTGGGGTAGCCTTGCCAAGTCCATGAACAACCAGAAGAACCCGCCATGCTTGATGCCGTAGCCCCGCTTGCCGCCACCTCAACCAAGGCGAAGCTTTATGATGCGCTGATCATCGGTGCCGGTTTCGCCGGGATGTATCAGCTCCATGCGCTGCGCGACCGGCTCGGGCTTTCCGCCCATGTGCTGGAAGCGGGCGATGGCGTGGGCGGCACCTGGTATTGGAACCGCTATCCGGGCGCGCGCTGCGATTCCGAAAGCCATAGCTATTGCTATCATTTTTCGGATGATCTGGTGCAGGGCTGGGAATGGTCCGAACGCTACCCGAGCCAGCCGGAGATTCTGCGCTACCTGAATTACGCCGCCGATAAGCTGGATTTGAAGCGCGACATTACCTTCGGAGCGCGGGTGGTGGCGGCGCGTTATGATGAAGCGGAAAATCTTTGGCATGTGCAGACCGAACAGGGCGGGCATTACGCCGCGCGCTATCTGGTCTCGGCAGTCGGCTGCCTTTCGTCGGCCAATCTGCCGAAGATTGATGGCATCCCGGATTTTCAGGGCAAATGGTATCACACCGGCGAATGGCCGCATGAGGGTGTGGATTTCACGGGCAAGCGCGTTGGCGTGATTGGCACCGGGTCCACCGGCATTCAGGCCATTCCGGTGATTGCCGCCGCCGCCAAGCATCTGACCGTGTTTCAGCGCACGGCGAATTATTCGATCCCCGCGCGCAATGCGCCGCTGACCGATGATTTCAAGAAATATGTGCGCGAGAATTTCGCCGAAATCCGCGATGTGATGCGTTCCACCGTCAATGGCCATCCCTGGCGCATTGCGGATCGTTCGGTCTTGGAAGTTTCTGATGACGAACGGAACGAGATTTTCGAGAAAGCCTGGGAAAAGGGTGGCCTCAGGCTGCGCGCCGAATTCCGCGATGTGCTGACGAATGAGGAAGCGAATAGGATCGTCTCAGACTTCCTCAAGAACAAGATCGGCCAGATCGTGAAGGACCCTGCCAAGGCCGCGATCCTTTCCGATATTGATCACGGCTTCGGCACCAAGCGCCCGCCGATAGATACCGGTTATTTCGAAGCCTATAACCGCGACACGGTTGATCTGGTCAATCTGCGCGCTGAACCGATTGAGCGCATCACGGCCCGCGGCGTGAAGACCAGCAAGGCCGAATATCCTTTGGATATCATCGTGTTCGCGACCGGCTTTGATGCCATGACTGGGCCGCTATTTAACCTGAATATCGCGGGGCGCGATGGTTTGGCTTTGCGCGATGTCTGGCGCGAAGGCCCGCGCAGCTATCTTGGCTTGCAGGTGGTGGGCTTCCCCAATCTGTTCACCATCACCGGGCCTGGCAGCCCTTCAGTGCTGACCAATATGCCTGTTGCCATCGAACAACATGTGGAATGGATCACGCGCTGCATTGCGGATATGCGCGCCGCCGGCCAGACGCGCATTGAAGCCAAGCCCGATGCGGTGGATGATTGGATGGTGCAGGTGCAGGAAGTGGCCAACCGCACGCTTTTCCCGAAAACGCCGCATTCCTGGTATCTGGGCGCCAATGTGCCGGGCAAGCCGCGCGTCTTCATGCCTTATATCGGCGGCATGGCGCGGTATCGGCGGATTTGCGATGAGGTGGCGGAGAAAGGGTATGAGGGGTTTGCGTTGGGCGCCTAAACCGGCTCCAACCCCTTGGCGCGGAGCAACTTCGCATCCGCGCCTTCCACCAAAAACGCCATGAAGGCGCGCGCGGCTTCCGGCTGCGGCGCTTCGGCGAAGATGGCGGCGGAGAAGGTCATTACCTCGCCAATTTCAGCGGGCAGCGTGCCGATAATGTCTATCCCCGGCACGGTCATCAATTCGCTGACTTGCTGAATGGCAAGTGCCACTTCGCCGCGCTTCAACAATTCCCCGGTAAATCCCTGCGGAATGACGGTGGCTTTGGCGTTGACTTCCGCCGCAATGCCCAGCCTTTCGATCAGCCCCGCAAAGAACAGCCCGCTCGCGCCCGCGCGGGAATAGGCCAGCGATGGTGTCGCCAGCAGCGTCGCGCGGAAGGCTTCCGGCGTGCTGATATCGGGCCGCTTTGCGCCAGCCGCGACCGCAACACCAATATGGGACAACGCCAAATCGCGCCTCCTGCCTGGCGCAAAAACCCCCTTGGCGATGAAATCATCCACGGCGGCTGCGGTCAGGATCGCGATATCGCCCCGCGCGCCATCCGCAATGCGCTGAGAAATGCTTTTGGTCGGGTCAAACACCATGGCCGGGGCAGGGTTGGTCTTGGCCCAAAGCGGCGCCAGCGCGTCAAGCACGCCCTGAAGCGCCAGGGTGGACATGATGGAAAGCGGCTGAGCCATGGGGCGGGTTCCTTACGCATTGATCACGCCCAGAATGGCGCCTGCCAAGCCGCGCGGCAATGTGGCAGAGATCACCCTGAAATCGCCATGAAGTCAGGCTTTCATCCCCTCAACACGGAAGGAAAACCCGATGACCCAAACGCGGCTCACCTTGGCGCTCTGCTTCGGCCTGCTCGCCCTTGCCGGCGGCGCCCAAGCCCAGGCCCCTGAAGGCTGCGCGCGGCATGAAGCGCGCTTCCCTGCCTTGCTCGGCAAGGCACCGGAGGAGGTGCGCGCGGCGCTCCAAGCCATGCCGGGCATCAGCACGGTGCGCATGGGCGGGCCGACCACGCCGATGACCAAGGATTACCGGATAGATCGCGCAAGCGGGCTGATCGAGAACGGCGTGGTGACGCGGATTACCTGCGGGTAACTGTCGGCAGTTGCGGACATCAAGCAGTCGAGGGAAATTAACTACTTATTAACTATTAGCTGTGTGACTTTCGGTTCATGCAGCCCCTTTTCGCCAATCTCTCGCCGGGTGACCCAGCACCCTATTTCGTGGCACCCACAACCACCAGCCCGCGCTTCACCTTCGACACGGCGGCGGGGCGCTACATTGTCCTGTGTTTTCTAGGCACGGTTGGCGACGAAGCCGGGCAGGGTGCTTTGCGCGCCATCGCAGCCCACCACCGCATGTTCGATGACGACAAGATCAGCCTTTTCGGCGTGGTGGCTGATCCGGAAGATCGGGCGCAGAACCGCATCCAGGAACGTGCGCCTGGCATCCGGTTCTTTCTCGATGATGATCTTGCGATTTCCAGGCGTTACGGTGCAGTGCCCCGCGATGCCGTTGTGGGGCAGCCCGTAGCCATGCGGCGCTTCTGGCTGGTCCTTGATCCGGCTTTGCGCATCCTGAAAATGTTTCCTTTTTCACCTGCCGGCGCTGAGCTGGCCGAGCTTTTCAATTACCTCTCTGCCCTGCCACTCGTGGATAGCTACCCCGGTTTCGCTGTGCAGGCGCCGGTGCTTTGTCTGCATAGCGTTTTTGAACCTGATTTGTGCCAAAAACTCATCGGCCTGTATGAAACGCATGGCGGCGGGGAATCCGGCTTCATGCGCGAAGTCAATGGCAAGACCGTCGGCGTCTTTGACCATAACCACAAGCGGCGCAAGGACTACACCATCACGGATGATGAGATCATTCGCATCACCCAGGCGCGCATCAAGCGCCGGATCGTGCCGGAAATCGCCAAGGTGTATCAGTTTCACGTCTCACGCATGGAACGCTACATTGTCAGCTGTTATTCGGCAGAAGATGGCGGCCATTTCCGCGCCCATCGGGATGACACAACAAAGGGCACGGCGCATCGCCGCTTTGCGGTTTCCATCAATCTGAATGCTGAATTTGAAGGCGGTGAGATTTCCTTCCCGGAATTCGGTCCGCGTAGCTTCAAGCCGCCGCCTGGCGGCGCGGTGATTTTTTCCTGCAGCCTGCTGCATCGCGTGTCCAAGGTAACCGCTGGTCGGCGCTATGCCTTCCTGCCATTCCTTTATGATGAAGCCGCCGCCAAGCTGCGGGAAGAAAATCTCGGCTTTCTTGACGCTCCTGCCGGTGGCATGCAGGAGGCATGACGCCTGAAACCCCTGATGGGCTGCTCGCCCGCCTCGCCGCTGCCGGCATTGCCGCGGAGACGCGCCATCACGAGGCGGTCTTTACCGTGGCCGAAAGCCAGGGGCTGCGCGGCACGCTGCCGGGTGGCCATACGAAAAACCTGTTCCTCCGCCCCGCCAAGGGCGATGGCCCCTTCCTGCTGGCCACCTTGGAGGAATCCCGCCAGGTTTCCATCAATGCGCTGGCCCGCATGGCGGGGTCAGGCAAGGTCAGCATGGGCAGTGCCGAGGAATTGCTGGGCGTCCTTGGCCTGACGCCGGGCTCGGTCACGCCTTTCGGGTTGGTGAATGCGTCCCCCGCCCGGATTCGTTTTGTCATGGATGCCGGGCTGATGCGCCATGTGCGGATTTGGGTGCATCCCTTGGTGAATACGGCGTCCACCGGCCTCGCCCCCCAGGATTTGCTTGGGTTTTTGGCTGAGCTTGGGCATGAAACACGGTTGCTGGAACTGGATGGCGCCTGATCCGCGCCAGGGTGGCTTGCTTCTGCGGCGATAGGGCGCATTTATGGGGCAACAGGACCAGGAAGTGCCGCTATGGAAGTGATCTTCGACCCCTCTCGCCCACCGCAGGGCGCCGCTGCCGGCGCCATCAAGGATGGCGACCAGACCACCTTCATGCAGGATGTGGTGCAGGCATCCAATGATGTGCCGGTGCTGGTGGATTTCTGGGCGACCTGGTGTGGCCCCTGCAAGCAACTGACCCCCGCGCTCGAAAAGGTGGTAACCGCCGCAGGCGGCCGCGTGCGGCTGGTCAAGATTGATATTGATAAGAACAGGGGCCTTGTGCAGCAGCTCGTGCAAATGGGCCTGCCGCTGCAATCCGTGCCCACGGTGGTGGCCTTCTGGAAGGGGCAGATCCTTGATCTGTTCCAGGGCGCGCTGCCGGAATCGGAAGTGAAGCGCTTCATTGAAGGCTTGCTCAAACAGGCGGGTGGGCAAATGCCGACCGCTGATTTGCTCGGCGAAGCCAAGGCCGCGCTGGAAGAAGGCGATGCCACCACTGCGCTGCAAATGTTTGGCGCGCTGGCGCAGCAGGAACCGGAAAATGCTGAAGCCATGGCCGGCGTTGCGCGCTGCCTGATGGCGCTCGGGCAGGAAGAACAGGCCCTGCAGGTCATTGAAAGCGTGCCGGAAAAGCTCCGCAGCCATGCCGAGATCGCTTCCATCCGGAGCGCCTTGGAATTGGCCGCAGAAGGGCGCGAAGCGCGGGCCAAGCTTGCGGAGTTCGAAGCGCGCCTGGCCGCTGATCCCAATGACCACGCAGCACGGATTGACCTGGCTGTGGCGCTGAACGCCATGGATAATCGCGCTGGGGCGGTGGATGCCTTGATCGAAGCCATCAAGCGCGACCGCGCCTGGAATGAGGAAGCCGCGCGCAAGCAATTGCTGAAATTCTTCGAGGCCTGGGGCTTTGGGGATGAAGCCAGTGTCGCCGGGCGGCGCAAGCTTTCTTCCGTGCTGTTCCGGTAAGGCGGGCGGCACCACGCATCATGCAACCCTTCAGTCCGCGTTTGGCAGATTTGCCGAGCGAAATTGCAGTCTTCCCCCTGACCGGGGCGCTGCTGCTGCCGCGCGGGCGCTTGCCGCTCAATATTTTTGAGCCGCGCTATCTGGCGATGACGATGGACGCGCTGGGGCGAGGCCGGCTTTTCGGCATGGTGCAGCCGGATGCCCGCGGTAAGCCAGCGGCAGAAGGGCCGGGGCTTTATCGCATTGGCTGCCTTGGGCGCATTTCATCCTTCAGCGAAACCGATGATGGTCGGCTGCTGATTACGCTGATCGGTGTGGCGCGGTTTCGCATTCTTGAGGAATTGCCGCAGGCGCCTGGTGGCTATCGGCGTGTGCGGGCGGATTACACGGATTTCGTCACGGATTTGCTGGAAGCGGAACCGCCGCTGCTGGATCGTCTGGCTTTGCTTGGGGCGCTCAAGCCCTATTTCCTGGCCCGGGGGATTGAAGCGAATTGGGATGCGGTGGAACAAACCCCGGATGCGCTGTTGGTGACGATGCTTTCCATGGTCTGCCCCTTTGATCCGCCGGAAAAACAGGCGCTGCTGGAAGCGGCCGAGGGGCCGGAACGGGCCGAAATGCTGGTCGCGCTGCTGCGCATGGGGGCAGCGGCCAATATGCCGAACCCCGGCAGCCTGAGCTGAAGAAGGAATTCATTGCATGACCGAACCGCAACCCAAAGGCGGCGCGCTTGACCCGAAGCTGCTCGAAATCCTGGTCTGCCCCGTGACCAAGAAGCCGCTGCGTTATGATCGCGACCGGGGCGAATTGATCAGCGACGCGGCGGGCCTCGCTTTTCCCGTGCGTGATGGCATTCCGATCATGCTGCCGGATGAGGCGCGTAAACTGGACGCATGAGCGCGCCGACTGAAATCCGCCTGCGCAAGGCGGAAAAAATCCTGGAGATTGCCTTTGCCGATGGCGCGCGTTTCGCGCTGCCGGCGGAGTATCTGCGCGTGGAAAGCCCGAGTGCGGAAGTGCAAGGCCATGGGCCGGGGCAGAAGGTGATTGTGGCCGGGCGGCGGCATGTTGGGATTATCGGGCTGGAACCGGTAGGCCATTATGCTCTTCGCATCAGTTTTGATGATTTGCATGATACGGGGATTTTTACCTGGGAATATCTGCGCCGCCTGGGCGAGGAACAGGAAAGTCGCTGGGCGGAATATCTGGCGGCGCTGGCATCGCGGGGCTTGAGCCGCGAACCGGCGCGGCGTGCGGGTGGGGTTTGATTCTGATCATGGCGGCGCTTCCGAAAAGCGTTTAGCCCTTCGCTGACTTCGTGAAGGAATGCACCATGGACCGCGACCGTTACAATCGCCTTGCCATCCTGTTTCATTGGGTGATGGCGGCGCTGATTTTCTATGCTGCTGCGGCCATCCTGATTGCTGATGACCTGCCGCGCGGCGCCTTTCGGGATTTGATCAAAACCACACATAACAGCGTCGGTGCTGTGGTGGTTGTGTTGCTGGTGCTGCGCATTCTCTGGCGCATGGTCAGCACAGCGCCAGCGCTGCCTTCGGCCATGACAGCGCAGCAACAGCGCCTCGCGAAGCTCGCGCATCTTGGGCTTTATGGGCTGATGGCAGCGGTGCCTTTGCTCGGTCTGGCGACACATTTTCTGCGCGGGCGTGGCTTGGAATTCGGCTTCTTCAGCATCGCCTCACCGCTCGCGGCCAATCGCACCCTGTCGCGCAGCATCAAGGAGGTGCATGAATTGGCGGCCTATGCGCTGCTCGCGCTGGTGGCCTTTCACATCGCCGCCGCGCTTTGGCACCAATTCATCAAGCGCGATGGGCTGATGGGGCGCATGAGTTTCAGTGCCTCTCCGCTTCGCATCCGCTCACCGGAGCTGCACTGAACCTTGTTTGGTCGCTTTTTCCGCGTCGCCAAGTGATTCCACTTGGCTTGAAAAAGCTCCAGCAATAGCGCCTGATCAGCCGCCCTTTGCCAGCCGATCAAACGCCTTGAGGCGCGCAATCAGCGCCGGCATCTCCCGCAGCGGGATCATATTCGGCCCATCGGACGGCGCGTGATCCGGGTCCGCATGGGTTTCGATGAATACCGCCGCGACGCCCACCGCCACGGCAGCGCGCGCCAGCACCGGCGCAAATTCGCGCTGCCCACCGCTTGAGGTGCCCTGCCCGCCTGGCTGCTGCACGGAATGCGTCGCGTCAAACACCACGGGATAGCCAGTCTCTGCCATGATCGGCAAAGCCCGCATGTCGGAGACCAGCGTATTATAGCCAAAGGAAGCGCCGCGCTCGCAAAGCAGGACATTGTGATTGCCCGTGCTTGCGATTTTCGCCGCGACATTCTTCATATCCCAGGGTGCGAGGAACTGGCCCTTCTTCACATTGATCACACGGCCGGTCGCCCCCGCGGCCAAAAGCAAATCGGTCTGCCGGCACAAAAAGGCCGGGATTTGCAGCACATCCACTGCCTCCGCGCTTGGCGCGCATTGCTCGGGCGCATGCACATCGGTCAGCACCGGCAGCCCGGTTGCCTCCCGCACCTCAGCGAGAATGGCAAGACCCTCCGCCATGCCAATGCCGCGCGCCGCAGCAACGCTGGTGCGATTGGCCTTGTCGAAGGATGATTTATAGATCAACGGCACACCGGCGGATGCCGCGATTTCCTTGAGCGCAGCAGCAATTTCCAAGGCATGGGCACAGCTTTCGATCTGGCAGGGGCCGCAAATAAAGACCAAGGGCAAATCATTGCCGAAGGTCACATTGCCCGCCTTCACATGGCGCATCATACCAGCCGCGCCTGGCGCACTGCCGCGCCGATGAAGCCCGCGAAAAGCGGATGCGGGTCAAAGGGTTTGGATTTCAGTTCCGGGTGATATTGCACGCCAATGAACCAGGGGTGGTCCGGGTATTCAACAATCTCCGGCAGCACGCCATCGGGTGACAATCCGGAAAAGCGCAAGCCGGCTGCTTCAAGCTGATCACGATAGGCGATATTCACCTCATAGCGGTGGCGATGGCGTTCCTGGATTTCCGCCGCATCGCCGTAGACGCAGCGCACGAGCGAGCCTTCCGCAAGATGCGCCTGATAGACGCCAAGCCGCATGGTGCCGCCCAGATCGGTACTCGCATCGCGCCGTTCCACCTGATTGCCGCGCTGCCATTCGGTCAGCAGGCCAACCACCGGTTCGGCGCAGGGGCCAAATTCGGTGGACGATGCGCCCTTCAACCCAACCAGGTTCCGCGCCGCTTCAATCACCGCCATCTGCATGCCAAAGCAAATGCCAAAGAAGGGCAGCTTGCGTTCGCGCGCAAAGCGCACCGCTTCAATCTTGCCTTCCGTGCCACGCTCCCCAAAGCCGCCAGGCACCAGAATGCCGTGCACATGTTCAAGCCGGGCAAGCGCTTCCGCGTCATTCTCAAAAATCTGGCTATCCACCCAATCGAGCTTCACGCGCACATGATGCGCAATGCCGCCATGGATCAGCGCTTCGGAAAGCGATTTATAGGCGTCCAGCAAATTGGTATATTTGCCGACAATCGCGATATTCACCTCACCTTCCGGCGCCTTGATCGCGTTCACAATGCTTTCCCAGCGGGACATATCGGGCTCGCCAAAGGCGGAAAGGCCGAAATGGCGCAGCACTTCCACATCCAGCCCCTCGGCATGATAAGCCAAGGGCACTTCGTAGATGGTGCTGGCATCAAGCGCAGGGATCACACTTTCCGGGCGCACATTGCAGAATAGCGCGATCTTGCGCCGTTCATTCTCCGGGATTGGCCGATCACAGCGACACAGCAAAATCTGCGGTTGAATACCAAGGCCCAGCAATTCCTTCACGCTATGCTGTGTCGGCTTGGTCTTCAATTCACCGGCTGATGGAATGTAAGGCACCAGCGTCAGATGCATGAAAATGCTGCGCTGCGGGCCAAGTTCATTGCCCATTTGCCGAATGGCTTCCAGGAAGGGCAGGCTTTCAATATCGCCAACCGTGCCACCCACTTCGACCAGCACGAAATCATAGCCATCGGTTTCGGTCTGGACCACTTCCTTGATCTTGTCAGTGATATGCGGGATCACCTGCACTGTCCCGCCCAAGTAATCGCCGCGCCGTTCAGCGGCGATCACATCCGAATAGATGCGCCCCGTGGTCCAGTTATCCGCCTTGCGCGCATGCACACCGGTGAAGCGTTCATAATGGCCAAGATCAAGATCGGTTTCCGCGCCATCATCGGTGACGAAGACCTCGCCATGCTGATAGGGGCTCATGGTCCCCGGATCCACATTGAGATAGGGGTCCAGCTTGCGCAGCCGAACCTTGTAACCGCGCGCCTGCAACAGCGCGCCGAGCGAAGCGGAAGCGATACCCTTACCGAGTGAGGAGACCACGCCGCCGGTGATGAATACGAACCGGGTCATGGGAGACCTTGATACCCCATCCCCCGATTCGGCGCCAGAAGGGCGTGGTCGGGGCCGTTTGCGTTAGATGATTCTTGAGGTTTGTCGAGTTTACTGCCGCGTTGAAGCTTCAACTCCCGCAACGCAAGGCAGGAAAATCCTCATGCGGATAGATACTAGGCCCGATGGCTCGCAGATCACGATCCCCGAAGCCGGCGATCTGGTACGCCTGACGCGCGATGAACCGGGGCCAATCGTGACCGCCTATGCCGGGGAATGGGGGCGGATTATCCGCGTTACATCCCGGAATACGCTCGACATCCAGCTTGCCGGGTTTTCCCGCCCACGCGGCGTTGCCATGGCGCTGGTGAGCGATTTTCCGGCGATCAATGTGGTTCCCTGCGATGCGCGCGGGTTGCCAACGGATGGAAAGCATTGGGCGTCCTGGGAGGAACGCCGGGGCGGAGGAGCTGCCCGGGCGCGCCGTTAACGCTGGCTTGGCCCGGCTTCGATCAGCGCCAAGTTCTGCGCCGCCAGATCCGCAGCAGCGCTGTCTGGCGCCAATTCCAGCACCCTTTCCCAATCGCGCCGCGCGGCTTCAGCCTCGCCGCGCAATTGGCGCAGAATGCCGCGTTCCAGCAGCGCTTCCACATTGCGCGGCGCGAGCCGCAGCGCGGTGGTGATGCTGTCTTCCGCGGGGCGCAGGCTTTCCATCCGGCGCTGCGCGGCGGCGCGCCAAATCCAGGCCTCGGCACGATCCGCATCCAGGACCACCGCTAAATCAAGATCAGCGAGCGCCCCCGGCACTTGCCCGAGCGTAAGCCGCGCCATGGCGCGTTCCAGCAGCAAATCAGGGTCTTGCGGCGTCAGTGCCAGGGCAAGGCTGGCCGCCGCCGCTGCGCGTTGCGGCTTGCCGGCAGCGCGCCAGGCTTCCGCCGCCTGGCCAAACACCGCAGCACGCGCGGCAAGCCCTGCTTCGCTGCGGGCTGCGATACGTTCCAAAGCCTCGGCCGCTGCATCAGCCTCCCCAAGGCTAAGCTGAGCCAGCGCTTCACATTGGGCGGCGCCCTCGCCACCGCCCTGCATCAGCCAATCCCGCGCAAAGCTCCGGGCGCCGAGGGGGTCGGCCGGCAAAAGATCAAGGCAGCGCGCATATTCAGGGGCTTGGGAAAGCCGCGGCGGTTCCGGCGGCACAGGCATCGCGGCATCCCGCTGTGCGGAGGAAAGCACGCCCGAAAGCCACAAGCCGCCGCCTGCGCCCAAGACCAAAAGCGCCGTGGCAACCCCGATCAGCTTCATGGGTCTTTGCACCATGGTTGACCTTGTAGCGCAGCCCGCGCGCCATGGTAATATGTTGATGGAACACACAATGTATTTGTGATGGCGCGTGGCGGAAAAACCATGAAACACGACAAGACGCTGATCATTACCGGCTTGGGCTATGCCGGGCGCGCGGTGGCTGAAGCCGCTGCCAAGGCCGGCTGGCGGGTGATTGGTACCTCGCGCCAACCGGAAAACCTGAGGGCGCCGGTGGGGGTTGAGGTGATCGGCTTTGATCAGGCTGGCCCCGCTTTCGCCGCCGCCAGCCATTGGCTGATTACCACGCCGCCGGATGAAGGCGGCGACCCGGTGCTGCGCCGCCACGCTGCGGCGCTTGCTTCCGGGAAACAGCGCTGGATCGGCTATCTTTCCACCACCGGGGTTTATGGGGACCGCGCTGGTGGGCTCGTGGATGAGACGACGCCACCCGCCCCTGGCCAGGCGCGGAGCCAAAGGCGCCTGGCGGCCGAGGAAGCTTGGCGTGCCGCACGGCCTGCGGGCGCCGCTTTGGATATTTGTCGAGTGGGCGGAATTTATGGACCAGGCCGCGCGCCTTTTGCCGAATTGCGCTCGGGTGTTGCGCGGCGCGTGGTGAAGCCCGGCCATAGCTTCAGCCGCATTCACCGCGATGATATCGCCCATGCGGTGATGGCCGCCATCAGCAACCCACCGCCGCCCGGCTGCCGGGTTTTGAATTTCGTGGATGATGAACCAGCCGATAGCGCGACCGTCATGGAAGAAGCCGCGCGGCTTTTGGGCGCGCCGCCACCGCCGGCCATGCCTTTTGAGGAAGCGCGCTTGAGCATGTCACCCATGGCGCTGTCCTTCTGGTCGGAAAATCGCCGTGTCGCGAATGCCGCGACCAAGGCCGCGCTTGGCATTCAATGGCGCTACCCGAGTTATCGGGAAGGATTGGCGGCGAGTTTGGGCTCCTGCTCCGTAAAGTGACATGAATGAAAGCGTGGCTTGGCCATTTCTATCGGTAAAAGGCTACAGGACTTATGGCCTTGTGCTCGGCGCTGAGCTTTCGGCACTTTTGATTTGTGCGGGCTTTTAAGATGCAGGGGTTTGTTTCAAATACTGCGCGATATTCCCCGGTTGCTGTCATGGTTCGGCAGACCGCTGAAATTCATGGTCTGGTCTTGAATTGTGATTTCCTTTTACCGCGTTTCAATCGGCTTGCAACGCGCTGGCTGGTTACTTTTTCAGCCATGGTGGGCTTGAAAAGCGGGTAGGTCCTGATCCGCTTTCGCGAAAGCGCCCCTATTCTGCAGCAGCTTCTGCCTGATCCTGCGGCATGTTGCCGGTGGCGCAGGTCAGGGGCTGCGGCGCAATCATTTTTGAGCCCCGGTTTTGGGTTGAGGCCCCGAGGTTAAGTTCCGAAGAGCGCGGTGATATCGGCGAGGGTGGTGGTGCCAATCAGGATGATGTCATCGCCGGCGCCACCTGAGAGGTTGTCACCAGCGCCGCCTATTAGCGTGTCATTGCCGGCTCCGCCGATCAGTAAATCACTGCCATCGCCGCCGATCAGGTAGTCGTTATCCGCCCCGCCATCAAGCGTATCCGCGCCTTCAAGACCTGAAAGCGTGTCATTGCCGTTGCCGCCCGAAAGCGAGTTGTTGCCGCTAGTACCGAGTAGGTTTTCATCAGCGCTCGTCGGCGCCGCGCCGATGACGCTTTCAAAACCCTGGACATAAAGCCTAGCGCTGCCTTGGGAATAGGTGGTCCAGATGCCATCATTGCCAGACGTCCAATTTCCGGCAGAAAGGCTGAGTGTATCCGCGCCGGCGCCACCGATCAGTGTGTCATTCCCGGTACCGGCAATATAGGTGAAGCTGTCATTGCCGCCTGCAAAATCAATCCAATCATTACCTGGGCTAGCGATGATCGTCTCGGCGCCCCACCAACCAAAGATTGTATCATTGCCGGCACCACCATCAATGGAATCAGATGCGTAACCTTCAATGAAATCATCCCCATCGCCGCCCAGCATGGTGTCATTGCCATCCCAGGAACTCAGCGTGTCATTGCCAGTACCACCGCGGAGAATATCATTCCCATCGCCCCCCCAAAGAACGTCATTGCCGCCCGCACCATCCATAGTGTCATTGCCGGAGAGGCCATTCAGCAAATCAGCCGCAGCAACGCCGAGCACGGAGTCACTGCCTGCGGTCGCGAACCGGAAATCAAAGCCATCTAACGGGAAATCGGCAGCGGTCAGCGGTTGATTATCTGCCGTATCAACAAAAACGGCGAAGTCACCAGCGTCCAGCACACCATCCATATCCAGGTCCATGGCGACCCAGCCATCCCCGCCCAATCGCGGTATCCAATAGACGGGGATATAGCCTTGAACTGCGCCACCCGGCAGCGAAGTCAGCGGCAACAGGGCAGGTACAACCGAGGGCAGGGAGCCCATCCAACGTAGTGGTAGCCCTGCAGCGCCGCTAGGCGGATAGTATATCGCCGGGGTTGGATAGTCCAGAAAACCCCCAATGAGAACGAGGAAGTCACCCTCGGTGCGGTTGAAGTCAAGCACTTGGTCAGGTGCGAGGACTGACGAACCGATGTCGGAGAGATTTGAGAAGTCCGTGTAGGTCAGATAAAAGACATCCGCTCCACTACCGCCGCGATAGGTATCCTGCCCCCAATCGCCCTCCAGGAAGTCATCGCCCGCGCCTCCAAAAATACTATCATTGCCCGGACTGCCCGCAAGCAAGTCAAACCCATCGCCGCCATCGAGGATATCGTTGCCGTTGCCTGAACTGAGCAGATCATTTCCGTTGCCGCCAAGAAGTGTGGCATTGCCGGCATTCAGATCGGTGATGAGCCAATCATCGCCATTGCCGCCAACCAGGCTATCTGAACCGCTACCGCCATAAAGATCATCATCCCCATCAAGGCCCAGAATGGTATCGTTACCGGCAAAGCCGGACAGAACATCATTTAACGCGGTCCCAAGAATATAATCATTGCCTGAGGTTCCCGACATCGCGAATTCCTGTCCTGAGTAATACGAAAGCGGAATAACGAGCAGTTCATTAAGCCCGAATTTACGAAAAATCAACGTTTGTGCTGACCGGCGCCATCGGGCGGATCCCGCAGCGGCGCTGAACACGCGAACCGCATGGAGCGGGCGGGGGGAATCGAACCCCCGACATTCAGCTTGGGAAGCTGACGTTCTACCTCTGAACTACGCCCGCGCTTTTAAGGGATATACCCGCCAGGGCAGGGTTTGGGCAAGCTTCTCCGCATGACGGCCCTGAACCGCCCCGGTCTGCTGGACGGTCGTGTGTTCAAGTGACGCTGCAGCCCGTGTGACGCTGCCGTGGCTGCTTGACCCATCGGTAAAGGCCCGACTGCAAAAGAGCGCCAGCACCGCGCAGGGCCAACTGACAGGCCCGCTATGCTGATGTCTGACAAGCAAGGCCGCCCTGCCACCCGCGCGAAGAAGCTGCCGGTTGTCTGCACGATTGCGCCCCAGCCGCCCTCGAACTCGACCGTTGCGCCAGGTGCAATCGCGCCATCGGATCGGCGCGCATTGCCATCAGGCTGCCCGGCATGAGCGGCCTTTAGGTTATGGGCGCCAATCTCGGCGAATGGGTGGATACCGCGCAGGGTAATCAACGCATCACCCGCGGCGGTTCCGGGTGGCATGGCGCCGCGCAAACGCACCGGGATCATCGCGCGGGCAAGCCGCCGGAAACTGCGGTGGCCCAAATCGGGTTTCGGTGCGCCCAGGTGCCATGAATTATTCAACTCGGGTCGAAAATCATCTAACCTCCGCCTGACAAAACGGGGAGCGAAACCATGAAGCATATTCTGTCACGCCGCGCGGCACTTGGCTTGGCGCTGGCGGGCGCAGCCTCTCCTGCCTTGGCGCAGCCCGGTTTTCCGAACCGGGCGGTCTCCATCATCATCCCCTTTCCGCCCGGTGGCGCCACCGATCTGATCGCGCGGCCCTATGGTGCCGCCTTGCAGCGCCATTGGAACCAGTCGGTCGTGCTGCAGAACCGTGGCGGTGCCGGTGGCGCGCTTGGCATGAATGCCGGCGCCACGGCGCGGCCCGATGGTTATACCGGCGTGATCGCGCATGTCGCCTTTTCCTCGATCCCGGCAGCGGATGCGCTGTTTCAGCGCCCGGCATCCTTTGAACGCGCGAGCCTCGCACCAATTGCACTGCTGACGGCTGATCCCTTGATCCTTGTGGTGAAGGCCGATGCGCCCTGGCGGAGCTTCCAGGAATTTGCCGAGGATGCGCGGCGCAGGCCCGGGCAGATCGCTTACGGCTCTTCAGGCCCCTATAGCGCCATCCACCTGCCATTCGAAATGCTGGCCCAGGCGGGCGGGTTTCGGTTGAACCATGTGCCCTATTCTGGCGGCGGCCCAGCCATGACCGCCGTGCTTGGCGGGCATATCGCTGCCACCGCCGCAACGGCGGCTGTAGCTGCGCCACAAATCCGCTCCGGCGCCATGCGCGCCTTGGTCAATACCGGGGCGCGCCGCGTGGCCTTGTTGCCGGATGTGCCAACAGCGCTCGAACTCGGCCTTGCGGATGTGGAGTTTTACCTCTGGGTCGGTATTTTTAGCCAACCCGCAACACCGGCCACGGAACGCGATGCCTGGCGCCAGGCGACCGCTGCCGTTGCAAAAGACCCTGAAATGCTGCGCCAGCTTGAAACAGCAGGGTTGGAATTGGATCACCGAGACGGCCAAGCCTTCCAGGATTTTCTGGAAGCGGATTTCAAGCGCGTGGCAGCAGCCGTCAATCGCATTGGGCGGGTGGAATAGTCTTGGGATTGGCAGGGCCTCGCCCCCTCGACCAAACCCTGCCGAGGTGGTTTCCTGGCTGAAAACCAAAGGGAGGAAACCATGACCGCCATCAGCCGTCGCAGCGCCTTGCTTGGCGCATCAGCGCTATTCGCCGGGGCGCCCGCCTTGGCGCAGAATTTTCCGCTGCGCCAGGTGCGCTTTGTGGTGGGCTTCGCACCTGGCGGGGCGAATGACATCATGGCGCGCCTGGTCGCGGGCAAGCTGAATGAACGCCTGCCCGGCACTAGCTTCATTGTCGAAAACCGGCCCGGCGCGGCGACCTTGGTTGCCGCCGATCAAGTGGCGCGCGCCGCACCTGATGGCATGACGCTGATGTATACATCCAATTCCACCATCATCGCGCCCCTGGTGAATAGGGGTTCCACTTTCGATCCAATGCGCGATTTCGCGCCGATTGTGCTGGCGCAGGAAGCGCCGATGCTGCTGCTGGTCCGCCCCGAGAGCCCGATCCGTACCGTGGCGCAGATGATTGAAGCCGCGCGCCGCGCGCCCGGGCGCCTGACGGTCGCCCATCCCGGCACGGGGGCGATCAACCATCTGACAATGACACTTTTTCAACGCGAGACGGGCACGGAATTCACCCTGGTGCCCTATACGGGCAATGCGCCGGCCCTGACCGCGCTGGTGCGTGGCGATGTGGATTTCGCCCATGACAGTACGCTTTCTGGCCGCAGCTTTGTGGATTCCGGGCAATTGCGCCCCATCGCCGTGAGCGGCACACAACGCCTTTCGATCATGCCCGATGTGCCGACCTTCGCGGAAACCCTGCCCGGGCATGTCCTGATGTTTTGGGGTGGGCTTTTTGCGCCGCGCGCCACACCCGCGCCCCTGCTGGACCGCATCCATACCGAGGTTAATGAGGTGCTGCGCCAGCCCGATGTGATCGCCCGCGTTCACCAACTCGGCGCCGAGCCTGGCCAGGTCAGCCGCGCTGCCTTCGCGCAAATGGTAGCGGAGGAATGGGAACGTTGGGGCGCAGTGGTCCGCGCGGCGGGGATCAGGGCGGAGTAGAAGCGACGGACAATTGTCTTGCGTGGCTTATTCTGCCTATTGCCTCACGCGCCACGCAAACAGCAGCAAAAGGCTCCGCTGCAAGACGCTTTCATTGTCATCGGAGATCAGCGCCACCAGCGTCTGATCACCAAAACGCGTCACGGCGATGCCTTCCCAATTCTCCGCCGGCAAGGGTGCGTCATCCAACATCAGGATGGTCTCGCCGCGCAGCACCGTGCCTTCGGTTGTTGAGCGCAGCGCCTCCGGTGCGGTCATCACCAGCCGCGCGGCGAAACCGCCCAAAAGGCTGAAGCGCCGTTCGAGCACCAGCGCGCGACCATCGGGCAGGATCGCTGCATCGGTTGGGTGAAAGCCGGGGGCGGGCTGCCAATAAAGCGGCATCCAGCGCCCCGGCGTGCCAAGCCAGGCATGGCGCAATTCTGGACGGTCTGGCGGGGTGAAGGTCTCCGCAATCGCGAAAAGCTGACCATCTGGCAGCACGGCCAGGCTCTCCAACCCGCCATTGGCTGGCGCGTTTTCCAAGCCCGGCGGCGGCGGGATATGGGTGCCCGGCCCATCCAAGCGGCGATAGGCGCGGAGTCGATGGCGGCGTTCAAAGGCGACCAACCAGGTGCCATCGGGCAGCCGCGCCAGCGCCTCGGCATCCGCAGCGAAGCCGCGCGGCAGGGGGCGCCCGGCCTCATCGCGCAAGGGCCCATGGCGCAGCGGTTGCAGGCCAATCGGCGCCAGCCCATCCAATACCAGCCGCGCTTCGGCCCAATGGCCGCGATCACTGATCAAGGTCAGCGTTAAATCCGGCGCCAGATGTACGCCCGAAAAACCACCACCGCCCAATGGTTTCGGGTCAATCACCAATCCACCCAAGGGGCGAAGCGGCCCTGGGATGTCCGGCAGCGCAAAAGGCTGCGCGGCATTTTGCGCCAGGGCGGGTGCAGCGCTGGCCGCGAGAAAGCCAGCAAGCAGGGCGCGGCGCGAAAGCGAAGGCGCCGCCATGTGATGGTTCAGCGCGTCACGCCACCATAGAGGAACGCTCGGCGGCGCTCCGCTGCCAGGCTTCTGCCGCATCCTCATCGAACAATTCAGCGAGCTTCTTCATCATGGTGCCGCCCAATTCCTCGGCATCCACAATCGTCACCGCGCGGCGGTAATAGCGTGTCACATCATGGCCGATGCCAATCGCGACCAATTCCACCGCGCCGCGGCCTTCGATCTCGCCAATCACCTTGCGCAAATGCCGTTCCAGGTAATTGCCCGGATTGACCGAAAGCGTGCTGTCATCCACCGGCGCGCCATCGGAAATCACCATCAGGATGCGGCGATGTTCAGGGCGCGCGAGAATGCGCTTATAGGCCCATTCCAAAGCCTCACCATCAATGTTTTCCTTGAGCAAGCCTTCGCGCAGCATGAGGCCGAGGTTCTTGCGCGCACGCCGCCAGGGCGCATCGGCGGGCTTGTAGATCACATGGCGCAGATCATTCAGCCGGCCCGGATTGCGTGCCTTGCCTTCCGCCACCCAACGTTCACGGCTTTGCCCGCCCTTCCAGGCGCGCGTTGTAAAACCAAGGATTTCTGTTTTGACCGCGCAGCGTTCCAAAGTGCGCGCCAGAATATCGCTGCACATGGCGGCAACGGTGATCGGGCGCCCGCGCATGGAACCTGAATTGTCAATCAGCAGCGTCACCACCGTGTCGCGGAAATCCGTCTCACGTTCGCGCTTATAAGACAGCGAATGGGTTGGGTTCGCGACAATGCGCGCCAGCCGCGCGACATCCAGAATGCCTTCTTCCAGATCGAAATCCCAGGCGCGCTGCTGCTGCGCAAGCAACCGGCGTTGCAGGCGATTGGCGAGTTTGGAAACCACGCCCTGCAAATGCGAAAGCTGCTGGTCAAGCTGTTGGCGAAGGCGCGTGAGTTCATCTGGATCGCAGAGATCATCGGCGGCCACGACTTCATCGAATTGCGTCGTGAAGGCGTGGTAGCGCGTGGTGTCATCCACCTGCGGCACGTCGCGGCGCTGCTGCGGGCCACCTGGCTTGTCATCGCCATCGGCTGCGGCGCCATCTTCTTCGGATTCCTCGGCCTCTTCTTCGGATGCTTCGCCCTGCATCTGCTCGGGCTGGGCGCCGAGCATTTCATCTTCCTGTTCGGATTGGCTCTGTCCCTCGCCGGATTGGTCCTGCTGGGGCGTGCTTTCGCCGCCTTCTTCGCCTTCTTCGTCCTGCTGTTCGCTCTCGGCCTCCATCTCGGCCTCGGCGAGGTCGAGCGCGGTCAGCAGCTTGCGCGCGGCGCGGGCGAAAGCACCTTGGTCTTCCGCCGTATCCGTCATTTCCGTGAGGGCCTTTTCGGCATCCTCACCAATCGTGTCGCGCCACAAATCCAAAACGCGATGGGCGGCTTCCGGCGCGGCTTCGCCGGTCAGGCGTTCACGCGCAATCAGGCCCAAGGCTGCCGGCAGCGGCATCTGGTCCTTGCGCGTCATGCGATCATAGCCTTCGGCTTCGCATTCTTCGATCAGCTTGGCGCGCAGATTGGCGGCAACGCCGGCCATGTGGCGCGACCCCACCGCTTCCACGCGCACCTGTTCCAGCGCGTCAAACACTTCCTTGGCTTCGCGCCGCGTTGGAATGCGGCTGGCATGCAAGGCTTCATCATGATGCCGAAGCTTGAGCGCAGCGGCATCCGCCGCACCACGGAGCTTCGCCATTTCATTGGCGGGCAGCGCGCGGGTTGGCAGCGGCAGGCGCACGCGCTTGCCGGCGACACCGGAAGGCCCTGGCTGGAAAGCCACCTGCACTTCCGCATCGGCATGTGCCATGGCGCGCAACACGCCTGCGGTGGCGCGCTTGAATTCTTCCTGCCGGGTCAGATCCTGCTTGCCGCTCATGATTACTCTCTCTGACATGGCGGCGCCCGGATTAGGCGCCGCCGTTACGCGGTTCAGCCCGCCTTGCGGAGCATGGAGCCTGAGGGCAATTCCTCATTGAAGCAGCGCTGATAATATTCAGCGACCGTGCTGCGTTCCGCCTCATCGCATTTGTTCAGGAAGGAAAGGCGGAAGGCGAAGCCGACATCACCGAAAATCTTGGCGTTATCGGCCCAGGTAATGACGGTGCGCGGCGACATGACAGTGCTGATATCGCCTGCGATGAAGCCGGCGCGCGTCAGATCCGCCAGCGCCACCATGGCTTCGACCTGCTTCTTCATCTTGGCATCGCCTTCAACACCAAGCTTGGCCAGCACGATTTCAGTTTCCTGCTTATGCGGCAGGTAATTCAGGGTGGCGACGATGTTCCAACGGTCCATCTGGCCCTGATTGATCTGCTGCGTGCCGTGATAAAGCCCGGTGGTATCGCCAAGCCCGACGGTATTCGCCGTGGCGAAAAGCCGGAAATACGGGTTGGGGCGAATGACGCGGCTTTGGTCGAGCAGCGTCAGCTTGCCTTCCACTTCCAGCACGCGCTGGATGACGAACATCACATCCGGGCGGCCGGCATCATATTCGTCAAACACCAGGGCGCAGGGGTGTTGCAGCGCCCAGGGCAGAATGCCTTCGCGGAATTCGGTGACCTGCTGGCCGTCCTTCAGCACGATGGCGTCCTTGCCGATCAGGTCAATGCGGCTGATGTGGCTATCCAGGTTCACGCGAATGCAGGGCCAATTCAGCCGCGCCGCCACCTGTTCGATATGGGTGGATTTCCCGGTGCCGTGATAGCCCTGGATCATGACGCGGCGATTGAAGGCGAAGCCGGCAATGATCGCCAGAGTCGTTTCCTTGTCGAACCGGTAGCTGGTGTCAATTTCGGGCACATGTTCCGTGCGCACCGAAAAGGCGGGCACATCCATGTCAATATCCACACCAAAGGCATCGCGCGCCTTGACGGTGGTATCCGGGGCAGAAATCGCCGAGGTCGGCTTGATGTCGGCGATAGGGGCGATTTTGTTCATCGCGTGTCAGGTTCCGTGCATGGGGAAAGGGACAGTGTAAGCGGGTAATGCCAATCCGGCTACCCGGCGGGCACCGGTTGTTTGGCCAGGCGGTGTTTCAGCAGGCTATAGGCGCGGTTGATATCCTTCAAACGCTCCTCCGCCTGCTTGTCGCCGCCGGTGGCATCGGGGTGGTGCTGCTTCGCGAGATCCTTGTAGCGGGCGCGCAATTCCACTGAATCCAGCGGCCATTTCAGGCCCAAAAGGTCCAGGGCAGCGCGGAGTTCTGGGGGCACCGCGCTTTCGGGTGGCTGGCGGCGCGGCGCTGGGGCTTCCGCGCCCAGCACGCCCAGGGGGTCTCGCAGAATTTCGGGGTCAAAGCGCCCGGAACCCCCGACACGCCCCAGCGGCCAGGTCGGCCGCTGCCAGGAGGTATCGGCGCGCAGACATGCCTCGATCTCGTCCGGGCCCATGCCCTTATAGAAATCCCAACTGGCGTTGTAGGCGCGCACATGGTCCAGGCAGAACCAGTGGAAATCCTTGAGCGAGCGGTCCCGGGGGGCACGATATTGGCCGGGTTCGGCGCAATCCGGCGCATCGCAAAGCCGCCCAGGGGGCGCTGCGTCATCCGGGGCATAGGCCTTGCGTCGTTTGCGCGCGAACATCAAGGCTTTATGGGGGTGGTAGCGCCAAGCCGCAAGGCGAAATGGGGCTTGGCAAAAAAGTCACAAGCGCGGAAAAACACGTCATGACCCAACGCGCGGACCGTATGCGGCAAACCCTGGAAGCGCGCTTCCAGCCTGCCTTGCTTGAAATCACCGATGACAGCGCCCGCCATGCCGGCCATGCCGGCGCCAGCCCGGGGGGGGAGACGCATTATTCCGTGCATATCGTCTCGGCGGGGTTTGCGGGCATGTCGCGCGTGGCGCGGTCCCGCGCGGTGCATGAGGTTTTGGCGGGGGAATTTGCCGCCGGCCTGCATGCGCTGGCGCTCAGGCTGCAAAGCCCGGAGGAGGCTCGTTAGGCTTAAAAAGGCACGTTCAACCGCGCCCCGGGTGCGGGTTGGCGGATCAGCCGATCTTCCTGCGCCTGCATGGCAAAGCCTGACCGGCCCAAATGCGGCTGAGCCGGTTCCGGGTGGATAAGGGTGGGGCTGAGGCTCGCCCGTGGCGGCTCATTCAACCCGCGTGGGGCTTCAATGTCGCGATTGGGGACAGGGGCGGGCTTGCCGGGCGGTTCCGGGGCGGTGACGATTTTCTCAGCCTGCCGGCGTTGGCGGCGCAGTTCAGGATTGCGGGGCGGCACTGGTGACGCTGCGGGGCGGGGCGCTGCGGGGCGCGTGACGCTTGGTGCCGCGCCTTGTGCCAAGGCCGATCCTGCCCCGAGGGTCAGCAGCAGCCCAGTCAGCAGCACACGGCGCCCCAGCATCAGCCAGCCACCGCCAGGCGATGCACGCCGCGCCTGTCTTCCGCCGGGTTGAGTGCCGCGGCGGGCAAGGTGCCATGGGCGGAATCCCGCCAGGCCTTCAGCGCCCAATTGACCGAGGGAAAGGCGAGTTCGTCCCAGGGTATCTCGGACCAATGGAAGCGGGCGACTTCAAGGCTTTCCGGCCCAGCCGCGAAGCCAGGTTCGGCAAAACGGGCGCGGAAAATCACCTGCACCTGGCCAATACGGGCTATGGAATAAACCGCAAGCACACCTTCAAGCGCAATCCGCACGCGGGCTTCTTCCCAGGCTTCGCGCGCCGCGCCTTCTTCGGCGGTTTCGCCCAATTCCATATAGCCGGCCGGGATGGTCCAGAAGCCTGAGCGGGGTTCAATGGCGCGGCGGCACATCAGAATGTGATCCCCATCCGCAATCACGCTGCCCACTACTACTTTCGGGTTTTCATAGGCGACATGCCCGCAATCGGGGCACATCAGGCGCTCTCGGTCGTCGCCTTCGGGTATCTGGCGAATGAAGCGGGTCATCGGGTCCCAAACTGCGAATCGTTGTGAATACATATAAGTCGTCTGCGGCAGGAATGCGACAAAAACCGGAATCATGGTTTTTTCGCCAATGGGCAGCTTTGGCTTGCTTTGGGATGGTGCAACAATTTAGGACTATCTGGTAAGCTTGAGGGCTTAGAGGCTTTGCAGCTCAGCGCCCGCCTCGCGAAGTTCAGGATCAAGGCAAGACATGCGGCCAATCATCCCAACGGTTAACGCCCAGGCGCGCAAGGGGCCTGCCTCGCCGGTCTTTGCCATCATGGGCGAAATGAAGGGTGCGCTTGCGCTGCTTTTTGCCGTTGGCTTCATTGTCAATCTGCTGCAGCTGACCGGTTCGGTCTATATGATGCAGGTCTATGACCGCATTCTGAATAGTCGGAGTGAAGCCACGCTTTTGGCCATGACGTTGATCTCGCTGTTTCTGATCGCGATTTACGGCATTCTTGAAGGCTGCAGGAGCTTCGCGCTGATTGGTTTGGGGCGGTTGATTGATCGGCGCCTGTCGTCGCGCGTTTTCGAAGCGCTGTTTGTCCAGGGCAGCCTGCGGGGCAGCGATCGGGTTGGGGTCCAGCCGCTGCGTGATCTGGAACAGGTAAGGTCTTTCATTTCCACAACGGGCCTGACCGCAACGCTTGATGCGCCGTGGATTCCGGTATTTCTGGTGATTTTGTATGTTGTCCACCCGTTCTTTGCCTTTTTTGGGACCATCGCGGTTTTCATTGTCATCGGCAGCGCCCTGATCCAGGCGTTTCTGTCCACGAAGAAGCTGGCGGAAGCGTCGAACAACAATGTGCAGGCCTATGCCTTTGTTGAGACCAGCATTCGCAATGCCGAAACCGCTGAAGCCATGGGCATGCGGCCGGGGGTTTGGCAGCGTTGGCAGGAACGCCATCTTGGCATGCTGAACCAGCAGCAAAACGCCAGCCAGATTGCCGGTAGCTTCGCGGCCGTCATCAAGTTTTTGCAATTGGCGCTGACGGGGGTTTTGACCCTGGGTCTTGGGGCATTATTGGTGATTGAACAGGCCATCACGCCGGGCGCGATGATTGTCGCCACCTTCATCCTGGCCCGCGCCTTGGCGCCGAGTATGCAGGTGGTGGCGCTTTGGCAGCAGGCGATGAATGCGCGGGCGGCGCATAAGCGGCTATGTGAGTTTTTGGCGACAGCGCCAGCGGAAAAACAAGGCATGCAACTGCCGATACCGCAGGGCGCCTTGGCGGCGGAAAATCTGGTGCTGGCGGTACCGGGGACCGATACCATCGTGTTGCGTGGGGTCAGCTTTACCTTGCAACCAGGGGAATCCGTGGCGGTCATTGGGCCAAGTGCTGCAGGCAAAAGCAGTCTGGCGCGCGCGCTTTTGGGGATCTGGCCTCCACGGGCCGGCGCGGTGCGGTTGGATGGCGCGGATATGTCTCGCATGCCGCGGGACCAGGTGGGGCAGCATCTGGGCTATCTGCCGCAGGATGTGGAATTGTTTGAAGGAACTGTGGCGGAAAACATCGCGCGGCTCGGCACGGTGGATTCAGAGAAAGTGGTGGCAGCCGCAAAGGATGCCGGGCTGCATGATCTGATCCTGCATTTGCCAGAAGGCTATGATACGCCGCTTGGCCCTGGCGGGCGGGGGCTTTCGCCCGGTCAGCGCCAGCGTATCGGTTTGGCGCGCGCGCTTTACGGTGCGCCCAAGCTCGTGGTGCTGGATGAACCCAATTCCAATTTGGATAGCGATGGGGAAGCGGCCTTGGCCTCTGCGCTTGGCCGTTTGCGCGAGGCGGGGATTACCACGGTCATCATCACGCATCGCGCCAATATCCTGGCTGCAGTGGACAAGATCCTCTTGATGCGCGCCGGGGCGGTGGAGGCCTTTGGCAAGCGTGATGAGATACTGCCTCGGCTGACCCGCCCGGCCCAGCCACCGCGCCCTGTCACGGCCGTCGTCAAAAGCTGAGGGGACGGACCATGGACCACAGAAACACCAAGCCTGATTTGGGTGCCGCAGCGTCGATGGCGCCGATCTGGCGCCCTTTGCGCTTTGCGATATTCATCATTCTCTTTGGTGTAGGCGGCGTTTTCGGCTGGGGCGCCTTTGCAATGATTGACAGCGCCGTGGTGGCCCCGGGCACGCTGATGGTGGAAGGCAATCGCCGCAATGTGCAGCATCTGGAAGGCGGGATTGTTGGCGAAGTGCTGGTGCGTGATGGCGCCATTGTCACTGCCGGTCAGCCGCTGATCCGCCTTGATGATACGCGGGTGCGCGCTGGGCTGAATGTGGTGCTGGATGAAACCGACCGCGTGCGCGCTCGCATTGCCGTATTGACCGCCGAGCGGGAAGAAGCGCCCGCACCCTTGTTCCCGCCCGAACTGGTGGCACGCCGTGCCGAACCCAAGGTCGCTGAAATACTAACCGTCCAAAACGATGAATTCATCGCGCGTCGTGCTTCGCTGCAAGGGCAGATCGAAATCCTGACCCAGCGTGCGCTGCAATTGCAAAAGCAGATTGACGGCCTGAATGTCCGCATCGAATCCAATGACCGTCAGCTTGCCCTGGTGCGACAGGAAATCATGGGCGTTGAAGGCCTGGTGCGCATGGGCCTTGAACGCCTGCCGCGCCTGCTTTCCCTGCAACGCGAAGAAGCCCGGCTGATTGGTGAGCGTGGTGAGGCGATCGAGAATGTCGCACGCACGCAGCAGGCAGTGGGCGAAGCGGAAATGCAGCGCGCCCAATTGGTACGGTCCCGGCAGGAGGAAATCGCCAAGGAATTGCGCGAATTGCAGGGGCGCCTTTTGGAATTGCGCGAACGTGAGATCAGCGCCAATGATCAATTGATGCGCATGATCATAGATGCGCCGGAAGCCGGGATGGTGATGGATTTGCGCTATTCCACCCGGGGTGGGGTGATCGCCCCCGGCTCTCAGGTGGCCTCCATTGTGCCGCAGGAAGAAAGGCTGGTCGTGGAAGTGCAGATCACGCCGGTGGATGTAGATACTGTGCGGATTGGCATGCCGGCTTCCATACGGCTTTCTCATGCAGCGGCACGCACAACGCCCATCCTGGAAGGGTCGGTCGAACGCATCGCACCAGACCGCATGACGGATCAGCGCACGGGCATGCCGTATTTTGTCGCGCGGGTCGGCTTCGCGCCCGACGAATTGACCAAGCATGAGCATTTGCGCCTGCAGCCAGGCATGCATGCCGAAGTATTGATCCGGCGCGGTGAGCGTTCCTTCGCATCCTACTTGGCGCGACCCTTGGCTGATCGCTTCGCAAAATCCATCCGAGAGTTCTAGACTTACAAGCGCGTGGCATCGCTGCGTCGCTTGAGGAGAAAGCCTATGCTGTTCCGTCGTTTTCCGGGTGCCTTGGCGCTCTGTCTTTTTGGTCTTTTCGCGGTACCCGCGCCGGCGCAGCAGGGTGATCCTTCCTTCAACCTGGTCAATCGTTCCGGGCGCTTGATTTTTGAGGTTTATGCGTCACTCGCGACCGATCAGGATTGGGGTCGGGATCGACTTGGCGACAAGGCGCTGCCGAATGGGCGGAGCTTTACGCTGCGCCTGCCGCAAGGGCCATGCATGTGGGATTTGCGCGTGGTTTATGAGCGCGCAGGCGGCCCAAGCGAGGATAAGCGCAATATCAACTTATGTGCCGTGACGGAAGTGGTGTTTGAAGGCCGCCAGACGGGCCAGGCGCCGGCGCCGCAGCAGCGCCCACAGCCTGCCCCGCCGCAACGCGGCACGCAGACCGGCGCTACGGGCAATCCTTCCTTCAATCTGGTCAATCAATCGCGTGCGACGGTGATGGAAGCCTATGTGTCGCTTTCGACCGAGCAGGAATGGGGGCCGGATCGGTTGGGCAATGACACGGTGCCGCCAGGGCGCAATTTCGCGATCCGGCTGCCGGAAGGCCCCTGCCTGCATGATGTGCGGTTTGTCTATGAAAATGGTCAGGCTGATGAACGCCGCAGCGTCAATCTGTGCGACGTCACCAATCTGATCCTGCCCTTGCAGCGCCAATAGGCGCTGCCTGATCAGGCCGGCAGGCTCACATCCAGGTTAAGCGCGGCATCGCAGCGCGCGCTTGCGCCGGGTGGCAATACCAGCGTGCATTCGCGTTCTTCAATCAGCGCCGGCCCGGCGACAGTTTCGCCGGGGCGTAGCGCGAGGCGATTGAGCACCGGCGTATCCACATAGGCACCGCCAAACCAGGCGCGGCGCGTGCCGCGATGCAAAGCGCCTTCTGCCGCGGTGCCCTGTTGCGTGAGGTCCACGACAGGGCGCGGCCCCGCGACAATCACCTGCCAGGAGACGCATTCCACCGGCAGTGATGGTTCAGTGCGGCCATAAAGCGCAAGATAGGCGGCTTCAAATTGCGCGCGCAGCACTGCCGCATCGCCGCGTATGATCGCCTCGGCCGGGATTTCCGCTTCCACCTGGAACCCCTGCCCGGCATAGCGCATGGCGCCCAGGATGCGCGCTGCGGCCGCTTCCGGCGCGACACCTGCGGCTGCTGCCATCGCCTTGCCTTGCGCTGTCATGGTGCTGGTGACCTCGCGCAGCTTGGCGAAATCCAGCGTGGCAAGAGGCGCCACCCAACCCTGCACAAAGGCAAAGGAAATCGGCGCAGCTAGGAAACCAAAGGCCGAGGCAACGCCGGCCCCAAGCGGCACAATGATGCGACGAAGGCCAAGCTTCATGCCGATATGGCAGGCATGCACAGGGCCCGCGCCACCAATCGGCACCATCGCATAGGCATCAATGCGCTTGGCTTTTTCCAGCGCATGGATCGCCGCGGCCTGCGCCATATTGCCATTGACGGTTTCATGAATGGCCCAGGCGGCTTCCGGCACGGAAAGACCAAGTGGCTTGCCGATATGCTCGGCCAGCGCGGCTTCCGCTGCCGCAACATTCAGCTTCATCGCGCCACCAAGAAAACTTTCGGCGCCAAGATAGCCAAGCACGAGATCCGTATCTGTGACCGTGGGTCGCGCGCCGCCAAGCCCGTAGCAGGCGGGGCCGGGATCGGAACTCGCACTCTCAGGCCCAACACGCACCAGGCCAAGGCGATCCACCCGCGCAATGGAACCCCCGCCAGCGCCGATTTCGATCATGTCAATGACCGGCACCTTGAGCGGCAAGCCGCTACCCTTGCGGAAGCGATCCACGCGCGCGACTTCGAAATCAAGGCTGCGCTGCGCTTCGCCATTGTCAATCAGCGCGGCCTTGGCGGTGGTACCGCCCATGTCAAAGCATAGGATATCGCGCGCGCCGGCGGCGGCACCGTAAATGCCGGTGGCCTCAACCCCGCCAGCGGGGCCTGATTGCACCAGGCGGATTGGGTGACGCGCGGCGGTTTCTTCTGCGACAGTGCCGCCATCGGACAGCATCAGGAATAGCGGGCCAGTCAGGCCGAAGCCGCGCAAGCCATCACTCAAGCGGCGCAGATAGCGTTCAAATACCGGCTGCACATAGGCGTTGCAGACGGTGGTGGAGGCGCGTTCATATTCGCCGATTTCCGGCACGACTTCAGATGACAGACAGATGGTGAGATCGGGCGCTTCTTCTGCGAGAATATCGCGCATGCGGAGTTCATGCGCAGGGTTGCGGAAGGCGTGCAGAAAGCACACGGCCACTGCCTTGGCGCCAGCGGCGCGCAAGGCCCGCACCGCTTCGCGCGCCCTCGCTTCATCCAATACTTCACGTACCGAGCCATCCGGCAGCAACCGTTCCGCGACGCCAAGCCGGCGATGGCGCGGCACCAAAGGTTCCGGCACACGCATGAACAGATCATAAGTGTCGTGGCGAAGTTCCGTGCCGATCTCCAGAATATCGCGAAAACCCTTGGTGGTGATCAAACCCGTCGGCACGCCGCGCCGTTCGATCAGCGCATTGGCAACCAGCGTGGTGCCGTGAATGATATGGCGCACTTCATCCGCCCGCGCGCCGGTGCGTGAGAGCAAATCGCGCACGCCTTCCAGCACGGCTTCTTCTGGTGCGTGAGATGTAGTGAGCACCTTGCCATTGAAGATGCGACCATCACGCGAATCGAGCATGACCAGATCGGTGAAGGTGCCGCCAATATCAACACCAATGCGCCAGGGGGCCGTGTTCATGGCGTGACATAGCCTTCCTTGATATCGCGGGCGAAGGCGGCCGGATCGCGTTCCGCCACCGGTCCCATGCCGCCACCACCTGGTGTTTCATAGGTAATGACATCGCCTGTTTGCAGCACAATGCGCGCCTTGGCGGGAACGGGCTTACCATTCACCAGATCGCGCCCGCCGCGCCCGGGTGCACCACCTAGCACGCCGCGCGGCGGATGCTGTACGCGTTCATGGCGATAGGTGGCGGTCACTGGTTTTTCGCCGACCACTTCAAAGGAAAGCCGCTGTGAAAGCCCGCCGCGTGTGCGGCCCGCGCCGCCGGAATTAGGGATCAGCTCCTTTTCCGTCATCAGCATCGGCACGGCGTTTTCGAACTGCTCTACCGCTTGCGTCGCGACATTGGATGGGAAGGAAAGGCAGGCGGGACCATCATGGGCGGGTGCGGCGCCATGGCCGCCATTCATGAAGAACATGCGCACATAGCGGCGGCCTTCGGCATTCTCGCCCGTGAAATAGACATTCCAAAGCGGGCTGCCGCTTTCCGCAATTACGCGATCAGGAATGAGTTTCGCGAGTGCGGCCAGCACCAGCATCGGCAGATAATGGCCCGTCAGGTGCCGGCCCCATACCGGTGCGGGCCGACGTGGATTCACGATAGAGCCTTCCGGCGCGATAAAGGTGATGGGCCGGAAGGAACCATCATTATTCGGGGTCGCGGGATCAAAGGCGCATTTCACCGCGTAATTGGAATAGGCGCGGGTGAAATTCAGCGGCGCATTCACTGGCCGCGCAATCTGCCCATCCGTGCCGGTGAAATCGAGCGTGAGGTCGCTGCCCTTGATGGTCAATTTCAGGCGAATGGTGACGGGGTGTTCAAAGCCATCGGCGGTGACTTCATCTTCCACCACGCCATCAGGGGCGGCGGCTATCGCATCACGCATGGCGCGTTCGGAACGGGTGAAGATTTCGCCGGCCAGCGCATCCAGATCATCAATGCCTTCTTCAGCCATGATGCGCGCCAAGCGTTTTTCCGCCTGTTCATAGGCCGCGAATTGCGCGCGAATATCGCCGAGCGTTTCATCCGGTTGGCGCAGATTGGCTTCCAGAAAGGCGATCACATCCTCATTTTCCTGACTACCTTTCAGGATGCGGGTGATGGGGATGGTCAGGCCTTCTTCCCAGGAATCGCGCGCTTCAACGGAAGGTGCGCCACCGATATCGGTGGAATGGAAGGTACTGCCCAGCCAGGAAATCACGCGGCCCTTGGCGAAGATGGGCTTGATCATCGTGATGTCATTCAAATGGCCGGTGCCGTAATAGCCATCATTGGAAATCAACACATCGCCGGGCGAAAGCTTTTCTACCGGATAGCGTTGCAGCATGATCGCAAGTGTACGCGGCATGGTGCCAACAAAGGATGGGACGGAGCGAGAGGACTGCGCGAATTGCCGCCCGGCACTGTCCATCAGCCCAATCGCCATATCCCAATTGTCACGGACGACGGAGGAGAAGGAAGTACGGACAAAACTCTGCGCTGTTTCATCCATCAGCCCGGCAATGCGCTGCCAGGCGGTGCCAAGCCGAAGGGCGGAAAAGCTGGACATTGGGTATTCTCCTTCAGCCGCGCATGGCTTGCAGTTGCGCGGGGTAGCCGGCGGGGTTCACCATCACATCAATCAGGCTTGGGCCTTGATGCGCGAAGGCAGCATTGAGTGCGGCGATATAGTCAGCCTCGGTCGCGGCGGCGAAGCCTTTGGTACCGAAACCTTCGGCGATGGCAGCGAAATCGGGCCGCGCCCAGCGCACGCCTTCCGGCGGCAATTGCCGCTGCTGCTGCTTGATATCAATCAGCGACAGCGCGCCATCATTGAAGACAATGGTGACGCAGGGCGCGCCGACTTCGGCAGCGGTGGCGAGTTCAGCCACGCACATCATCAGCCCACCATCGCCGGTAAAGGCGATGGCGCCATCGTTGGGGTTTTCCAACGCGGCAGCCAGCGCGGCGGGCAGCGCAAAACCCATGGACGCCAATCCGTTTGAAATCAGCACATCTCGCGGCGCGCTGCATTCCCAGAAGGCGGTGGCCGAGAACATATGCGCACCGGCATCCACGCTGATGCGCGGGCGGCGCCCGGCGCGGTGCGCGGCTTCCTGCGCCAAGGATACGATACGCGGCGGGGCAACACCGCCTGTGCCTTGCCAGGCAAGCGCGGCGCGCATCGTATCGCGGTGCTGCGTAATCTCCGATGTAGTCCAGCTGCTCCGTGTGGCAGTTTGCGTCAGCGCGGCGAAAGCGGGCGCCAGCGCGCCATGCAAGGCAGCGCTTGGTGTGACGTAATGCACCGGATGGGCGCGCAGGCCGATATCCAAGACCGGCGCCTTGTAGCGCCAGGGTTGCAGGATAAGCTCCACCGGATCGAGCCCCGCAAGGATGATCAAATCCGCATCCTGCACGCAGGGCGCTTCCAAGGAACCGCCGGTGAAAATGCCGACGAAATGTGGATCAGCATCCGCGATTACGCCCTTGGCCTTGTAAGTCACCAACGCGGGGCAACCGAGTGCCGCCACCAAAGCACGCAGTCGTTCGGCTGCCGTGACAGCCTCCACGCCCGCCAGGATGACGGGTTTGCGCGCAGCGGCCAGCATGGCGCGCGCTTTCGCCAGCGCATCAGCATGCAGCGGCGTCGCGATATTCGAAGGCAAGGGCAGCAATTCGCCCGCCGGGCGGCGTGCGGCTTCGCTGGTCAAATCCAGATGCACCGGACCGATGGGCGCCTGCATGGCAAGGTCAAGCAGTGCCTCGATCTCAGCCGCCGGATTGTCGCTGCGCGCTTGCGTATAGCCCTTGACCAATTCCGCAGTCGCGGCGCGCTGATCAAATACCTGATGGGTGATATAGCTGAGTTGCTTATCCGTAAAACCATCTGTCAGCAGCAGCACAGGTGCGCGTTCCAAAGCAGCGCAGGCAATGCCATTCAGCGCATTCATGAGCCCTGGCCCCTTGGTGGTCAGCACCACGCCAGGCGCGCCTGTCACTTCTGCATCCGCCACCGCCATCATCGCTGCATTGCCTTCATGGCGGGCGAGGATGAAGCGCATGCCGAAACGCTCGGCCGCCGCGATGATATCCAGTGAAGACCCACCACCCGGCACGCCATAGATGCGCTTCGTGCCGCGCCGCGCCAGCGCCGCCAGCAAATACTCCGCCGTATTCATGCGCGCGCCCGATCCGGCCAGAAGCGCACGCCAGCGCGGGCGAGGCCGCCGCCAAGGCCAATCGCCGTGCCATCCGCACGCCAGCAAGCGGCACCTTCCATGCTGCCATCAGCATGGAAGGCAATGGCATTCATGCCACCACCAACATGCGGCATGGGTGAGATATTGTGTCCGCGCTTGCCGAGTGCCTCCAGCACCGCCGCATCAAAGGCCGGTTCCACTTCCACCGCAGCACCTTGCGTCCAAAGCCGAGGCGCTTCTACCGCTTCCTGCAACGACATGCCGTGATCCACCAGATTGAGGAAACCCTGCATGACAGAACCGAAAATCCGCAAACCCCCCGGCATGCCAAGCGCATAGGCGGGCTTGCCATGCTTCAACGCAATCAGCGGCGCCTGGGATGTGGTGATGCGCTTGCCGGCTGCGACCGACAAAGCCTTGCCCGGACGCGGATCAAACAGCGCCATGTAATTATTCGGGATCAACCCCGTCCCCGGCACCAGGAAGCGCGCGCCAAAAAGCGAATTGATGGTCTGGGTGGAGCAAACAATATTGCCCTGATCATCGGCCACCGTGACATGGGTGGTATTGGCGCTCTCGCCTGGGCTGACACCTGGCCCCCAGCTTTGCGCGCGCGCCATATCCAAAGCGGCGCGGCGTTCATCGCCATAGGCGCGCGAAATCAGCCGTGCGACGGGCACATCCACAAAGGCCGGGTCGGCGGTGGCGGCGGCACGATCAGCAAAGGCAATCTTCAAGGCTTCCGCCAGCAGATGCAGCGTATCGGCGCTGCCGAAGCCCATCCCGCGCAGATCGAAGCCTTCCAGGATATTCAGCATTTGCAGCACATGCACGCCGGAAGATGCCGGGGGTGGCGGCAGCAAAACCTCATAACCGCGATAGGGGCCCCGCAAGGGCGCGCGCTCAATCGTTGCGAAATCGGCGATATCCGCCGCCGAGACAATACCGCCCGCTTTCCTGATGCCATCGGCAATGACGCTGCCCAAGGCGCCATTCAAAACGCTCGGCCCTTCGCGCGCGATCAGCGTAAGGGTCTCAGCATACTCGGCCTGGATCAGCCGCGCACCGGGCTTGATCGGCGCGCCACCAGGCAAAAGCAACGCGGAAATGGCGGGATCGCGCGCCAGATCAGGTGTCGCTTCATTGATGCATTCCGCCAGATAGGGTGTCACGCCAAAACCGCGCGCCGCGTGGCGGATGGCCGGCGCCATCACATCCGCCAAAGGCATGCTGCCGAAGCGCGCCAGCGTTTCGCACCAGGCGCGCAAATTGCCCGGCACGGCAACGGAAAGCGGGCCGACGATATTGGCGCGACCCGTTGCTTCGAAATTCATCGCATTGGCCGGTTCGGCCGGCGTGAACATATCGGCGCGCGCGGCGGTGGGCGCGGTGGAAAGCCCATCAATCACGGTGTGCTGCCCGTCCGGCAGGCGCAGATGTGCCATGCCGCCGCCCAATATGCCGACCATCATGGGCTCTACCACGGTCAGCGCAAACAAGGCGGCGATGGCGCCATCCACCGCGTTGCCGCCGGCGGCCAGCATTTCAGCCCCCGCCGCGGAGGCGAGCGGATGGTTCGTCACCACCATGCCGCGCGTGCCAATCGCCGGGCGTTTATCCGTGGTGAAGCGCGAACCCGCGCGGGAGAGCCAATCCTGAGTCATAAGAATGTTCTTTCTATTGCCGAACCCGCATGAGCATGAGCGCACCAACCGCCGCCACACCCAGCAAGGCCGTGAACCACAAGGAAGCCGCGCCGAAATCATCCAGCAGCAGCCCGAACAATAAGGGCGCGAAAGCCTGCGAAGCCCGCGCTGGCGCGGTAATAAAACCCTGGCGCTGGCCATAGCCAATGGGACCAAACAGCGCCAAGGGCAGCGTGCCGCGCGTGATGGTCAGCAGGCCATTCCCCGCGCCGTGGATAATCACGAAAAGCGCGGCAAAGGGCGCGCCAAGCGCCATCAACACTACCACCGCCACCGGGTGCGCGCCGGCAGCAACGCGTGCCGAAAACAGCGGGTTCATCTTGCGCATCACGGTGAATTCCACGACACGCGCGGCGACCTGTGCCGGGCCCATCAGCGCGCCAGCCGCAATTGCCGCGGCAAGCGATGTGCCAGCAGATTGCAGCAACCCCGGCAAATGCGCACCAAGCGCGGTGGAACTGAAACTGGCTGTTGCCAACACGAAAGCCAGCAGGATCATATCGCGTTTGCGATCCCGCGTTTCTTCGGCAGATAAGGGTGGCACAGCTTCCTTTGGCGGAGGCGGCGGTGCCTTCGGGATCATCAAGCGATTGAGCGGCAGGCAGATGAACAGATGCAAGGCGACCCAGCCGAGGCAAGCGCCACGCCAGCCCCATTCCGCTTCCATCAAGGCGGAAAGTGGCCAGCCGACCGTGCTGGCAAAGCCCGCAATCAGTGTAATGCCGGTGATGCTATTGCGCGCATCCTTGCCGTAAAGCCCGGCAAGGGTCGCAAAGGCCGCATCATAAAGCCCCATTGCCATGGCGATGCCAATGATGAACCAGCTTAGGATCAGTAATGGCAGGCCATTGGCGAAGGCCATGATCAACAGGCCGAGGATAAAAATCAGATTGGAAATCGCGAGCACATCACGCCCGCCGCGCTGATCAATCGCGCGGCCGGCGGCCGGCCCCAATAGCGCCGTCAGCAGCAACGAACCCGAAAACACGCCGAACACCATGGCGCGAGACAGGCCAAGATCCTCGGCGATTGGCGCGGCCAGAATCGCTGGCAAATAATAGGAAGACCCCCAGGCCAGGGTTTGGGTGGTGCCGAGCACCGTCACCACCCTGGCCTTGGAGGCTTGCGCGCTCACAGAAAAAAACCCAAGCGCGCGATCAATCCGTAATCGCGCGGCCACGCGCCGCCATATAGCGCTCCGCAAAACGGCCCTTCACTTCCGGGTTGATGATGCGCGGCGGCATCTTCGCGGCAGCGCAGGCGGAAAAGGCCTCGGCTGCAATGCGTGTGATCATGGAACGGCTTTCATGCGTCACACCCGCGGTGTGCTGCGTGCAAATCACCGCCGGGTGCCACAGCAGCGGATGATCCTTGGGCGGCGGTTCCTGTTCCCAAACATCAAGGCCCGCCGAGGCCAGTTGGCCGGATTCCAGCGCCGCCAGCACGGCGCTTTCATCATGGATGGAACCGCGCGCCGTTGTCACCAGAATGGCGCCCTTCTTCATGCCGGCCAGCGCCTTGGCATCAATGATGGCGCGGCTTTGGGGCGTGAGCGGGCAATGCACGCTGACGATATCGGATTGCGCCAACAACTCGGCCAATTCCACCTTTTCCGCGCCGCGCTTGGCCACGGTTTCGGCATCCACATAGGGATCATACGCCAAAACGCGGCAATTGAAGGCGGCCTTTACAATGGCGGTGGTGCGCGACCCGACATTGCCAATGCCAATCACGCCCACCGTTTTGCCGAGCAGATTATTGCCCATGAAGACTTCGCGCTTCTTCGCCTCACCCGCGCGCATGGCGGCATGGGTCTGCGGCATTTTCTTGATCAGCGCCAGCATCATGCCAACGGCGTGTTCCGCCACGGCTTCAGCATTACCGCCGGCCTGGTTCACCAGCAGCACGCCGGCCTTGGTGCAGGAATCTGGGTTGATCGTGTCATACCCAGCGCCCTGGGACCCCACCATCAGCAGATTGGGCAGGCGCTGCAGCAGCGCATCATTCACATGAAACGCCTTGGGCAATTCATCGCGCGACGCACGCACATAATAGCCATCACAGGTGGCGAGTTCTGCCAGCGCCGCTTCTTCCCCATTTTCCAGGGAAAGCCGCACCACTTCCAAGGCGGGATCGGCGGTGGCGGTTTCCAGAAAGCTTGGATGCGGCACGCGTTCCAGATAGGCGACGCGGAATGGCTTATTGACTGCGGACAAGTTCACTTCCCCCTTGCTCAAACAGGGGGATGCTAGACCCGGTTTTGCGGGGGCGCCAGAGCCGGGGCCTAACGCCTAACTGTCAGTAGATAAACCACAATATCATCCAGCTCCTCACGGCTCAGGCGATAATCCGGCATATTCGCATGCGGCGTGCGCAAATAGGCACGCAGCGACATGGAAGTTGTGGAGGGCAGCGCGGCAATGGCGGCGAAGCTCGGCGCGATATCGGTCGCGGGGCCGGGGCCGGCAGGCGCGATGCGGTGGCAATTGGCGCACCAGGTCGCGGCCAGGCGTTGGCCGGCAATGGGGTCGCCCGGTTCCATCTGCGCCAGGGCCATACCGGGCAAAGCCGCCAAGACGCATGCGATCAGCCAAGGGCGCATTTTGATCCTCCTGCTTCTGGACCTAGGCAAGGTAATTGCCGCCATTGATGTGATAAACCTGACCCGTGATCCAGGCGGCTTGATCAGACGCAAGATAGGCCATCAAACCGGCGATTTCCTCGGGCCGGCCCATGCGGCCGAGCGGGATTTGCTGCGCCATCACCGCAAGTTCCGCTTCGCTATTGCCGTAGCGCGGCTGCGCCGTATCGGTCAGGCCGGGCGCGATCGCGTTCACGCGAATACCCTTGGAAGCGAGCGACAGGGCCATGGACCGTGTCATGCCGATAATCCCGGCCTTGGTCGCGGTATAATGCACCCCAAGCGGCGCCCCCCGGACCGAGGATGACGACAGATTGATGATCACCCCCTTGATCCCGGCGGCCACCATGGCGCGCGCCGCCGCCTGGGCGCAAAAGGCGCTGCCCTTCAGGTTCACGGAAATCACCCGGTCCCATTCGGCTTCCGTCATGTCCAGAAATTCAACGCGCGGGAAAATGCCGGCATTATTCACCAGCACATCAATCCGCCCGAGTGCCGCAATGGTCTGTTCCACCAGGGCGGCTGCGCCGGCCGCAGTGCCGACATCGCCCCGAATCAGCGCGGCACGGCGGCCCGAGGCGCGGACCGCAGCCGCCACTTGCTCTGCCTGGGCCTCGTCATCCAGCCAATTGATCGCGACATCATGCCCCGCCGCCGCCAAGGCGCGCGCAGCAGCCGCCCCGATGCCCTGTTGCGCGCCGGTTACCAGCGCCGCCCTTGTTTCGCCCGCCATGGTCTGACCCCCCAATGCTGCCAACAGGCTAGGCGCAAAAAGCCGCCTTGTCTTGAGGGCTTGCCCCGGCGCGCGCCCGGTGGCACCCCTTGGCAGGAGAGGGAGGAGGCGCAGTGGATATTGCTGGCATGTTCTCGTTGCAGGGGCGCGTGGCGCTGGTGACTGGTGCGTCTGGCGTGCTGGGCGCTCATTTCGCGCGCGTGCTGCATGGCGCTGGGGCTTCCGTGGCCTTGGCTGCGCGGCGCGAAGCCGCGACTGCGACATTGGCCGCCGAATTGGGTGCGCGCGCGGTATCCGTCCCCTTGGATGTGACGGCGCCCGAGACCATCGCGCCCGCCTTCGCCGCCGCGGAAGCCGCCTTTGCTGCGCCCTGCGATATTCTGGTGAATAATGCCGGCATCGCCGTGACCAAGCCCGCCTTGCAGCAAAGCGCGGAAGATTGGGATGGGGTGCTGGATGTAAATTTGCGCGGCTGCTTTCTGGTGGCGCAGGAAGCCGCCAAGCGCCTGGTGGCAGCGAAGCGTCCGGGCGTGGTGGTGAATATCGCCTCCGTCCTTGGGCAGCGCATCATTCCGGGTGTGGTTGGCTATACCGCCGCCAAGGCCGGGCTATTGCATATGACGCGCCATTTGGCGGTGGAATGGGCGCGGCATGGCATTCGGGTGAATGCGATTGCGCCCGGCTATATCGCGACCGATCTCAATCGTGAGTTCTTCGCCTCCGATTCAGGGCAGGCGATGATCAAGCGCATCCCGCAGCGCCGGCTGGGCGCTGCCGAGGACCTTACCGGGCCGCTTCTGCTGCTCGCTTCCGATGCCGGGGCGCATATGACCGGCGCGGTGGTGACCGTGGATGGCGGCCATTCGATCAACCCGCTTTAGGTATTGGTGTCATGGAATTTTCTCTGCCCCCCGAAATTGACGATATGCGTCGGCGCATCCGCCGCTTTGTGGATGAAAAGCTGATCCCGTTGGAAGCGGATCGTACGAATTTCGACGAGCATGAAAACATCGCGCCGCATGTGCTGGCGGAAATGCGCAAGGCCGCGAAGGCGGAAGGGCTTTGGGCGTTGCAAATGCCAAAGCGCCTGGGCGGGCAGGAATTGCCGCGCATTGGCATGGCGGCCTGTTATGAGGAAATGAACCGCTCCATCTTCGGGCCGGTGGTGTTCAATAGCGCCGCGCCTGATGACGGCAATATGATGATCCTGGATCGCGTTTTGCCGGAAGCGATGAAGCCGCGCTGGTTGCAGCCGATTGTGGATGGTGATGTGCAATCCGCCTTCGCCATGACGGAACCGGATGGCTGCGGTTCAGACCCGAACCTGACCTATACCAAGGCGGAACGTGTTGGGAATGATCGCTGGCGCATCACCGGGCGCAAATGGTTCATCACTGGCGCCGGCAATGCGAAGATTTTCATCATCATCGCGCGCACATCGGATGATTCGCGCAAGGGGCTTTCGGCCTTTCTGTTCAGCGCTGATCAACCAGGCTGGAAGATCGTGCGGCGCATCCCGATCATGGGGCCGGAAGAACATGGCGGGCATTGCGAATTGGAATTCGATGGGTTGGAAATCCCGAATGAACACCTTTTGATGCATGAAGGCGATGGGCTGAAGCTCACGCAAATGCGCCTTGGTGTGGCGCGGCTGACGCATTGCATGCGCTGGCTGGGCTTGTCTCGGCGTGCCTTGGAAATCGCCATGGAACGCATTGGCCAGCGTGATTCCTTCGGCATGAAGCTGATTGACCGCGAAAGCGTGCAGGGGCTGGTCGGTCAGGCGGCGATGGAAATTGAAATCGGCCGGCTGCTGACCATGAAGGCGGCCTGGGTGTTGGATCAGGGCGGCTTCGCGCGGAAGGAAGTTTCCATGGCGAAGATTGTGGTGGCGGATGCACTGCAAAAATCTGTGGATACGGCGCTGCAATTGCTGGGTGCGCGCGGCTATTCCAAGGATACGGTGATTGAATGGATGTATCGCTATGCCCGCCAGGCGCGGCTGGTGGATGGTGCTTCCGAAGTGCATCGCATGGTGCTCGCCAATACATTGCGGGCAGAGGGTTCTGCCTTCTTCTCCTGGGGTCCGCCCAAGCATGGATGAGGCGCGGCGCGCAAAACTGACGGATTGGCTGCGCGGGGCAACCGGCGCGGCTGATCTTGAAATTGGCGCCATGGCCTTGCTTTCCGGCGGCGCCATTCAGCAGAATTGGGCCTTGGATTTGAAGCGTGCCGGGCGTGATGAAGCCTGGGTGCTGCGCACGGATAATGCCGCGACCTTGGCGGTTTCACTTCCTCGATCAGCCGAATTCGCGCTGTTGAAAGCGGCCTTCGGCGCTGGCGTGACGGTGCCGGAGCCGCTTTATTTGTGTGAGGATACCGCCATTCTTGGCGCGCCGTTTTTCATCATGCGGCGCGTGCAAGGTATTGCCGTGGGGCATCGCGTGGTGAAAAGCGAAACGCTCTGTGGTGGGCGGGATGAGGCCGTGCAGGCGCTTGGGCGCGAATTGGCGCGCATTCATCGCATCACGCCACCGCGCGTGGATTTGGCGTTTTTGGGCGCGCCGCCCGATGATGCATGTTTGGCCTTCGTGGCAGAACAGCGCGCGGCACTTGATCGGCAAGCGCTGCCGCGCCCGGTTTTGGAATGGGGCTTGCGGTATTTGGAACGCTCCGCGCCGCCGCCTTTGCCGCCCGTGCTGAACCATAATGATTTCCGCACCGGCAATCTGATGCTGGCCGAGGCGGGCGTGACCGCCGTGCTGGATTGGGAATTCGCCGCCTGGGGCGAACCGCATGCGGACCTCGGCTGGTTCTGCGCCAAATGCTGGCGCTTCGGCAGCGCTTTTGAGGCAGGCGGCATTGGTGCGCGAGAGGCTTTCTATACAGGCTATGCTGCGGAAGCTGGCCATGCCGTGGATGCGGCGCGTGTGACCTGGTGGGAATTAGCGGCGCATATCCGCTGGGCGGTGATTGCGATTGACCAAGCAGCGCGGCATCTCTCCGGCAAGGAAACCAGCCTGGAACTCGCGCTAACCGGCCATATTGTGCCGGAGCTTGAATGGGAAATCCTGAACATGACAGGGGTGCCGCATGCAGCGTGAAGCCCCGGAAGGGCCGGGATTGCTGGCCACGGCGCGCGACGCGCTATTGCAGGAAATCCTGCCGAAACTTTCCGGCACGGATGCTTTTACCGCACGCATGATCGCCAATGCCATGGCGATTGCGGCACGAGAGGCTGCGCAGGATGAGGCTTGGGTGGCGGAAACACGCGCCACCATGCAACGTCTGACGGGCGCGACTGACGCACCGGATCGTGCCCTGGCTATCGCTATTCGCGCGGGCGCCTTTGATCCAGGCAACGCGCATCACGCGGAAGTGGCAGCAATGTTGCGCAATGCGGCGCGGATGCGTTGCGCCATCAGCGCGCCACGGGTTTTGGGAAAGGGCTGAAGCATGCAGGATGATTTGCCGAAAACCGCCGCCAATCATGTGGCGCTTTCGCCGGTTTCCTTCCTGCCGCGCGCGGCGCATGTCTGGGGCAAGCGTATCGCCATTATTCATGGCGCGCGGCGCATTACCTATGCCGCGTTTTTCGAACGCAGCCGCCGCCTGGCATCGGCCTTGCGCAAGGCGGGGATTGCGCCGGGCGATGTGGTGGCAGCGCTATTGCCGAATATCCCGGAAATGCTGGAAGCGCATAATGGCGTGCCCATGGCGCATGCGGTGCTGTGCCCGATCAATACCCGGCTTGATGCCGCCACCGTGCGCTTCATCCTGAGCCATTCCGGCGCAAAGATCTTGCTGCTGGACCGTGAATTTGCCGCGCTGGTGAATACCGCGTTGGAGGGTCTGGCAAACCCGCCGCGCATCATCATCATTGATGATCCCGAAGGCCCGGGCGGTACGGCGATTGAAGCGACGCCTTATGAGGATTTCATCGCGGGCGGTGACGCGGCTTTTCCGGTGACGCCACCGACAGATGAATGGGCGGCGATTTCGCTTTCCTATACATCGGGCACCACGGGTGATCCCAAGGGCGTGGTCGCGCATCATCGCGGTGCTTATCTGAATGCCTGCGGCAATGCGCTGTCCTTCGGGTTGAATGCACAAAGCGTCTATCTTTGGACGCTGCCCATGTTTCATTGCAATGGCTGGACCTATACCTGGGCGGTCACGCTGCAAGGCGGCACACATGTCTGCCTGCGCCGTGTGGAGCCCGCGCGGATTTTTGCGTTGATTGCCGAGCATGGCGTGACGCATCTCTGCGCTGCGCCGGTGGTGCTGACCATGCTGATTCATGCGCCGGAAGATCAGCGTCGCCGCTTCGCGCATGGGGTTGGCATTGCAACCGGCGGTGCGGCGCCGCCATCACCGGTGATTGCGGCGATGGAGACACTCGGCTTCGATGTCACGCATCTTTACGGGCTGACGGAATGCTACGGCCCATCGCTGCTATGTGCCTGGCAGCCGGGCTTGGATGATCTGCCCTTGCCGGAAAAAGCCGCCTTCATGGCGCGGCAGGGTGTGGCTTTACCGACGCTGGAAGAAGCGACGGTGATTGATCCCGAAAGCGGTGCGCGCGTGCCGGCCGATGGCGCGACCATTGGTGAGATTTCCATTCGCGGCAATACCGTCATGAAGGGCTATTTGCGTAATCCCAAGGCCAATGCGACGGTTTTCGTGGATGGCTGGTTCCGCACCGGGGATCTGGGTGTGCTGCATCCGGATGGCTATATTGAGGTGAAGGACCGCGCCAAGGATATTGTCATTTCAGGCGGGGAAAACATCAGCAGCCTGGAAGTGGAAGAAGCACTCTATCGCCACCCGGATGTGATGGAGGCCGCCGTGGTAGCGCATCCGGATGAAAAATGGGGCGAGGTGCCGCATGCCTTCATCACGTTGAAGCCGGGGACGGCGGAAAATCGTGACGGCATCGTGGCTTTCTGCCGCGCCAATCTGTCAGGCTTCAAGGTGCCGCGCCACATTACCTTCGGTCCCTTGCCGAAAACCGCCACGGGCAAGATCCAGAAATTCGAATTGCGCGCCCGTGTGCGCGGTGGTTGAGGCATGATGACAGAACCCCCAAAGCCCGGTGCGCTCACGGGCCTGCGCGTGATTGACCTGACCCGCGTGGTGGCCGGCCCGCTTTGCGCGCAAATGCTGGGCGATCTGGGGGCGGAAATCGTCAAGCTGGAACGCCAGGGCAATGGGGATGATTTGCGCGCGCTTGGCCCGCCTTTCGTTGCCGGCAGTGATGACAGTACCTATTTCGTCTCGCTCAATAGGAATAAGCGCTCGCTCAGCCTGGATTTCACGCAGGCCGAGGGTGCCGCCATTCTGAAGCGCATCGTGGCGAAAGCGGATGTGCTGATTGAGAATTTCCGTACCGGTACGCTTGCCCGCTATGGCCTGGGCTATGAGGATTTGCGCGCGATCAATCCACGGCTGATCTATTGTTCCGTGACTGGTTTTGGTCAGGACGGGCCTTACGCGCATCGCTCAGGCTATGATTTCGTGGCGCAAGCCATGGCCGGCCTGATGGAAGTGACCGGTGAGGCTGATGGCAAACCAGGCGGAGGGCCGCAGCGCGTCGGTGTGCCGGTTGCGGATATGTTTACGGGCTTTGCGGCGACTGTTTCGATCCTTGCCGCGCTACGTCATCGCGACCAGACCGGTGAGGGGCAATACTGCGAAGTCTCGCTTTATGAGACCATGGTCTCGCTGATGCAGGCGCCGATGGCATCCTGGCTCAATGCTGGCCGGCTGATGCAGCGCACCGGCAATGATGCGGTGGTGGCGGTACCCTATGGCGTATTCCAGGGCTCGGACGCGAAATTCGTCATCGGCGTTTTGAATGACCGCGAATTTGTCCGGCTGGCGGCCGCGCTGGGCCATGCGGAATGGGCCGAGGATGAGCGCTTTCGCCGCGCACGTGATCGTGCCGCCAATCGCGACCTGCTGCTTGGCATGATGCATGATGTGCTGCGGCAAAAGCCAAGGGCGGAATGGTTGGCGATTTTGGAGGATGCCAAGATCACCTCTGGCCCCATCAATACGGCCGCCGATGTGGAAGCTGATCCGCATACCAAGGCGCGTGGGCTGATTGTGGAAGTGCCGCATCATGCTGGTGGGCGTGTGCGCGTGCCGGCCTCACCGCTCCATCTTGCCGCGACGCCAGTGACCTATCGCTACGGTATTCCAGCACCCGGTGAGCATACGGATGCGGTGCTGCGCGAGTTTGCGGAGATGACAACAGAAGAAATCGCCGCGGCGCGTGCCGCCGGCGTCTTGTAAGGGGGCTACGCCATGGCTGGGCTGCGTTTTGATTTGCGCGATGCGCCGGATGGCGCGGCGGCGCTGCGTGCTGAAGTGCGTGCGTTTCTCGCAGAACATGCGCCAAACTTCACGCCGGAAATCCGCGCCCGATCCTGGATGGGGTTTGACCGCGATTTCACGCGCGCTGTTGGCGCCAAGGGCTGGATTGGCATGTGCTGGCCGCGCGAATTTGGCGGTGGCGAGAAAAGCTTTCTGGAACGCAATATCGTGCTGGAAGAAATGCTCGCTGCCGGTGCGCCGGTGGGCGCGCATTGGATCGGGGATCGGCAATCCGGCCCGCTGATTTTGCGGCTTGGTACAGAAGACCAGAAGCGCCATTTCCTGCCGCGCATCGCAAGCGGCGAATATGCGTTTTGCATCGGCTTGTCTGAACCTGATTCGGGTAGTGATTTGGCGTCACTACGGACCAAGGCAGAAAAGGTGGATGGCGGCTGGAAGCTGAATGGCCGCAAGATTTGGACGACCTTCGGCCATCTTTGCGATTGGATGATTGCGCTGGTGCGCACCTCCCCTGCGCCGGAAGGCGGTGCACGGCATATCGGGCTTTCGCAAGTGCTGGTGAATCTGCGCGCGCCTGGCGTGCATATCCGCCCGATCCGCGATCTGGTCGGCGAGAAGGGTTTCAATGAAATCACCTTCGATGATGTGATGCTGCCGGAAGACGCGCTGGTCGGGCAGGAAGGCGCGGGTTGGGCGCAGGCAACGAGTGAATTGGCGTTTGAACGCAGCGGGCCGGATCGGTATTTATCATCGCATCCCTTGTTGGAAGCGGCGATGGTGACGCTGAAGCAGGATGGCGCCGCTGCACCCGCTCTTGGCCGGCAGGTCGCGCGGCTTTGGGCTTTGCGCAATATGTCGGTTGCGGTGGCTGGCATGCTGGAAGATGGGCAGGACCCGGTGCGGCAGGCGGCGCTGGTCAAGGATTTGGGCAATGATTTCGAACAGGCCTTACCCAATGTGGTGCGTGATCTGATCGCAACCGAAGACATGCCAGAGGATATGCGCCGCATGCATGCCTATCTGACGCAGATTGTGCCGACTTTCTCCTTGCGCGGCGGTACGCGGGAAATCATGCGCGGCATTATCGCGCGCGAATTGGGGTTGCGCTGACATGGCAAGCGAAATTGCAACCGAACTCGCCGAACAGGCGGATCGCGCGCTGACGGATGCGGCGGATGTCGCGGTGCTGCGCGCGGTTGAAGCCGGTGATTGGCCCGCTACTACTTGGGACGCCATGGCGGCACTTGGCCTGAATGGTGCGCTTGTGCCGGAAGATGCGGGCGGTGTCGGGCTTGGCTTTGCGGATGTGGCGCCCTTGCTGGAAGTGCTGGGGCGGCATGCCGCGCCTGTGCCGCTGGCGGAGAGCATTTTCGGCAGCGCCTTGCTGGCAGCCGCGGGCATCACGCCGCCCGAAGGCGCGTTGAGTTTCGGCGCGCGCAATGGCGCCATCCCCTGGGGGCGCCATGCGAGCCATGTCGCGCTTTTGGATGGCGCGCGCATTGCGCTTTACCCGGCGGCAGCGCTGGCCTGGGAAGAAGGCGGCAATATCGGCCATGAGGCGCGGGATCATGCGCGCGTCATCGGCACACCAATCGCCGAAGCGGTATTGCCCAATGGTTGGGGTGCGGAAGCGGGCTTGCTCTGCACCGCGCTGATGCGCTCGGCGCAGATTGCGGGCGCGATGCAGGCAGCGCTGGCCTTGGCGGTGGATCACGCCAATACGCGCAAGCAATTCGGCCGACCTATCGGGCGCTTTCAGGCGGTGCAGCAACAGCTTGCGGTGTTTGCAGCAGAAACCTCCGCCGCTTCAGTAGCCGCTGCTGCGGCCGCGCGGGCTGTGGATCGGCGTGGTTTGGCGGCGGCGGCGTTTGAAATCGGCTGTGCCAAGATCACGGTGGGTGAGGCCGCCACCCGCGGTGCCGCCATCGCGCATCAGGTTTTTGCCGCCATGGGCATTACGGAAGAACATCAGCTGCATCATTTCACGCGCAGGCTTTGGGCGTGGCGTGAAGAAGGCGGCAGCGAAGCCTTTTGGGCTAAGCGGATCGGGCAGGAAGCGCAAGCGCTGCCCGGTGCGCTTTGGCCCTTCATCACTGCGCGCGAGGAGGAAATCACCCCATGACCCCATTCCTGAATATCGAACGTGAAGGCGGCATCGTCATTCTGACGCTCAACCGGCCTGAAAAGCGCAACGCGATTTCAACGCGTGCGGAATGTGAGGAAGTTGAAGCCGCCTGCCGCAGCCTGTCGCGTGATGATAGCGTGCGGTGCGTGATCGTGACCGGTGCGGGTTCGGCCTTTTGCGCCGGCGGTGATCTGAAGGGCATGCGCGACAAGACTGGGATTACCGGCGGCGGTACGGGGGCGGAGATCCGTGAATCCTATCGTCGTGGCATTCAATTGATCCCTCTCGCGCTTTATGAATTGGATATTCCAACCATTGCGGCGGTGAATGGCCCGGCGATTGGCGCGGGGCTCGACCTTGCCCTGATGTGCGATATTCGCGTTGCCAGCGAGAAGGCTCTGTTCGCCGAAAGCTTCGTCAAGGTCGGCATCGTGCCTGGCGATGGCGGCGCCTATTTGCTGCCAAAGGTGGTTGGCATGTCGAAGGCTTTGGAATTGTCCTTGACCGGGGAGACGATTGGCCCGGCAGAGGCCCTGGCCTGTGGCATGGTCTCAAAAGTGGTGGCGCCGGAAGCCCTGCTGGATGCAGCGCGCGCCATTGCCGCGAAAATCGCCGCCAATCCGCCGCAAGCGGTGCGGCTGACCAAGCGCCTTTTGCGGGAAAGCCAGCATACGCGGCTTTCAACCTTGCTTGAAATGTCAGCGGCCTATCAGGCGCTCGCGCATGGCACGCGGGATCATCGCGAAGCCGTGGATGCCATGCTGGAAAAACGCGCCCCAAGCTTTGAAGGGCGGTGAAAAATATGATGTAGGTCAAGGAAGCGTTCGGACCTGGGGTACAAAAAGCCGCCTCAGGAAGAAGGACCGCGACCATGACCTTATCCGCCGACAAATTCAGTGCCCAATCCATCTGGGATTATGTGGACGGCAAAAAACGCGCCGCTGAGGCTGCTGAACAAGCCGAAGCGGCAGCACGCCGCGCAGAACAGGAAAAGCTGCGCGAAGCCTTTGAGGCGCGTGAAGTAGCCCCTGATGCACTGGATCGGATTGCAACCCTTGTGCGCCGCGCAGTGGATGCCGGGGAAAGGGAGGTGATGGTGATGCGCTTCCCATCCGAATGGTTGCCCGATCAGGGGCGATCCATCACCAGCCATGACCCTGCCTGGCGTGAAAGACTGAGCGGCTTTCCGAAGCGCGCCTATGATTTCTTTGAACGCGAATTGGCGCCGCGTGGCTTTCAGATCAAGGTGCAAATCCTCGATTGGCCCGGCGGCATGCCGGGGGATGTCGGCTGGTTCATCACCTGGAAGCGCCCGGAAGAAGATTAGCCCGCCCCCGAAATTGATATTGATCAATTTACCGGGTCACGGCTTGGGCTAATCAAATCCCATTCCTCGGGAGGAGGCTGAGATGAAGCTCTGTGAAATTCTCGTCCATTTGGATCAATCGCCGCGCGCGCAGGCGCGGCTTGAAATCGCGGCATCGCTTGCGCGCCAGCATGGGGCGCATCTGACTGCGTTGCAGGTGATTGATGTCGCGATCCCGGTCATGGCCATGGCTGATGGTGGTGGCGGCGGCGCGGTGATCGCCGAATTGATGGAACAGATGCGCCAATCCGCTTTGGCTGCCGGTGTGAAGCTGAAGGCAGCGTTTGAAGCCGCGCTCGCGCGTGAGGGCATTATGGGTGAGTGGCGGCAGGTGGAAGGCACCACGCCGGAAATCCTGGCGCTGCATGGCCGCTATGCTGATCTTCTGGTGCTGGGGCAGGATGATCCGGAAAGCGATTCCGCTGGCCTGCTTGAAACAGTATTGTTCGATTCAGGGCGCCCGGTGCTCGCCATTCCCTTTGCTGGTAATTTCAAGAGCATCGGCAAGCGTGTGCTGGTTGGCTGGAATGCCAGCCGCGAAGCCACACGTGCGCTGCATGATGCGCTGCCGCTGATCGCCAAGGCGGAAAACACCACGGTATTCCTGGCCAATCCCAAGCATGGGCTTGGCGCGCATGGCGAAGAACCTGGTGCTGATATCGCGCGGCATTTGGCGCGCCATGGGCTGAAGGTGGAAGTCGCCAAGGCAGTGGCGGAGGATGTGGCGGATTCAGCGCTGCTGCTTAATCACGCGAGTGACATGGGCGCAGATTTGCTGGTGATGGGCGCTTATGGCCACTCCCGTTTGCGTGAATTCATCCTGGGTGGCGTGACGCGCAGCCTTTTGCGGGAAATGACCGTGCCGGTACTGCTTTCGCATTAGAGCAGTTCACGTTCAGATGAAAAATCTGAACGTGTGAAGATGCTCGAAAAACAGCGATCTAGAGCGGGTTGCGTGAACCCATGTGAACGCAACATGCTCTAGGAGCCTGTCTGAGAATTCGCTAGTTTTTTGGTATTATTTCTGATTCACTTGTTTTATGAGCAAGACCTTCCGAGCGTGGGATGTGGACCAGGGTTGGCTACTTCCCGCTTCGCTGCATCAGTTTGTCCCCCCCGGT
>JADCFQ010000059.1 GCA_020249435.1 Roseomonas sp. | reverse complement strand
CGCACCCGCTTTTCAAGATCAACATAGCTGAACAGGGAACCAGCCACCGCGTCATTGCCACGCATCGCAACCTCGACCAAATGCAACGACAGTGAATCATAAATACGCAAATCAGGCTACGAATTTCAGCAGCCTGTTAGGGATTGGTAGTAGCGGCATCATGTTTCAATACAATTGGGTCACCGCTCGAAGATTTGATGGTATTCTACTGCCAGATTATCGATACTGGGTTGCGAAAGAAGGGCGCTGGTTGGGGTCCAACTTGGGAAGCCCGACATCTCTTTCGTGCAACGGCGCTCAGGACTCCCACTCTCCAGCGGCATCAACCCATCAATCCGTCAATAACCACATCAACCAGAGCGACAGGCTCGGGAAGACCACTACTAGTGCCAGGCGGAACACATCCGCCGCCACAAAGGGCGCAACCGCGCGGTAGGTGGCGAACATCGGCACATCCCGCGCAATCGCATTCACCACGAAAACATTGAGACCGATGGGCGGTGCCGTCAGGCCAATGCCGCAGACGATCAGCACCAGAATGCCAAACCATACCGCCACATCATCCGGCGCCATGCCAAAATCAAGCGCGGTGATGATGGGGAAGAATACTGGCAGGGTCAGCAGAATCATCGCCAATTCATCCATCACCGCACCAAGCAATATGTAAAATGCAAGCAGCATTATAAGTACCGCATGCGGCGGCAGGCCAAGCCCGGCTATGGCTTGTGCGGCTTCCATCGGCAATTGCGAAAAGGCGAGGAAGGCATTGAATACCTCGGCGCCCAGTAGAATGACGAAAATCATCGCGGTGGTTTCGGCGGTGCGGATCAGGGCCGTGCCGAATTCCTTGAAGCCGATGCTGCGGCGCGCCAGCCCAACCAAAAGCATGGCGGTGGCGCCCGCAGCCGCGCCTTCGGTCGGCGTGAAAACGCCGCCATAAATGCCGCCCAGCATGACAATGGTAACCAGGGCCGCCGGCCATGCCCCGGCCAGCGCACGCCAGCGTTCCGCCATGGGGAGTTTCTCACTCGGTGGTGCCAGTTTCGGGTTGCGCCGCACCATGTAGGCGATGGCGCAAAGATAAAAGGCGGTGGCGAGCAACCCCGGAATCAGCGCGGCCTGGAATAGCTTCACGATATTCTGTTCGGTCGAAATCGCATAAACCACCAGGATCACCGAAGGCGGTATCAGAATGCCAAGCGTGCCGCCCACCGCAATGGTGCCGGTGGCAAAGCCAAGATCATAGCCATAGCGGCGAAATTCCGGCAGCGTTGTGCGCCCAAAAGTCGCTGTTGTGGCAACCGAAGAACCGCAAATGGCGCCAAAGGCCGTGCAGGCGCCAATAGTGCTTGAAGCAAGCCCACCGCGCCGATGCCCGATCCAGGCGCGCGCTGCGCGAAACAAATCGGTGGAAAGCCCGGAAACCTCGGCCAGCGCGCCCATCAGAATGAACAGTGGAATAACCGACAGCGTATAATTGGCAAAATTGTGATAGGGCGTGGTTTTGATATAGGATAGAAATGCTTGCAGGCTGGTCAGATGAATATAGCCAAGCGCACCCACCACCAACATCGCAAGCCCAACCGGCATGCGGAGCCCAATCAGCCCAAGCATGGCGGCAAAGCCGAGAATGGCGACTTCCATCCCGCTCATTCACGGCCCCTGAAACGCATAACTGCAATGGCAAGTGCAATCAGCGCGGTGAAGCCAGCCAACACCGCACAAGCGCCAATGGCGGGCGCAATCGGCAGCAGTAAGACCATGGTGGTGGTGCTGCTCCGCGCCGCTTCCAAGGCACCAGCGCCAAGCCGCCAGGCGATCAGCGCCATCATCGCGGCAAAAACCACTTCCCAGAGCGCATCCAGCGCGGCTTGAAAGCGCGGCGGCAGCCTGGTGGTGAAGCTATCCACCATCACATTGCCGCGTCGCGCCTGGCACCATGGCATGAAGGCAAAGACAATCAGCGCCACACCCATTTGCACGAATTCAAAATCCCCACGCACGCCGCCCAACCCAAGCGCGCGCAAGGTAATGGACGTACTGACCAGCAGCGCGAGGCAAACCGCCAAAGCACCGCCGAATAGCGCCAGCAGGCGCGCCAGCCGATCAAGCAGGCGCAGCCCGGTTTCCGAACCAACCGCCGCCGGGTTATCGCTCACGCGTGCTTTTGCAGCGCCGCGCGCGCATCCGCCATCAGGCGTTCCGCAGGCAGGCCGCGTTCTGTTGCCTGCCTCAGCCAAGTGTCGGTGACACCTTGGGTGGCGGCGCGGAAGCGCGTCACTTCCTCCTCCGGCAGGGTGGTGATGGTATTGCCCTGGCGTGCACGCACAATGGCAAGCGTTGCTTCTGCCGCGGCATCCCAAGCCTCACCGGCCATGCTGGCAGCGACCATGCCGGAGTTTGCATCCAATATCTGGCGAAGATCAGCCGGCAGGCCATCATAACGCGCGCGGTTCATCGCCAGCACGAAGGTCGCGGTATAAAGCGTGGGTGAGCCAGGGATTTCGGTGTGATAGCGCACCAATTCATGTACGCGGATCGCCGGTACCACTTCCCAGGGCACCACCGTGCCATCCAATACGCGTTGCGCTAAGGATTCCGGCACTTGCGGAATTGGCATCCCGATGGCCTGCGAACCCAGCGCGCGCAAGGCTTCGCCGCAAAGCCGCGTTGGAAAGCGCAACCGCAACCCGGCCATATCTTCAAGCCGTGCGACGCGCTTATTGGCATGGATCACACCATGATCATGCGCCCACCAGCATAGCGGCTTCACTTCACGAAATTCCTCGACCAAATGCTGTTCGCCGAATTCCTGCAGCGCGCGGGAATTGGTGACAGCACGACGAGAGGCGAAGAAGGGAAGTTCAAAGGTTTCAATGCGCGGGAAACGGCCGGGCGTATTGCCGGGCAGGGTCCAGACAATATCCGCAACGCCATCACGCGCCTGATCAAAAAGCTGCGGCGGCGCGCCGCCAAGCTGCATGGCGGGGAAAATCTGGATGCGCAGCCGCCCGCCCGAGGCTTGTTCAATGCGCTGCGCCCAGGGCGCAAGAAAGCGCTGCTGCCCATTGGATGCAGGCGGCAGGAAGTGATGCAGGCGAAGCGTGACTTGCGCCTGCGCGTTCAGATCACGAACCACAAGCGGGCTGGCAAGCACGCCAGCGCCGAAAGCCATTAGATGGCGGCGGGACAGGGTCATGGGCGTTCCTTTTCCTGGGCGGATGATTTGGCAGCCGCGTTATTCTTTTCCTTGGCTAGCATTACTCAAAAGCTGCCAGCAAGCAAAAAGCAAAGGCCCGCCTTTCAAAAGGCAAGACCAACATAATTTTCCGCAAGCGAGGCCTGCGCCGCTTCGGATTGCATCAGATAGGCAAGCTCAGCCCCGCGCAGCCGCTCATCAAAGGCGCTTTCGGCGCCATCAAAGCGGTGCATAAGGCTGGTGAACCACCAGCTGAAACGCTCGGCCTTCCAGATGCGCGCGAGCGCACGGGGCGAGTAATGCGCCAGCGCCGCATCCTGCCCGGTGCGGAAAAACCCTGTCAAAGCCTCCAACAAATAATGCACATCAGATGCTGCCAGATTGAGCCCCTTGGCCCCGGTGGGGGGTACGATATGCGCGGCATCACCCGCCAGGAAAAGCCGCCCGAAGCGCAGCGGTTCCGCCACAAAACTACGGAGTGGCGCGATGCTTTTCTCAAGCGAGGGTCCGGTGGTGAGCGCCGCCGCCGCTGCCGGGTCTAGCCGCCGGCGCAGTTCTGCCCAGAAGGCCTCATCGGACCAATTGGCTGCGCTGTCATTCAAATCGCATTGCAGATAGTAGCGGCTGCGGGTTTTGCTCCGCATGCTGCAAAGCGCAAAACCGCGCGGATGGCGGACATAGATCAATTCGTGATCAACCGGCGGCACATCCGCCAAAAGTCCGAGCCAGCCAAAGGGATAGATTTTTTCGTAAAGCGAGATGGCCGATGGCGGCACGCTCGCGCGACAAATGCCGTGAAAGCCATCGCAGCCGGCGATGACCTCACAGGCCAATTCATGCGTGGCGCCATTGGCTTCAAAGCGCAGTATCGGTTTGGCTGTGTCGAAATGCAAAGGCGTGACATTCTCGGCCTCATAAACCGTCACAAGGCCAGCTTCGGCCCTTGCCTGCATCAAATCGCGCGTGATTTCCGTCTGGCCATAGACCGTAACGATCTTGCCGCCCGTAAGACGGCTGAGATCAATGCGCTGACGTTCGCCATCCACGCAGAGCGAAAACCCATGATGCACCAGGCCTTCTGCCCGCATGCGCGCACCAACGCTGGCTCGATCCAAAAGGGCGGCGGTGGTTTGTTCAATCACGCCGGCACGAATGCGGCCCAGCACGTAATCCGCGCTGCGCTGTTCCAGAATAACCGCATCAATGCCGGCCTTATGAAGCATTTGCCCAAGCAACAGCCCGGCCGGACCGGCGCCGATAATCGCAACCTGGGTACGCGTTGGAAAACGCATGGGCTGCCCCCTAAGCCGGCCCTCGGCCATGTGGTGATTCCGCTTGACGCGCCCTGCGGCTGGTCCTCTCATAATCGCCCAGGCGCAAGGAAGCCATAGCAGGCAAGCGCCGGACAGGAAACTTCCAGGGAAGATACCGCCCATGCCTTGTTTTGACCTTGGCAGGCTTGCCGCAAAACTGCGCCCGCTGGAATGCTGGGGGTGCGTTTGATGACCGGGGATGATTTCATCCAGCGCGATCTGGCCGCGCATCCGCTGCCGATCTCACCGGGCTACAAGACCAGCATGTTCCGCGGCCCGACACGCCCGCCACTTTCCTTGAAGACCAGCATGGCCGACCTCACCGGCCCGGTTTTCGGCGCGGAGGAGCTCGGTGCGCGCGACAATGATCTGATCCTGAACTACGCCAAGGAAGGCTTGCCGATAGGCGAGCGTATCATCATTCATGGCCGTGTTCTGGATGGCAATGCACGCCCCTTGCGCGGCGTTTTGGTGGAGATTTGGCAGGCGAATGCTTCGGGAAAATATCGCCACCGCAATGATGGCTATATCGGCACGGTTGATCCGAATTTCGGCGGTTGCGGTCGCTGCCTGACGGATCGCGACGGGCGCTATGTTTTTCGTACCATCAAGCCTGGCCCCTATCCCTTCCGCAACAAGATAAATGATTGGCGCCCGGCGCATATGCATTTTTCGGTCTTTGGCCATGGCTTCGCGCAAAGGCTGATTACGCAAATGTATTTTGAAGGCGATCCGCTGATCCGCCATGACAGTATCCTGAACACCATCCCCGATGAAGCAGCGCGTGATCGGCTGGTCGCGCGGCTTGATCTGGCGGCATCGGCGCCGCTGGATACGCTCGCCTATCGCTGGGATATCGTGCTGCGCGGCACACGCGCAACCGTGTTTGAAAACAAGTTGCAAGGGAATTGACACGCCATGATAACGCCCGATGCGCTTGGCTATTTGCCGGAAACGCCATCCCAAACCGCCGGACCCTTTGTCCATATCGGCCTTATTCCGCGTCAGGCCGGGTTTGATATTTTCGACAATAATCTCGGCACCATTACACTTTCGCCTGAGATCAAAGGGGAGCGCATTCGCATCGAAGGACGGATTTTCGATGGCACTGGCGCAGTCATTCGCGATGCCTTGGTGGAAATCTGGCAGGCTGATTCCTTTGGCCGCTTCAACCATCCCGCCGATGATGCACCTGGCCCGCGCGATGCGCCGTTTCGTGGCTGGGGGCGCACGGGAACGGATTTTGAGACCGGCACATGGTCCTTCGCCACCATCAAGCCAGGCCGTGTAGCGCGGCGGCATGGTGGGGGGAGCCTCGCGCCGCATATCCTGATCTGGATCGTTGCGCGTGGCATCAATCTTGGCCTGCTCACGCGGCTTTACTTCGAAGATGAAGCGGCGGCCAATGCGGAAGACCCGGTGCTGCGCCTGATCGAGCAGCCGGAACGGCGCCGGACGCTGATAGCGCGCCGCGCCCCAGGTGATGGAAACGCCTATGTCTTCAATATTCATTTGCAGGGCGCGGAGGAGACGGTTTTCTTCGACGTCTGAGACAAAAAAGCGGGGAGAGAAAATCATGATCAATCGTCGGGATCTGATGACCGGCATGGCGGCGGCACCGTTGATGATCCGTGGTGCTGCCGCACAAGGCGCCGATTGGGTGCCGAGCCGGCCTATTCGCCTGGTGGTGGGTTTCGCCGCCGGAGGGTCCACGGATACAACCGGGCGGCTGATGGCGCAGGCGCTGTCAGCGGCCCTGCCTCAGCCAGCCGTCGTCGAAAATCGCGTGGGTGCGGCTGGCAATATCGCAACCGAACATGTGGCGCGCAGCGCGCCAGATGGGCATACGCTGGTCGTTGCCTCCATGGGCTCCCAGGCGGTGAATGCGGCGCTGTATCGCAACCTGCCCTTTGATCCGGTGAAGGATTTCACCGCCGTGTCGCTCTTTGTGAAAAGTGCAAATATGCTGGTGGCGCATCCGGGCTTTCCGGCGCGCACGCTGGCCGATCTGGTGGCGCTGGCGCGCGCCAATCCTGGGCGTGTCAATGTCGGCACGGCGGGGGCGGGGTCGTCGCAACATTTCGCCGCTGCGCTGTTCGAGCATTTGGCACAGTTGCAGCTCACGCATATCAATTATCGCGGCGGTGCGCCGGCCATGACGGATCTCGTCGCCGGGCGCGTGGATATCGTGTTCTCACCCATTGTGGAGACGGTGCAGCAAATCCGCGCCGACCAGGTGCGCGCCCTTGCCATCACGCGGCCACAGCGCGCGCCCGAGTTTCCCGATGTGCCGGCAGTGGCGGAAGTGGTGCCGGGCTATGAATTTTCTTCCTGGCTTGGGGCTTTTGCGCCGGCGGGAACGCCGCCCGCCGCAGTGCAGCGCATGTCGCAAGCCCTGGCCGCCGGCTTGCGAGACCCGCAGATACGCGAACGCGTGCTCTCCCTCGGCTATGAACCGGTTGGCAGCACGCCAGAGGAATTCACCAGCTTTTTCGCCGCGGAAATGCCGCGCGTGGCGGAGCTGGTGCGGATTTCCGGCGCCAAGGTTGAATGAGGCGCACCGGAGCCGAGCCATGCCAAAGCCCAAACCGCCCATGACTGCGCTGGCTTACATGTCGGGCTTCGGCAATTCCTTCGAGACTGAGGCGCTGCCCAATGCGCTGCCGATCGGGCGCAATTCACCGCAAAAGTGTAATTACGGTCTTTACGCAGAACAGCTTTCCGGTTCGGCCTTTACCGCGCCGCATGGTAAGAATGAACGGTCCTGGCTTTATCGTATTCGCCCATCAGTGAAGCATTCAGGCTTTTATCGCGCGGTTGATCCGGGCCTGATCCGCTCCGCCCCCAATGCCGCAGAACGCCAACCCATGTTGGGGCAAATGCGCTGGGATCCCCTGCCCATGCCGCTTAAACGGCTCAGTTTTGTCGAAGGTCTCACCACCATCACCACGGCGGGCGATTCCGATACGCAAACCGGCATGGCCACGCATATTGCCTGCATCACCCGGTCCATGCAGCGCGAGTATTTCTCCAACGCCGATGGCGAATTGCTGATTGTCGCGCAGCAGGAGCGGCTTCGCTTTTGTACTGAATTTGGCGTGATTGAAATTGAGCCAGGTGAGATTTGCATCATCCCGCGCGGCATTATTTTTCGCTGCGAGATTCCGGATGGTCCCGCACGCGCCTATATCTGTGAAAATTACGGCGGGCCTTTCACCCTGCCTAATCGCGGCCCTATTGGTGCCAATTGCCTTGCCAATCCGCGCGATTTTTTGACACCCGTTGCAGCCTATGAGGATGAAGACGCGCCCGCAAACCTATTCGTCAAATGGGGTGGCGATGTTTTTGTGACCGAGATCGGCCAATCGCCTTTGGATGTGGTTGCCTGGCATGGGAATTACTATCCCTATAAATATGATCTCAGGCGCTATGCCGCGGTCGGTTCCATTTCCTTTGATCATCCGGACCCTTCGATTTTCACAGTACTGACGTCTCCGTCTGGGGAGGAAGGCACCGCCAATATTGATTTCGTGATCTTTCCGGAACGCTGGATGGTGGCAGAAAATACCTTCCGCCCGCCCTGGTATCATCGCAATGTCATGAGTGAATTCATGGGCCTGATCTACGGCGTTTATGATGCAAAGCCCGAAGGTTTCGTCCCCGGTGGGTTTTCGCTGCATAATCAGATGCTACCCCATGGGCCGGATGCGGCGGCGTTTGAACATGCGTCCAACACTGCATTGAAGCCGGTAAAGCTGACCGGCACCATGGCCTTCATGTTCGAAACACGCTTTCCGCAACGTGTCACCGCCCATGCCGCGAAGCTGCCCGGCTTGCAGAAAAACTATATCGGCTGCTGGGACGGTTTGCAGAAGCGCTTCAACCCGAAGAAGAAGCAGGCCTGGTGAGATGAATGTGATGCCACCCAATCAGGATCGGCTCGTGCTGCTCGGCACCAAGGGCGGGCCTGCCATTCGCAAGGGCGGGCCTTCGCCGACAGCGCATTTGCTCGAAATTGGCGGTCATCCCTATGTGATTGATTGCGGGCTTGGCGTGACGCGCGCCCTGGTGGAAGCGGGCATGCCCTTGCCTGCCTTGCGTAGCATCATCATCACGCATCTGCATTCGGATCACGTGCTGGAAATGGGGCCGCTGATCCATACCGCCTGGACGGCTGGCTTGAAGGAAAAAATTGTGGTGCATGGGCCGGTCGGCACACGCGCTGTCTGGCAGGGTTTTCTCGCCTCACTTTCCTATGACATTGCGATCCGCATCGAAGATGAAGGCCGGCCCGATCTGGCCGCAATGGTAGAGGTACTGGAATATGCCGAAGGCCATGTCTTTACCGATGCACGGGTGAAGGTTTCGGCCTTGCGGGTGAAACACCCCCCAGTGACGGAATGTTTCGCGCTGCGCTTTGATCATGGCGCGGGTTCGGTGGTTTTCTCGGCCGATACTACCTATTTCCCGCCACTCGCGGGCTTTGCGCGTGGTGCGGATATTCTTGTGCATGAGGCGATTTATGAACCAGGTGTGGATCGGCTGGTGGCGCGTGTCGGCAATGGTGCGCGGTTGAAGCAGCATCTGCTGGATAGCCATACGTTGGCTGAAGATGTCGGGCGCATTGCGGCAGAGGCCGGCATAGGGCTGCTCGCGCTCAATCATCTGGTGCCGGCGGATGATCCGCTGGTGACGGAACAGCATTGGGTGGAAGCGGTGCGCAGCCAATACGCCGGGCCATTGGTTATTGGGCGTGATGGTCTGGTGCTGCCGCTATCAAGCCGCGGCGCATGAAGCCTGCCGAGCCCTTCGCGCGTTTCGCCTATCAACGCCGCGCCAATCAGGCGCGTGCCAAGCCTGCATCACACCCTGTGGTGATTATCGGCGCGGGGCCGGTTGGTCTGACGCTTGCTATTGATCTCAAGCTCCGCGGCATTGACTGCGTGCTGCTGGATGATCAGGACCGCATCGGAGAGGGGTCGCGCGCCATCTGTTTTGCCAAGCGCACGCTGGAGATTTGGGACCGGCTTGGCTGTGCTGCGCCGATGCTGGACAAAGGCGTGCGCTGGAATGTCGGTAAAGTCTTTCAGGGCGAAGACCTGCTTTATCAGTTTGATCTGCTGGCGGAACCTGGCCACAAAATGCCGGCCTTCATCAATTTGCAGCAATATTACGCGGAGAAATTCCTGGTGGATCGCGCCCAGGCTTTGGGCGTTGATCTGCGCTGGCTCAACCGTGTGATCGGCCTGCAATCGGGCGAGCAAGGCGCACGCATCACGGTTGATACACCCGATGGCACCTATTCCCTAGATGCGCGTTTTGTCATTGCCTGCGATGGCGCGCGTTCGCCTCTGCGCAGCATGCTTGGCCTTGAATTCATGGGTGAGCAGTTTGAGGATCAATTCCTGATCGCTGATGTGCGCATGACAGCCGATTTCCCGGTGGAGCGCTGGTTCTGGTTTGATCCGCCCTTTCATGGCGGCCAATCCTGCCTTTTGCACAAGCAGCCCGATGATGTCTGGCGCATTGATCTGCAGCTCTCACCGGATGCGGATACGGAACACGAAAAGCGGCCCGAAGTGGTGCGCCCGCGCATTGCACGCATGTTGGGCCATGGCGCATTCGATTTGGAATGGATTTCTGTCTATCGCTTTCAGTGCCGCCGGCTTGAACATTTTGTGCATGGCGCAGTGATTTTCGCGGGTGATGCCGCGCATCAGGTCTCACCCTTTGGGGCGCGCGGTGCCAATTCCGGCGTGCAGGATGCCGATAATCTCGGCTGGAAACTCGCTGCTGCGTTGCAGGGCAGGGCAGGGCTGATCGAAAGCTATGATCAGGAACGTTCGCAAGCGGCAGATGAAAACATCCTGAATTCAACACGCGCCACAGACTTCATCGCACCCCGCCACAAGGCAGAGGCGCGGTTTCGCAATGCGGCGCTGGCGTTGGCGCGGCGGACAGAATTTGGCAAGCGCTTTGTGAATTCGGGTCGGCTTTCCACGCCAACCACCTATACGTCTAGTCCGCTTTCGACAGCGGATGGTATGCCCTGGCCTGCCGGTCCGCCGCCTGGTGCGCCCATTCCTGATGGGCCCACGGGGGCGGGATATCTGAGCGAAAAGCTACGCCATGGTTTCACGCTGCTACGCTGGCGCAGCGATAGCGACGCCGGCGGCTTGGACGGACTTCCCTTCATCGACGTGCAGGATAGCGACAGGATCTTGATTGAGCGTTTTGCGCTGACCCCCGGCGGCGCCTATCTGATTAGGCCCGATCGCCATGTGGCGGCACGCTTCCATCACGTGACGCACGCCGCGGTCGCAGCCGCACTCAGCAAGGCCAGCGCAGCATCACAGGCTTAGAGCAAGCTGGTTTGAGGAGGCCAGTTTGGATGCGCCGCTATTCCGAAGATCTGCGCGAGCGTGCCGTTCAACGTGTCGAGGCTGGCGAGACGATCTGCTCGATCGCTGCTGCCTTGCGGATCAGTCCATCCTGCGTCTCCAAATGGCGCAAGCGGCAGCGCTGACGCCCGCCAAATGGGCGGTCACAAGCCAGGCACCCTGCTTGAGGCCTATGCGGATTGGCTGCGCGCAGCATCAAGACCGACCGGCGCGTGGTCTGGCTGCTCCCTGCATGCCGAGGAGTTGAGCTTTAGAGAAACCGTATTGCCAGCCGAGCAGTCCCGTCGCGACATCGCGGCTAGCAGGCTGCTGAAATTCGTAGCCTGATTTGCGTATTTATGATTCACTGTCGTTGCATTTGGTCGAGGTTGCGATGCGTGGCAATGACGCGGTGGCTGGTTCCCTGTTCAGCTATGTTGATCTTGAAAAGCGGGTGCG
>JADCFQ010000058.1 GCA_020249435.1 Roseomonas sp. | reverse complement strand
CGCACCCGCTTTTCAAGATCAACATAGCTGAACAGGGAACCAGCCACCGCGTCATTGCCACGCATCGCAACCTCGACCAAATGCAACGACAGTGAATCATAAATACGCAAATCAGGCTACGAATTTCAGCAGCCTGTTAGTCCAGATCAGATCAAAGGCTTTGTTATCCCTATTCCGCCAATAGCTGAACAACATGCCATTATCAGCCATCTGAAAACTGTTGTGGAAGAAATAGACACCCTCATCACCGAAGCCACCCAAGCCATCACCCTATTGCGCGAACGCCGCGCCGCGCTCATCTCCGCCGCTGTCACCGGCAAGATTGATGTGCGCAGCCTCGCCCCCACCAAGCAGGAGGCCGCGTGAGCATCCATAAGGAAATCGCCCTGGAAGATGGCATCTGCGCCCATCTCGCCGCGCAAGGCTGGCTCTATGAAGCGAACGCCGCCGCGCGCTACGACCGTGCCTCAGCCCTTTTCCCGGAAGACCTGCTGGCCTGGGTGGAAGCCACCCAGCCCGAAGCCTGGGCCGCGCTGCAAAAGGCCCATGGCGCCGCTGCCGGCACCACCCTGGCGCAACGCCTGCGCGCCGCTTTGGACAAGCAAGGCACTTTGGATGTGCTGCGCCATGGGCTGGATGTGGTGGGGCTGAAGCAGCGCCTCAGACTCTGCCAATCCCGCCCGGCGCTCGCCATGAATGAAGCCTTGCAGGCGCTCTACGCCGCCAACCGCCTGCGCGTGGTGCGGCAGGTGCGCTATTCCCTGCATGGCGAAAACAGCCTGGATTTGGTGCTGTTCCTGAATGGCATCCCTGTCGCCACTGCAGAATTGAAGAGCGATTATACGCAATCTGTCCAGGATGCGGTGGACCAATACCGGTATGACCGGCTGCCGCGTGCACCTGGCAAGAACCTGCCGGAACCGCTGCTGGCCTTCCCCGGTGGCGCGCTGGTGCATTTCGCCGCCAGCAATAGCGAAGTGCAGATGTGCACGCTGCTGGCCGGGCCAGACAGCAAATTCCTGCCCTTCAATCGGGGCCGAGATTTTGGCGCGGGCAATCCACCCAACCCGAATGGCGCGCCCACCGCCTATTTGTGGGAGGATATCTGGCAGCGCGATAATTGGCTGGAAATCCTGGGCCGTTATCTGGTGCCGGTGCGTGATGACAAGAAGCGCCTGCAAGGCTGGATTTTCCCGCGCTACCATCAATTGGATGCCACGCGCCGGCTGCTGGCGGCGGTGCTGGCGGAAGGGCCGGGCGGCAAATACCTGATCGAACATTCGGCGGGGTCCGGCAAAACCAATTCCATCGCTTGGGCCGCGCATTTCCTGGCGGATTTGCACAATGCCGCGCATCAGAAGCTGTTTGATACCGTGCTGGTGGTTTCTGATCGCACAGTGCTCGACAAGCAATTGCGCGAAGCCATCCAAAGTTTTGAACGCACCCAGGGCGTGGTGGAAATCATCACTGGCGATGGCGCGGCGAAAAGCGCGCAATTGGCCTCGGCCCTTGCGGGCGGGAAAAAGATTGTGGTCTGCACCATCCAGACCTTCCCCCGTGCGTTGGAGGAAGTGCGCAAGCTGGTCGCCACCAAGGGCAAGCGCTTTGCGGTGATTGCGGATGAAGCGCATTCATCCCAATCGGGCCAGGCGGCGGCCAAGCTGAAAATGACGCTGACGGCGGAAGAACAGCAGGACCTGGCCGATGGCGGGGAAGCCAGCATTGAAGATTTGCTGGCGGCGCAAATGGCCGGCCGCGCGGGGCAGGATGCTGGCATCAGCTTCATTGCCTTCACCGCAACGCCCAAGGCGAAAACGCTGGAACTTTTCGGGCGGCGGCCTGATCCGTCTCTGCCGCCCGCGCCGGGCAATCTGCCGGTGGCCTTCCATACCTATTCCATGCGCCAGGCGATTGAGGAGAAGTTCATCCTGGATGTCTTGCAGAATTACACTTCCTACAAGCTCGCTTTCCGGCTGACGCATGGCGGTGCGGAAATAAGCGAGAAGGAAGTGGATGCGAGTGAGGCGAAGAAGGGCATCATGGGCTGGGTGCGGCTGCACCCGCATAACATCGCCGCGCGGGTGGAAATTGTGGTGGAGCATTTCCGCCAGAATGTCGCGCATCTGCTGGGTGGGAAGGCCAAGGCCATGGTGGTGACTGCCAGCCGCAAGGAAGCGGTGCGGTGGTCTGTCCAGATGAATGCCTACATCAAGCGGCGCGGCTATAAGATCGGCCTGCTGGTGGCGTTTTCCGGCGATGTGAACGACCCGGAAACGGGGCCGGAACCGTTCAATGAGGGGAATATGAACCCTAGCCTGAAGGGGCGGGATATCCGGGAAGCCTTCGCCACGCCGGAATTCAGCATTCTGCTGGTGGCGAACAAATTCCAGACGGGCTTCGACCAGCCCTTGCTTTGCGCGATGTATGTGGACCGGAAATTGGGCGGCATCCAGGCGGTGCAGACCTTGTCTCGGCTGAACCGCGCCTATCCGGGGAAAGACACCACCTATGTGGTGGATTTCGTCAATGATGCGGACAAGGTGCTGGAGGCGTTTCAGCAATACCACAAGACCGCTGAATTGGCCGGCGTGAGTGACCCCAATGTGGTGTTGGACCTACGCAGCAAACTGGATGCGACAGGCTATTATGATCAGCACGAGGTTGAACGCGTCGCCAAGGTGGCGATCAATCCGAAATCGGTTCAGGGCGATTTGGATGCGGCCATCACGCCAGTGAGCAGCCGGCTGCTGATACGCTTCAAGCACGCCAAGCAGGTTTTCGCCGCCGGGGCGGATGGCGATAAGGCGCAGCAGGCCGCCAAGAATGAGATGGATGCGCTGCTTTTGTTCAAGGGTGATCTGGGCAGCTATGTGCGGGTGTATGAATTCCTTGGCCAGATGTTCGATTACGGCAATACGGAGATTGAGAAGCTCTACCTTTTCGCGAAGATGCTGCTGCCGCTGCTGGATTATGGGCGGGAGCGTGAGGGCATAGACCTTTCAGCGCTGCGCCTGACGCATCACAAGATGCGCGACCTGGGCCAGCAAAAGCTGAATCTGGGCGGCGGAGAGGATGCGCCGAAATTGCCGCCGGTGACGGATGTGGGCAGCGGGCAGGTGCAGGATAAGCACAAGCTGCGCCTAGAACAGATCATTGCTGCCATCAATGATTTGTTTGAGGGCGAGATCACGGAGGGCGATTCAGTTTCCGGCTTACTCAGTATTCGGAGTAAAATGTTGGAATCCGAAACGCTCCGTGCCCAAGCGGCGGCCAATACCAAGGAGCAATTTGAAAACTCGCCTAATCTGCAAGAGGAGCACCTGAACGCCATCATGGACGCGATGGCCGCGCATCAGAATATGGCCAAGCAGGCGCTGAACTCTGAAACCATCCGCGCCCGTATGCTGGCGATAATCCTGGGGCCTGGGGCGCTGTGGGAAGCGCTGCGGGCGCAGGGGGGATTTACCCCACCAGCGCCTCCACCTCCTTCGGCGGCATAGGCGTCAGGTTCAGCACACGCTCGACATAGGCTCGGTCAACCTTTTCCGCAGTGGCAGGTTGCCGGATGGAGGCGTAGCGGCCTTCTTCCTGCATTCGCCGCCAGCGAAAGCCTCGCGCCAGGGCCTTGATCAGAGCCGGGTCGCTGGAAACAGGGATAATGCCGTCCCCGACAGCCTTTGCCTGATGCTCAACGCCGTCTGGCCCGATGATGGCTTTTCTACCGCCGCGCCGGCGGATCGTCAGCGGCACTGAAACCGTCACGCTGGTCAGGCCCTTCATGCTACAATTTCCCTCGGTTGCGAAAGATCCAGCGCGAGGCTCGCGAGGCCTTCAAGGTTCAGGCTGATTTGCGCCCCGGCATCGCCCACCACGACGCGTTGGACCAGAAGCCGGATCAGCCGTTCCTGCTCGGCGGGGAATAGCTCGGACCAGACCGGGTCAAACCGGGCCAGGGCATCGCGCACGGTGTCCTCGGCAAGGTCCGGTGCTTCGGCCTGCGCCGCGCGCCATGTGCCAACCACCACCTCCGGCTGGCGCAGCAGGGCGCGAAGCTGGTCCAGCAACCTCCGCCTTATCCCACGATACGCTTGCGGGCAGCGAACCGCTAAAGGACGGTGCCAGGCGCTAACCTCGGAGAACCAACCTGATCGTGCCGCACGACACACCGGCCCCGATCACCCGGACGGGCGGGGTGTGGGTGGAAAGGCCGACCCTTCTCACCAAGCGCAGCGATCCGGCATAGTCCAACCATGTCCCGCGAGTCCTTCAACCCCACGCCCTTTCTCTTCAGCTTCGCGGAGCTGCGGCGTGCCTTCCCGCCAGGGACCTTCGAGAGCGGCCTCGCTTATGCCCGTCAATTGCGCGTGAAAAGCATCGGTCCCGGGGGTGACGCTGCCGAGATTGAGGCGCTGACCAAGGGCTCGCGCCCGGTCCCCTACCGCCAGACCATCCGTCATACGATCGGCGGCAACGGACGGCGCGGCGTTCTTGGGCGCTGCACCTGCCCGATTGGCTGGAACTGCAAGCATGTCGCCGCGGTGCTGATCACGCTCGCCCAGCAGCATGGCATGGCTGACTGGCAGGCAATCGCAGCCATGCCCACGCCGATGCGCGTGCCAGGGCCCGCCCCCATCCCGCAGCCCGCCCTGCCAGCCCCACTGCCGCCCCTGGTCGCCGCGTGGCTCAGCGAATTGCCCGCGGAGGGCGACGCCGTGAAGCCGCCCCCTCGCGACCGTCTCGTCTATGTCCTGGAACAGCGGATGCCGCCGCGAGGTGCCCCGCAACTCGGCGTCGCCGCCTTCGTCCAGAGCAACCGCAAGGATGGTAGCCCGGGCGGGGTCCGGCGCTACGAGCCGCATCGCGTCGATACCCCGGCGCGCTACGTCACTACCGCTGACCGGTTGATCCTGCGCCGCCTGGCACGGCTGGCCCAGCGCTACGGCACCCTCAAGGACGACGACGACCCGACCGAGCTGATCGAGCGCATCCTGGCGACCGGCCGCGCCTTCTGGGGCGCGCCCGATGGCCCGGAACTGCGTCGGGGCGAGCCGCGCCCGGGGACGCTGGGCTGGCGACTCACCGCGGAGGGCGATCAGGTCCCAGCCCTGATGCTGGAAGACGGCGTCGTGGGCGTTGCCACGCCCAGCGCCTGGTATGTCGATCCCAAGACCGGCGAGACGGGCCCGGTGGCGACGGTCGATGTTCCGCCGCATCTCGCGGTCAGCCTGCTCGCCGCGCCGGCGATTCCGCCCGAAGCCGTGGCGCTGGTGGGCGCCGAGCTCCGCCGCCGCCTGCCGGCCCTGCCGCCGCTGCTGACCGTCGCGGCGCCGGAGATCATCGCCGGGCCGCCCATCCGAAGGCTGACGCTGACTGTCGCCCCATTCGCCGAGCCCGCCCTGTACCGCGGCGGTCCGCTGCCGCTCGCGCGACTGCATTTCGGCTACGGCCCCTTCAACCTGCCCCCCGGCCGTGCCTATCCGCCACGGCGCATGTCGCATGCCGGGCGTGTCTTCGATGTGCGGCGGGATGGGGACGTCGAGATCGAGGCGTTCCGCCGTTTGATGGACGAGGGCTTCGCGCATCTCCCTGATCTCGCGGCGTTCCGGCTGGGGCGTGTTGCGGAGGGTGATTTCGTGCTGGCGGGCCGCGGCGGCGCGGCCCGCTGGCTCGACGTGGTCCTCGATCTGCTGCCGGAGCTGCGGCGGGAGGGCTGGGAGGTCACGGTGGCGCCGGACTTTCCCGTCCAGCTCGTCACGCCGGACAGCGACCTCGACGCAGGGCTTCGCGAGGGAAGCGGCATCGACTGGTTCGAGCTCGACCTCGGCGTGACGGTGGATGGCGTGCGAGTGGATCTCGTCCCGGCGCTTGTCGATCTCATCGCCGCCAGCGGTGAGCGCGAGGGGATCGAACTGCATCCCGACGACGAGCCCTTCCTGGTGCCGCTGCCCGATGGCCGTGTCCTCAAGCTTCCCGCTGAGCGCCTCCGCCCCATCCTGCTGATGCTGGCCGACCTGTTCTCCGACGGCCGGCTCGGCGCCGGGGAGAGGGCGCTGCGCTTCACGCCGCAGGATGCCGCCGAACTCGTGGGGCTGGAGGCGGTCTCGGGCCTCGCCTGGCATGGAGCAGAACGCCTGCGAGATCTCGGCCGTCAGCTTCGCGCCGCGGAAGGCGGTATTCCGCCGGTCAGCCTGCCGCCGGGCTTCCGCGGGGAATTGCGGCCCTACCAGGCGCAGGGCGTCGCCTGGCTGCAATTCCTGTGCGGGGCCGGGCTAGGCGGCGTTCTCGCGGACGATATGGGGCTCGGCAAGACGGTGCAGACGCTCGCCCATCTGGCGATCGAACAGGCCGCCGGAAGGCTCGATCGCCCGGCCCTGCTCATCTGCCCGACGAGCCTGATCCCGAACTGGACACGGGAGGCCGAACGCTTCGCCCCTGGCCTTCAAGTGCTTCCGCTGCATGGCAAGCAGCGCAAGGAACGCTTCGACGAAATCGCGGCGCATGACCTGGTGCTGACGACCTACCCGCTGCTGGCGCGCGATCATGCGACCCTCACCGGCCAGCCCTGGCACGCGGTGATCCTGGACGAGGCGCAGGCGATCCGCAATCCGAAGGCCGAGACCAGCCGCATCGTGGGCCGTCTCCAAGCCGCGCAGCGGCTCTGCCTCACCGGCACGCCGTTGCAGAACCATCTGGGCGAACTCTGGGCGCTGTTCGACTTCCTCGCGCCCGGCTTCCTCGGCGCGGAAAGCACCTTCCGCAAGCACTACCGCACGCCGATCGAGAAGCACGGTGACGCGGCGCGGCAGGACGCTCTGCGCCGTCGCGTGCGGCCTTTCCTGCTGCGCCGGACGAAGGAGGAGGTGGTCCGTGACCTGCCGCCGAAGACCGAGATCATCGAGCCTGTCGAGATGGAGGCCACCCAGCGCGCCATCTACGAGGGCATCCGGCTGGCCATGCACGCCAAGGTGAAGGCGGCCATCGCGTCGCGCGGCCTGGCGCGGTCCGGCATCGTCATCCTCGATGCGCTGCTCAAGCTGCGGCAGGCCTGCTGCGATCCACGGCTGGTGAAGGTCCCCGCGGCGCAGAAGGCGAAGGCCGGCTCGGCCAAGCTCGATCGGCTGCTGGAGCTGCTGACCGTGCTGACCGGCGAGGGGCGGCGGGTGCTGGTGTTTTCTCAATTTACCTCGATGCTCGCGCTGATCGAGGCGCGGCTGCGCGAGGCGGGGATCGCGCATCTGCTGCTGACGGGCGAAACCAGGGATCGCGACACGCCGGTGCGCCGTTTCCGGGCAGGCGAAGTGCCAGTATTCCTGATCAGCCTGAAGGCTGGCGGCGTCGGCCTGAACCTGACCGCTGCGGATACGGTGATCCACTACGACCCCTGGTGGAACCCCGCGGCGGAGGATCAGGCAACCGATCGTGCGCACCGCATAGGGCAGGACAAGCCGGTCTTCGTGCACAGGCTGGTCGCGCTGCAGAGCATCGAAGAGAAGATGGAGCTCCTCAAGGAGCGCAAGCGGGCTCTGGTTGCGACGGTGCTGCAGGGCGAGGAGGGCGGCGCGCTTCGATTGACAGAGGCAGATGTGGAAGAGCTGTTTGCGCCCATGTGACGCACGGCGCCTCCGGTTGCGCACCGGCACCTCCGCTGGCGCCGAGGCCAGCGCGCTGCGGTGCGGGCCTATCGGTAATTTTGTGCGCGGGGTCGTTTTCGTTCATCAGACTACGAACCTATCGCCGAACAGGATGGCGAACTGGGTCTTGGCCTCGTACCACTCGCGCGGCGGTCGCTTCCATTCTTCGGCCGCTCGATTGAGAACAAGGTATAGCAGTTTCATCGCCGCCTCGTCACCCGGGAAATGGCCCCGCGTGCGCACCGCCCGCCGGAGCTTCGAATTCAGCGCCTCAATCGCATTCGTTGTGTAAATAATCCGGCGTATCGGCGGGCTGAACGCAAAGAAGGGTATCACCTGTTCCCAATGTCGGCGCCAGCTTTGCGCAATGGCCGGATATTTTCGGCCCCATGGCCCTGCCTCAAAGGCCTCCAGGGCGGCCAGGCCAGCCTCGGCATTGTCAGCCCGGTAGACGCCGCGCAGCGCCCCTGCAATCGCCTTCCTGTCCTTCCAGGATGCAAAGCTCATGGAATTGCGGATCAGGTGAACAATGCAGGTCTGCACCACGGTTTGTGGAAACACCGAATTGATCGCCTCCGGAAAGCCCTTGAGACCATCAACAACCGCAATCAGAATATCGGCGACACCGCGGCTTCTGAGCTCGTTCATGACGCGCAGCCAGAACTTGGCCCCTTCGGTCTGTTGGATCCAGAGGCCGAGGATTTCCTTGGTTCCATCTGGCAAAATACCAAGCGCAATATAGACCGCCTTGTTGCGGACAAAGCCCTCATCGCGGATCTTCACCCGGATCGCATCAAAAAATACCAGCGGATAACAAGTATCAAGCGGGCGGCCCTGCCATTCAGCAACCGCCTCAAGCACAGCGTCTGTCATCGTCGAGATCAGGTCCGGTGAGACATCAATGCCATAAAGCTCCTCCAAATGTCCGCGGCTCTCGCGCACCGTCATGCCGCGTGCGTACATCGAGATGATCTTATCGTCGAAATCGGGGAAACGCCGCTGGTACTTGGCGATCAGCTTGGGATCAAAGGTGCCCAACCGATCGCGCGGAATATCCAGCGTCAATGTCGATGAGCCGGTCAGCATCGTCTTCTTCGAACTGCCGTTGCGGCGATTGCCGAGCCCTGCCTCGGCTTCTGATTCAAGGTGATCTTCCAGCTCGGCAGCCAGCATACGCTCCGAAAGAGCCTTCTTCAGCTCGTCAATCAGGCCGTTCTTGGCGAATAGCTCCTGGGGCTCTCGCCCAGCCAAAAGCTGGTCCAGTAACGCTTTGTCTATGGCCATATCGATGGGTCCTTCCATTCCATCCATAGGACCCCGCGCACAAAATTACTGATAGGCCCGGTGTTCAAAGCAAAATAGCCTTTGGCAACACCGGGGCCGTTTGGTTCTTGGAGGAATCATTTTATAACAGACCCTTACAATTATCTTGGTCTACCTTGCGGCGTTTCTCGCGGTGTTTGTCGCCCAGCTTGACGTGCTTTGGCGGTGGTACTAGAAGCTCGCTCGCCGCGGGGTTGTTGGTGTTTTAGGGCTTGACTGGCTGTTTTGTATTGGCTAGTCTGTTTGCCCTGCCGATGATCGGTGTGGTTGAGGGGGCCGGCGAATTGGGACGCTGTGAGGCGTTCTGTTGCTGGTTCTTTTTTTGTTGTTTGACAATTGCATCTGGTTTTTT
>JADCFQ010000057.1 GCA_020249435.1 Roseomonas sp. | reverse complement strand
CACCCGCTTTTCAAGATCAACATAGCTGAACAGGGAACCAGCCACCGCGTCATTGCCACGCATCGCAACCTCGACCAAATGCAACGACAGTGAATCATAAATACGCAAATCAGGCTACGAATTTCAGCAGCCTGCTAGATGCCCGAACCGAACTCTTGCCAAGCTTTTCAAATGATGGCTAGCCTCATCATCCAAGCGTGATCGCCAAGCATAACGCGACCCAATTCGATTGGCTGGGGATGCCCCCAGGTCCTCGGGGGGGCATAGGGGCGGCGCCAGACGATCAAATGGCTCTGAGGGGGCTCCTTTCAGTGCCACATAATTTTGGAGGAGATGAGGTCTCATGAACGCCATTAAACAAACCATCACATCAGGCAAAACCGCCATTGGCACGACAGCAGGGCCGAATATTGATGTCTCGGTTCTGGCGGATGCCGGTTTTGACTTCATCCTGTTCGATACGCAGCACTCGCCTTATGAAATCAAGCAGCTTGCCCCTCCCGTCCAGGCAATGCGCGGCAAGAAGGCTGCTCCCTTGGTGCGCGTTGCTGCCAATCAGGCGGATCAGATTTGTTTCGCGCTTGATGCCGGCGCGCGTGGCATTATCGCCCCCATGATCAATACGCGCGCCGAGGCCGAGGCGATGGTGCGGTCCTGTCGCTATTATCCGCTCGGCAATCGCAGCAACGCGGGCGTGCGCGGGGAGTGGGGCGAATTTCCCAAATATCGTGATTATCTGGACACGGTGAACAAGGAATTGGTCATTGTGCCCATGATCGAAACCAGGCAGGCGCTTGAGAATCTGGATGCTATCGCTTCTGTGCCTGGCGTGGATGTTCTGCTGATTGGCCCTTCCGATCTTTCGATCGAATTGGATGTGCCGCTGGATTATGCCTGCGATACCTACCAGCGTGCGCTGGACAAGATTGCAGCAACGGCGGCCAAGCACGGCATTGCGGCGGGCATGTATTTCATCCCGCCGGGGATGGAGCCCAATTTCTTCGTCGATAAGGGCTTCAAGTTCTTCACAATGCCCTGGGGGCCTTGGGCCGCCACCGGCATCCAGAACGCGATTGCCGGGATCAAGCGCTGAGCATTTTTTGCGTAACGCCTGATCTCTTTTGAAGGTCGGGCGTTACGCAATCTTCAGATCACTCGCCAAATGGAACAGGCAATCGCCGCGCTTGGTGCGCGCCGGGATGCGCTGGCACATGACGATCCCCGCAGCCTTGAAGGTGATTTCAACCGGTGGCAGCCACGGCGTTTCAGTGAAATGGATGCGCGCGGCAGGTGTACCGATGGCGACCGTATCGCCAAGCGCCACCAAGGGCTCAAACACGCCATTTTCAGGCGCATATACGTAATAATCCTGCCCGCGGACATCCAAAAACCGGGTGGGGGAGGGCGGTTCGACCCAATCGGATTGCGGCAGAATGCCAAGATGCACCAGCACATTGCGCACACCGCGCTCGGCAATGGCAAGCCCGGCGGGATTGACCGTACCGCAACCGCCCAATTCGCTGCCAAGCGCAATCTTGCCGCGCCGTTCCGCCCCGCTGCCGAGCGTTTGATTGCCGCCCTGGCCTTGCGCGCCGCCCTGGATATAGGTGAAGGGCGCACCAAAGGCGCGGAGTGCTGCCAATTGCTTTTGAAACAGCGCGGGATCATTGGATTGCGTCGCCAGCGCGCAGGGCACGTAATTCAGCGACGACCCACCCGAATGCAAATCCATCACAAAATCCGCAAGCGGGATCAATTCGCTGTCAATGTAATGCGCGATCTGGCGCGTAACCGTGCCGTCAGGATCGCCCGGAAAAATACGGTTCAGGTTCAAATCATCAATCGGCGAAACGCGCCGCCCGGCGAGTGCCGCCGGATAATTCGCCATGGTGAGGAGGATAACGCGACCCTTGATGCGCGCAGGATCAAGCGACTTGGCCAGATTGGTCAGCGCCACCTGGCCTTCATATTCATCGCCATGATTGCCGGAGGTGAAAAGCGCGGTCGGTCCCTCGCCATTCTTCACCACCACAATCGGGATGGGCAGAAAGCCATAGGCGCTATCATGCGTTGAATGGAACAGGCGGATGAAACCTGTCTGCTTGCCGTCCTTGTTGAAATCTACTTCGGAGACAAGGCGCGATTTGCGCGGCGCGTCAGCCATGGCGTTTTCCCTATTCAGACTTCTGTCATCAAATGGCAGGCGACCTGATGGCCGGCCTGGGTTTGCGTGAGCGGCGGCGCCACTTCCTTGCAGATGGGCATCACATGCGGGCAGCGCGTGTGGAAGCGGCAACCGGAAGGCGGGTTGAGCGCGCTTGGAATATCACCTGCGATATTCTCTCGCTTGCCGCGCGACCGGCGTGACGGATGCGGCGCCGGCACAGCGGCAATCAGCGCGCGCGTATAGGGGTGCTGCGGATCATTATAGATCACGCGCTTTTCGGCGATTTCCACGATCTTGCCGAGATACATGACCGCAACGCGATCCGAGATATGCCGCACCACGGAAAGATCATGCGCAATGAACAGATAGGTGAGCCCCATATCGCGCTGTAAATCCTGAAGCAGATTGACGATCTGCGCCTGAACCGAGACATCAAGCGCGGACACCGCCTCATCGCATACAACAAAACGCGGCTTCAGGATCAGCGCGCGCGCAATGCCGATGCGCTGCCGCTGCCCGCCGGAAAATTCATGCGGAAAGCGATCCAGCGCGCGGCGCGGCAGGCCAACGCGATCAAGCATTTCCGTGACCTGCTGGCGCGTTTCAGTGCCGTGCTTCGCGCCATGGATCACCAGTGGCTCGGCGATGATATCCTCAACCGCCATGCGCGGGTTGAGCGCGCCGTAAGGGTCCTGGAAAATGATTTGCATGGACCGGCGAGACTCACGCATCGCCGCGCGACCAAGGCCGGTGATTTCCTGGCCCTGGAAGCGAATGCTCCCCGCGGTTGGGTCCAGCAGACGGATCAAGAGCCGCCCCAGGGTTGATTTGCCGCAGCCGGATTCGCCCACCAGGCCCAGGGTTTCGCCGGGCATGATGGTGAGCGCGACATCATCCACCGCGCGCAGCTTGCTGCTCCTGCCACGCAGAAACAGGCCACCGCCACCGACATCAAAATGCTTGGCGAGATTCTCGGCACTGATTAGGGCTTCGGTCATGGCGCGGCCAATTCCTTGGCGCGGAGGCAGGCCGCCCAATGATCCGCTTCCTCCAGGATCAGCGGTGGCAGGCTCTCACTGCATGCGGGCTGGGCATGCCGGCAGCGCACACTATACCGGCAGCCAGGCGGGCGGCGCGCAGGATCGGGCAGGGTGCCGGGAATGGCAATCAGCCGCGCGCGATCTTCAGTGATGGAGGGCACGCATTCCAGCAAGCCGCGCGTATAAGGATGCACTGGGTGGTCGAAAATGCGCGCGACAGGCGCTTCCTCAATCACGCGCCCTGCATACATCACCAGAACGCGATCGGCGGTTTCAGCAATCACGCCCATATTATGCGTAATGATCATGATCGCCATGCGGAATTCATCGCGCAAATCCATCAGCAGATCGAGGATTTGCGCCTGAATGGTCACATCCAGCGCCGTGGTGGGTTCATCGGCGATCAGCAGCTTCGGGTTGCAGGCAAGGGCGATGGCGATCATCACGCGTTGGCGCTGCCCGCCAGACATCTGGTGCGGATAATCATCCAGGCGCCGCGCGGCTGAGGGGATGCCAACCTTGTCCAACATATCAATCGCGCGTTTGCGCAAAGCGGCGGCGGGCAGGGTTTCATGCGCGCGGATGGTTTCCATGATCTGATCGCCGATGGAAAATACCGGGTTCAGCGATGTCATGGGCTCCTGGAAAATCATCGCAATGCCGGGGCCGCGGATGCGCTGCATCTCTCGCGCCGAAAGCCTCGTCAGCTCCTGCCCTTGGAATTTCACACTGCCGGCGGCGATGCGCGCGGGCGGCGTCGGCAGCAGCCCCATGATGGTGAGTGCGGTGACACTTTTGCCGCTGCCGCTTTCGCCGACGATGCCCAGGATCTCGCCTTCCTTGAGCGAGAAGGAAACATCCTCAATCGCGGTGATTTCGCCGCGCCCGGTCATGAAGGCCGTTGTCAGCCCCTGCACATCAAGCAAAGTCACTGTTGAATCCTGAGCCGGGGGTCGAGAACATCGCGCAGGCCATCACCAAGGAAATTCAAGCCCATTACCGTGATCATCAGCGCAATGCCGGGGATCGTGATGATCCAGGGTGCCTCACGCATGAAATCGCGCCCTTCGGCCATGATATTGCCCCAGGTTGGCGTGGGCGGCACGGCACCAACGCCAAGGAAGGAAAGCGTTGCTTCCGACAGCACGGCGAAGGCGAAAAGGAAGGAAAGCTGCACAATCACGGGCGCCATGGCATTGGGCAGGATATGCCGCGTGAGGATACGCCAATGCCCCGCACCGGCGGCGACCGCCGCTTGGACGAATTCCATTTCCCGCAGCACAATCACGGAAGATCGCACAATGCGCGCCGTGCGCGGGATATAGACAATCCCCAAAGCCAGAATGACATTGAAGGTGGAAGGCCCAAGCACCGATGTGACCGCGATGGCAAGCAGAATGGCCGGGAATGCCATCAGCGCGTCATTGATGCGCATCAGCAGATTATCAATGCGCCGGAAATAGCCTGCGGCGGCGCCGATCAAAATACCGAATACTGCATTCAGCGCCACCACGGATGCGCCGATCAGCATGGAAAGCTGCGCACCCCAAACCACGCGCGACCACAGGCTTCGCCCGAAACTATCCGTGCCGAAAACCCAACCCTCACCAGGTGGCTTGAATTTGTTGCGCATGGAAAGGCGGTTTGGATCCACATCGGTAATCCAAGGCGCCAGAATGGCAGTAATGGCAATGATCAGGAACAGCACCAGCCCGGTCATGAACAACCGATGCCGCAGCAAGCGCCTGATGGTGGCCCGCGCCGGGTGCTCGCGCTTCAGTGCAATGCCTTCGGCGTCTATCGTGGTGGCGTCACTCATAGCGCACCCTGGGATCAATCAGGGCATAGAGGACATCCACCAGGATATTCACCAAGACCAGAAACGTCGTCACCAGCAAAAGCCCGCCCTGCACCATGGGGTAATCGCGGCTCAGCACCGCTTGCGTCAGCAATTGCCCCATGCCGGGGAGCGAGAATAGCGCTTCCGTCACCACCGCGCCCGACAGCAAAAGGGAGATGATGATGCCAACCACCGTCACAATCGGGATCAGCGCATTGGCCAAGGCATGCTTCAGGATCACCTGGCGTTCCGGCAGACCCTTGGCGCGGGCGGTGCGCACATAATCCTGCCGCAACACTTCCAACATGCCGGACCGCGTAATGCGCGCGAGCAACCCCGCTTGCAGCAGGGCGAGCGATATGGCCGGCATGGTGGTGCTGCGCAGCCAACCGATCGGGTCTTGCGAGAAAGGCACATAACCGCCGCTTGGCAACCAGCCGAGTTGGACGGCGAAGAAAATGATCATCAGCAGGCCAAGGAAGAAACCTGGGATGGAAATGCCAAGCATGGCAATCATCATCGCAACCTGATCCACCCAGGTATTCTGGCGTAGTGCTGCGATGATGCCACTCGCGACACCAATCAGCAGCGTCAGCACCAAGGCATAAAGCGAAAGCCCGATGGTGACGGGCAAGCGTTCCATGGTGGCGGCCAGCACACCCTTGCCGAGCAGAAGTGACTTACCGAAATCACCTTTCAGCAGCCCCTGATAGTAATGCAGCAATTGCAGCAGCAAGGGCTCATCAAGGCCAAGATCACGGCGCAATTGGTCAATCTGCGCTGGGGTGGCGGATGGCCCGGCGATGGATGCCGCCGGGTCACCAGGGATCAGCCGCATCAGCCCGAAGCTAATCAGGCTGACAATGAACAATACCGGAATGGCGCTGAGCAGCCGGCGGAGCGCGACCAATATCAAGGTAAACCGCGCTCCCTAAGCATGAAGCTCAACGCTCAATCCACACATTTGAAAAGCGCGGAATACGGAAGGGCGCAAAGCCTTTCACATTGGCGCGCGATGCCTGAACCTTGGTGAGTGACCCGAAGGGATAGGCATAGGCGCGTTCCAGCACCAAGCGCTGCATGCGGGCAAAGGCTTCCTGTCGCGCTGCCGGGTCGCGCAGAATATTCATGTCATTCCAGGCGGCCAGCACTTCCGGATCATCCTTGTCATCCCGCGGGCGATAGGCGGCATTAGGCGATACCAGGAATTGCATGGTGGCAAGCGCGCCAAGCGCCGGCTGCGTGCCCCAGCCGGAATGGAAGAAATGCCATTCGGTGGAATTCAGCCGCTGAGACATTTGCACCGAGGTTGGCCAATCCACCACGCGCAAGGATGCGTTGATGCCAATCGCCTTAAGCTGCTGTTCCATGACGAGCGCCGCATTATACATGGGCGTCAGGTCACGATTGGTCAGGATCACAATCGGTTCGTTGCGATAGCCGGATTCGCGGAGCAAGGCGCGGGCGCGCTGCTGATTGTTGATGTTGTAGGTTTCCTTGCCAGCATCGGTAAAACTTGGCTGGTTCGGGTATTGGAAACCGACATTGAGCCGGAAGTTATTGTCGGAAGCCGCATCCATGATGTCTTCCATGCCAAGCGCCGCTTGCACGGCGCGCCGGAAGGTCAGGTTATCTGTGGGCGCCAGCGATGTATTGGGTAGCGCGATCTGGATCCACCAATTCTGCAAGGGCAGGATGGTGATGGCACTATTGCGCCGCAGCGCTTCTACCGAACGTGTCGGCACATCTTCCACCACATGCAGCGCGCCGGTTTCCAACCCCGCCACGCGGGCGCTGGCCTCGGTCACGATGCGGAAGGTCACGGTATCCAGGCAGGCGACGCGATAGCCACCAAAGCCCATGCGCTGTTCATAAGCGGTATTGGGTTTATAGGCATCAAACCGGCCAAGCCTGGCATGGCTGCCGGGCACGAATTCCAACAGGCGGAAAGGCCCGGTGCCCACGGGGCGCAGCTGCTGGCGTTCATCATCCTTATGTTCTGACGGGATGATGACAATGGGGACCGAGAAGGAAGACAGCGCCTCAACAAAAGTCGGCTGCACCTGCTTCATGCGGATGATGAAGGTTTGCGCATCCGGGGTTTCCCAGCCCGCGACATTATCCAGCGTGCTGCGCTGCAGGCCAATCCGGTTGTAACGATCAAAGGAAGCCGCAACATCGGCCGAAGTCAGCGCCTTGCCATTATGGAAGGTAATGCCCTGGCGGAGCTTGAAGGTATAGCTCATGCCATCCGGGGCTTCCTGCATGGATTCCGCCAATTCCGGGATGGGCCGGTTATTGTCATCGCGCGTGATCAGTGTTTCATAGATATTCATCGCGATATTGCGCGTGGAAATCGTGCTGGATGTCATCTGATCCAGCGAATTCACATTGGCTTCCTGGCCAAATACCAGATCGCCGCCGCGTGTGGGGCAGGTGAAAGGGGCGGCCATCAGTGGCGCCGCCGACAAGGCCATGGCAGCGGCCACAAGACCCGTGCTCAAACTCAGGCGTTTCATCCATGCTCTCCCGTTATTGGTGGTTCCGTAGCTTCATGCGCGCGCCCGGCGGCGTCAACCATTATCGGCAAGCCCTGCGAAGCGGCGCACAACATTTTCCGTGAGGCGACTGATTGGCCCTTCGAAGCCCTGGCGCCAGAGGCTGCCGCAATAGGTGATGGAACCAACCGCGAACACGGCGCCGCCGCCGGGCGTTTCGAAATAAATGATCTCACCACGCTTGAGCGCCTGCGCCTTTTCGCCATTCACGGTATTCACATGTGAGAGCAATTCCTCTGGCACCGCGACAAAGGAAGCCGGTGGGTCTTCGGATACCGCCAGAATCGCCGTGCCATCCGGCGTGCCAAGGGCAGGGTCCGCACGGTCCAATTCAAAGCCTGCCGCGCCGCCGCCGGAAAGCCCGTAATCACCGATGGTCTCGCCTTCCACGCCGGCAAAGATCCAGGCGTGGCGTGGGTCGCGTGCCGTCGGCAGCAGCCGGTAATAGGTGCCCTCAAACAAGCCCTGGCCGGAAAAGCCAACACCCGCCAATTGCTGCGGTGGCCGGCGATTGCGCCGCCATAACCCGCCATAGGCGCCATCGGTTTGGTGATAATATTCGCCAGGCTCGGCGGCCCAGGCGCGAATGCCGCCCTCCGCGCGGCGCAATTCAAAGACGCCCGGCATATCGGCAGGCTGCGCGATGCGCCAATAAAACCCGTTGCCGCCCAGATACATCATGCGCCCGCCGCTCCGCGTATAGGCAAAAAGCGCATCAAGCGTCTGCGGCGTGTGATATTCCGGGTGTGATCCCGTCATCACCACCTTGTAATTGGAAAGTAGCGCGGCGCCTTCCGCATGCAGATCATGATCCGTGATCACATCAAACGCCAAGCCGCGCGCTTCCAGCCAGGCCAGGATATGCGTATCGGCGGGGTAGTGCCTGAGCCCCGATCCCTTCGCGTCATTGAAGGTCAGAAAGCCCGGCCGCATCGTGAGTATCGGGCGCAGCCGCGATGAAAAGGCAATGCCGCTATTATCCGGATGGCGGTTATAGGTGGACCGCCCATAGATCGGGAAATCATCCGGGTTATGCGGATAAGCGCCCCAGGAAGCGACGCGCGCGCGATAGGCTGCATCCGCATTGCCGCGCGCATGATTGGCATAGGCCTGATAGGTGAAGGTGGAAGCCAGAAACGCAATGGGCGCTGTCGCCGTGCCGCGCGGGGGCAGCACATAAAACGGAATGTGATCCTCACCTTCGGCGCAGGAGATATGAAAGGCATAGGCGCCGGAGCGCAAATCCGCTGGAATGGTAAAACTGAAATCATCCGCCCAGCCGCAATCGCTCAAATCATCGGCGTGGAAATGAATGGCGGCGTAATCGGCGGGCGCGTGGCGCCAGCACATCTCGGCACCCGACCAACGCGCCCCCACCACGGCGCGGGTTGGCACATTCACCAGATCGCCATGACAGGCTCGCGGGCCGATATCCTCCACGCGCTCGGTTGCAATGCCGCGTGCGAAATCCCAACCGGCGAGAAGCCCAGGCCCAGCGGTGGCAAGCGGCTGATCCGGGCGCGACCATTCGGCGAAAAACCCAGCCCGGATCGCGGGGTCTTCGATCTTGCCGGTCAGATGCGCGCATGGTGCGGCGGCGTTCTCCGCGGCAATCATCACCACGCCCGCGCCATCGGGCAGCGCCACGCCCGCCGCCGAGATTTCCCGCGTGCTGGCGGGGCTCGCATCTTCAATGCAGTGCGCGCCGAGCAGAATGCGCCCCGTGGCAGGATCGGCACTCAGCCACAGCCGATGCCAACGGCGGAGCGCCAGGGGTGCGCCAAGGCCAAGCTGCCGCTCTCCGCCCGGCCAAATCAGGCGCGCCATTGGCCCATGCGGCCCCACCACCAGTGTTACGCGGCGCCCCGCCTGTTCTTCGCTGATAACGGCGGCTTCGGCGTTGGGCTGCGCCTGGAACCAAACCAGCGCGGTCCAGGTGACAGGCCCTGCCGCACGCTGCGGTGCCTTTGGGATCAGCGCATAGGACCCAAGCCGGATCGGTTGATGGCGGCCCTGAAATTCCGCATCGAAGCGGGCGGACAGGTCTTCAAACCTGAGCCCCGGCCCCGCCGGATTGGGATCGCCAGAAATCACACGGCGCAGCCTGGCACGGTAGCGCGCCCCGCTCGGCACGCTGATCTTGACGGCGAGACTCTCATCAGGCCGCGCGGAAAAACGGTCCAGATAGCCGGTAATCGGCAATTCGGCGGGCTTGGCTTCGGCCATGGTGGTTTCCTTCCCCTTTGCCGCAATGCTCCGCGCCCCGCCTGCCGCCGTCAACACCCGCCCCAATGGTCAGGCATGCCCGATTTGTGCAAGGCTTGGCGCAGGGATTGGTGCAAGAGGGTCCAAATGGCCGCGATCATCGAAAAACTGAGCGATAGCCGGGCAGAGGCGTGCGAATGGGAACTCCGCTGTGATATGGCGGCGGTGTTTCGGATCGGGGCGAGACTCGGCTGGAATGAGCATATCGGCAATCATAACAGCCTGATGCTGCCGGATGAGGCCGAGCCGCGCTTCCTGATCAACCCGCGCGGCTATTTGTTTCAGGAATTGAAAGCATCTGATCTGATTGTCTGTGACCTTGAAGGCCGCGTGCTGCGCGGCAGTGGCGAACTGCGCAAGGTTGCCTTTCATATCCATACGCGCATCCATTTGGCCAATCCGGCGGCCACTTGCGTCATTCATGTCCATCCCCGGCATTTGACCGCGCTTTCCATGGTGGAGGGCGCGGAATTCGCGTTATCGCATCACAATAATCTGCTGCTGAATGATCGCACGGTCTATGATGATGAAGGCGATCAGCCGGTGCATAGCAATGAGGAAGGCGATCGGATCGCGCGGCTGATGGGCGATAAGACCATCATGCTCATGCGCGGCCATGGCGTGACCGTGGTGGGCCCGACCGTGCATGACGCTTTTGATGAATGCTACATGGCGGAGCGCACCTGCATGTATCAGCTGACGGCGATGCAAACCGGGCGGCCCTTGCATAAGCTGCCGGATAACCTTCGGCGCAATCATACGGGGCCATGGGGTGAAAAGCTGGATGCGCGGCTCCATTTGAATGCCTGGCGCCGCGTATTGGACCGGGAAGAACCTGATTACGCGCGCTGAAACATAACAAATAACGGGAGCAAACCATGATCCAACGTCGCAGCCTTCTCGCCACACCTTTAGCCTTGGGCCTCGCGAGCCCCGCCATCGCGCAAGCACCCTGGCCCAATCGGCCGGTACGCGTGATTGTGGGCTTCCCGCCCGGCGGGTCGCTTGATGTGATGACAAGGCTTGCCTGCGAGGTCTTGTCGCGCCGCTTCGGGCAAAATTTCATTGTTGAGACGCGTTCAGGCGCTTCCGGCAATATCGGCACAGAAGCCATCGCGCGCGCCACGCCGGATGGCTACACCATCGGTACGATCAGCATGCACAATATCGTGATCAACCCCATGCTGTTCAAAACCTTGCCATATGATCCGGAAAAAGATTTCGCCTGGATCAGTGCCATGTGGGATCTGCCCAATGTGGTGGCGGTGCCGGCGCAGCATGTGCCTGCGCAAACCTTGCAGGAATTCATCACCTGGGCCAAGGCGCGGCGGGGTGGCATCAGCTACGGGTCGTCAGGCGTTGGCACCACCATCCATCTTTCTGGCGCCTATCTGCTCGGGCGCGCGGGGATTGAAGCCACGCATGTTGCTTTCCGCGGCGCCGCGCAGACCATCCCGGCCATGCTTTCGGGCGATATCCAACTCGCGGTGGATAACCTCGCCAGCTATGTCGGTGTGATCCAGGAAGGGCGCATTCGTCCGCTGGCCGTCACGCTGCCGGAACGCTGGCCGGCCATGCCCAATGTGCCGACCATGGCGGAAGCGGGGATGGATAATTTCAATGTCAGCCCCTGGCACATGTGGGGCGGCCCGCGCGCCATGCCGCGTGAGATTGTGGATAGGATTTCGTCTGAAATCCGCAGCGCCTTCGCCGATCCGGAACTGCAGCAACGCGCCATTTCCATGGGCGCGCGGCTGACGGGTTCAACGCCGGAAGAATTGGCCGCGCGGCTGAAGCGCGAACAGCCAATTTGGGCTGAGATGGTCAGGATTTCCGGCGCGCAGCCGGAATAGGGCAGGGGGCCCTGCGCCCTTCAGGAAAAGCGTGACCCTTGCTTCCGGGTCACGCGCCTAACGTCACGCCAAACCCAAGGCCCAAAGCAACACGCCCTTTTGTGCATGAAGGCGGTTTTCCGCCTCATCAAACACTACGCTTTGTGGGCCATCCATCACCTCATCGGTGATTTCCTCACCGCGATGCGCGGGCAGGCAATGCATGACAATCGCATCCGGCGCGGCGTGCTTCAGCAGCGCAGCGTTAAGCTGATAGGGCGCCAAAAGATTATGTCGGCTTTCCGCGCGGCCATCACGCTCATCAGCCATGGAAACCCAGGTATCCGTCACCACGCAGCGCGCATCACGCACAGCGGCGATGGGGTCATGGGTCAGCTCCACCTTGGCGCCTTGCTCGCGCGCCCAGGCAATCAGCTCAGCGGGTGGGGCCAATTCCGGCGGTGTCGCAAGGCGCAGCGTGAAGCCAAAGCGCGCTGCCGCCTGGATGAAGGATTGCGCGACATTATTGCCATCACCCGTCCAGGTCACAATCTGCCCGCCAATCGGGCCGCGATGCTCTTCAAAGGTCATGACATCGGCCATCAATTGACAGGGATGCGATACGTCGGTCAGGCCATTGATCACCGGCACCGCGGAGTGTTTCGCCAATTCGCGGATCTTCTGCACATTATCGGTGCGGAGCATAATGGCATCCACATAGCGCGACAGCACTTTCGCGGTATCGGCTGGTGTCTCACCGCGGCCAAGCTGCATGTCTTTCGATGACAGCACCACAACATCGCCGCCCAATTGGCGGATGCCGACTTCGAAGGAAACCCGCGTGCGGGTCGAAGGTTTTTCGAAAATTAGGGCAATGGATTTGCCGGCCAAGGGCTTGCCAGCAAGCTCGCCCCGCTTGGCGCGCCCGGCAAGGTCCAGCATGCGGCGCAGCACCGCCGGTTCAAGATCCATCAATTCCAGAAAGTGGCGGGGCGGCGCATCGCCGCCCCTCACTGATTTCAACATGGCACTCATTGCGCCGCGGCTTGGGCACCGGCTGGCGTCAGGCGCTGGCAGGCGCGATCGAGCAGCGCCACCGCCTCATCCGCATCCGCTTCCGTGATAATGAGCGGCGGTGCCAGACGCAGCACATTCATGCCCGCCGCAACCGTCAGCAAACCCTCGGCTACGGCGGCATTCTGCATTTCGCCGTTATTCACCTCGGGCCGCAGCTTCAGGCCGAGCAGCAGGCCAGCGCCGCGCACATCCTCGATCACCGTCGGATGCTTGGCGGCGAGTGCCAGCAGGCCGCGCCACAAATGCCGCGCCACCTGATCCACACGCTCCAGGAAGCCGGGGGCAGAGACGACATCCATCACCGCATTGCCGGCAGCGCAAGCGAGCGGCCCGCCGCCATAGGTGGAGCCATGCGTGCCGGGCTTCAGATGCTTCGCCACATGTTCCTTGGCGAAAATGCCGCCCAGCGGGAAACCGCCGCCAATGCCTTTGGCAGAGGACATCACATCAGGTTCGATCCCGGCCCATTGATGCGCCCACATCTTGCCCGAACGGCCCATGCCGGTCTGCACTTCGTCCAGCGCCAGCAGCAGCCCGTATTCATCACACATGGCGCGCAATTCGCGCAGGAAACGGAGCGGCGCAGGCCGCACGCCGCCTTCACCCTGCACGGGTTCAATCAGCACGCCGGCAGTATTGGGGCCAATCGCGTCACGCACCGCATTCATATTGTCGAAGGGCACATGGTCGAAGCCTTCAACGGGCGGGCCGAAACCGGCCAAATATTTTTCGTTACCCGTGGCGGCCAAAGCGGCCATGGTGCGGCCATGGAAGGCGCCATCAAAGCAGATCAGCCGGTAGCGTTCCGGATGGCCATTTTCCGCATGGTATTTGCGGACAGCCTTGATCATGCCTTCATTGGCTTCCGCGCCGGAATTGCAGAAGAACACGCTATCGGCGAAGGAGCTTTCCACATGCCGCCGGGCCAGCGTTTCCGCCTGCGGAATGCGATACAGGTTGGAGGCATGAATGATCTTGCCCGCCTGCTCCGCAATCACCCGTGTCAGGTGCTGATGGCCATGACCCAAGGATGAAGTCGCGATGCCGGCGCCGAAATCCAGGAAACGTCGGCCATCTTCCGTCCAAAGTCGCGCGCCTTCGCCCCGCTCAAAAGCAAGGTCGGCACGGTTATAGGTCGGCATCAGGGCGGGAATCACGTTTCCAGTCTCCGCAAGCAACCGGTCCGGGCAGAGGCGACCATCGCCCCACCAAGGACCGGAAAGAGGAAATCTGCCGGAAAAGCGCGCAAGATGAAAGGGGCGGCCTGATTTATTCGCCAATATTCATCAAGGCGCCTCGAACCCGCGCGGCCTGGAATTGCGCCATGAAGAGCCAGGCAGCCAGCCCAAGCCAGATCAGATCAAGCGCGAAGGCATAGGCCAATTGGTCCCAGGCAAAGCGCCCTTCCAGCAAGGCGGCGCGCATGCCTTCGAACACATGGGTCGCGGGAATGGCGAGGGAGATCGGCTGCAACCAGGCGGGCAGGACTGACACCGGGTAAAACACCGCCGAAAAAGGCGCCAGGCCGAACAATACGCCCCAGGCCAGCGCTTCAGCCCCCGCGCCATGGCGAAGAATGAGCGCCGTCACCCCCAGCGCCACCGCCCAGCCCATCGCCATGAGGGCGGCGAAGTAAAGCACGAGGCCCGGCCCCAAGGTCCAAATGCCAAAACCATAAAGCAGGAAGGCAAGAAGGATCGCCGGGCCGACGCCAATCGCCGTGCGGAGCATGCTCATGGCGACCAGCCCCGCCACCAATTCATGCGGCCGCAAGGGGGCGACGAAGATATGGCCCAGATTGCGCGACCAGATTTCCTCCAGGAAGGAAATGGCAAAGCCCATTTGGCTCCGCAGCGTCACCTCCCACAACAACACACCGCCCAGCAGCACGCCGGCGGTGACACTCGCGGTATTGTTCTGCACGCCGGCAAGCCAGGCAGTCACAAAACCCCAGACCAGCATTTGCAGAACGGGCCAATACATGAGTTCCAAAAGGCGCGGCCAGGATCGCCGATAGAGCGCCAAATGCCGATACATCAGCCCCCAGACGCGACGCCCTGCCCCACTCATGCTGCGCGCCCCTGGCCGCGGGCGATATCCAGAAACACCTGCTCCAGATCATCGCGGCCATAACGCGCGATCAGATCGGCGGGGCTGCCTTGGTCCACAATCCGCCCGCCCTTCAGCATCAGCACGTGATCGGCCAGCCGTTCGACCTCCGCCATATTGTGGCTCGCGAGCAGAATGGCGGCGCTGGATTCCGCGCGATAGGCTTCCAATAGGCTGCGCACCCAATCGCCCGTATCGGGGTCCAGGCTGGCGGTGGGTTCATCCAGCAGCAGCAATTCCGGGCGATTGATCAGGGATTTCGCAATCGCGACACGGGTTTTCTGCCCGGCCGAAAGCTGTCCCGCGGGCCGATCCAAAAAGCCAGACAATTGCAGGCGTTCGGCCAATTCGGCGATGCGTTCTGCCGGCTTCGGCACGTTATAGAGATGCGCATAAACGGTCAGGTTTTCCCGAACGGTCAGCCGATGCGGCAGCGCGACATAGGGCGAGGAAAAATTCATCCGCGCCAGGGCAGCAAAGCGATCCCGCGCCATGTCATGGCCCAGCACCACAACGCGCCCGCCACTTGGCACGAGCAGACCAAGCAGCATGGCGATGGTGGTGGATTTGCCCGCACCATTGCCGCCGAGCAGCGCCCAGGTGCTGCCGGCGGGCTGGATAAAGTTCAACCCCTCAACGGCAGGCGGATCGCTGGCCTTGTAGGTTTTCGTCAGACCCTCGGCCTGGATCGCTGGAATGGGCATGAGGGGCATATCGGCCCAAAGCGGCGTTTCGCCAAGTCAGCCGCAATCAGGCCGCCGGGCGCTGGCTTTCAATCAGCCGGCCCTGGAACAGCCGAATGCCCGCTTCCCAACCCCAGGCGATGGCGGCGGGCCGATCCGCCCCGGCCAGCACAATCTGTTCGGCATTCAAGGAGAGCTTCTTCTGCAACTCCGCCGTTGCAGGGCTGTCAGCCGCCGGGAAATCCTCGGACCATTTAAGGCGCAAATAATCAAAGCCGGCGCGCTGGCTGGACAGGATGGTGGCCGCGAAGGGGGAAGCGGCTTCCAACATCAGACGATAGCCACGCGCCTGCGCAAAATTGCGCGCGAGCAGGAAAAGATCGGGATCGGAAAGCACATCTTCCGAATCAAGCCCGATGATCAGCCTGGGCCGCTGGCTTTGCGGCATGATGGAATCCAGGCGCAGGAATTCCGCCGAGAAAAGGCTCTCCACCCGCAGCGGCAGCGCAAGCTGGCGCATGTTGCGCAATTCTTCCGGTCGCGCAATGTCGCTCAATTGCCGGCGATCAATGGATTTCATGAGTCTTTGCGCAAAGGCAGGCGTCAGCGAAATATCGCTGCCTGGCAGCAGCCTTTCGCAGATTTCCGCGAGATCCGTGCGGCGATCTTCCCAGAACAACCTGGTATTCTGCCCTCCCGGTTCCAGCCAACAGATTTTCTGGCGCCGGAAGAAAATACTGAGGTCAGCCGTCATCAGCCCGCGTTCCGCTGAAGCCAGCGTCGCCGCGTCAACCATGCGCTCCTCAGGCTCCTCCAGCGCCATGGCCTGCATGGCCGCCACCATGCCAAGACTATCTTCAACGGCTGCCATGACCGCCGCCGCCTGTTGCGGCAGCCGGAGCATATGGACCGCCTTCTCCGCTTCCTCAGGTTCCAGCATGGAAAGCAGAATGCGCTGCTGATGCTCCAGCGCTTCGGTCGCATTGGGCAGGCCAATGGCAACCAAATCGCCCCCGGGCAGCTTGAAGCCCCTGACCCGCGCAGTGCTATGCAAGGGGTCCCAGGCCTCCCGCAACAATTCCGCCTTGGTGCCGAAGCGCCGTGCGCGTGGCAGTGCCGAAAAGCGCAGCATCAGCACCAGGCGCTCCTCCCCCATCGCGACCGCGTCACGAATGGCATTGGACAAGGCCACCGCCCCAAGCGCCTCAGCCGGCAAGGCGGCGGATCTTTGGGCGCTGCCGTTCATGCCCGGCCCTCTGGCAATACCGCTTCCAGCAATAGGGTATTGGTGCAGCCCAGACGTTCAGACGGCGCGGTGGCAAGCCCCCGGGCACGGCATTCTGAGCGCAGGCAATTCGCCGCTTTACTGCAATGATCCATTCTGGTCGCGGTGATGATATCTTCAATCCATGGCCCACCATAAAGATGGATACCCTGGCTGAGGCCCCATGAAAGGGCGGCTTCACCATCACAGCCATTCAGAATCAGGCGGGCCTCATCAATACGGCGCAGGGCCTTGAGAACTTGAGTGTCGTCCAGCGCGGGGGACCAATCCAGGATCAGCAAATCCGCTGGCAGGGCGTCCGGGTCAATCAGGGTAAGCGCCGAGGCTGAAAGGCCCGCCATGGCGATGCCCCAGGCGCCCTGGCGGAGGGCCTTCCGCCGGATGGCCAGATTGCCGACAGAGACAGCGTCCTGCAAGGCAAGCGTGGCATAAAGCCCGGGACCAGCATCCGCATCAGCTTCATCTTCGGCGACGTCCGGCATTTCCGGCAGCAGGTCCGGCGGCAAATCCAGCAGCAAGGGGGCGATCGGGCCGCCGCCCGTCAGGGATTTGCGGGTACCCTCATCGCCGAGCGCTTCAAGGACGCGCTTTTGCAGCACAGATTGCGCGTGCCGCAGTAAGGCCCGGTCCTCAGACAGGCGACCAAGATGCCGCTTGAGTGCCGTTTGGTCCAGGCCGAGACGCTGGAAGACCAATTTGGGCAGCCTTGCATCCGCGATGCCGACAATGCTGTGCCGACGAAAGATTTGCGCCAGATTGAGCCGATCGAGCCGCGCATCAAGGCCAAGGGGCGCGACCGGCTCCGCTGGCGGCATCTCCAAGAATTGCGGCAAGCGTGCAGCATTCAAAAGGGTGATGATCATAAGTTTGGAGGATGGGAGCGGCAGCAATTGCACCGCAGCCTCCCCAAGAATCTGCCCGAGCAGTGTCTGAAGCCTGCCCGCTTCGAAGTTTGGTAGTTCTGTCAGCAGCCAATCATGCGGGGCGATTTCAACCAGCGATCCGCCTTTGACATCAACCGATTCTCGCAACAGGGCGAAAACCAAGCGTTGCGCCTCCGGCCGCGTGCCGAGGGAGACGCGCACGGCGGCCCGCCCGCCTTCATCGCGCAAGGCGCGCCGCAGCGCGTCCTGCAAGGACGTCTGGCTGAGCTGAAGCTCAGGGATGGCAGAGCGTTTACTGGACATTTGAATGTTAATTCTACCAGAAATCCACTAGCGAGACGTATAAAATCGCTTTGTGAAGCGCCTCGAAGCCTTTTTGGGCCTACAACGGCCACGCCGCAATCTCTGCAATGCGTTTTACCCCTTCGCTTGGCCGCAGAAATCCCTATATTACCACCAGTTCATCTTGGGAGGTTCGAAATCCAATGCGTCGCCCTGGCTATTTTGTCACCGCTTTCGCGGCTCTCGCCATGGTTTTGGTGCCGGTTCTGGCTGATGCCAAGCCGGGCGGAGGCTCATCTTCCGGCAGTCGCGGCAGCCGGACCTATTCCGCGCCGGCGCCGACTCAGACCGCGCCGGGCACCGCACGCCCGATGGAACGCACCGCGACCCAGCCTTCCGGCCCGCAACAAGCCGGCGCGCCCGCGCGTCCTGGCATGCCGCCGCAAGCGCAGCCGCAGCGTTCCTTCATGGGCGCGCTGGCGGGTGGCCTGCTGATGGGCGGCCTGATCGGCATGATGTTTGGCGGCGGGCTGTTCGGCGGCGCTGGCGGCTTTGGCGCCATTCTTGGCATGCTGTTGCAGGTGGCGCTGATCGGCGGGCTGATCTGGCTTGCCTTCCGGATCTTCCGTCGCCGTCAGGCTGCACCCGCTATTGCCGGGCCTGCGGCCTATGCGCGCCAGATGGAACCCGCGCCGGTGGCCGGTGGTGCCGCTTCGGCCGGCGCCTATGCCGCGCCGGCGCGTGATGTGCAGCTGACGCCGCAGGATTATCAGGCCTTTGAGCGCTCCTTGATTGAAGTGAATGCCGCTTGGTCGCGCCGTGACCTGAAGGGGCTGCGCGATTTCGCAACGCCTGAGATGGTTGGGTATTTCGCACAGGATTACCGCGATCTGGATGCGCGCGGCTGGCGCAATGAAACCCGCGATGTGAAGTTGGAAGGCGGCGATCTGTCCGAAGCCTGGCATGAGGATGGGCTGGATTACGCCACGGTTGCGATGCGCTTTTCCATGCTGGATGCCACTTTTGAGGAAGCGACCGGCAAGCTTGTGGAAGGCAGCACGACAGAACGCCAGACCTCGACCGAAATGTGGACCTTTGTTCGCAGCGGGCCTGAGGAGCGCTGGTTGCTTTCTGCCATTCAGCAAACGGGCTGATGGCATTACCCCGGCATGGCGCAGGCCGTGCCGGTTTGCCCCAGATGAATGCCGTGATTGGCCCTGGCTGATCACGGCTTTTTTTATGTGCCTGATAGGGCGGTTTGGGCTTGCTTGGGCCTATAAAAATCGCTCGCTTTCGCGGCGACGTCGAGCTGGAGGTTCACGCAGTTGAAGTCCTCGGCCGTGCCGCCCTTGGCGCGGTAGAGATGCTCCATCCGGCCGTGGAGGTTCGGATGCTTGCGCCAGTAGGCGAGCTCCTGGCTGTGGTCGGCCTTGAAGTCGACCGGCGCGGCTGGCGCGGTGCGGGTTGCGAAGGCGTACATATCGAGGCCCATCGTCGTTTCCTTTCGTTGGTTGGTCGTCCCGAAGGACGCGAACGAAAGGCCGGTTGGCCAAAAGGCGGGATGTCCTGACCAACACGGGTCCCGCCCTGGCGGGACTGGCGCGGGCCGGTCATGGACAGACGGCCGCCGACCGGCAGCCTCGCGGACGATCCTTCCCCACGACCAACCTACAGTAACGGCGGATGGAGCTGAAAATAGTCAGAGCAATCGCCGATCATGGCGCACGCGGCGCCGTCATGGCCTTCTGCAAGTCAGCGAGGTACAGGTCGGTATGTGACCCAGGCGGGGCGATGATCCGGCCAACGAGCCGGACGAGCGGATTCGGGATGGTCACACGTTCGGTGACATCGAGACGGGTGCCTTCGCTTGAGGCGGTGAATCGGCCGACCCACTCGCCGCTGAAGCCACGCGCGGCGACATAGGAGATCGCAAAGAGCTCGTTAGGGCGGTTGCCCTCAAGCTGAAAAGCGATGCGGTCGCCGGCCTTGGTGTGTTCGACCCAGCTTCGTCCGTCTTCGGCAAGCTCGACTTTGCCAATGTCAGTGCGCCACTCGGACTGCCGTCCAACATCAGCCACTGCGCTGAAAACGCGATCAACCGGTTGATGGATCATGACCGTTCGCTTTGCCTCGGTCGTCTTGGGCAGAAGCAAGCCTGCAATCAAGGCGAGCCCAGCAACGGCGAGTACGGCTCCACAAATCACGATGAGCGTTTTCATCGGTCACGCCTCCTCAATGTGCCGATCGGGACGACGGGTCTCGTAGTCGTAGACGGCCAGCTGCTTGCGCAAGGGCGAGACCCTGACGCCCTCGTTCTGCAACAACGCCGCTTGTCGCTCGACCCCGCCCGGGAGCTTCGGATTGAGAAAGCCGCCCTTGCGCAGAACCCGCCACCACGGCGTCAACTCGGCCTGAGGAACGCCGCGCTGTCGACGCTCTTCGGCGGCTCTCGCCGCCATGTTCGCGAAAATCGCGGTCGAGACGGGACAAGCGACAGCCACTTTGTGGCGTCTTGCCAAAGCGGCGCGAAGATCATCGAGGGTGACGACTTCACCCGGCTCAATCCGTCGGATCAGCGCATCGACCTCCGCCGGACTGGAGACGACCATGGCCCCGCCTTTGGCCTCGGCGTAACCCGGTGCTCCAGGCGGAATGAGATGGATGATGTGCGGCTCCCGGCCGTTGTTCAGATGATCAATTGCGGACTTCTTCTTGGGCATTGCGTCTCCGATGGTCGCTGTTCAAGTTTCTATTCAGCTAGCGCCAGAGCAGCGCCTCGGGAATAAGACTATTTTGTTCATGTTTTGTTTGTTCGATCAAATGATGCGGTACACCACCGAGTCGCCATTTCTGGAGCCGCGGAAAAAGGCCCCGCCGTCGCCGGCGGAGCCTTTCCGAGGACCGCGCGCCTCAGCCGATGACAATCTCGGTCGGTGCGCTGGCCTCCCGCTCGACGGCGCAGACGAAATGCCCGAGCCGGTCGCAGTGGCGGAAGCCGGGCACGAGGGCGAGGACATCGTCCTCGCTGATCAGAGTCCAGACGAGGCCTTCAGGCTGCGCCCAGACATGGGCGGTCGCCTCATCGGAAGTGTCGAACAGAAGCCCGCCGAAGGGCGCGTCGGGGCGCGGGTTGGCTTGCACGGGCCGGTAGGTCGCGGCCCAGGTGGCGAAGGCTTCCGAGTGGCGGTTGCCGACGACGCGCGCCTGCGTCGCCGCGAGCTGGCCTTGCAGCGCGGCGATGGCCGCGCCGAGATGGCCGACGAGGCCGATGAAGTCGAGCCCGGCGAGAAGTGGCGTGGCGCGCGCGGTCGCGACGGCGATGGCCGCCGGACAGGCGTCCGGGGCCAGCCCGAGGGCGGGGACGCCGCCATAGGCGAGCGTCCGGTTCAGTTCGTCGATGTGGTGCTGGATGTCCTCGGCGTCGCTGCGCAGATCGGCGAGGTTGTCGAGCCAGGCCTCGCAGGTCGCCTCGTCCAGTGTACCGAAATCGGTGATGGCAATCGGGTTCGTCATGGTCATGTCCTCAAATGAATTCGTTTGAAAAGGGGCGCCGCCCGGCCGGAGCCGGGCGGCGGGTCTTTGGTCAGGCGCGGGACCAGATCAGGTGGTTTTGAGAGCCGCACCCTTGCGGCCTCGATGGACCCGACAGGGGCCGACCCGGCGACTGCCGCACCCGAAGGGCGAAGCGAAGCGGCAGATGGCGTGGGCGCTGTTTTTTGAAGCGAAGCGGCGCGAGGAAGCCGGCCACCGGCCGGCGGGGACAAAACTGCGCCAACGCCATTGCGGTGACAGGCGACGGCGTCGGCCATGGTCCATCGATCAAGAGGCCGCTGGGCTGCGGGTCTTCTGCCGTTCAAGGAGACACGGGCGCACCGTCGAACCGATCCTGTCTGGCGACAGGCCAACGGCGCTGAGGTCCATCGCGGCCTTGGGGTCGCGGCGGTCACCCGGCTGTCGAGATGCGAAACCGCTCGCCCCGTGCATCAGCCTGACCGGGTCACATGCGCGGTTGGGTTCGCCGACCTGAAGAGCGGCGTCGTGCCCGGCGTGAGGCACATGTCACCCGACCACGCGACCAAGCAGAACCTGGGTCGGGAATGGACGGCTCCGGATGATCGGTCTCGCCTGACCCAAGACCCGCGCTGCGCCTGCCGCGCGCCCGTTCAAACCTCAGGACCATGACGGCCCGGTTGGCACCGGATTGGCAAGTGGGCGAAAGTGAATGAAGAGGTGCTGGCCTTGCTGGGCCGCGAGGCGCTCACCGACGAACAAAGCCTCGGCGAACTCGCCCCGGGCCAGCGCCGCGCGGGCGCGGGCGATGAAGGCGAGGTCATCTTCGTACTCGGAGCCATCGGTCTGGCCGAAGAAGAACCCGGTCCTCGGCGGCAGGGTCCGTGAGCAGACGGCGTGTTCCAGCGCGTCGAGATCGGCCGCAATTCGTCTAGCCTTCCGACAAAGAAACGGGAGGAAAGCATGGACATGCTGCTTGGTCGCCGTGCGCTCATGGCTGGCGCTTTGGCAACACCTGCAATGGCGCAGGCGCGATTTCCGGACAGGCCAATTCGCATGATGGTGCCCTGGACGCCGGGCGGCGCCACAGACATTCAAATGCGCGCCTTGTGTGAACAGGCGGCGCGGCGTTTGGGCCAGCCGATCATTGTGGAGAACAAGCCAGGCGCGGGTGGTTCCTTGGCAGCGCAATTCCTGGCGCGGGAGGCGAAGCCGGATGGTTATACGCTGGCGCAAATGTCCAATGGCACATTCCGCATGCCGCTGCTGCAGGAAAGGCCACAATGGGACCCGATGCAGGATTTCACCTGGGTTATTCGCCTGGTCGGCTATATGGGCGGCGTGGTGGTGCGCCGCGATGCGCCATGGAAGACCATGCAGGAATTGCTGGCCGATGCGCGCGCCAATCCGGGCAAGTTCAATTACGGCACGCCCGGCGCCAATACCACCGATATCCAAATGACTCGGCTTGCGCGCTTGGCCGGCATTGATTGGGTGACCGTGCCCTTCCGGGGTGCCGCGCCCAATCTGCAAGCGCTATTGGCTGGCGATATTCATTTCTCAGCAGAAACAAGCGCCTGGGCGGATATGGCCCTTGAAGGCCGTGTGCGCCCCTTGGCCGTATGGATGAGCGACAGGGCGGCGCGCTTCCCGAATGTGCCGACGCTACGCGAAGTGGGTTACGACGTCCTCGGCGAAAGCACCTATGGCGTTGGCGGACCGCGCGGCATGGACCCGGGCCTGGTGCGCGCACTACATGATGCCTTCAAGGAAGCACTGTTTGATCCCGCCCATCTGGCGGTGATTGCGCGCTTTGACATGCCGGTGCGCTATCTGAACAGCGCCGATTACGCCGTGGCGGCCGCAGCGCATTATGAGGATGAGAAAAAAACCGTGCAGGAGCTTGGGCTGAAGCTTGGATAGGGTTGGTCAGCCAAGCCCCATCACCCGCGGCAGCCACAGCGCCAAATCCGGTATCGCCATGACGGCAACCGCCGAAAGCAACATGGCAAGCACCAGCCAGATCACCCAGGGCACGGTGCTTTCCATGGAAACGCCGGCGATACGGCAGGACACCATGAGGTTCACCGCCATGGGCGGCGTGAATTGCCCAATCGCGATCATCATGGTCAGCACCACGCCGAACCAGGTCAGGTCCCAGTGAAAGGCCGCGGCAATTGGCAGCAGCAGCGGCAGCAGGATCAGAAAGATCGAAATGCCATCCAGTAACATGCCAACAATGATCAGGAATATCGTGAGCAGCGCGAGTGTCCCGGCTGAGCCAAAGCCAAGCCCTACCACCCATTCCACAATCGGGCGCACAATGCCAAGTGTGCTGGTGGACCAGGCAAAAACCGTCGCCAAAGCAATGACGATCAGAATGACGGCGGAGATTTCCCCAGCCTCCACCAGCATTTCATAGACATCGCGCAGGCTAAGGCTGCGATAGACAAAAAAACCGATGAAAAGCCCGTAGAATACCGCGACCACGGCGGCTTCCGTGGGCGTGAAAAAGCCAAGCCGCATGCCGCCCAGGATCACCACCGGCGCCATCAGGCCCCAGAAGGCTTCCTTGAAGCTTTGCCAGACAGCAATAGCTTCCTTCTGACGCGCCTTGCCACCGAAATCCTTCAGAATGGAAATGATGACCACGGCGCCAATGATGCAAAGCCCCGCCAGAATGCCGGGGATCATGCCAGCGGCGAAAATGGCCGGGACGGAAACCCCCGGCACCAGCACGGCATAGACAATGAAGGCAATCGAAGGCGGGATCAGGATATCGGTGGCCGCCGCCGCGCCAACGGTGCTGGCGATGAAAGGCCGCGGATAGCCATCTTCCGCCATGCTTTTCGTCACCACCTGGCCCACCGCCGCGCTGGTGGCCGGGCCTGATCCCGATATGCCGCCAATCACCATTGCGACCAGCACAGCCACGGAAGCCAGCGCACCGCGCCCGGCACCGACAAGTGCGGTTGCAAAACGCACCAGCCGCAACGCAACACCGGTGCGATCAAACACGCTGCCCACCAGCACGAACATCGGAATGGCAATCAGCGGATATTTCGCAATGCCGGCATAGACATTGGTTGGCATCGCCATGATGGATTGCTCCGCAAGCCAAATGGCAAAAGCGCCAGCCAGCCCAAGACAAATCGCGACCGGCACACCACCCGCGAGCAGCACAGCAAAGGCCAGAAACAGGATGGTTGCAATCATGGCTCAGCCATCCTCGCCGCGGGCCAGGCGGATCAGTCGTCCCGCCGCGCGCGCAATTACCAGAAGTGAGATCAGCGGCAGCCACCCGGTATAGAGCCATTGTGGATTGCCAAGCCCGTTGGAGAGCACCTCAAAGCGATATTCATCATAAGCGAGCTTGGCACCAAAGACCGCAAGCAGGCCAAAGCAGATAATGCCAAGCACCAGCGCCAGCATTTCTGCCCTTCGCTGCCCGATCTTGCCCATCAGATCAGTAAAATACCCAACCCGGATATGCCGCCCAGTCGCAATCGCAAGTGCCGCGCCAATCAGCGCAATCACCACCATCAGCACCACCGAATATTCTTCAGTGATGGCAAGCGACACATTGGTGAGGTAACGCGCCAGCACATTGGCCGCCGTGATCAGCGCCATGGCCGCCATGGCAAGCGCAAGCAGCACGCGCTCAAAACTAAGCGGTACCCGGGTTTTCGGATCCGGGAGTGTTGCCCCCGGATCCAGTTCAACGCTCATGGCGCGTCAGGCAATCGCGCGCGCAATGGCGGCTTCGGCCTTTTGAACCAGCGCGGTGCCGACCGTCTGAGCCCATTTGTCAAAGACCGGTCGCGTGGCACGGGCGAAGGCCTGCTTTTCAGCCGGCGTCAGTTCCGCCACCGCGACACCGCGGCGGACACACTCCTCAATGGAGGAACGATCGCCATCAATCCCAAGCCCCTTACGCGCCGCCGCGATCTGCCTCTGGGCCGCTTCCTGCGCGCAGGCAATCACCAGGTCACGATCTGCCGGCGCGAAGCTATCCATCACGGTCTTGGAGGCCACAAAAATCGCTGCATCGGCGCAGTAATTCCAGATGGTCAAATGGCGCTGCGCGAGTGTATCCATGCGGAAGCCCAGGAACAGATTGACCGGGTTTTCCTGCCCATCCACCGCGCCGGTGGAAAGGGCCGGTTGCAGATCGGCAAAGGACATTTGCACCGGATTGGCGCCAAGCCCCTGATAGATTTCGCTGAAAATCGCCCCTGCCGCGAAGCGGATCTTAAGCCCGCGCAGATCCTCGGGCTTGCGGATTTCGCGCTTGCTGTTGGAGATTTCGCGAAAGCCATTCTCGCCCCAGGCGACCGGCACCACATCGCGGCTGGTGAGCGTGCCGAAAAGATCACGCCCGACCTCGCCATTGATGATCGCGTCATAGGCGCGATGATTGGGCATCAGGAAGGGCAGCGAAAAGATATTCATTTCCCGGATTTGCGGAGAGATATTGATGGTGGAAAACACTGCCATATCAATCACGCCCTGGCGCATGGCAACCAATTCGCGCGTCTGATCGCCGCCGACCAATTGGCTGCCCGGATAGACCTTCATGTTGATCCGCCCGCCGGAGCGCTCCGTCACCAGCTCCGCCCAGGTGAAGGCACCGTCTGAGATCGGCAGCGGGCGATTGCCCACGACCGAGACCTTGTATTCGGCGCGGTATTGCCCCTGTGCGCGCGCAATGGCGGGGGCGGCAAGGCCAAGCGCGCCGGCGCCCAGCAGCAGGTTACGGCGCGTCGCGCCCTGGAATGGGGTGGTCATGGCGTTCTTCTCCCTTTGGTTAAGTCCAGACTATAATCCCCCAATGCCCAAGGCCAGCGCCGGAGGCAAGCGAAACATCGCAAGCGCCGCCGAAATGGCGCTTTTGAGAGACAGGAGACGCCGCATGATCCCGACTTCCAACCTGGGTGCCATGCTGCTGCAAACCGCCCGCCGCCTGCCGGACCGCCCCGGGCTGATCTGGCGTGATCGGGTCTGGAACTGGTCGGAAATCGCCACCCGCGCCTGTGCTGCCGCCGCCGGTTTGCGCGCGCGCGGCATTGGTGCCGGGGATCGCGTGCTGATCCATTCACGCAACAATAACGCGATTTTCGAAGGCGTCTGGGCCTGTTGGTTGATTGGCGCCGTTTGGGTACCGACGAATTTCCGCCTAAGCCCGCCGGAGGCCGCCTATCTGGCCGGGTCTTCACGCTGCAAGGCGCAAATTTTTGACGTGGCCTTCCCCGAACATCGCTCTGCCTGCCGCGTGGAAAACCAAGCCTGCATGCTCGATATCGCGATTGGCGATGGTGCCGGCTTTTCCTGGGAGGATTTGATTGCTGAAGGCGCCGCCGTGCCGGTGACGGTGGCCGCCGATGTGGATCGTGATCATCCGGCTTGGTTCTTCTATACCTCCGGCACTACAGGCCGGCCCAAGGGCGGCATTCTGACCCATGGGCAAATGGCCTTTGTCATCAACAACCACATCGCCGATCTGATGCCGGGGCTGAGCGAGAATGATGCGTCGCTGGTGGTGGCACCGCTTTCCCATGGCGCGGGCGTGCATGCGCTATCGCAAGTGGCGCGTGGCGCGGCCTCCATCCTGTTGCCTGGTGAGCGTTTTGATGTGCCGGAAGCCTGGCGCCTGATTGAGACATATCGGGTTTCCAACATGTTCACCGTGCCGACGATTCTGAATGCGCTTTGCCGCGACCCTGCCGTGGATACCCATGATCATTCATCGCTGCGTCACGTGATTTATGCCGGCGCGCCGATGTATCGGGAGGATCAGAGATACGCGCTTGCAAAGCTCGGCCCTTGTCTGGTGCAGTATTTCGGCCTGGGTGAGGTCACCGGCAATATCACCGTGCTGCCGCCGGCCTGGCATAGTCTGGAAGATGATCCAGCCATGCCAATCGGTTCCTGCGGCTATCCGCGCACGGGGATTGAGGTTGCGATTTTGGATACCGCGAATCAGCCCTTGGCAGCCGGTGAAACTGGCGAGATTTGCGTGCGCGGGCCTGCGGTATTTGCGGGCTATTTCGAAAATGACAGCGCGAATGAAAAAGCCTTTGCCGGCGGCTGGTTCCATACTGGTGATCTTGGGCATTTGGATGCGCGCGGCTTTTTGTACATCACCGGTCGTGCTTCGGACATGTATATCTCTGGCGGGTCGAACGTATATCCGCGGGAGGTTGAGGAAGCGCTACTGACGCATCCATCCGTTGCGGAAGCCTGCGTGGTGGGCGTGCCTGATGCGAAATGGGGCGAAAGCGGCGTTGCGGTGCTGGTGGCGGAAGCGGGGGCAGTGATTGATCCGGCAGCGGTGATGGCGCATCTGGATGGCCGGCTTGGCCGCTATAAATGGCCGGCCAAGATCGTGGTCTGGGATGCGCTGCCGCGTTCCGGATACGGCAAGGTCCCGAAGAATGAGGTGAAGCGCCTGCTGGTGGAACGCGGGCAGGCGTGATGTGGTTTAGCAGGCTGATGGCATAGCCAGCATGCCGCGTGGTCCGGCCATCAATCGCCGAACGCGACCGGGCTGGATTTGGCGCGCCCCGAAATCAAGGCGCCGACGGGCGGCACAGTGGTGAATTTGCGCCTGCAAGTGGGCGAGCAATTGCGCGCCGCGACCCCGATTTTCGCGCTAGTGTCAGATAGCCGCCCTTGGGTAGATGCGAATTTGAAGGAAACCACGCTGACCCATGTGGCGATTGGCCAGCGCGTGGATGTGGTTTTGGATATCTATCCGAAAGTGACCTGGAAGGGCGTGGTGGAGAGCATCAGCCCGGCGACGGGGGCATAGTTTGCGATTCTGCCGCCGCAGAATGCCTCAGGCAATTGGGTGAAGGTGGTGCAGCGCCTGCCGGTGCGCATCCGCCTTGAACCCCATGCGGGCGAGCCCCCCTTGCGCGCCGGCGTGACCGCGACGGTTTCGATTGATACCGGACGCGGGCGGAGCATTGCGGATGTGGTGGCGGGGTTTTTTGATTTGTTTAGGGGGAAGGCGGAGGCGGCGGGGGCGCGTTAGGCTAGCCTCTGGCCCGGTTTTCGCCCTTGGTCTTGGGGGCCTTGAAGCGCGCCACCTTGATCTCATCCGCACGTTGCCGGGCGCGCTCAATGTCAAAACTGCCCTGCATGCGCAGCAAAGTATCCATGGAAACACCAAAGGCTTTTTCGACCCTGATCGCCATTTCGGGCGATAGGGCTGCCCTTTCATTCAACAGCGCAGAAAGCGCAGGCCGCGTGACACCCAGCACCTTGGCCGCTTCCGTGACGGAAAGCCCGTGAGGGTCAATCACTTCGTGCTTGATGAAGCCACCGGGATGGGCGGGGTTTTTCAGGCGGATGCGTTGCGTGCCGGTCATAGCGTGATGGATGAGCGCGGTAAGCTACAAATGTCAAGCGTAACTCTACAAGCTACGCTGAGTGTACCATACACAGAAAAAGCAGGATTCTGTTGCCGATCTGAAAACCCACGTAGTATAAATGGCAAATGAATTCTGAAAAACGTCAAACTGCGATTCGTTCCGTGGCTGAGCGCTTGCAGGCCGAGGCACATCGTCTTTCCGAGATCCTCGCAAAGGCTGAGGATACGCAGGGAGGCAACTTCAGTTTCAGTACCCCAATCGGGGACAGCCACGCCACCACGATTGTCCGTCGTCAAATCATTTGAGACCAATTGGCGGCCTTTGTACCGGAGTGTCTGGCCCATCCGGGATTTCGGTTATGCTGCGTTTTGGTGATGCATCAAGCGGCGGTGCTGGATGGTTCTGCGCTTGATGCGCTCACGCTCCAGCAGGATGGTCTGCCCCCTGCCGAAATAGACGTCAGCCGGGGTCAGGTTGTTCAGGCTCTCGTGGTAGCGCTGGTGGTTGTATCGCTCGACAAACTCGGCGATCTCAGCCTCCAGCGCACCCGGCAGGTAGTAATTCTCGAGCAGGATGCGGTTCT
>JADCFQ010000056.1 GCA_020249435.1 Roseomonas sp. | reverse complement strand
TGCCGGGAGTCTGTCCAGAGTGTGCCGACTGGGCCAAAGAATCACTGAAAATGGCTGTGCGCAGGCACGCGCAGCGTTGAAAACATCCGCGCGAGACAAAACGACGATGCTCAATGACGGCTTTTCAGCAGCCTGCTAGGGTCTGATAAAATCAGCGATCTTCGCGTCTTGCCGCAATCCCGCAAGGTCATCTTCACTCGGCAATTGCGGCCTGTCACGCTCCGCCGCCACCAGACACAAGAAGCCAAGCGGCGCATCTTCCGCCGCGCGAAACTGATGCCATTGCAGGGGCGCGATTTCGATCAGGTCATGTTCGGCAATATCGGTGATCTCATCACCCACCAGGCAGGCACCGCGCCCGCGCAGGATCAGCACCCAATGGATATGCTCATGGCGTTCCAAGGTGGAATGGCCGCCGGGCTGCACCTCAAAATAGCGCCACTGCACGGGCAGGCTTTCGGCGCCTTCAAACAGGATCTGGCGCGTCACATCCTTATACGGGCCGCCTTCCTTGTAGGACAGGACGGGCACGTTTTCCCAGCCGAAGGCATTGAAGCGACGCACGGTCATTCGGCGGCCTTTCCGGTGGCAACGGCGTTTTCAATTGCCGCGATGAAGGCGCGCGCGCCAATTTCAGGATCGGGCGAATGGCGCATCAGCGCGCCTCCAATCAGGAACACGGCATCATGGCCAAAGGCCGTCACCATGCTGTCAATGCGTTCAATCGTCATGCCACCCGCCGGAGAAGGAAAACCGGGCCGCACATCACCGAGCTTCTCCTGCATGGCAATGGCCAAATCGCGGCATTCCCGTTCCGTGAAGGTAAAGCGCCCACCAGCATTGGGAAAGACCGAGATATCCGCCCCAAAAACCCGAAACAACCGCCCGAGCAGCATGGCCGGCGTCATGCCATGCTCAGGGTCATGAAAATGCGTGCCGGAAAAGCTTGGATGCGCCATCACCGCCAACCGGTATTTGCGCGCCAAATGAAAGCCCGTATCCGGCCCAATCAGGAAAGGCGCGATCAGCGCGCCGGCACAGCCCTCGGCAGCCGCGAAGGCCATTTGGTCTTCGATCTGATCAAACCGCCCGGAGACCATCGGAAAATAGAGCGTCTTGCGCCCGGTTTTGGCATTGGCGCTGCGGATCGCTTCCTGCAGCCGCGCCACCCTTTCCTTGAAGGGGTGGAAGGGCTGGTCCATCAGCCCGTGATCATCCTTGATCACATCAAGCCCACCCAAGGCATAACCACTGGCAAGCCGCGCCAATTCCGGCACGGAAAGCCCGAGCGGCTTGATCGCTGTCGCCGCCAGGGGCCGGCCAAAAACGCCAAGCCTTTCCCGCAACCCCGCCACCCCAAAGCCCGGCCCGCCAAAGGCGTGCAGCTGTTCTGGCGTCAGGCGGATATCAATGATCCTGATGCCCCGCCTGATCGAGATATTGCCGAAAATCACATTCAGCAGATTGGGAATGGAATTATTGACGATATCGGCGCGGTAGCTGATGGCGACATCAAAGGCGCGCGATGGCGCTGTGCAGGGCGTAATGGCCTCCACCTGGCCGACAATCCCTGCCTCCCAGATCGGCCCCGGCACGCAATCGGCTGGGATTTCGACCGTCTGCTCAAGGCAGATATCCTTGGCATGGGCTTCTATCGGCCGGGAATCATCCGGGGTGATGCGATAGAGAATCTGAAACCGCGGCGCGCCCATTAAACCCTGAAACCCTTCCAACCCAGCCAAAGGGCCGCCAGACCACGTCTGGCATGCCCCGCCCCCCTCATGACAAATCTATTATCGCGAAGTTGGCCCTTGGCGATAGGCGGGCAAGGGCTGGGGTTCAACCCCGCTTGGCAGGATCGGTTTCCACCCAGCGCAAATAGGGCCGATCCGCCTTCCAGCCTTGCGGGAAAAGCTTCGCCGCATCCGCATCGGGGATGGAAGGCGGAATGATCGCCCGCCCACCGGGGCGCCAATTCACCGGCGTTGCCAGCTTGGAGCCATCGGTCAATTGCAGGCTGTCAATCACGCGCAGGATTTCATCGAAATTGCGCCCTGCACTCGGCGGATAGGTCATCGTGAGCCGCACCTTATGCGCCGGATCAATCACATAAACCGTACGCACGGTGATGGTGGGGTCCGTATCCGGATGCACCATGCCATAAAGGTTTGAGACCTTGCGATCAGGGTCGGCGATCATCGGGAAATTCACCGCATGGCCCTGGGTTTCCTTGATATCGGCTTCCCAGCCCGCATGGTTCGTCAGCGGGTCAACCGAAAGGCCAATCACCTTGACGCCGCGCTTGTCGAATTCCGGCTTCAGCCGCGCAGCTTCGCCCAATTCCGTGGTGCAGACGGGCGTGAAATCCTTGGGGTGGCTGAACAGCACCACCCAGGACGCACCCTTCCATTCATGAAAGCGGATCGGGCCGGTGGTGGTTTCCGCCGCGAAATCCGGGGCGATCTGGCCGAGTTGCAGGCTCATTTCAATAATCCTTTGGTATGCAAGCGCAAAAACGCGCGGCGCTGATCAGCGCGTCGCGATCCATTCAGGTTCATCAACCGCCACCAGATCCGGCAGGTTCACCACCACTTCCTCGGTGCCGGAACGCACCAGGGCGCAATGCAGCACCTCGGTCGCTGAGGCGTTGATTTCCTGATGCGGCACATACGGCGGCACCAGAAAGAAGTCACCCGCGCGCGCTTCGGTGATGAATTCCAGCTTATCGCCCCAACGCATATGGGCCGTGCCGCTGATGATATAAATCACGCTTTCCAAGGCACCGTGATGATGCGCGCCGGTGCGTGAATTGGGCTCGATCCGATTGGTGCCGGCCCAAAGTGCGACCGAGCCCGTGCGCGCACCGCTGATCGCGACTTCGCGGTTCATGCCAAGGGTCTCCGGCGTGTCGCCGCTTTTGGCGCCGGCAGCGACATGCTTGATGCCGCGGGTGCGCCAATCAATCGGGTTCAGACTATCGGGCATGGGGGTTCTCCTTCAGGGTCAATCGGGTTGCGCGCCGGTGCGCCGTACCAGGGCGGGCCAGCGCCGCGCTTCGGCTTGGATCAGGCTTGCGAATTGGGCGGGGCCTTGGCTGGTCACTTCAAAACCCTGGGCGGTGAGTTGTTCCGCGACCTCGGGCTTCGCCAAAATGCGCTCCAGGGCGCCAGCCAGGCGCCGGATCGCCGCCGGGGAGGTGCCGGCCGGGGCCAGAATGCCCTGCCAGGTGATCACCTCAAATCCCGCAAAACCTGTTTCGGCGATGGTGGGTACCTCCGGCAAGGCCGGAACGCGCCTGGCGCTGGTGACGGCGAGCGCCCGCAGCCGCCCGGCGCGGATATGTTCAATGGCAGCCGGCAGGGTGACGAAGAGCGCCTGGATATGCCCCGCCACAAGGTCAATCACGGCTGGCCCGCCGCCGCGATAGGGCACATGGGTGAAGGAAAGCCCGGCATCCTGCGCAAATAGCGCCCCGGCCAGATGACCGATGGACCCATTGCCCTGGGAAGCGACCGTCAGCTTGCCATTCGCCTGCCGCGCCCAGGCGATGAAGCCCGCCACATCCCGCACGGGGGCCGAGGGGTGCACCACCAGCACCTGTGGCGCGCGCACCGCTTCAATCACCGGGCTGAAATCGCGGACGGGATCAAAGCCGACACGCGGGTAAAGCGCGGGATTGATGGTCAGCGGGTCTGAGCCCACCAGCAGGGTCAGCCCATCCGGCGCGGCGCGCGCCACCAATTCAAAGGCGATATTGCTGCCCGCGCCGGGCTTGTTTTCGGTGACGACATTCTGGCCCAAAGCCTCGGTCAAATGCCGCGCCAGCAGGCGGCCCAGAATATCCAGGCTGCCGCCCGGTGCGACGGGAACCACGATGCGCAGCGCACGGTCCGGGTTCCAGGCGGTATCGGCCTGGGCCGGGGTGGCGAGGAGCCCGGCAGAGGCGAAAAGGGCGGAGCGGAGCAGCAGGTCTCGGCGGAGGGTCATGGCGGTGAAATCCAGGTTTGTTTGAAAAGTTTTTCTCTCAAATCGTGAAAAACATCAAGAAAAAAGATTTTAATTTCTCAAGCAAACCTCCGCCAAAGGCTTCCCCGATGCGTGGTGCTGGGAAGATTATTCTCCCCCACCCCACCAACACGGGCTTGGACCGGCGCGGTAGCCCGTGCCAATACTCGCGCCATGACGCCGCAGGATTTCATCCGCAAATGGAAGGCCAATACCCGCGCCGAACGCGCCGCGGTGCAGGAGCATTTCATTGACCTCTGCGCCCTGCTGAATGAACCAACACCCAATACGGACCCAACCGGCGCGACCTATGCCTTTGAAAAGGGCGCCACCAAGGCGACGGGCGGCGAAGGCTGGGCGGATGTTTGGAAGCGCGCCTGTTTCGGCTGGGAATACAAGGGCAAGCACAAGGATTTGGAAGCGGCCCACCGGCAGCTATTGCTCTATGCCGGCGCGCTGGAAAACCCGCCGCTGCTGATCACTTCCGATATCGAACGCATCGTTATCCGCACCAATTGGACCAATGCGGTCAGCGCCCGGCATGAAGTGACCCTGGAAGACCTTCAGGACCCCGCCAAACGCGCCCTGCTGAAAGCCGCCTTCAGTGAACCCGATAGGCTGCGCCCCACCAAAACCCGCCAGGCGCTGACGGAACAGGCCGCCGCTGATTTCGCCGAACTTGCCCGCCGGCTGCGCGCGCGTGGGCATGACCCGCATGATGTCGCGCATTTCGTCATTCGGCTGGTGTTCTGCCTGTTTGCCGATGATGTGGCGCTGCTGCCGCAAGGGCTGTTTGAGCGCATGCTGCATGCCGCCCAAGCCAATCCGCCGCGCTTCGCGGATTTCGCTTCCCGCCTGTTCCGCGCCATGAAGGACCCTGGCGGCGAAATTGATTTCACCCCCGTGCCCTGGTTCAATGGCGGCCTGTTCGATGATGATACCGCGCTGGCGCTGGACCTTGCGGATATCAAGCTGCTGGCGCGGGTTGCCGCTTTGGATTGGGCGGAAATAGACCCTTCCATCCTGGGCACGCTGTTTGAACGTGGGCTGGACCCGGATAAGCGCAGCCAGCTTGGCGCCCATTACACAGACCGCGAAAAGATTGGCCGGCTGGTGGATGCCACCATCACGCGCCCTTTGCTGGCGGAATGGGCGGCGGTGAAAGCGGGCCTTGCCGCCGCGCTGGAAAGGGAGGCCGCCGCCACCAATACGCGCGCCAAGAACAAGGCGGCGGCTGAAGCCAGCGCCGCCTATAAGGGTTTTCTTGACCGGCTGAGGGGGTTTCGCGTGCTGGACCCGGCCTGCGGTTCCGGCAATTTTCTCTATCTGGCGTTGCTGGCGCTGAAGGATCTTGAAGTTCGCGCGTCAGTGGAGGCTGAGGCTTTGGGCCTGCCGCGTGAATTTCCGCAAGTGGGGCCGGAAGCGGTTTGCGGCATCGAAATCAACCCCTATGCCGCCGAATTGGCGCGGGTTTCGGTATGGATTGGCCATATCCAATGGGCGCGGCGCAATGGGCTGCCCTTGCCATCCGATCCTGTCTTGCGCCCGCTGGAAACCATTGAATGCCGCGATGCGGTGCTGACGCCGGACGGCCAGCCCGCCGCTTGGCCGAAGGCTGATGCCATTATCGGCAATCCGCCCTTTTTGGGTGACAAGGCGATGATCGGCACCCTGGGAGAGGATTACACGGCAAGGCTCCGCGCCGCCTATGCCGGGCGCCTGCCCGGCGGGGTGGATTTGGTGTGCTACTGGTTCGAACGCGCGCGGGAGGAATTGGCCGCCGGACGGACAGAACGTGTTGGCCTGGTGGCGACGCAAGCAATCCGCAAAGGCGCAAGCCGCATTGTGTTGGATCGCATTCAGGAACGCGCGACGATTTTCGAGGCTTGGAGCAATGAGCCTTGGAATCTCGATGGCGCGGCGGTGCGCGTTTCCCTGGTGGCCTTTGCGAAACAGCATGACGGGCCGGCAATGCTTGATGGCGCTGCGGTGCCGACCATCCATGCCGATCTTTCGGGCGGGGCGGCGAACCTGACCACGGCGCGCGGCCTTGCCGAAAATATGCGCCTTTCCTTTCAAGGTCCGGTCAAGGTTGGCCCCTTCGATATTGATGGCACCATTGCGCGGGGCTGGCTTGCCGCAGCGCTGAATGCCAATGGCAGACCCAACACGGATGTTGTGCGGCCCATCATGAACACCGCTGATATTACCGGGCGTTCTTCCGATACCTGGATTGTTGATTTTGCCAGCCGTGACGAAGCAGAGGCCGCCTTTTACGCCGGGCCTTTTGGGCATGTGGTACGGGAGGTTAAGCCACTCCGCGAGAAGAACAGGCGCGGGCGTCGGGCCGAGAAATGGTGGCAGCACGGCGAAACCGTGCCGGGTTTACGCGCCGCTTTGGCGCCGTTCACGCGCTACATCGCAACACCTCGGGTTGCCAAGCATCGGCTCTTTGTCTGGCTTGCTGTGCAGGTTCTGCCCGATAGCCGCGTTTTCGCGATTGCGCGCGACGACGACACAAGTTTCGGCATTCTGCATAGCCGCTTTCATGAAGCCTGGGCGCTCGGCAATGCCTCACGGCACGGCGTGGGGAATGATCCGACCTATAACAACCAATCCTGCTTCGAAACCTTTCCCTTCCCCGATGGCCTGACCCCGAACCTGCCCGCCGCATCCTATGCCGCTGATCCGCGCGCCATGGCCATTGCCGAAGCCGCGCGGGCCTTGGTCGAAGCGCGCAACCGCTGGCTCAACCCGGCGGATTTGGTGGAAACAATGCCCGAGGTCGTACCCGGCTTCCCGGACCGCATTCTGCCGCGCGATGCCGCCGCCGCGCAGGCGCTGAAGGCGCGCACCCTGACCAAGCTTTACAATACGCGCGGCACCCCTGAAGGCACCTGGCTTGATGGGCTGCATCAACGCCTGGATGAAGCCGTGGCCGCCGCCTATGGCTGGCCCGCAACCATCAGCGAAGAAGATGCGCTGGCCGCGCTGCTCGCGCTCAATCACGCGCGCCCGGCGGCAAGCTGAAACCTATCAGGACAAGGGGAGGAAAGGTGAGCCGAGGAACGCCTGCCGTCCCTCGGCCGCCGCACGCGCCTACGAGGAGGGCAGGCCTCCCAGCGGAGTGAAGCATCACCTTCTGTCTTTCAAAATATCGCTGCGCCCAGAACCCCGCAAGAAAAATCCGCAAGGGCGCCGCAAAAAAATGAGGGGCTCTGCCAGACAGGCCCCTCTGCTCCGCCGATTATGACGAGGATCTGGCCTCCCTACAGCGGTCACGATCCAATCCCTATCGGCGTAGCCGGCGCAGATCAAGAAAATTCATCGCCTGAGGCCGGGCCATCGGGCGATTTCGCTTGGCTCAAAAATGCTTTAACACCCTTTCGCAGCGCAGCACGGCAAAGCAAGGGCCTCAAACCATGGCGGAACTCTATTTCTTTGAAGACCTGACGGTCGGGCTGACCGCCAAATTCTCCAAAACCATCACGGAAGCCGATATCGTGCTATTCGCCGCCGTCACCGGCGATACCAACCCCATGCATCTGGATGCGGAATATGCCGCCACCTCCATCTTCAAGGAACGCATCGCCCATGGGATGCTGGCGGCGGGCTTGATCACTAAGGTGCTGGGCACGCAGCTTCCCGGGCCGGGCACCATCTATATGTCGCAAACGCTGAAATTCCGCGCCCCGGTGAAAATCGGCGAAACCGTCACCGCCATTGTCGAAGTCGCCGCCCTCCATCCCGAAAAGCACCGCGCGACGCTCAAAACCGTCTGCCTGGTCAAGGGTGAACCAGTGCTGGAGGGGGAGGCCTTTGTCTCCGTCCCCTCCCGCACCGCCATCACCAAAGCGGCGGAATAGCGCCATGCGTCGGGTATGCGTCTTTGCCGGCTCTGCCGCCGGCGCTCGCCCCGAATATGCCGCCGCCGCCGCTGCGCTGGGGCAGGAAATCGCCGCGCGCGGGCTTGGCCTGGTCTATGGCGGGGGTGGTGTTGGCCTGATGGGTGCTGTTTCCGCCGCCGCGCAGGATGCGGGGGCCGAAGTGATCGGCATCATCCCCCATGGGCTGGTGGCGCGCGAAGCGGGGGCGAAGCAGCTCAAGGATATGCGCGTTGTGGGGTCCATGCATGAACGCAAGGCGCTGATGGCCGAGCTTTCCGATGGCTTCATCGTGCTGCCCGGCGGCTATGGCAGCCTGGAAGAAGCGGTGGAAACGCTCACCTGGTTGCAGCTTGGCATTCAACGCAAGGGCATCGTTTTTGTGGATACACTCGGCTATTGGCAGAAGCTGATGGGTGCACTTGATCACATGGTGACGGAAGGCTTTGTGCGGGCGGAAATGCGCGCTGCCGCCATGCTGGCGCCGGATGGCGCGGGCGCGCTGGATGCCCTGAAGCGCTATACGCCGCCCGATGTGCCGCGTTGGCTGAAGCCTGGGGAAGCCTGATGGCAGCGCAAATCTTCTCCGATTGGCGCGGCATCCCGAAGGAAGCGCGTGGTGCCACTGTTGCACTCGGCAATTTCGATGGCGTGCATCTGGGCCATGTCGCGGTGCTGAAGGCAGCGCAGGCAGCGCGGCCTGATTTGCCGCTCGCCGTGCTGACCTTTGAGCCCCATCCGCGTGAGCATTTCCGCCCCGATGATCCGCCCTTTCGGCTGACCTTGCTGCCGGCCAAGGCCGCGTGCCTTGCCGATGCCGGCGCGCGTTTTGTCTATGCGCTGCGCTTTGATGATGATTTCGCGGCCCTTTCGGCGGAAGCCTTTGTCGAACAGGTGCTGCATAAGGGGCTGGGTGCCAAGCATTTGGCGAGCGGCCCTGATTTCGCCTTCGGCAATCGGCGCGGCGGCGATGTGCGCTTCCTGGCGCGGGAGGCCGCTGCGCGTGGCATGGGGCTTTCCATCGTGCCTCCGGTGGAACAGGGCGGTGAGGCCATTTCATCCACCCGCATCCGCCGCTTGCTGCAGGATGGCTATCCGGATCGCGCGGCGGAAAAGCTGGGGCGGCCATGGGAGATTCGCGGCACGGTGGTGCATGGGGATAAGCTTGGGCGTGTGCTCGGCTGGCCGACGGCGAATATCTGGCTCGATCGGCATCTGGAACCGGCGCGGGGCGTCTATGCGGTCACGGTGGCGCTACCGGGGGGCGGGACGGCGAAGGGCGTCGCCAATATCGGGCGACGGCCGACGCTGGGCGGTGATAAGGTGACGCGGTTGGAAGTTTATATCTTCGATTTCGCGGGCGATATTTACGGCCAGGAAATCGGCGTGCGGCTGGTGCAATTCCTGAGGCCTGATGCGAAGTTTGACGGGCTGGAGACGCTAAAGGCCGCCATCGAACAGGATGTGCTGAATGCCCGCGCGGCGCTGGCTTGACCGCCCGCATGGCCCGCGCCCATAAGCGCCCCATGAAAAACACGGCGGTTTCGATACGAATTACCCGCCCGGCCTTCCGCTGAAGGTCGGGAAGCGTCGCCCTTTTTTCACCCCTGCCGCCGGCAAGGCGGCCCGAGATCAGCCCGCAAGGCTCAAACACCATGAATGACAGCCCCAAAGAGGCCCGCGATTATCGCGGCACCGTCTTCCTGCCGCAGACCGGCTTTCCCATGCGCGGGGATTTGCCAAAGCGCGAACCCGATATGCTGGCGCGCTGGGCACGCCTGAAACTGTGGGAGAGGCTACGCGCTCAGTCCAAGGGGCGCGAGAGCTTCGTGCTGCATGACGGCCCGCCCTATGCCAATGGCAATCTGCATATTGGCCATGCGCTGAACAAGATTTTGAAGGATGTGATCAATCGCGCCGCGCAAATGGCGGGGTATGACGCGAATTACGTCCCCGGCTGGGATTGCCACGGCCTGCCGATTGAATGGAAGGTTGAAGAAGAATACCGCAACAAGGGCCGCGACAAGGATGCGGTGCCGGTGTTGGATTTCCGCGCCGAATGCCGCGCCTATGCCGAACATTGGCTTGAAGTGCAGCGGGAGGAATTCATTCGCCTTGGTGTCGCCGGCGATTGGGCGGATCGTTATGCGACGATGGATTTCGCCTCGGAAGCCGCCATCGCCGCTGAGATCGGTAAGTTTCTGATGAATGGGTCGCTCTATCGCGGGTTGCGTCCTGTGATGTGGAGCCCGGTTGAGAAAACCGCGCTGGCGGAAGCGGAGATTGAATATCACGATCATGTCAGCCCGACGCTGCATGCGAAGTTCCGCATCCTGAAAGCGGCGGCGGCTGATTTGGCCGGCGCGGATGTGGTGATCTGGACCACGACGCCCTGGACCATGCCGGGCAATCGCGCGGTCGCTTATGGGGCAGAGATTGATTACGCGCTGGTGCATGTCGAAGGCTTGGCCGAGAAATCCTATCTGAAGATCGGGGATCGGCTGCTGGTGGCGCTACCCTTGCTGCCGCAATTCGAAAAGGATGCCGGTATCGGCGCGCATAGCATCAAGCGTGTGATCAAGGGCGCGGAGCTGGCTGGCGCGATGGCGGCGCATCCGCTGCGCGGGCATGGCTATGAATTCGATGTGCCACTGCTGCCTGGTGATTTTGTCACCACCGAAGCGGGCACAGGCTTTGTGCATATCGCGCCTGGTCATGGTGAGGATGACTTCAATCTGGGTCGCGCACATAACCTGCCGATCCCGGAGACCGTGAATGATGACGGCACCTTCACCCATCACGCGCCGGGGTTTGAGGGCTTGCATGTCTTCAAGGCGCATACAGCGGTTTATGCAGCGATGGAGGCAGCGGGGACGCTCGCGGCCACGGGCAAGCTGACGCATAGCTATCCGCATAGCTGGCGGTCCAAGAAGCCAGTGATTTTTCGCGCGACGCCACAATGGTTCATCGCCATGGATGATGCCAATGCGATCCGCGCCAAATCATTGGACGCGATTGCCAAGACGCATTTCGTGCCGGATGCGGGGCGGAACCGCATCGGGTCCATGGTCGCGGCGCGGCCCGATTGGTGCATCAGCCGGCAGCGCGCCTGGGGCGTGCCGATCCCGGTATTTGTGAGCAAGCAGTCAGGCGAGCCCTTGCGTGATCCCGCAATCATGGACCGCATTGTCGCTGCCTTCACGGCGGAAGGGGCGGATGCCTGGTATAAGCCCGGTGCGGCAGCGCGTTTCCTGGGTGAAGGGCGTGATCCGGCGGCTTATGAGCAGGTGATGGATATTGTGGATGTCTGGTTTGAATCAGGCTCCACCCATGCCTTTGTACTGCCGCCGCGTGGCTTGCCTTTCCCGGCTGATCTTTATCTGGAAGGGTCGGATCAGCATCGCGGCTGGTTTCATTCCTCGCTGTTGGAATCTGTTGGCACCAATGGTGTTGCGCCCTTCAAGGCCGTGTTGACGCATGGTTTTGTGCTGGATGAGCAGGGGCGGAAAATGTCCAAATCCATGGGCAATGTGACCGCGCCGCAGGATGTGATGAAGCAATATGGCGCGGATATTCTGCGCCTTTGGGTAATGAATTCTGATACCGCGCTTGATCTGCGCATCGGTCCGGAAATCCTGAAGCAGCAGGCGGAATTGTATCGGCGTATTCGCAATACCTTGCGCTGGCTGCTCGGCAATCTGGATGGGTTTTCGGAAGATGAGATCGTTCCTTATGGCGAATTGCCGGAATTGGAGCGCTGGTTGTTACATCGGCTGACGGAGTTGGATGCGAAGATCAGGCGTGCGGTGGAAACCCATGACTGGACCGGTGTCTATCCGGAAATCCATCAATTCTGCGCGACTGACCTTTCGGCGTTCTATTTCGATATCCGCAAGGACAGCCTGTATTGCGATGCGCCGGATGCGTTGCGCCGGCGTGCCGCGCGGACGGTGTTGGATATTCTGCATCGCTGCCTTTGTGCCTGGTTTGCGCCGGTCTTGGTGTTCACGGCGGAGGAAGCCTGGCTTGCGCGTTTCCCGGATGAGGGGGGGAGTGTGCATTTGCTCGATTTCCCCTTTGTGCCGGAGGGTTGGAAGGATGTAGCGCTGGCCGCGAAATGGGCGCGCTTGCGGGAATTGCGGCGGGCGGTGACGGGTGCGCTGGAGCGTGCGCGTGTGGCGCAGGAGATTGGTTCATCCCTGCAGGCTGCGCCGGTGTTGCATGTGGCGCCTGAGGATGCCGCGTTGTTGACGCCTGAGTTGTGGGCAGAGCTTTGCATTACCTCGGGCTTCGCGCTTTCCTCGGATGTGGCCCCTGAGGGTGCCTTTGTGGCCGAGGGTGTTGCTGATGCCGCTGCGGTGTTCCGCCCCGCCCCTGGCGCCAAGTGTGACCGCTGCTGGCGTGTCCTGCCCGAAGTCGGCGACTGTAGTGCCCACCCCACCTTGTGCCGCCGCTGCGACGCAGTGGTCGAGGCGCTTTAATGATGGCGGGGTCCGGGGAGACACTGTCTCCCCGGCGGGGGTCTGGGGGCAGCGCCCCCGGCTTGTTCCGCCTGGGTTTGATTTTCGCGGGTTTGATTTTCTTTTTCGACCAATTGTCGAAGTGGTTCGTGTTGGATGTTTTGCTGTTGGCTGAGGTCCAGAACATCCCCTTGTTTGCGGCGGGCCCTTTTGGCCTTGATCTGACCATGGTCTGGAATCGGGGCGTCACTTTTGGCCTGTTTTCCGGCGATGGCCCGTGGAATCACGTCGTCTTGGCTGCGTTGGCTGCGGGGATTGCCGTGTTTCTGGTCCGTTGGCTGGCGCGGGCCGAGGGGCGGATGGTGGCGCTTGCCTTGGGGGCGGTGATTGGTGGCGCCTTTGGCAATGTATTGGATCGGTTGCGTTTTGGGGCGGTGGTGGATTTTGTGGATGCCCATGCCTGGGGCTGGCATTGGTATGTTTTCAATGTTGCCGATGCGGCGATTGTGTGTGGGGTAGGGGCGCTTTTATTGGATGCCTTGTTGCCGCCACGCCGAGCGCCTAAAGATAGCGCATGACTCGGCGTCTCAAGACCTTTTTGCCTGCTGTTTCGCTGCTGCTGCTGGTCGGCTGTGGGGAGAATACGGCGCGTTCGCTTGGCTTTATCCGCGATGCGCCGGATGAATTCCGCGTGACCACCAGGGCGCCGCTTTCCATGCCGCCGGATATGGCGGGTGGCTTGCCGCCGCCGCGTCCGGGTGCGCCGCGCCCTATGGAGCGCAGTGCGCGTGAGGAGGCTGAGGCGGTGCTGGTGCCGTCCTTGGCGCTCCGGGACCCGCGCCAGCAGCCGCGGGCGGCTGGGGGTAGTGTGGGGGAAATGGCGCTATTGCAGGCGGCTGGCCCGACGCCTTCGCGCGATATTCGCCGCCAGGTGGATGAGGAAAGCCAGAGGCTGGATCGCCCACCGCGCGATTTGGCGGATCGGTTGATTTTCTGGCGCGATCCGCCGCCGGCGGGGATTGCTGTTGATCCGGCGCGGGAAAGACAGCGCATTCGCGAGAATGCTGCGCTTGGGATTGAGGGTACTGCCGGGGATACGCCGGTCCAGCAGCCGCGAGAGCAGAGCATCTGGCGGCGACTTGGCTTCTGATTTAGGACTGGTCTGGTTTTTGGGCTCTCTGATACCAATCTCAGAGGCATGATGCGTTTGACCCGCCGCCAGACCCTTGCCTCTGCCGCTGCGCTTTGCGCGGCAAGCCCAGCTCTTGCCCAAAATGCCGCACCGCCGCCGCCAAGGCCGTTATTTGGCGCGCGGCATTGGCGGCTGGCCAATGGGCTGGAGGTTGCCTTCATCCCCTTCAGCCGAGCGCCGGTGGTGACGCAGTATCTGTTTTTTGCCGCAGGCGGGGCAGAAGACCCGGCGGGGCGGTCAGGGGTCGCGCATTTCCTGGAACATATGATGTTCAAGGGCAGCCCGAAGATCGGGGTTGGCGATTTTTCGCGCCTGGTGGCGCGGGAAGGCGGCAATGACAATGCCTTCACGTCGCGCGATGTCACGGCCTATCATCAGGCGGTGGAGGCTTCCCGCCTCGGCATGATCCTGGAGATGGAGGCGGACCGCATGGCGGCTGCGCTGATCCCGCAGGAATTTCTGGAAAGTGAACGCGGTGTGGTGCTGGAAGAACGCCAGCAAAGGACCGATTCCAACCCAAGGGCGCGGTTCCGGGAGGCGTTCACGGCGGCGCTTTGGGGCCGCCAGCATTGGGCTGGAAGGCCCATTATCGGCTGGGAGGATGAAATCCGCGCCATTACGCGCGATGATCTGGCCGGCTTCCATGCAAGGTTTTATGCGCCGGCCAATGCGACCTTGGTGATCAGCGGCGCCGTGCCGGAAGACGAAGTGCGGCGCTTGGTGGATAAGCATTACGGCGGCATCCCCGCGCGGCAGGCAGCCAGGCGGGATCGTGCGCCGGCGCCGGCGCAGGCGGTGGAACCAAGGCTGATCCGGCGCGACCCGATGACGCGGGATGCGCTGTTTCTGAAAGCCTGGATGGCGCCCTCCCTCACGGCTGGTGAGCGCGGGCATGCGCTGCCGCTGGAGGTGCTGTCCCATTTGCTGGGCGGCGGCCAGGGCAGCCGGCTGCATATGGCGCTGGTGGAAAGCGGCCTCGCGGTCTCGGCTGGCACGGGGTATGATGGCGATGCGGCCGGGATGACGGAGTTTTATCTGTCTGCCATGCCGCGACCAGGCGTGACGCCAGAACGGCTGGAAGAGGCCGTGAACGGCGTGATTGAAACCCTGATCCAGCAAGGCCCGACAGAGGCTGAGGTGGCGCGGTCCATCCGGCAACTCACGGCTGGGGCGATGCTGGCACTTGATGGCTTTGGCGCCGGGCCGCGGATGGTGGGCGGCACGCTTGCCATTGGGCTGCCGCTGGAGGCTGTGGAATTCTGGCCGGCGCGGATCAGCGCGGTCACGCGCGATCAGGTGGAAGCCGCCGCGCGGGCGGTTTTGCCAAGCGCGCCCAATACCGCCGCCTGGCTATTGCCCGCCGCATGAGCACGCCATTTCGCCTGCCGATTCAGCGCGTGGCCGCGCATGGGCTCACCGCCTGGCTGGTTGAGGATCATTCCGTGCCCGTGGTCTCGCTTTCCTGGTCCTGGCCGGGGGGTGCTGCCTTTGATGCGCCGGGACGAGAGGGCACGGCGAGCCTTGCGGCGGCGCTGCTGACGGAAGGCGCGGGCGATTTGCCGGCCGCGGCCTTTACCGATGCGTTGCGCGATGCGGGCATTGGGCTTTCCTTCAGCGCCGGGCGGGATGATATGGATGGCGGGTTTCGCTGCCTGATTGATGCCCTGCCGGAGGCTGAGCGTTTGGCGCGGCTGGCCATGACCGCGCCACGCTTGGATCAGGCGGCGATTGAAAGGCTGCGGGCGCGGGCCATTGCCGGGGCGCGGCAATCGCTGGAAACACCGCGCGGACAGGCGGGGCGCGCCTTTTGGGCGGCGGCCTTCCCATCACATCCGGCGGGGCGGCCTTCGGGCGGTACGGCGGAAAGCCTCGCCGCCATCACGCCGGATGATTTGCGCGGCCAATTGGGCCAGCAATTGCGCCGCGAAGGGCTCACGATTGCCGCAGCGGGGGCCATTCGCCCGGATGATCTGGCGGCCCTGCTCGGGCGGCTTTTCGCGGGGCTGCCAGCGGGGGCGCCTGCAACGCCGCCTTCGCTGCCTGGCTTTACCAGCTTCGGTCAGCGCGTGATCGGCATGGATAGCCCGCAATCCCAGGCGATTTTCGGGCATGAGGGGATCGGCGCGCGCGATCCGCAATTTGAAGTGGCGCAGATTGTGCTGCGTATTTTTGGCGGCGGCGGGTTTTCCTCGCGGCTCACGGAATCGGTACGCGTCAAGCGTGGGCTGACTTATGGCATTGGCGTTGGGCTCGATACCGGCTTTGGCGGCGGCGTGCTGGCGGGCAGCGTCGCAAGCGATAATGGCAAGATTGCCGAGGCGCTGGCCGTGACGCGCGATGAATGGGCGCGCATGGCAGCCGATGGGCCGACCGAGGCCGAGACGGCGGAAGCGGTGGCGTTCCTGACCGGATCACTCGCGCTGCAATTCACTGATAGTCGGCGGATTGCGAATACGCTGATGGCGATGCAGCGCAATGAGCGGCCGATTGATTGGCTGGATGGCCGGTCTGAAAGGCTGCGTGCGGTCAGCCGCGATGATGCGGCGCGCATGGCGCGGCGGCTCCTTAAGCCTGGGGCGCTTTCGGTGGTGGTGGCGGGGCGGCCGGTGGGGTTGTAGCGCCGTATTTTATGTGAAGATTTCGCAAGAAATCCGCCATCTAATTTACATTTTGCAATGAATGCCGATTTTTGACGCAGAAGCAGCGCGGCTTTTGCGGGGCATGCCTTGGAATTGGGCGAATGCGCCGCTGCTGCGTCAGAATTGGGCCGAAATCGCTGGCATGCAATTCGCAATCTTCAGGCATTGGCAAGCATCTCCGCGCCAGGGGGCGCGGCGCGTGCTGCCCAAGTCTGGAGATCAGCGATGAGAGATATTCTTGGCCACCGCCTCACGCGCCGCGCGGCCCTGCTTGGCATGGGTGCCGCTTTGGCAAGCCCCGCCATTCGTGGCGCCTCCGCGCAGGCTGCGCCGATCAAAGTTGGCGTTTTGCATTCGCTTTCCGGCACCATGGCCATCAGCGAAACGGCGCTCCGCGATACCGTGCTGATGATGGTGGAAGGCATCAATAGCCGCGGTGGCCTGCTTGGGCGGCGTGTGGAAGCCGTGGTGGTGGACCCCGCTTCCAATTGGCCGCTTTTCGCCGAAAAGGCGCGCGAGCTTTTGCAAGTCGCGAAGGTGGATGTCACCTTTGGCTGCTGGACTTCGGTCAGCCGCAAATCCGTATTGCCTGTCTTTGAAGAATTGAACGGCTTGCTGTTCTACCCGGTGCAATATGAAGGCGAAGAGCAATCGAAGAATGTTTTCTACACCGGTGCCGCGCCGAACCAGCAGGCGATCCCGGCGGTGGAATATCTGATGTCGAAGGATGGTGGTGAAGCGCGCCGCATCGCGCTGCTTGGCACGGATTACGTTTATCCGCGCACCACCAACCGCATCCTGCGCGCCTTCCTGAACAGCAAGGGCATCACCGATGCCGATATCATGGAAGAATACACCCCCTTCGGTCATTCCGACTGGCAGGGCATTGTCGCGCGCGTGAAGCGCTTTGCCGGTGAAGGCAAGCGCACTGCGATTGTTTCCACCATCAATGGCGATGCGAATGTTCCCTTCTATCGGGAACTCGGCAATCAGGGCATCAAGGCGGAAGACATTCCATCCGTTGCCTTTTCGGTCGGGGAAGAAGAATTGGCCGGCATTGATACCAAGCCGCTGGTTGGCCATTTGGCCGCCTGGAATTACTTCATGAGCGTGGATAGCCCCGCCAATAAGGATTTCATCGCGCAGTGGCAGGCCTATATCAAGAACCCGCGCCGCGTCACGAATGACCCGATGGAAGCGACCCTGGTCGGCTTCAGGATGTGGGCGCAGGCAGTGACCAAGGCCGGCACCACCGCCGTGGATCCGGTGCGGGACGCCATGTATGGCCAGAAGGTGGATGCGCCTTGCGGCTATACGCTCGAGATGCACCGCAACCATCACTTGTCCAAGCCCGTGATGATTGGCGAAGTGATGGAAAACGGCCAGTTCAATATCGTCTGGAAGACACCAGGCCCGATCGTGGCCGAAAACTGGTCTCCCTTCATTCCGGAAAATGCCAGCCGTCGTCGCGGCTGAATGAAAGCGGGGCGGTGATCTGGGTCACCGCCCTGAATCTCTCATGACCAGACTGGTTTTGGTGCTGTTGTTCGTGCTGGGCCTGGCGCCCATGGCCCGGGCACAGGATGATTTTAGCGCAACAGCGCTTCGCCTTGGTGGCAGCTTTGGCGAACAGGCGGAAGCGGTTGAGAAGCTCGGCGTGATGGGCGATCCGCGCGCGCTGCCGATGTTGCAGGCGCTGTCCGATGGCAAGCTTGCGCGCATGCCTGATGGGGCGCTTCGCATTGGTGAGGCTGATGCGCTGACCGGCACGCCCGCAAATGCGGCAGGTGCGAGCACAGTGCGCATCAATAATCGTGTACGTGCAGCGTTGCGCACCGCGCTTGGGCGCTTGCAGATTGTCTCGCCCGATCCGGCAGAGCGTTTGCGCGCGGCGGATGGCATTTTGCGTAGCCGCAGCGCGCAGGATTTGCCGCTTTTGGACGCGGCACTCGCGCGGGAGACGGTCCCGCGTATTCGTGAAAGGCTGGCGCTGGCGCAAGGCGCGGCACGGCTTGCTTCCGATGATGAGGCGCTGAAGCGCGCCGGCATTGAAAGCCTGGGCGCTTCAGGGTCTGAAGCGGCACGCGCGGTGCTATTGGAAGCGCGAGCGGGTAATGCAGCGCTGGCCGAGGCGATTGATACGGCGGTCGCGCGCATTGACCGTCAATTGGCGTTTCGCCGTGCCGGAGAATTGCTGTTCCAAGGGCTATCGCTCGGGTCTGTGTTGTTGCTCGCCGCACTTGGCCTGGCGGTGACCTTTGGTGTCATGGGCGTAATCAATATGGCGCATGGCGAATTCGTCATGCTGGGTGCCTATGCGACCTTCATTGTGCAGGAAGCCCTGCGCGGCACCGTGCTGGCGCCTTGGGCGCTGCCCTTGGCGGTTCCGGTGGCGTTTCTGGTGACAGCGCTTTTGGGCGCCCTATTGGAACGTGGCTTGATCCGGCACCTCTATGGGCGGCCGCTTGAAACCCTGCTGATGACCTTTGGTGTTGGCATGATGTTGCAGCAGGCGGTGCGGCTGATTTTTGGTGCGCAGAACAGAGAAATTTCAAGCCCGGCCTGGATGCAGGGCACGCTGATGCTGCCAGGGCAAATCAGCGTGACGCAAAACCGGCTATGGATCATTGTCTTTGGCATTGCCGTATTGTTGCTGGTGATGGCGGCCATTCGCTTCACGCGCTTCGGGCTTGAAATGCGCGCCGTGGTGCAGAACCGGCGCATTGCCGCCACCATGGGCATTCGCACGGGCCGCGTGGATGCGCTGACCTTTGCGTTTGGTTCGGGCATTGCCGGCATGGCGGGGGTGGCACTATCGCAGATTGATAATGTCTCGCCCAATCTTGGCACTGGCTATATCGTGGATAGCTTCATGGTGGTGGTGTTTGGCGGTGTTGGCAGCCTGGCTGGTACGCTGATTGGTGCGCTGACACTTGGCGTGGTGAACAAATTGCTGGAACCCTATGCCGGCGTGGTGCTGGCCAAGGTTGCTGTGCTGGTCGGCATTATGTTGTTCATCCAGCGGCGACCCAAGGGGCTATTTGCCCTTAAGGGTCGGGCAGCGGATCAGTGACCATGCCGGGTGTTTCCAGCTTCCGCTTCAATTTGCGCGTCGCCCTGGTCGTGCTGATTTTTCTGCTGCTCTTGCTGCCGCCGGTATTGAATGCGCTGCCGGCGGGCCATCCCTTGCGCCTTTCGGATTTTGTTGTGGCCGTCACGGGCAAATGGATTTGCTACGCCATCCTCGCGCTTTCGATTGATCTTGCCTGGGGTTATGCCGGCATCCTCAGCCTTGGGCATGGCGCCTTCTTCGCCCTGGGTGGTTATACCATGGGCATGCATCTGATGCGGAGGATTGGTGATCGCGGCGTTTATGGCCATCCTGTGCTGCCGGATTTCATGGTCTTCCTCGGCTATAAGGAATTGCCCTGGTATTGGCTGGGGTTCGAGTATTTTCCCTTCGCCATGCTGATGGCGCTGCTGGTGCCGGGCGCGCTGGCGGGCTTGGTGGGTTGGCTTGCCTTTCGCAGCCGCATCACCGGCGTTTATTTTTCCATCATCACCCAGGCCATGACCTATGCGCTGATGCTGGCCTTCTTTCGCAATGATATGGGTTTTGGCGGCAATAACGGCTTCACCGATTTCAAGGATTTGCTCGGCGTGCCGCTCAATACGCCAAGCGCGCGGGCCGGGCTTTATCTGGCGGCGCTTGGCGCTTTGCTGATCACGCTGCTCATTTCAGCGCATGTGGTGCAGTCCAAATTCGGGCGGCTGCTGATCGCCATTCGGGGTGCGGAAAGCCGCGTGCGCTTCCTGGGTTATGATGTGACCGCCTTCAAGCTGTTTGTCTTTGTGCTTTCGGCCATGATGGCGGGCCTTGCCGGCGCGCTTTACGTGCCGCTGGTTGGCATCATCAATCCGGGCGAATTCAGCCCCGGCAATTCGATTGAAGCCGTGGTCTGGGTCGCCTTTGGTGGGCGCGGCACGCTGCTTGGCGCGATCCTGGGCGCCTTTTCGGTCAATGCGCTGAAGACCTGGCTGACATCCTTCGCGCCCGGTCTATGGCTTTTGGTGCTGGGTGCGCTGTTCATCATTGTCACCCTTCTTCTCCCGCGCGGCTTGATCGGCCTGATCCAGGGGCGCCGGCCATGAAAAAGGGAGCAAGCCTTTATCTGGATGGCATCACGGTCAGCTTTGATGGCTTCCGCGCACTGAATAATCTGTCGCTGATTGTGGAACCCGGTGAGCTCCGCGCTGTGATCGGTCCGAATGGCGCGGGCAAGACCACGATGATGGATGTGATCACGGGCAAGACCAAGCCCGATAGCGGCATTGCGCGCTTTGGGGACCATGACCTGACCAGGCTGGATGAAACGCGCATCGCCAATCTTGGCATTGGGCGGAAATTCCAAAAGCCCACCATGTTCGATGCGCTGACCGTGTTTGAAAACCTGGAACTCGCGTTGAAGGCACCGCGCGGCACGCTGGCCGCCTTGCATTGGCGACTGAGTGGTGAAGCGCGCGACAGGATTGATGAGGTGATGGGCGAAATTGGCCTTGGGGATCGCGCCATGGACCCTGCCGGCATCCTCTCCCACGGGCAGCGGCAATGGCTGGAGATTGGCATGTTGCTGATGCAGGACCCGGAATTGCTGCTGGTGGATGAACCGGTTGCCGGCATGACGGATCAGGAAACCGAACACACCGCCGAATTGCTCCGCCGCATTGCCGGCAAGCATAGCGTGGTGGTCGTGGAACATGATCTGGACTTTGTCCGCGCCTTGGGACGCAAGGTCACGGTGCTGCATGAAGGTTCGGTGCTGTCCGAAGGCCCGATTGAGCAGGTGCAGGAAGACCCGCGGGTGATTGATGTCTATCTGGGGCGCTGATCCATGTTGAATGCGACCGGGGTTGAGCTTTCCTACGGCGCCTCGCTCTGCCTGCGCGGGGTTGATCTGGCCGCCGAGCCAGGGCGCATCACCTGCGTGCTCGGGCGCAATGGCGTTGGCAAATCATCGCTGATGCGCGCCATTATGGGGCTTGAACGGGTCTCGGCCGGCAGCATCAGCTGGGAAGGGCGGGATATCACGCGCCTGCCACCTGCGGAGCGTGCGCGCGCCGGCATTGGCTATGTGCCGCAGGGGCGGGAGATCTTCCCCTTCCTGACCGTTCGGGAGAACCTGGAAACCGCGCTGGCTGCGGCGCCACGTGGTGCCGGCGTGCCCGATGATGTGTTTGATCTTTTCCCGATCCTGAAGAACTTCCTCAAGCGGCGCGGGGGTGATCTTTCCGGCGGGCAGCAGCAGCAGCTTGCCATCGCCCGCGCGCTGACGGCGCGGCCCCGCCTGCTGATCCTGGATGAACCGACCGAGGGTATTCAGCCCAATGTCATCAAGGACATCGCTCGCGTCATCGCGCTGCTGGCCAAGGAACGCGGCATGGGGGTGATCCTGGTGGAGCAGTATTTCGACTTCGCCCGGGAATTGGCCGATTCCATTTCCGTCATGGTGCGGGGCGAGGTCGCGCTGGCCGGCGCAACGGCCGATTTGCCGCGCGAGAATGTCCTGAAACTCTTGACCGTTTAGGGGGGGGCGCCAGGGGAATCGCTTGAAAGGGTTACCGCTGAGTTCTGAATAGCAATGATCCCAGATAATCTGTGTTCATGGCGGCTTTTTTTCTTCTGACTTTAAGGCTGTGTTTGTCGTCTGCGCTGCGTATCAT
>JADCFQ010000055.1 GCA_020249435.1 Roseomonas sp. | reverse complement strand
TGCCGGGAGTCTGTCCAGAGTGTGCCGACTGGGCCAAAGAATCACTGAAAATGGCTGTGCGCAGGCACGCGCAGCGTTGAAAACATCCGCGCGAGACAAAACGACGATGCTCAATGACGGCTTTTCAGCAGCCTGCTAATACGGCACCTTATCCGGCTTGGCCTGCCAAAGCCGAAAGGCGGAAAGCGCTTCCTCGGCCAAAACACGCCGTAGCGGCAAGCGGCGCGCTTCCGGGGGCGCAGCGACCTCGGCGTAAATCGCCGCATCATCAAAGCCAATTGCCGCCGCATCCGCGCGGTCATTGCCATAGACCACTAGGCCAATGCGCGACCACCAAATGGCGCCAAGGCACATCGGGCAGGGCTCACAGGATGAGACAATCACTGCGCCCGCCAGATCATGCGTGCCAAGCCTGGCGCAGGCGGCGCGAATCGCCACAATCTCGGCATGGGCCGTCGGGTCGGCGCTGGGGACCACCTGGTTCATGCCTTCCCCAATGATCTCACCGTCTTTGACCACCACAGCGCCAAAGGGGCCGCCGCCCGTTTCAACCCCCTGGCAGGAGAGCGCGATGGCGCGACGCATGAAGCTTTCATACATCAGCTTTTGTCCTTGGCGCGGTTTGCGCTAACCTTGTCCCCATGTCCGGCTTCATCCTTTCCGTCCTTGATCAATCCTCGGTCGCCTCGGGCCGCAGCCCCGCGGCGGCGGTGCAGGAAACCCTGGCCCTCGCCCGTCATGTGGAGGCTTTGGGCTTCAACCGCTACTGGTGCGCCGAACATCACAATAGCGCATCGCATGCCGGTAGCGCGCCGGAAATCCTGCTGGCCGCCATTGGCGTCACCACCAGCCGGATTCGCATTGGTTCCGCCGGGATCATGCTGCCGCATTACAGCGCGCTGAAAGTGGCCGAACAATTCCGCATGCTGGAAGCGATTGCGCCAGGCCGGATTGATTTGGGCATGGGTCGCGCGCCGGGGTCTGATGGCCGCACGGCCTTCGCGCTCAACCCCGATGCGGCGCGGGCGGCGGAACGCTTCCCCAATCAGATCATGGAAATCCTGGGCTGGCATGGCGATGGCCTGCCGGAAGGCCACCCCTTTGCCAGCATCATTGCGCAGCCTGTCACCGCGACGCGCCCGCAAATGTGGGTGCTGGGCAGTTCGGATTACGGCGCGCAGGTCGCGGGCTATTTCGGCCTGCCCTATTGCTTCGCGCATTTCTTTTCGGATGGCGGCGGCAGCGAACAGGTGATGGACATCTACCGCCAAAGCTTCCAACCCAAGCCCGATCTGCCTGCGCGCCTCACGGCGCCCTATCCCGCGCTCGGCGTGTTCTGCCTCGTCGCGGATACGGAGGCCGAGGCACGGCGCCTGTTCCGGTCGCGCGAATTATGGCGCCTGAAGCGCGACCGCGGCATGTTCCTGCCCTTGCCGAGTGTCGAGGAAGCCGAAGCCTATCCCTATTCCGATCTGGAATTGGCGCGGCTTGAGCAAATCCGTGCCCAGGCCATGGTCGGCACGCCGGAACAGGTGCGCGCCAAGCTGGAAGCCCTTTCCGCCGCGCATGGCGGCATATCGGAATTCGCCGTGATCACCCATTGCCATGACGCGGCAGCGCGCCAGCGTTCCTATACGCTGCTGGCGGAGGTGTTCGGCATGAAGGGCGCAGTGGCGCCGGCTCTGGCGGCAGAATAGGCGCCTTAACCGTCGCGCCGATCAAATTGTGTGATGATGATGGTGCTTTCGCCACGCGCGCGCGCCTTGCGCAGGCGCCACCAGATGGTGATGGCGCCAATCGCGCCGGCGGCAAGGACAATCGGCAGCAATACCCCAATCGCCACCAGCGCCACGGCCGCCAGCAACAGCCCGCCGGCGGAAAGCGCCACCAGCATCGCCACACCGCCAAGGCGCGTGACGAATCCCTCAAACCCGCGCGGCGCCGGGGGCGGCGGCGGGTCGCGGAATTCGCCCTCGGGCGTCATGTCAATGATGATGGGCGGGCGCTTGTCGCTCATGCACTGAGACATGGGGTGCAGCCCGCCCTGGGGTCAAGCCAGGAATTGTTACAGATGATGTCGCAAGGCATCCAGCCGGGCGAAAACATCGGCATGGGGTAGGCTGGTCAGGTCGTGATGGTCTTCCCGCAGTACGGCCTGGCGCGCGGGGCCGGGCAGGTACGCCATGATTGCCTGCGCGACCGGCGCCGGGGCGATGATGGCAAGGCTATCCACTTCCTTGGCAGTCAGCGCTGCGGTCAGATCATGGGCGAGCGCTTCCAGGAAATCGCGCTTGGCGTGTTCCTTCGGGCTGTCATCCTTGCCGTCACGTTCCATGGCGCTGCGATGTGCGGCACCGGCGCCGGCAAAGGCGCGGCCTGACTTGTCCTCGCCCAATTCGGCATCACGCATGCGTGCTTCGGGCGCATCCCACACGCGCAGCTGATCATAGCCTGAATCCTGCTTGCGCTTGGCATAGGCTTGGGCGCGACTGCCATTGGCCAAAAGGAACCAATGGCGGGGCGTGGCGGCTTCACCTGACGGGTTTGGCATGGGGGGTCTCCGTAAACTTCACGGCAAATCACTACCAAACACCGCCCTATCGAGCTTTGCGCCGGATCAAGGGAACGCCTTGCGGCAAGCCAAGCAGCATGATCCCAGAGAGAGTGAACTCAGAAGATCAGGACCGTTTGGACGACCAGGAACTCCGTACTGACCATGGTACCGCTGACGCCGGTCAGGGTTGCAAACTGCACCGCTGCGCCTTCGCCGGACCCATCCGCATCATATAACAGCGCTCCGGTCGTAGCGTTATAGATGATCCGATGATCAGCAGTAGTCGCCGCAGTGCCGATAGTGAAAGCACTCGCCGCCAAGGTTGAGCCAGCCGCCCCGATGCCAGTGAAGATCGCATTATCCAACAGGATTGTATCATCCGCGACGCTGTAGCCTTGGATGGTATCCCCAACGTCTTGGACATTGAAAATGAACTGGTCACGCCCAGCCCCACCAATCAGGAGGTCATTGCCATAGGCACCATTCAGTGTGTCATCGCCACCGCCACCCGAGAGACTGTCATTGCCAGAGCCGCCGTCAAGCAAATTGGCAAGACCATCACCCAATAGGCTGTCATTGCCAGAGCCGCCCTGGACATTCTCAATACCCGCAAGCGTATCAGACCCAGCCGCCCCCGTCGCACGGCCCGTGGCAAGATTCACTGTCACGCTTTGGCCCGACGTCAGCTCCGCATAGCTCACCAAATCCAGTCCAGCACCGCCACTGATACTGTCATTGCCCGCCAAACCCTGCAGGTAGTCATCACCGCTGCCCCCGGCCAGCACATTGGCAAGATTGTTACCGATTAGCTCGTCATTGCCCGCGCCACCCAGCACATTCTCAATACCAACAAGTGCGAGGTAACGCGGCCCCTGCCACGCTCTACCATAGTCAAGGTCCACATACACACTCTCGGTTGCCGTCAGCTCCGCATAGCTGACCCAATCCACCCCATCGCCGCCAATCAGGATGTCATCGCCCAAGCCGCCCTGCAGCGTGTCATTGCCAAAGCCGCCATCCAGCACATTATCAGAAGCGTTACCCACCAGGCTGTCATTGCCCGCACCACCCAGCACATTCTCAATGCCGCTCAGCGTGTCAGACCCAGCCGCACCCGTCGCACGACCAGAAACAAGGTTCACCGTCACACCCTGCGTCGCCGTCAGCTCCGCATAGCTCACCAAATCCAAGCCATCGCCGCCCGCCAGGCTGTCATCACCAACACCACCCTGCAGCGTGTCATCGCCAAGCCCGCCATCCAGACGGTCAGCGTCAGCACCGCCAATCAGCAGGTCAGCACCACCACCACCCTGCAGCGTGTCATTGCCGACACCACCATCCAGCGTGTCAGTGCCATCATCCCCAGCCAGGCTGTCCGTGCCATTGCCACCAGCAAGCCGATCGCCATCAGCGCCGCCGCTCAGCGTGTCATTGCCATCTTCGCCATTCAGAATGTCAGCACCATTGCCGCCAGCAAGACGGTCATCATTGGCGCCGCCATTCAGCGTGTCATTACCGTCATCGCCAATCAGGCTGTCATTGCCATTGCCGCCAGCAAGCTGATCGCCTTCGGTACCACCATCCAGCGTGTCATTGCCATTGCCACCCACCAGACTGTCAACGCCACCAAGACCACGCAACAAATCATTGCCGCCAAGCCCATCAAACACGTCATTCCCGGCAGCACCATTCAGCGTGTCATTGCCATCCGTCGCAAGGTTCTCAGCAAGGCTCTCATCCGCCCTTATCGTCGCCGAGCCATTGGTCAGCGTCACAACACCGTCAGTAGTCCCAACACGCACCCACCCAGCACCACTCAGCACCAGCCTATCATTGCCACTGCCATATACGCGCAACTCATCCGTGGTCGTCGACAGCGCTTGAACGCGCGCCGCATCCAGCGTCAGCGTATGGCCAACACCGCCAAGATTGATCGCCTCAATCCCATTCACCGATGCAAGCGACGTCGAACCGATACTGCCCGCCGCAGCACCCGCATAGGACAGCGTGTCATTGCCCCTGCCACCATCCAGACGGCAGGGGAATCGCTTGAAAGGGTTACCGCTGAGTTCTGAATAGCAATGATCCCAGATAATCTGTGTTCATGGCGGCTTTTTTTCTTCTGACTTTAAGGCTGTGTTTGTCGTCTGCGCTGCGTATCATGTTCATGGCCATGTGTTTGATAATGGCCATGTTTTGTGGTCCGCTGCCTGTTCTCAGGCGCGCCAGGTCGTCGTGAAAGACGACGTCCAGCACCCAATGAAGGCGATTTTCGATGCCCCAATGGCTTCGCACGGCTGCGGCG
>JADCFQ010000054.1 GCA_020249435.1 Roseomonas sp. | reverse complement strand
CTTTCAATTACCCACATCTCTGATGGGGCATTTGCTCTGAGTGAATCATTTGTGATTCTGTTTGTGACGCCGATTCGCGGAGGCGTCACGGATGAGCAGGGAGAAGGTAGTCAATACATACGACTGGCATGACCAGGAGGTGGTTGGGGCGGGGCTGCCGGACAAGCGGCTGGCGAGGCGATTGAGGTGCCTGCTGGATCAGATGTCAGCATCACCTGGTCAACCTGTCCCGGCTGCATGTGGCGACTGGGCGGCGACCAAGGCGGCCTATAGGTTCTTTGATAATCCACGCGTCACAGAGCACGGCGTTCTGGCTGGTCATTTTGCGGCAACTGCCGCCAGGGTTGCTGCGAGTGAGGGACCGATCCTCATTTTGCAGGATACGACCGAGTTTATCTATAACCGCGCGCAACCTGGCATGATCGGCTTCACCAAAACCATCAATGGTGGGCGCTACAAGGCGGGTCGTCCTAATGTGCGGACCTTGTGCGGGATGTTGATGCATTCAAGCTTGGCGTTGAACCTGAGCGGCACGCCGATTGGATTAACGGCGGCAAAGTTTTGGACACGAAAGAAGTTCAAGGGTAGCTGGGCGCTCAGGCGGCATGTGAACCCGACACGCGTGCCGATTGAGACGAAGGAGAGCTATCGATGGCTTGAAAACTTGCGCCAATCTATGGCGCTGTTAGGCGAGCCTGAGCGCTATATTCATGTGGGCGATCGGGAAAGCGACATCTACGAGCTTTTTTGCCTGGCAGAAGATCTTGGCACAAATTTCCTGGTTCGCGTGCAGGCAAACCGCCTTGCCGATACACCCGCCACTACGGCGAAGAATACGGCGCATAGGGTATTTGCGCAGCTATCAGCAACGCCTTGGGCGGGGCACCATCACGTGTTGATCGGCCGAGATGAGGCTGCAGTCGTGAAGGTTAAATTTGCCTCGATCAGGACCTTGCCGCCCGTGGGAAAGCAGAAGCGTTATGCATCGCGGCTTCTCACCTATATCCACGCTCTTGAGACTGATCCACCAGCAGGCCGCCCACCGATTGACTGGCGACTAGTGACAAATCTACCAGTCGCTGACTTCGCCGCCGCCGTCGAGAAACTCGGCTGGTATGCTCTGCGCTGGAAAATTGAGACGTTCCACAAGGTCATGAAGTCTGGGTGCCGGGCTGAGGAGACGAGGCTTGAAACCTCTGATCGATTGGCGAAGTTTCTTGCTCTCATTGCGGTGGTGAGCTGGCGCATCTTTTTTCTCACAATGACGGCAAGGAACAAGCCCGACGCCACCCCGAGCTCAGTTTTCACCGCCGCCGAGATCAATGTGCTCGACCAAATTGACGCTTCCAGGCATACCCCGCGTCTGCGCGACCGGAGCTTGGCCGCTTACTTGCTCCAGATCGCTATGCTTGGCGGTACCTCAAGCGCAACCACGATACGCCACCCGGAAACATGGTCATATGGCGTGGATTGACGCGTCTTCACGACATCGCCCGCTGCATACATATCGGCTCAAAACGACGATGTGGGTAATTGAAAGCCGCCAGACAGGTGTTCCAGGACGCCTTATACCCTCAAAACACCGCTCCAAAGGGCAGCACCGCGACCCTGTCCCCGGGGCTGACCGCGGTCACATCCTCCCCCAATTCCACAAAGGCATCTGATTGCGTGAGTGATGTCAGCAATCCCGCCCCTTCACGCGCGAATTTCCGTGCACGCGGCAGGCCGCCCGTGGCATGCAGGCTGACGCGCACATATTCGCGCCGCCCAGCCTTTTTGCGATAGGTGAAATCAGCCTCCGCCACAAAGCGCGGCAGGGCTTCGGGCAAAGCCCCCGAAAGGCGCAGCACCAAAGGCCGCGCCAGATGCAGGAACGTCACCACCGCCGCGACGGGATTGCCCGGCAGGCCCAGCACCGGCGTGCCGCGCACCAAGCCCATCGCTGCCGGGCGGCCCGGCTTCACCGCCAGGCGCCAGAACACCAGCCGCCCGCCGGCTTCGATCGCGGCGCGCACATGGTCTTCCTCGCCTGTTGAGACCCCACCGCTGGTCAGCAGCAGATCATGGCTGGCGGCGGCCTCCTGCAAAGCGGCTTCGGTCGCGGCGCGGTTATCGGGCAGAATGCCAAGATCATGCGCTTCCACGGGTAGCGCCGCCAATAGCGCCAGCAACGTGAAGCGGTTGCTGTCATAGCTCTGCGCGGGGCCGAGCGCGCTGCCCGGGCTCGCCAATTCATCGCCGGTCGAAAACACGCCGACCTTCAAGCGCGGGCGCACCGCAAGCCGCGCCTGCCCCAAGGCGGCTGCCAGCCCGATCTCGGCGGGGCCGAGCCTCTTGCCCTCAGGCAAGGCAAGCGCCCCGGCGGCGATATCCTCACCGGCCGGCCGCGCATTGGCGCCAAGCTTCAGGCCGGGGGGGATGAGGATCGCCGCACCCTCGCGCCGCACATCTTCCTGCATCACGGCAGTATCCGCGCCGGGCGGCATGGGGGCGCCGGTGAAGACGCGCATCGCCTCACCCGGGGCCACAGCGCGCGACGGCGCTTGCCCGGCGGCGATGCGGCCAACCTCCTGTAAGGCGGTCTCGGCGCCAGGGGTCAAATCCGCATGGCGAAAGGCCCAGCCATCCACGGCAGCGTTGAAGAAGGGCGGCAGGGGCAAGGGCGCCATCAGGGGCGCGGCCAGCACACGCCCGCGCGCGGCGGTGAGAGGCACCATCTCAGTGCCGGTGGCGGGCGGGACGCGCTCCAGGATCAGCGCCTGGGCTTCCTCAACCGCCATCAGCGCGCCGCCAAAGGCGAAGCAATCATCCGAAAGCTGCGCCATTACCCCTCCGTCCAGGGAATGTCCTTGATCATCTTCGCGTGCGCCAACACCAGATCGGCAATGGCTTCCACCTCATCAAGCCCAGCGCGGGGCAGATCATAAGGGGGCGGCGTGTCAGATGCCACTGCGACAATGCCGGGCATATCCGGGTGCATCCAGGGCTTGGCATTGCCAGCGCGATGCACTTCCAGCTTCGGGTGCGCGTCGCGCTTGAAGCCCTCCACAATCACCAGATCAACCGCATCCATGCGCGCGAGCAATTCCGGCAGGCGTGGTTCAGCGGCGCTGCGGAGTTCCGTCATCAGCGCCCAGCGCGCGCCGGATGCCACCATCACCTGCTGCGCGCCGGCCTGCCGATGCTGCCAGGAATCCTTCCCCGGCACATCCACATCAAAGCGATGATGCGCATGTTTCAGCGTAGAAACACCAATCCCCCGCCCAATCAGGCAGGGGATCAGTTTCACCATCAATGTCGTTTTGCCGGCCCCGCTCCAGCCGGCGAGGCCGATCACGCGCATGATCGGCTTAGTCTGCGCCGGAGGCTTTGGCACCGGGCGGCGGAGACGCCGTGCGGCCCTTGGCCAATTCTTCCTGCACCCATAGCCCGTGATGCTGCTTGGCCCAGTTCAGATCAACCTGCCCCGTGCCCATGGCATCAAAGGCGCCATCCATACCGATGGACCCGATATAGATATGCGCCAGCATCGCCGCGATCATCAGCACTGACAGCACGCTATGGATGATGTGGCTAAGCTGCATGCCCGCGACATCGGTGAAGAAGAACGGGAACACCAGCAGATAGCCGGAAACCGCCACCACCGCGCCACCCAGCACCGTGATCCAGAACACCATCTTCTGCCCGCCATTGAAGCGGCCGGCTTCAGGATGCTCATTCCCGATCAACCCGCCACCCGCCTTGAACCAGGCAATATCGCGCGCATTGGGGATGTTATCCTTCACCCAGATCAGCAGCATGATCACAAGGCCAAGCGTGAAGGGGAAGGCCAGGAAGTTATGGGCGTATTTGCCCCATTGGCTGATGGCGGTGAATGCCTCAGGCCCCACAATCGGCAGCAGGATATGCCGCCCGAAAGTCAGGTTCAGCCCGGACAGGCCCAGGATGATGAAGGTGGATGCCACCATCCAGTGATTGGCGCGTTCCAGCGTATTGAAGCGCAGAATGGTGCGCCCGGCAGGCCCGCCTTCAATCGGGATGCGGCCCTTCTTCAGGCGGAACACCACCAGAAGGGCCACCATGCCGAGCACAGCAATGCCGCCTACCCAGGCAAGGGTATAATTATGGAAATCGCGCCATTCGCGCCCAACGGGCTGAATAAGCGTCGCGGCGCGATCATCCGGGATGGTGATGCGGCCCTGGATTTGATTGCCGCGCAGCAGCGCCTGAACTTCCATTTCTTCCGCCATGGAAGGGGAACGCTGCGCGGTTTGCGCAATTGCGGGTGCCGCCGCGCCCATCAGCAGCGCGGCCAGCAAAGCAAGGATGCGGAGCTTCATGGTTCAGCCCGCCCCTCAGATCGCAACGGTTTCGCGATAGGCGGTGCGCCAACCCCAGGCACCCGTGCCATAGCCGCGGCGCTGCACACGCTCCCGATAGATGGAAGCGATGATCTGGCCATCACCGGCCAGCAGCGCCTTGGTGGAGCACATTTCAGCGCAGAGCGGCAGCTTGCCTTCCGCCAGACGGTTCGACCCGTACTGGATATATTCCGCCTGAGTATTATCCGCCTGCGGGCCGCCGGCGCAGAAGGTGCACTTATCCATCTTCCCGCGCGAGCCGAAATTGCCAAGGCGCGGATATTGCGGTGCGCCGAAGGGGCAGGCGTAGAAGCAATAGCCGCAACCGATGCAAAGGTCCTTGTCATGCAGCACCACCGCATCCGCCGTGGTGTAGAAGCAGGAAACCGGGCAGACGGCAGCGCAGGGCGCATCCGTGCAATGCATGCAGGCCATGGAGATTGAACGCTCCCCCGGCTTGCCGTCATTGATGGTGACAACGCGCCGGCGATTAATGCCCCAGGGCACTTCATGTTCGTTCTTGCACGCCGTGACGCAGGCATTGCATTCGATGCAGCGTTCCGCGTCCAACAGGAATTTCATGCGGGCCATGTTTCTGGTCCTCCCTTATGCCGCGCGGATCTGACAAAGCGTGACCTTGGTTTCCTGCATGAAGGTCACCGGGTCATAGCCATAGGTGGTTACTGCATTGACACTTTCGCCAAGCACAATCGGGTCAGTGCCAGTTGGGTATTTGCCACGTTGATCTTCCTGCATGAACCAGCCGGCGAAGTGGAAGGGCATCCAGGCAACGCCCTGCCCCACGCGCTCCGTCACCAACGCCTTCATGCGCGTTGCCTTGCCCGCCGGCATTTCAGGGCCGGAGACCAGCACCCAGGCGCCATCGCGGATATTGCGCGCGGCAGCGTCACGCGGGTTGATTTCCACGAACATATCCTGCTGCAATTCCGCGAGCCATTTGTTCGACCGCGTTTCTTCCCCGCCGCCCTCATACTCCACCAGGCGCCCGGAAGACAGGATGATCGGGAAATCCTTCGCCACCTGATGCGAACGGTTCTGCACCGTCTGCCCCAGATGCGGCAGGCGGAAGCCGCGCCGATCCGGCAGGGTCGGGAATTGCGCAATCAGATCGGTGCGCGGCGTGTAGATCGGTTCACGATGCACCGGCACGGGATCAGGCAGGTTCCAGGCCACAGCGCGCGCCTTGGCATTGCCGTAAGCCATCACGCCATGATTCATGGTAATGCGAATGATCCCCATGGAAAGATCAGTGGCCCAGGAAGCGGTGCCACCCTGACGCGCCAATGAAGCACGCTCGGCATCCGTATATTCCGCATCCCAGCCAAGGCGCTGCATCACCGCAGTGGTGAATTCCGGATAGCCATCGGTGATTTCCGAGCCCTTGGAATAGGAACCTTCCGCCAGCAGCGTCACGCCATTGCGTTCCACGCCAAAGCGCGCACGGAAGGTGCCGCCGCCTTCCTTCACATGAAGATTGGTGTTGTAGAGGATATGCGTCCCCGGATGGCGCATTTCCGGCGTGCCCCAGCAGGGCCAAGGCAGGCCATAGAAATCGCCCTTGATTTCCGCCGGCGCATCCGCCTTGGCGCGCAAGGTCACCAGGTCGAACTTGTCCTGATTGGCCATATGCGCCTTGAGCCGTTCCGGCGATTGGCCCGTATAGCCCGTGCTGATCGCACCGCGATTGATTTCGCGCAGAATGCTCTCCGCAACCGGCTCCTGACCCTTCACCTCAATGCCTTTGAACAGGTCAGCCTGGAAGCGGATCGGCATATTGCGCTTCTCGGCGGCCTTATCGAGCGCACCGGCCAGGCGATACATCACCTCATAATCATTCTTGCTCTCGAAAATCGGCTTCACCACCTGATCGCCCCATTGGACGGAACGGTTGGACGCCGTGCGGCTGCCCGCGCATTCAAACTGCGTGCAGATCGGCAGCAGATAGGTGTTTTCCTTGCGGTTCGCGAGGACAGCGAAGGTCGTTGGATGCGGGTCCGCCACCACAAGCAGATCAAGCGCTTCCAGGCCCTTCACGGCTTCCGGCATACGCGTGACGGTATTGCCGCCATGGCCAAACACCACCATGGCCTTCAGATTATCGCGCTGCTGCACCTGATCCCTGGGCAGCGTCACCGCATCGAAATAGCGCGTTGTCGGAATGCCGGGCGTGCCCATGATGGCCGGGCTGTCGAAGCGCGCGACCATGCTTTCATAGGACACGTTCCAGACGCGCGACCAATGCCGCCACGCATTCTCATCCAGCCCGTAATAGGCCGGCAGCGTGGTGACATCGAGCCCGAAATCCGTCGCCCCCTGCACATTGCAATGGCCGCGGAAGATATTGGCGCCCGTGCCATCGGAACCGACATTGCCGGTGGCCAGCAGCAGGATCGAGAAGGCGCGCACATTGGCGGTGCCAACGGTTTTCTGTGTGGCCCCCATGCACCAGATCAGCGTCGCGGGCTTTTGCGTCGCGAACAGCTCGGCGACCTTGCGGAGCTGCGCGCCCGGCACGCCGGTCACACGCTCAACTTCGGCAGGCGTCCATTTTGCGACTTCGGCGCGGATTTCATCCATGCCATGCACGCGCTGGCGGATGAATTCCTTGTCTTCCCAGCCATTGGCGAAGATGTGGTGCAGCATGCCCCAGATGATGGGGATATCCGTGCCCGGACGGATGCGCACATATTCATTGGCATGCGCCGCGGTGCGGGTGAAGCGCGGGTCAATCACAATCAGATTGGCGCGGTTCTGTTCCTTGCCGGACAGCACATGCTGCAGGCTGACCGGATGCGCTTCCGCCGGATTGCCGCCCATGATGATCATGGTTTTTGAATTGCGGATATCGTTATAGGAATTGGTCTGCGCGCCATAACCCCAGGTATTGGCAACGCCCGCAACGGTCGTGGAATGGCAGATGCGCGCCTGGTGGTCCACATTATTCGTGCCCCAGAAGGCCGCGAATTTCCGATACAAATACGCGCCTTCATTGGAGAATTTGGCGCTGCCCAGCCAGAAGGTCGCATCCGGGCCGCTTTTTTGCCGGGTGTCCATCAGCTTGTCGGCAATCTCGGTCATCGCAGTGTCCCAGGACATGCGCTGCCATTGGCCATTCACCAGCTTCATCGGGTATTTGATGCGCCGGTCGCCATGCACCAATTCGCGCACCGATGCGCCCTTGGCGCAATGCGTGCCGCGATTGATTGGCGATTCCCAGGCCGGTTCCTGCCCGACCCAAACGCCATTCTGCACCTCGGCAATCACCGTGCAGCCGACCGAACAATGCGTGCAGATATTCTTCACGCGCTGCACGCGCTTCGTGTGATCCATCGGCCCCGCTTCGGCGGGACGCATGGTGGACAGCGGAATGGCGCCAAGCGCCGCCAGCCCCGCCCCGCCAAGCCCGGCCTGACGCAAAAAGGCGCGACGGTCGAGCCCGCCGGCAGAAAGCCCCTGATAGGCGGAAGCAAGGCGCTGCTTGGCGGCCTTGCCATCGGTGCGTTTGATCAGCATGGGTTTTTCCCTTCTTACTTATCGTCAGAACGATTGGTGCGATAAAATGCCTGCACATGCGCGCTATTCGGCTGATAACGCGCCTTCAGCCGATCCGCCTGGCCTTCCTTCCGCGCAGTGCCCGCCGGCACGGCATCGGCGCGGAGCGGCGCTGAGGCTTCCGCCGTCGTCGCCGCCACCGCAGCGCCACCAGCGAGGCCCAGTGTCTTCAGAAAGCCGCGGCGTTGCGCCACTTGTTTGTCATCAGCACTCATATCCATACCTCCCAGCAGAAAACATCAGACGGGCAGTTCCTGCGCCGCCAATTCAACCTCAATGGCCATGCGGCCCAGCGCGCCGACGGCGCGGTAAAACTTCGCGGCTTCCGCCGTTTCCAGATCGGCGAAAAACCGGCCCGCCCAGGGGCGGAGATGGCGGGCGAAAAACGCCTCAGCCGCCGCAACCCCGCCCGGAAATGCGCCTGAGAGCAGCCCGGCGAAGCTTTCGCATTCGGATGCGATGTGATCCTCGGGCTCGGCAACACCTTCGGCGCGTTCAATGCCAAGCCGCGCGAGATCCCCGCGCAAATCGGCAAGCGGGCGTTCATGCAAGAAGCCCGTGATGTAATAGGAAGCGAAGGGCAGCAATTCGCCGCGCCCGAGCCCGATGAACAGATCGTGGAATTCACGCTCAACGCGCAGGGCATCTGTGGCGGCAGCGGCTTCGGCCAGCGCGCGATAGCATTTGCCAAGCGGCGAGGCATCACCCGGCAGGGCGGCAAGGGCGTGCAGCAAATGCACATCCGGCGCGGCGACCAGCAAACGCCCCAGCAGCGCGAAAAGCCGCGCCCTTTCGGTGGCCATGGCATCTGGTGCCGGTGCTTGCTGCGTCATGGGCCGCATGCGGCCGCTGCCTCCTCGCGTCTCAATAATGACCCGTTATGGATCTGCCGCCTGCTCACCGCATAGGCAACTCGGTAACCATCCGAGAATTTTTCAGCGGCGCAAAGAAACAAATCCAACCAGGAATCCCGAGTCTTGTACTCAAGATGTGTATCAAATTGCAATATGAAACTTACATTACACGACATTGACATTTGAAATGTCCAGAAAACTTTACGCCGGCAAGGCGCCACCATGGCGGCGCGGGCGCTCCACGGGCGGCTCCGGGGGCGCTTCGGCCTCGGGCGCGGCTTCGGCGATGGCAAGGCTTGGGGGTTCGGGCGGTGCTTCCGGCGCTGGCGCCTCTGCCGTGGCTACCGCCTCGTCCGGGGTCTCCGCTGCCGGCTTGGGCGCCGGCGCATCAAGGCCCAAGGCGTGGGACAGCAGCTTCATCGCATCGCCACCCAGTTCCAGCGCAAAGCCCGGCACGCCATCGGGCGCATTGAAATCCCAGGCGTAATCCGCCGGGCCAATGAAATCCCGGATGGCGGGGTCAAGGCTCCAGGCGCGGCGCAGGGCAGCGCTGCGGAGTTCCAGGGGCACCTTCCGGTGCAGGAAGGCCTTGAAGTCGCTCTCAATCGTCAGGCTATCAATCGACGGCAGGCTGTTCGGGTCGAAATCATCCTCGGGCTCGGCGGGCGGGGCCTCGGGCTTCGCTTCAAGCGGCGCGGGCAGGGTGGGTTCCTCTGGCGCGCGGCCTTCCACCACGGCGCGCTTGCGGCGCGACCAGCGGGAGAGGAAGCCCTCATTCTCCTCGCTCATGGGCCATCCACCCGGCCACGGCGGCCAAGCCCATCAAGTTCTGCCTTGTCGCGCTTGCGCTTATGGAAGCCGCGGCCGCGGTGATGTTCCGCCACAAAGGCTTCCAGCGCGGCGCGGATGCCGGGCGGCAGCGGCACGGCCTCCATCAGGTCAGACCCCGAATCGGCATAAAGATGCGCCTCACCGGCATCCACCGTCACGCGTTGCAGGGCGAAGCCAGGCGCGGCCTCAACCGGGCGCAGCACCACCCAGATGCTGGGGTGGGAGCTTTCCAGATTGTGTTTGTAATTATCGGTATCGGTCGGGTGGAAAGCGACTTCGGCATTGCCGGCAAAGAACAGGCTGCGCCCGGCTTCTTCGCGCATCAGCGTCCAGGGCGGCAGGCTGGGCGCATCTTCCAAAACTTCCACCGCGCGCCAGGCGTATTCGGCCCATTGCGTGACGCCGGGGCGGCGTTCCACCACGACACCCACGTGGATCGTCACCGTGCCGGGAATGATCAGGCTCATGCGCCCTTCTCCGGAGGGAGTAGCGGCAGGCCGGCCACCAGGTTTTGCGGCTTCATGCGCAGCCGATTGGCGGCATCCATGGCGAGTGCCAGATAGATCGGCTTGCCCGCCACACGCGGCAGCACACGCGCGGGATTGGTGAATTCCAAAACGCCGAGCCATAGAATGCGCGCCAGCCGCGCCTGCGCCACCTTCTTGCCCTGCCAAAGATCATTGGTGATGGATGTGGCTTCCGTATCCAGGCCAATATGCCAGCGCCAATCACGATCTTCGATGGTGGGCACGGCGCGGATGGTCACTTCCTCGCCAAATAAGTGCCGGATGAAACGCGCCATCGCACGCGCCAGCCCCTGCTGCCCTGGTCGGCCTTCGGCGATATCCAGCGCAAAATCATGCGCATCCGAACGCCCGTGATAGAGATGGGCGTTCATGTCGGACAGCACATCAATCTCGACTTCTCGAGGAGGCGCGCCGGCTTCGACCAGCAATTGGCCGAGCGCACCAAACCCGCCATCGCGGCCACGCATTTCCAGCACTTCCTGATCCGCCAGCAAAAGCGAGCCCTGATTGATGGCGGCGCGTTGCGGGCGATAGAAAAGCTCAGCGGCACGGAGTGCGAAGGGATCGCCTTCCCCCTCCATCGCGGCGCGGGCCACCAGATGCGTCAGCATTTGCAGAAAGATGGGCGGGATGCCGCCAACATCACCGCGATACAGCGCAAGCCAGGCTTCTTCCAGGCTGGGCGCGGCAGCCACACGATCCCGAAAGCCCAGAAAATGCCGCCAATTTTCCTGCGCATCGGCATCGGCGAGGGTCGCGATGCGCGCGGCATCCACTGCCTGTTCGGGTTCGGCCAAAAGGGCTGCATGCAGCGCCACTTCTGCCGCGCAGGCTTCCTCTGGCGGCACCAATTCCGGGCGGGCGAGGAAGGCGCGCCATAAATCCGCCGTCGCGCGCAGCCGGCCATGCGGCGCGGCCTCACACAGATGATGCCCGGAAGCGACCCAGAAATCACCGGGGGAGAGCATGGCACTCATGCGTCGCGCTTGCCGATCTTGGTCAGATCAGGGCGCAGGATGGGTTCGTCTTCATCCTCGCCATGCGTTTCCACGCTGGCGAAAACCGGCAGGCTTTCAAAACTGCGATGCTGTTCCGCGCGCAGATGCAGCGTGCGGAAGCGTTCGCGCTGCTCGCCACCTTCAATGCTGCGCGTCAAGGCGAGCACCGTGCCGGGCGGGTGATCACAAAGCTGTTCGGCAAAGGCCAATTCCTCCTCGGCCGCGGCGCGCGCCGCTGCCTCATCCGGCGCGCCATGGACCAGATGGATATGCGCGGCAAGCGCGGCGAGCGCGGCGTCACGCTCGGCAGCGTTGGCTTCCGCCACTTCCACCAAAGTCGCCCAACCGAAGCTGCCAAGGCCGAGGAAGCCGCCGCGAAAGGCCTGCCGGCGCTTGCCGGACATTTGCGCGGGGTCTTCATCCCAGAAGGAAAACCCACCGGGGACAGCCCATTCGCCGGGCTCGGCGGCCTGATCAAAGATCACGGTGTCAGAGGCATCAAGCCGGATGGTGCGGGGCAGGCGGGTCATGCCAAAGCCTCCGCCAAGGAGAGGGTTTCGCGCCCTGCCCCGGCTTCCAGCACCAGATCGCCGCTGGCCGGCACAATGCCGCGCCGCGCCCCGGCGCCAAGCTTGGGATCAAGCCGCGCGAGGTAGCGTTCCGCCAGCGTCTTCAACCCGCGCGCCTGCCAATCCGCGACCGTCGCCATGAAATGCCGCGCCCAGGCAGCGACCAGAAGCGCGGGCGTCAAATCATCATAGCCTTCGCCAAGAAGCGAAGTCCGGTCCGGTCTTTCGCCCGGTTCGCCATCGGCATATTCGGCAAAGCGCAGTTCCATCCCGACCACGAGCCAGGGCGGCACAGCGCCGGCAGACGCGCCGGGCGGCAGGCCAAGCCGCGTCTGCCCGACCACGGCGCCATTCAGGCGGAGCGTATTGGGCCATTCAAAAATCAGCGGAATATCGGGCGGGCCATAGGCGCCAAGCGCATCCGCCAAAGCGATGCTCGCGGCATGGAGCGCCAGCCGGGCGGCGGGCAGCGCTTCTTCCGGTTCCAGCACCAGGGCAGCTTCCGCCCGCGCCCAGGACCGCACCCACACCAGCGTGCCGGCGCCCTTTTCCGGGGCGATCAGGCAGGCATGGGCCAGCGCATCACCGCCCTCACGAAGGGCAATGATCGGCGTGAAGACGCTCGGCAATGCGGGTAAATCCTCAACCACCCCTGGCTTCATCCCTCGTCAGCATGAGTTTCGCGTCATATATGCCGCGCACGGCAGACTTCACAGCCGGGGGGTAGGGGAAACAACCATGTCCGGGGAAAAGGGGCGCATCGCCCTGGTTTGTAGCTGCGAAGACACCATGCTGCTGGATGGCAAGGCGCTCGCGCGCGGCTGCGGCGCCGGCGTTGAAATCCGCGGCGCCGAGCAGCTTTGCCTGGCGCAGCTTGACCGCTTTGAAGCCGCGCTCGCCACTGGCCGGCCACTCACCATCGCCTGCACCGCCCAGGCGCCGCTTTTCACGCAGGAGGCCGAGGCCGCCGGCGCCGCCACCCCACTTTTCGTCAATATCCGCGAGACCGCCGGCTGGTCGGCTGAGGGCAAGCAGGCCGGGCCGAAAATGGCCGCGCTGATCGCCGCCGCCGCCGAGCCCATGCCGGAAATCCCCCTGGTCAGCCTGGAAAGCAATGGCATCGCCCTGGTGCTGGGCCGGGATGAGGTGGCCATCACCGCCGCCGCCCGCTTGCAGGAAAAGCTGGACATCACCGTGCTGCTGAGCGGGGATGTGCCGGTGGCGCCGCCGCGTCAGGCAGCATTTCCGGTCATGCGCGGGCGGGCGCGCGCCGCCAGCGGTTATCTTGGCGCATTCGAAGTGACCGTGGATGGCGCGGCGGCGCCGAGCCCCTCATCACGCGCCGCCTATGCCTGGGGCAAGGGCAAGGATGGCGCGATCAGCCGCGCGGATATCATCCTGGATCTGACCGGCGCCGCGCCGCTATTCCCGGCGCATGAGGTGCGGCAGGGGTATCTGCGCGCCGATCCCGCCGATGGCGCGGCACTTGAACGCGCGATTGTCGCGGCGGGCGAGCTGGTCGGCAGTTTCGACAAGCCGCGTTTTGTCAGTTTCGATGGCAAGCTTTGCGCCCATGCGCGCAACAAGCGCGAAGGCTGCCGGCGCTGCCTTGACCTTTGCCCGACCGGGGCGATTACGCCAGGCGTCGGTCCGCTCAAGGACCAGGTGGTGATCAGTGCGGAGATTTGCGCGGGCTGCGGCGCCTGTGCCGCCGTGTGCCCAACCGGTGCCGCGACCTATGCGCTGCCGCCGACCCAGGCGCTGCTGCGCAGGCTCCGGCGTTTATTGCTGACCTATGCCGATGCGGGCGGTGAGGCGCCGGTGGTGCTGTTCCATGACGAAGCCCATGGCGAGGCGTTGATTGATGCGCTCGCCCGGCATGGCGATGGCTTGCCGGCGCGCGTGCTGCCGCTGCGGGTGAATGAGGTGTCGTCGCTTGATCTGGCGGTGTTCGCAGGCGCCTTTGCCTGGGGCGCGGCGGCGGTGCGGCTGCTGGCACCCGCGCGGCGCGGGCATGGCGTGGAAGGCGTGCTGCGCAGTATTGATTACACGGCGGCTGTGCTGGAAGGGCTTGGGCTTGCCGGCCCCGCACCGCGCGCGGCGCTGCTGGAAACCGATGATCCATTCTCAATGGGTGAGGCTTTGGCCGCCCTGCCCCGCATGGCGCTTGGCTTCGCGCCCGCTCGGTTTGAAGCGCTGGGCAGCCCGCGAGAGATGGCGCAGCAAGGCTTCCGCGCCTTGCGCGAAGCGGCGGGGGCTCGGGCCACGATGGTCGCGCTGCCGGAAAAGGCGCCCTTTGGCTTGGCGCGGGTGGAACAGGCCGGCTGCACGCTCTGCCTTGCCTGCACGAGTGTTTGCCCGACCAGCGCCTTCACCGCCAATCCGGATCGGCCGGAATTGCGCTTTTTGGAAGATGCCTGCGTGCAATGCGGGCTATGCGCCGCGACCTGCCCTGAGGGGGTGATTACGCTCGAACCGCGCCTGAATTTCGCGCCCGAAGCGGCGCAGGCGGCGGTGGTGCAGGCCGAAGAACCCGCCGCCTGCCCGCGTTGCAACAAGCTGTTCGGCACCAAGGCTTCCATCGCGCGGGTGAAGGCGAAGCTTTCCGCGCATTGGATGTTCGCCGACCCGGCGCGGCAGGCTTTGCTGGAATTATGTGAGGATTGCCGCGTTTTGGAAGCAACCAATGGCGGGATTGATCCTTACGCCGGGGCGCCAAGGCCGGTGACGAAGACGACTGAGGATTATCTGCGCGAGGCGGAGCGGGCGAAGCGCGGGGAACCGGACGGTTAACGCCGCGTCGGCAGCCGCGTATTGCCGCCGATCTCATATGGGGTGCGGAGCGGCGACATATCGCCGCGCGGCGCTTCCGGGTCCAGCGCTTCAAGCCGTTCATTCGCGCGGTCCTGGTCCAATTGCTGTTGCAGCGTGGACATGGCGCGTTCCGTCCCGGCCTGGCCAGTATTGGGCAGGTTGGAAGGCGTCGGCGCCGGGCTTGACGCCGCGCGCGGTGCTGAAGGTGTGGCGGGGGCGGGGGCTGGCGTTTCGGCGCAGGCAGCCAGCGCCAAAGCGGCGAGCAAGGCGCCGCGCCGGAACATCACAGCCGGACGCCGGTGGTCGCGAAAGCAACGTCCGCAGTTTGCTGGACATTGCGGTCCAGATAAAGGGCCGCGCCAATGGCGATGATGATGGCGATGCAAACGCCGCCGATAATGCCGTTCATTGCTGTTCTCCCCGGAGCTTAGCTTTCAGGCACTTATGACCTGTAAAGGGTTTTTTTGCAAGATTTCCTCGGCTTCCGCCAAATCCTCGGGCGCATTGGCGTTGAAAAACGGGTCGAAGGGCGTGGCGGGCCAGGCGGCCTCCGCGCAGCCGAAACGCGCGGTCCAACGGTCTATCTTGCGCTCACCACCCAAAAGCGCGGCCCGCAATTCACCGCGCAAGGCGACAGGCCAAAGGGCGGCCGGCGGATGGCTTTGCCCGCCCGAAGATGCTGCAGCCATCGGCACGCCCGCCGCCTCCCGCGCCGCATGCAACCGCGCCACGAAATCCGCCGGGATGAAGGGGCAATCGCCAGGGACCGAGGCAACCCAGGCCAGATCAGGCCGATGCTCTGCCGCCCAATCAAGCCCGGCCAGAATGCCCGCAAGAGGCCCCGGGTGATCCGGCAGCGGGTCCGCCACTACCGGCAGGCCAAAACCAGCGAAGCGCGTGGGATCGCCATTGGCATTCAGCACCATCGCCGCAACCTGCGGGGCGATGCGCGCCAGCACGTGTTCCAACAATGGCCGCCCACCCAATAGGCGGAGCGGCTTATCCCCGCCCCCCATGCGCCGCGCGAGCCCGCCCGCCAGCACCAGCCCCAGCGTTTCAGCCGCCATCGCGTTCCGCTTCCGCGCTGTTCTTACGCCAATGCTTGGCACTTTCTTCTTCGACGTAGCGCAAATCAGCATCGAAAATGATGCGATCCTCACCCGCGAGTGCCACAAAGCGCTTGCCCTTGCAGCGCCCAATCAGCATCACGCCCGCTTCGCGCGCCAGTTCCACCCCCCAAGCAGTAAAGCCGGAGCGTGAGACCAGAATGGGAATGCCCATGCGCACGGTCTTGATCACCATCTCAGATGTCAGACGCCCGGTGGTATAAAAAATCTTGTCGCCAGGCGCTTCCTTGTTGCGGAACATCCAGCCCGCGATCTTATCCACCGCATTATGGCGCCCGACATCTTCCATATAGACCAGCGGTTCATCCTGCCGGCAGAGCGCGCAGCCATGAATGGCGCCGGCTTCCAGATAAAGTGTCGGCAGGGAATTGATTCGATGCAGCAGGCGATACAGCCAAGATGTGCGCAGTTCCGCGCGCGGCAATTTCGCTTCCGCAAAACCTTCCATCAAATCGCCAAAAGCCGTGCCCTGGGCGCAACCTGAAGTGAGGGTTTTCTTCCGCAGCTTTTCCTCATAATCCGTCCGCCGCGCGGTGCGCACAATCACAACAGCCAGATCATCATCATAATCAACGCCAATGACTTCATCATCGGCAAGCAGCATGCCCTGATTGAGCAGATAGCCAAGCGCCAGATCCTCTGGCCGATCGCCGATGGTCATCATGGTCACGATTTCCTGACCATTCAGGAACAGCGTGAGCGGGCGTTCCACCGTGACGCTGGCTTCAATCGTAGCACCCGTATGGTCACGCCCGGAGACACGGCGCGTCAGGCGCGGATCGGCGGGATCGGGGCGGATGATCAGGCTATCGGGCATGGGGAGCAGATGGGCGAAGGGGGCCGCAGACGCAAGGCTTAGAAGGATACAGCAAGCCCAACCGAAGCGCCGGAGACATTATTGCCAAACAGGTAGCGCCCCACTATCCGGATGGTCTGCATGTTGAAATCCCATACACCCAATTCATAGCGCCCGACATTCATCTCAATCCCGCCGCCCACCTTGGTGAGGTGGTCAAAGCCAAGCGCCACCTGGTCGCCAAAAAAACGCGAATGGGCGAAATCCACCACCCAACGGAGCGGGCGGCCGAACATCTCGGCCTCCATCGGCCAACGCACCCGGCCCCAGACATTGAAGGTTTTTGCCTCAGCCTCGCCGCGCACCTCGCGGGAGGTATCGCCAAAGGTCGAAAGCCGGATATCGGTGTAGCGCAATTCAAGATCAATTTCGTAGCCAGGGCGGGGAATGTTCAGATCAAGCATCAGCGATCCGCCAAGCCCATAGGCATTCATGCGCCCACGACTGAGAAAGGAAATTTCGCGATCATATTTCAATTCCAACAGGCGCCCAAAAAGGGACGCATCGGTTTCCACATGCCCAAGCGCGGCATTCAGGATGGGGCGGAACACCAGCCCTTCAATGATCGGAAAATCCCAGCCGACCCCAACCGTGCCGGAGAAATTGTTCCAACGCGTCGGCAAGGGATATTTTGACGCACCTTCGGAAAACACAAAGCGCGGGTCGTAGCGCGAATAACCCAAGAACCCTTCAAGATAGAGCGGGAAATCCGGATCCACCGTGAAGCCCAGGCCAAATTGCGTGGTTTGCAGCCCGGTTTCATCCTGCGATCCGCTGCTGATGCTGAGCGAGGATGCGGTGACATCCGGCACCACATTATAGCCAAGCAGGCCAAGCACCCCATTCGCGGTTTGCTGCAGGCTATAGCCGGGAATGCCGGTGATGACGCGGCCCGTGCCCTGCGCTTCGGCCCGCAGCGCAAGCAACGGGCAGAACAGCAGCGTCAACAAAAGAAGGCGCAAGCTTGGCATGAGGTGAATGCTAGGGCCTTAGGCCCTACGCGCCAATGGCGGCGCGGGCAGCCAAATGCCGCGGCCGGCGAAAAACCGCGCGAAATCCGCAATCGGCACGCGCGCATCGGCCTGGGACGCCGCATCATGGCCGGAAGGGTTGTGCAAGCGGAGCGCATTGTCTTCCGCGCCAAAGACCAGCACCAGATGCCCGCCCTTGCCGGGTGCGGGCTCTGCCGGGCGGCGAATGCCAGGATGGACGGAAGCGATGAACAACCCACCATCGGCCAGCAAGGGCGGGATATCCTCGGCCGCGCGGTCCAGGATGATTTCGGCGGGCAAGGCGTGGGTTTCTGCAAGCCAGGTGATGGCCGGCGCATAGATCAGGCCGCGGATGAAACCATCGGCTTCCTCCACATAGGCGCCGTAACGGGTCAGCATCTTCGCGAGGTCCCTCGCCCGCGGCGGCGTGATCCCGCGCGCCGCAAGCGCCATGCGCAAACAGGCCACACCGCATAGATGTTCCGCCCAGCGCGCGTAATCCTGCGCGCTTTCGGCGCCGGAAGCCGCCCAGGCGGGATCATCTTCGGCCCGACACGCGCCCGTGATGATGGCGCCGATCAAGCCGGGCGTTTCCCATTGGCCGAAATAGGGCGGGATTTCAGGGCCGGATATGACCATGTCGTTACCGAAGCGCCTGGGGGTTTGGCGCATCCGGCGCCCCGTCCAAGCGGCGCAGCAGCATTTCAAACCGGCTATCGGTTTCAACCGGCTCCACCGTGCCGGAAATCGGCGCAGCGCTCGCGGGATCAGGCCCGGTAGCCAGCGGGATATGCCCTGCCCCGGCCAATAGCCCAGAGGTCGGGTCAAGCCCAACCCAGCCGGCGCCTGGCAAATAGACCTCTGCCCAGGCGTGCAATTCGGCATCATCACGGCCAAGCATGGCGGGTTCGATCAAATAGCCAGAAACAAAGCGCGCGCCGAAGCCAAGCCGGCGCAGGATTTGCACCAATAGCCAGGAGGAATCGCGACAGGAACCGCGCCCGGCGCGCAGCACCTGTTCGCCATCCCAGACGCCGGGTTCGGCACGCTGCACATAGGCGATGCGCTGATGCACCAGCGCGGTCAGCTGGACCAGGAATTCAACCGTGCCGCCCGATATGCGTGGTATTTCCTGCATGAATGCATCAAGCAAGGGGCCAAGCGGATCAAGCCGACGATAGGGCAAAAGCTGTTCGGCAAGCCAGGGTTCCGGCGTGAAGGGCCAGTTGGCCGCTTCCGGTTCAACGAAAAAATCAAAGGGGTTGATGGTCGCGATTTCGGCAGTGAGGTCCACCGTGACGCTGAACACCGTGACCGGTTCTGTCATCAACACACGCGCCATGAAATTCCCAAGCGGGTCCTGCTGCCAATGCAGCCAATGCGTGGCGGGTTCGATCTTGAGCGCGTAGGAGAGGATTGGCGCGCGGCAATGCGGTGCCGGTCGCAGGCGAATGAGCTGCGGGCCAAGCGCCGCCGCGCGCGCATAGCGATAGGTGCTGCGATGGTTCAGGGCGAATCGAAGCGGCATGGGTGGCCATTCTAGCCCGGCTTCCGCGGATCAGGCGATTGACCGCAAGGCCAAGACAGCCCGATGCTGGCTGAGCAAGGGGAAGGAAACGACATGGCTGATCTGACGATACGCGAGGTGAAAACCACGCTGCTGCAAATGCCCTGGGCGGATGACCCGTGGTTGGCTGGCCATGCGCTTGGGCCGATGCGTGATCTGGTGGTGGTGGAAATCACCACGCAATCGGGCATTACCGGCATGGGCTATCTGCATTTGCTGAACCTGCCCTTGCAGCGCACCATCGGCGCCTGCATTGCGGAAGCGATGGCGCCGCGCATCATCGGGCGCGATGCCTCGGCCATTGAGGCGATCTGGTATGATCTGTGGCGTGCGACACTGACCGGTGGGCGCGGCGGGGTTGCGATGATGGCGCAATCGGCGATTGACATCGCGCTTTGGGATATTCTCGGCAAGGCGGCGGGGCTGCCCTTGCATCGGCTTTGGGGGCATTTCCGGTCCGAAATCCCGATCTATGGCAGCGGCTGTTTTCGCGGTGCGCGCGGCGATGGCATGATCGCGAAAGCGAGGCATTACATCGAACAAGGCTACCGCGCCATCAAGATGCAGGTCGCGCATATTGGTGACCTCAACACCGATCTTGATAATGTGCGGCGCATGCGTGAAGCCGTCGGCCCCGATATTGATATCATGATTGATGTGAATATGGGCTGGTCTGCCGATATCGCCATCACCATGGGCCGCAAGTTCGAAGAATATGATATCTACTGGCTGGAAGAACCCGTGCTGGCCGATGATTACGCCGGCTATCTGCGCTGCGCCGAGGCGCTTGATATGCGCGTGGTGGGTGGGGAGACGCATTTCGGTCGCGCCGATCTGAAGCCCTTCCTCGAAAATCCGCGCCTGCCCATTCTGCAACCTGACCCGATGCGCGGTGGCCTGACGGAACTCCGCAAAATCGCCACGGTGGCCGATACCTGGGGCATCACCATCGCGCCGCATCTTTTCCCGGAATTGAATGTGCATCTGCTGGCGAGCATTCCGAATGGCATTTGGGCGGAACAGATGGGGCTTTTGGATGATGCCTTCATCAGCCTGCCGAAAATCGCCAAGGGCATGATTACCGTGCCGGAAACACCGGGGCATGGTCTGGCCTTCAAGCCGGAAGTGCTCAAGGATTTTGTGTTGAAGTAAGCAATGAAGCAGATCGCGTTCAGATGGAAAATCTGAACGCGTGAAGATGCTCGCAAAACAAGGAGGTAGAGCGGGTTGCGTGAACCCATGTGAATGCAACACTCTCTAGGATTGGACAAGAAAGCGCCTTCTGCACCGCGCCCTTGCAGCGTGCGCCAATACCGCATGTTTGCTGGTTGGCGTGCGTCTTTCGGCATGGTTTATCGGAATATATCCGAAAGTATTTCGGCCATTTACACGGTTTCATGACCATCATTCCTGTGGATGCCACACAAGGCTGCTCTGCGGCCAGGGGCTAAAGAAATTCTTGTCCCAGGGGCGCGCAGGTCAATCCTCATCTGCCTCCCGCGCAAGCCGGATGTCACGGCGCAGCACAAGAATGAAGTTCAGCAGCATGACAAAAGCCCAGAACAGCGAGAGAAAGTCGAGCACCGTGATGTCAAGCAGCGGGATGACCGCACGAAAAAATTCCGGCAGGAAAAAGAGCAGTATTGCCAGCAGCAGAAAGCCCGCGCGCAATTCGGTGGTGCCGATGGAATAAACGGCAAGCTCGTGCACGCCAGTGATGATCAACCGCGCCAGCGCCAGGTTGCTCAGCAGCATGTAGAGTGACAGCAGCAGAAAAGGCACGGGCAGCGAAACCAGGCCCGACGCCGCAAAGCCCAGAGTCAGCAAGAAATAGGCAATGAGGTCCACGCCATTGTCGATGATGAAGCCCTGCTTGTTGCGCTCAATCCGGCGGTGGCGGGCCAGCCGGCCATCCAGCGAATCGCCAAGCCAGTTCAGGATGAGACCGGCAAACACCAGCGCAAGAGAAACCCAGGAAGAAAGCGCAAGGGCAAAGCCCAGGCCGCCCAGAGCGGCACCCAGGATGCCAAGCCCGGTCAATTGGTCCGGTGTGACCCAAGCCGGCAGGCGTATGACGAGGAAATCGAGGATTTTCGCCTCTGGCTGCGCCAGCAGGCCGCCATTGACGCGCCTTGCAATCACGAAAGATCGAGGACTGCCGCCAGCGCATCCAACGCCGCGTCAATCTGCGCCGTCTCATGCGCCGCGGAGAGGAAGAAGCGAAGCCGGGAGGTTCCCTCCGGCACGCCGGGTGCGATGACGGGAAAGACGTAGACCCCGCGCTGTTCCAAATCCTGGGCAGCCCAGAAGGTCCTGATGTCTGTGCCAAGAATGATGGGCGTGACGCCGAAGCCCCAGCTGGAGCCGACATCCAGGCCGCGGGCACGGGCACCCTTGATGAAATGCTGCCCATTGGCGCGCAATGCCATCACCCGATCGGGCTCGCGGCGCATGATCTCAAGCGCCTTCAGGGACGCCGCAGCAACCGGGGCCGGCATGCCGACACTGAAGACCATGCCGGGCGCGCGCGCCTTCAGAATGTCGATCAGCACCTGGCTCCCACAAACATAGCCGCCGCAGCCGACCAGCGCCTTGGAGAGTGTGCCGAACCAGACATCCACCCGGCTCGGGTCAATGCCGCAATGCTCGGCGATGCCGCGCCCCGTCTCTCCGATGACGCCAAGCGCATGGGCCTCATCCATCATGAGCCAAGCCTGGAAACGTTCCTTTATTTCAACGAGGCGGAACAGGTCCGGCCCATCTCCATCCATGGAAAAGAGCCCCTCGCTCACGATCAGCACGCGCTCGAACAAATGGCGCGTCAGGGTCAGATAGGCCTCAAGGTCATCCAGGTCATTGTGACGGAAGGATTTGCGCTGGCAGCGGGCTCCTTGGGCGCCGACTACCACGCAATTATGGATCAGTGCATCATGGATCAGCAGATCCTTGGGGCCCAGGATCGTCTCGATAACCGAAGCGGCGGTAGCGTGTCCGCTGACAAAAAGCGCGCCCGCCTCGGCCTCATAAACCTCGGCCAGCGCAGCCTCCAACGCCCGATGAACCGGCCGTTCACCCGCGGTGATCCGGCTGGCTGAAACGCTGGTCCCATAGCGAAGTGCCGCTTCCTGGTGTGCGGCCAGCACCTCGGGGTGCCCGTTCAGCCCGAGGTAGTCGTAACTCGCGAAATTCAGCAATTCGCGGCCATTGATGCGGGTAGTGACACCGGCGCGCACATCATGCACGCGGTAGTACGGGTTCGTGAAGCCAAGCGCCGGTCCAACCTGCCGTTCCATCAGGATTTCGCGATAGGCAGGCAACGTCTCAAACGAGGTATCATGCTTCAGCACGTCGCGGCGGAGCGCGCGGACACGGGGTTGGCGGCGATCCGAAGCCATGCCGGGGTTGGCCGGCAATGTCTCATCGGCCCGACCGAGTTTGCCTAAATCGAGGCCGGTTGTGGGAGACCGGTAATTCATGCACGCCTCCTCACCTCTGGCTATGGAGCCTTAGCACCTTAAACTAAACCTCTTATTAATCGAAACCATTTGGCAGGCCAAGCAGTCAGGATGCAACGCGGAGCATCGTGACAAAAAACGACAATGCCACGCCTATTGCCCGGCTAGGAGCCTGTCTGAGAATTCGCTAGTTTTTTGGTATTATTTCTGATTCACTTGTTTTATGAGCAAGACCTTCCGAGCGTGGGATGTGGACCAGGGTTGGCTACTTCCCGCTTCGCTGCATCAGTTTGTCCCCCCCGG
>JADCFQ010000053.1 GCA_020249435.1 Roseomonas sp. | reverse complement strand
GAATGGGCAATGATCTGCACCGCCCACAACATCCTCAAGCTCCACAAGGCAACAGCATAAACAAAAGGGCACACGCACCAAAAACCTCGCTAGTACCAGCGCGAGAAAGAGCCGAAGGTCATTCTCAGACAGGCTCCTAGCCGATAGGCTTCATGACGGGGATGCACTCGGGCCGAGTGCTGTAAGCATGCGTTTCCTGGCCCCAGCCCCCGTTTGACGCGGCGCCATTTTGTCCTAGACGAGCCGTGAATGCACGGAGGCTCTCATGGCGCAGGATTTGACGGTTGGCATTGCAGGCTTGGGCGCGATTGGGCTCCATCTGGCCCGCGCGCTGGATAAGGGCGTGCCAGGGCTGAAACTGGCCGCGGCGTCAGCGCGGGATCACGCCAAGGCCGCCGCCAATGTGGCGGGGTTCAAGCACCCGCCACGCATTGTCTCCAACGCGGAACTCGCCGCTTGCGATATCGTGGTGGAAGCCGCGCCGGCTGCGGTGTTTGAGGAAATCGCCACTGCCGCGATTGAAGCCGGGCGCATCTTTGTGCCGTCTTCGGTGGGTGCTCTGCTGCCGCGCATGCATCTGGTGGAAAGGGCGCGGGCCAAGGGTGCGCGGATCATTGTGCCCACCGGCGCCTTGCTTGGCCTGGATGCCGTGCGCGCCGCGGCTGAGGGCGATGTGGAAAGTGTCACCATCGAAACCCGCAAGCCGCCGCGTGGCCTGGCCGGGGCGCCCTATCTTGAAAAGAACAAGATTGATGTCGGCGTCATCACCAGCGCGACGCGTGTTTTCAAGGGCAATGCCTTTGATGCCGCGCAGGGCTTCCCGGCCAATGTGAATGTCGCCGCCGCGCTGGCCTTGGCCGGTATCGGGCCTGACCGCACCATGGTTGAAATCTGGGCCGACCCTGGCGTGACGCGGAATACGCACACCATCCGGGTGGAGGCCGCGACGGTCCGGCTCACCATGACGATTGAAAATGTCCCATCAGAGGAAAACCCCCGCACCGGCAAGATCACGCCGCTGTCGATCCTGGCCTGCCTCAGGGGCCTCACTTCCACGCTGAAGGTCGGCAGCTAAAAGGGCGGCTTTCCGGCCAAGCGCAAAACGGGCAGCATTCCCGAAAGACCTTCGGGAGGCTGCCATGAAAATCACCCGCCGTTCTGCCCTTGCCCTGCCGGCGCTCGCTTTACTGCCGCGCCCGGCGCAGGCGGCTTTTCCGGATCGGCCGGTGCGGATCATTGTGCCTTTTGCCGCCGGCACCTCCTCGGATTTTCAGGCGCGCATGATCGGCGAACGCATGGCGCCCGTGCTGCGCCAGCCGGTCATTGTTGAAAATCGCGCCGGGGCGGGTGGCGTGGTGGGGGCCGATGCGGTCGCGAAGGCCCCGCCCGATGGCTATACCCTGCTGCTCGGGTCCAATGGGCCGCTCACCAATGCGCCCGTGCTGCAAGCGCGCCTGCCCTATGATCCGGAGCGTGATTTCGCGGCGATAGCCATGATCAGCCGCAGCCCCGTGACGCTTTCGGTGCGCGCCGATAGCCCTTTCCGCACAGTGGCAGATCTGGTGGCCGCCGCCCGCGCCAAGCCAGGGGACCTTAGCATCGGTTCCTCTGGCCAGGGCAGTGCGACGCATTTCCTGATCGAACAGGTCATGGTGGCTGCCGGGATACGCCTGACCCATGTGCCCTATCGCGGGTCGAGCCAATCCGTGCCCGATCTGATCGCCGGCAATATCCCGCTGGTCATGGCGGAAATCTCGACCATCCTGCCGCTTTGGCAATCGGGCCGGGCGCGCATTCTGGCCATGTCGTCAGCCGGGCGGATGCCGATTGCGCCCGACATCCCAACCCTGATCGAACAGGGGCTGAACCTGACGGGCGGTTCCTGGGCCGGGCTGGTCACGGCGGCCGGCGCACCGCCCGAAGCCTTGGCCACCCTGGCGGCAGCCGTGCAGGCTGGCCTGCGGGAGCCCGCCTATCGCGCCCGCCAGGCCGAACTCGGCGCCGAGATTGTGGCCGAGGCTGAACAGAACCCCGCCGGCTTTGCCGCCTGGCTACGGCGCGAAAGGGCGGAAATCCGCGCCATTGCTGATCGCGCCGGGATCAAGCCGGAATAGCGCCGCCCCCCTTGCCCTGAAGCACTATTTCCGCCAGATAGGCGCCGCTTCCGGGCCGTGCCCGGGGGTAATCCGCACGCGGCGCACCCTTCCTGATCAGGCAGGGTCCGGTCCCCTTTACCGGGGAAGGCGCCGCGGAGGCTCAACCGGACCACCATGGAAGGAGATCGCTCATGGCGATGCCCGAAGTTTCTCTGCGTGCCCTGCTCGAAGCTGGGGTGCATTTTGGCCACCATACGCGCCGCTGGAATCCCCGCATGGCGCCTTACATCTTTGGCGTGCGCAACCAGGTGCATATCCTGGATCTGCAGCAGACCGTGCCGATGATGGACCGTGCGCTGCGCGCGGTGCGTGATACCGTCGCGGGCGGCGGGCGCGTGCTGTTCGTTGGCACCAAAAAGGCGGCGGCCGATTACGTGGCGGAAGCCGCGACGCGTTGCGGCCAGTATTACGTGAACCATCGCTGGCTTGGCGGCATGCTCACGAATTGGAAGACCATCACCGGTTCCATCAAGCGCCTGCGCCAGATGGATGAGCGCTTGTCGGGCGACACCGCGGGTCTCACCAAGAAGGAAGTGCTGATGCTGTCCCGCGACAAGGAAAAGCTTGATCGCGCGCTGGGTGGCATCAAGGAAATGGGCGGCCTGCCCGACATTATTTTCGTGATCGACACCATCAAGGAAAAGCTCGCGATTGAGGAAGCCAATAAGCTTGGCATTCCGGTGATTGCGGTGGTTGATTCCAATGCCGATCCGGCGGGCGTGACCTTCCCGATCCCCGGCAATGATGACGCGATCCGCGCCATCACGCTTTACTGCGACATGATCGCGGGCGCGGTGTTGGATGGCATTTCGGCGGAAATGCAGGCTTCCGGCGTTGACCTCGGCGCGGTTGAGGAATTGCCGGAAGAAGCCCTGCCGGAAGTGGCCGCAGAAGTCGCGGCGCCGGTTGAAGGCGCTGAGGCGCCGGCCCAGGCCTGATCCTTCCGGGGCCGCCTTTGGGTGGCCCCTTTTCTTTCACTCATCCAGCAAATGGGGATGAACAATGGCTGAAATCACAGCGGGTATGGTGCGCGATCTGCGTGAACGCACCGGCGCAGGCATGATGGATTGCAAAAAGGCGCTGGTTGAAAATGGTGGCGATATGGAAGCTGCCATTGATTGGCTCCGCAAAAAGGGCCTTTCAGCGGCTGCCAAGAAATCCGGCCGTGTTGCGGCGGAAGGGCTGGTGGGCGTTGCCTCGGCCCCTGGTGTGGCCGCCATGGTGGAAGTGAATGCCGAGACGGATTTCGTCGCGCGCAATGAAACCTTCCAGCATTTCGTGGAAACGGTGGCTGAATTGGTGCTGACGGTTGGCGACGATATCGAAGCGCTGAAGAATGCCACCTGGCCGGGGGCGGTGGACCTTGTTGAGGAAACCACGGTGCGCAAGACGGTGGCGGATCAGCTCACAAGTCTGATCGCGACGATTGGCGAGAATATGTCCATCCGCCGCGCCAAGCGCTTCCAGGTCGCGGAAGGTACGGTTGCGACCTATATGCACTCCGCCGTGAAGCCCGGCCTTGGCAAGATTGGCGTGCTGGTGGCGCTTGAAGGCGCTTCCGAACAGGCGGTCATGGAAACGCTTGGCCGGCAGATCGGCATGCATGTGGCCGCTGCGCGCCCCGAGGCAGTGGATATTTCCGCCGTTGATCCATCCTCCCTCGCGCGGGAACGCGATGTGCTGGCTGACCAGGCGCGCGCTTCCGGCAAGCCCGAGGCGATCATTGAAAAAATGGTCGAAGGCCGCATCCGCAAATACTACGAGGAAGTGGTGCTGCTGGAGCAGGTATGGGTGCATGATGGCGAAAGCCGCGTGAAGGAAGTGGTGAAGAAGGCGGGCGTGAAGCTTGCCGGCTTTGCCCGCTTCCATCTGGGCGAAGGCATTGAAAAGCAGCAGGGCGATTTCGCCGCCGAAGTGGCCGCCGCTGCCGGCAAGGCCTGAACTGACAATAGGGGCGGAGCCTAAGCGCTCCCCCCCAGCACTGGTTTAAGTGTGCGTCTCGTTCACATGCGTTCACCGGACACGCACTAAACCCTCCTTCCTTCGTTTTTTCCAAGCCGCCAAGTGCTTCCACTTGGCTTGAAAATGCCCCGTTTGGGGGCCTTTAAACTAACCTATTTTTTCTATTGATCATAAAAATGATGATCATTATAGTGATCAATATGACAAACTCCAATGGGGCCAGCGTCGCTACCTATCATCGGGTTCCGGCCCATCTCGGCCGCCTCTTTCATCAGCTCTGCCAGCTTCTTGTGGCGGAAGCCCAAGCTGCCGAAGGGCTTGTCTCGCCCGAATATGCGGCCCTTGCCTCGCTCGATGAGGAACCGGGGCTGGACCAAAAGCGCCTAGGCGAAGCGATTGGTGTTGACCGCAATACCATCGGCATCGTGGTCGAGCGTTTGGAACGGCGCGGCTTGCTAACACGGGAAGTGGATCAGGAAGACCGGCGCGCACGTATCCTGCGCCTCACGCCCGAAGGGACAGCGCTGCGCCGGCGCCTGCGCCCGCGCATGCTCGCGGCGAATGCCCGCGCAATCGAGGCACTTACCGAGGATGAGGCGAAGACGCTGCTCGCGCTGCTGCATCGGGCGGTGGAACACCACGCCACGCTGATTTCGCCCGGCGCGGAGCGCCGGATGCGCCGCATAGCAACCCACCAGCAAAAGGATACTGTGCCATGAGACTATCCCGTCGCGCCCTGCCGATGCTTGGCGCCCTCGCGCTCCCGTGCCGCGCACAGGCTCAGGCATTTCCGAACCGCCCGGTGCGCCTCATTACCCCATTCGCAGCCGGCGTCGGGGCTGAGACGACGCTCCGGCTTTTCGCCGATGGGCTCGCGCGCCGTTGGGGCCAGCCCGTGCCGGTGGAAAACCGTCCGGGCGGGGATGGCGTGATCGCCGCCATGGCCTTTCTTGGGATCAATGATGATCACAAGATTTTCTTCTCTTTTTCCGGCCCCCTTACGGTCAATCCCTACACCATCCCGAGCCTGCCCTATCGACCAGAACAATTCGCGCCCATCTCCACCGTGGCGATAGACCATATCGCCATCGCCGCCGCACCCGAATTCGGCGCCAATGACCTGAGCGGCGCCGTGGCATTGGCGCAGGCGCAGCCCGGTGCCTTGGCCTGGGCCTCATCGCCCGGCGGCATCACCATCACCTTCGCGGCCTTCGCCGCTCAGCAGCGCCTTGAATTGGTGCGCGCGCAGTATCGCGCTGTGCCCGAAATGCTGAATGATCTGGCGACGAACCGCATCCAGATCGCAGCCATGCCCTTGGCCACTGCCTTGCCGCAAGCGCGCGCCGGGCGCATCAAATTGCTGGCCGTGACCAATGCCACCCGCTCGCCCGCCGCGCCGGAGGTTGCGACCGCAACCGAGCAGGGCTTCCCGGATTATGTTTTCGAAGGCTTTGTCGGTGTTTTCGGGGATGCCCGACAGCCGGAGGCAGTTCGCGCGGCGCTGGTGGAAGCCACCCGCGCCGTTGTGACCGAGGAAGCCTTCGCCGAGCGGCTGCGCAATGCGGGTCAGCTTCCCTTTGCGGGTGGCGAAGCCGATCTGGCAAGCCGCATTGCCGCACAGCGCAGGCTTGTTGAGGCGGGGATGCGGCAGCTTGGCTCCTGAATAAGTATCGGCAAGCTGCGCCGGGCGCTGAAGGAAGCGCAGCGCGGGGAATAGGGCGCCCCCAAGGCATTGCCCCTACGCAGGATGCCATGCTCTCCAGGCGGTTCCGCCGCGCACAAAAATGATCTATGCAACATCCTCCTGCCTTATTGCCGCCTTCGCGGGCATGACTTTATGGTGGCGCCCGCAACCTGAACCCGAGTCGAGACAAAGCCCCCATGAGCCAGAACCCGGCCTATAAGCGCGTCATGCTCAAGGTCTCCGGTGAGGCCCTGATGGGGGATCGGGATTACGGCCTTGATAACGCCACCTGCCGGCGCATCGCGGAAGATGTGCGGGGCGTGGTGGACCTTGGCGTGCAGGTCTGCCTGGTGATCGGTGGCGGCAATATCTTTCGCGGCATTTCCGGCGCGGCATCGGGGATGGACCGCGCCCAGGCGGACAGCATCGGCATGCTGGCCACCGTGATGAATGCGCTCGCCATGCAAAATGCGCTTGAGAAGATTGGCGTGCAGACGCGCGTGCAAAGCGCGATCCCGATGGCGAGCCTGTGTGAGCCCTTCATCCGTCGCCGTGCCGAACGCCATATGGAAAAGGGCCGCGTGGTGATTTTTGCCGCCGGCACGGGCAATCCGTTTTTCACCACCGATACCGCGGCTGCCTTGCGCGCGGCCGAGATGTCCTGCGATGCGCTGCTCAAGGGCACGCAGGTGGATGGCGTCTATTCCGCCGATCCGCGCAAGAAGCCCAATGCGGAACGCTACACGACGCTGACCTATCTTGATATGCTGGCGCGTGATCTGGCGGTGATGGATGCGGCGGCGATCAGCCTGGCGCGCGAAAACAAGCTGCCCATCATCGTCTTCAATATCCATGAACCAGGCGCCTTCACCGCCGTCATGAAGGGCGAAGGCAAATTCACCACCGTGGTGGAACAGGCGCCATAAAACCGGGGGAAGGGCATCATGCCGACTGACGTAAAAGCCCTGAAACAGGATCTGACGCGCCGGATGGAAGGCGCGATGGAAACCTTGAAAAAGGAATTTTCTGGCCTGCGCACGGGCCGCGCCAGCCCCGCGCTTCTGGAACCGGTGCGCGTTGAAGCCTATGGCAGTGTCACGCCGCTCAATCAGGTGGCCAATATCTCGGTGGCGGGGCCGGGGCTGCTCGCGGTGCAGGTCTGGGACAAGGGGCTGGCCAAGGCCGTGGAAAGCGCCATTCGGGAAGCCAATCTCGGCCTTAATCCGCAGGCGGAAGGCCAGGTGATCCGCGTGCCGCTGCCGCCGCTTACCACCGAACGGCGCAATGAATTGGCCAAGGCCGCCGCGCGCTATGCCGAACAGGCGCGCGTTGCCGTGCGTGGTGTCAGGCGCGATGGCATGGAACAGATCAAGGCAGCGGGCAAGAAATCCGAACTCGGCGAGGATGAAGTGAAGCGCGCCGAGGAAGAAGTGCAGAAGCTGACCGACCAATTCGTCAAGCAGATAGACGCGGCCTTGGTGGACAAGGATAAGGATATCCGGACGGTCTGAAGGCCGCTTGCCGGAACAGGGACGGAGAGAGCGCTTGCGCAACCGGATGGGGCCAGATCGCGCGGAGGCATGCAGCGCATGAGCGCGGCCAGCGATCCCCGTCCCGCTACAGGCGCGCCTCAGGCCCCGCCCGCCCATGTGGCGATCATCATGGATGGCAATCGCCGCTGGGCAGAGGGGCGCGGCGTGCCGGTTGCGCTTGGGCATCGTGCCGGGGCTGAAGCGGCACGGCGCGCAGTGCAGGCGGCGGCTGAGGCCGGCATTGGCTGGCTCACGCTTTTCGCCTTTTCCAGTGAGAATTGGCGCCGGCCGATGGAAGAAGTCTCGGCCCTATCGGGCTTGCTCCGGCTTTATTTGCGCAACGAAGTGGCGGGGTTGGTGCGTGATGGCGTGAAGCTGCATGTGATTGGCGATCACAGCCGCTTTGGCGCTGATCTATCGGCCATGGTGGCGGATGCGGAGAAGGCGACGGCGGGCGGCACGAGGCTCAATCTGGTGATGGCGCTGTCCTATGGCGCGCGGGATGAAATTCTGGCCGCGACCCAAGCGGTGGCGCGGGCTGCCCAGGCAGGGACGCTCGACCCCGATAAGCTGACCGAGGCGCAATTTGGTGGCTTCCTGCAAACGGCAGGCATGCCCGATCCGGATTTGATCATCCGCACTTCGGGCGAACAGCGGCTGTCGAATTTCCTGCTTTGGCAGGCGGCTTATGCCGAATTCGTTTTTCTCGATGTGCTCTGGCCGGATTTCGCCGCTGAGGATCTGCAAGGCGCGGTGGCGGAATATCATCGGCGCGAACGCCGCTACGGGCTGCGCGCCTGACGTGACGGAAGCCACAACATCCAAGCCGGAAGTGACCGCCCCGCGCCCCTGGCGCGATCTGGGCCTGAGGGGGGCGTCGGCGGCGGTGCTGATCCCCATTGCGGTATTTGGCATCTGGTCCGGTGGCGTGGTCTGGGATGTGCTGGTCGGCGTTGCTGTTGTGCTGCTCACCTGGGAATGGGCGCGGTTTTGTGGCCTTTCCATCTGGCGCTGGCCCTTTGTGCTGATGTCCGCCGTCAGCCTGTGCGTGATGCTGCTGGCTGCCTTCGGGCCGCCGCTGGCCGCACTAGGGCTTTTGGCGGCAGGGACGCTGATCCTGTTCTTGCTGCAACGCCGTAGCGATATCTGGCCAGCGGCGGGGCTTTTCTACATTGGCCTTGCGGGGTTTTCGCTCGTGCTGCTGCGCGGTGAGGATCATGCCGGGCTGCTCAATACGCTGTTCATGGTCTTGATCGTTTGGGCATCGGATACCGGGGCCTATATCGCGGGGCGCGCCATGGGCGGGCCGAAGCTGGCGCCGGCCATCTCGCCGGGCAAGACCTGGTCCGGCGCAGCGGGGGGCTTGCTGGCCGCGACGCTGATCGGCGCGGGGGCGGCAGCGCTGCTCGCACCGGGGGGGGCTTCACGCGCGGCAGCAATCGCGGCCATGCTGGGGGTGATGTCTCAGGCAGGTGATCTATTGGAAAGCGCCATCAAGCGCCGCTTTGGGGTGAAGGATAGCTCCGCGCTGATCCCTGGCCATGGGGGCGTGTTTGATCGGCTGGATGGGGTGATGGCGGCAGCGCCCATGGCAACCGCGCTTGCCTTGCTGGCTGGGCGGGGCATGCCGCTATGGCATTGAACCAGGAATTGGGGCCACGCCGCGTCACTGTGCTGGGCAGCACGGGTTCGGTCGGCAAAAGCACGGTGTCCCTGCTGGAAGCGGCTGCCGAGGATACGTTTGATGTGGTGGCGCTAGTGGCTGGGCGGGATTGGCAGGGCCTGGCGGCGCAGGCGCGGCGGCTCAAGGCGCGCCACGCGGTGCTGGCGGATGCGGCACAATACCACGCGTTGAAGGAAGCCCTGGCCGGGACGGCAACCGAGGTTTCGGCAGGGCCGGAAGCGGTGGTAGCGGCGGCGGGGCTGCCCGCCGATTGGACCATGGCCGCCATTGTGGGCGCAGCCGGCTTGCCCGCCACAATGGCCGCGCTGGCGCGTGGCGGCGTCATGGCGATTGCCAATAAGGAAAGCCTGGTCTGCGCCGGGGAGCCCGTTTTGGCCGCCGCCCGCGCTGGCGGGGCGACCATCCTGCCGGTGGATAGCGAACACAACGCCATTTTTCAGGCGCTGGATATGCGCGACCCCGCGGCGATTGCGAAAATCATTCTGACCGCCTCGGGCGGGCCGTGCCGGACCATGACGCTGGCCGAGATGGCCGCCGTGACGCCGGAAGTTGCCGTGCGCCACCCGGTATGGTCCATGGGCGCCAAGATCAGCGTCGATTCCGCCACCATGTTCAACAAGGGGCTGGAATTGATCGAAGCGGCGCGGCTTTTCCCGGTGCCGGAAGCGCGGATCGAGGTTTTGGTCCATCCGCAATCCACCGTGCATGGGCTGGTGCAATATACGGATGGGTCCGTGCTGGCGCAGCTTGGCACGCCCGATATGCGCACGCCGATTGCCCATGCCCTCGCCTGGCCGGCACGCATGGCGGCTTCCGTCCCGCCGCTTGATTTGATTGCGCTTGGCAAGCTTGAATTCTTCGCGCCTGACCCGGTGCGCTTCCCGGCCCTCAGGCTTTCGCGGGAAGCGCTTTGCGCCGGTGGGGGCGCGCCCACCATTTTGAATGCAGCGAATGAGATCGCGGTCGGGCTCTTCCTTGAAAAACGGCTTCGCTTTCTCGATATCGCGGCAGTGGTGGATGAAACGCTCTCACGCCTTGGCGCGCCAGAGGCCGCGGATCTGCCGGCCATTATGGCGCATGATGCGGCGGCGCGGTCCGAAGCGGGGCTGATTGCCGCCAAACGTGCCGCCCTTGTTTGATCGCGCCCGTTTAAGGAGCCTTTCTCTTGGAATTTCTGCCCGAACCCTTCCGCAGCATCGCCGCCTTTGTCGTGGTGCTGGGGGTGCTGATTTTCATCCATGAGCTGGGCCATTATCTGGCAGCGCGCTGGCGCGGCGTGCATGTGGAACGCTTTTCCGTGGGCTTTGGCCGCGCGATCTATACCTGGGTAGATAAGCGCGGCTGCGAATGGCGGATTGGCTGGCTGCCGCTCGGTGGCTATGTGAAAATGCATGGCATGGAGGATTTGGGCGAAGCGGCGCCAGAACAGGCGGCCAGCTTCCGCCCCGGTGAGACCTTCCATGAAAAGCCCGTGGGCGACCGCGCCCTGGTGGTAGCCGCCGGGCCTTTCTTCAATTTCGCACTCGCTGTGCTGCTGTTTGCCGCGCTGTTTGTCGTGGTGGGGCGGCCTTCGCCGGTGCCAAGCGTGGGCAATGTGGTGGAAGCCTCGGCCGCGGCGCGCGCCGGGCTGGCGCCGGGCGATCAGATCATCGCCATGGATGGGCAGAAGGTTGAGCGGTTTGAAGCGCTGCAGCGCTATGTGCAGGCGCGCGCCGGCCAAGCGATTGAAATCCTGGTGGCGCGGGGCGATTACCAGGTCAAGCTCATGGCGACCCCGCTGCCGAGGCCTTCTGATGGGCTTGGCATGCTGGGCATTACCGCCGGGCCGCCGATTTTCGAAAAGCTTGACCCCTTCAGCGCTGCCTGGGCGGGCGTAACCCATACTTTGGACATCACCTGGCAGACGCTGGGTGGGGTCTGGCAGATGATCTCCGGCAGCCGCGGTGCCGAGGATCTGGGCGGGCCGCTCCGCATTGCGCAAATGTCGGGGCAGGTTGCGAATATGGGGCTTTCGGCCTTCATCACCTTCACTGCCCTGCTTTCGGTCAATCTGGCGCTGATCAACCTGTTCCCGATCCCGGTGCTGGATGGCGGGCATTTGCTGTTTTTTGCCGCCGAGGCGATCCGGGGCCGGCCCCTGCCGCTGAAGGCGCGGGAATATGGCTTCCGGGCCGGCTTTGCCCTGCTGATCGGGCTCATGATTTTCGCCACTTGGAACGACCTCGCGCAGCTTGGCGTGGTGCGTTGGGTGAGCGGGCTGCTGGGTTAATCCCGTTTGGGGGTGGCGAGGGGGACGCGCCTCGGCTAGGTAGGATCGTCAGCTTGAGAGAGATGCCGAATCCGTGAAGCAGCTACGTGCTCTTTTGGCCCTTTTCGTCTTTTTGGCCCTGGCCATGCCGGCCGCCGCGCAGGAAGCCGGCCGTGGTGGCGGGCGCATCACCGCTGTGGATGTGCGCGGCACGCAGCGTATCGATCCCGATACGGTGCGCAGCTACATGCTTGTGCAGGTTGGCGATGTTGCGGAACAGGACCGCATTGACCGCAGCCTGCGCGCGCTATTCGCGACCGGGCTTTTCCGCGATGTGACGATCCGCAATGAAGGGTCGCGCGTGGTCGTGGATGTGGTGGAAAACCCGCTCGTCAATCGCGTGGCCTTTGAAGGCAATCGCCGTATTTCGAGCGAGATTTTGCGCGGCATTGTGCTAACCCAACCGCGCAGCGTCTTTACGCCTGCTGCCGCGCAGACGGACAGGCAGCGCATATTGGAACTCTATGCGCGGCGCGGGCGTTTTCGTGCCACCGTCGAACCCAAGATCGTGGAACTTGACCAGAACCGCGTTGATCTGGTGTTCGAAATCTTTGAAGGCGATCCCGCCCTTGTCGCGCGCGTCACCTTTGTCGGCAACAATGCCTTTTCAGAGGGTCGGCTTAGGGATGTGATTTCCACGCAGGAGCAGGCTTGGTTCCGCCTTTTGTCTTCCAGCGATATCTACGACCCCGAACGCCTGACCTATGACCGCGAATTGCTCCGCCGCTTCTATTTGCGCCAAGGCTTTGCCGATGTGCAGATCACCGGATCTTCTGGCGAATTAACCCCGGACCGCAGCGCGTTCTTCGTGACTTTCACGATTGAGGAAGGCCAGCGCTACCGCATCGGAAAGGTCGAAGTCATCAACGAAATCCCGCGGATCAATATTGAAGGTCTTCGCCGCGAGGTCGAAATCTCAACCGGCGATTGGTATGATGGGGACGGGGTGGAACGCGGCGCTACCGCCATTGCGGATGCCTTGCAGGCGCGGAGTGAGCCCTTCGTTGAAGTGCAGCCCAGGGTCACGCGCAATCCCGAAGCTGGGACGATTGATATTGCCTTTATTGTACGTGAGGGGCCGCGCGCCTTCGTGGAACGTATCGAGATTTCCGGCAATACACGCACAGAAGACCGGGTGATCCGGCGCGAATTCAGGCTTGCCGAGGGTGATCCGATGAATGCTCGGCAGGTCCGGCGTTCCCGCGATCGCATCCGCTCGCTCGGTTATTTTTCCGATGTGCAGATCACCAATCAGCCAGGCTCAGGGGCTGAGCGGGTCAATCTGATGACCTCGGTCGTGGAACGCGCGACGGGTGAATTCACCTTGGGTGGCGGTTACTCGACCGATGCCGGCTTCTTGTTGGATGTTGGCGTGCGCGAACGCAATATGCTCGGCATGGGGCTTGATGGGCGGATCGGCGGCGTGCTGGCGGAGAAGCGCAGCCAGCTTGATCTTTCCGTTACCGATCCGCAATTCCTGGATCGCAATCTGGCCGCCGGGGGGGACGCCTTCCTGATCAATCGCGATTTGCGCTTCGTGGCCGGCTATCGCGAAAGGCGCGCGGGCTTTGCGCTGCGCACCGGTTACGAGATCAATGACCGGCTGCGGCAGAACTGGTCCTATTCGCTGATTGACCGCGACATCACGGACATTAACACTGATGCCTCGACCTTCATCAAGGAACAGGCGGGCCGGACGCTGCTGTCTCAGGTTTCCACCACTGTGACCTACGACATGCGCGATAGCCGAATTGAGCCGCGTTCCGGTTGGGTTGTTCGCGTGGGCGGCGATTACGCGGGGCTTGGCGGGGATGTCGAGTATTTCCGCACAAGGGCCGATGGGCAGTATTACATCCCCTTCGAACGCTGGTTGAGTGATCCGGATTTCGTGCTCGTGCTGGCGGCTGGTGGCGGCATCCTGAGTCCGCTTGGCAGCAAGGATGATCGCATCGTTGACCGCTTCTTCCTGGGCGGTGAAAACCTGCGCGGCTTCCGGCTTGGTGGCGCCGGTCCGCAGGATACCTCAACGGGCGACTCACTTGGCGGTCAGGTGCTGTGGACCAGCTCCGCTGAAATGCGCTTTCCCCTGCCGCTGCCGAATGAACTTGGCTTGCTGGGTCGCACCTTTGTGGATGTCGGTTCATTGTCCGGCATTCCGAATAGTTACTTCGACCAGACGAAGTATCCTGGCGCCAAACCGGTGGATGATGCCGACCCGCGCGTCAGCGTTGGTGTCGGCTTTTCCTGGCGGAGCCCGATTGGTCTGATCAATATTGATTTCGGCAAGGCGGTTGTGAAGAAGGACTATGATAAGACACAGATTTTCCGCCTTGGCTTTGGCACACGCTTCTAACCTGGGATGATTGCCCCATGATCCGCCTAATCCTTGCCGCTTTGCTCGCCTTTCCCTTGGCCGCAGCGGCGCAAAACCAACCGGGCTGGTTTGTGCCCGGCCAACAACAGGGGCAACAACCAGGGCAAGGGCAAGCGCAGCCACAAGGCCAACGTCCCGCCCAGCCCGCCCAACAGCAGCGCCCGCCGCAACAGGTGCAAGCACCTGCGCCTCTGCCGCCCGGCACGCCACCACCTGCTGCGGTAATCGGCGTGGTTGATGTGCCGGAAATCCAGCGCGTTTCCACCGCCTTCAATCAGGTGCGTCAGGAAATTGAACGCCGTCGCACCAAGCTGAATGACGACGTGCAGAATGAACAGCAACGCTGGCGCGATGAACAGCAGCGCCTGGGCAATGAGCGTGGCGGGCTTTCGCCCGAGCAATTGCGTAACCGTGAGCGCGCGTTGCAGGACCAGATCACCGATGGCCAGCGGATCTTCCGCGACCGTGCGCGCGATCTGGAACAATTGGCCCAGCAGGCTTTGCGGGAAATTGAACAGGCGCTCGCCATTGTCATTCGTCAGGTGGCGGCCAGCCGGAACATCAACATGGTGCTGCCAAGGCCATTGGTGATCTTTAATGAACCGCCCTTTGACATCACGGAAGAAGTGGCTGTGCAGCTCAATCGCATGATCACCAATGTCAATCTGCCGCCGGACCCCTCAGCCGCGCCGCCGCCGCGCCCGGCGACAACGCCTGCCCCGGCCCCCGCGGCACCACGGCGGAACTGATCACCTTGGGTGCTGACAGCCGCTTTTACCCAGCCGCTGGGCCGATTGCGCTTGAAGCGCTGCGTGCCGCGCTTGGGCTAGCGGCACTGCCAGACGATGCGCGGCACTTCACCGGTGTGGCGCCGTTGCACCTCGCTGGGCCGGATGATGTGGCCTTCATGGAAGGTCGCAGGAACCTGCCAGCGCTGAAGGCCACCAAGGCTGGCGCGGTGGTGATTGAAGAAGCCTTTGCCGAACATATGCCTGCGGGCTCAGTGCCGCTGGTCGTGGCGTCACCGCAGGCCGAATTCATCAAAATCGCGCGCCTGTTTCATCCGCCAGTAGCGCCCAAGCCCAGCATTCATCCAAGCGCGGTGATCGCCCCCGATGCGGTGATTGGCCCCGGCTGCGAAATCGGCGCCTTTGTCTTCATCGGCGAAGGCGCTGAAATCGGCGCGCATTCCATTCTGGAACATCACAGCTCTATTGGCCCTGGCTGCAAACTTGGTGCCTATGGGCGCATCCATGCCCATGCCAGCATGGCCTATTGCATCGCGGGGGAGCATGTCGTGCTGCATCCCGGCGCACGCATCGGCAATGAAGGCTTTGGCTTCATCACCACGCCGCAGGGTCAGCATGTCACCATGCCGCAGCTTGGCCGCGTGATGATTGGCGATGGCGCTGAAATCGGCGCGGGCACCTGTATTGATCGCGGTGCGGGTGGCGATACGGTGATCGGCGCCGGGGCGCGCATAGATAACCTTGTGCAGATTGGCCATAACGTGACCATTGGGCGCGGCGCGGTGATTGTGGCGCAGGTTGGCATTTCAGGCTCGGCCAGCATTGGCGACTATGCCGTATTGGCGGGGCAAGCCGGCATCGCTGGGCATCTGAACATCGGTGCAAAGGCCCGCGTTGGTGCGCAAGCCGGCGTCATGAATGATATTCCTGCCGGCACCGATGTTGTGGGCAGCCCAGCCTGGCCCGCCAAGGAAACCTTGCGCGCCTTCGCACGTCTCAGGCGCATGGCCGCCGCCAAGACAAATGAAAAGACAGGGTGACGATCATGTCTGAGGATAACTCCGCCCCCACAGATATTGGCGTTTTGGACATCGCCAAGATCATGCATGCGATCCCGCATCGCTACCCCTTCCTGCTAGTGGATCGGGTGGTCGATATGGTGAAGAATGAAAGCTGCATCGGCATCAAGAACGTCACCATCAATGAGAATTTCTTCCAAGGCCATTTCCCGACCATGCCAGTGATGCCTGGCGTACTGATCATTGAATGCATGGCGCAGACCTCAGCCGTTTTGGTGGTGGAAACGCTCGGGCCAACCTCGGCGGGCAAGCTTGTCTATTTCATGACCGTGGATAATGCGAAATTCCGCAAGCCCGTGGTGCCTGGTGATCAGATGCGCGTGCATGTCAAAAAGGAACGCCAGCGCGGCAATATCTGGAAATTCTCCGCCGAGGCCAAGGTGGATGGCAAGGTGGTGGCCGAAGCAACCTATGCCGCGATGATCCTGGACCGCTGAGCATGAGTGAAATTCACGCGACCGCCGCGGTTTCGCCCAAGGCGCAGATTGGCGCTGGTTGCAAGATTGGTCCCGGCTGCGTCATCGGCCCCGATGTGGTGCTGGAAGATGGTGTTGAACTCATCGCCCATGTGATGGTGGATGGCCATACGCGCCTTGGTGCGGGCGTGAAGGTGTTTCCCTTCGCGACCATCGGCATGGCGCCGCAGGATCTGAAATACAAGAACGAACCCACACGTTGCGAGATCGGCGCGCGCACACAAATCCGCGAACACGCCACCATTCATCGCGGCAGCGTCGGTGGTGATGGTATTACGCGCGTCGGCGAGGATTGTCTGATCATGGCCGTCGCGCATGTGGCGCATGATTGCCATTTGGCTGATCGTGTCATCCTCGCCAATAACGTCATGCTGGGCGGGCATGTGGAAATCGCCGATACGGTGTTTGTTGGTGGCGGCACGGCCATTCATCAATTTGTGCGCATTGGCCGCCAGGCGGTGCTTGGCGGCATGAGCGGGATTGAGGCCGATGTGATCCCCTACGGCTCCGCCATGGGTAATCGTGCGCGGCTGATCGGGCTTAACCTTATCGGGCTCAAGCGGCGCGGTTTTTCGCGCCCGGAAATCCATGCCTTGCGCGCGGCCTTCAAGCTTATCTTCCGCGAACCAGGCGTTTTCAATGACCGGGTGGAGGAAGCCGAGCGTCGCTTCGCCGGTGATAAGAATGTGGGCGAAGTGCTGCATTTCATCCGCAATACCTCGCGCCGGGGCCTCTGCAAGGCAGGGCGCGGGGGCGATGATATGGATGATGATGCGGAATGAAATTCCGCTGCCCTCCCGCAGTCCCGCGCTGAGGCTGCGCCCATGTCAGCCCCCCTTGGCGTGATTGCGGGCGGCGGTTCGCTGCCGCTTCGGGTGGTGCAGGCGGCCGCTGCCCTGGGGCGGCCCGTGCATGTCGTGGTGCTGGAAGGCCATGGCGATCCGGCGGCTTATGCCGGGCTGTCCCATGTGACGCTCCGCTGGGGCTTGGCCGCGCAAATGCTGTCCTGGCTGAAGCAGCATGGCGTCAGGGAAGTGGTGCTGGCGGGGAATGTGGCGCGGCCTTCGCTGCTGTCACTCCGGCCCGATGCGGCTTCGATGAAATTGCTCGGGCGGATGGGGCGTGCCGCTTTCAATGGCGATGATTCCATTTTGCGCGCGGTGATGAAGGTTCTGGCCGAAGAAGGTTTTGAGGTGGTGGGCGCGCAGGCCTTACTTACGGGGTTGCTGCCGGATGCTGCCTTGCTCGCTGGCCCCATGCCGGATGATGTGGCGCGCGCCGATATCGCGCGCGGTCTTGCGGTATGCCATGCGCTTGGCGCGGTTGATGTCGGTCAGGCGGTGGTGGTGCAGCAGGGGCTGATATTGGGCGTTGAGGCCATTGAAGGCACGGATGCGCTGATCCTGCGGGCCGGCGCGCTGCAGCGCGAAGGCCCTGCGCCCATTCTGGTAAAGGCTTTGAAGCCCGCGCAATCCACGCTGGTTGATCTGCCGACCATCGGCCCGCGCACCGTTGAAAGTGCCCGCGTAGCTGGGCTGCGCGGCTTGGCCTTTCAGGCCGGCGGCACCATTCTATTGGAACGCGCCACCACCATCGCGGCGGCCGAGGCTGCGGGCATCTTCCTGCTTGCCTTCAACCCCGCCGAATACAGTCAAGGAGAACCCGCATGACCCAAGGTCGTTTTCTGCATACCATGCTGCGCGTCGGCAATCTTGAACGCAGCGTTGATTTCTACACGCGCCTTCTGGGCATGAAGGAACTGCGCCGGCGTGATGTGCCGGATGGCAAATATACGCTGGTTTTTGTGGGCTATGCGGGTGAGGAAACCGGCGCTGGCGTGATTGAATTGACCTATAATTACGGCGTCGAGAAATACGAACTTGGCACAGCTTTCGGGCATTTGGCGGTTGGCGTGCCGAATGTGACCGCGACTTGCGATACGCTCCGCGCTGCCGGCGTGAAGATCACGCGCGAACCGGGGCCGGTGAAATTCGGCACCACCGTGATTGCCTTCATCGAAGACCCGGATGGCTACAAGATTGAACTTATCGAACGCGCCTGATCAGGCGCGCGATTCAACGAAAAAACCGCGCGGGGTGGATCCCGCGCGGTTTTTTTTGGCGTCGCGCCTCAGCGATCAGTTGATACGCTCACCATGCAACGCGACATCAAGCCCTTCGCGTTCCTCTTCCTCGGTCACGCGCAGACCAACAATCACATCGGTGATCTTGAGCAGGATCCAGGTGCCAATCGCAGTAAAGGCCATGGTGGCGGCAACGGCGATCACCTGCTTGATGAATTGTTCCATCCCGCCTGACAGGCCTTCCGGCACTGCCGTGGTGGCGGAAAGCGGGCCATAGGCCAGGAAGCCCACCAGCAAGGCGCCGACAATGCCGCAAACGCCATGCACGCCAAAGGCATCCAGGCTGTCATCATATTTGAGCGCGCGCTTCAGCGCGGTGGCACCCCAATAGCCTGCCACACCGGCAACCAACCCGATAATCAACGCGCTACCAGGCAGCACGAAGCCCGCCGCGGGGGTAATGGCGACCAGGCCCGAAACCGCACCGGAAATTGCACCCAGGACGGAAGGCTTGCCCTTTCCAATCCATTCCGCCGCCAGCCAGGACAGCACCGCCGCCGCCGCCGCGATTTGCGTGACCAGCATCGCCATACCCGCACGACCGCCGGAAGACCCAAGCGCAGAGCCGGCATTGAAGCCGAACCAACCCACCCAAAGCAGCGCGGCACCAATCACCGCAAAGCCCAGATTATAGGGCGAGAGATTGTCCGAACCATAGCCAACCCGCTTGCCCAGAACGATGGCCGCCACAAGGCCCGCGACACCGGCATTGATGTGCACCACCGTACCACCCGCGAAATCCAGCGCGCCGAGTTCGAAGATCCAGCCATTCGGATGCCAGACCCAATGCGCGATCGGTGAATAAACGAGCAGCGTCCAAAGCCCGACAAAGACCAGCAGCGCAGAAAACTTCATGCGATCCGCAACCGCGCCCGTGATCAGCGCCGCGGTGATCACCGCGAAGGTCATCTGGAAGGTCAGGAAGATCGATTCCGGAATGGTGGTCGCCACCGCTGCATCGCCGGAGCCGAGCGTGAAGGGCTTGTCCCAATTGGCGGCCAGACCGCCCAGGAAGAAGCGAGAGAAATCGCCAATCCAGGCATTGCCCTCACCAAAGGCAAGGCTATAGCCCGCCACCATCCACAACACAGAAACCAGCGCGCAGATGGAAAAGGACTGCATCATGGTGGCCAGCACATTCTTCTTGCGCACCATGCCGGCATAAAACAGCGCAACACCAGGCACTGTCATCATCAGCACCAATGCGGTGCTCACCAGCATCCAGGCGGCATCGCCAGTATCCACCTTGGCTTCATCGCCAGCAAAAGCAGGTGCGGCGGCGAGGCCAAGAAAAGCCGCGGCCATCCCGCAGCGAGCAAGGAACCTCATGGGTTTTCCCTTCTGGTCAAATGTTGCGGGATTTGGGCTCACAGCGCGGATTCATCCGTCTCACCGGTGCGGATACGCAAAGCGCGTTCCACATCCATGACGAAGATCTTGCCATCGCCGATCTTGCCGGTGCGCGCGGTTGAGGAGATGGCTTCCACCACCGCATCCACCATCTCAGCCGGCACGGCCACTTCGATTTTCACCTTGGGCAGGAAGCTCACATGGTATTCCGCGCCGCGGTAGATTTCGGTCTGGCCCTTCTGGCGGCCAAAGCCTTTCACTTCCGTCACCGTCAGCCCCTGCACGCCAAGCGGGGTCAGTGCTTCGCGCACTTCATCGAGCTTGAAGGGCTTGATGACAGCCATCACAAGTTTCATCGCGCTTTCCGTTCCTCTCTCTGGGCGGGAACCGACCCCCGCGTGGGGAATAGGGTTTCCAAATCCCGTGCCAGCCTGACGGGGCGGAAATGCGCTGGATTTGGGCGGTCAGCGCAGGTTTTTCGCCGATAAAAACGCCATGTGCCCTATTTTTAATCATTTCCTGGGTGCGCGTTTTAGCACTTGGTGCCCCCCGCCAGCCCCGGTAGACTGCGCCCATGATCGCTTCCCAGGATGTTGATGTTTGTGTGGTGGGTGCCGGCCCCGTTGGCGCCACCTTGGCTGCGCGGCTTGCTGGCGCGGGGGTCAGAACCGCGGTGGTTGATGCCGCCCCTCTGCCGCCCATGGAAATGCCGGCCTTTGATGGCCGCGCCTATGCCATTGCGCTGACCTCCAAGCGCCTGCTGGAAGCTGCCGGCGTTTGGGCAAGGCTGCCTGTGGACCCCTGCCCCATCCTTGGCATTCGTGTTGCCGATGGCAGGCCGGGCGAGGCCCCCTCCCCGCTCTCGCTCCATTTCGACCATGCGGCGCTGGGCGATGATCCCTTTGGCTGGATGGTGGAGGCACGGTCGCTCCGCATCGCGCTCAATGCCCATTTGCCGCAATTGGCCAATCTGACGGTCCATGCGCCTGCAAGAGCTGAAGTGGCGCGGGATGCGGAGGGGGCGACCATCACGCTTTCAAGCGGTGCCAGTTTCCGCGCCCGGCTGGTAATCGGCGCCGAGGGGCGCAATAGCCCGCTTCGCACCGCCGCCGGTATTCGGGTTTCGCGCCTGGATTATCATTGCATGGGCATTGTCGGGTCCATCGCGCATGAAAAGCCGCATCGCAACATGGCTTTGGAGCAATTCCTGCCCCATGGCCCCTTCGCCCAATTGCCCATGCCGCCGCTGCCCGAGCACCCGCATGTCAGCGCGATTGTCTGGACCGACAAGACCGCGATTGCTGAACGGTGCCTGGCCATGGATGATGCCGCCTATGGGCGGGAGATTGCGCGGCGCTTGGGCGGGCATTTGGGCTGGGTAAAACCGATTGGCCGGCGTTGGTCCTATCCGCTTTCAGCCATGCATGCCGCGCGTTACGTGGATACGCGATTGGCGCTGGTGGGCGATGCGGCGCATGGCATTCACCCCATTGCCGGCCAGGGGCTCAATCTTGGCTTTCGCGATGTTGATGCGCTGGCCGAATTGGTGATTGCAGCGGTGGCGCAGGGCGCCGATCCGGGCGATGGCGCTTTGCTCGCGCGTTATCAGGCGAAGCGCCGGCCCGATAGCCTGCTGATGCTGGGTGCCACCCATGCGCTTGAGCGGCTTTTCGCCAATGACATCGCCCCCATCCGCATGGCGCGTCGGCTTGGCATTGCCGCGGTGGACCGCATGCCGCGGCTCAAGAATTTCTTTGCGCGGCAAGCCATGGGGATGAATTCATCTGCGGGGGCGCTGATCGGGAGGTAAAAAACCGCGTCATTCCACCAGCGATTGACGCACCCGCCCGCAAGCCGCAATCCTGTTCCGAACACTGGAAGAAAGGGTGATTTCGATGGACATGAACCGCCGGGCCTTGCTGCTGACCTCCGCCGCCTTGGCCGCCAATGTTATAGCCCCTGAAGCCGCTTTCGCGCAGGAACAGCCGCGCCGGGGCGGCATCATGACGGTGCATTTCCCGACCGAACAGCGCATCCTGAACCCAAGCCTGCAGGCTTCCACCGGCGTCTATATTGTCGGTGGCAAAATCCAGGAACCGCTGGTGGATCTGGATGCTGCCGGCAATCCTGCGCCCTGCCTCGCGGAATCCTGGGAAGCGACGCCGGATGGCAAGACCATTACCTTCAAGCTGCGCCGTGGTGTCACCTGGCATGATGGGCGGCCCTTCACCTCGGCGGATGTGCAATTCACCGCCATGGAGATGTGGAAGAAGATCCTGAATTACGGCACGACGCTGCAATTGTTCCTGGAAGCGGTGGACACGCCAGACGCGCATACTGCCATCTTCCGCTACAGCCGGCCCATGCCGCTGAACCTGCTGCTGCGCGCCCTGCCTGATCTTGGCTATATCTCCGCGAAGCATATTTATGAAGGCACCGATATCCGGCAGAACCCCGCGAATACCGCGCCGATGGGCACCGGGCCCTTCCGCTTTGTGCAATATGAACGCGGCCAATTCATCATCGCCGACCGCAATCCGAATTACTGGCGCAATAACCTGCCCTATCTGGATCGCGTGGTCTGGCGCGTGGTGTCGGACCGTTCAGCGGCGGCGGCACAGATGGAATCCGGGCAATTGCTGTTCAGCCCCTTCTCGGCGCTTTCCATTGCCGATTTCACGCGCCTTGGCCGTGACCCGCGCTTTGAGGTCACCACGCGCGGCAATGAAGGCAATGCGCGGACGAATACGCTGGAATTCAATTTCCGCAACCCGATCCTGGCCGATATTCGCGTCCGCCGCGCCATAGCGCATGCGTTGGATATTCCCTTCTTCATCGAAAACTTCTTAGGCCCCTTCGCCAAGGTTGGCACGGGACCAATCCCGACCACCTCGCCCGATTTCTATCCAGCGAATATGCCGCAATACCCCTTCAACCGCGCACAGGCGAACCGGTTGTTGGATGAAGCCGGGCATCGTCGTGGCGCTGGCGGCGTGCGCTTCAACCTGCGCCTTAACCCCGCACCTTGGGGTGAGGATATCGCGCTATGGTCCACCTTCATTCAGCAATCACTGAATGAGGTCGGTATTCGCGTCGAAATCGTGCGCCTGGATGCGGCCGGGTTCCTCCGCACCGTCTATAATGATTGGAATTTTGATCTGGCGACCGGCTGGCACCAGTATCGCAATGATCCTGCCGTTTCCACCACGGTCTGGTATCGTTCCGGCCAGCCGCGCGGCGCACCCTGGACCAATCAATGGGGCTGGACAGACGAGGGAACGGACCGCGTGATTGACGCTGCCGCGACCGAATTGGACCCTGTTCGGCGCAAGGCGCTTTATGCAGATTTCGTCCGCCGGGCGAATACGGAATTGCCGCTTTGGATGCCGATTGAACAGATTTTCGTCTCAGTCATCAATCGGCGCCTGCGCAATCATTCCAATACGCCGCGCTGGGCGTCTTCATCCTGGCACGATCTCTGGCTCGCTTCCTGACGCGCGCCTGATTTCTGATGCGGGTATTGAGCCTCGCTGCCCGGAGATTGGCAGCGTCCTTGCCGACGCTGCTGATCATTCTGGCCGGCATGTTCCTGCTGCTGCAATTGGCGCCGGGCGACACTGTGGATGCGCTGATTGCGCAGATGGGTGGCGGTGGCGATGCGAAGCTGGCGGAAGAACTGCGCCGCTTCTATGGGCTTGATCTGTCCATCCCGGCGCAGCTTGGCAATTATCTGTGGCGGTTGATCCGCTTCGATCTTGGCTTCTCAGCAATCTACGGCAAGCCCGTCGCAACCGTGATTTTCGAACGCCTGCCCGCGACGCTTGCGCTGATGACTGCGGCGCTTTCCTTCGCCTTTTTCGTGGGCTTGGTGCTCGGCGTAATTGCCGCCAAGCGCGTGAATGGCTGGCCCGACACGGTGATTTCCACGCTCGGGCTGATTTTCTACGCCACCCCGTCCTTCTGGTTCGGGCTGATGGCGATTGTATTGTTCTCCGTCCATCTGCAATGGCTGCCCGCCGGCGGGTTTGAAGATGTGGCGGCGGGGCTGACCGGCTTTGCGCGGCTGCGCGATATTGCCGCGCATCTGGTGCTGCCGACGCTCACCCTTGGGCTGATTTTTCTTGCGATTTATCTCCGCATCATGCGCGCTTCGATGCTGGAGGTGCTGACCCTCGATTTCGTGCGCACGGCGCGCGCCAAGGGCCTGGACGAAACTCGCGTGATGCTGCGCCATGTGCTGCGCAACGCAATGCTGCCCATGGTGACACTGATCGGCCTGCAAGCCGGCACCATGCTGGGTGGTTCGGTGGTGGTGGAGAGCGTGTTTTCCCTGCCGGGGCTTGGTCGGCTTGCTTATGAAGCGGTGGTGCAACGGGATTTGAATACGCTGCTCGGCATTGTGTTCATCTCAGCACTTTTGGTCATTGTCGTGAATTTCCTGGTGGATTTGCTCTATGCGCGGCTTGATCCGCGCATCGGTACCGGGGGCGCGCCCTGATGGCGGCGCTTAAGCGTTTTGCGCTGGCCTATTTGCGCAACCCGGCAGCGGGTATTGGGCTTTTGCTGCTGATTGCGATCATTGCCATGGCGCTGACGGCGGATTGGTTCTTTCCGCGTGATCCGCTGGCCCTGGCGGGCCGCCCGCTGCAATGGCCAGGTGCCAATCCGCGTTTCCTGCTGGGCACGGATAATTCCGGGCGCGATATCGCCGCGCAAATTTTTCACGGCGCGCGCGTGTCGCTGCTGATTGGCCTGGTCGCGACTTCCATCGCTGTTGTCATCGGCATCGTGATTGGCGCCATCGCTGGCTATTACGGCGGCGTGGTGGATGATGTGCTGATGCGCCTGACAGAGGCGTTTCAGACCCTGCCCAATTTTCTCTTGCTGCTGGTGCTGGTTTCCATCTTCGGGTCAGAACTCACCACCGTTGTTGTCGCCATTGGTGTGGTTTCCTGGCCCGCCACGGCGCGGCTGACGCGCGCAGAATTCCTGACGCTACGCAACCGGGAATTTGTGCAAGCCTGTCGTGGGCTTGGCATGGGGGATGGGCGGATCATCTTCCGCGAAATCCTGCCCAATGCGCTGCCACCCGTCATTGTCTATGCCAGCGTTGTCATGGCGGTGGCCATCCTGCTGGAAAGCGCCTTGGCGTTTCTGCGGCTATCAGATCCCAATGTCGCATCCTGGGGCAATCTGATCGGGCTCGGGCGCGATGTGCTGCGCGTGCAATGGTATGTCTCGGCCATTCCGGGCATTGCAATATTGCTGACGGTGCTGGCGGTTTCGCTGGTTGGACAGGGTTTGAATGATGCTTTGAACCCAAGGCTGAAAGGCCGATGAGCGCGGTACTTACCCTGAAGGACCTGACGGTCGCCCTGCCGCGCGGGGCGGATCGGCCAGAGGCTTTGCGCCAGGTCTCGCTGGAATTGAAGTCGGGCGAGATTCTTTGCGTGGTCGGTGAAAGCGGCTCCGGCAAATCCATGATGGCGAGTGCCATCATGCGCCTGCTGCCCGGCAATGTGCGCATCACGGGCGGTGCCATCCATTTCGAGGGCAAGGACCTCGCCAACGCGGATGAGGCAACCATGCGTGCGCTGCGCGGTGCGCGCATTGCCATGGTGTTCCAGGAACCCATGACCGCGCTCAATCCCTTGCGCAGCATTGGCGATCAGATCGCTGAGATGTTTCGTATCCATACCAGCCTGAACAAGGCTGAAATCGAAGCCCGCGTGCTGGCCTTGCTGGAAGAAGTGCGCATCCCGCACCCGGCGGAAGCCGCGCGCGCCTTCCCGCATGAACTCTCCGGCGGGCAGCGCCAACGCGCCATGATTGCCATGGCCTTGGCGCTTGATCCCGTGGTGCTGATTGCCGATGAACCGACCACCGCCTTGGATGTCACCACCCAGGCGCAAATCCTGGCGCTGATCCGCGATTTGCAGCAACGCAAGGGCACGGCGGTGCTGTTCATCACGCATGATTTCGGCGTGGTGGCGGAAATCGCTGATCGCGTGGCAGTCATGCAGCATGGGCTTTTGGTGGAACAGGGGCCGGCGCGCGATGTGCTGCATCAACCGCAGCATGATTACACCAAGGCGCTGATCGCTGCCGTGCCACCGCTGAAAGCCCCGGCGCCGCGGCCAATTTCAACCGAGTCCATTCTGGTTTTGGAAGGCGTGCAGAAAACCTATCGCAGCGGCGGGTTATTCGCGCGCCGCCGGCGTGAAACACATGCGGTGCGGGATGTGACGCTCTCTCTCCCCAAGGGTGGTACGCTTGGCGTGGTGGGCGAGTCAGGTTCCGGCAAATCCACCCTCGCGCGTTGCATCACGCGCCTGGTGCGCGCCGATGGCGGCAGCATTCGGCTCGATGGCGTTGATCTGCTGCATTTGCCAAAGCGCGAGGCACGCCAGGCCGCACGACGCATCCAGATGGTGTTTCAGGACCCCTATGCATCGCTCAATCCACGTCGGCGCGCGGGGGAATTGGTGGCGCAAGGCCCGATGATCCATGGCATGGCGCGCGATGCGGCCATGGCGAAAGCGCGCGAATTATTCGCGCTGGTCGGGCTTGATCCGGCGGCGACGGAACGCTTCCCGCATGAATTTTCCGGCGGGCAGCGCCAACGCATTGGGCTCGCGCGCGCGTTGGCGCTGGAACCAGAAGTGCTGGTGGCGGATGAACCAGTCTCGGCGCTTGATGTATCGGTACAGGCGCAGGTTTTGAAGCTGCTCGCGGATTTGCGCGCAAGGCTTGGGCTTTCCATTGTCTTCATCACGCATGATCTGCGCGTGGCAGCGCAGGTTTGTGATCTGGTCGCGGTGATGAAGGATGGCGAGGTCGTGGAACACGGCCCGATCGCGCAAGTGTTTGAGGCTCCGCGCCATGCCTATACGCAGGCGCTGCTGGCTTCCGTGCCCGGGCGCGGTTTTGGGGCTTGATCAGGCCAGCCGGCGCGAAGCCCGCCACATGATGATGCCAACCACCAGCGCCGGCACACCGCACAGCAAAAAGCCAATGCCATGGCTATTGGTCACGGCAAGCTGCGCGCCATAAATCACCGGCAGGATAAAGGCCCCCACCTGGCCGAAGGACAGCACGCCACCCGTTGCCGCGCCGCGCATACCGGGCGGGGCCAAGCGCGCCGCTTCAGACAGCAGCACACCATGCCAGGACATGGCGGTGGCACTCATACCTGTTGCAACCGTCGCAATCAGCAGTGGGGACCAATCGGCGCCGTATAGGCTCATCAATACGGCACTCGCCGCCATGCCAAGCGAAAGCCCTGCCATGACACGGCGCGGCGCAACGCGGCCGCTGCTCAGCCAGCCCCAGAAAATGCGCATCGGCACGGCAATGGTCATGGCAATGGCAAACATCAGCCCCGCCGCCGCCAGATCGTAATTCAGCGCGGTCAGATACAGCACGTAATAGCTGGTGAAGGCCGTTTGCAGCCCGTTGAAGGCAAAGCAGGCCAGCGACAATTCGCGCAAATCCTTGGATTTCAACACCGCCGCCAGCGTCGTACGAAAATCCGAAAAGTGAAAGCTGCGGCTTGGCACACGGTCCGAGTCAAACTCACCACGCAGCGGTTCCAGCATCATGGCAAACAGGAAGCAGGCGCCGGCGGCCACCAGCAAGGCGCCACTCCAGCCGAGATGCCCGGTCAGGAAAGGGCCAAGCAGCCCCGCCAGCAAAAGCCCCGCCGGTACCGCCGTTTGCTTGATGGAAAACACCAAGGGCGCCTGCTTGGGCGGCGAATAGCGCCCGAGCAAATGCGAACTCGCGGGTGTCGAGGTCGCCGCCCCTCCCCCGCCAATGATCGCGGAGATCAGGAAAAACACCAAAGGCCCCGCCGCCGCCAAGGCCATGCCGGCAGCAAGGAATACCAGCGCCACCTGGCTCATCCGCAGCGCGCCGTAGCGGATGATGAAACTGCCGCAGCCAAGCTGGAACACAAGCGAAGCAAGCGCCGCCGCGCCGACATAAACGCCCACCAAGGCAGGGTCTATGTGCAAATCCTCGATAATGGCGGGCGCGATGACCAGCGGCAGGGTGCGACCGATGGAAGCAAAGGTCTGCTGCACAAACATGGCCCCAAGGGCCAGGTACAGAAGCTTCTTGGCCGTATCGGCAATCATGCGCGCAACATCACCTCGTCAAGCAGGTGAAGCCTAGGCGCGTTTTGCCCCGCACGAAAGATCAGCCCTCATCCTCGGCATAGGGGTTGCGCGGAGAGCGCAATTGCAGCCGGATCGGCACGCCCGGCATGGTGAAATGATCACGAAAGGAATTGACCAGATAGCGCCGATAATCCTCCGGCAGCACATCGGCGCGCGTGCCGAAAATCACCATCGTCGGTGGGCGCGCCTTTGGCATGGTGGCGTAGCGGAGCTTGATCCGCTTGCCATCCACCAGCGGCGGCTGATGCCGCGCGAGTGCGGCTTCAAACCAACGATTGATCTCCCCGGTCGGGATACGGCGATTCCAGAGCGCATAGGCAGCGCGCACCGCGGGCATCAACTTATCCACCCCGCGCCCGGTCGCTGCCGAAAGCGGCACCACAGTGACACCCTTGGATTGCGCGAGTGAGGTCATCAACGCGTCTTCCACGCGCTTGCGTGCCGCATTGCGGTCTTCCACCGCATCCCATTTATTGAGCGCGATCACCAGGGCCCGGCCTTCACGTTCCGCCAGCCGCGCAATGCGCAAATCCTGTTCATCCATACCAAGCAGCGCATCCAAGACCAGGACCACCACTTCCGCTTCCTTAAGCGCGGCAAGGGTGGAAGCGACCGACATCTGCTCCAAAGTTTCCTGCACGCGGGCTTTCTTGCGCATGCCGGCCGTATCCACCAAGCGCACCTCACCGCCGGTCGCGTCGCGCCATTGCACGGCGACGGCATCGCGCGTCAGGCCAGGCTCTGGGCCGGTGATCATGCGGTCTTCGCCAAGCAGCGCGTTCAGCAGCGTTGATTTGCCGGCATTGGGGCGGCCCACAATCGCGAGGCGCAGCGGGCGTTCCTTATCTTCTTCCTCTGTCTCATCCTCTGGCAGCGGGCCAAGCTTGGCGGCGATTTCATCATGCAGATTGCCGAAGCCATCGCCATGTTCGGAGCTAACCGGAACGGGATCGCCGAGCCCCAATTCAAAGGCTTCCATGGCGGCGGTGGTGCCGGCGCGGCCTTCGGCCTTATTCGCGACCACGAGCACCGGCACGCGGGTGCGCCTGAGCCAGGCAGCAAAGGCACGATCCGCAGGCGTGATGCCGGCGCGCGCATCCATGACAAAAAGCGCGAGTGAGGCGCCGCGCAAAGCGGCCTCAGAACTCGCGCGCATGCGGCCTGGCACGGTATCGGGTGGCGCTTCCTCAAGCCCGGCAGTGTCCACCAGCGTCACATCGCGCCCGGCGATGCGCGCGGTCACTTCCTTCCGGTCGCGCGTGACGCCCGGCGTGTCATGCACCAAAGCAATCTTACGCTGTGCCAGCCGATTGAACAGCGTGGATTTGCCGACATTGGGCCGGCCCAGAATGACAATGACAGGCTGCATGAAAGGGCCTTCTGATCAGCCTTCGCCCGCAAAGGCAATCAAGCTGCCATCATCGGTCGCCAGGATCAGCCGCCCACCCACCGCCATCATCGGCAAGGAAAGCGCCCCTGGCAGGCGCTGGCGCGCCAACACATCGCCATTTGATGGGTCAAGCGAAACAAGCTCGGCCAGGCTGGTGCCAACAAAAAGCCGCCCGCCGGCGAGTAACGGGGAGGATAGTTGCACCTGTGGCTGCGCCCGATTGCCTTGCGCCGGCGGGCGGAGCGAAACCGCCCAGCGCGCCAAACCAGTATCACGCTGCAGGGCGGCCATTTCACCGGAATCGGTCGCGCCAAACACCCATTCGCCCGCAGCCCAGGGCATTTCCGTGCCGCCAAATTCGCGTTCCCAAATGCGCCGGCCCGCGCGCAAATCAATCGAAAGCCCGATCCCGCCCATGCCAATGGCAATCACATCATTGCCAGAAATCACCGGCGCGGCGCGTACACTGCCCACATCGGCCAAACTCGTACCACCGGCTGCGGCCAGACTGTCGCTCCAGAGCACCCTGCCGTCATTGGCGCGGAAGGCCAGGATTTCACCGGATGGAAAGCCTGCCACCACAGTCTCACCCAGAATGGCCGGCGGCGGCAGGCCAAGCGGTATCGTCGCAATGGCCTGGGCACGGTAGCGCCACAATACCTTGCCATCCTCAGCTGAAAGCGCCACTAGGGTGCTTTCGAGGGTAGTGACAAAAATCCGGCCATTGGCGAAGGAAGCCGCGCCGCGCATTGGCGCCTGCACACGCACGCGCCATTTTACCGAACCATCCGCAGCGGAAAGCGCCAGCACCTCAGACATCACGGTGGTGACGAAAACCGTATCGCCTTCCACAATCACGCCAACGCCGCCACCATTGCCACGTTCATTTTCTGGCCGCGTATCCACCCGCCAGCGCCGCGCGCCATTGGCGATATCGAAGGCGGCAACAAACCCATCCGCATCGCCCATGAAAACGCGATCCGCGCTGGCAACCGGGCCACCGACAACCCGGCGACGGAAGGACGTGCCGGTGCCATAGCTTGCGGACCATGCCTGACGCAGATTGGCGCCAAGCGCGATATGCCCGCCCGCATGGCTCGCAACACCGCCAAGCTGCGGCCAAAGGCTACGCTGTTCCTGCGCCGGCAGGGTAATGGTAAGCCCACGCGCCTCGGCATCCGCTTCCACGGTGCGATCCGGCAGCGTCATCACTGACTTGCGTTCACCCACAATCTTCACGCGACGTTCGCCGAAAATACTGTCCAGCGTTTCGCAGCCCGCCAGCAGCCCCGCCGAGCCCAGCAGCCAGGCGCGCCGAGAGAAATCTCGCCCCGTCATCCTTCAAGCCCCATCGCCAAGCGTTGTGCCCTTTCCCGCACACCCCGCGGCGCCGTGACATCGGCAGCCAAAGCCTGAAAGGCTTGGCGCGCCTCATCCCGCTTGCCGGCGCGGAGCGCAATCAAGCCCGCCACTTCCCGTGCCGAGGCATTCCAGGCCGAATCGGGGCGCGTCAGCGGCGTGATGCGGGCGGCCAACATCGTCGGGTCACCCTGATCAAGCGACCGGATCACCCAAAGCAGCGACGCCAAATCCCGATAGAGCGGATCGGCGCTGCTATCGGCAGCAATGGCATCATAAAGCCGGAGCGCTTCCGCCAAATCCCCGGTTTCGGCCTTGAGGGCAGCCGCGCGCAGCCGCGCCAGATCACGATAGCCAGCCGGCGCGCCACGGGACGCTTCCTCAAAACGCTGAGCCATGGCGCGAAGGTCCGCGCCCTCAGCCTCGGCAGCGCGATGGGCGGCCATGAAGGCGATGGCGGCCTTCTCAGCCTCCCGCGCTTCATACCAGCGCCAGCTTTGATGAGCGCCAATGCCGGCCAGCACAAAGATCAGCACGCCCAAGACCAGGGTCCCGTAGCGCTTCCAAAGCCGGCGGGCGCGTTCAGCGCGGAGGTCTTCCGCAACCTCGTCAAAAATATCGGGCAAGGCGGTCCTCAAGCATCGTGACGTCTGCCGCAGGGCTAAGGCCTATCGCGGCGGCGGTCAAACGGGGAATTTTGCGGTTATGGGGGTGCCCGGTAATAATTTTAGGAGAAAATTTGCAATTCATTAACTTCTATGGCTTCTCTTGGTCCCATGCAGTTCTTCCGCCCCCTTTGCGTCCTAATGTTGCTGCTGGCCGGCTGCAATGGCGTGCAAGCCCCCGGCGCGCCCCTGCTGGCCATTCCAGCAGCCATAGAAGGGGTATCGCTTGTCACCACGCAGCGCGGGGTGGGCGATAATGTGGTTTCGCTGGTCACCGGTCAGGATTGTTCCTATGTCCGGCTCGCCAAGGGCCAGACCTATTGCGCTTCAGACCCCCCGCCGCCCGTGCAGCCCATCTGCACCCGGAGCCTCGGCAAGGTGGATTGCTGGACCACGCCGCCGGTGGCGACGCCGCCCTACAGCAATGTCCGCGACGGGCCTTACGAACTAACCGCGGAGCAGGAACGCAACCGCACCGCGCGCTGGCCGAAGCTGTTTTGATCAGCGCTGGCCGACGCCTTTCACAGAAGCTGCGGTAACCGATAGAAGCGCGCGGCGGTCCGCCAGAACAGATCAGCCTTTTCCTCGGCCGAGGCGCCGGAGGCGATGCGCTTGAAGGCATTCCAACCCACCGCATAGCCATAGCCACCCTTATCCACCGGGAAATTACTCTCGAACATGCAGCGCTGCGTGCCGAATAGCTCAATGCAGCGTTCCATCCAGGGGCGCCAATGCTGCGCCAATTCTTCCGATGATGGCGCAATGGCGCCCGCTTCCAGCCCAAAGCCCGGCAGGCGCATGCCAAGCCCGCCCAGCTTCACCATGACATTCGGGCATTGCGCCAATTCCGCCATGTTGCGCGACCAGGTAGCGAAGACCTCTTCCCGTTTGCCCGTATAAGGCCCAATACCGAGAATCCCGCCGCAATGATCAAGCACGATCGGGATTTCCGGGAAGGCGCGCGCCAATGACGCCAAGCGCGGGATTTGGTGGAAATAAATCCACGCATCGAAGGAAAGCCCGTTGCGCCCAAGGGCTGCGAAGCCCGCACGAAAGACGCTGCTGTCCATCATATCTTCCGCCGGCGTATAGGCGGGGTTCAGCATGGCAGGGTCCGGATCCCAGGTGGCGATATGGCGAATGCCGCGAAACCTACCCCCGGCAGCGGCGATATGCGCTTCCAAAACCGGCTGCACCGCATCGCCAAGCGTGAGGTCTGCATAACCAACGATCCCGGCATTGGCAGCAATATCGCCATAAATGCCGCTCGCGAACATGGCCGCAATACCGGTGACAAATTCCGTCTCGCCCACCGGCTTCAGAGCTTCCGGCCCCGCAGCGCGATGCATGGACCGCGCCTGGACATAAACTGTCGCCTTGACGTTATGCCCGCTTTTCAGATCGGCGAGAAATTCATCATGCAAATAGCGCCAGCCCGGCCGATCCCAAAGATGATGATGCGGATCGATAATCAGCTGCGCGGGGTCCAGAATCTCCTCACGGCGCGCGGCGAGCCAATCCTCACGCACGGGAAGGTAATGCTGCTGCTGGGACATGGTGTTTCCTGACCGCGTGGCTTTGACCGCATGGGATGGGGCTTTGGCCTGGGCGTCAAGCCTGGGCGAGGCCAGCGGCTTGTTCTATGGTCACGCCAAGATTTGAGGATCCCGCCATGCTCACCCGAAATGCCAAGGGCGTTTTCGTCATTGCGCCCACCCCCTTCCTGCCCGATGGCGCGCTTGATCTTGCCAGCGCCGATCGCATGACAGATGCCTTTCTGGCCGCCGGTGCCAGCGGCCTCACGCTGCTCGGCGTCATGGGTGAAGCACCGAAGCTCGATCAGGAAGAAGCGATCAGCTTTGTGAAGCGCGTGATCAATCGCGTTGCAGGGCGCGTGCCGGTGGTGGTGGGTGCCTCGGCGCCTGGCTTTGCCAGCATGCGCGCCGTGGCGCGCGGTGCGCTTGATTTGGGGGCCGCGGGCATCATGGTGGCGCCGGCGCCGGGCCTGAAGGGCGATGATGCGGTGCTGTCCTATATCATGCAGGCCATGGATGTGGTGGGCGATGCGCCCTTTGTCTTGCAGGATTTCCCGCAACTGACCGGCATTCATATCAGCGCCGGCATGGTGGCGCGCGCCGCCGCCGATCCGCGCCTGGTGATGCTTAAGGCCGAAGATTATCCTGGCCTCGATAAGCTTTCCGCCATCCGCAAGCTGGAGGCGGAAGGCAAGATGCCGCGCATCAGCATCCTCGGCGGCAATGGAGGCCAGTTCCTGCCGGAGGAGCTCTCGCGCGGCGCGGATGGCATCATGACCGGCTATGCCTTCCCCGAAATGCTGGCCGAGGTGATTGCGCTGATGGCGGCAGGCAAGCGTGACGCGGCGCAGGACGCGTTTGATTTGCATCTGCCTTTGATCCGGAGCGAATTGCAGCCCGGCCTTGGCCTTGCGATCCGCAAGCACGTACTGGCGCGGCGCGGCATCATCGCGCACGCTGCGCTACGCGCGCCCGGCCCCAAGCTTTCGGCGGAAACCACGGCCGAGATTGATTTCTTGCTGGCCCGCCTGCAAGCGCGCGGCGGCGCCAAACTTCCCTGACCAACACAAGCTTCACAAACAGGAGGATACCCCATGCCCAAAATCGCCATCGCCGTTGAATTCAAGATCAAGGAAGGGCAGCACGCCGCCTTTGATGCCATCATCCGCGAACATGCCCGCCTGACGCTGCAAGAAGAACCTGGCTGCGAGCGCTTCGATGTGCTGCAACCGCTCGACAAGGATGGCGCGCATGACAAAAGCCGCGTCATGCTGTGTGAGGTCTATCAGGACCGCGCGGCGGTGGATGCGCATACCAAGAACCCACGTTTGGCCAAGGTGCGCGATGCCTATGCAGCACTGATTGAAGGCCGCACGCTGACACTTTGTGAGATGTGAGGCGAAGGGCGCTGCATCACGCAGCGCCCCTTAATCCCTCACAATGAGTTCATCCGGTATTCCGGACTGACCTTATTGTGGGGGCTCAACCCCCGCCATCATTTCAACATCATTCCATCAATTCTCTTGACCACAACGTGTTTTTTCACGTGGTTGCTGCGGCCGGATAATCTGTCAGGCGCCAGACCAAAAAGATCGCTATGCCGGCGACAATAAAGAAAACCTGTGCCCCTGAGACAAGCATCGGCGCGAAGAGTGCCAATCCAATCAGGCTTGGGCCGACGATGAGTTCCACCAAGGCGTGAAGCCGCATCGGTACAAGTTTCAGAAGCCCAAGTGGCATATTGCTGAGAACCGTCATCAGCAGATGGACGCCCGCGAGCAGGTAGGACAGAAGCGCCGCCGTTCCTCCGAAGCCCAGAAGGCTTGGGGCCGCCAAAAACAACCCAACGGTAGCGTAGTCGATGATTCCGTGGATGATCGGGGAGATCGGTTTCATGGGGTATCCTACGTTTGCGTTAGAGTTGGAACGATTAGCCTTTTGGTTTACGAGCGACGCCATTGGACAAGGGGTCCGACAGCTGCTCGATTCAAGGAATGGCCTCGATAAGCGTGCTGGCGATGTCATCGATGGCCTTCTGTGGAAGGCCCCCTTTTGCCAGCACGAGAAGTCCCTGAATGCCGGCGACAAGAAAAAGGGCGTATTGATCGCGCTGGGCCGGCGATAAGTGGCTGCCGTCGCTTGCCGGTTTCGACAGCGCCGCCGCAATCCGTTTCTGAAGAAGCTCAATCCCGCGCTTCAGCCTGACGGAAATTTCCTTATCTTCTTGGCCCAATTCCAGGGCGGTATTGCCAAGAAAACAACCTCGCCAAACATTGCCGCTCCGGGCCAATTGGAAGATCGCGCCAAGAATGGCCTCCACGGCTTCCCGCCGGGTGGTGACATCCCTGGCAAGCTCGGCAAGCCCTGCATCGACTTTCGAAATGTAGAGATCCAGCGCGGCGAGGAAGACAAGGCGCTTCGACTTGAAGGCGTTGTAGAAGCTCGCGCGGCCCAATTCCATGCCCTTGAGCAAGTCCGGCATGGGCGTTCCGCCGAAGCCGCCCTGCCAGAAGACCTGCAGGGAAGCGTCCAGCGCATCGTTGGGGTCGAAGGATTTCGATTTCATACTCGGAACATTAGGCCATTCGGTACAATATGGCAAGCGCTAATTTTCAGGGTGCGACAGGAATTTTCAAATCCATGAGCTAGTGGTGCGATCGAAGCCCTGGGACACGGAGGCTTTGGCGCGGCGGCATGGAATTGCGGGCTTGGGCGCCGGCGCCCTAGCCTTGGTCGGGTTTGGCAGGCCCGCCAAGGGCCAAAAACCTACCCCGCCAAGGCCGCCTTCACCGCCGCCAGCGCTTCCGCCGCCTTCGCGGCCTCAGGCCCGCCGGCCTGCGCCATATCGGGCCGTCCGCCACCGCCCTTGCCACCAACAGCGGCCGAGGCCGCGCGTACCAGCGCTACCGCATCGGCGCGGCCCTTGGCGGCTTCGGCCACGGCAACCACAATGCTCGCCTTGCCTTCCGCCGTGCTGATCAGCGCAACCACATCGGCGCTGCCGCCCTTCAGAATGGCCTCCGCCAGGCCCTTCAAATCGCGCGGCGGCACTTCACCCAGATCGCGGAGCGAAAGCCGCAGCCCGGCCACTTCCTCAATCTCCGCCCCGCCGCCACCGGTCGCGAGCTTCTTGCGCAGCTCCGCCACATCGCGTTCCAGCTTGCGCCGCTCCTCGACCAGCGCCGCGATGCGCCCGGCCAATTCGCCCGGCTGCGCCTTCAAGACTGCCGCCGCCGCCGTCAGGCTTTCTTCCATTTCATTGATGTAGGCGAGTGCGGCATCACCCGTCACCGCCTCCACGCGCCGCACACCCGCACTCACCGCAGCTTCGGCGATGATCTTGAACAGGCCGATATCGCCGGTGCGCCGCACATGGGTGCCGCCGCAAAGTTCCAAGGAATAGACGCCATGCTTGTCGGTCGCCGCCGGGTCATGCCCCATGCCAACCACGCGCACTTCCTCGCCATATTTTTCGCCAAACAGCGCCATGGCGCCGGCTTCCACGGCTGCCTCCGGCGTCATCAGCCGCGTGATCACCTCGGCATTTTCGCGAATGCGGGCATTCACTTCGGCTTCCACCCAGGCGAGTTCTTCGGCGTCCATTGGCTTGTTGTGGGAAACGTCAAAGCGCAGCCGATCCGGCGCATTCAGGCTGCCCTTTTGCGCGACATGCGTGCCAAGCCGGCGGCGCAACGCCTCATGCAGCAAATGCGTCGCGGAATGATGCGCGCGGATATTGGACCGCCGCGCATGCTCCACCGTGGCACTGACAGCCATGCCGGGCTTCGCTTCGCCATGCACGACCTTGCCCAGATGCACGAAAAGATTGCCGAGCTTCTTTTGCGTATCGCGAACCTCGATCCGGCAGGCATCACCCGCGACAATCACGCCGGTATCGCCGACCTGGCCACCGCTTTCGGCATAAAATGGCGTCTGGTTCAGCAGCACCGCCAATTCCGTGCCAACCGCGGCATGGTCCACCACCTTGCCATCCACCACCAGCGCGGTGATCTCACCTTCCGCGACTTCGGTGGAATAGCCAAGGAATTCGCTGGCGCCGATCTTTTCCTGCACATCGAACCAGAGGCTTTCGGTCGCCGCTTCCCCGCTGCCGGCCCAGGCCGCGCGGGCGCGGCGCTTTTGTTCCGCCATGGCGGCATTGAAGCCTTCCACATCCACCGCACGACCTTCGCCACGCAGCGCATCCTGCGTCAGGTCCAAGGGGAAACCGAAAGTATCATACAGGCGGAAGGCGACCTCACCTGGCAGGGTCTGGCTTGATCCAAGCTTGCCGGTTTCCTCAGCGAGCAGATGGAGGCCACGTTCCAGCAGCGACCGGAAGCGCGTTTCCTCAAGCCTGAGCGTCTCAGCAATCAGCCCCTCAGCGCGCACCAATTCCGGATAGGCCGTACCCATTTGCCGGATCAGGGATGGCAGGATGCGATGCATCAAGGGCTCACGCGATCCCATCATATGGGCGTGGCGCATGGCGCGGCGCAGGATGCGGCGCAGCACATAGCCGCGGCCTTCATTGGAAGGCAGCACGCCATCGGCAATCAGAAAGGCGCCGGCGCGCAAATGATCCGCCACCACGCGGTGGCTCGACCGGAACGGCCCATCCGGGTCCTGGCTGGTCGCTTCCGCACTCGCCAGAATAATCGCGCGCAAAGTGTCCGTGTCGTAATTGTCGTGCTTGCCTTGCAGAATGGCGGCGAAGCGTTCCAGACCCATGCCGGTATCAATGGAAGGTCGCGGCAGCGGGTTACGCGTGCCGGCGGGTTCTTCCAGGAACTGCATGAAAACCAGGTTCCAAATCTCGATGAAGCGATCACCATCCTGGTCAGCGCTGCCAGGCGGGCCGCCGAAAATCTTGTCGCCATGATCGAAGAAAATCTCAGAACAGGGGCCGCAGGGCCCAGTATCGCCCATGCGCCAAAAATTGTCGGAGGTCGGGATGCGGATGATGCGATCATCGGTCAGTCCCGCGACCTTTTTCCAGATGGTCGCCGCGTCCTCATCTTCCGAATAGACCGTGACCAAAAGCCTGTCCTTGGGCAGGGCGAAATCCTTGGTCAGCAATTCCCAGGCATAGGGGATGGCCTGTTCCTTGAAGTAGTCGCCAAAGGAGAAATTGCCGAGCATTTCGAAAAACGTGTGATGCCGCGCGGTATAGCCGACATTGTCGAGGTCATTATGCTTGCCCCCGGCGCGGACGGATTTTTGTGCCGTGGTGGCGCGGGAATAGGGGCGCTTTTCCTGGCCGGTGAAGACATTCTTGAACTGCACCATGCCGGAATTGGCGAACATCAGCGTCGGATCATTGCGCGGCACCAGCGGGCTGCTTTCCACCACCTCATGGCCATTGCGACGGAAGTAATCCAGGAAGGTCGCACGGATATCATTGCTGCTGGTCATGTTTCGCCCATCGGGTCCGCGTTTTCGAAGCCCGGAGAGGTAGCGCGCAGCGCCCCGCGCGTGAAGGGGTGGGGCGCTAGCAGGCTGCTGAAAAGCCGTCATTGAGCATCGTCGTTTTGTCTCGCGCGGATGTTTTCAACGCTGCGCGTGCCTGCGCACAGCCATTTTCAGTGATTCTTTGGCCCAGTCGGCACACTCTGGACAGACTCCCGGCAT
>JADCFQ010000052.1 GCA_020249435.1 Roseomonas sp. | reverse complement strand
CGCACCCGCTTTTCAAGATCAACATAGCTGAACAGGGAACCAGCCACCGCGTCATTGCCACGCATCGCAACCTCGACCAAATGCAACGACAGTGAATCATAAATACGCAAATCAGGCTACGAATTTCAGCAGCCTGTTAGACTATTTTCGAGACGCAGTTTCCGGAGAGCCAAGTGGTTTCACTTGGCTTGAAAATGCCCAGGCCCGTTACCGAAAAGAAACGGCAGCTGTTGGCTGGCCTGCACAACAGTTGCGTTCGCCTAAGGCAGAAGCGACCAGCGGAATGGCCAATGTTTCGGTTGTGTTGAACTGTATCAGCAACAGCCTAAGGGCGTATATTTTTGTGTTATTCCAAACAAGATTGCAAATCGTGGCAAGGTTTTCTCTTGCTCAGTAAAAAGTGCCCGATAACTTGAGATCGTCCTTTTTACACAACGAACTGGGAGGATACATGACTAGACAATTGGTATGGCATGGCTGGGCTTCGCTGGATAACGCAGGCAAGCGGCGCCCGCGCTGCTACACTGGGAAGCTGCGCTGTTCTCGCTCCCTCGGGTGCAAAAATTGCAGCCCGCCATGCGCTCGGCGTGGTCCACCTTTTCTCTCCCGCCTGTCTGCTTGTGGCGGCATAAGCATCGGCGCAAGATTCCAAAGCTTATCTGGGCGTGGGTCCCTTGGTCTGCAGTGCGGCCATAACGTGCCTGACCATCCACCAACCGAGTCGCTGCCCTACAGGAACTGCGATCATGACTGATATCATTGGCACCTCTGGCGATGATAGTCTCCTGGCTGGCGATGCCAGTTCCCAGCGGGTCTTCGGCCTTGCCGGCAATGACACACTCGTCGGAGGCGCGGGCTGGAGGGACCAATACCTCTCTGGCGGCGATGGTGACGATAGCCTTCGGGGCGGTTCTGGCTATTCCCAAATCCTCGATGGCGATGCCGGCAATGATACGCTGGTCGCCGGGTCTTTGTTCCAGGTCCTCTCTGGCGGCGCTGGTATGGATTGGCTTGAGGGCAGCGGTGGTTCGTTCCAAACGCTGAATGGCGATGCCGGCAATGACACCGTCTTGGCGGGGCTTGGCGCTGCCCAGCTCTCTGGTGGCGATGGTGCCGATAGTCTTCTGGGCAATTCTGGCTGGCACCAAACCCTAAATGGCGATACCGGCGGTGACACGCTGGTCGCCGGGGATCAGCTTATTTCAACGTCTTGGTACCATCTTCTCTCTGGCGGCGCTGATGATGATAGCCTTCAGGGCAACCAAGGGCCTTACCAAACCCTAAATGGCGATACCGGCAATGATACGCTGGTTGCGGGTGGCGGCTTGGATGAGCGCGTTTTTGGCGGCGATGATGATGATAGCCTGCTTGGCTCCGCTACGGCAGATCGGCTAGAAGGGGGGGCTGGCAATGATACGCTGGCGGGTGGGTTTGGCGATAACGAGCTTGATGGCGGTGTGGGGGATGATGTGATCCTGGCGGGGAATATCACGCTTACGGATATCTATGCGTTATTCGCAACATGAAGCCACGTGGCGATATTTGGTGGCTCGGAAAACGAAACTCTCGGAAGATGCAACCGAAAAAAGGGTATTTTCAAGCCAAGTAGCGACACTTGGCTTGAAACCCTATACCTTTACGCCGCCGCGCCTTCTTCCTTCTGCGCTTCAAGTGCCGCGAGTGTACCCACCGCGGCATTAAGCTCGCCCTGCGTGCAAAGGCCAAGAATCACGGGATCGCGCGGCTTGATATTCGCGCTGTTCCAATGGGTCTTGTCGCGCACCTTGGCGATGGTTTCCTTGGTGGTGCCAAGCAGCTTCACAATGGTCGCTTCCGGCACCTGCGGGAAATTGCGGAGCAGCCAGGCAATCGCATCCGGGCGGTCATTGCGCTTGGAAACGGGCGTATAGCGCCCGCCCTTGGATTTGGACTTCGGCAAATGGCTTACCTGGCGGACAATATTCAGCCGCGCTTCGCTATCCGCTTCACAGCGCTGGATTTCTTCGCGCGTCAATTGACCATTGGCAATCGGGTCATAGCCAAGGATGCCCTGCGCCACTTCTCCATCCGCGATGGCCTGGATTTCAAGCGGGTGCATGCCGACAAATTCGGCGATCTGGTCAAAGGTAAGCGCGGTCTTGTCAATCAGCCACACGGCGGTGGCCTTGGGCATCAAGGGCTGGTTCATGGCATAACCTCAAGGGGCGGGCGGGCGAGAGAAACCCCCGCCTTGTTGCGGTTCCTATAGAGAGAGGCGCGGCCAGGGTCAAAACCCGCCCGCGGAAGGAGGAGGAAATGGCCCCGATTGAGGAAGAAGAAAGGCCCCGGCGCGCGCCGCGCTTCCAGCCCATGGTGTTTGACGGCTGGGATGTGGCGCAACTCCGGGAATATATCGAGGCGTTGCAGGCCGAAATCAGCCGGGCCGAGGCAGCGATAGGCGCTCGGGATGCCCAGCGTGCCGCGGCGGAGGCGTTTTTTCGGAAGGGGTGAGCCCCCGCCCGTTGCCGGGCGGGGAGAGGTCAGCATCACGCCGCCTGAGGTGCCGCTTCCGGCAGGGCCGCCGGGCGGCTGCCCTGCACCGGGATTTGGCGCGGCTTCAGCGCTTCGGGCACTTCATGGCGCAGCGCGATATGCAGCAAGCCGTTTTCGAGCTTGGCGCCGCTCACCACAATGTGATCGGCCAGCACGAAGCGGCGTTCAAAGCCTCGGCCGGCGATGCCGCGATGCAGGAAACGGCGGGTTTCGTCCGGCGCGGCCTGGGCGCGGCCCACCACCGTCAGCGTGTTCTGATGCGCGGTGATGTCCAGATCAGCCTCGGCAAAACCGGCCACCGCCATGGTCAGCACATAGCTGTCATCGCTGGTCTTTTCGATATTATAGGGCGGGTAACCCCCGGCATCGGCACCGCTGCGGGCCGTATCCATCAGCCGCGCCAGGCGATCAAAGCCAATGGCGGTGCGGAACAGGGGGGAGAAATCAATAGCGTTCATAGCAGGGACACTCCTTCGCAAAGCAAGGTCCGTTGAGGCCAGCGAACTCATCCTGAATTGCCCCCATCTGGGCGGCAGAGGATTAATCCGCACCAGGGGCCCGAATGGCGCCCCTTGGTGATCAGGACATGGAAATTGCCCCGCCGCCAATCAAGGGGCGGCAGGTTCAAGCATCCGGATTTTTGCTGGGCGCGCCTTGTGCTTCAGGCAGCGCGGAAGGTGATGGGCTTGGCGCCTTCCCACAGCACTGCGCGGCCGGTCTTGGCCAGGCGGTCCAGGCCTTCTCGGATCGTCAGGAAGTGGTTGCCGGCCAATTGGCCCGCCTTGCTCGCAAAGCAGGTTGGGCCATAGGCGACCAGAATTTCCGTCTCACTCATTGTACCCGGATGCACAATGATCTGCCCCGGTGCCGGGTAGCTGGTGGCGTTTTCCCAGGGGATCGAAAGTTCGCGCTCACCCATCGGGATCCAGCAGGCCTCGCCCGACCAGCGCACATGAATGATGCGGTCCTGATAGGGCAGCAGGGCGCGAAAGCGCGCGCAGGTCTTGGGCGCGGCGGCGTCTTCAAAAAACGCCTCAAAAATTTCGCCACCAATATCAATGATGATGTCAGCCATCTGCTTCCCCCATGTCGCGCCGGCGGAACGCCAGCGCGCGGGGGTTACGCGACCCGGCCGCGCTTGCCAAGCCGGGGGGCGCCGTCAGGGCGCTTGCGCCCTTCCATGCCGGGGCCGGGTTTGGCTCTCTTTTCAAAGCGCTTGGGCGGTTTGCCCGGCTTCCCCGGTTTGCCCGGTTTGCCCGGCTTGGGTGGCCTTGGGGCAGTGGCGGCCTTGGCGGGTCTGGTCTCACGCATGGGCGCGGCGCGTTCGGGCTTCTGCGGCGCTTCCCGCGCGGTCTGCCGGAAGGGCTGCATGGGCTGGATCTGGATATCCTCCCGATCCTCGGCGCTATTCTGCCGGGCGGCGGCGGCGAAGCGCTCTGCGGCATAGGGCGCGATTTCCACCATGGTTTCCTGACCGAGGATGCGGATGCGCCCAATCTCCTGGCGCGTCAGATGCCCGCGCCGACACAAAAACGGTAGCAGCCAGCGCGGATCGGCATTGCCATTCCGCCCGATATTGAGGCGGAACCACACACCTTCCCCGCCACGCGGGGCATCGGCATCGGGCGCCTCCCGCCGCGCTTCGCGCCTTTCGGGGCGCTGTTCGGCGATTTCCTCCGGCGCCGGCAAGGGCGCGCGCAGCATTTTGATCAGTGCCGCGGCCAGGGTTTCGCTGGAGATTTGACCATCGGCCAGCAGGCGCTGCGCGAGCGCTTGATCATCATCTGACGCTTCTTCCGCCAAGACACTCCGCGCCTGTTCGGCAAGGCGTTCGGCATCGCGCGCGCGCACCGCATCGGCTGAAGGCGCCGGACCCCAGCTTGCCGCAACCTTGGCGGCGCCGATCAACCGTTCCGCCATGCGACGGCGCGGATGCGGCACCAGAAGCACGCTGGTGCCCTTGCGCCCGGCGCGGCCGGTGCGGCCGCTGCGATGCAGCAGGGTTTCGGAATCGCGTGGCAATTCAGCGTGAATAACCAAATCCAGTTCCGGCAAATCAATGCCGCGCGCCGCGACATCGGTCGCGACACAAACGCGCGACCGGCCATCGCGCAGCGCCTGCAAGGCGCGCAGCCGTTCTGCCTGCGTCAATTCGCCGGAAAGCGCCACGGCGGGAAAGCCGCGTTCCGCCAGATTGCCATGCAGCCGCGCGACCGCCGCGCGTGTTGCGCAAAACACCATCGCGAGCGGCGGGTTTTCCAGACGCAGAAGGTTCACCACTGCCCGTTCAATTTCATGTGGTGCCACCAGCATGGCGCGATAGGTGATATCGCCATGCGCCTCACCCCCGCCGCCCACTTCAAGGCGCAGCGCATCGCGCTGATAGCTTTTCGCAAGCGCCGCAATGGCGCGCGGCACGGTGGCCGAGAACATCAGCGTGCGACGTTCCGGCGGAAGGCGATCCAGGATCGCTTCCAATTCCTCGCGAAAGCCGAGATCCAACATCTCATCGGCTTCATCCAACACCACGACGCGCAAGGCATCGGGCTTGAGATTGCCGCGTTCCAGATGATCACAAAGCCGGCCAGGTGTGCCGACGATGATATGCGCGCCAGTCAGCAATTGGCGCTTTTCCGCAATGGGATCCATGCCGCCAACGCCAGACGCAATGCGCCCGCCGGCAGGCGCATAAAGCCAGGTGAGCTCCGCCTTTACCTGCAAGGCCAATTCGCGCGTCGGCGCGACCACGATGGCGAGCGGCGCGCCAGGTGGCGGCAGGCGGTCAGCACCGCCCAGCAATTCCGGTGCGATGGAAAGGCCAAAGGCGACCGTCTTGCCCGACCCCGTCTGCGCCGAGACAAGCAAATCCCGCCCGGCGGCATCTTCCGCCAGGACTGCGCTTTGAACAGGGGTTGGGGCGGCATAGCCGCGTGACGTCAACGCCGATTGCAGCGCCGCAGGGATACCAGAAAAGGACATGGGGAGATTGGTCTCGGAAAAAGCAAGCCTTTCCTTGCGCCTCGGCGCCGTGCCGCGTCAAGCTTTGCGTGGTTTTGGGCATTGATCCCGGCGCATGGCTGGGTCACGGTAGGTGGCATTGAAAGGGAGCAACACCATGCAAGAAACCATCCTGTTTCCGGGAAAAGTCGAATGGTCCGGCGAAAATCCTGGGATTTCCTTGAAGGAGGACCCGAATGGCCCCTTCACCACCCTTGCCAGTTTTTTCCGCGTGGTGCTTTCCCCGCATGGCGCCGGCCATGCGCTGGTGCTGATGCAATCCCCGCATGAGGCGAACCCGCCCGAGGGGGCCGCGAATTGGTGCCTGACGGATAATGAACCCCTCGCGCGCTGGCTGATTGCCGAATACCTGAGCCATTTCGGCGCCTTTCGCGGCATTGCCGGCCTGGCCGGCCTGCGCTTTCGCAAGCTGGATGAGGTGAAAAGCGCCGGCGATCCGCGCAGCCATTACAGCGAAAGCGTGCGCGCCGGTGACATGACGGTCTCTATGGCGTGGCAGGGCCTGGGTGAGCCCTTCTGCTTCGCCTTCGCGCCGCCGCAATCCGCAACCGGCAAGCATGTGATGCCGAGCCTGTTCATCGGCTGCGAAAGCGCTGCCGTGACGGTGAACGGCATCCGCCGCCCCGGCGCGCCCATCCCGCGTGAAGTGGCGGGGCGCAAGCTCAGCACCGCGATGCTCGCCTTTTGTGAGACCTGGCTGCGGGTTTAGTCTGAACTACGCCGCGCGGTATTGCCGGAGCGATCCGGCATGCATGATCCGCCCCGCTAGCGGGCGGCCAATGATGCGTTCCGCAAGCCGCGCGGCTTCAATCAGCCGGTCAAGATCAATGCCGGTTTCAATGCCCATCTCGTGGCACAGAAACACCATATCTTCCGTGCAGATATTCCCCGCACCGCGCGCATCACCGTGCCCGGCAAAGGGGCAACCGCCAAGGCCGGCCACGGAACTATCAAACAGCGAAACCCCCATTTCAAGCGCCGCCAGGACATTGGCCGTCCCAAGCCCGCGCGTGTCGTGCAAATGCAGCCCCACTTCCACATTGGGGAGTTTTTCGCGCAGCATGCCAACCAGGCGCCTCACCGCCTGCGGATTGGCCCAGCCCATGGTATCGGCGAAATAAAGCTTCTTCAGATCAATGCCGCGTTCCGCACAAACGCGATGCGCCCAGAGCAATTCCTGCACCGGGCGTTCAGGCGGAATTTCACCTTCGTAATTGCAGCCAAAGGCGGTCATCACCAAGGCGCGTTCCACCGTGACACCGGCTTCGGCGTAAAGATCGAGCCAACGCACCACGCGATCCCGCATTTCAGCCGCGGTGCAATTATTATTGCGCTTGGCGAAGGCATCCGATGTGTAAAGGCTGATCTTGCCGACCAGATCAACGCCCTTGGCTGCGCGGGCGCGCGCAAATCCCTGTTCATTCAGCCAGAGCGCCTCATAACGCACACCAGGGCGCTTTTTGATGGCGGCGAAGAACTCGGCTGAATCCACCATTTGCGGCACGGCCTTGGGCGAGACGAAGGACGCCACCTGAATGGCGGTCAGGCCAGTTTCGGCCAGTGCTTCCACCAGCGCGACGCGATCGGCGAGCGGATAGATCACGGGTTCAATCTGAAACCCCTCTCGCGGGCCTTCTTCGTGGAAATGGACATGCTTTGGCAGATCGGACATGGCGGTTTCCCCATTCAGGCAGACGTTGACAGCCTCGCCTAGCGCGATGACGCTTGGGCATGACTATGGCGCTGCCTTTGACGCCGCGCCAGAGCCAAAGGGAAACGCCATGAAAGATACCACGGTACTGCGGCGCGCGGCGCTTTTGGGGGCTTTGGGTTTGGTGGGCGCGGGGGGCGCTGCCGCGCAACCGGCCACGCGCTGGCCGGATCGGCCCATTCGCTTCATCGTCGCCTTCCCCGCCGGCAGCGGCACGGATGTCACCACGCGCAATTTCACCGATGCGCTGAGTGCGGAACTCGGCCAGCCCGTGGTGGTGGATAATCGCGGCGGTGCGAATGGCTTCATCGCCTCCGAAGCGGTCGCACGGGCGCGGCCTGATGGCTATACGTTTCTCTCCACCGCCAATACCACGCATGGGTCAAACCCTGCGCTATTTCATCGCCTGCCCTATGATCCGGTGGCGGAATTCGCGCCGGTTGCCTTGATTGGTGTCGGGGTGCTGCTGGTCGTGGTGAATAATGATCTGCCGGTGCGTAGCATGCGCGAACTTGCCGATTATGCGCGCGCCAATCCGGGCAAGCTCAATTTCGCTTCCGGCAGTGCCTCATCGCGCGTGGCCGGCGAAATGTTCAAATCCATGGCAGGGGTGGATATGGTGAATGTCACCTATCGCTCAAACCCGCTTGGCATCACGGATGTGATTGCCGGTGTCGCGCAGGTAATGTTTGTGGATGCCACAACTTCCATGCCGCAAGCGCGCGAAGGCCGCGTGCGCGCGATTGGTGTGACAAGCCGCCAGCGCGTTGCCATGATGCCGGATGTCGCAACGGTCGAAGAACAGGGTTTCCCCGGCTATGAAATGCTGTCCTGGAACGCGATCTATGCGCCCGCCGGCACGCCGCCCGAGATCATCGCCCGCGTCAATGGCCTGGTGAATGAGATCATGGCCCGCCCCGCCGTGCGTGACCGCCTGACCGCCAACGGCATGGTGCTGCGCCCTGGCTCGCCCGATGATCTGGCGCGTTTCCAGGCAAGCGAGATCGAGAAATGGAAGCGCCTGGTGCGCGAAGCCGGGATTGAATTGCAATGACGGGCGTATTGTCTGGTGTGCGCGTGGTGGAGCTTGGCCAGGTGCTGGCCGGCCCTTTTGCGGGCGCGATTTTCGCTGACCTCGGCGCTGATGTGATCAAGGTGGAAAAACCCGATGGCGGCGATGATGCGCGCCGGATGGGCCCGGATTTCCGCCATGGCGATGCGCTGAATTTCCACGAATTCAATCGCGGCAAGAAATCCGTGACACTGGATCTGAAATCGCCCGAGGGGGTGGAAGCTCTGCATGGCTTGCTGGCTCATGCCGATATCATGCTGCATAACCTTCGCCCCGGCGCGGCGGAGGCTTTGGGGATTGGTGCCGCGGCGGTCACCGCGCGGCATCCGCATTTGATCTATTGCGAAATGTCGGCCTTCGGCCATATCGGGCCGGAAAAGCTGCGCCCTGGCTATGAACCCTTGTTGCAGGCATTCGGTGGGCTTTCTTCCATCACCGGCGAACCGGATGGGCCGCCGGTGCGCATGGGGGCTTCTGTTGTTGATCAGGGGACGGGACTTTGGACGGTGCTCGGCGCGCTCGCCATGCTGGAACGGCGCCACCGCACGGGGCAGGGCGGTGTCGTGAATACATCGCTGTTTGAAACAGCGCTATTATGGGCGGGGCAGAAAATCAGCGCTTATGTGAATATGGGCAAGCTGCCGGAACGCCATGCCTCCGGCCATCCCAATCTGACACCTTATGAGGCGTTTGATGCCGCCGATGGCCCGGTGCTGGTCTGCTGCGGCAATGACCGCTTGTTTGCGAAATTCGCTGCTGAATTGGGCCATGCGGAATGGGCGAGCGATGAACGCTTTGCGACCAACCGCGCGCGCCTGAAGCACAAGGCGCTGCTGCTGCCGATGATCGCCGCACTCATGCGCATCACGCCGCGCGCCGAATGGCTGCAACGGTTGGCGCGTATTGGCGTGCCTTGCGCGCCGGTGAACAGCATTCCCGAAGTGCTGGCAGAACCTCAAACCCAGGCGCTTGGCATGGTGCAGCCGGTGCCGAATGAGGATTTTTCCTTGGTTGCCATGCCGCTTTCCTTCAATGGCGAAAGGCCGCGCATGGCAGGGCCGGCGCCACGACTTGGCGCGCATAATGCCGAGATTTTGAAGGGCTGATCAGACGCCTAGCCGAGCCCGCCCCTTGGCAGTCACGCGCACCTGCATGTCAGCAGCACCAGCGCGCGCGGGTTCCAGGCGGATCAGGCCCTCGTCCAAGGCATCTTCCCAGGCGGAAAGCCGCGGGCAATTGCTGCGCCAGGCATCCATGGTGTCAGCGTAGCTGCGCGGGCGTTCTTCCAACCAGCGCAGGAATTGCACCATGAGCGTGGTCGGGATGGCGGGCGCATCGGTGATCATGGCGCAAGCCTAAGCCCGATGGCGCGGGCGCTCAAGATGCCAGGATCGCCTCCAAAATTTCCTGCACTTCCAGGGCTTCGCGCAGCGTGGCCAGCCGATGCGCCTCACCGCGCGTCATGGCGGCGACTTGCGCCAATTGGCCCTTCAACACCAGAGGGCGCATCTTCTCATTGGGCAGCGCATCCGGCGCCTGCGCCCAAGTGCCATCAGCGCCAAGCCCTTCGGCAAAGGACCAATCACGCAGCCGGATGGCGCCATTCAGTGTCCAGGTATTGTGGTCATCCTTGGTGGTGGTGCCGACTGAGCCTTGCAGCGTGACGGGCACGCCACCCGCCATGAGCCGCGCGGTAATCGCCGTCTCAGCACCATCACCCGGCGGGTAGGTCACCTGTGCTTCCAATAGCTGGATTGGTCCCAATTGCCGGCGCGTGAGGAACAGGAAGTGGGAGACAACTTCGCGCGTGAAGCCGCCCTCAGCCCGCTTCGCAAGCCAGCTTGCCGCCGCCTGCTGCCAGCCGCGCGGCCAGGTGGGGAAGGCGACTTCAATGGCGAGGTTTTCAGGCGTGATTGCCGCGCGCCAGGCGGAAAGCTGCGCCACCGCTGGCGATGACGCCATGGGGAAATTCACTGCCGCCCGCGCGCCGGCTGCCTCGGCCCGCGCAACAAAAGCGCGCGCCTCATGCAGTGATGTCGCGAGCGGTTTTTCGATAAAAACACTGCGACCCGCCGCAATGGCCGCATCAGCCAGCGGAATATGCGCAGCCGGCGGTGCGGCGATGTAGAGGCAATCACAGGCGGCGATCACCGCATCGGGTGTGGCCACCATGCGCGGTGCCTCGGTAATGCCAGCAAGGCGCGTCGCCGCAGCCGGTGCTGGGTCCCAGACCGCGACGGGGGTGACGCTTTCGGCGCCAACGTCCAGGGCAGCGCGAAGCAGGCGCTCCCCCATGATGCCAAGGCCGATGATACCAAGTGAGACGGGCGGTGCCATTTGAATGCTGTCCTGCAAGGGGCTTGTGACAAAGCCTGACTGCCATCACCATGGCCGAACCGCAACCCAAAGGCCGGAAGGGCGCGCATGGTCCAGACAATTCCCGAAGCGGGCTATCGCTTCATTCCTGGTGTCTATCAATATAGTGCGGGCGTCGCGGCCGAGCCTGGCTTTCGCCTGGAACGCGTGCGCTTTGCTGAACCCCTGCCGCTGATGGCAGGTTTCGCGCGGATTGCGGCCCATCTGGAAGCGCTTGGCCGGCCCAAGCTTGCTTTTGCGGCCTGCGAATTACGCTCCCCCGCGCCTTTCACGGAAGAAGGTTTTGCGGCGTTTAATCGCATTTATGGTGGCGTCTTGCAGGAATGGGGCTTGTTTCGTGATGGGCTGAACCCCGTGGCGCGCAGCAATGTCTGCCCGGAAATCGCTCCACCGGCTGAGCCTTGTTTTCATGCCTTTGTCTATACCGTGCAGGATGCTGGCGCGGCACCTTCCTTTGCAGTGGCTGGCAGTGGGGAAGCTGCCGAAGGCCGGGGCGATTACCGCAGCAATACGGTGGCGCTCGGCGATACTTCCCCCGCCGGCATGATTGCCAAAGCGCGCTGGGTGCTTGGCGAAATGGAACGCCGCATGGGGTTACTGGGTACCGATTGGCGCGCAACGACCGGCGTGCAGGCCTATACGGTGCATGATGTGGGGCCGTTTTTTGCCGCGGAAATCGTCCGCCGCGGCGCCGCCCGCCATGGCCTGACCTGGCAATATTGCCGTCCGCCCGTGGTTGATCTGGAATTTGAGATGGATTGCCGCGGTATCGCGCGGGAGCAGGTGATCGCATGATGCGCGTTTTCGCGCTGGGATCATTCACGCCGGAGATGCAGCATGTCTGACGCGCCGGGATATGCGATGGGCAGTGACCATGAATTCACGCAAGACTGGTTTTCGCGCCATATTCCGGCATGGGATCATATCTTGGAAGCATTGAAGCCCACCAAAATTCTTGAAATCGGTTCCTTCGAAGGGCGCTCGGCCTGCTATCTGATCGAAAAATGTCCGAGCCTGGTCGCAAGCCCGGTTTCAATCACCTGTGTTGACACCTGGGAAGGAGGCATCGAACACCAGGCCGGCGGTTTTGTTGAGGCTGTGATGACCGAGGTGGAACGCCGCTTTGATTACAATACGCGCCTCGCGCTGGGGCGAACCGCGGGGCCTGTTTCCTTGCGCAAGGAAAAACAGCTTTCGCGAGATGCCTTGGCGGGCCTTATCGCTTGCGGCCAAATGGAAAGCTTCGACCTCATTTACATTGACGGGTCGCATGAGGCGACGGATGTGCTGACCGATGCCATCTTGGCCTTCCCCTTGCTCCGCATCGGTGGGACCTTGATTTTCGATGATTATATCTGGTCCGACCAGCTTCCAGAAAGGCGTGAGCCTTCGCGGATGCCAAAGCCTGCGATTGATGCTTTCGTGAATGTTTTCCATCGAAAACTGGAGATTTATCAATCGCTACCGCTATGGCAGCTCTATGTGCAAAAGGTCGCTCGTTGAAGTGACGCCAAAACCCATCCTGCCAATAGAAGAAACATCATGCCCAATCCGCTGATCCAAGACCCCGGCCGCATTCGTGATCTTTCCGCCGCCATGGCGAAAGGCGAGATCACCGCCGAAACCCTCGTGCGCCGCTATCTGGACCGCATCGCGGCGGTTGATGGCCAGGTGAAGGCCTGGATTCATGTGCTGGCCGACGCTCCACTTGCCGAAGCGCGCGCTTTGGATGCCGAACGCAAGGCAGGCAATATCCGTGGCCCGCTGCATGGCATTCCCGTTGGTATCAAGGATGTGATTGATGTGCGCGGCCTGCCGACGCGCGCCAATAGCCCATCCCGTGCTGATATCGCACCTGCCCGCGCCGATGCCACCGTGGTCGCGCATTTGCGTGCGGCAGGGGCGATTATCCTGGGTAAGTTGCACACCACGGAATATGCGTTTTTCCAAAGCCTGCCGCCCACGCGCAACCCGTGGGATTTGGCGCGCACGCCGGGTGGGTCTTCCGCCGGTTCCGGTGCGGCGATTGCCGCCGGCATGGTACCTTTGGCGCTTGGCACGCAAACCGCAGGCAGCGTCAATCGGCCCGCTGCCTATACTGGTGTTTGTGCTTTCAAGCCTTCGACACTCGCGATTGGTGGGGTTGGGGTGGTGCCCCTTGCGCCTTCCTTTGACACGGTCGGCGCTTTCGGCGCCAGCGCGCAGGATGCCGCGTATCTGGCCGCAGGCTATGCGGCGGATCATCTGCGGCTTGCCAGCCGCCCCGCCACCACGCCGCGTATTGTGCTGCTGCAGGACCCGTTGATCGAAAAGCTGCAAAAACCATCAACAGCCGCGCGTGTCGCAGCGCTCGCGGAACAGCTTGGCGCTGCCGGCCTTACGCTGCATCGCTCCAGCGCTGATGCTGGGTTTGAGGAAATGATGGCGCGCCATCGCCGCGTCATGCTTGCGGAACTTGGCCGCACCCATGCCGGGCTGCCGCGCGATAGGATCTCGACCGCCGTCGCCGATGGCATTGCAGAAGGCCTGGCCATTCCGGATGAGGAATACCACGCGGCGCTGCGTGACCTGGCGGGTTTTCGCGCGCGTTTCTGGGCCGGCTTTGGGCCTGATGATTTCATCCTGACCCCCGCCGCGCCGGATGTGGCGCCGGATGCCGGCAGCACCGGCGATCCTTCCTTTGTCATTGCAACCACGGTGCTGAGCGGGCCGGTGGTGACGCTGCGCGCGGGCCTCGCCGCCGATAGCGGCATGCCGGTGGGGGCACTGCTGTTTGGCCGACCTGGGGCGGATGCGGCCATGGCGTCCTTCCTTTTCTCGGCCACCGCGACCGCGCTCGATCTTTAGGCCCCAAAGCTTGCCGCGCCCGGCGATCCGGCACATCTACAGACCAGCGCGGCTTTCGTGGTAGCTAGTCGTGTGGCTTAGCGCCTGATCCGCGTAGGTGGCATCGCCGAAGCGCTGAATCAGTCGCTCAAACTAACGCTAAAGCGAGATCCGTCGAAACGGAGCTGGCTTTAGCGCGCAGGAGGCGTTTTGGGTTTCTGGGGTAAAATGATCGGCAGCGTGGCGGGCTTCGCCATGGGCGGCCCGCTCGGCGCCATGGTGGGGGCCGCGCTTGGCCATGCCGCGGATGCCGGGGCGCTGGGTGGCAAGGCCAGCGCCATTTCGGCTGCCACACCTGATCTGATGGCGTTTTTCGGCAGCAAGGAAAACCTGTTTTCCTTTTCTGTCGTCGTGCTCTCAGCCAAGCTTGCCAAGGTGGATGGGCCGATCAAGCGCGAAGAAATCGCGGCCTTCCGCAACCTGTTCCATGTGCCGGAAGAAGCCTTGGGTGAGGTCGGGCGCCTGTTTGATCAGGCGCGCGAATCCGCTGATGGGTGGGAGCCTTTTGCCGAAAAGCTGGGCGAGGCCTTCGCCGACAATAAGGCCATGCTGGAAGATGTGCTGGTGGCTTTGGTGCAGATTGCGCGCGCCGATGGGCCGGTCACGAAATCCGAAGGCGATATGCTGCGCGGCATGCATGCGCGCTTTGGCCTGGATGCCGCCGCCTGGGAACGCGCCAAGGGCGGCACACGCCGCGCCGCCGCTCCGGAAGCCCAAGGTGAGGACCCCTATTCCATGCTCGGCCTGACCAGGCAGGCGAGTGATGAGGAAGTGCGTCTGGCTTGGCGGAAGCTGATGCGGGAAAATCATCCGGATAGCCTGGCATCGCGCGGCGTGCCGCAAGAATTCGTCAAGCGCGCGACGGAACAAGTGGCGCAGATCAACGCGGCCTGGGACAAGATCAAGCGCGAGCGGGGGCTGTAGCACCTTGCGCATCCGTGACGTGCCAAGCCCCAATCACGAAGCGCGGCCCGATGGCGCAGTGATTGATACAATTGTGCTGCATTATACCGGCATGCGTTCCGGGCAGGAGGCGATTGCGCGGCTCTGCGACCCTGCCGCCAAGGTCTCGGCGCATTATGTTGTGGAAGAAGATGGCGCGGTGTTTCGCCTGGTTGCGGAAGAACGTCGCGCGGCACATGCCGGCATTTCGTTCTGGCGCGCGCGGAGTGCGCTGAACGGGAACAGCATCGGGATTGAGATTGTGAACCCCGGCCATGAATGGGGCTATCGCCCCTTCCCCGCCCTGCAAATGGCCGCCGTGTGTGATTTGTGCCTTGGGATCATGGCGCGGCACCCGATTGACCAACGCAATGTGGTGGCACATTCGGATATCGCGCCCGATCGCAAGCAGGATCCGGGTGAGTTGTTTGATTGGCAGGGGCTGGCGGCGAATGGTGTCGGCCTTTGGCCAGGTGCGGACGCGGCACCGGCAGAGGAGGCTGCGCTGCTGCCCCTGCTCGGCGCCATTGGCTATCGAACCGATTTGCCGCTTTCTGTGCTGCTGACAGCATTTCAGCGCCATTGGTTGCCGGGGCGCGCGGATGGGATTGCGGATGAAGTGACGCGCGCGCGGGTGGCGGCGGTGGCGCGGGTGTTTGCTTAGGCGGATGCACTGCGCCGCCGATATCGCTGATTTCATCATGCATAACCCGCGTATGACGCGCTGCCTTGCGGTGCTGGCCACGCATGGTCCTGCTGGGGCTTGGATTGGCGCAGGTTTTGTGCGCAACGCCATATGGGATCATCTTTCCGGGCAGAATACGGAAGCTTTGCCGCCTGCTGACCTGGATGTGGTGTTTCATGAACCGTTCAATTTGGCTGCGGAGCAGGATGCGGTGTTTGAGGCCGCGCTGCGCACCACCGAGCCTTATCTTCAATGGTCTGTGCGCAATCAGGCGCGGATGCATGAACGCAACGGGCATCGCCCCTATCGCGATATTGCCGATGCCCTGGCGCATTGGCCCGAAACCGCGACCGCCATCGCGGCGCGTCTTGGGCCGAATGGTGTTGAAATCCTCGCGCCGTTTGGTGTGGATGATGTTCTTGCGATGATCCTGCGCCCAACGCCGGCCTATCGCACCAAGCCAGAGGTGCTGCGAGCGCGCCTTGAGACGAAGGGCTGGCACAAGCGCTGGGCTGGGTTGCGCATGATTGGGTTGGGTGATCCCGTTTGTCCGCCCCACGCCCAAAGCGCTGAAGCAGTCCCGATATTGGCGCTGGAAATAGGCAAGCAAGATAACAGTTAGCGGAAACCCTTTGGAATGCCGCACCATTTGCATCCAGCGCACAGCATACACAGCGAACCGTCGGTTAGTCACCGATCATCAACGCATGCCCCATGAAGGCCGAGGCCACGTCGCCTTGCAATAGACGGTCGCGGTTTTGGGTGCAGGTTGTGCCGCCCAATACCGGGTCATTAACGCCGAGGCCGACAAAACAGCGCAACAGTAAGGCCTAACCCAATCAGCCTGCCCAATTGCCGCTCCGAACTCATTGAGTAGAAAGCCTGCTGCGGCAGGGCGCGGATCAGTCACTACGGCGGAATGGATTCCTGACCGAATTGCGAATAGAGCGCGTCAAGCGCAGACGAAAGATCCACCAATACGCTATTCACAAGGCTGCGGATAATCCTCAGCGGAGGATCGGGGCGCTCCCGCTTTTCAAGATCAATATAGCTGAACAAGGAAGCCGTCGCCGCGTCATTGCCACGCATTGCAACCATTACCAAATACGGCGATTGTGAATCGCAAGGGCAGAAATCGTGCTGCGAATTTCAGTAGCCTGTTAGAACTGCTTTATACGGATGCACAATGTTTAAATACAGGAACAAGCCCCCTTAAGGCACAAGCAAGCTTGCCCGGCGGCCTATGCCACCGGCTTCTTCCCGCCCCCCATCGGCGTTTCGCGCACAAAAAGCGGCAGCGCATGGCCGGGCAGCCTGCCGCGCAATGCCGCCATCAGCGCCAGACCATCCACTTCCGGCACCTGAAACCGCGCCGTGCCCGGCGCCGCATCAAGGCTGTGCAAGTAATAGGGTTTGATCCGGTTGCGGATCATCGCACGCAGCAGGGCTTCCATCGCAGACGCATCATCATTCACCCCGCGCAGCAAGACGGATTGCCCGAGCAAGGGCACGCCAGCATCAGCCAAGCGCGCCACAGCCTGTGCCGCATCGGGGGTGAATTCGCGCGCGTGATTGGCATGCACGGCGATGAAAACTGGCTTGGTCTGGCGCAGCGCCGCCACCAGCGCCGCCGTGATCCGCGCCGGATCAGCAACCGGCACGCGAGTATGGATGCGCAAGCTTTCGATATGCGCCATGCCAGCGAGCCGCCCAAGAATCTCCCCCAGGCGCCGCGCGGAAAGCATCAGCGGATCGCCCCCGGTCAGGATCACCTCTCGGATTGCGGCATTGGCTTCAAACCAGGCGAAAGCTTCCTGCAATTCCGCTTCGCTCAGCAACCCACCATCGGGGCCCACCTTTTCGCGGCGGAAACAAAACCGGCAATAGACCGGGCAGGCGAGCAAGGGTTTGAGCAGCGCGCGATCCGGGTAGCGATGCACCACACCCTTCAACGGCGTGAAGGGCGCATCCGCCGTTGGGTCTTCCAGCTCATGCGGCGCGGTGATCAGCTCCGCCACATTGGGGATGTATTGCAGCCCGATGGGGTCAGCGGGGTCTTCCTTGTTGATGAGTGAAGCCATGGCCGGCGTGATGGCGGTGGCGTAGCGCGCGGCGACAGCCTTCAACCCAGGCACCGCATCCAACGCCACCAGCCCCGCGCGCGCCAAATCCTGCGGGCTGCGCAACGTGCGGCTCTGGTCCTGGGCGATGGGCTGGGGCATAGGATGTTGCGACTATACCAGCCCCGAAAGCGCAGCAATGCCCCTGCCCCCCTGGCACCCGGAAGCCTTCGCCGCGCGGCTGCCCTTTCTGGAACGCCGCGCAGCGCTTACCGCCGCGACCCGCGCCTTTTTCGCGGCGCGCGGCTACCGCGAAGTGGAAACCCCTGCTTTGGTCCCCGCCCCAGGGGCGGAAGTGCATTTGCGCGCCTTTGCCACACGATATGAAGCGCATTTGGGCCAGGGGGCGTCGCACGATTTGTGGCTGCGTACCTCGCCGGAATTGGCGCTGAAGCGCCTATTGGTCGCCGGCGCCGGGCCCGTGTTTGAATTGGCGCGCGTCTGGCGGAATGGCGAAACCTCACCCCGCCACGCGCCGGAATTCACCATGCTGGAATGGTATCGCCCTGGCCTCGGCTTTGAGGGGTTGATGGCAGAGACCGAGGAATACATCCGCGCCGTCGCGCCGCGCCTTGTCGCGCATGGCGCTGTCACCACCGATCTCAGCCTGCCCTTTGAGCGTATCAGCATGGCGGAGGCTTTTGATCGCTGGTGCCACGGCCTTGATATTCTGGCGACCGAGGGCGATGCCGCGCGGCTTCATGCCGCCGCGCGGGCTGCGGGCTTTGCGACAAGCGCCGATGAGGGGTGGGAGGATCTGTTCTTCCGCCTGCTGCTGGAACATATCGAACCAAATCTGGGGCGTGACCGCGCGACTTTTCTGACGCATTGGCCGGCACCGCAAGCGGCGCTCGCGCGGCGCGATCCGGCAGACCCGCGCGCCGCGCTGCGTTTTGAATTATTTGTCGCGGGGCTTGAACTCGCCAATGCCTTTGATGAGCTGACCGACTCTGCCGAACAACGTGCCCGCCTCATCGCCGATACCGCGGAGCGCCGCCGCATCAGCGGTGAGCGCGGCTGGGAGGTTGATGAGGATTTTCTGGCAGCCCTGGAACACGGCATGCCGGCCACCAGCGGCATCGCCCTTGGCTTTGATCGGTTGGCGATGCTGGTGGCCGGGGCGCGTGAGATTGGCGATGTGTTGTGGCTGTGACGCGCCTATCCGGCGCGGCGTAGCGTATCGAGCATCGCGGCACTTTCTTCTCTTGGCAGCGCATAAAACACAAAAACATACGGGTCTGAGGCTTCAAACACCGATGGATCGGATGATGCGCGCTGCATGGTCGCGCGATCCAGATCGGCCATGGGATGCCAGGCGCCGTTCAATTCGAAGAACACATCGTAACCCAGCGCATCAAGATAGGCCGGCACGGCATAGGTGCTGCCCTGCCGGTGGCGTTCTTCCACTTCCAAGGTCAGCACCGGGCGGCAGCGCTGCAATGTCTCCCGCGCGCCGCGCAGGATTTCATATTCGGCGCCTTCGGCATCCAGCTTGATGGCGGTTACGTCATTCAGCGCGAAATCATCCAATCTGCGCATCGGCACGGTAAAGCGCTCCACCGAAACACGGGCCGAGACATGCGCCGCGTAATCCTTGGCGGTGCTGGCCCATTGTTCCTGCGCCACGCCATCCAGCACGGGCATGGCGAGGGTGATGCTGCCCTGATGATCGCCAAGCGCCAGGTGGTGGCAGGCGACATGGTCGGGCGCCCCGCCAAAGGCCGCGCACAAGGCGGCTTGCAGCCGGGCAAAGGCGCTGGGCAGGGGCTCAAACGCCAGCACACGGCTGCCCGGCAGGCGCGCCAGCGGGATGGTCAGCAGCCCATCATGCGCGCCGATATCCACCAGCGTGCCGGGACGATGCAGCAGGCGATGGAAATTTTCCTCATTCATGACGAATTTTTCCCCTTTGGCCCTTGGCTTCGCCTAAGCTGCCCGAAACAAGCCACCGGGAACGAAACATGCCAAGCCGTCTTTGCCAGCTTATCTATACCTCTCGCCCCTTCGGCTTCAATGCGCCAATGCTGGATGATATCCTGACCACGGCGCGGGCGCGCAATGCTGAAAGCGAGATCACCGGCGCCTTGATCTGCCGCGCCGATATGTTCATGCAAATGCTGGAAGGCCCGCGCGCGGCGGTGACGGAAACCTTCGGGCGCATCCTGGCCGATGATCGGCATGTGGATGTGGCGCTGCTGCATGTGGGCGATACGCCGGAACGCATCTTTGCCGATTGGACGATGCGTGACGACCCACCGCAAAGCTGGATGTGGAACCAGGCCGAAGTGCGTGAAGGCGCGATGCAGGAAGCAAGCGCGGCGGCAGCCTATTCCGTATTTCGCCGGCTATCGCGCCTGCCGCCGGAACGGCGGGCCATGTAAAACCTAATCTGCCGTCCAACCGCCATCCACCAATAGGGCCGATCCCGTCATCAGCGCGCCGGCATCACTCGCCAGCAGCAGGATCGCGCCCATCAGATCCTCAACCTGGCCGACACGGCCAAGCTTGATCTTGGCTTCCACTTGTTCCCGAAAGCCAGGCGCAGCCAGGAAGGGTTTTGTGAGTGGCGTTTCGATGAAGGTGGGGCAGAGCGTATTCACGCGAATGCCATGCGGCGCCAATTCCACCGCCATGGCTTTGGTAAGCCCCTCAATCGCCCATTTGGAAGCGCAATAGATCGTCCGATTGGGCGCGCCGACATGGCCCATTTGCGATAAGACATTGATGATGGAACCGGGGCGCTTGGCCGCCAGCAGCCGCTTGGTGACCTGTTGCGCCATGAAAAATGCTGCCCTTACATTCAGCCCCATCACCACATCGAAATCATCCAGCGTCACATCCGTGAAGGGCTTCGGGCGATTGGTGCCGGCGTTGTTCACCAGAATATCGAAGGGCTCGGCTGCCATGATCGCGGCCTCCGTCGCCGCCAGATCATTCACATCCAGGGCGAGTGTTTCGGCCGCGCCGCCCTTGGCGCGAATGGCGGCGGCAGCGGCTTCAATCTCACCCGCGCTGCGGGCCAGCAGCGTGACATGGGCGCCCTGATCAGCCAGTGCGGCAGCGGCGGCAAGACCAATACCGCGGCCAGCGCCACTCACCAGTGCGCGGCGGCCATCAAGCCGGAAGGAAGGGGTGCGGGGCAAATCCATGGTGGGAAATCCTGAAGAAGCTATGCGGTGCTATCACAAGCCAAAGGCAGCGCGAATCTCGGCGGCGCTTCAGTCACAAGCAGCGCCGCCCGGTGTCAATCTGCTGCCGTCGCATAGGGAATATTGCGCCCGCCATAGCGGCGCAGCCGGATATTCGCCTGTTCCGCATGGCCCGCGAAACCTTCCAGCATGCAAAGGCGCGAACAATATGCGCCGATCATCGCCGAAGCTTCATCCGTCAGCACGCGCTGATAGGTGCAGGTCTTCATGAATTTGCCGACCCAAAGCCCCCCCGTATAACGCGCGGATTTTTTCGTGGGCAAAGTATGATTGGTGCCGATCACCTTGTCACCATAGGAAACATTGGTACGCGGGCCGAGAAACAACGCGCCGTAATTTGTCATGTGTTGCAGGAAGTAATCCGGATCGCGCGTCATGACCTGCACATGTTCGGACGCGATGCGATCAGCCTCAATTACCATTTCATCTTCGCTGTCGCAGATTATAACCTCGCCATAATCTTCCCAAGCCTTCCGCGCGATGGCGGCGGTGGGCAGGATGGTGAGCAGGCGCTCAACCTCGGCCATGGTCGCGCGTGCCAGTTTTTCGGAAGTGGTCAGCAACACCGCCGGCGAATTGGGGCCATGTTCCGCCTGGCCAAGCAGATCGGTCGCGCAAATCTCGGCATCCACGGTTTCGTCCGCAATGATCAAGGTCTCTGTCGGACCCGCGAAAAGATCAATGCCGACGCGGCCATAAAGCTGGCGCTTGGCTTCCGCGACAAAGGCATTGCCGGGGCCGACCAGCATATCCACGGGCGCGATGCTCTCCGTACCCAGTGCCATGGCGCCGACCGCCTGGATGCCGCCCAGGCAATAGATCTCATCCGCGCCGGCCAAATGCTGCGCCGCGACAATGGCGGGCGCGGGCCGGCCTTCAAAAGGCGGCGCGCAGGTGATGATGCGCTTGCAGCCAGCAACCTTCGCCGTCACCACCGACATATGGGCGGAAGCGAGCAGCGGGTATTTGCCGCCCGGCACATAGCAACCGACCGAATTGACCGGAATATTGCGATGGCCCAGCACCACACCAGGCAGGGTCTCCACTTCAATATCGCGGAGCGCCGCCTTTTGGTGTTCGGCGAAATTGCGCACCTGTTCCTGCGCGAAGCGGATATCCGCCAGATCGCGCGGCTTGAGCTGATCAAGGCAGGCCTGGATTTCAGCTTCACTCAGGCGGAAATGCTGGCGATCCCATTTGTCGAAGCGGATGGAAAGCTCCCGCACGGCGGCATCACCGCGCGCCTTGATATCGGCGAGGATGTTTTCGACCGTGGCGCGCACCTTGGCGTCATCTTCCGCCACCGCATCCGCATCCCGGCCCCGCTTGAGGAAACGCGCCATGTCCTATCCCTTCTCTGGCTTTCGTGCCGTGCTTGAAGCCCATGATGAGGCCAGTCAAGTGGAGCATTTTCAAGCCAAGTGGGATCACTTGGCGACACGGAAAATGCGACCAAACAAACGCCGGTTTGACCAAGCGGCATAACGGGGGAAGTATTCCCCCATGAACGCAGCCGAATTGCTCGCCCCCATTGTGGGGCCGAAGAATTGCCTCATTGAGGATGCCGATATCGCCCCCTATGCGGTGGATTGGCGCGGAACCTATCGCGGCACGCCGCGCGCCGTGCTGCGCCCCGGCTCGGTTGAGGAGGTTTCGGCCTCAATCCGCGCCTGCGCCGCCGCTGGGCTTGCCATTGTGCCTGCTGGCGGGCGCACCGGGCTTTGTGGTGGGGCGGTGGTACAGGATAACGGCCCGCCCGCGGTGGTGATGAGCCTTGAGCGGCTCAACCGCATCCGCGATGTGGATGCGAAGGATTTTTCGCTCGTCGCGGAAGCGGGCTGCATTATCCAGAATGTGCAGGAAGCCGCCGCAGCGGCGGGGCGGCTTTTCCCGCTTTCCTGGGGCGCGCAGGGCTCGGCCATGGTGGGCGGCGCGCTTTCCACCAATGCGGGCGGCATTCGCACCATTCGCTGGGGTAATGCGCGTGATCTGGTATTGGGCCTGGAGGTGGTGCTGCCGGATGGGCGCGTGCTGAATGATTTGCGCCGCGTGCGCAAGGATAATAGCGGCTATGCGCTGCGCCATTTGTTTTTGGGGGGCGAAGGCACGCTTGGCATTATCACTGCCGCCGCCTTGCGCCTGGTGCCGGCCTTGAAGCGCGTGGAGACCGCCTTTGTCGCCGTGCCATCGCCCGATGCGGCGCTGTCGCTGCTCTCGCGCATGCTGGAATCGGGCGCGGATGTGATTGCCTTTGAATTGATCCGCAAGGAATGCATGCAGGTGGTGGAACGCCATGGGCTGCGCACACGCATGCCGATGGCACTCGAAAGCCCCTGGTATGTCATGGTGGAAATCGCCGCCGCGCATCCGGCCGTACCGCTCAAGGAAATGCTGGAAGATACCTTGGCGGAGGCAGCGGAAGCCGGCGATTGCACTGATGCCGTGCTGGCCGCGAATGAGGATCAGCGCGCCGGCTTTTGGCGCATTCGGGAAGACTATCCGGATTGCCAGCGCCGCAACGGGCCATATGTCGGCACCGATACCGCCGTGCCGGTTTCAGCCGTGCCGCGCTTTCTGGCGCGGGTTGAAAAGGAATTAGTCGCGCGCTGGCCGGAAGGCGAGTTGTTCATGATCGGCCATGCCGGGGATGGGAATATCCATCTTGGCATGGGTGCGCCCAAGGGCATGGACTACAAGGATTGGGCATCGCGCGCGGCGGGGTTGGAATCTCTGGTCAATGCCATCGCGGTTGAGATGGGCGGCAGCTTCAGCGCCGAACATGGCATTGGCCAATCCAAGCGCCACGCCATGGCATCACTGAAAGACCCGGTTGCGCTTGATGTGATGCGCGCGATCAAGGGCGCGATTGACCCCGATAGCCTGATGAACCCTGGCAAGATGCTGCCGGGGTGACCCCCGGTCAGGGGCGCGCCAACAGCCGCTTTGCCTCGGCGAGGCAGGCGGCGTGATCCGCCACACAGCCGCCCGCCATCCAAAACGCCTCGACCCGCGCCAATAGCGCGCCAAGCGCGGGGCCGGGGGAAGCGCCTGCTGCCAAAAGATCACGCCCCTGCAAGGGAAATACCGGCGCGGCTTCGGCGTGCAAGGTTGCGCGCAGCGCAGCGCGCAGCGGCGCCGCACCATCCCGCGCATCCCCCAACCACAGCGCCGCATCCTGGGTTTCCAACGGCACCACCGCATGCCGTGCGCGCCAGCGGCGAAACGCGGCGGCATCAATCTCGGCATCTGGCATCGCGGTTTCCTGCAAGAAACGCAGCGCACGTGTCTCGGCCAATGAGAACTTCAACCGCGCCGCAAGCCCAGGCACCGCACCGCCCAAAGCTGCGAGGCGCAGTAGCGGTTCTGCCGGCGCGCCGAGCGCCACCAGCCGCGCGACACATTCAATATCCGGCGCAGCAATTTCCGACAAAATGGCAGGCAAAACGCCAAGCTCCGCCATCAGGCGCAGCGCCGGCACCGGTTCCGCCACCATCAGGATGCGCTTGATTTCCATCCAGATGCGCTCAACCGAAAGCCGTTCAAGGCCAGGGATGGCGGCGCGGATCGCCTGCAACGCCGCCGCATCCGGCGCGCCCCGCCCATAGCGTGCCTGAAAGCGAAAAAAGCGCAGCAGCCGCAGATAATCCTCAGCCAAACGTGTCGCGGGATCACCAACAAAGCGCACCAAGCCCTGCGCCAAATCCTCGCGCCCGCCGAAGTAATCATGCAGCATGCCATCCGCGCCAAGCGACATGGCATTGATGGTGAAGTCGCGCCGCGCCGCGTCTTCGCGCCAATCCGTGGTCCAAGCCACTTCGGCATGGCGACCATCAGTCAGCACATCACGCCTCAGCGCCGTCACTTCAATCGGCTGATGTTCCCACACCGCAGTCACGGTGCCATGCGCCAATCCGGTTTCAAACACCTTGCAGCCGGCAGCGCTTAAGCGCGCGATGATCTCCTCAGGCGGCAGCGGCGCCGCGACATCCACATCCGCAACCGGCAAGCCCGCCAGCGCATCGCGCACCGCGCCACCCACCGCGCGACTGCCAGGCAATGCGGCCAGCACCTTGGCCGTGGCGGGCGCGGTCAGAAATGCGGGCAAGGCCGCCAGGCGCTGTTCCGTCGCGCTCATCGGCGCGGTTCCATATGGCCTGGCGTTATTTCCGTGCCGTCAATCCGGGCGGGGATGTATTTCGACCCCGGCGCGCTGGCGCGTGACAGCCCATACCAAAGGGCGCCGGCCAGCATCAAAGCCGCTCCGCAGCCGGCCAGCACCAGCAGCACCGTGCCAGGCTCGCGCCCCGGATTAAGCCGGCGCCAAATGAAAAACGCCGCGAAGGGAGCAAGGAACAGCAGGGCTTCGATCAGATAGGGCACGGGCTGATGATCTCGCCGCAATCAACAACGCTCAATCTTCGCGCAGCACGGAAGCAAGCGTGACCAGTACGGAAGCGGTCGCACCCCAAATGTAATGGCGCTCATGCGGCCAGACCCAGAATTCTCGCGTCTCACCACGAAATTCGCGCGACCGGCGTTCGGGCTTCGCCGGATCGGTCACATGGGCCAAGGGATATTCGAAGGTCTCCGCCACCTCTCCCGGATCGGGCTTCAGCGCAAAGGGTGGGCGCAGCAGCGCCACCACTGGGGTCACCAAAAAGCCTGTGCCCGTCAGCAAGGGCGGCAATTCGCCGACAATCTCGGGCAGGCTGGTATGCAGGCCAATCTCTTCCTCAGCTTCCCGCAAGGCTGCCGTCACCACATCTTCGCCGTCTTCAAGCCGGCCTCCGGGAAAGGACACCTGCCCCGCATGCGCCTTCAAATCGGCGGAACGCAAGGTCAGCAGCACCGTTGGTTCTGGGTGCAGCACCAGCGGCACAAGCACCGCCGCCGGCGTCATGCGCCCACCGGCGCGCGCGGCGCGTTCCACATCTTCCCGCGGTGCCGGGCGATCCGCGCGTAGCCTTAAGGGGTCAGCAATGCGCGCCTGTAATGCGGCAACGGTCAGCGGAAAAGCGAGCGTCCCACTCACGCTTCCGGCAGATCCAGAATGGGCGCTTCATCGATGGGGAAGAACATCCCCTCACTCCAAACGCCAAGCACCTGGCGGCCATTCAAGGTCTCGGGCTGAGCGAGCGCCACCAATTCGTAGAATACCGCGCGATTGATCCGCGCCTCCAGCCCGGGACGCACGGTGATATAGGGGCGCGGTTCGCGGCTCACGGGATCAAGATGCACGCGGATCGGGTGTTCCGCATCGGCGGTCACCATTTCATCCAGATTGGTGCGGAAGCTCAGGCATTGGCGCGGCGCGCCATAGCCGCAATCACAATCGCGCCAGAACAATTCAACGGCGATGAAGGGCGCGTCCTCAACCTCAATCCGGCCACGCTCCACCGGGGTTTCCAGGATATAGGACCCATCGGTGCCGCGCTTCAGCACCGAACCGAAAAGGCAGACCATTTCCTTCCGGGCGATTGGGCTGCCGCGATAATACCAGGTGCCGTCGCGCGCGATCCGGATGGAAAGATCGCCGACATCATGGGCCTGCCGGGGTGCGCGCGTTTCCATCACATCGGCATGCGCGTGATTTTGTCCTTTCGCCGCATCCTGGAACGCCATAATCTCTGCCTGACCCTTGCCGAGGGACCCCTTGCCACCCAACCTGATTGAAAGGCGGGGGCGAGTCCCGAAAACGATTTCTGCAATATAGGGAGCCTATCCCGCATGCGTGAAGGTGCTGAAGCCCAGGAAGCGACATTCCTGGTGCAGGAAGTTGAAAAACTGGGCCAAAAGCTGGCCGGCGTGCGGTCCGCCATCGGCGCGGCCATCTATGGCCAGGGCGATGTGGTGGAACAAAGCCTGATCGGGCTGCTCTCCGGCGGGCATGTGCTGCTGGTGGGCGTGCCGGGCCTCGGCAAGACCAGGCTGGTGGAAACCTTGGGTCAGGTAATGGGGCTGGATGCCAGGCGGGTGCAATTCACGCCTGATCTGATGCCCGCCGATATCCTGGGCAGTGAGGTCCTGGAAGATCAGGCCGATGGCAGGCGCGGCTTTCGCTTCCTCAAAGGTCCGATCTTTTGCCAATTGCTGATGGCGGATGAAATCAACCGCGCCTCGCCCCGCACGCAATCGGCCCTTTTGCAGGCCATGCAGGAACAGCGCGTCGCGATTGCCGGGGAAATCCACCCTTTGCCGCGGCCCTTTCACGTGCTGGCGACGCAAAACCCGATCGAACAGGAAGGCACCTACCCCCTGCCCGAGGCGCAGCTTGACCGCTTCCTGCTGGAGATCGCCATCAGCTACCCGGATGAGGCCGCCGAGCGCGCCATGCTGCTGGCGACCACTGGCGCGCCGGAAGCGCCCCCGCCCCAGGCACTCACCGCCGCTGATTTGATGGCCGCGCAAGCCCTGATCCGCCGCATGCCGGTGGGTGAGAAGGTGCTGGAAGCGATCCTGCGCCTGATACGCGGCGCCCGGCCCGAGTCCGCCGGCCTGCCGATTGTGCGCGATAGCTTGGCTTGGGGTCCCGGCCCGCGTGCCGCTCAGGCGCTGATGCTGGCCAGCCGCGCCCGCGCCGTGCTGGATGGGCGGCTTTCACCATCGCTGGATGACGTGCTGGCGCTGGCGGAGCCCGTGCTGCGGCACCGCATGGCGCTCAATTTCGCCGCACGGGCGGAAGGGGCGAAGCTTGCCGATGTGATCGCCGCACTGAAGGCCGATCTTGGCTGAGGCCGCCCAGAACGCGTTGACCGCACGGGCCGAGGCTCTCGGCGCCCGCCTGCCGCCTTTGGTGGTGAAGGCCGAACGCATCGCAGCGACGGTGATGCAAGGGGTGCATGGCAGGCGACGGTCCGGTCAGGGCGACGCGTTTTGGCAATTCCGCCCCTATCTGCCGGGCGATGCGGCATCCCGCGTGGATTGGCGGCAATCAGCGCGGTCGGATCGCGTTTTCATCCGCGAGACCGAATGGGAAGCAGCACAAACCGTCGCCCTTTGGTCCGCGCGCGGCCCGGGCATGGCCTGGCGCAGCCGGGATGCGCTGCCCACCAAGCAGGAACGCGCCGAGATGCTGTTGCTGGCGCTGGCCGCGCTATTGCTGCGGGGCGGGGAACGGGTGCGCGCTTTCGGTGCCCCGCGCGCCTTTATCGGGCGTGCGGCGCTGGCCCCCCTGGCTGGGTTTCTGCCGGAACAGGCGGCGATCCCCGCTGACCCCCGCCTGCCACGCCATGCGCGCGCCGTGTTGTTCAGCGATTTCCTGGCCCCGCTTGAAGAAACCCGCGCAGAGCTTGCGGCGCTCGCGGCGCAGGGGCTGCGCGGGCATGTGCTGCAAATCCTCGATCCCGCCGAGGAAACCCTGCCCTTCGCGGGGCATATCCGCTTTGAAGATCCGGCGGGCGGCGCCCCTGCCCCCATTCCGCGCATCGAAGCCTTGCGCGGCGCCTATCAGGCGGCGCTGGCGCGGCATCGCGAAGGGCTGGCGGCGCTGGCGCTGTCGCTCGGTTTCAGCTTCGCCACCCATCGCACGGATCAGCCGCCGGAGCTTGCCTTGCTCGCGCTGTTTCAGCGGCTGGAGGAGAGCTGATGTTGACCCTCGGCCCCATCGGCTTCGCTGCCCCTTGGCTTTTGCTGGCGCTGCCGGTGCTGCCGGTGCTGTGGTGGTTGCTGCGCGTCACGCCGCCGGCACCCAAGCGGCAAATCTTCCCGCCCACGCGGATTTTGCGCGAATTGCAGCCCGCCGAGGCCACACCGGCGCGCACCCCCTGGTGGCTGTTATTGCTGCGGCTGCTGGTGGCGGGCTTGATCATTCTGGGCCTTGCGCGGCCGATCTGGCAGCCCAGCGCCGGCACCGGCCAATCCGGCCCGCTTTTGTTGGTGCTGGATGATGGCTGGGCCGCTGCCCCCGATTGGGCGCGGCGCATGGCCAGCGCCCAGCGCATTCTTGAGGCCGCGAAGCGCGAGGCCCGCCCCGTCGCGCTGCTGACCACCGCGCCGCTTCAGGGGGAAGCCGATCCGCTGAGCTTCCTTCCCGCCGAGGAAGCCGCCGCGCGCCTGGCCGTGCTGCGCCCCAAGCCCTGGGTGCCGGATCGCGCCGCCGCGCTGGCTTCGGTCACGGCGTTGCGGGCTGGAAACCCGGGCGGCTTTGAAAGCCTGTTCGTGACCGATGGGCTGGATCACGGCGCGGGCCAGGATTCCCAGGCGTTTCTGGCGGCGCTGGCCGCTGCCGGGCCGCTGACCCTGACGCAGGCACCAGCCGAACCCCGGCGCGTGTTGGCGCCGCCGGTTTTGGAAGGTGATCGGCTGCGGTTGAAATTGTTGCAGGCGCCGGTGGCGCTGCCGGGGCAGGTTGCGATCCTGGCGCGCGGCGGGGATGGGGCGAGCCTCGCGCGGGTGGATTTGGCGCTGGCGCCGGGGGCAGGCAGTGCCGAGGCCGCGCTGCAACTCCCGAGTGAAATCCGCAACCAGGTGGTGCGGCTGGAATTGGAACCGGAAGCCGGTGCGGCGGGCGTTTTCCTGCTGGATGAAAGCTTCCGCCGCCGGCCGGTGGGCCTTGCGGCGGGCGAGGATACCGGGGCGGATGCGCCGCTGATCGGCCCGCTTTTCTATCTGCTGCGGGCACTTGATCCCTTCGCGGAATTGCGTCGCGGCACACCGGAAGCGCTGTTGGCGCGCCGGCTTTCCGTGCTGATCCTGGCGGACCGCGAATTGGCGGACCCGAAGGAACGCGAAGCGCTCGATGCCTGGGTGCGCCAAGGCGGCACGCTGATCCGCTTCGCCGGGCCTCGGCTGGCGGCCAAGCCGGATACGCTGCTGCCCGTGCCCTTGCGCGCTGGGGAACGCCAATTGGGCGGCATGCTCACCTGGGAAAAGCCGCAAACCCTGGCCCCCTTCCCGGATCACTCGCCCTTTGCCGGGCTGATCCCGCCTGCCGAGGTCACGGTGGAGCGGCAAGTGCTGGCCGAGCCATCGCCCCGTCTTGCTGAACGTAGCTGGGCAAGGCTGGCCGATGGCACGCCCTTGGTCACGGCGGAGGCGCGCGGCGCCGGGCGGATTGTGCTGTTTCATGTGACGGCGCAGGCGGAATGGTCGAACCTGCCGCTTTCCGGGCTTTTCGTGGATATGCTGCGCCGGCTGGTTTCGCTTTCCGCAGGCGTTGCGGCGGGCGAGGCGGATCAGCCCCTGGCGCCGCTCGAAACCCTGGATGGTTTTGGCCGGCTCGGCGCGCCGCCCGCCGGTGCCGCGCCGATTGCCGCCCGCGCACTGGATGAGGCCCGCGCATCTCCGCGTCACCCGCCCGGCTGGTATGGCCCGGCTGGCGCGGCTGGGGAGGCTGCCTATCGCCGCGCCTTGAACCTTTCATCCCATCTGTCGGCACCGCAATTGATCGGCGCGCCCCCGGCTTCCGCCCGGCTGGAAACGCTGGGCGGTGAGGCAGCCGAACGTGATCTGGGCCCATGGCTTTTGGCCGCTGCCTTTGCGCTGTTTTTGGTAGAGTTGATCGCCGCCCTTGGCCTGCGCGGGCTATGGCGGCCACGGCGTTTCGCGCTGCCTGCGGTGTTGCTGCTGGCACTGGTGCCCTTGCAGGCATTCTCGCAAGCGGCGGATGGCAGCGCAGCGCTGGCGACACGCCTAGCCTATATCCAGACCGGGGATGCGGCGGTGGATGAAACCTCCCGCAGCGGGCTCGCAGGGCTTTCTGATTTCGTCAATCGCCGCACGGCGGCAGCGCTGGCCGAACCGCATGGTGTGACGGCGGGGCAGGATGATCTTTCCTTCTACCCGCTGCTCTATTGGCCGATCCTGCCCGATGCACCGGCCCCAAGCGCCACCGCGGTAGCAGCGTTGAATGAGTTCATGCGCCAGGGCGGCATTATCCTGATGGATACGCGCGATCAGGGCTCCGGTGAGGGCATGTCACCAGGGGCGCGCGCAGCGCTCAGGCGCGTGACGCGGGATTTGGCGATACCGCCGCTGATCCCGGTGCCGGAAGACCATGTGCTGAACCGCGCCTTTTACTTGCTGAATGAATTGCCGGGGCGCTTTGCTGGTGGGCAGGTTTGGGTGGCGCGCGATCAGGACCGCGCCAATGACAGTGTGAGCCCGGTGATCCTGGGCGGGCATGATTGGGCGGCGGCCTGGGCGATGGACCGCAATGGCCAGCACCCGCATGCGACGATCCCCGGCGGGGTGCGGCAGCGTTTGCTGGCCTATCGTTTCGGGACCAATCTGGTGATGTATGCGCTGACCGGGAACTACAAGGGCGATCAGGTGCATGTGTCGGCGATATTGGAGCGCTTGGGGAATTAAGGCACCTTCTCAACCCCAACAATATCTCTTTCCCCAAAACCCCTCGATTAAAGGCGACGCCCTTGAGTATCCTATGCAACATGCATATGAACTATATAACATTAGCTTGCGCACGAGGCCACGAACCTGACCTCTCGTGCTTTTTATCTTGTAGGCCTTCTGCTTCTGTTAATCGGATGCGCTGAAAGCAAGGCAGCAGTTTATTCGGCGATCGATCCAACTGAGAAGACCGTCACCGTTCCAATAGGGAACGCTTTACTCGTCGGTCGGATCAAGGAGGCGGTGCAGCGTTCTGGTTGGCAATTAGTTATAGGTCAGGGGCCGATGAGAACACGAGGCGCACTTGGGACTCAGGTAGCCCTCGAAACTTTTTCAACTTATCGAACGCGATATCGTCTGATTGTTTTGGCGAGTCAGTTTGATTGGTGTCTGGCAAGCTGTTTTTTCATTGAATCGGGATTCCCGAACGGGCGTGTTTTCTGCTTCAAGCTCTGTGCTGGGTTGAGGAGGCCAGCATGGATGCGCCCCTATTCCGAAGACCTGCGTGAACGTGCTGTTCAACGTGCCGAGGCTGGCGAGCCGATCCGTTCGATCGCTGCTGCCTTGCGTATCAGTCCATCCTGCGCCTCCAAATGGCGCAAGCGGCAGCGCGAGACGGGCGCGCCTTCGCCCGGCCTTCAGTAAAGATTGGCCTTCATCCGCGCCGGCGCTGCCTGATCATAGGCCACCGGATCCACCGAACCCTTTTTATGGGCGGAAATCATTTGCCCCATGCTCGGCACCTCCGCCGGGCGGGTGCGGCCACCCCAAAGGGCTGAGCGCATCAGCGCTTTCGGGCATTGCATGAAGATTTCACGGATTTTGATGATCAGCACCGTCGCCGGTTCCTTGCCCTGCGCCAGACAGCGCGCAAGTAATTCCGGATCGGTTGAAATGGTAGCCGTGCCGTGCAGACGAAGCGTTTCATTCACGCCAGGGATCAGGAACAGCAGCGATACGCGATTATCTTCCAGGATATCGCGCAGCCCATCCAGCCGGTTATTCCCCTTGCGATCAGGCAGCATCACATGCTGGTCATCGAGCGCCTGGATAAAGCCGGGCGCATCGCCGCGCGGCGTGATGTGGTTCCCCCGCGAACCCTGCGTGCCCAGCAGCACAAAGGGGCAGGCGGCAATGAAGGCGCGCGTCGGCGCATCCAGCCTATCGGTGGATTTATTCGCGGCCGTTTCCAGCACCTGATCATACAGGGCTTCGAGCGCGGCGATGGTGGTGACGGCGTGTTGTTCCATGGAACGCATCGTCGCAGAATCCCTCGCCAGAAGCAAGAAAAGCGGCACATGCCCCCGGTTGAAACGCTGGAGACCAGAAACCGCGACGCGCTCGACTTTCACGATGTCGCCGTCTGGTCAATTCACAACCCACTCGTGGAAGTCCATGCCACAGGACAACGATTTGTCAATTGCCATATCGATGGTTCCTTCCATTCTATCTATATGAACTCACGAACAAGGCTTACCGATAGGGCCGAAACGCAGCAATTTCTTCTTTCAGCCACTTGACGAATTGCTCTGTCTTACGACGACCAGGCCGTGTTACTTTTACAGCATAAAGATAGTTGCTGTTGAGAAATCCGTAAGGCGCGACCAAACGACCGGATGCTACGTCTTCCGCAACCAGATGCCATGGCACTATTGCGGCACCGAGACCACTCAACGCAGCCTCGATGGTGAGGTGATAGTGGTCAAAAACTCTGATAGCGGGGGCCATGCCCTGCCCATCCTGGCTCGTGAGGCGCGACCACTCGTGCCAGACGCGAGGGCGTGTTCGCGTTTCCAGTCGAGGTAAATTGGTAGCATCGGCTCGAAGGCGATTCAGATCTGCGTTCGAAAGCGACGGCGCAACGATCAGTCCCAACTGCTCCTGAAATAAGACGGAGTCGTTATCCGGGATCGGATCGTCTGGCGACAAAACCAATATCTGAACATCGACCTGGGTGCGCGGGGGGCGATCATCTGTTGCGAGACGCACGTCATAGCGCGGATATTTGGTAGCAAAGTTGTGAAGGCGCGGAATAAGCCAGCGCATGGCAAAAGTGCTTAAGCATGCCACGTCCAGAATGCTGTCGTCACCCTTCGTTACGATGCGGAGCGCCTCTTCGATCTGGTCAAACGCGGCGGTCAGCGCGTAGCCAAACACGCGGCCTTCCGCCGTAAGTCTTGGGCGATTTCGAGCACCCTCGAAAAGCTGCGTGCCGATGAAGGCCTCAAGATGGCTGACATGGCGACTGACCGCGCCGTGCGTCACGGCGAGTTCCTCGGCAGCTGCGGTAAGCTGGCCATGGCGGGCAGCAGCTTCAAAGGCGCGTAGCGCCGCGATTGGTATGCTCTTACGATTCTTCATGTGATCAGAAGTCACAATTAAATGCCCAATATGTCAATATGCTTAGCATTATCATTGTGATAAACAGCGTCAGTGAAAACCAGGAGGTCGAACCATGCCATTTATTAGAACCGCTTTGCCCCACGGAACTGAACCGGCTCGCAAGCAGAATATTGTCCAAGGTATTCATGACGCCCTTGTCGAAGGCATCGGGATGCCCAAGGATGAACTGTTCAACCTCGTGACCGAGTATCGGGATGGCGAGTTCTTTTTTGACCGTAGCTTCAACGGCATTGCTCGTTCGGAGGAACTGATCGTCGTGGAGATCACAATGCGCCGAGGGAGAAGCGATGCAATGAAACGCTCCCTATACGCTGCGATTACCCGGAGCCTGGCGGCGAATGCAGCAGTGTCTCCCAAGGATGTTTTCATTTTCATGCACGAAAATGATTATTCGGACTGGAGCGTTGGAAACGGCGTATTCGCTATGGAATTGGCCCAGCAGCGCGGCACAGACGGCTGAGCCCATCGCGTCTTGGCTGAAGGAAAGGACCATTCTTCCCTACGTAACCCGCCACGATCTCGATGGTCGGGATAGACATGGCGGCCCGACCGACCGTCATGCGCCTCGCAGGCGAAGATGGACTGGATGTGGTGAAAGAGGACTTCGTTGTGGCGCGAGGAGTGGCGCCCCGCAGCCTGCTGCGGTTAAGCTTTGGCTTCCAACACGGATAGGAAACCCGCCATGATCATTGACCTCCGCATCTATACTTGCCTGCCGAATAAGGTTGCTGACTTTGTTACGCTTTATGAAAAGGAAGGCTGGGACATCCAGAAAAAGCACCTGGGCCGCTGCTATGGCTGGTTCACCACCATCGAAGGTGAGCTCAATACCATTGTCCATATGTGGGCCTATGATGATCAGGCGGATCGCGAACGCCGCCGCGCCGCCATGGCGGCTGATCCGGCCTGGGCGGCCTATCTGAAGAAGGTCGCGGATACCGGCGCGCTGGTGAAGATGCAGAATCGCATCGTCAAGCCAACCGCCTTCTTCGAAGCCTTCCAAGCTGCGCAAAAGGGCTGAAGCCCATGGCCGGGCCGGCAGTACCGATCGAGGTTGATCCCGAAACCGGGATATGGCGCACCGATGGGCTGCCGATGATTTATCTGCCGCGCCATTTCCTGGTGAATATCCAGAAAAGCGTGGAGGAAGCGATTGGCGCTGATCGCTTCCGCGGCATCATGTATGGCTCGGCTGATCTTTCCGCGCTGCAATGGTGCCGCGCGGAAGCCAAGACACATGGGCTGAGCCCCGTTGAGACATTCCGCCATTACCTGAAGCGTCTATCGCAGCGCGGCTATGGTCTGTTTGAAATCACAGCCTTGGATGAAGCCGCCGGCACCGCGGCGGTCACGGTGCGCCATTCGGCCTATGCGCTCGCTTACGGGCAGGTGGGGCGCCCGGTTTGTTATATGTTTGAAGGCAGTTTTGCCGGCGCGATGCGTTTCGTCATGGAACAGGCGGGGCGCTCAGCGGAGCCCACCTGCCGGGAAGTCGCCTGCGCCGCGCATGGCGCCAGCGAATGCCGTTTTGAACTCCGCTGCGATCCGGTGTGACCCGTGACGCGCTAAACAACCCGCGCTTCAAAGGGCGGTTGCAAATCCGGCGCATCGAATTCCACCACCCATAAATCGGGATCACGCTGCACCTGCCGCGCGACATAGGCATCGGCAGTTTCCTGATCCACCGCGCCAGGACCGGTGGCACGCAGCCAGGCGGGCCGGCCCTCGGCATCGCGGATTTGGCTGAGTACCTGCACCCCCGCCCGCCCGCGCAGCACGCATAGGATGCCGCCGCTATCAGGGTCCCCCTTGCGCAGCACGGCAGCCGACCGCCCGGCCATATCGGAAAGCCGGATCGCCATGGAAACCCAAATGCCGGCCTTTACTTTCGCGTCCATGGGGGTGCTTCTGCCACTTCTTGCCCCTTGCCGGAAGCCGCGCGCCGCGCCATTCAGGGCATCCAGAAAGGGTAGTCACCATGGCCGACCGGAAATTGACCGAAGCGCAACGCGCCTATGAAGCCAAACGCGCCGCCAAGGCGGGCATGAGCCTGGAAAAATGGCTGACAGAAAAGGAAAAGCGCGCCGCCGCCGAAGCCAAGGCCGCCGCTGAGGCGACCAAGCCGGCCGCGGAGCCAAAGAAGCCAGGCTTCCTCGGCCGCTTGCTGGAGAAGGCGCAAAAGCCGCTCTGACAGGCGCGCAGGCTTGGACAGGCGCGGGCAGGCCCTTACACTGCCCGCCGGAACAGTATCGAAGCTACGCATGAGCAAGATCATCTGGCGCGCCGAGAATGGCAGCGCAGAGTTGCACCCGGCCCTGATTGCCTTGGCGGCCTCGGCCCGCGTGGCGGAAACGCCTTGCGGTTCCGGCAGCATGGTCTGGCGCGTTTGGGGGGAAGGCGCGCCGCTGGTGCTGCTGCATGGCGGTTCCGGTTCCTGGCGGCATTGGGCGCGCAATATCGGCCCGCTTGGTGCCGGGCGCATGGTGATCACGCCCGACCTGCCCGGGCTTGGCGATAGCGCCATGCCGGAAGGGGTCTCAACGCCCGATGGAGTCGCGGCAATTCTGGCGCGCGGGTTGGATCACATTCTGCCCGCTGGCAGCCGCTATGATCTGGCGGGGTTTTCCTTCGGCGCGCTCTGCGCCGGGCATCTGGCCGCATTGGATCAGGACAGGGTTCGCAGTCTCACCATCATCGGCGCCGGTGCGCTTGGCTTTCAGCGCAGCCCCACACAATTGGTAAAGGTGCGCGCGCTTGCCGGCGAGGAGCGCGTGGCCGCGCATCGGCATAATCTTGCGGAATTGATGTTCGCCGATGCCAGCAGGATTGATGATGTGGCACTGGCGATTCAGGAAGCCTCCACGCGCGGGGCGCGCTTCAAAAGCCGCGGCTTTGCCAGCACGGATTCGCTGAAACAGGCGCTGATGCGCGGGCGCGGGCAGCTCAACGCGATCTATGGCGCATGGGATGCGATTGTACGGCCCCATGTGCAGCTGCGGCTTGATCTGGTGCACGGGCTCCGCCCCGGTGCGCGCGCGCATGCCATCCCCGGCGCCGGTCATTGGGTGGCCTATGAAGCGGCCGAGGCATTCAACGCCACGCTGCTGCGTTTTTTGACAGAACAGCCATGAATCCGGGCGCGGTCGCACCCCGGAATGCGGTGCTGCGCGGCATGGCCTTTATTGCGATCTCTGGCCTGTTGTTCACGCTGCTGAACACCATCATGCGGCGCATGACGCATGAACTTGATCCCTTGCAGGTGCAGTTTCTCCGCTACCTGATGGGCATCGTGGTGATGCTGCCCTTCATGCTGCGCGGCGGTGTCATGGCCTGGATGCCGCATAATCTGCGCGGGCAAATCTGGCGCGGCCTGGTGCATACGCTGGGCCTCATGCTGTGGTTCATCGCTCTGCCAAATGTGGCGATGGCGGATATGACCGCCATGGGCTTCACCGGGCCGATTTTCATCATGGCCGGCGCGGTCTTGTTTTTGGGCGAGCCGATGATTCGCGCGCGCTGGATCGCCGCCGGCATCGGCTTTATCGGCGTGCTGATTGTGGTGGCGCCCGGTTTGCGCGGTGATGGCGGCTATTGGAATCTGGTGATGCTGGCGAGCACGCCCTTATTCGCCGCATCCTTCCTGATCACCAAGGCACTCACGCGCCATGACAAGCCAGAGGTGATTGTCGCCTGGCAATCCATCATGGTCACGCTATTCACGCTGCCCTTCGCTGTCGCGGTTTGGGCCTGGCCGAATGCCGAGCAATGGGCCTGGTTCGTGCTGACCGGCATCCTCGGCAGTGTTGGCCATTGGTTTCTGACCGAAGCCTTCCGCTTGGCCGATATGTCGGCGATCCAGCCGGTGAAGTTTCTTGATCTGGTCTGGGCCAGCCTGATGGGCTGGCTGGTGTTTAGCGAGGAACCGGCGCTGACAACCTATGCCGGTGCCTTGGTGATTTTCGCAGCCACCACCTGGATTGCACGACGCGAAGCGCGGCGCCGAAGCTGATCAGCCCAGCAACAAATCCCGCGCCGCATTGATGCGCGCCGCCAACCAGGCGCTGCCACCCTGATCAGGATGCGCCGTTTTCATCAGGCGCCGATGCGCGGCGCGAATTGCATCCTCATCGGCACCTTCCGTGAGGCCGAGGATATCCAGCGCTTCTTCCCGCGTCATTGCCGTGCTGCGCGGTTCGGCGGCGGGTTCATTGCGCCAATCAGGATGCGCGCGATCAAGCCAGGCTTCCAGCAGCGCGACCGAATCAATATCCGCGGCTTGGCATTCATCCAGCAGCGCCAGAAGCTCCGGTAGGGTCAGCGTGGCGAGGTCTCGTCCGGCGAATTGACCGGCCTTCACGCTGCCCGTCATGCGACCGCTATCATGGTCCAGCGTCATGATCAGGAAGGCGGTTTCCACGCTATTTGCCGTGCCGGTTTGCGGTGCCGGGCCGCCGAAGCGCTTATTGGCGCGCCAGCGCTGCGCCCATTGCAGGATCAGCGGCAGGAAGAAGGCAAGGGAAATGAGCGTCTGCTGCCCGCGCGCCGTAAAAAGCCCAAGCAGCAACAGCACCGCGCCGATAGACGCCAAGACCACCGCGCCGAATTGCTTGACGCGTGCCACCGGTGCATTGGCAAAAGCGCGCAGCAGCAGAAACAGCAAAAACAGCGCAATGGCGCCAAGCGCAAGCCAGGTCATGCGCCGGCTTTCGGCTTGGGCAATAGCCCCGCCACCTGCCGCGCCGCAGCCCCCGGCAGCCGCGCCAAGGCGCCCTGCCCGCCCGCCGCATAAACCGCAATGGCGCGCAGCAAATCGCGCAATTGCCCAATCGCCGCCGAATCAAACGGCAGATAGGCGCCGCCGCTCAGCCGCGCGATTTGGCGAAACACTGCGCCCGCCAGGGGATCAGCGCCTTCGTGAAAAATGAAGGCTTGAGTACCGCGCAGCCCAAGCTCACCCGCTGTATGACACAGCGCATCGGCATTCTCTTCCATGGCATCGCCGATGAAAATCAGCGCCCTGATCCTTTCGTGTTTTGTCTCATCCAGCGCATGATCCAGCACCGCCTGAATCTGCGTCTTGCCACCCAGGCAGGAAACGCCGGACAACCGCCGCGCCAAATCCGCCGCATCCTTCAGGAAAGGTGTTGCGCGAAATTCGCCATAGCCCCGGTAATAGGCGAGCGAGAGCGCAAGCCCGCCAATGCCCTGCGCTGCCTGCAACATCTCCGCCGTCAGCCCCGCTGCCTGATCCCAGGTACGCTCACGCGATGCGGTGGCATCAATCGCGAAAATCAACCGCGCCACCGTCGCGGGCGCGGTGCGCAAGGCCGGCACACGCGCCGCCTGATCCAGAAAGGCGGCCACGGCGGCAGAAGGGGCGCGCGGGGCGGGGGGTTTGCTCATGCGCGGGATGTGGGGGCGGGGCGAGCCGGTAAAAAGGCCATGGCGCCCTGGCGCGCGGATCAGGGGAGTGGGCTCCGCACCCAGGCGGTGTCGGTCGCGACAGTTACCCGGCGCAACCGCGCCACTACCGCGTCCAGCTCCTCTGGCCGGGCGGAGCTGCTGACCAGGGTTGCCAATATCGCCACCTGCCCGTCCTGCAACGCATGCTGTTCCCACCCCGCCACCGGGAAGCCGCCCGCCGAGAGCGCCTGGCCCAGCGCCTCCCGCGCTTCCGCCACCGCTGGTTCGGGCACGGTGATGGCCACCTGGTAGCGCGCCTCGGCCGCCTGGTCGCGGACCGGCAGGCGGTCAATCAATATGCCAAGCGGCCGCAGCGCGGTGTTGCAGACCAGCACAAACACCGCAATCGCGACCGCCTGCACCGGCAGGTTAGCCCCCGCCGCCGCGCCGACAGCCGCCGAGCACCAGACAGTCGCCGCAGTGTTCAGCCCGCGGATCGTCCCACCTTCCCGCAGGATCAGCCCGGCACCAAGAAAGCCGACCCCAGTGACGACATTCGCCAGGACGCGCATCGCGCCATCACTGCCGCCCATCTGGATGCCCAAATCCACGAAAGCCGCCGCGCCAAGCGCGACCAGAACATTGGTGCGGAGCGAGGCGATACGCTCCCGATACTGACGCTCCGCCCCGATCACCGCACCAAGCAACAGCGCAAGCGCCAGACTGCCGGCAGTGTCGGCAAGACTATGGGGAATCATGCGGCAGCCAGCGGTGGGTTGTGGGTTTCCATTCCCGCCACTGCCTTATCATCCGCAAAGCACAGCCTGTTTTTCATGCGTGTTGTTTACCCGGCCTGGAATGCTGTCACGCTACCCTATTCGCCTCAGCCACCGCCAATGCCGTCAGGTTCAGAATTCCGCGTGCGGTCACGCTTGGCACCAGCACGTGTACGGGTTTTCTCATGCCGAGCAGAAGCGGGCCCAATTGCAGGCCATCGGTAGCGGCTTTGGCCAGGTTGAAGGCGATATTGGCGGCGTCAATGCCGGGCATCACCAGTAGATTGGCCGCGCCGGTCAGTTTGCCGTCGGGCACGGCGCGGTCGCGGATGGCGGGCACCAGCGCGGCATCGGCGTGCATTTCGCCATCCACTTCCAGGGTGGGGTCGCGCGCCTGGATCAGGGCGAGCGCTTCGCGCATGCGCCGTGCTGATGGCGCGTGGGATGCGCCGAAGGAGGAATGGGAAAGGAGTGCCACTTTCGGCTGCAAGCCGAAGCCGCGCACCTGTTCGGCGGCGAGCAAAGTCATTTCCGCGATCTGCGGGGCAGAGGGTTCCACGCAAAGATGCGTGTCCACCACGAAAATATGTTCGCCGTTGCGGGTGATGAGGCCGGAGATGGCGTAGACGCGCCCGACATCATCGCGCTTGCCGATAATATCCAGCACATGGTGCCATTGATCCATCCAATCCTGCGTGCCGCCGCAAAGCGCGGCATCCACCAGGCCGGCTTCAAGCAGCAGGGAAGCGGCAACGGCGGTGCGCGTTGCCACGCGCCGTCCGGCGGCATCGGGTGGCACGCCGCGGCGGGAGACTTTGCGCCGGTACAATTCGACCAGCGGGGCGAAGATTTCTGTATCTCGCGCGGGGTCCAAGACCTTCACGCTATCGCCGACGGACATGCGTAAACCCAAAGCTTCGCAGCGCGCGGCGATCACATCGGCGCGGCCAATCAGGAAGGGCTCGGCGATGCCTTCATCCAATACGGTCTGCACGGCGCGGAGCGTGCGTTCATCCTCGCCTTCCGCATAGGCGATGCGGCGCGGGCGTTTGCGGGCGGCTTCAAATACCGGGCGCATGAGGTTGCCGGAACGGAAGACATTGCGTTCCAGCCGGCGGCGATAGGCGGCGAAATCCTCAATCGGGCGGGTGGCGACACCGCTTGCCATGGCAGCGCGCGCAACGGCCGGCGAGACTTCCAGGATCAGGCGCGGGTCAAAGGGTTTCGGGATGATGTAATCGGGCCCGAAAATCGGCGCCTGCCCGCCATAGGCGGCGGCAACAACTTCGGAGGCTTCAACGCGCGCAAGTGCGGCAATGGCATCCGCGGCTGCCACCTTCATGTCTTCATTGATGGTGGTTGCACCGACATCAAGGGCACCACGGAAGATGAAGGGAAAACACAGGACATTATTGACCTGGTTCGGATAATCCGTCCGTCCCGTGGCCACAATTGCATCCGGGCGCGCGGCGCGCACCGCTTCGGGCAGGATTTCGGGTTCGGGATTGGCCAGCGCCAATACCAAGGGATTGGGCGCCAGCAGCTTCAGCCATTCTGGCTTCAGGACGCGCGGCGCAGATAGGCCCAGGAAAATATCGGCGCCGGGCAGTGCATCTTGCAGGGTGCGCGCATTGGTCTCAATCGCCCATTTGGCCTTGTAGGGGTCAAGATCCTCGCGCCCCTTATGCACCACGCCGCCAATATCGCAGATGGTGACGTTTTCGCGCTTCAGGCCCATGGCGACCAGCAGATCAAGGCAGGCGAGTGCTGCCGCGCCGCCGCCGGTATTGACCAGACGCACATCTTCCAGCCGCTTGCCTTGCAGCAAAAGCCCGTTACGCACGGCGGCGGCAACGATGATTGCCGTGCCGTGTTGGTCATCATGAAAGACCGGAATGCGCATGCGTTCGCGCAAGCGCCGTTCCACTTCAAAGCATTCGGGCGCCTTGATGTCTTCCAGGTTGATGGCGCCGAAGGAGGGCTCAAGCGCGGCGATGACCTCGATCAGCTTATCGGGGTCGCGTTCGTCAATTTCGATGTCTATCGAATCAATGCCGGCGAATTTCTGGAACAGAACCGCCTTGCCTTCCATAACGGGCTTGGAAGCCAACGCGCCAATGGCGCCAAGGCCAAGCACCGCCGTGCCATTGGAAATCACCGCCACCAGATTGCCGCGCGCGGTATAGTCGAAGGCCGCGCTTGGGTCGGCGGCTATGGCCTCACACGCGGCGGCGACACCTGGCGAATAGGCCAGGCCAAGGTCGCGTTGGGTTTCCATCCGCTTGGTCGGCGTGATGGAAAGCTTCCCGGGGCGGGGCAGCCGGTGGTAATCCAGCGCGGCTTTGCGGAAATCATCATCCATGAGGGATACCTTACCCGGCAACACCCGAAAGGGTGAAATATGGTGCGGCCAAGAAGATTCGAACTTCCACGGGGTTGCCCCCACCAGCACCTCAAGCTGGCGCGTCTACCATTCCGCCATGGCCGCAAACCAGGTAGAAGGCGGGCGCTATAGCCGATGAATGCTGAACCATCAACGCCCGCCCTTGAATGGGAAACCCTGCCGGGCCTGACCCCCTATGCCGAGACACTCGCGCGCATGGAAAGCCGTGCCGCGGCCATCAGGGCGGGGGCGGCGGCGGAGGCTGTTTGGCTGGTGGAACACCCACCCAGCTATACTGCGGGCACGTCGGCGCGAGCGGAGGATTTGCGCGATGCCCGCTTCCCGGTTTTTGAGGCCGGGCGCGGCGGGCAATGGACCTATCACGGGCCGGGGCAGCGCACGGGGTATGTGATTCTGGATTTGCACCGCCCGCATGGCAGCGTCCCGGCGCGCGATGTGCGTGCCTTTGTCGCCGGGCTGGAAGATTGGATGATCCGGACGCTGGCGCATTTCGGCGTGCAGGGTGAAAGGCGCGAAGGCCGGGTTGGGATTTGGGTGGCGGATCGCGCGACCGGGCAGGAAGCCAAGATCGGCGCCATCGGCGTGCGTGTGACGCGCTGGGTGTCCTGGCATGGTGTGGCGTTGAATGTGGCGCCTGATCTGACGCATTTCGGCGGCATCGTGCCCTGCGGCATTGCGGAGCATGGCGTGACCAGCCTGCACGCGCTTGGCGTTCCGGCCAGCATGAATGATGTGGATCAGGCGCTGCGCCAGGCTTGGGGCCAGGTTTTCGGCTGAAACCCTGGCTGCGAATCGCGGGGGTTTGGGCTAAGGGGAAGCCTCCCGGTCCACGGAGCCACCCCGCCATGCCTATCCCCATCGCCTCTGACCATGCTGGCCTGCCGCTGAAACAGGCGTTGAAGGCCGCTTTGGAAGCCGAGGGGCTGAGCTTTGATGACCTCGGTACCCATGGCCCTGAATCCGTGGATTACCCGGATTTTGCCCATGCGGTGTGTGACCGCGTGGCGGGGAGCGAGGGCTTCGGCATTCTGGTCTGCGGCACCGGGATTGGCATGGCGATGGCGGCCAATCGCCACCCCGGCATTCGCGCTGCCGTCCTGCATAACGCGACCGAAGCGCGGCTGACGCGCGCCCATAACAACGCCAATATCGCCTGCCTCGGCGCCCGCATGGTGGGAATTGAGGTCGCGCTGGATGCCATCCGCGCCTTTCTGGCCTCACCTTTCGAAGGTGGGCGGCATGTCGGGCGGGTACAAAAGCTCGATCCAGCGCTTGCCAAGCAGGGCGCAGCGGGCGCAAAAACAACGCTATGAAAACCCCCGTCCCCGCCCTGGTCCGTGCGCCGGAAGGCCTCGGCGCCGCCCCGCCCCCCGCTGGCTTCTTCACCGCAAGCCTGGCCGCATCCGATCCCGAAATCGCCGCCGCCGTGGCGCAGGAATTGGTGCGCGAACAGGATGGGATTGAGCTGATCGCGTCTGAAAACATCGTCTCCCGCGCTGTGATGGAAGCGCAGGGGTCGGTGATGACGAACAAATATGCCGAGGGTTATCCGGGCCGGCGCTATTACGGCGGCTGTGAGGCGGTGGATATCGCCGAAAGGCTCGCGATTGAACGCGCCTGCAAGCTGTTTGATTGCGGTTTTGCGAATGTGCAGCCGCATTCGGGCGCGCAGGCCAATCAGGCCGTGTTCCTGGCGCTATTGCAGCCGGGTGATTGCTTCATGGGGCTTGATCTGGCGGCTGGTGGGCATTTGACGCATGGGTCACTCGCGAACCTGTCCGGCAAATGGTTCAAGCCGGTGCCGTACACGGTGCGGCGCGAAGACCAGCAGATTGATATGGCGGAAGTGGCGCGCATTGCGCGTGAAGCGAAGCCGAAGCTGATCATCGCCGGTGGCAGCGCCTATGCGCGTATTTGGGATTTCGCGGCCTTCCGCGCCATTGCCGATGAGGTCGGCGCCTATTTCATGGTGGATATGGCGCATTTCGCGGGGCTGGTGGCGGGTGGTGTGCATCCCTCGCCCTTCCCGCATGCGCATGTCGCGACCACCACCACGCATAAGACGCTGCGTGGCCCTCGTGGCGGCATGATTTTGACGAATGATGAGGCGCTGGCGAAGAAATTCAACAGCGCTGTCTTCCCTGGCCTGCAAGGCGGGCCGCTGATGCATGTGATCGCGGCCAAGGCCGTTGCGTTTGGGGAAGCGCTGCGTCCGGAATTCCGCAGCTATTCGCGCCAGATCGTCGCCAATGCCAAGGCGCTGGCGGGGGAATTGCAGGCGCAGGGTTTGGATCTGGTGACGGGTGGCACGGATAATCATTTGTTGCTGGTTGATCTGCGCCCGAAGAAGCTGACCGGGAAGGTCGCGGAAGCCGCGCTTAATCGCGCGCATCTGACCTGCAACAAGAACGCCATCCCCTTTGATCCCGAAAAGCCGATGGTGACATCGGGTGTGCGCCTTGGCACGCCTGCCGGCACCACGCGCGGCTTTGGGGAAGCGGAATTCCGCCAGATCGGCAAGCTGATTGGCGAGGTTTTGGATGGCGCGGCGCGGGCCAATGATGAAGCCGGCAATGGCGCGGTGGAAGCTTCGGTGAAGGCGCGGGTGATGGAGCTTTGCCATCGCTTCCCGATCTATCCGGCATGAAGTGCCCCTTCTGCGGATTCGACGATACGCAGGTGAAGGATAGCCGCCCGGCGGAAGATAGCGCGGCCATTCGCCGCCGCCGCGCCTGCCCGGAATGCGGCGCGCGTTTCACGACGTTTGAACGGGTGCAGCTACGCGAAATTACCGTTATCAAGACCGATGGCAGGCGCGTGCCGTTTGAGCGTGAAAAGCTCGCCCGGTCCATTCGCGTTGCCTTGCGCAAGCGCCCGGTGGATGAGGATAGGATCGAAAAACTGGTGAATTCCATCCAGCGCCGGCTGGAAACCGAAGGCGAAAGCGACATCGCTTCCCATAAGATCGGGGAGATTGTGATGGAAACGCTGAAGGAATTGGACCAGGTGGCCTATGTGCGCTTCGCCAGCGTCTATCGCAATTTTGGCGAGGCGAAGGATTTCCAGGCGTTTCTCGGTGAATTGGGGCGGAAGGAATAGCGCCAGACTGGCGCGGTCCGACATGATGCCGCGATGACGGATGATTTGCTTCACATGCGCGCGGCGCTGGCACTCGCGCGGCGGGGGCTGGGCAATGCCTGGCCGAACCCGGCCGTAGGCTGCGTGCTGGTGAAGGATGGGCGTGTGATTGGCCGTGGCTGGACCCAGCCCGGTGGCAGGCCCCATGCGGAAACCGAAGCGCTCCGCCGCGCTGGTGAGGCAGCGCGCGGTGCCACCGCTTACGTGACGCTGGAACCCTGTTCCCATCATGGCCGCACACCGCCCTGTTGTGAGGCTTTGGCGGGGGCGGGTATTGCGCGTGTGGTGATGGCGATGCGCGACCCCGACCCGCGCGTGAATGGCCGCGGGCTTGCCATGCTGCGCAGTGCCGGGATTGTCGTGGAAGAAGGGCTTTTGGAAGCCGAGGCCCGCGCGCTCAATGCCGGGTTTTTCCGCCGCATTCAGGCGGGCATGCCGGTGGTGACGCTGAAACTTGCTTCCACCCTTGATGGCCGTATTGCCACCGCTACCGGTGAAAGCCGCTGGATCACGGGGGAAGCCGCGCGGCGCGAAGTGCATGCGCTGCGTGCGCGGCATGATGCGATCCTGGTCGGTTCCGGCACGGTGCTGGCCGATGATCCGGACCTGACCTGCCGAATCCCAGGCATGGAACGTGTGCCGATGCTCCGTGTGGTGGCGGATGCCAGGCTGCGCACGCCGGAAGCCGCTCGGCTGGTGCAAAGCGCGGGCTTGGCGCCAGTGCTGATCATCACCGCGCCCGGCCATCCGCCGGCGGCGCAAGCGCCCTTCATGGCTGCCGGGGCGGATATTGTGACGGTGCCGGCCCATGCGGCGGGCGGTCTTGATCTGCCTTCCCTGCTCCGTGCCCTTGGCCGGCGCGGGGTGACGCGCGTGCTTGCCGAAGGCGGCGCGGGGCTGGCGGCGGCGCTGCTCCGCCAGGGGCTGGTGGATCGGCTGGTTTGGTTCCACGCGCCCGCCGTGATGGGCGGCGATGGGCATCCGGCGCTTCAGGGCTTGCGTCTTGCCGCGCTCAGCGCCATGCCTCGGTTTCGTCGCACGGCGCAAAGGGCGCTGGGCGATGATATGCTCTCTGAATTCGAACGCATTGGGGATTAGCGCCATGTTCACCGGTATCGTCACCGCCCTTGGCACAATCAGAGAGGTGCAGCCGATTGGCGGCGGGCATGATTTGCGCCTGGTGATGGGCGTAACCCCCGATTTTCTGCTGCAGCCAACGCCGGCCGTGCTTGGCGCTTCCATTTGCTGTTCGGGCGTGTGCCTGACGGTGGTGCAGTTGTCAGCGGATTCCTTCAGCGTGGATGCCTCGGCCGAGACACTTGCGAAAACCACCTTGGGTGGCTGGAAAGCGGGGCAGAAGGTAAATCTGGAACGGGCACTCAGGCTTGGCGATGAACTGGGCGGGCATCTCGTGTCCGGCCATGTGGATGGCGTGGCGGAAGTGATATCGGCGACGCCGGAGAATGCCTCGGTCCGCTGGCGCTTCCGTGCGCCGGCTGCCTTGGCGCCTTTCATCGCGCCGAAAGGTTCGGTCGCGCTTGATGGCGTTTCACTGACGGTGAATGAGGTTGACGGCGCGACCTTCGGCGTCAACATCATCCCCCATACCGCCGCGATGACAGGCTTTGGCACGCTTCAGCCTGGTGATCGCGTCAATATCGAAATAGACACGCTGGCCCGTTACGTCGCCCGCATGATGGAGTTCAGGGCATGACTTCCCATTCAAGCAATACCGCCATTCGTACATCCTTCGCGGAATTTCTGTCGCCGACTGAAGAATTGCTGGAAGAAGCGCGCCGGGGGCGCATGTTCATCCTGGTGGATGATGAAGACCGCGAGAATGAGGGCGATCTGGTGATCCCCGCGCAATTCGCGACGCCGGATGCGATCAATTTCATGGCGCGTTATGCGCGCGGCCTGATCTGCCTTTCCATGACGCGTGCGCGCGTGGATCAGCTTGGCCTGCCGCTGATGGCGCAATCCAATGGCACGCGGCACCAGACGGCCTTCACCGTTTCCATCGAAGCGCGTGATGGCGTGACGACGGGGATTTCAGCTGCGGATCGCGCGCGCACGGTCGCGGTTGCGATCAATCCTGAATTGGGGCGCGAACATATCGTGACGCCCGGCCATGTCTTTCCGCTGGTGGCGCGGGAAGGTGGCACGCTGGTGCGCGCGGGCCATACCGAAGCGGCAGTGGATTTCGCGCGGCTTGCAGGGCTCAATCCCTCCGGCGTGATCTGTGAGATCATGAATGATGATGGCAGCATGGCGCGCATGCCCGATCTGGTGGCCTTTGCGCAGCATCATGGGCTGAAGCTTGGCACCATCGCCGATCTGATCGCGCATCGGCGCCGGACGGAGAAGCTGGTGCGCCGCGTTGAGGAAGGTGAGGTTGAACAGGCCATCGGCGGCACCTGGCGCGCCATTGTCTATGAAAGCACGGCGGCACCCGGAGAACATCTCGCGCTCGTGAAGGGGGATGTCAGTGGCGATGCGCCTGTGCTGGTGCGCATGCATGCGGCGTCGCTGTTCCGGGAAATTGTCTCGGGCCGCGGGCTTGGCGATTTGCATGCGGCGATGCGCATGATTGATGCCGCCGGGCGCGGTGTGGTGGTGCTGCTGCGCGATCCGCGGCCGGATGCGCTTTCCATTCGCCTGAAGCGCGGGCCGAGCCATGCCATTGCACCCGAGATTCGCGATTACGGCATTGGCGCGCAGATCCTGGATGATCTGGGTGTGAAGCGCATCATCCGGCTTTCCAATAACCCGCGCCCGCTGATCGGGCTTGAAGGCTATGGGTTGCAAGTGCTGGAAACTCGTCCCATCCCCTCGGAGAAAACACCATGAGCACGATCAATTCCCCCACAAGGGGCCGCGCACATCTTGCCGGCGATGCGCCGCGGATTCTGGTGATCCAGGCGCCCTATTACCGCAATGTTGTCGAAGGTATGCGCATTGGCGCCATGGCGGTGTTCCAGGATTTGAACGCCGAAGTGGAAACGGCGGAGGTTGCGGGCGGTTTTGAATTGCCCGCCGCGCTCCGCATGGCGATGAAGGCCAGGCGCCGCTGGGATGGCTATTTGCTGTTGGGCTGCGTGGTGAAGGGTGAGACGGATCACTACACCTTCATCTGTGATGCCATCTGCAAGGGTGTGATGGATATTGCCGTGGAAAGTGGCGCGCCAATTGGCCTTGGCTTGCTGACGGTGAACACGCTTGCGCAGGCAGAAGCGCGTTCGCGTCCTGATCGCATGAATAAGGGCATTGAAGCGGCGCATGCGCTGGTCGCGCAAATCGCCCTGGCGCGAGGTTGGGGGCTGGCATGAAGGCCTCAAAGGGCGCGCCTGCGCGCCCACGTACCGGCGCCCGCGTTGCCGCGGTGCAGGCGCTGTTTCAGAGCGAGCATACCGGTGAGAGCGTGGAAACAGTCGCGGATCAATTCATCCGCCACCGTATTGGCGCGCCGGCTGGCCCGATTGAATTCGAAGAAGGCGGCGTGCCGGAAGCGCATATTCCGCTGTTCCAGGCGATCCTGAAACAGGTAGCCGATCACGCCGAAGCCGCTGATGCTGCGATCAGGGAATGTCTGCAAAAGGGTTGGACTCTGGACCGGCTGGACCCGGTACTGCGCGCGTTGTTGCGCGCGGCCACCGGCGAGTTGATGCAGGCACATGAACCGCCGGCGCGTGTCGTGATCAACGAATATCTGGATATCGCCGCGGGTTTTCTGGATGAGGAAGCAACGCGCTTCGCCAATGGCATGTTGGATACGCTGGCGCATCGGCTGCGCCCAGCGGATTTCGCACCAAGCGCCTGAAGCGCGCCATGGGCCTGCCCCGCGAATTCGCCCTGATCGCGCGGCATTTCCGCCCATTGGCGGGTGATGGCGCGCTGGATTTGAGTGACGATGCCGCGCTGCTGACGCCGCCCGAGAGACAGCAATTGGTGTTGGCGGCGGATGCGTTGGTGGAAGGCGTGCATTTCCTGCCCGATGATCCGCCCGGCATGATTGCGCGCAAATTGCTGCGGGTGAATCTGTCCGATCTTGCGGCGATGGGGGCGGCGCCGCTCGGCTATCTGATGACAACGGCGTTTACGCGCGGCACGGCAGATTCCTGGATTGCGGATTTCGTTGCGGGCCTCGCTGAAGATCAGCAATGGTTTGGCTTGGCGGTCTTGGGCGGCGATACGGTGGCCACACCTGGCCCTGCCTGTTTTTCGCTGACCATCATCGGGGTTGTGCCGCCGGGGCAGGCGTTGCATCGGCGCGGTGCGCGCATTGGCGATGAGATTTGGGTATCCGGCAGTATTGGTGATGCTGCTCTGGGCTTGCAGGTTTTGCAGGGCAAGTTGGCCACAGATGCGGAAGGGCATTTGGCGCGGCGCTACCGCTTGCCGGAACCACGTTTGGCGCTTGGCCAGGCATTACGCGGTGTGGCGCGGGCGGCGATGGATGTCTCGGATGGGTTGGTGCAGGATTTGGGGCATCTTTGCCGCGCGGCGGGATGCGGGGCGGAGATTATCGCTGATGCGCTGCCGCTTTCTACCGCTGCCAGCGCTGCCTTGGCGGGTGATGCCGCGCTGCTGCCGCTGATCCTGACCGGCGGCGATGATTATGAATTGCTCTTTGCCGCCGCGCCGGAAGATGCGGCAGCCGTGCAGGCGGCGAGTGCGACCGCCGGCGTGCCGGTGGCGCGGCTTGGGCGCTTTGTTGCGGGTGATGGTGTTGTAGTGCGTGATGGCTCAGGCGCTGCCATCACGCTGCCGCAGGGCGGCTGGAGCCATTTCTGACTTGCGCTACTTGTCCCGCTGTCCCGGCGCGTAACCACCGCCATCGGTTGGGCGCAGTGCTTCGAACATTTCCGTCACCGCCGCGTAATCGCGATAGCCACAACGCGCGAGTGGCTGCGCCTTGGCCGTATCAAACCGGCCATCGGTGATAAACGCCTCATCGATGTGAACGCCGACCACCTGGCCAATGATGATCCAGCCCTTGAGCGGCGCGCCATGCATATCCTGCAATTGCATGGAATGCGTCACCTTGCATTCCAAGGCGGCTGGCGCGGCGGCCACGCGCGGCGCCTTCACAATGCGGCAGGGTGCTGTGGCAAGCCCGGCGGCTTCAAATTCACTGACACCTTCGGGCAGCGTGTCGGATGAGATGTTCATCGCATCAAACAAGGCCCGGGTGCAGAGGTTGAAGACGAATTCCCCAGTGGCAATCGCATTCGCCGCGCTGTGCTTCATGCTTTCGCTGGTGAAGGCCAGCATGGGCGGGCTGGAATGCACCGCGTTGAAAAAACTATAGGGCGCCAGATTGGGCCGGCCTTGCTGATCAAGGCTCGAAATCCAGCCGATCGGGCGCGGCGCGATAATGGCCTTGAAGGGGTCATGCGGCAGGCCGTGGCCCAGATGCGGTTCGTAGAACATGCGAAAGCCTTTCTTGCGGTCGCACCTGCTGTAACCCTGACGGCGGATTGAGGGAAGCGTTGAGGATTTCCGGCCAAGCCTATGGGTGATCCAGCTAGGCTGTGCCTCGTTCACATTTTTGCCAAGGTGCGAATGGTGACAAAAGGGACCTCCCCCCCTAGCAGGCTGCTGAAATTCGTAGCCTGATTTGCGTATTTATGATTCACTGTCGTTGCATTTGGTCGAGGTTGCGATGCGTGGCAATGACGCGGTGGCTGGTTCCCTGTTCAGCTATGTTGATCTTGAAAAGCGGGTGCGT
>JADCFQ010000051.1 GCA_020249435.1 Roseomonas sp. | reverse complement strand
GCCGGGAGTCTGTCCAGAGTGTGCCGACTGGGCCAAAGAATCACTGAAAATGGCTGTGCGCAGGCACGCGCAGCGTTGAAAACATCCGCGCGAGACAAAACGACGATGCTCAATGACGGCTTTTCAGCAGCCTGCTAGAGCCCTTGAGGAAAAAATCTCTTGCTTCGTTCGCATCAAGATCGATTACCCGCCTCATTGATGCGAGGCTCTATCTAATCTGATCGCTAGATATTCGGGAAATACTGATGGTTTTCGTGAACATAAGTCCGACCAAAAATCATGGTTTCCAAAGGCCTCGCGGCCTTTGGCGGGGAGGTGCGGAGGGGCGGCGCCCCTCCGTTTCTCAATTCCCATCTAACCCCTCACGCATTCCCGCTCAGATACGCCATCGCCACCTGCACGCCGCCCGATTGATGCGGCACGCCGGCCGCGCGCAGCCCCATTTCAACCCCGCCCAAGGTGCCGATCAATTGCAGATCGCCGAAATCGCCCAAATGGCCAATGCGGAAAACGCGATCATTCAATTGGCCAAGCCCATTCCCAAGGCTCATGTTGAAGCGTTCCAGAATGGTGGCGCGCAGCGCATTGGCGCTATGGCCTTCCGGCAGGCGCACCGCCGTCAGCACCGATGAGTAATGGCGCGGATCGGCGCATTGAATCTCAAAGCCCCAATGGCGCACGGCGCGGCGCGCGGCTTCTGCGTGGCGATCATGCCGGGCGAAGACGTTATCGAGCCCTTCTTCCAGCAGCATATCCACCGCCGCATCCAGCCCGTACAAAAGATTGGTCGCGGGGGTGTAAGGGAAATAGCCGGTGGCATTGGAAGCGATCATCGGCTGCCAATCCCAGAAGCTGCGCGGCAGCTTGGCGGTTTCACTCGCCTTCAGCGCCTTGGCGCTGATCGCGTTGAAGGACAGCCCGGGCGGCAGCATCAGCCCCTTTTGCGAACCCGAAACGGTGACATCCACGCCCCATTCATCATGCCGGTAATCCATGGACCCGAGTGAGGAAATGGTATCCACCAGCAAGAGCGCAGGATGGCCGGCGGCATCCATCGCACGGCGTACTTCGGCGATGCGGGATGTGGCACCTGTGCTGGTTTCATTATGCACCACGGCCACGGCCTTGATGGTATGGGCCTTATCTTCGCGGAGCTTTCCCTCAATCGCTTCCACATCCGCGCCACGGCGCCAATCGGTCCGCACGTAATCCGTCACGATCCCAAGGCGGGATGCCATTTCATGCCACAAATGGGCGAACCAGCCGGTTTCGCACATCAGCACCCGGTCACCAGGGGAAAGCGTATTGGCCAGTGCCGCTTCCCAGGCGCCGGTGCCGCTGGCGGGGTAGATCACCACCGGGCCTCGGGTCTTGAAAACATGGCGGATTTTCTCCAACACCCCTTTGCCGAAGATGCCAAAATCCGGCCCGCGATGGTCCATCGTGGGGTTGTCCATCGCGCGCAGCACGCGGTCCGGCACATTGCTCGGCCCTGGGATTTGCAGGAAATGGCGCCCGGCAGTGGGCTTGGATTGGAAATAGGCCATGATGGAATCCTTGTTTGCGACCCCTACATGGGCGAAACCCCCCATCCGTGCCAAGACCAATTCCGCATAAGATGTTTCAGGACCGCCCCGTATGAATGCCCTGCCCCCTGGCCGGATCAGCCCCGGAGACCCCCGCCTGGCCGCGCGCCTCAGCCGTGAGACCAGGGCCGAGGTACTGTTCCGCCCCGCAGATCGCGGCCGCTATGCCACGGATGCCTCTATTTATCAGCAGGAACCGATAGGGGTGGTGGTGCCGCGGTCACTCGCGGATGTGGAAGCGGCTTTGGCGATTTGCCGGGAAGAAGGCGTGCCGATCCTGCCCAGGGGCGGCGGCACCAGCCAATGCGGGCAGACCGTCAATCGCGCCCTGGTGCTGGATTGCACCAAATACCTGCGGCGCGTGCTGGAGGTTGATGCCAAGGCCGGCGTGGCGCGGGTGGAACCGGGCATTACGCTCGGTGCGCTGAATGATGCGCTGAAGGCCCATGGCCTGTTTTACCCGGTTGATCCTTCCACCTGGCAGCGCTGCACCATTGGCGGCATGGCGGGGAATAACTCCTGCGGATCGAAATCCATCCGCTACGGGCTGATGGCCGATAATGTGCTGGCGATTGATGCGCTGCTGGCGGATGGCACGCAGTTTCGCTTTGGCGATCTGCCCGATAATTTGGGCGCCGAAGTGCCGGGCGGCATTGCTGATCTGATCCAGCGCCTGCGGGCACTTGGCGCGCGGGAGGCTGAGGAAATCGCGGCGCGCTTTCCCGAACAACTTCGTCGTGTGGGCGGGTATAATGTCGAAGCGCTGACGCCGGCGGCGCGGGCAGCGGGGCGCGGCAATCTGGCGCGGTTGCTGGTGGGATCGGAAGGGACCTTGGCGTTTTCGGCTGCGCTTGATTTGAAGCTATGGCCGATCAAGCCGCGCAAGGTTTTGGGCATTTGCCAATTCCCGAGTTTCCGCAAGGCAATGGAAGCATCGAAGCATCTGGTGTCACTGATGCCCGAAGCGGTGGAATTGGTGGATCGCACCATGATTGATCTGGGGCGTTCCATCCCGATCTATCGCGCCACGATTGACAAGATGCTGATCGGCGAACCGGATAGCCTGTTGATTGTGGAATTCCACGGCCAGGAAGATGGCCCTCTGCTGCGCGATTTGGCGCGGCTGGAAGAAATGATGGCCGATCTTGGCCATCCCGGCCAGGTGGTGCGCGCGACCGATGCGGGCTTTCAGGCCGCGATTGCTGAGGTGCGAGAAGCTGGCCTTAATATCATGATGTCCATGAAGGGCGATGGGAAGCCGGTTTCCTTCATTGAAGATTGCGCGGTTGGTTTGGATGATCTGGCCGATTACACCGAAAAGCTGAATGAGGTTTTCGCCAGGCACGGCACCAAGGGCACCTGGTATGCGCATGCGTCCGTCGGCTGCCTGCATGTGCGCCCCGTACTGAACATGAAGGATGGCGCTGAAGTCGCGAAGATGCGCGCCATTGCCGAGGAATGCTTCGCGCTGGTGCGCGCATACAAGGGCAGCCATTCCGGCGAACATGGTGATGGCATTGTGCGGTCTGAATTCCATCGCCCGATGTTTGGCGATCGGATCGTAAGTGCTTTTGAGGAGGTGAAGGACGCGTTTGACCCGCGCGGTTTGCTCAACCCCAATCGCATCACGCGCCCGCCGCGCATGGATGATCGGAGCCTGTTTCGCTACGCGCCGGATTACGCCGCAGATACAGCGATAACGCCGGCGCTGGATTGGTCTGACTATCCCGGTCCGCTTGGCGGTCTGCTGAGCGCGGTTGAGATGTGCAACAACAACGGCACCTGCCGGAAGTTTGATGCCAATGTCATGTGCCCATCCTATCGCGCGACGCGCGATGAACAGCACTTGACGCGCGGGCGGGCGAATACGCTCCGCCTGGCACTCACGGGCCAATTGGGGCCGGATGCGCTGGCGGGTGATGAGGTCGCCGCCGCCATGGCGCTTTGCGTTTCCTGCAAGGGCTGCAAGCGCGAATGCCCAACCGGCGTGGACATGGCGCGCATGAAGATCGAGGCGCTGGCCGCGCGCGCCAAGCGCCATGGCGTGCCCCTGCGCGAACGCCTGATCGCGCGCCTGCCGCGTATTGCGCGCCTCGCTTCCATGGCGCCCTTCCTGTTCAATCTGCGCGATATGATCCCGGGCCTGCCGGCGCTGACGCAAAGCATGCTGGGCCTGGCAGCAGATAGGCCCCTGCCGCGTTTTCGCGGTGATGTTTTTCACGATTGGGAATTGCGCGCGCCGGATGGCAGGACAGGCGAGGTGATCCTGCTGCCCGATGCCTTCAACCGCTATTTTGAGCCGGAAAATCTGCGTGCCGCCATCCGCGTGTTGCGCGCGGCGGGCTATGATCCTGCCGTGGCGCGGCCGCCACGTGGGATGCGCCCCTTGGATGAAGGTCGCACACTGCTGGCCGCCGGCATGGTGGACGAAGCGCGTGTTGAAGCGCGCCGCGTGATCGAAGCGCTAAAGCCCTTTACATCCCCGGTGGTGGGCATTGAACCCTCTTCGCTGACCACCTTGCGCGATGAATTCCTGGTGCTGCTGCCGGGCGAAGAAAGCCGTGCCTTGGCGAAGCGCGCTTTGCTGCTGAGTGAATTGCTGGAACGCGACAAGCCGGCGCTCGCCTTCAAGCCACTTGAAGCCACGGTGCATATCCATGGCCATTGCCACCAAAAGGCGTTCGGCGCCTTTCCGGCGGCAGTGGCGCTGTTGAAGCGCATCCCAGGGGTGACGGTGAAGCCCATCACCTCTTCCTGCTGCGGCATGGCGGGGGCGTTTGGCTATCAGGCTGAAAGCCTGGAAGCATCCAAGGCCATGGCGGAATTGTCGCTGCTGCCGGCGGTGCGTGCTGCTGCCCTCCAGGATTTCATCATCGCCGATGGCACATCCTGCCGGCATCAGATTGGTGATTTGGGCGGACGTGAGGCAATCCATTCCGTACGGCTTTTGGACCGCGCCTTGTCATGAGCGACGCTGAAGCCATCCGCGCCTTCTGGTATGCCGAAGGGCGCGACACCTATCGCCCGATCTGGTTCCAGAAAAACGATGAATTTGACGCGGAAATCCGCGCTCGTTTCGGTGCGCTGATCCGCCCAGCGCGGGAAGGGGCGTTCGATTCCTGGGCAGCCTCGCCGCAAGGCGCACTTGCGTTGCTGATCCTGCTTGATCAATTCCCGCGTAATCTGTTTCGCGGCAGCGCGGAAGCCTTTGCGAGTGACGCGCATGCGCGTGCTTTGGCCCGCAAGCTGGTGCTGGAACAGCGCTTTGATCTGCGGCTTGGGGCGTACGAGAAGCCTTTTCTCTATCTGCCTTTTGAACATAGTGAAGCGATGGCAGATCAGGATGTGTCTGTGGCGCTGTTTGAAGGCTTGCGCGATATTCCGCATCATGCGCGCGAAAAGGGTGCAATTGACTATGCTTGGCGGCATCGTGTGGTGATCCAGGAATTCGGGCGCTTTCCACATCGCAATGCCGTACTCGGGCGGGTTTCAACGCCAGCAGAACAGGCGTGGCTTGCTGCCGGCGGAGGCTTTTGATGGCGCTGCCGATTGCCATTCTGGGCGCGGGGCTTGCGGGCACTTCAGCAGCGCGTGCCTTGATCGCGCGCGGCCATGCGGTGACGATCTTTGACAAGGGCCGCGGCCCCGGTGGGCGCCTGGCAACGCGGCGGATTGAAGCCGCAGGGCGCAAGCTGCAATTCGATCATGGCGCGCAATATCTGCGCGCCGAAAGCGCTGATTTCGCCGCTGCTCTCGCTGAAGCCGGAACCGCACCCTGGCCGGATGCGGCGCGACGTGTTGGCGTGCCTTCCATGTCTTCCGTGCCGCGCGCCTTGCTGGGTGAAATTCCCTGTATTGGCGCGCGCCATGTTGGGCAAATCACTGGGCACCCCGGCGCCTGGGTGCTGCGCCATTGGGAGGCAAAGCTGGTGCGCCCGGGCAAACCCTTGCCGGATAGCGCGCCGGAAGAAGCCGGGCCTTTTACCGCGGTGCTGCTGACGATGCCGGCAACACAAGCGCGCGATGTTCTGGGGCAGAACGCTCCGGTCATGCATGAAGCGCTTGCCGCCATTCGCTACGCGCCCTGTTGGACCGTGATGGCATCCTTCGATGCGCGGCTGCCTCTGCCGGAAACGCTGCGCCCCGAAGCGCACGCGATTGGCTGGGCCGCGCGGGATTCGGCCAAGCCAGGGCGTGATGTGCAGCAGGAAAACTGGGTGATCCAATCCGCGCCAGCCTGGACGAGGGCGCATCTGGAATTGCCCGCGGAAGACATCGCGCAACCCTTGTTGGCAGCACTCGCAAGTTTCAGCGCGGCGCCCTTGCCCGCGCCCTTCATGGCGGTGGCGCATCGCTGGCGTTATTCGCTGCTGGAAGCGCCCTTGGGCGAGCCCTGTCTGTGGGATGGCACAGCGCGTATCGGCTATGCCAGTGATGGCTGCATTGGCGGGCGTGCCGAAGCGGCCTGGCAAAGCGGTGCGGCACTTGCCGCGAGGGTCTTGGCATGAAGCCCGCTCGCCCCGCTTTCGCTGATGATATCATGGCAAGCCTGCAGGAAGCCTTTCGCCTGTTGGCGGATGCTGTGCCGAATAGGCGCAGCCCCTTGCACACACCAACCATCGCCAGCCTGGATGAGACCGGCGCGCCGAGTCTCCGCACCGTTGTGCTGCGCGGCTTTGATGCCGAAGCGCGCCGCCTGCGCTTTCACACGGATCGCCGTAGTGACAAGGCGCGCGGCATTGCGCGTGATCCGCGCGTGATGATGCATTTCTATGATGCTGCCTTGCATATCCAACTGCGCGTGGCGGGCCGCGCGGCGCTGCATTTGGATGATGGGGTGGCGGATGCCGCCTGGGAAGCCAGCCAACGCAGCAGCCGCATGTGTTACGCTGCCCCCGATGCCTCTGGCGCCTTGGTGGCGGCGCCACCAGCCGCGCCGAAGGATAGCGATATTGGCCGCCCGCATTTCGCTGCCGTGGTGATTGGCTTTCACAAGCTGGAATGGCTTTGGCTGGCTGCAGCCGGGCATCAACGCGCGCGCTTCATTTGGGATGAAGCGGGCCATCTTTCCGCCGATTGGATCGCGCCATGAATATCGAAGCCATCACTGCCGCCATGCTGCGTATCGCCGCCGAACGTGGCCCGGAGAAAAGCCTTTGCCCCACCGATGTGGCGCGCGCTGTCTCTGCCGAAAACTGGCGATCCTTGCTCGGCGCGGTGCGGCAGGTGGCGGCAGAACTTGCGCGCCAGGGCAAGATTGAAATCCTGCGCAAGGGCAAGCCGATCAGCCCCGATGAAATACGCGGCGTTATTCGCTTGAGGGCTACATCATGATTTCTGCCCTGTTTTCGCGCGGTGCTGAGGGTATTCCCGCACCAGCACCGCTCGATTTCGCAAGGTTGCAATTGCCGGCCTCACCCAATACCTGCCTGCTGAGGCCAAGCGTCGCACCTGGTCAGGGGCATTTGCAGCGGGATCCCTTGCCAGCCTCGCCCGAAGCAGTGATGGCGGCCTTGGATCGTGTGGCGGCCGGCATGCCGCGCACCTTCCCGCTTGCGCGTTTTCCGGAGCGCAACCAGGCGCAATGGGTGGTGCGGAGTGCGCTGATGAATTACCCGGATATCGTGGTGGCGGAAGCCGCGCCGGTTGCGGGTGGCACTGGGCTTTGGCTCTATTCCCGCAGCCTGATTGGTTATTCTGATCTTGGCGTCAATCGCGCGCGCGTGATGGCATGGCTCGCAGCGCTGGAAGCGGCGCTGCGCGGAGGCTAGCCGATGCGCTGGATCATCACCTTCATCGCCGAAGCCTGGTCGCTGATCGCGCCATTCTGGCGGAGTGAGGAACGTTGGCGCGCACGCCTGCTGCTGGCGGTGGTGATTGCGCTTAATCTTTCGCTGGTCGGCATGACGGTGCTGCTGACCTATTGGCAGCGCGCCTTCTATAATACGCTGGAAAGCAAGGATTGGGATGGCTTCATCGCGCTACTGTTCACCTGGCATCGCACGGAAGCGGAAGGGTTGTTGCCGGGCTTTGTGCTTGTCGCGGCGCTTTATATTCTGATTGCGGTTTATCAGCTATATCTGCGTCAGGCGCTGCAAATGCGCTGGCGGCGTTGGCTGACGGATGTCTATCTGGCGCAATGGCTGTCTGATCGCGCCTATTACCGCATGGCCTTGACCGATCCCTATACGGATAATCCTGATCAACGCATTGCCGATGATGCGCGGCTTTTTGTGGAAGATACGCTCTCGCTTGGCATTGGTTTGCTCAATTCTGTTGTGACACTCGGGTCTTTCATTCTGGTGCTATGGTCGCTTTCCGGTCCGGTCACCATCCTTGGTGTTGAAATTCCGGGCTATATGGTCTGGGTTGCGCTGATCTATGCGCTGCTTGGCACCTGGCTCGCGCATCTGATCGGGCGGCCTTTGATTGCGCTCAATTTCTCCCAGCAAAGGCTGGAAGCGGATTTTCGTTATGCGCTGGTGCGGCTGCGCGAAAACACCGAAGGCATCGCGCTTTACGGTGGTGAGGCGGATGAAAAGCGCGGGCTCACGCAGCGTTTCGGCAAGCTGATGGTGAATTGGTGGGACATCATGCGTGCCACCAAGCGCCTGACCTTCTTCACCGCGGGCTATGGGCAGGTGGCGTCCATCTTCCCGATTGTGGTCGCCGCACCTGCCTATTTCGCGGGGCGCCTGCCGCTTGGTGGCCTTATCCAAACCAGCAGCGCCTTTGGCCAGGTGCAGGGCGCGCTTTCCTGGTTCGTGGATAATTACGGGAAGCTCACGGAATGGCGCGCAACGGTGGAACGCCTGTCAGGCTTCACCCAAGCCGTGGCGAAAGCCCGTGCCGCCGGTGAGGGGCCGGTTACAGCGCAAGGTCAGGCGGGGCAGCTTGAAATCCGGGATGTGACATTGAGCCTACCGGATGGCCGTGTCCTGCTGGCCAATACCGCATTGCGCGTTGCATCCGGGGAAGCCGTGCTGATCAATGGCCCGTCTGGGTCGGGCAAATCGACGCTGTTCCGCGCCATGGCAGGTATTTGGCCTTTCGGTGAAGGCAAGATTGGCCTGCCTGAGGGGGCGCGCATCCTATTTCTGCCTCAGCGGCCCTATCTGCCGCTTGGAACATTAAAACGTGCCGTCTGCTATCCCGAAAATGAAGCTGATTTCAGCGATGCTGATGTGAGCGCCGCCTTGGATAAAGCGGGTCTTGGCCATCTTGCGCAGCGCCTTCTGGATTCCGATAGCTGGGGTCAGAGGCTTTCCGGAGGTGAACAGCAGCGGCTTTCCTTCGCGCGCGCCTTTTTGCAGCGTCCTGATTGGCTGTTTCTGGATGAGGCGACCGCAAGTCTGGACCCCGTGGCAGAACAGGAATTGTACGAAAAACTGAAGAATGCGCTGCCGGGCATTACGATGATTTCCATCGCCCATCGGCCCGCCGTCGCGCAGTTTCACAATAGGGTACTGACAGTGGAAGACGGCAGGCTGGTGGAAAAAGGCAGCGTCTAATCGTCGTGTCTATGTCTGCGAAGCCTCAGCCAATGGCCCGCATCCTGCGCGCCGCGGCTTCGCCAATCATCACACAGGTGAAATGCAGATTGGCGCGGCAATCGGAGGGCATGATGGAGGCATCCGCCACGCGCAACCCTTCCACACCGCGCAGCTTCAAATCCGGGTCTACCACGCCGCGCGGGTCTTCATGGGCGGTCATGCGACAAGTGCCGGCGGCGTGCTGGATATCGCCCGCCTGATCGAGCATGAGCTGATCCAGCGCATCATCCGAAAGCGCCGCCGCTTCCGCCATGGAAAGCGCGGTCTCGCCAAAGGTGATCGCATCCGCAATATCCGCGACCGGCGGCAGTGCGCAAAGCCTTGCCAGCCGCCGCACGCCGTCACGCATCCGTAGCCGATCCGCAGGATGGTCCAGCATGTTTTCCTCGACCACCGGCTGCGTATCCGGATCGGCGGAAGCCAAACGCACTTCGCCGCGCGATAGTGCATCATACAGCGCCACCCCAATGCCGCCATTGGGTGCGACGCCACCATCCGCCAAGCCGCGGTGATTATAAGCGATGATGATCATGTCACGTTCACCACCACCGGCCAGCTTGCTGCTGTAGGTCAGGCAGCAATTGGTATGGCGCGCATCCGTACCTTCCGCACGAAAGCGGGGCTTTAGGGCAAGGCTCGCGCGCAGGATCGGGTGATCCATGAAATGCTGCCCAAGGGCTGGCGCATCATGCAAAACGGATATGCCCAAGGCTTGCAAGGCTGCGGCGGGGCCGATGCCGCTCCGAATCAAAATGCAGGGGCTATGGATGGCGCCGGCGCACAGCACGACCTGATGCGCGTTGATATCCTCAAAGGCACCAGCGCCGAAGCGCACCCGCACACCAACAGCACGGCGCCCATCGAAGATCACACGATCCACCAGCGCATCGCCGCGAATGGTCAGGTTTGCGCGCCCACGCGCCGGTTCCAGATAGCCATCATTGGTGGTCACGCGCTGACCATGGCGCAGATTGATGGGGTTGCAGGAAAGCCCTTCGCCTTCCGGCGCATTCAAATCAGGCTTCACGGGATAGCCCGCGATGCGCGCGGCATCGCGCAGCGCGCAATCAACCGCACCCCAGTTTTCTTCCGGCATGCGCCAAACGGGAATGGGGCCGCCCTGGCGTTTGCCGGGTGCGCCGTAATTCGCATCATCTTCGATGGCATCGAAAATTGGCATGACATCATTGGCCGACCAGCCTTCACACCCTGCCTCGGCCCAGGCGTCGAAGGCGGCGGGCACGCCGCGAATGGCGATTTGCGCATTGACCGTGGAAGAACCGCCCAGCGCCTTGCCGCGCCAATAGAATTTTGGTGCCTGTGTGCGCGTGCGTCGTGTCATCAGCCCCGGCCATTGCCAGGCCGCCTGATGCGCGGGGTCATGCATGAAGGGTACGATATTGGGGCTGCGCAAAGCGGCCGGCGCTTCCGCCGCGCGCCAATCACGCCCCGCTTCCAGGAGCAGAACGCGCCGATGCGAATCCTCAGATAGCCGCGCGGCCAAGGTGGCCCCTGATGAACCTGCGCCGACCACGATGACATCATACATGGCTGAAAACTCCGGGCTTTCTTGTTCAGCGCGCCATCAGCGCCTCAGCCCGTGCGCGCTGGGCTGCGGGCAGGTCATCACGCGCCAAAAGCACCTTCAAGGCATTGCGCGCTTCCGTGGTTTTGCCTGCGCTGATTTGCAATTCAGCAAGATCAAGCACGGGTTCCGCCATGGCAGGCGCAAGGCGTATTGCCTGTTCAAAGGCATTGGCCGCTTCCGCCTGATTGCCGAGCTTGAGCCAAACGCGCCCGAGCAAATGCCGCAACTCGGCACTATTCGGATCCTGATCCAAACCACGCCGTGTCGCGAGCATGGCTTCGCGCGTGCGGTTCATGGCGAGCAGGATATCGCCTTCATGGAGATGCGCCCAAGGGTCGCGCGGTTGCATCAGCAGCGCCTTGCGGATTTCACTGAGCGCCTCATCCAAATGCCCGGCCTGCACATAAACCTCGGCGAGGGCGACATGCACCCAGATGGCGCGTGGGTCGAGTTGCTGGGCGCGGCGATAATCCTCAAGCGCGGCTTCCACGCGACCCAGGCGAAATTGCGCCAGGCCGCGCAGATACCAGGCGGCGCCGAGTTCAGGATTGGCATTGATTATGGTGTCAGCGATGTCGAAGGCATCACGCGCGCGGCCTTCGCGCAAATAGCTTCGCGCCATCAAGCCGCGCGCAGTATTTTCGGTGGCAGTATCGCCGTCCGCGCTGCGCAACAGGGCGAGCAGCCTATCGCGCACAATGGCCTGATCCGGTTCGTTCTGCGCTATGTGCCAGGCGTAAAGCCGCGGCTGAATGACACGCCAAATCTCTGGCGCCGCGCGCCCCAGCAATTGATCCACCGCATCGGCTGGCACGCCATCAATATCGGCAATTAGCCCATGTCCCGCCAACCGCAGGCGAAGCTTCAATTGCTCCTTTTCCAGCACAATCTCACCGGTGATGCGACGGCTTGGTGTACCGGAAACGCTACGTAGCAAGGTCGCGAGCGCACGCAATGAAAGTCCCGCAATCGGCACATTGAAATCTGGCTGATCACCGGCAAGTTCCAAACGTTGCTGACCAAGTCTCTCGGCGGTGACGGTATTTTGCACCAGCACCACCTGATCAAGCAGGCGCAGCGCCACAACATCTGGCGAAAGACCTGCTTCAGCAAGCCTGGTTGGCACCTGAATGGGCGCGATTTCGATATCCTCGCGCTGCATTTCGCGCAGCAGCAACAGCACAAAGGCCGCCGCCAATAACAAAGGCACGACACGAAAGACGAAACTGTAAAGCCCGTCCCACAGCGCCACAACAAAGCCAATCAGCCCTTCCTTGCGTGGGGGCGTGGCCTCGTCGCTCATGGCGTGTTCAGGAAATCCCGTATGGCGGCAATCTGATCCTGCGCCATCAGGGCGGGTGCATGGCCGGCATCGGTGATTTCAAGCAGCCGCGCCTTCGGCTTGCGCGCCATCTCCGCCGCGACATCCGCTGGCAGAACATCGCTGGTGACACCGCGCAGGATCAGCACCGGAATGGCGATGGCGGTCCAGAAGGGCGTCAGATCAATATCGGCGATCTCATCCGCGCTGAAAGCCTGCGTGATCGCCGGATCATAATGCAGCCGGACAGCGCCTTCCGCATCACGGCGCGCAGAGGTTTCCGCCAAATGCCGCCATTCGGCGTCGCTCAGCTTGCCGAAGGGCGCATGCACATCGCGCAAATACGCCTCAAGCGCGGCAATATCGGTGAAGGCCGGGGCGGGGCGATTGATATAATCACGAATACGCTGCAGCGCCGCGGAGGGGATAACGGCACCAATATCATTCAGCACCATCCGGCGGATCGCATTACCCGGCGTTGCGGCAATGCCCATGCCGCAAATGCCACCCAAGGACGTACCCACCCAATCTACCGGCCCATCCATCCGCGCCAGCAAATGTGCAAGTGCCTGGGAATAGATCGGCGGCTGATAGAGCGCAGGATTGGGCAGCCAATCCGAAGCGCCGCGCCCCGGCAGATCAGGGCAGAAAACCCGCCGCCCTGAAGCCGCGAGCGCGTGTGCCAGCGCATCAAAATCCCGCCCGGAACGCGTCAGCCCATGTACGCAGACCACCGGGGCGCCGGTCACCGGCCCCCATTCCAGCCAGCGCAGCGTGAAGAAACCCGCCGGCGAAAGCCAGCGGAGCGCCCCGGCTCGCGCTTCGGCTGGCAGCGGTGTCACACGATACCCTTTTCCTTGAGCGTGGCGATGTCAGACGCACTCATCTTCAGCACATCGGTCAGCACATTCTGCGTGTGTTCGCCCAATACGGGCGGCGCGCTGCGATAGCTTGGCGGCGTCGCCGAAAGCTTCACGGGATTGGCAATCACCTTCACCGTCTCACCACTGCCATGCGCCATTTCCACCACCATCTCCCGCGCTTGCACATGGGGATCGGCGAAAACCTGTTCCAGCGTATTGATCGGGCCACACCCGATCTTGAGCGCTTCCAACGCCTCAATCCATTCAGCCGTGGTTTTGGATTTCATCACCGGCGTCAGCGTATCCGTCACCAATTGGCGATTTTGCACGCGAATCGGATTGGTCGCGAAGCGGGGATCAGCCAGCAGCGCTTCCTGACCAAAAGCCTTGCAGAAACGCTCAAAGGTCGGGTCATTGCCGACTGCGAGGATGATATAGCCATCCTTGGTCGGGAATTCCTGATAGGGCGCGATATTGGGGTGTTGATTGCCAAGGCGCGGCGGGTTTTCGCCCGTCGCCAGATAATTCATGCCCTGATTGGCAAGCCAGGCCACATGCGTGTCCAGCATGCCGATATCAATCTGCTGGCCCTGCCCGGTATTGTTGCGATGGTTCACCGCCGCCAGAATGCCGATACAGCCATAAAGCCCGGCGAAAAGATCAGCGACTGGCACGCCAACCTTTTGCGGCGAGCCATTTGGGTCGCCGGTCAGCGACATGACACCACCCATGGCTTGAATCAGCGCATCATAGCCCGGGCGCGGCGCATAAGGCCCGGTCTGGCCGAAGCCGGTGATCGAGCAATAGATCAACCGCGGATGCGTCTTCGCCAATTGCTCATACCCCAGGCCGTATTTCGCCAAGGCGCCGACCTTGAAGTTTTCTACCAGGATATCGCAATGCTCCAGCAGCTTCAGGATGATCGCCTGGCCTTCGGGCTTCGCGATATCGAGTGTGACGGATTTCTTGTTGCGATTGACGCCGACGAAATAAGCGCTCTCCTTCGTATTCGGCACGAAGGGGGGCGCGAAGCCGCGCGTATCATCACCCGCTTCGGGCCGTTCAATCTTGATCACTTCAGCGCCAAGATCACCCAACATTTGCGTGCAGGTGGGGCCGGCGAGCACGCGCGTCAGATCAAGCACACGCAAACCGGAAAGGGGACCAATGGGGGAGGTCATCTCACGCTTCCTCTTGAAAATATATCAGACGCCTTCAGGCGCCTTTCTTCGCCTTACGCACCGCAGCAGCCAGCGCCGCCACCTGATCCAGCACCTTCTGCGCCGTGCCTGGCTTGGCGCGGCCTTCGGCATCCAGATCGCCCGCCAGCACATCAATGAGCGCGGAGGCCACCACCGCACCATCGGCAATGCGCGCAGCCTCGGCCGCCTGTTCTGGTGTGCGCACACCAAAGCCAATCGCGATTGGCAGATTGGTGTGCTTGCGGATGCGTGGAATGGCATCAGCCAATTCAGCGCCGCTGGCGCTCCGCGTGCCGGTAATACCCGTGATGGAAACGTAATACACAAAGCCGGATGTCGCGGCCAAAACCTTGGGCAGGCGTGCCTCATCCGTGGTGGGCGCAATCAGGCGGATGATATCAAGCCCGGCAGCACGTGCCTGGGGTTCGATCTCATCCGCTTCTTCGGGCGGCACATCCACAATGATCAGCCCATCCACACCCGCTGCCGCCGCATCAGCGCAGAAATTATCGCCATAGGACAGGATGGGGTTGTAATAACCCATCAGAATGATCGGCGTTGCGGCATCACCCGCACGAAATTCACGCACCATGTGCAGCGTGCCGGCCAGCGTAGCACCGGCCTTCAAGCCGCGCTGACCGGCGCGCTGAATCGTCGGCCCATCGGCCATGGGGTCGGTGAAAGGGCAGCCGATTTCGATCAGATCGGCACCCGCGCCAGGAAACCCGCGCAGGATTTCCATGGCCGTCGCGCGGTCAGGATCGAAGGCTTCCAGAAAGGGGATCAAGGCGCCGCGCCCTTCGGCGCGAAGGGAAGCGAAGCGCGCGGCAATGCGGGAAGATTGGCTCATGACACTCACATCGAAACGCCAAGGGCGCGCGCCACGGTGAAGATATCCTTATCCCCGCGACCGCACATATTCATGATGATCAATTTATCCCTGGCCATGGTCGGCGCCACCTTGATCACATGCGCCAGCGCATGCGCGGGTTCCAAGGCCGGGATGATGCCTTCCATCTTGGAGCATAATTGGAAAGCCGATAGCGCCTCATCATCCGTCGCGCTGACATATTCCACGCGCTTGATGTCATGCAGCCAGGCATGTTCGGGGCCAACGCCGGGATAATCCAGCCCCGCGCTGATGGAATGCGCTTCCAGGATTTGGCCGAATTCATCCTGCAACAAATAGGTGCGATTGCCATGCAGCACGCCCGGGCGGCCTTTGGTGAGGGACGCCGCGTGTTCTTCCGTATCCACGCCCTTGCCGGCGGCTTCCACGCCATGCATGGCAACGCTTGCATCATCCAGGAAAGGGTAGAATAGCCCCATGGCATTGGAACCGCCACCAATCGCCGCCACCAGCAAATCCGGCAGGCGCCCTTCGGCAGCGAGCATTTGTTCGCGCGCTTCCGTGCCAATGACGGATTGGAAATCACGCACCATCATCGGGAAGGGATGCGGGCCGGCCACGGTGCCGATGCAGTAATAAGTATCGCGCACATTGGCGACCCAATCGCGCAAGCCTTCATTCATCGCATCCTTCAGCGTCGCAGCACCGGAGGTCACGGGCACAACCTCGGCCCCCAATAGCTTCATGCGGAACACATTGGGCTGCTGGCGTTCCACATCGGTCGCGCCCATGAAGACGGTGCAAGGCAGGTCGAACAGCGCGCAGGCTGTCGCGGTCGCAACACCATGCTGCCCGGCGCCGGTTTCCGCAATGATGCGCGTTTTGCCCATGCGCTTGGCCAGCATGATCTGCCCCAGCACCGCATTGATCTTATGCGCGCCGGTGTGGTTCAGCTCATCACGCTTGAAATAGATCTTTGCCCCGCCGAGCTTTTGCGTCAGGCGTTCGGCAAACCAAAGCGGGCTGGGCCGGCCGACATAATGCGTCAGCAGGCGGCGCCATTCATTCATGAAGGCGGGGTCGCGCTTTGCTTCCTCATAGGCCTTTTCGACCTCAAGGATCAGCGGCATCAGGGTTTCGGCAACGAAACGCCCGCCATAGGGGCCGAAGCGGCCACGGGCGTCAGGCCCCTGGCGGAGGGAATTGGGCAGCGGCTTGTTCAAGGCAGTCTCTCAAATTGCTGGTTTGACTACCTGTTTAGTCCAGAACCCGCCGGGGTCAAACCCGGCGGGCGGGGCGCCGGCTATTCCAGCCGCGCTGCTTCATCAAAGGAAAGCCGAGGGCTGCGCGGGAACAGGCCGGCGGGGTCGCCATAGCCCAGATTGACCAGGAAATTGGACTTCCAGCCGGTGCCGAACAGGAACAGCTCATCCACCTTGGCATTGTCAAAGCCGCTCATGGCGCCGACATCAAGGCCCACGGCGCGCGCTGCCAGCATCAGATAGGCGCCCTGGAGCGAGCCATTGCGAAACGCCGTCTTTTCCGCGAATTCCGGGCTGGAGGTGAACCAGGGCTTGGCATCCGCATGCGGGAAAAGCTGGCCAAGCTTGTCGTAGAAATAGCTATCATAGCAGACAATCACCGTGACCGGCGCCGCCATGGTCTTTTCCGTATTCCCCGCCGAAAGCGCTTCCTTGAGCTTCGCCTTGCCTTCCGGCGTGCGCACAAAAACAAAGCGTGCGGGTGAGGAATTGGCCGAAGTCGGGCCCCATTTCAGCAGATCATAGAGCTCATGCAGCTTGGCATCCGGCACGGGCCGGTCCTGCCACTTGTTCTGGGTGCGCGCGGCGCGAAAAAGCTGATCAAGCGCCCGATCATCAAGCGGCGCGGCAGTTTCGGACATGGTTTGGCTCCGTCAGGGCAGTGAAAACAGAGGGGGCTCTATAGCGTCAGGCTTCCACCTGCTCCACCGCCACCACTTCCGGCACGTAATGGCGCAGCATGTTTTCCACGCCATGCTTCAGCGTGGCGCGGGAAGATGGGCAACCGGAACAGGCACCCTGCATGCGCAGCCGGACAATGCCATCGCGAAAGCCACGGAACACGATATCGCCACCATCGCTCGCCACCGCCGGGCGCACGCGCGTATCCAGCAATTCCTTGATTTGGGCGACGATTTCCTGATCGGCGGCCTCAAAATCCTCGGCATGTTCTTCGGCCGCGGCGCCTTCCAGAATCGGCATGCCGGCCAGGTAATGTTCCATGATGGCGCCCAGCACTTGCGGGCGGAGCATCTGCCAATCGGCGTCCAGCGACTTTGTCACAGTCACGAAATCCGCGCCGAAAAACACGCGCGCGACGTCGCCCAGACCGAACAGCCGCTCAGCGAGGGGGGAGCGGCCTGCGGCTTCCTCGGTGCTCGTGAAATCTGCCGTGCCGCGCTCGCCCATCACATCCCGGCCTGGCAGGAATTTCAGCGTGGCGGGGTTGGGGGTGGCTTCGGTTTCGATGAACATTGCTTGGCCCTTTGGATGGGAGGGGTTTTCCGGACCTATCTGGTCCTTTTTCCCCCGAAAGGCAACAGGCTCAGGTGCCGCAGAAGGTCGCCAGCACGCGTTCTTCCGGCTTGGGCGGGGCGCTGTACTGCGTGTTTTGCGGCTGATCCTCATAGGGCCGCGCAAGGACTGCCATCAGGGCCTCAAAGGGGCGGAAATCATCGCGGTCTTCGGCGGCGCGGATTGCGGCCTCCACCAAATGATTGCGCGGGATGAGGGCGGGGTTGCTGGCGCGCATCACCTGTGCAGGGGCGGCTTCGCGCGTCAGCCGTGCCCGCCATCCCGCAGCCCAGGAATCAAACGCTGCCGGATCACCAAATTGCGCCCGCGCGGCGTCTGAATCGCCTTCCGCAGCATCGGCCAAGGCGCGGAAAGTCAGGGTGAAATCAGCACCCTGTTCTGCCATGCGGCGGAGCAAATCCTCGATCAGCGCCGCGTCTTCTGCCGAGCGGTCCGCAATGCCGATCTTCCGCGCAAAGCCATCATAATAGGCAGCCTCAAAAGCCGGCGCGAATTCACTGAGTGCCGCCTGCGCAATCTCCAGCGCCGCTTCTTCCTGTTCCGCCAAAAGCGGCAGCAATGTCTCCGCGAGCCGCGCCAGATTCCACTGCGCCATGCGTGGCTGATTGGCATAGGCATAGCGCCCGCCATGATCAATCGAACTCAACACCGTGCCGGGATCATAGGCATCCATGAAGGCGCAGGGGCCGTAATCAATCGTCTCACCGCTGATGGTCATATTGTCGGTATTCATCACGCCATGGATGAAGCCGATATGCAGCCATTGCGCGACCAGGCGCGCCTGCCGCGCAATCACGCCAGACAGCAGCGCAGCATAGGGATTTTCCGCCTCGGCTGCCGCGGGATCATGCCGCGCAATGGCAAAATCCGCGAGCAGCTTCAGCGCTTCCTGATCATCCCGCGCGGCGAAATACTGAAAACTGCCAACGCGAATATGGCTGGCAGCAACGCGCGTCAGCACCGCGCCGGGTTGCAGCCTTTCGCGCAGTACTGCCTCGCCCGTCATCGCTACCGCCAAGGCACGCGTGGTCGGCACGCCAAGCGCTGCCATGGCTTCGCTGATGATGGCTTCCCGCAGCATCGGCCCTAGCACGGCGCGGCCATCACCACCGCGCGAGAAAGGCGTGCGCCCGCTGCCCTTCAGATGGATATCGCGGCGCTGCCCGTCGCGACCAATCACCTCACCCAATAACAGCGCCCGACCATCACCCAAGCGCGGACTGAAGCCGCCGAATTGATGACCGGCATAGGCCATGGCGAGGGACTCAGCGCCCCCCGGCACCAGATTGCCGGCGAAAATCGCCGCACCCTCCGCACCCGAAAGCGCTGCCGCATCCAAACCAAGCGCTTCCGCAAGCGGCGCGTTGAAAAACACCAGCCGAGGTGCCGCAACCGCAATCGGTTCCTGCCGGATGTAAAAACGCTCCGGCAGGCGGGCATAGCTATTGTCGAAGGAAAACCGCGCGCTCATCCCAGGCGCGGCATGGGGTTGGCAATCGGCATGGCCATTTTCGTCTTGCCCAGCGCATTCCAGCCGCGATCATATTGCGGCGGCGTCGGCACGGCTTCGGTGCGGCCAAGCTCAGCCGCCGCATGCAAGGGCCAATACGGGTCACGCAGCAGCACGCGCGCCAGATAGATCCAATCCGCATGGCCTTCATCCAGAATGGCCTGCGCCTGCTTGGCTTCCGTGATCAGCCCGACCGCGGCAGTGATGATGCCCGCCCCTTTTTTCACCGCCGCCGCACCCGGCACCTGATAGCCAGGCCCGAGCGGGATTTGTTGGCGCGGATCATTGCCGCCGGACGATACATCCATGAAATCCACGCCAATCGCCTTGAAGCGGCGCGACAGTTCCACGGTTTCTTCCGTGGTCCAGCCGCCATCCACCCAATCCGTATGCGAAACGCGCACACCCAGCACGGCATCAGCGGGCATGGCAGCGCGCATGGCAGCGGCGATTTCGAGCGGCAAGCGCGCGCGGCCTTCAAAATCCCCGCCCCAACGGTCATTGCGCTTATTGGTGAGCGGGCTCAGGAATTGATGCAGCAAATAACCATGTGCCGCATGCAATTCGATCAGCCGATACCCGGCCTTGATCGAGCGCTTGGTGGCAGCAACAAAGGCTTCGATGGTGGCCGCGATATCGGCTTCCGACATGGCGCGCGGCGGGATGAAATCGCCAAAGGCCTCAGCGGAGGGACCAAGGGTTTCCCAGGCAGGCTCGGCGGGGCCAGGCAGCCAGGCCTGCTTGCGCGCTGCCTTGCGCCCGGCATGGGCCAATTGGATGGCCGGCACGGTGCCAAGCGCGGCAAGTGCTGATGCCAATTGCGTGTGGCTCGCCAAATGCGCGTCAGACCAGATGCCGACATCGCCTGGGCTGATGCGCCCTTCCGGCACCACGGCGGTGGCTTCCACCATCACCATGCCTGCACCGCCGGCAGCGCGCGATCCCAGATGCACCAAATGCCATTCGGTCGGGATGCCATCATCATGGCAGGAATACTGGCACATGGGTGCGACGCCGATGCGATTGGAAAAGGTAACGCCACGCAGCGTCAGGGGGGAAAAGAGATCAGTCACGGGCGGGAAGCCTCCGGGTTGGGCAAAGCGTTCCAGGGCGGCAGTCGCCCCAGGCGGTTTTCGAATATGGCGAACCATTGCGGCGCGCCAGGGGGGGCGGGCAGCAAAATGCCGCGCCGGTCGGTGGGGAAGCGCGCCATGGTCACCGCATCCTGGATATTCCCGCCAATGGCTTCCACCATGCCGTGATGGTTGCGGATGACAATATCGCAATGCATGGGCCGAAACCGCCCCTGATCCGTGGCGCGTTCCCGCCAATGCGCAAGCGGCCAGCGCGACCGATCGGCGCAGAGCAAATCCCCCGGCGCCGCAACGCGATCTTGCACGCGATGCGGGATGAAGGGCGCCTGATCCGGAAATTCCCGCGCATCGGCGATCATGCCATCAATGCTGGTGCCATGCGCGGCAGAGGGCTTGAATTCCCGCGCATCAATTCCGGCTTTTTGCATCACGAAGGAAATGAAGGCAGCTGACCAGGCATCCTGCTGCCATTGCCCTGCATACCCCGCGCGGAAATAGGCGCGATTGCGCGTGATGATGGCGCGGCCCTCCGGCACCACCTGCCAATAGGCTTGCAGGCGCGGAAAGCCGGCGGGGTCCGATTCCTGCGCGGGGCCTGGAGGCCGGTCTGACACTTGCCGCCCCCATTCTTCCCATTCCGCAATGGCGATGCGGAGCATCCTCTCACGCACGAGGGGCGGGTAGGAAAGCGGCGCTTCCCGTGGTGCGGGCGGTGCTACAGCACAGGCCGAAAGCAGCACAGTGAAAATCAACGCCAGGTAAAGCCTGATCCTTGGCATGCCGGGCTTCACGCCTTGTCCAAGCCGGCAAAGGCTTCCTGCGCAATATTCAGCGCCTTCAGCATGAAGGCAAAGCCATTGTAGGGCCCGCCCTGAATCAGCGCTTCGATAATGTCATTTCGGCTGGCGCCGATATTCAGCGCCGACAGGATGAATTTGCGCAGCAGAATATCATGATCCAGCGCGGCAAAGGACGCCACGGCGCAAAGTGCGCGCAAGCGCCGATCCAGCCCTGGCCGGTCCCAGATCTCGCCATAACAATACTGCACCACCAGCGGATAAATGCTGCCCGTGACAGGATTATCTGGCGAAGCATGCCCTTCATGCCGGCGTTCCGCGTGTAGCGCGGCTTGCAAATCCTGACCGCGCGCCATCAACGCTTCCAACGTATCGCTGCGTGGTGCGTCCTTCTCAAGCGTGATGCCTTCCTCGGCAAAGACAGCGAGTGCGGTTTCCAGTGCGGTTTCCGATGCCGCGAAGCCGCGATAAATGCCGATCTGGATCAGGATTTCTACAATGGCGCGCGGCGTCAGGCCAAGCTTCAGCGCAGCCGCGACATGGCGGCGAAGCTGCACCTGGTTTTGCACGGAACAGAGCACCGCCAGCGTCACTGCCATGCGTTCCTGGCGGGACAGGCCGGGGCGGTTCCAGATATTGCCATAGACAAGTTCAGCCATCAGGTCGCCAAAGCCAAAGGCGCCATTGGCAAGCGCCGCTTCGCCCGCGCCGAAAATCTCAGCGCGCTCAGCCCTGCCCAAGCGGTTCAAATCATCGCGTTGTGTCATGGCCTACCCCTTCTGGTGCGGGGGCAAGCTAGCGCGCCGGGGCGATCAGGCAAGCGCCGGGGGCCTTCCCCTTCGCGCCCAGCCGGTCCACATGAGGGCCATGTTCCGCCGCGCCCTGCTTGCCGCCCCGCTTTTGCTGCCGCTCCCCGCCCTGGCTCAGCCCCAGGCGGCGGCGCTTTCCGAACGTGACCGGCGCGATATCGCGACCATTGAGGCCTATTTGAACCGGCTGACCACGCTGCGCGCCCGGTTTCTACAAATCGCGCAGAATGGCGCGTCCGCGCAGGGCTGGGCCTATATCTCCCGCCCTGGGCGGATGCGGTTTGATTATGACCCGCCGGAGCCGCTGCTGCTGGTGGCGGATGGCAACCAATTCCTGCTCTATGATCGGGAATTGAAGGCGCCGACCACGCTGCCCACCAATGCCACACCGCTTGGGCTGCTGCTGCGCCCAGAAATCCGGCTTTCGGGCGATGTCACCATCAGCCGCGTCCAGCGCGATGGCGGGTTTCTGCGCGTGACCCTGCTCCGCACCAATGACCCGCGTGAGGGGTCCTTGACCCTGGTTTTCCAGCCGGAACCGTTGGAATTGCGCCAATGGGCGGTGCTGGATGCCCAGGGGCGCGAAACCCGCGTGACGCTGACGCAGATTGAAACCGGCCTGGCGCTGAATGCGCGCATGTTCCAGTTCAACCATCCGCAGTTTTTTGAGCCGGGTGGGGCGGGGGGAAGGTAGTTCGGCCCTGGTTTGCCGCCCTGCCCCCCGCGTGCTACCGCGCGGCGCGAATGGGCGGTCCTGCCCGCCCCCGCTTCGAAAGGCTTTGTCATGTCCGAACAAACCGCCGCCCCTCGGCCCGCCAATGGTCCCGGCCAAATGGCGCCCAGCCCCATCACGCTCAATCTGCAATACACCAAGGATCTCTCCTTCGAAGTGCCGGGCGCGCCGCAGATCTTCATCAACCTCCGCGAAGCACCCAAGGTTGACATTGCGCTGGATGTCCAGGCCCGCCGCCTGCAGGAAGGCCAGGAGAATTTTGAGGTCACGCTGGAAATCCGCTGCGAAGCCAAGATTGGTACCGAAACCAAGGCCTTCATTGCCGAGCTGGTCTATTGCGGCATTTTCACTCTGAATGGCATCGCGCCCGAGATGATGGAACCCGTGCTGCTGGTGGAATGCCCGCGCCTATTGTTCCCCTTCGCGCGCAATATCCTGGCCGAGGTGACGCGCGATGGCGGTTTCCCGCCCGTGATGCTGGCGCCGATTGATTTCGTCGCCCTTTGGCAGAATCGCCGCGCTCAGCAGCAGGCCGCCGCCGCCCCTGTGCAGGGAAATGCCTGAATCTGCCACTTGGGGGTGAAAAAACGCTCCCCTGGGCGGTTTGAACCCTTGACCCCCGGCCCGCGCATGTCATGTGCGGGCGCATGGATCAGATGATGCCCGCATCGCCGCGCCGCCAGCGCCTGGCTATTGTGCTGTTCAACCTCGGCGGACCCGATGCGCCGGAAAGCGTGCGGCCATTCCTGGTGAACCTTTTCACGGACCCAGCCATTCTGCGCGTGCCAGGCTTTGTGCGCCCCTGGCTTGGCCGGCTGATCGCCTGGCGCCGCACCAAGCCGGCACAGGAAAACTACGCCGTGCTGGGCGGGCGTTCGCCGCTATTGGAACTTACCGAAGAACAGGCGCGCAGCCTGGAAGTCGCCTTGGCGGATGAAGCTGGGACGGAAACCCGCTGCTTCGTTGCCATGCGCTATTGGCACCCGATGAGCGATGAATGCGCCCGTGCCGTGAAGGACTGGGCGCCGGATCGCATTTTGCTGGTCCCGCTTTATCCGCAATTTTCCACCACCACCACGGGATCAAGCCTGGTGGCCTGGCAGGATGCGACGCGCAAGATCGGGCTTGATGTACCGACCACCGCCTTGTGCTGCTGGCATTCGGATCAGGCTTTTGCCACGGCCACCGCGCGGCTGGTGCGTGAAGCCTATGCCAAGGCGCGCGCGGAATTGCCGGCAGAAGTGCCGCTCCGCGTATTATTCTCAGCCCATGGCCTGCCGGAATCGATTGTGAAAGCGGGCGATCCCTATCAATGGCAGGTGGAACAAACGGTCGCTGCCGTGGTTGCCGAATTGGCGATGCCGGAGCTTGATCACATTGTCTGCTATCAATCACGCGTGACGCCGCAGGTCTGGATCGGCCCTTCCACGGAAGGCGAGATTGAACGCGCGGCGGAAGAAAAAGTGGCGATCCTGATCTGCCCCATCGCCTTCGTTTCCGAACATTCCGAAACCCTGGTGGAATTGGATGTGGAATACCGGGAAGAGGCTGAGCATCTCGGCATTCCCGGCTATTTCCGCGTGCCGGCGCAGAATAGTGATCCGGCCTTTATCGCATCCTTGGCCGGGCTGGTGCGCGGTGCGCTGCAATCCGGGCGGAGCCTTTGTTCCTTCGGTGGCGGGCGGCAATGCCCGAAGCAGCATCGCGATTGCCCGCATGAGAAGCTGCGCGTTGAAAACCTGACACGCGCCAAAGCCGAGGCATGAAGCGCCCCGCCGCCATCCTGTTTGATTGCGATGGTGTCCTCGCCGACACTGAATGGGTGGTGAATAGCATTGTGGCCGAGGAAATGACCTTGCGCGGCTGGCCCATGACGGCAGCCGAAGCGCGAGAGACATTTTTGGGTATGGCGCTGCCCGATATGCTGCCGCGCATTGAAGCGCGTGTTGGGCTGCTGCCGCCGGATTGGGGGCAGGAAATCTCGACCCTGATCGCGCGGCGGATGGCGGAAGAAACGCTGGCTATTCCAGGTGCTGTGGAAGCGGTGCGTGCCTTGGCGGCAGCGGGCATGCCGGTGGCGGTGGCATCCAATTCCGCACGCTTTGAATTGGCGGCCAAGATGCGGAGCCTGGGCTTGGCGCAGATATTCGCCGGGCGGGTGTTTTCCTATGAGGATGTGCCGCGCCCGAAACCCTGGCCGGATATCTATCTGGCGGCGGCAGCGGCTTGCGGTGCGGCGCCTGAGGATTGCGTGGTGATTGAGGACAGCGTGCCCGGCGTGCGCGCGGGCCGTGCGGCGGGCTGCCGTGTGATGGGTTTCTGCCATGAAAGCCCGGCTGCGGTGCTGGCGGCGCATGGCGCGGAGACTTTTGCGGATATGGCGGGACTGCCAGGGTTGTTGTTGGGGGGCTGAGAATCCCGTGGGCGCTGATAGGGTCTATTCTTTCCATAAAGCATTGGGAAAAAGCCCATGACCTTGGCTCAATGGTTCAGCTTCAACGGCCGCATCAGCCGCAAGACTTGGTGGGTTTACTATTTTCTGCTTCCGAATGGTTTCATTATTGCTGCGGGGCTATTTGACGCCTATTTCCTAGAAAGAGATCAGATATCAGTTGTTTCCATCGTAGTTTTATCTACTTACATACTGGGCTTCTCGGGACAGGTGAAGCGCTGGCATGACCTGGACAGAACTGGCTGGTGGGCTTGTTTAGCCATGATTCCTCCCTTCGTTGGAGTTTGGTTTTTTCTCATTTTGGCAGTCCGTATAAAGGGTTCTCTTCTTGCATTGGTATTCCTTCCACTAGCTTTGCCATCGTGGGTATTGGTCTATTTCATCCCAATCCTCGGCTCGCTTTGGTCTTTCTTCGTTGCGGGCTTTCAGCCCGGCACACCTGGCCCCAACCGCTACGGTCCCGAGCCACTCGCACCACTGCCCGCCACGAATATTGCCCAGTCGCCTTCGCCTTAGTAGCTTTTGCTCAAGGATTGAGGAACAAGCCCATGACCCTGGCGCAATGGTTCAGCCACAGGGGCCGCATCAGTCGCAAGACATGGTGGATTTTCTATTGCCTGATGCCGATCTGCCTTCTGGGCGTGCTAGTCGAAGCGCGGCGAATTATCTTACTCGGCGTAGAGACACCCCAGAAATCCAGCGTTGTGGAATACATCATCATAACGGTGTTCAAGGTTCTTGGACTGGTGATACTCTGGATTGGCTTTGCCGGCCTGACCAAACGTTGGCACGATCAAGACCAATCCTGCTGGTGGATTATTCTCCTTTTTGTCCCGAATTATTTTTTCATCCTGTTCGACTTTTTTCTTTCGTTGGGCGATCTGGATGGTTCCAGTCGCTGGGATTACCGTGGGATCGCAGGCTTTTTTGCTGGTATGACGCTTTTTTTGCTGCCTATCACAATACTTTCGGCTGGGCTTCAACCCGGCACACGCGGCCCCAACCGCTTCGGCCCCGATCCACTCGCGCCGCCCGTCACGAATATTGCACTCCCGCCTTCGCCTCAGTAGCTTCACCTCAAGGATTGAGGAACAAGCCCATGACCCTGGCGCAATGGTTCAGCTTCAATGGCCGCATCAGCCGCAAGACTTGGTGGATTTTCTATTTTCTGATCCCGATTGGCATCAATATCGCCGCCAGCGCGCTTGATGCGCAGTTCTTCGGCGCCAGGAATGCCCTGCCGGACAAGTCAGGCATGGCTGATCTGAATATGGGGGCATTTTCCATCATCGCCTCCTTGGCCGGGCTGTGGGTGGGCCTCGCCGGGCAAGCCAAGCGCTGGCATGACCGCGACAAATCCGGCTGGTGGGTGCTGGTGAATTTCATCCCCCTGATCGGCTGGCTTTGGGCCTTCATCGTCGCGGGCTTTCTGCGCGGCACGCCGGGCTATAATCGCTTCGGGCCTGACCCTCTGGCGCCGGAATTGCCGCCCGGAGGTTACGGTGGGGGCTATCCGCCGCAGGCGCCGGGGGGCTGGCAGCCGCAAGGGCCTCCGCCGCCACCTTCCGGGGGGTGGGGCGCACCGCCGCCGCCACCTCAGGGCGGGGGCAGTGTGCCGCCCATTCGCCGGGGCTGAACCGCGCGGCGTGATTTCCCTGGCGCGCTTTCCGCGTTAAGGAAGCCGCGTGCCCGATACCTCCCCGCCGCTCGATCGCCTATCGGAAGCCGAGGCCGCGCCGGAACAAGCCAAGCGCGGCTTCTCCCCGCTGCTCAGGCGCATTCTGCTGCTGAATGCGCTGCCGCCGGCCTTGCTCGCGGCGTCCCTCCTTTACCTCGACCAATATCAGAACGCGCTTTTGGGCGCGGAGGTTGAGGCCATGCGCACCCAGGCGCGCATCTATGCCGGCGCCATCGCTGAAGCCGCGGTGCGGCCGGAAGGCGAACGCTATGTGCTGCAATTGGAAGCGGCGCGGCCCTTGCTGCGGCGCCTGGTGGACCCTTCGCCCAATACCCAGGCGCGGTTGTTGGACACCGCCGGCCTATTGGTCGCCGATAGCCGGATTCGTGATGGTGTGGGCGGCGCGGTGATTGCCGAACCCCTGCCGCCGCCGGAACCGCGCGGCGCGCTGACCTCAACCGTCGCCGGTGTCTACGAAAAGCTGGTTGGCATGTTCCCTGCCCTGCTGCGCGGGCGCGGCGGCTCAGGGATGGTGGTGGATAGCGCGCCCGATGCGCCGGATTTCGATTGGCAGCCCGATCTTGGCCCTGATCGGCGGGAAGAATTGCGCATGGCGCTGGAAGGCGGCGTCACCCCCTATATCCGCCGCAGCGCCGATGGCCGCCTGCTGGTGAGTGTTGCCGAACCGGCGCGCCGAGGCACGCAAAGTGTTGGCATTGTGTTGCTGACGCGTGAGGCGCGCGAAGTGGATCGGCGGCTCTTTGAAATCCGCGCGTCAGTCCTGCTGCTCTTCGCAACCGCGCTGATCCTGACGGTCGCGTTGTCGCTCTATCTGGCGCGCACCATCGCGACACCCATGCTTGACCTGGCGCGTGCGACGCAACGCATTCGTGAAGGTGAAGGCCGCGCGCAATCCGTCCCTGATGCGCTGCTGAAGCGCAATGACGAAATCGGTGTGCTGGCAAGGGATTTGCAGAACTCCGCCCGCGCGCTTTGGGCGCGGATTGACGCGAATGAACGCTTCGCTGCCGATGTCGCGCATGAATTGCGCAATCCGCTGACAAGTGTGCGGAGCGCCATTGAAACGCTCCGCCGCGTGGAAGACCCGGTTAGTCGTAACAGGCTGCTCGCCATCATTGCCGATGATGCGGTGCGCATGGATCGGCTGATCGGCGATATTAGCGATTCATCGCGCGTGGATGCGGAGCTGTCGCGCACCATCTCAACCCCCGTGGATGTCGCGCCCATCCTGGCGGCGCTTTCTGATTTGCACGCCGCCACGCGTGATGATGATGACCCGATGGTCGTACTGGAAGCGCCCGAAGGCCCCTTGGTGGTGCGCGGCGTTGAAGGGCGCATTGTGCAGGTGTTTCGAAACCTTCTGGGTAATGCGCTTTCCTTCAGCCCGCCGCGCGGCATGGTGAAAGTCACAGCGCGCCCTGCCGGCGCCATGCTGGAAGTGGTGGTGGAAGATGAAGGCCCCGGCATTCCCGAACAGAAGCTTGAGAGCATTTTTGAGCGTTTCTATTCCGAACGCCCGAGCGGGGAGCGCTTCGGCCAGCATTCCGGTCTCGGCCTTTCCATCAGTCGCCAGATTGTGGAGGGCCTGCGCGGGCGCATCTCCGCCGAGAATATCCGGGATGCCGCCGGCACCGTGACCGGCGCGCGCTTTACGGTGTTGCTGCCCATCGCGTGATTCCGCTTCCCAGGCCGTGCTTTCATGTTAGGCTTTACGCCAACAAAGCCTAACCTGGGAGGATAAGTCATGATCACGCGCAGAAGCATGATGGCGGCAGGGCCAGCGCTTTTGGCCGCACCGGCGGTGCAGGCGCAAGGCAATTGGCCGGACAAGCCCTTGCGATTTGTCATTGGCGGCGCAGCGGGCGGGGTTTCTGATATTTTCCTCCGCATGATGGAAAACCGGCTGCGCGAAAGGCTCGGCCAGCCGATGATCATTGACCCGCGCCCTGGTGCGGGCGGCATGGTGGGGGCGGAAGTCGCGGCACGATCCGCGCCGGATGGCTATACCTATTACGTCAATCACATCGCCTCTCACGGGATTGGCCCGACGCTGTATCGGCGGCTTTCCTTTGATCCGCTCAAGGATTTGCCGGGGGTGGCGCGCATTGCGGCGATGCCCAATGTGCTGATCATCAAGGGTGACAGCCCGATCAGATCGGTCGCGGAATTGGTCGCTTTCTGCAAGGCCAATCCGGCGCGGGCGAATTTTTCCTCGGCCGGGTCGGGCACGTCTTCGCATCTATCCGGCTTGCTGTTCGGCATGCGCATGGGGATTGAGGTCACGCATGTGCCCTATCGCGGCACCGCGCCTTCCATGGCGGCGGTGATGAATGGCGAGACCTTGTTCGCGATTGATAACGCGCCGGCATCGCGCCAGCAGGTGCTGGGGGGCTTGTTGAAGGCGCTTGGCGTTTCAACCGCGCAGCGTTCCAGCACCATGCCGGAAGTGCCAAGCCTGCAAGAACAGGGCGTGCCGAATTTCGATGTCGCTTCCTGGTATGGCATCGCTGCCCCCGCTGCCGTACCGGCTGCCATTCGCGAAAGGTTGGGGGCGGAAGTGGTGGCCGCGCTGAATGATCCTGCCATTGCCCAGCGCGTCCGCGATTACGGCGCGGAGCCATGGCCGCTCGGCCCCGCCGACTACGATGCCTTCATGCGCCGAGAGGTGGAAATCTGGGCACCCGTGGTACGCGCTTCCGGGGCGCAGATAGACTGACAAGGCCGGCATATCGCCAAGCGGCTGTGGTCACGGCATAAGCAGGCGCCGTGACCGAAGCGCCCATCCTGCCGCGACGCATCGCCTTTCTTGCCCTGGCCTTGGCCATCATGGCGGGCCTGTTCTGGCTTGCCTGGGCAACGCTTGCGCCTGGTGGTTGGACGCTCGCGGAAATACTGATTCTGGTCTGCATTGCGGGCACCCTGCCTTGGGCCGCGCTTTCGGCGGGCAATGCGTTGATTGGGCTTGGCCTATTGCTGTTCACGCGCGATCCTGTCGCGGCTGTCTTGCCCGCGCTTGCCGCCGCGCGCCCTGGCTTGCCGCAAGCCCGCACCGCCATTGCCATCTGCATCCGCCGTGAAGACATGGCGCTGGTGCTGCCGCCACTCGCGCGCTTGCTCTCGGGCTTGGCTGAAGCCGGAGCGGCAGAGCGCTTTTCGCTTTGGTTCCTGTCAGACACACCCGAAGGCGCTGATGCAGTGGCCGAGGAAGCCGCCTACCGCGCCTTTGCTGCCGCGCAACCCATTGCCACGCATTACCGGCGCCGCGCGCAAAATACCGGCTTCAAATCCGGCAATGTGATGGAGTTTTTGGATCATCACGCGGATGGGCATGACTTCATGCTCTGCCTGGATGCGGATTCGGAAATGACCGCCGATGCCGTGTTGCGCCTGGTTGCCTGCATGGAAGCGGACCCGAAGCTCGCGATCCTGCAACAGCTTATTCATGGCCGGCCTACCAAGGCAGGATTTCCGCGGCTGTTTCAATTCGGCATGCGTCACGGCATGCGCGCCTGGGCCACCGGGCAGGCTTGGTGGCAGGGTGATGAGGGGCCCTATTGGGGGCATAACGCCGTCATTCGCATCGCGCCCTTTCGCGCCCATGCGCGGTTGGAAACGCTGCCCGATGGGTCGCATATCCTCTCGCATGATCAGGTGGAGGCAACGCGCCTGCATGCTGCCGGCTGGAAGGTGCGCGTGCTGCCTGATGATGCCGGCAGCAGCGAAGGCAATCCGCCAAGCTATAGTGATTTCATCACACGCGACCTGCGCTGGGCGGCGGGGAATATGCAGTATCTGGCACTGCTGCGCCTGCCGGGCCTGACCCCCATGGCACGCTGGCAATTGATACAGGCGATTTTGCTGTTTTTGAGCGCGCCTTTCTATGTCGCGATCCTATTATTTGCGGCCTGGAATGGGCTCGCTGGCGGGGGTGATACCACGCCGATTGGCGCGCTTGTTGCGCTGCTATTGGCCGGCTGGTGCTGCCATTATGCGGCGAAATTGGCTGGCTATGTCGAGGTTTTGCTGAAGCCCGATCTGGCCGCGCGCTATGGTGGGCGCGTGCAATTCCTGCGCGGCGCTTTGGCGGAGTTGGTCTTCACCGCCTTCATGGAGCCCGCGCGGTTGATGAGCCAATGCCTGTTTCTATTGGCGATGCCCTTTGGCATGAAGATGGGTTGGGCGCCACAAAACCGCAGCGAACGCGGCATTGGGTTTGCCGATGCACTCAAGCAATTCTGGGCGCCGACACTGGCGGGGATTGTGCTGACACTTGTTTTTGCGTCGGTGTCCTTCACCGCGCTGCTGATCGCGGGGCCAGTGCTGATCAGTCTGCTGGGCGTCATTCCCTTCGCCATACTGACAGCAAATGCGCGCTTTTCCGCGTGGCTGGTACGGCAGCGCATTTGCGCGCTGCCCGAGGAATTACACTGTAACTAATGCGCCGCGAAAATCGCGCAGGGCGCTCGGCGCAGCAAATGCTTGGTGGCGGAACCGGTGAATAGCGCGCGCAGCCCCGTGTGTTCATAAGCACCCATCACCAACATGCCGGCGGGCATGGCGGCGGCTTCCGCCAAAAGCGCTTCCACCGGATGCGTACCAATCACCGGCAGCGCCTTCGCCGCCACATCATGGCGCTGCAAGTAACCCGCCGCTGTGCCAGCCAGGGCAGCGGCCTCCGCCTCATCATCCGCCACACTCAAGACCGTGGCGCCACAGCGCCCCAGGCCGAGCAGCGCGAAAAGCTGCACGGCACGCAGCGCGCCCGGTGAGCCATCATAAGCGACCAAGGCAGCAGCGGCGAGATCAAACCGTGCGCCGGGCGGCACCACGAGCAAAGGGCGCGTGCGGTCATGCAGCAGGGCTTCGATGGTGGGGGAAAGGCCATCATCTGCTTCTTCGCGCCCCAGGGTGGAATCGCGGCCCACCACCAGCATGTCATGGCCACCAGCGGCGGCGAGCAATGCCTCGGCAGGTGAGGCTTCCAGGGTTTGCACCGCAAAGGGTACCCCATCAGCGGCCTGGTGCAGCGCGGCCACAGCCTCCGCCGCCGCCGCCTCCGCCTGGCGCAACAAGGCAGCGTCGCGCCGTTCCTTGAAGGCGGCGGCACCGGGGGGCACGGCCTCATGCGCGCCGGTCAGGCCGGGACGGTCCATCAGCACCGCCGCCGTCAGCGCTGCACCGGTATGGCGTGCCAGTGCCAGGGCGTAATCGCGGGCGGCGATGGCGCCTTCGGTATCATCCAAGGCAAGAAGAATGCTGCGCAACATGGCGAATGCTCCCTCAAGCAAAGTCAGCGGAAAGGACCCGCCGGAAGATCGGCACCGCCGCCGCCAGGTCAGCCAAGGCCACGCATTCGCGCGGCGTATGGGCGGTGGCGATGGTTCCCGGCCCCAAAATCACACAGGGCGCGATATCCTGCAATTCACTGGCATCGGTGCCGTATGGGGCAGTGGCGGCGGGCTTGCCGGTGATACTTTCCGCAAGGCGGATCAGCGGGTGATCCACAGGCAGTTCAGGCGGCGTGCCTTCGCGCCTTTCGGTAAGTTCCACACCCGCACGTTCGGCCGCTTCGCGCACCGCGGCTTCAATGCCGCTGACGTCTATGTTTCGGCTGCGGCGGAATTTTATGCGCACGCTCGCCTGCGCCACCGTCACATTCACTGCGGTGCCGTGATTATCAATCACCAGGTTGAAATCGGAAAAGGGCGGGTCGTAGGCGGCGTCGTGATAGGCAGGATCGAATCGCAGCTTTTCGTAAATGCTCTTCATTTCCACCATGAAGGGGATCAGCGCCCAATTCGCATTCAGCCCCTTGCCGGTGGAAGAATGCGCCTGCTCGCCACGCGCAATGGCGGTATATTCGATATGGCTGCGATGCCCGCGCACGGGCGCCAGCGCGGTCGGTTCCGCCACCACAATCCCCTGCAAGCCCAATGATGCGGCCAGCTTTGATTGCGCAGCGATGATGCGCGCCCCTTGCTTGCTGGTTTCCTCATCCGCCGTCAGCAGCAGCGTCGCCGGCACATGGGCGGGCAGGCCGCGCGCGGCGATGATACAGGCGGCGACCGGCCCCTTCATATCCACACTGCCAAGGCCATGCAGCACGCCATCGGCGATGCGCGGCGTCCAGGGCGGGTCTGTCCAACCGGTTTCCGGCACCGTATCCATATGCCCTGACAGCGCATAACCGCCGCGAGGGCCGCGATGGGCTACCAGCGCGCGTTTCGCGATACCTTGGGGGTCTTTGTAATCCAGCCGCTCAACCTCAAACCCCGCCAATTCGGCTTCAATCCGATCCGCGAGAGGCAGGTTGGAGACCGAGGAACGGCTATCAATCGCCACCAGATCGGCGGCGAGGCGGGTTACGGCTTCGGCATCTTGGGTCATGCCCCAGCATCCCTTGCGGCGCGGCGCAGGGCAAGCGAGGGTATCAAGATGACCGACATCGCCTATCTGGACCCCCGCAGCGGGGCCACCTATCCGCTTGCCACGCCGCGCTGGTGTGGCGACGGCCAAGCCCCCCTGATGCTGACGCCGCTGCCCGGCATCACCCGCGCTGCGATCCGCACGGAGGATCGCTCGCTCTGGCGCTATGGCGCCGCACTGCCCTTCCTGCCGGATGACCCGATCACGATGGGGGAAGGCTGTTCTCCCCTGGTGCCGCGCGTGATTGGCGGTGCATCGGCACTTGTAAAATGCGAATGGTTCATGCCGACCGGGTCCTTCAAGGATCGCGGGGCTTCGGTGATGCTGTCTCTGCTCCGCGCGCAGGGTGTGGCGCATGTGCTGGAAGATTCATCGGGCAATGGCGGCGCTGCGGTTGCTGCCTATGCTGCGGCTGGCGGGATGCGGGCAAAAATCCTGGTGCCTGCTTCAACCTCCCCCGCCAAGACCGTGCAGTCACGCGCTTCCGGCGCCGAGATTGAATTGGTGCCAGGCAGCCGCCAGGATTGCGCGGATGAGGCGTTGCGCCAGGCCAAGGATATCTTCTACGCCAGCCATAATTGGCACCCCTTCTTCCTGCACGGCACGAAGACACTCGCCTATGAACTCTGGGAGGATTTGGGGTTTGTCGCGCCCGATAATGTGATTGTGCCCTGTGGCGCGGGGTCCAATGTGCTGGGCTGTGGGATTGGCTTTGCCGAATTGCAGCGTGCGGGTGAGATCAAGAAGCTACCACGCATTTTCGCCGCTCAGCCGGAAAACTGCGCGCCGATTGCGCGCGCCTTCCTGAAGCAGCCGGCGGTGGCAGCGGTGCCGACGATTGCGGAAGGCACTGCCATCGCGCAGCCCATTCGCACGCCGGAAGTCATGGCAGTTTTGCAGGAAAGCCAGGGCGGTGCGGTGATGTTGAGCGAGGCTGAGATTGGCGCTGCGACACTCGAACTCGCGCGCACTGGCATTTATGTGGAACCGACTTGCGCGCAGGCAGCGGCGGCTTTCGTGAAATTGCTGGAAGCCGGCGCGATCCGCGCTGATGAAACCACCGTGGTGGTACTGACCGGCACCGGGCTGAAATCCACACCGCGCATCGCTGAACTTTTGGGGCTAGCCATCTGATGGCCGGGCCGCGCATTGCCCTTTTGGGCTTTTCCATTGAATGCAATCGCTTTGCACCTGCTGCGACATTACGGGATTTTGAAACGCGCTGCCTGATTGCGGGCGATACCATCGTGACTGATGCGCGTTCCGCCGCCCCGGCCGCCTTGGGCGAAATGCCTGGTTTCGTCACGGCCATGGATGCCGGCGGCGCCTGGGAACCCTGCCCGATTCTGCTTGCCATGGCGGAACCCAATGGCCCGGTGGAACAAGGCGTTTTCGATGGTTTCATGCAGCAATGGCGCGAAGGGCTGACGGCGCTCAAAGGCCGTGTGGATGGCGTTTACTGTGTATTGCATGGCGCGGGTCTCGCCACCGCTGATCTTGACCCGGAAGGCAGTTTGCAGGCGCTGATCCGCGACATTCTGGGTGATGTGCCGCTTGTGTGTTCCTACGATCTGCACGCCAATGTTTCTGATGGCATGGTGGCTTTGACCGATGCCTTTGTCGGCTATCGCACCAATCCGCATTTGGATATGCGTGAACGCGGCGCGGAAAGTGCCGCACTCATGCGCCGGCTTTTGGCCGGTGAGCGGTTCCATCGCGCCTTCCGCCGCTTGCCGATTGTCGCGCCCACGGTTTCCATGCTGACCGCGCAGGGGCCCTATGCGGAGGTGATCAATCTCGGCCAGGAATGGGCGGCGCAGGATCCACGCATCGCCAATGTCTCCATCATGGGCGGCTTTGCCTATGGCGATACGCCCTTCAATGGCATGGCGGTGATCATTACCGCGACAGACCAGGCCGCGGCGGAAGCGCTGGCGGATCGGCTGGCGGCTGCCATTTGGGAAAGGCGCTGGCGTTTCATCGCCAATCTGACCAGCCTGGAAGATGCCACGCATAAGGCGCTGCATAGCGCGGTGCCGCTGGCTTTCGCCGATGTTGCCGATAATCCCGGCGGTGGCGGGCGCGGCAATACCATGTGGATTCTGGAAGCCTTCCATCGCGCCGGGGTGCAGGATTGCCTGGTGGGTGTGATCCATGACCCTGCCTTGGCGGCGGAAGCGCATAAGCTGGGTAAGGGTGCGCGCTTCACCGCGCGATTCAACCGCGATGTCGCGGCCGATGATCCCTTCAGCAAGCCCTTCAGTGCGGATGCGGAAGTGGTGGCGCTTTCCGATGGCCGTGTGACTGGCCGGCGCGGTATTTTCGCTGGCACTGCGATGACTTTGGGCGCGACGGCAGCGCTGAAGATCGGCGGCATCACGGTCGTGGTGATTTCCATTCGCACGCAATGCGCTGATCCCGCCTTCTTAGAACATCTCGGCCTGGATGTGGCGAAGGCGCGCGCCGTTGTGGTGAAAAGCCGCGGGCATTTCCGCGGTGGCTTTGATGAATTCTTCAAGCATGAACAGATTGTCGAGGTGGATTGCCCCGGCCTCACCTCGCCGATCCTGACGCGGTTTGACTGGAAGCATATGCCAAGACCTGTTTTGCCGATTGATAAGGAAGCGCGCTGGCCATGAAGCTGGATGATCTGCACACCCCTTGCCTGGTGCTGGAACTTGGCATTTTGAAGCGCAATCTGGCGCGCATGGCCGAGGCCGTGGCGCGCCATCCTGGCTTGAAACTTCGTCCGCATATGAAAACGGCGAAAAGCCTGGCGGTCGCGGCCCTGGCCGCGCCGGATCATGGGCCGATCACCGTCAGCACGGTGGCCGAGGCGCGGTATTTCGCCGGTGGTGGCTATCGCGATCAGATTTACGCGGTCGGCATCACGCCGCAAAAGCTGGACGCGATTGCGGCGCTGAACGCGCAGGGCAATGATGTGAAGATCATCACCGATGATGCGGATGTCGCCAGTGCCATCGCTGCCCATCCGGGCATTTTGCCGACCTTGATTGAGGTTGATTGTGGTGAGGGTCGCGGCGGCATTGCGCCCGATTCCGACAAGCTTGCTGAAATCGCCCAACGCCTTGGAAAAAAATGCGCCGGCATCATGACCCATGCCGGCCATTCCTATGCGGAACGCAGCGAAGACGGCATGCGCAAGGTGGCGGAAGCGGAACGCGCCGGCGCGGTGCTCGCCGCCGAACGTTTGCGCGGCATGGGCATCACGCCGCGCGTTGTCTCGGCCGGGTCTTCACCCACCGCGCTTTACGGGCAATCCATGGCGGGCATCACGGATATTCGCGCGGGCGTCTATATGTTCGGCGATTTGTTCCAGGGCCAGATCGGCACGCATGGCATGGAGGATATTGCGGTGACGGTGTTGTCCGCTGTGACCTCTTGCAAGCAGGATCGCAATGCGGTGCTGATTGATGCGGGCGGCATTGCGCTGTCTAAGGATCGCAGCACCCAGGCAGCGCCGCGTGATCTTGGCTTTGGCGTCATGCTGGACCGACACGGCAAATGGTCCTTTGGGGAGGCGATTGTCGTGCGCACCCATCAGGAACATGGCGAAGTGCGTGGCGCCGGCCCGCTGCCTTTTGCGGAACTTCCCGTCGGCGCCCTGGTGCGCGTGGCGCCGAACCATACCTGCCTGACGGTTGCCGCGCATGACCGTTATTACGTGGTCGATGGCGGTGATGAGGTGATTGCCGTCTGGGATCGGGTGAATGGCTGGTAGGGCGCCCGCCCTGTCATGAAAGCTTCACGTGCATCAGGCCATGTTTCCACTATACTGGAATCATGGAAACAGAATCCGCCGCTGCGGCTTTTGCCGCCTTGGGCCAGCCCACCCGGCTGGCCCTGATCCAAAACCTGCAAGGGGCAGGGCCTGAGGGCCTGCCGGCAGGCGACCTTGCCGAGGCGCTGGGCGTGCCGCCTTCCACGCTTTCCTTTCACTTGCGCGCGCTGGAAGATGCCGGGCTGATCACGCCGCAGCGCCAGGGGCGCCAGGTGCTTTATGCCAGCGCCCCGGCGGCCTTTGCTGCGCTGGTCGGGTTTCTGGGTGGGGCAACGGCGCCCATCACCGCCCCGGGCCGGGCCATGCGGGTGCTGTTTCTCTGCACACGCAATTCGGCGCGTTCCATCATGGCGGAAGCCATTCTGAACCGCATCGGCGGCGGGCGTTTTCGCGCCTATTCGGCCGGGTCGGAACCCGCGCCCGATGGGCCGCTGCCGGAAGTGCTCGCGCAGCTTCAGGCGCTTGGGCATGATGTGGCGCCTTTGCGCTCCAAATCCTGGGAGGAGTTTACCGGCCCCGAAGCGCCGCGTTTCGATTTCGTCATTGCGCTTTGCGATACGCTGGAAGGTCAGCGCTGCCCGGATTTCGGCGATACCATCACCAGCGCGGCCTGGCCCTTGCCGGACCCGGCGAAATTCACAGGCGCCGGCGCTGAACGCGCGACGCTTCTGAACGAACTTTACGCAGCGCTGCGGCGCCGGCTGGATATCTTCACAAGCCTTCCCTTCACCACGCTCGATCGCATGGCGTTGCAGGCAAGGGTTGAAGCTTTGGGCAATCCAATGGCGGGAGCGCGGGCATGAGGGTTGGCATCAATGGCATGGGCCGCATTGGCCGCCTGGCATTTCGTGCCGCTTTCGGCGCGGCGGAGCGTGGTGAGGATGATCCACGCCGCGCCAATCGGCTGGATATTGTGCATGTGAATGAGGTGAAGGGCGGCGCGGCAGCCACCGCACATTTGCTCACCTTCGATAGCGTGCAGGGCCGTTGGCGCGCGCCCATCGCGGCGGAGGGCGCGGATGCTTTGCGCATTGGCGACAAGCGCATCGGCTTCACGGAATCCGCGACCCCGGCAGCGATTCCCTGGGGTGATTTGGGCGTTGATCTGGTGCTGGAATGTAGCGGCAAATTCCTGACGGAGGCCACTTTGCGCGGCCATCTGGACCGCGGGGCGAAGCGCGTGATTGTCGCCGCACCGGTCAAGGAAGCATCGGTGCTCAATATCGTGGTGGGCGTGAATGATGCGCTGTATGATCCCGCGCGCCACCCGATTGTCACCGCCGCATCATGCACCACCAATTGCCTCGCCCCCGTGGTGAAGGTGGTGCATGAGGCGATTGGGATCAGGCATGGTCAGATCACCACCATCCACGACCCCACCAATACCAATGTAGTGGTGGATGCGCCACATAAGGATTTGCGCCGCGCGCGTTCCGCCATGCTGTCCTTGCAACCCACTACTACCGGGAGTGCAACGGCGATTGCGCTGATCTATCCCGAACTCAAGGGTAAGCTGAATGGCCATGCGGTGCGCGCGCCTGTTTTGAATGCTTCCCTCACCGATTGCGTGTTTGAGGTGCAGCGCGCGACCAGCGCCGAGGAATTGAACGCGCTGTTCCGTGCCGCCGCCGAAGGCCCGCTGGCCGGTATTCTAGGCTATGAGGAACGGCCTTTGGTTTCCGTCGATTATGCGCGGGATACGCGGAGTTCCATCATTGATGCGCCATCCACCTTGGTGACGGATGGTACCATGGCGAAAATCTACGCCTGGTATGACAATGAAATGGGCTATGCCTGCCGCATGGTGGATCTGGCCTGCATCTTGGAATCGCGCGGCCTCTGACATGCGCAACTACGCCATCGTCACTGCCGCCTATTGGGGTTTTACGCTGACTGATGGCGCTTTGCGCATGCTGGTGCTGCTCTATTTCCAAAAGCTTGGCTATTCGCCCTTTGCGCTGGCGTTTCTGTTTTTGTTGTATGAGGCTGCGGGCATCGGTGCCAATCTGATTGGCGGCTGGCTGGCGACACGTTTTGGCATTGCGCGCATGCTGGCGGTGGGGCTTACCGCACAAATCGCGGGTTTCCTGATGCTGTCAGCGTTATCGCCGCATTGGGTGCCGGCCATGGCGCTGGTTTGGGTGGTGATCGCGCAAGGCATTTGCGGCATTGCGAAGGATATCACCAAAACCGCCTCCAAATCCGCGATCAAACTCACGGCGGGCGATGCCTCGGGCCGGCTGCTCCGTTGGGTAGCTTGGTTCACCGGCAGCAAGAATGCCATGAAAGGCGTTGGGTTCTTCCTGGGCGGTGTGTTGCTGGAAGCGCTTGGCTTTCAGGGCGCGCTTTGGTTGATGGCCGCACTGCTAGGCTTGGTGTTGCTGGGTGTTGTCGCATCCCTGCCGCCGATGATGGGCAAGGCCAAGGCGTCAGCCTCCATGCGCGAATTCATGGCGCGGGATCGCGGCGTCAATCTGCTGGCCGCCGCGCGCATCCTGCTATTCGGCGCGCGCGATGTCTGGTTTGTCGTCGCCCTTCCCGTGTTTCTCTATTCTTCGGGCTGGAGCTTTGCGGCGGTGGGCGGTTTCCTCGCCATTTGGACGATTGGCTATGGGTTGGTGCAGGCGGTGGCGCCATCCTTGATCCAGCGTAGCGCCGATGGGCTGAGCGCCGAGGTGCCGGTGGCGCGCCTCTGGTGCCTTGGCCTTGCGGTGATACCACCCGCGCTGATGGTGTCACTATGGTTGCAAGCGGGCCGTGCCGATCTGGTGCTGGTGCTCGGGCTTTTGGTGTTTGGTTTTGCCTTTGCGGTGAATTCCTCACTGCATTCCTATCTCATCCTGGCTTACGCGGGCTCCAAAAAAGCCGCCGAGGATGTCGGCTTCTACTACGCCGCCAATGCTGCCGGGCGTTTCGCCGGCACACTGCTTTCGGGTTTGCTCTATCAAATGGCGGGCATCATGGGCGCCTTGGCGGGGGCGGCGGTCATGCTCGGGCTTTGCTGGGCCATCACACTTGCCCTGCCGGCGGACCGCGCCGCTTGCGCGAAAGCGCACTGAGCGTAAGACTTGGCGCCTGACAAAGGGGGCCGCCATGCTGAAACGTTCCGAATTTCTCGCAGGCTTCGGTGCAAGCCTGTTTGTGCTGACCCAAGGCGCCACAGCGCAGCCCATGCCGGGCGGTGTGCTGCGCGTTGGCGTCAAGCTCAGCCCCACTTCCATGGACCCGCAATTCCGCTTGGCAGGCGAACAGAACCTGCTGCGCGGTTGCCATGCGCGGTTGATCGGCATGACCCCAGATGGCAAACCCACGCCCGCCATTGCGCAATCCTGGCGCGCGGTCGGTGATGGCCGTGCCTGGGAAATCACGCTGAACCCAGCAGCGAAATTCAGCGATGGCAGCCCCATCACCGCGCAGGATGTGGCCTTTTCCATCCGGCGTATTCCGCGCCTGGAAGGCTCCGCCGGCGGCTATCAAATTTTTGTCCGCGCCATCAAGGATATCGAGATTCTTGATGCGCAGCGCCTGCTGGTCAAAACGGAAGAACCCTACCCCTTCATGGCGGAGGACCTGACGGAAATCGCCATCGTCGCCGCATCACTCGGTGAGGATTTCAAGCCCGCGGATTTCAACGCCGGCAAGGCGCGGCTTTTCTCCGGCCCCTATACACTGGTGGATTACCGCTTCGGCGAATTCGTCACCATGCGCCGCAACCCGCATTGGTTCGGCCAAAGGCCGGAATTTGAAGAAGTGCAATTCCGCGTCATCCCGAATGATTCCGGGCGCATCGCCGCGCTGCTCTCGGGTGATGTGCAGGCGATAGATGAGGTCTCGATCCCCGATCTGGCGCGGCTGCGCAGCAATGCGGCGATTGATGTCTCCCAAATCGCGGGCATGCGCGTGATGTATGTGGCGCTGGATATGGATCGCGATATCTCCCCGCATATTCGCGACAATAACGGCCAGGCTATGACGAAAAATCCGCTCAAGGATGTGCGGGTCAGGTTGGCGCTATCCCATGCCATCAATCGCGCAGCGATTGTGGATCGCGTCATGGAAGGTGCCGCTTCCGTCGCATCTGATGTGCTGCCGCCGGGCACACCTGGCACCTCCCCGCGCCTCAAGCCTGTGGCGTTTGAACCGGATCGCGCGCGGCGGCTTCTGGCGGAAGCGGGCTATCCGAACGGGTTTCAAATCACCATCCACGCCACCAATGACCGCTACCCGAATGATGAAAAGGTTGCGCAAGCCATTGCACAATTCTGGACGCGCATTGGCGTGAAGACCGAAGTGCAAACCATGCCCAATGCGGCCTATTTCCTGGCTGCCGCACGGCAGACCTTCACAGTGATGGCCGCGCAATATGGCGCGGATAACATCAGCTACGCCTATCGCGCACTGCTCCATACCTTCAATCGAGATGCCGGGCTTGGCACCGCCAATCGCACCCGCCATTCCAGCCCGCGCGCCGATGCGCTGGTGGCAGAAGCGCTGAAGACCATGGATGAAACCAAACGGAATGAGCTTTTCGCGCAAGCCACCGATATCGCGATTGGTGAGGAAGCGATCATGCTGATGATCTACTACCCGGCCTATGTCTATGCGGCGCGCAAGCCGGTTTCAGCAGTGCCCTACTACAATGGTGCCTTCCTGCCGCAGGGTCTGATCCGGCGCTGAATTGGCATGAAAACTCTTCTCGTCATTCACCATTCCATGACGGATGGCGCGCGCCAGATGGCTCAGGCCGCGCTGGAAGGCGCCATGGCGGAAGGCAGTACCGCCGTTGGTGGCCTGCACGCCAGCGAAGCGGCGCCAGAGGATTTGCTGGCAGCCGATGGCTATATCTTCGCCACCCCTGAAAACCTGGCTTCCATGGCCGGCGTGATGAAGGATTTCTTCGATCGCTGCTATTATCCGTTGCTGGATCAAATCCAGGGCCGGCCTTACGCGACCATGATCTGCGCGGGGTCCGATGGCACCGGTGCCGCGCGGCAGATTGCGCGCATCGCGACAGGCTGGCGGCTGAAACCCATTGCCGAGCCGCTGATCGTGATCACCGGCGCGCAAACGCCGGAAGCCATCGCCGCACCCAAGATCATCAGCGCCGCTGATGTTGCGCGCTGCGAAGAACTCGGCGCCGCTTTTGCTGCTGGCTTAGCCGCCGGAATATTCTGATCTCAGCTTTCCGGCTTCAGCCCCAACCGGCGAATCAAGCCACCCCAGCGCGCAATATCGGAAGCGAGCAGCGCGCGGAATGTTCCCGTATCACTCCCCACCACGGTAAAGCCCGCGGTTTCCAAAGCGCGGCGCTGATCGGGCACAGCAAGTGCCTTGCCGGTTTCCTCAGCAAGGCGCGCAATACGATCCGCAGGAAAACCCGCCGGCGCAAAAAGCCCAATCCAGGCAACGGCCGGGCCGGAAGGCACGCCCGCTTCCGCCATGGTCGGCACCTCAGGCAAGGCGGGGAAACGCTCTGCACTCGTCACCGCCAAAGCGCGCACGGAACCATCCCGCACCTGGCCCAGCACACCGCCAGTTGCCGCGAAAAACGCATGGATGCGCCCCGCCACCAAATCCAGCACCGCCTGACCCACGGCGCGATAGGGCACATGCACTGCCTCAAACCCCTGGGACGCCGCCAAATCTTCCATCACCAGATGGGAAAGCGTGCCCGGCCCGGTGGAGGCATAGCTGATCTTACCCGGATTGGCCTTGGCGAAAGCCACAAACTCGGCGGCATTGCGCGCGGGCACGGAAGGATGCACCACCAGCACAAAGGGTAGCCGCGCCAAAAGGCTGATCGGCGCCAAATCTGTTGCGGGATCATAGCCCAGCGCCGGGTTCAGGATTTTCGCCGTGCTGCCCGGCCCACCAATCGTGACGCCAAGCGTATGGCCATCGGTGGCGCGCGCCACGGCTTCCGTGCCGATATGCCCGCCACCGCCGGCACGATTTTCCACAATCACCGGCTGGCCCAACACCTGCTGCAAATGCGGCGCAATCGCCCGCGCCGCGAGGTCCGGCGTCGAGCCCCCCGGAAAGGCGCAAATGATCCGCACCGGCCGATCCGGCCAGGCGGCTTGCGCGTGGAGCGCATTGGGGCTGGCAGCAAATGCAGTGCTCAGCGCCAGAAGGGAGCGGCGATGGAAATTTTCCATGAAGTGATGCCCGGTCTGAATACCCCCTCACAATGGCGTCAGGCGGCGCCGGCTGCAAGCAGGAAGGGCCTTCCGGGCGCGGATGTTACTGCGCCCGTTACTCCGGCTGGAAATTCGCGAGCCGCAGCAATTCCGCATTGCGCGCCACATCGGCGCGGATGAAGGCCTCGGCTTCGTCCACTGTTTCCGCCACAGGCTCAAACCCAAGGCCGCTCAGGCGTTGCACCGTTGCAGCCTCACGCATGCCATCCACCAGAATGCGATTGAGCCGCTGCAAGATTTCAACTGGCACGCCACGCGGCGCCCAAACGCCATACCAGGAATAGAATTCAAAACCGGGCAGCCCGGCTTCCGTGAGGGTGGGCAAATCCGGCGCCAAGGGTGTGCGCGCAGCGGTGGCCACGCCAAGCCCGCGCAATTGCCCCGCGCGCACCATGGGCAGCGTCGCCAGCACCGGATCGAACATCAGCTGCGCATTACCGGCCGCAACATCCGTCAGCGCCGGCGCGGAACCGCGATAGCCGACAATTTCGATATTCGCCCCGGTCAGGCGGTTGAATTCAATGCTGCCCAAATGCCCCGCCGCCCCAAGGGAGGATGTGGCGAAGGACCATTTGGCGGGTTCGCGCTTTGCGGCTTCCACCACGGCGGGGATGGTGGTTTGCGGCAGGCGCGGGTTCATCACCAGCACCAAGGGGCCGCGTGCCGTGCGCGCAACCGCCACGAAATCCTGCACCGGATCATAGGGCGCGTTCTTCATGACATGGCGCGCCATGGGATGAATGGAAGCGGACCCAAGCAGCGTATAGCCATCAGCCGCCGATTGCAGCACGGCCTGGCTACCAACCGCGCCATTCGCGCCGGCGCGATTTTCCACCACCACAGTCACGCCAAGCGCATCGGCAATTTTGGTCGCGGCAAGCCGCGCCATGGCATCCGTCGCCGCACCGGGCGTGAAGGGCACAATCATGCGCAAGGGGCGATTGGGCCAGGCGCCTTGCGCAATGGCGGGGCTTGTCAAGGCAGTGCCGGTCAGGCCAAGCAGGATATGGCGCCTTTGCATAATAAGCCCCTTTGGTTTTTTGCGGGCCTCATTAGGCGGCGTGTTGCCCTGGCCGTCAAGAAATTCCTGGGATTGACGAAGTGCCATTCCGCCTATGAGCTTACCATCCAAGGAGAAGCCAGGCCATGAATCATATCCCCGCCACGATGAGAGGAACCGGCATCGGCGCCCCGGTGCGCCGCATTGAGGATATGCGGTTTCTGCGCGGGCAGGGGCGCTATGTGGATGATCTGGGCGGCGCGGATGTCGCGCAGCTTGTGATGCTGCGTTCCCCTTATGCCTCGGCGCGCGTCACGAGGTTGGATGTCAGCAAGGCGCGCGGTATGCCCGGCGTGCTGCTGGTGCTGACGCCTGACGATATCGAGGAACTTGGCGTGCTGCGCTGCATCACGCCAAGGCTGCAACGAAATGGATCACCTTTGGCGCAGACGCCCTGGCGCATGCTGGCCATGGGGCAGGTGCGCTATGTGGGCGATGCGGTGGCGGCGGTGATCGCGACATCGCGCGCTGCCGCGCGGGATGCGGCGGAAGCGATCATTGTTGAATATGAACCCCTGCGAGCAGTCACGGATGTGGCAGAGGCGATCAGGCCCGATGCGCCGCAGCTTTGGCCCGATTTGGCGCAGGAAAATGAAAGCGTCCTGTTCCGCCTAGGCGATGCGGCGGCGGTGGAGGCGGCCTTCGCGCGCGCGGCGCATGTCACGCGGCTTGATTTCCGCATCACGCGGGTTTCCGCCAACCCCATGGAACCGCGCAATGCGCTGGCGAGCTATGATCCGGTGGAGGAGCGCTATACGCTGACGACAGGTACGCAATTGCCGCATGTAATGCGCAATGAAATCGCAGAATTCGCGCTAAAGATACCATCCAATAGGCTGCGCATTATCTCGCCCGATGTGGGTGGCGGCTTTGGCATGAAGGAAAGCCCGTTTCAGGAATATGTGCTGGCCCTGCATGGCGCCAAGCGCCTTGGCCGGCCGGTACGCTGGACCGCGACGCGTACGGAAAGTTTTTTGGCGGATACCCATGCGCGCGACAATGTCTCAACAGCGGAATTGGCGCTGGCGGCGGATGGTACCTTCCTCGGCTTTCGTGTGCATACGCTGTGTAATGTTGGCGCCTATCTTGCCTGGCAGGGGCCGGTTTCGGCCACGAATAATGTCGGCGGGCTCGCGGGGGTTTATCGCACGCCGCATATCTTCACTGAAGTGCGCTGCATTTTCACGCATACGCAACCAACCGCGCCCTATCGCGGTGCTGGGCGGCCAGAGGCGATTTACGCCATTGAACGCATCATTGATCTGGCCGCGGATGAAATGGGCTTGGACCGGATTGCGCTGCGGGAGAAAAACCTGATCCCGCCCGATGCCATGCCGTTTCGCACCGGGCTTGATTATACCTATGACAGCGGCGATTTCCCGAAGAATATGGCACTCGCCCTGAAAGCGGCTGATTGGGCAGGGTTTGAGGCACGTCGCGCGGAAGCCAAGGCGCGCGGCAAGCTGCGCGGTATTGGCATTGCCAATGCGATTGAAAGCGCGGGCGGGCCGCATCGCGGGCCCTTGGAAGAAGCTGCTGAAATCCGCTTCGATTCCGGCGGTAGCGTGACCTTGCTGATGGGCAGCCATAATCACGGCCAGGGGCATGAAACAGTATTTCGCCAGATCGCGTCAGAACGTTTGGGGATTCCGGCCGAGCGCATCCGCTTCATCAATGGTGACACTGATATTGTAACGCATGGGCGCGGTACGATTGGATCACGATCCATGATGGCCGCCGGTGGCGCGCTGGTGGGCGCGGCGGAGCGCATCATCGCGCGTGGCAAAAAGATCGCCGCCCATTTTCTGGAAGCAGCGGAAGGCGATATCGAATTCAGTGAGGGGCAATTCCGCATCGCGGGGACGGATCGCGGCATTGGCATCGAAGCCCTCGCGCGGCGCAGCTACATCCCCGGCCAATTGCCGATGGGTGAAGAATTAGGGCTTTCCGCCCTGCTCATCACGCGCCCTGGTGACGCAACCTTCCCCAATGGCTGCCATATCGCCGAGGTGGAAATAGACCCCGAAACCGGCGAAGCTGAGACCGTTGCTTATGTTGTGGTGGATGATGTCGGTACCGTGATCAATCCGCTGCTGCTGAAGGGCCAAATCCATGGCGGCATTGCGCAGGGGTTGGGGCAGGTGTTTGGCGAGGATATTCGCTATGATGCGAATGGTCAGCTTTTGACCGCAAGCTTCATGGATTATCTGATGCCGCGCGCCGCGGATTTTCCGGAAATGGTGGTGAAAAGCAACCCAGTGCCAACCAAGACCAATCCGCTTGGCGTGAAGGGCGCTGGTGAGGCCGGCACGGTTGGCGCCTTGCCGGTGCTGATCAATGCGGTGGTGGATGCGCTGCGCCCGCTTGGCATCCACCATATCGAAATGCCGGCAACGCCTGATCGCATTTGGGCGGCGATCCGCGCCGTAAGTTAGCCTCGCGCTTCTTCCTCCAAGGCTTCCAAAAGCCGCGCCGGCCACCATTGCGGAATGCCTTGGCCAATCAGCACCAGGCGGGAACGTCGATCCGCTGATGGCCAATCTTCCAGCCATTGAATGGGATGCAGCACATGGCGCACGCCATGCAGCACGGCGGGTTTCTCTGTCGCCTCCGCAACACGGATGATGCCCTTCATGCGCAGCAATTTCTCGCCGGCATGTTCGGCCAGGGCTTCCAGGAATAGTGGCAGCACCACAGCGGGCAGGGGGTCTTCGCGCAGGATGGAAATGGTCTCCACCCCAGCGCTATGGCGCGCGCCTGGTGTCGCGATGGCTTCCAACCAATGCTGCAAGGCAGCGGGCCGCGCGGCAGAAGCGAAAAGCATATCCGGTGGGATGGCGCCCTGCACCGCGCGCAGGATCGGCGCGCCGGGATTGAGCGCCGCGAGCCGCGCCTCCAGCGCCGATGTATCGGGCGCAAGATCGGTTTTGCTGAGCAGCAACCGATCCGCAAGCATGGCCTGCTGTGTGGCTTCCGGATGGCGCGCCATGGTCTCGGCACCAAGTAGCGCATCCACCACTGTCACCACCGCTTCCACGCGATGATCCTCCGCAATGCTCGGGTCCATCAGTAGTGTGTGCAGAATAGGCGCCGGGTCAGCCAGGCCAGATGTTTCAATCAGCACACGGTGATAGGTGACAGCGCCTGATCGGCGTCTTGCCGCCAAATCGATCAGCGTGCGCGCCAGATCGCCGCGCGTGGCACAGCAAAGGCACCCATTGGCAAGGCCGAGCAGGTTTTCTTCCGATGTTTCCAGCAATTCATGGTCAAGCCCGATGTCGCCCCATTCATTGACGATGACCGCACTGCCGGCATAGGAGGGATCACGCAGTACAGAACGCAGCAGCGTCGTCTTGCCGCTGCCGAGAAAGCCGGTGATGACCGAAACGGGAATCACGATGGCGCCGCAACCCGCGCGCGGGCCGGTTCGGCGCTGGTTGCGTTCAGCGCGTAACGCAGGCTGCGCAATAGCCCGAGCATGGAAGCTGCCGGGCGCCGCCGGGTTTCGCTGATCAGCCACCAGCGCATGGGCGCCTCTTCCAGTTCGGCTTGCGTAACATGCAGGACGTGCTTACCGGCGATGAGTCTGACGCCGCCATCAGCAATTTCCACGCTCCCGACCACGCCCCAAAGGGTCAGGCTATCAGCCAGCAGGGCGCGTAGCGCAGGTGGGTTCATACGGCGGGTGCGGTGCGGATTTCCTGCGGGATGCGCCGCGGTAGCCATTGCCCGCCAGCCGCATCACCGACCCAGCGATCATTTTCCACCATGATCTTGCCGCGCAGAATCGTCATGGCGGGCCAGGCATCCACCTGACGGCCTTCCCAGGGCGTATAATCGCTTTCATGCAGGGCTTCGGCGCGCACCATGCGCTTCAGCTTGGGATCAAGAATGCAGATATCCGCATCCGCCCCTGCAGCAATCGCGCCCTTGCGTGGATACATGCCCATGATCTTCGCTGCATTGGTCGAAACCGCATCCACGAATTGGCGTAGCGTGAAGCCGCGCTTGCCGACCATTTCGGTGTACATCACCGCCACACGCGGTTCCACGCCGGAATTGCCGCCGGTTGTGTCATCCACCCGCTTGCCTTGTGTTTTCACTGCCAAGGAACAGCAAAGTTCATCGGTGGCAACACAGGAAATGGAGCCATCGCGCGCCCCCGCCCAAAGCTCATCCTGATCCGCCTGCGACTTCAGCGATGGGTAGGTATGATAAATCTGCCCATTCGGGCGCTTATAATCCTCACTCGTGTAGAGCATGTATTGATGGAGCGACTCACCATAGATCGGCAGGCCCTTGGCACGCGCATCGCGAATGGCGCGCACGCCATTCCCGGCGGACACATGCATCATGTAAAGCGCGGTCCCCGGCACATGTTCCGCGAGGCGCATGACACGGCGGAAGGACAGGTCTTCGGATAGCGTATTGTGAACCTCCGCCATATTCTCAAACCCTGCGCGGTTTTCGCGGAAGAGTTTGGCGTACATATGCATGACAATGTCATTGTCTTCGGCGTGGATCACGCCAAGCCCGCCCTTGGCGGAGAGCACCTGAAACACTTCCCAGATATCGCCGAAATCAACCATGCGGCCCTTGCGGGACGGGGTGATGTCGGTGGTGAAAATTTTCGTAGTGGCGTGGCCGGCTTCAATCGCCTCCCCAAGCTGCGCGGGCAGATCAGGCGGCAGATCGCCTTCCACCATGATGTGGAAAGCATAATCACAGGGGCAGCCATCGGCCTTCCAGGCGGCGTGGCGTTCGGCGATGGCGCCTTCAATGGTTTTGCCATGGGTCCAGCGCACGAAATCCAGAATGCTGGTGGTGCCGCCATAAAGTGCGGCTTTGCCAACCACTGAAGCGCCCTGGGTTTGATCAAGTTTTCCATCAGGGCCGGGAATGGGCCACAGGCAATGCGTATGCGGATCAATACCACCCGGCATCACGATGCTGTCGCCCGCATCCACCACACGCGCCCGGCCTGGTATGGTCAGACTGCCCGGCGCTGCGATGGCAACGATCTTTTCGCCCGCAATGCCGATTTCCGCCGGGCCAATGGCGTGGGGTGTGACGACGCAATTGCCCTTAATGATCAAATCCATGGCAACATTCCCGCTTGGCGCATCGAAGCACCTTCAGGGGGGAAGCCTAAACCCAAAAGGCGGGTTTAGGCCAATGCTGATTTTAGCGCGGCGCGGTGCCCGGAACCTCACGCGAAAGTCGCGCGCGATCCGTTTCAGTGACCATCACGCGGTCACCAATTTGCAAGCCAAGCTCATTGGTTTGGGTAATGACACGCTCACCACCGGAATCCGGGCGAATGATGAATTCCATTGCCTCACCACGGGTGGCGCCCTGTTCAATGGCCGCGCCGGCAGCACCGCCGGCAAGGGCGCCAACCACGCCACCCACGGTGCGCGCGCGCCAATCGCCACCGATGGTGCTCCCCAGAAAGCCACCTCCGACAGCGCCGGCCGTGGCGCCAACACCGCTGCGCGAACCGCTCACGGTGACGGGGCGCATGGCAATGATGGTGCCGCGATAGACAGTGCCCTGGATGCCAAGGGCCTGACGCTCGACCGAGGTATTCGTCTCAGGTGCGCAGGCGGCAACCCCGAACAGAAGCAGAATCATGGACAGGCGAAGAAGCATTGGTTTGTCTCCTGTTTCAGGGCGCCAATTCAGCAGCAATCAGGGTCAAGGACAAGTTCCTGGAGGAATGGCGGCCCCAATCGAGTGCTTCGATGGACAGCTTAGAACACGCCCCCGTGGCGTGATCATGGCAAAAAGGCGGGGTCATGGTGCCGGCAAAAGCGCATCCGTGCGCCCCATGAGGCGATAGGAAATCAAGCCAAGCCATTCACGAAAGCCCCATTCGAATTGACCGAGCCTTTCCGGGAACGGGGCGTCGTAAAGCGCGGCCAGGCTATGTCCGGTACGGTAATTAACCGGCCAGGCGATGATCCCGGGCCACCCGGCCTTGCGGAATACCCCCATGGCACGCGGCATATGGCTGGCCGAGGTAATCAACAGCCAAACCTCATCCGGCTTTGGCTGAACCAAGGCGTGTGTCAGCACCGCATTCTGATGCGTATTGCGCGCGGTGGTTTCATAAATCACGCGCGACCCCGCAAGGCCGAGGCTTTCGAAGAATAGCCGGGCCACATCGGCTTCGGTGACACCCCCATGCACCAGCGACCCTTGGCCGCCGGTGAAGACAATGCGCGCCCCAGGGAAACGCCGCGCGAGTGCCACTGTTTCTGTCATGCGTTCGGCTGCGCCATTGATGGCGGGGATGCCACGTGCATCGGTGATGTTCTGATCCACCGCACCACCCAGGACGACGATGCCGTCAATATGCGCCGGTGCTTCCGCTGGGCGCGGAAAGCGATCTTCCAGCGGCAGCAGGATGACTTGGCTGATGGGCGTTGCGATCAGTGCGAAAAAGAAGGCAAGGCAGGCCAGGATCAGCCAGCGCCCGAAGCGCCGCCCACGCCACATCATGGCAAGGCCCATGGCGCCGACTAGCAGCGCGAAGTGCCCTGGCCGCGCCGGGAACCACAGGATTTTTGAAATGATGTAGGCGATATCGGTCATGACAGAGCCCAAAAGGCACGCGCTGTGGCAAAGCAGCGCGGCGCGGGCCTGTCAAGCGAAGCGGCGGCCGGGCTCAGTTTAGCCCGGCGCCGCCTGTTCAGTTACTTGCGGCCGCCTTCGGCCTTGGCAGCTTCATTGACCCGCTGCTCGGCGGCCAGGATGGTGTTGCGCAATTCCCGCATGAAGGCGTTACCCTTCGGCGTGCGCTGCACGAGTACCGACCGCCGATCGGATGGATCCGGCTTGCGACGGGCAAGATCATGATCACCCAAACGATCAAGGGCGCGGGTGATCGCGGGCTTGGATACATTCAGCTTTGCGGCCAGGCCGCGCACCGTATGCGGCCCATCCGAAAGATAGCTGATGAGCATCACGCCAAGTTGACGAGAGGAAAGATCATGCGCATCGCGGCGCACGAGCGCAACGATCGTTTCCTGAAGGACCCTGATCAGATGCTCTGATCCGTTATTGTTGTTGGCCATGCTGGTTTTCCTTTTCATGTAACTGAGCCGGTTCATTGATTGACCGGCATTCTTGAGGAGGCTTCTACGGGGCGGAAATGTGTTTTCCGCGGAGCAATGTCAAGAATAATTCACATTCCTTTTTCTCCGGTAAATTTTTGCAACATTTTGAAGGTGGCGCGCGCGGATTGCGCCTCACCGCCTTCGGGGCGACCGGGGCGCGCGGCATCGTTCCAGGCATAGACATCAAGATGTGCCCAGGGCTGCCCTTCCGGTACGAAGCGACGCAGAAACAACGCTGCTGTTACCGCGCCAGCCATGGGTTTCGTGGAAACATTGGAAAGATCAGCGAAGGGGCTATCCAGCCAGGCGTCATAGCCATCATGCAAGGGCAGGCGCCACAGCGGGTCCTGCACTGCCTGTCCAGCGCGCAAAAGCCCTTCCGCCAGCGCATCATCATTGCTGAAAAGCGCAGGTAAATCAGGGCCTAGCGCAACACGCGCCGCGCCCGTAAGTGTAGCAGCATCAATGATAATTGCGGGCCTCTGCTCCGTTGCAAATTGCAGCAAGTCACACAGCACTAACCTTCCCTCCGCGTCAGTATTGCCGATTTCAACGCGCAGCCCTTTGCGCGTGCGCAAAACATCCATGGGACGCATGGCATAGCCTGAGACGGCATTTTCCACCGCGCCAATCAGGACCAGTAGGCGGACCGGCAAGCGTGCGCGCATGACCATTTCAGCCACGGCCAACATTACCGCCGCACCGCCCATATCCTTCTTCATGCGCAGCATGGCGGCAGATGGCTTGATATCGAGCCCGCCCGTATCAAAGCAGACCCCCTTGCCACATAGCGCGATCAGCGGGCCTTGGGCATCACCTTCCCAGTGCAGTACAGCAAGATGTGGCGCGCGGGGACTGCCAGCGCCCACCGCCGCCATGCAAGGAAAGCCATCTGCCAAAGCCTGGCCCGCGATGATCTCCGCACGCCCACCATGGCGCTGCGCAAGCCCTGCCGCGGCTTCCACCAATTGCTGCGGGCCCAATTCGGCTGCCGGCATATTGATCAGATCGCGTGCAGCGCAAATGGCTTCAGCAATCATTACTGATTCTTCGCAGCCGCTTGGCATCAGCAACTCAGCCGGAAGGCGATCATGATGCTTGTGACGCAACCAACGATAGGCGCCCAAATGCCAGCCGAGAACAGCCTGAGCAGGATCGGGCAGGCCGCCCGCAAGGTGCCAGCGGCTCCCGGCCGGCAGCGCCCACGCAGCACCACCGAAATGCCAAGGCGAAGCCCCTTTCCCGATACCAATTGCAGCGCCGGCCAATCCATTCTCATTTGGCAACAACGCAATTTCACCAGGCTTTGCCGAAAAGCCGGAAGCGCGCAGAAACGCGGCTGCTGCGCCTGGAAGCGTGCCAAAAAAAGCCGGCACATCAGCCGCGTGTACGGCGTGCAAGGGCAGGGATGTGACCCCTTCTGCGGCTTTGGCCTCTGCCATTACAATCTCCATCTCCGATCCCGTCAAAACGCGCCAATTGACGGCAGAGGCAATCTGCGCCTTCTCGATCAAAACATCAAATCAGGACACCAATGATATGAAATTGATGTATACCATTTCGGCAAAAAAATAATGAAATATACCTGACGTTCGCGTAGGACATCAGCACTTCAAAAGACACATACTGGTAGTGAAAAAGCCTTACCCACCGCTTTCCTCGCGCAGGATTTCCAATTCCAGCCAGCGCGACTCCGCCTGCTGCAAGGCGGCCTGTGCCGCGCCCAAAGCACCCGCCGCCTTGGCAAAGCCAGCGGTATCGCGCGCATAAAACGCTGGATCTGCAATGCGCTTTTCAAGTGCAGCGATCTCCACCGCGAGCTTTTCCATCTTCGCCGGCAGGGTTTTCAATTCATGCTGTTCCACCGCGCCCAGGCCCTTCTTGCGCGGCGCAGGTTTGGCGGGCGGCGGCGCTGCTTCGCGCTTCGATGCCGGCGCTGCTTTTTCAGCGGCGCGCGCTCGCACACCATGGCCGCGCTGCGCCACCATATCGCTATAGCCGCCCGCATATTCCTGCCAGCGCCCCGCTTCTTCAAAGGCAATCACGCTGGTGACGCAGCGGTCGAGGAAATCACGATCATGGCTCACCAGCAGCACAGTGCCGGCGTAATCCGCAATTAACTCCTGCAGCAGATCAAGCGTTTCCAGGTCCAGATCATTGGTCGGTTCATCCAGCACCAACAGATTGGACGGCTTGGCGAAGGCGCGCGCCAGCATCAGCCGGCCACGCTCACCGCCTGAAAGCGCACCGAGCGGCGTGCGCGCCTGTTCCGGCGTGAACAGAAAATCCTTCATATAGCCAAGAACGTGGCGCGGCGCCCCGCCCACATGCACCATATCTCCGCGCCCTTCGGTCAGCGCTTCCGCTAGCGTCACGGCGGGGTCCAGCGCGGCGCGGCGCTGATCCAGCCCCACCATCTCAATCCCGGCACCGAGCAATACCTCACCGGCATCAGGCGCCAGCGTGCCGATCAGCATATTGAGCAGCGTGGTTTTGCCCGCCCCATTGGGCCCCAGAATACCCACACGATCACCACGCATGATGCGCGTTGAAAACCCCGTGATGATCGGGCGATCCCCAAAGGATTTACTGATATTATCGGCGGCAATCACCAGGTTACCGGAAGCACCGGCCTCGGTCGCCGCCATGCTCACGCGGCCTGGCGCGGTGGTGCGTTCACGCCGCCGCGCACGCAAGGTTTGCAGGTTTTCCAGCCGCCGCACATTGCGCTTGCGCCGCGCTGTCACGCCATAGCGCAGCCAATGTTCTTCGCGGACAATCTTGCGCGCTAGCTTATGCGCATCGCGCTCTTCTTCTTCCAGCACCTGATCGCGCCAGGCTTCAAAGGCGCCAAAACCCTGTTCCAGCCGGCGCGTCATGCCGCGATCCAGCCAGACCATGGCGCGCGAGAGGCTTTCCAGAAAGCGCCGGTCATGGCTGATCAATACCAGGGCAGCGCTGCTGGCCGCCAACTCCGCTTCCAGCCATTCAATCGCCGGCAGATCGAGGTGATTGGTCGGCTCATCCAACAACAGAATGTCAGGCTCCGGCGCCAGGGCGCGCGCCAGCGCGGCGCGACGGGCTTCGCCACCGGAAAGCGCGGCGGGCGCTTCTGCGCCACTCAGCCCCAGGCTTTCCAGCAAATACCGCGCCCGATGCGCATCATCCGCCGGCCCAAGCCCAGCTTCGACATAGGCCATCACATCGGCAAAACCAGACAGATCCGGTTCCTGATCCAAGACGCGCAGTGTGGCGCCCGGTTGCAGAAAGCGCGTGCCCGATTCCGGTTCAATCAGCCCGGCAGCAATCTTGAGCAGCGTTGACTTGCCCGAGCCATTCCGCCCGACCAGCGCGAGCCTCTCGCCAGGGGCCACGGCAAGTGACGCACCATCAAGCAACCGCGTGGTGCCAAACCCCTGGCGGATATCCTGCAGAAATAGAATCGGCGGCGCGGCCATCAGCTACCCCGCAAAGGGGTCGCGCATCATGATGGTGTCGTCACGTTCGGGGCTGGTGGAAAGCAGCACCACGGGGGCTTCGACCAATTCCTCAATCCGGCGGATGTATTTCACCGCCTCAGCCGGCAATTCGGCATAGGAACGCGCACCACGGGTCGAACCGGGCCAGCCGGGCATCACCTCAAAAATCGGCTCCGCCGCGGCCTGTGCGCGTTGGCCCGTGGGCAGGCGCTTCATCATCTGGCCATTCACGGTGTAGCCAGTGCAGATCTTCAATTCAGCCAGGCCATCCAGCACATCAAGCTTGGTCAGCACCAGGCCCTGCACGCCGCCAACCTTCACCGCCTGGCGCACCATGCAGGCATCAAACCAACCGCAGCGGCGCGGGCGGCCCGTGACGGTGCCGAATTCATGGCCGCGTTCACCCAAGCGCTTGCCGATCTCATCATGCAATTCACTCGGGAAAGGGCCGGAACCAACGCGCGTGGAATAAGCCTTGGCAATGCCCAGCACGAAGCCAATCGCATCCGGCCCAATGCCCGCGCCCGCTGCCGCATTGCCGGCGACCGTATTGCTGCTGGTGACATAAGGATAAGTGCCGTGATCCACATCCAGCATCACTGCCTGCGCGCCTTCAAACAGCACGCGCTTGCCGGTGGCGCGCGCCTCATCCAGCCTTTCCCAAATGGCCTCAGCGAAGGGCAGCAGCTTCGGCGCCAGCGCGAGCAAGCTATCGAGCAGCGCCTGTTTTTCAAACTCCGGCGCGCCAAGCCCGCGCAGGAGTGTATTGTGATGGCGCAGCAATTCATCGAGCTTGTCAGAAAGCGTCTCGGGTTCCGCCAGATCGCACAAGCGAATCGCCCGCCGCGCCACCTTGTCTTCATAGGCCGGGCCAATGCCGCGCCCGGTAGTGCCGATTTTCGCATCGCCCCGCGCCGCTTCGCGCGCCTTATCAAGCGCGGGATGCAGCGGCAGGATCAGCGGCACATTATCGGCGATACGCAGATTCTCGGGCGTCACGGAAAGCCCTTGCGCGGTCACCTTGGCGATTTCGGATAGCAGCGCTTCCGGGTCCAGCACCACGCCATTGCCGATAATGCCAAGCTTGCCGCGCACCACACCTGAAGGCAGCAGCGAAAGCCTATAGGTCTGATCACCCACCACCAGCGTATGGCCGGCATTATGCCCGCCCTGAAACCGCACCACGATATCAGCGCGGGAGGCAAGCCAATCAACAACCTTGCCCTTGCCTTCATCACCCCATTGGGCGCCGATCACGGCGACATTGGCCATGGTTTCAACCTTTCCGAGGCAGCGCCACAGCGCGCCCTTCCTGAAGTGAATGGGTGCAGCGGAGCGATTCGGGCGTATCCATTGCCGATAACGCCACGACAGTGAGAAAGCCCTGCGCGCGGAAGGCAGCGCCATCGGCGCCGAGCGGAATGAACAGCCGCGCCGGTTCAGCCCCGCGCGGTGCCGCCCGCAGCACGGCATCGGGGTAAAGCGTCATACCGGTCGCGGGCTCACCGTTGTGGGAAATATACCGCCCGCCCCGCGCCAATTCTCCGCCAAGCCCCGGCCCATACAGCGTGAAGGCAACGCCCGTGTGATAGCGAAAGCCGCGAAACTCCACGGGGTCGAGTGTGATACTCAGCCCCGGCGCGCGGCGCGCAATGGCTGCAATCACCGCGGCCGCAGCCTGCGCCAAGGCGCGGCCAGCAGGGGGCAAATCCGCCTGTTGCAGGGCCGCCAGCGCGGCGGGCGCCGGGCCGGAAGCGGCCATCAGCACTGGCAGGCAGCGCAGCATCGCCACGCCTGCTTCGCGCACCGCCGCTTCCACCGCTGCACTATCCTTGCGGTCCAGCGCACGGGCCAGGCTGGCGCGCAAAGCCGGTGCCAACCCCGCCGCATCAAGCAAGGCGGGTGTCAGGCTGGGCAGCATGACATCCAGGCTGACGGGGGCAACGCCAATCGCCGCCAATGCTTCCACCGCCACAATCGCCACTTCGGCATCGGCTTCAATCGCATCGCTGCCAATCACTTCAATCCCGGCCTGGGGAAGTTGGCGTTCGGGGGCCAATTGCGTGCCACGCACGCGGAGCACCTGCCCTGCATAGCAAAGCCGCAAGGGGCGCGGTTCAGCCGCGAGCCGCGTGGCCGCAATGCGCGCCACTTGCGGCGTGGTATCAGCGCGCAGCCCCATCATGCGTTGGCTGACCGGATCCATAAGGCGAAAGGTTTGGTCCGCCACCGCAGCGCCCGAACCGGTCAGCAGGCTGTCTTCAAATTCCAGAAGCGGCGGCTTGACACGTTCATAGCCATGCTGGGCGAAGGCAGCCATCATGGCTTCCACCAAGGCGGCCTCTCGCGCCGCATCGGGCGGCAACAGATCGGCAAAGCCAGCGGGCAGCAGGGCGGGATTGGGCAAATCTTCGGTCATGAACAGGGGCAGGGTTTGGCAGGGGCGGCGCGGCTCGGCAAGCCCCGCCCCCACCCTCAGCCTGATCGGGTGAAATTACCCCCGCGATCAGGGACCAGCCGCTCGGCATGGCCATGGCCCGACCCGGTCAGATAGGCGTAAAGCTGATGCGCGCCTTCATAAGTCATTTCAATGCCGATCCAGGCAATCAGCGCCACGCCGGCATAGGCAATCCAGCGAAACTTCGCGAGCAGCCGGGCGATGATGGAAGCCGCCACCCCCATCAGGATGATGGAAACCGCCAACCCCAGGATCAGCATGGGCATATTGCCGCGCGCAATGCCCGCAATCGCCAGCACGTTATCAAGCGACATGGAAACATCCGCGATCACGATCTGCTTCAGCGCCTGCGCCATGGTCTTGCCGCCGGCGCCATCCTCATGCCCTTCGGGGTCTTCTTCCTCGGCCTTTTCCTCGCGCAATTCCTTGAAGAAGCCATAAGCGATCCAGAGCAGCAGAAGCCCGCCAATCAGCAAAAGGCCGGGCACTTCCAGCAGATAGACCGCGAAGATGGAAAAGATCACGCGCAGGACGGTCGCGAAGATCATGCCGAACAGAATGGCACGGGAACGCTGTGCGGCGGGAAGGCCGGCTGCCGCCAGGCCGATCAGAACCGCATTGTCGCCTGACAAAACGACATTGGCGAACATGATCTGGCCGAAAGTGGCCAGATTGAAGTTATCCAGAATAGACGAAAAATCCATCACAAAGCTCCGGGCATACAGGCCCGAAGCCACGCATAAACATTACGCGTCGCGCTGGCCTGCCCCGGCAGTCCGTAGAGTAACCAGAATAGGTCGAGGCGTGAAGCCCTGCCGATCAGCCATGGGCGGCAGATGACCCGCGCCGGGCCTGCCGCACCAGATCGGCCACAAAGGCCGCAATGCCTGTATAGACAATCAGTTGCAGGAAGGTGACCCCCACCCAAAGCCAAACCGGGAAGACCCCCGGCAGGGCGAGGAAGCCAAGCGGTAGGAAAAGATAGGCATAGGCTTCGGCCACCTGTTGTGTGACCTGCTGCGTGCCCTCGTAAATCATCTGGCCGGCCACATACAGGATGATGAGCAGCCCGACCCAGGCAATCCAGCGATGCTTGTCGAGCAAGCGCGCAATGAAGGTTGCCGCAACGCCCATCAGCACCACGGAAACCGCAAGGCCGATGATCAGCACATAGGGGTGATCCTTGGCCGCCCCGGCCACCGCCAGCACGTTATCAAGCGACATGGAAACATCGGCGACCAGGATTTGCGTAATGGCTTGACGCAGCGTCTTTTTTGGCGCGCCAGGGGCAGCACCGTTTTCGAGGGCTTCCACCCCCTCATGCTGTTCGGTAACGCTTGCGTCGCCATGGCTGCCACCATCGCGCAATTCGCGATACATTTTCCAGCAGACCCAAAGCAGCAACACGCCCCCCGCCAGGACGATCCCAACAATTTGCAGCAATTGCACTGTGATGGACGCGAAGCCGATACGCATCAGCGTCGCCGCAATAATGCCCCAGAAAATCGCCTTTTTCCGTTGTTCCGGCGGCAATCCTGCTGCCGCCATGCCCACCACGATGGCGTTATCGCCCGCGAGCACAACGTCAATGAACAGAACCAGAAGAAGTGGCTGCAGCCAATCTGGGAACATTTCCAACATTTTCAGAGAATTCCAGTTTGTGTGTTTGACATTACGGTTTCTTTAGCCAGCCCAGTGCTGGCCCGCAAGCGGGCCGAAGGCGCAAGCTTGCCATCAGCCCTTCGAGGGGCCAGAGAAGGTCGCCTTTCCGGAGTCTCCGCCATGGTCCCGCGCTATTCCCGCCCGCAAATGGAAGCCATCTGGGCCCCCGCCAATCGCTACCGAATCTGGTTCGAGATTGAGGCCCTGGCGGCTGAGGAAATGGGCCGTATCGGTACCATCCCGGCCGAGGCCGCGCGCATCATTCGCGAAAAGGGCGCCCCGCGCGCCGCTGGCATCACGGATGCCGATATCGCCCGGATTGATGATATTGAACGCGTCACGCGCCATGATGTGATCGCCTTCCTGACCTGGATGGGGGAAGGCATCGGCCCGGAAGCGCGCTTCATGCACCAGGGCATGACATCTTCCGATGTGCTGGATACCTGCCTTGCCGTGCAAATGACCCAGGCGGCGGATTTGCTGATTGCGGATGTGGATGCGCTGCTCGCCGCGCTGAGAACCCGCGCGATGGAGCATAAATTCACCCCCACCATTGGCCGCAGCCACGGCATCCATGCGGAGCCCACCACCTTCGGCCTGAAGCTTGCCGGCTATTACGCGGAATTCACCCGCAACCGCGCCCGTCTGGTTGCCGCGCGGGCCGAGGTCGCAACCTGCGCCATTTCCGGCCCTGTCGGCACTTTTGCCAGTGTTGACCCGCGTGTGGAGGCCTTTGTTGCCAGCAAGCTCGGCCTTTCCTTGGAACCGGTCTCCACGCAGGTGATCCCGCGCGACCGTCACGCGGCGTTTTTCGCCGCCCTTGCGCTGGTGGCGACAGGGATTGAACGGCTGGCGACCGAAGTGCGCCATTTGCAAAGAAGCGAAGTGCGGGAGGCTGAGGAGTTTTTCCATGCCGGGCAGAAGGGTTCTTCCGCCATGCCGCATAAGCGCAACCCGGTGCTGAGTGAGAACCTGACCGGGCTCGCGCGGCTGGTGCGCGGCTATGTGGTGCCGGCGCTCGAGAATGTCGCACTTTGGCATGAACGCGATATCAGCCATTCATCGGTGGAACGCGTGATTGGCCCGGATGCGACGATTGCGCTTGATTTCGCGCTGATGCGCCTGACAGGCATGATGGAAAAGCTCACCATCTATCCGGCGCGCATGCAGGCCAATCTGGAAAGCCTGGGCGGTGTGGTGCATAGCCAGAAGGTGCTGTTGGCGCTGACGCAGGCGGGCATGAGCCGCGAGGATGCCTATGCCACCGTGCAGCGCTGCGCCATGGCAACCTGGCAGGCTTTGGGCAGCGCGGGCGCCAAGGATTTCCGCACCAATCTGTTGGAAGATGCCGGCGTGGCCGCGCTGATGGATGGCGCGGGTTTGGACCGCGCCATGGATCCGGCGCGCGATTTTGGCCATGTCGAGACCATTTTCGCGCGGGTTTTTGGTGGGTAAGCCTTAAAACCGCAAAGGCGTCGCGCGCACCACCAAGGGCAAGCGCCGCACTTCGGCCAGAACCGCTTCCGGCATGGGCGCATCCAGCCCAACCAGGCAGATCGCGTCACCGCCAGGCGCGGCGCGGCCCAGATGCAGCGTGCCGATATTGATGCCCGCTTCCGCCAGCGCCGTACCAAAGCGCCCGATAAAACCCGGCTTATCCTGATTGGTCACGTAGAGCATATGCGGCGCGAAATCAGCTTCCACCGCAATGCCCTTGATCGCCACCAGACGCGGCTTGTTTTCCGCGAGCAACGTCCCCGCGATGGAACGCTGCCCCTGATGGGTGGTGATGGTGATGGACAGCAGGGTTTGATATTCACCGCGCCGTTCCAGCACCGTTTCCGCCACTTCAATGCCGCGTTCCTTCGCAAGCACCGGCGCATTCACCATATTCACCGCACCCATTTGCGGCGTCAGCACACCGGCCAAGGCCGCCGCCGTCAGCGGGCGACGGTTCAGCTCCGCCGCATGGCCCTCATATTCAATGCGGATCGCCTTGATCGCATCATCCTGCCCGGCTGAAAGCTGCCCCGCCATGGAACCGAGCAGGCGCGCCAATTCCATATAGGGCTTCAGGCGCGGCGCTTCTTCTGCCGTGACGCTTGGCATATTGATGGCGTTGGACACCGCGCCAGTCAGCAAAAAATCCGACATTTGTTCGGCGACTTGCAGCGCGACATTCTCCTGCGCCTCATTCGTGGCGGCCCCCAGATGCGGGGTGCAGACCACATTTTCCAAGGCGAAAAGCGGGCTATCGGTGGCGGGTTCAACCTCAAACACATCCAAGGCCGCGCCGGCCAGATGGCCGGATTGCAGGGCTTCGGCCAAGGCAGCCTCATCCACCAGGCCGCCGCGCGCGCAATTGATCAGCCGCGCACCCTTTTTCATGCGCGCGATATTCTCACGCGAAAGGATATTGCGCGTCTGTTCCGTCATGGGCGCATGCAGCGTGATGAAATCAGCCCGCGCCAGCAATTCAGGCAGTTCCACCTTCTCGACGCCAATTTCCACTGCGCGCTTTTCGGAAAGAAAGGGATCGAAGGCAATCACCTTCATCTTCAGCCCATTGGCGCGATCAGCGACAATGCCGCCGATATTGCCGCAGCCGATCAGGCCAAGGGTTTTCGCGAAAAGCTCCACCCCCATGAAGCGGTTCTTTTCCCATTTGCCCGCCTTGGTGGAGGCGGAGGCTTCCGGCAATTGCCGCGCCAAGGCGAACATCATCGCAATGGCGTGTTCGGCGGTGGTAATCGCATTGCCGAAGGGCGTATTCATCACGACAACACCGCGCGCGGTGGCGCTGGTGACATCCACATTATCCACGCCAATGCCGGCGCGGCCCACCACTTTCAGGCGCGGCGCGGCTTCCAAAACTTCCCGCGTCACCTTGGTGGCGGAACGGACCGCAAGCCCATCATACTCACCAATGATGGCGCGGAGTTCTGCGGGCGTCAGGCCGGTTTTCACATCGGCTTCAATGCCGCGCTCACGAAAAATCGCGACCGCGGCGGGGCTGAGCTTGTCGGAGATCAGAACGCGCGGCATCGGCCTCACGCCCCCGCCATTTCGGCCTGCACGCTGGCCAAGGCCCAATCGAGCCATGGCAACAGCGCCTTGATGTCAGACGTTTCAACCGTGGCACCGCCCCAGATGCGCAAGCCCGGCGGCGCATCGCGATAAGCGCCGGCATCCAGCGCGACACCTTCCGCCTCAAGCAGGGAAGCGATCTTCTTCGCCGCCGCCGCTTGGGCATCAGCCGCCAAGGCTGTGAACCAGGGCGCGGTGATGGTGAGACAAATGGAAGTGCAGGAACGCGTCGCCGCATCCTGCGCGAGGAAGCCATAACCAGCACCCGCCGCGACCCAATCCGCAATGGCGGCGAGGTTGGCTTCGCTCCGCGCAATCAGCCCCTGCAACCCGCCAATGCTTTCCGCCCAACGGAGCCCATCCAGCGCATCCTCAACGCAGAGCATGGAAGGGGTGTTGATGGTCTCGCCCTTGAAAATACCCTCGCTGAGTTTGCCGCCGCTGGACAGGCGGAAAATCTTCGGCATGGGCCAGGGTGGCGAATAGCTTTCCAGCCGTGCGACGGCGCGGGGCGAAAGCGCCAACATGCCATGCGCGGCTTCACCACCCAGGACCTTCTGCCAGGACCAGGTGACGACATCCAGCTTCGCCCAGGGCAAATCCATCGCAAAGGCCGCGCTGGTTGCGTCACAAATTGCGAGGCCCTCACGATCCGTACTGATGAAATCGGCATTGGTAAGGCGCACACCGCTGGTGGTGCCATTCCAGACAAAAACCACATCGCGCTTGGGATCCACCGCGCCAAGATCAGGCAGCTTGCCATAGGGCGCATCAATCACGCGCGCATCGGCAAGCTTCAATTGCTTCAGGATATCCGTCGCCCAATCCTTGGAGAAGGATTCCCACACCAGCACATCAACACCGCGCGCACCGAGCATGGACCAGAGCGCCATTTCAACCGCGCCCGTGTCAGACGCCGGCACAATGCCAAGCCGCCAATCAGAGGGCATGCCAAGGATCGCTTTGGAAAGCGTAATCACCTCAGCGAGCTTTGCCTTGGGCGTGGCAGCGCGGTGGCTGCGCCCAAGCAGCGCACCTTCAAGCGCGGCCAAGGACCAGCCAGGACGCTTGGCGCAGGGGCCAGAGGAAAAACGAGGATTGGCCGGGCGGATCCCCGGCTTGGTGGCGGCTGCCATGATGTGGCTCCCTTCCAGAAGCGAATGCGCCCCGGTGGGGGGGCGTGGCCCGCATTTTTTCTACGCTTGGGGCCGCAGCTGATCAAGCGGCGATGCAGGGAACAGAGAAGAAAGCCCGGGTCGCCCCTATTGCCGCGGCGCCTGGCCTGCCGGTTCCTGACCAATGCCGAAAATGCCGCGCAGAAAACCAGGGGTCAGCGCCGCCAGCGGGTTGATGCTGGTTTGCGGGTCATTCAACGGCCCGCGCATACGGTAGGAAACAGCGAATAGCCCCCCGCCTTCCTCTGGGCTGAACAACCGCCCAAAAATCGGAATGCGCCCCAGCAATGTGTTGAATATATAGGCCGGCACAATGGTGCCTTCCGTATCAATCGTATCATTCCGGCGATCAATGCGCCCCTTGGCGGTGACGCCCAAGGACGACGAAAACGCCCGCGCATCCTGCAATACCAGGGCATCCGGGCTCAGCCTGAAGGGAATGGTGGCGCGCGTGAAATTGAGGCCCGGGCCGCTCAAGGCATCCACCAGCCCGTAAAGCGTCATGGCCTGCAAAACCTTGCCGAGCCCAGGTGCGTCGCGCACCACGAAATCCTCCAGCACCGCATCGCCCGTAAGCGTCGCGCCGGGGCGGGAGTTTTCATATCTGCCGGTCACACTCAGCTTGCCGCCCTGAATGGTTTTCAGCACGTCAAAGGCGCGCAGCAATTCGCCACCATTATCGCTGGTGAGGCTGAAGGCGCGGCGTTGGCCTTCCGGCGTAATGCTCGCGGAAAAACTGCCGCGCCCTGGCAGGCGCGCGGTGATATTGGCCTGCCGCGTGACGCCCAAGGCATTGACCTGGAGCTGCGCCTCAAGCCCTGTAATCTCATGCCCATGCGGCAGCAACACGCGATCAAAGCGTGCGTCCAGCCGCGCGGCAGCACCTTCCTCAACGGGCTTGTCGGCTGCCTCATGCGCAGCAAACGCCGGCGCCAAATCCAGGACCGGCCCGCGCAGATTGACGTTCCATTGGCCGCCACCGCGTGTTGCTGGCGGGCGCAATTCGCCAGTGAAGCGAGAACGCCCCAAAGCCGCACTGGTCAATTCAATGCGCTGAGGGACGTTCTGGCGCAACTCATTCGCGCGGCCCCGTATCAGCGCATCCGGCGTTTCGATGCGAAAGCTTTCAATCAGCGTGACCTGACCGCCCTGCATCAGCACCATGGCCTCAGCATTTCCCGTGGTGCCGGGTGGTTTGGCCCAGGCGAGTGGCTCAATGCTCAGCGTCGCAGCGCGCAAATCGGCCCGCACGGCAAGCCTTGCCTGACCATTGCGGCGCGTTTCATTGCGGAGATCAAGCTGCACGGGCCCTTCCAGCAATGGCCTTCCATCCAGGCCAAGCGCGGCCAATTGCCTGGCATCGGCGCGGGCGGAAATCGTTTCACGGGAAACAATATCGGTGGCCGGGCCGTTGCGGAAATCGGTTTCCTGCCCGATGCGCGCTTCAATATCGCCAAGCACGCCGGCGCCCGTTGCCGTCAAGCCCGCATTGGTGACCGAAACACGCGCCACACCGCGTTCCAGATCGCGGTCAAAGGCAATGCGCGGAATGCGCAAATCGCGCACGTCAAGCTCAGCCTGGATATCAATCTGTTCAATGTCCAAGGCCTTGATCAACGGAAAGCTCAGCTTCAGCGTTGCCGCTTCAAGTGTGCCGGTCGGGTCATTGATAGGCGGCGGGCGCCTTTCGAAAATCTTCAGCCGAGGATGGCGCAAAATGCCCCAAGCCTCAGCCAAAGGGCCGCGCAGCTTGGCCTCAATACCGGTGATTTCCGGATCGGTCGCGAAGCTGATCGAAACTGTGGCACCATCCGTCACAAGGGCGGTGCCGGCTTGCTGGCCGCTGGTGGCGGTGATTTCGATCTTATCGAGTGAGAAACGCGCCTCGCCACTGGCGCCGTAAAAGGGTGGGATGGGTCTTAGCCAATGCACCGTGACGCCCTCGGCCCGCGCCACGCCGGAAAGGCCGGTGACTGCCGCGCCGCTGCCATCCGCGCCGATGCGCGCCGCAATCCGCCAATTAGCTTCGCGCAGCATGCCGGCTGTCAGATTCTCGGCCAGCCATTCGCGCGGCTTGGGGGCGACACTTGGTGGCCAGTAATGCGGCAGATCGGCAATATCCATCCCGCGCAGGGATAGTTCTGCGGCTGTCTGCCATATGCCATCCTGCAAGCGTGCCTCGCCACTGGCATGAATTACCGGTGGCGGGGCAGCGCCGGGGCGCGGCGAGGGCTGGGGCGCGAAGGCCAGGCGTTCCACCCGCACCACATCTTCGGCCATGGTCGCATCGAGCAAAAGTGAAGCGAAGGGCAAATCCCCGCGACCATTGGGCAGATGCAGCATGCCCGCCCCGGTGCGCAGCCGCCCCATCAGCAGGTCGGGGCGTGGCGTCCCGGCGAAACGCGCGATCAGGGTAATTTCCGCTTCTGCATCCAGCGCCGCCAAGGGGGCCAATTCCGCACTCGCCTTGGCCAATACGGCCGGGCGGATGCCGCGCGCGGTCAGCGATGCCTCCCCGCGCCAGAGTGCGCGGTCCAGATTGCCGGCTATCTCCACCGGAATACGCTGATCGGCCAATTCCAGCATGGCGCGCCCGACCAATTCCAAGCCGCCGGCCGCGCGGCGTTGCAGCACCAGGGAAGCGAGATTGGCGCTCACGACCCGCCCGGAAGCCTCATCGGACAGCGCCAGCCTGGTATCCAAAAGCGCGATGCGTCTAATGGCCGATAGCGCCGTTGCCTCATTGGGCGGTGCCAGCCAGGCGGTGATGATCTCGGTCAGGGCTTCAAGCTCTGCGCCCGGCGGGGCCGCGCCCTCAGCCTTTGGCGCGCCGGCCAAGCCAAGTGAGAGCGCGCCCGCCTTGTCACGCTTTGCGAGCAATCCAAGCCCGCGCAATTCCAGCCCGCGCAAGGCAATATGCCCGCGGAGCAGGCTTCCGGCGGAGAGCGAGGCATCCACCCGCGGCAGCACCGCAATCAGCCCATCACCCTTGTCCGAAAGTTGGATATCGGAAAACCGCACCGCAATCGGCGAACGATGCCCTTCCCGCCAGCCCGCCCAGGAAATCTCCGCCGCGCCAATCCCGATGCTTTGATCGGCCAGCGCCTGATTGGCCAGGCTCTCGGCCTGACGGGCCAACCAGGGCAGGCTGACCGGCCCCTGTTCCAGACGCCAGACCACCCCGCCAAGCGCCAGCCCAGCCAGCAGCGCCAGGGTCAGGCAGACCCTGGCAAGCAGCTTCAACCCTCGCCCCGCTTGACCTGCGACCCGCCTCACTCTTTCCCTATTCCCCCATGACCCCTGTCACAGCAGCTTTCCCCCTGCCGCGCGGATTCGACAAGACCGCCGCCGCCCTCGCCCAGGCGCATTTCGCCGAGAAGGGGGAGGCGGAGCGCCGCTTTGCCGAAAGCGCGGAGGGTGCTGCGATACTGGAAGCGCTTGGTGGTCATAGCCCCTATCTAGCCGATTTGGCGGTGCGGGAGTCACCCACCCTGCTTTTCATGGCCGAACGTGGTCCGGATGAGGCATTTGCGCGCGCCATAGACCCGCTGCTGCGCCTGGACCCCGCCACATCGCGCCCGGCCTTGGCGGCGCTGCTGCGCCAGGCCAAGCGCCAGGGCGCTTTGGTGGCGGGGCTTGCCGATATTCGCGGGCTTTGGGGGCTGGATCGCGTGACCGGGGCGCTGTCCGAATTGGCGGAGCTCAGCATTGATACCGCCTGCGCGCATTTGCTCCGCGATGCCGCAGCGCGGGGCGATTTGCGCCACACAGGTGGCAGCCGGACAGATGCGAAATCCATCGGGCGGCAATCTGGCCTGGTCATTCTTGGCATGGGCAAGCTTGGCGCGCGGGAGCTGAACTACTCATCCGATGTGGATCTGATGGTGCTTTACGATCCAGCCGCCGTGCAGGACCCGGATCGCGCCCAGGCGATTTATGTGCGCATCGCGCGCGATCTGGTGCGGCTGATGGAAGAACGCACTGCCGATGGCTATGTGTTCCGCACCGATTTGCGCTTGAGGCCCGATCCGGCGGCGACTCCCTTGGCGGTCTCTATCCCCGCTGCCATCGCCTATTACGAAAGCATGGGCCAGAATTGGGAACGCGCTGCCATGATCAAGGCGCGGCCCGTGGCGGCGGATCGTGCGGCGGGTGACGCATTCCTGCGCGAAATCCGCCCCTTTGTCTGGCGCCGCTACCTGGATTTCGCGGCGGTGGCGGATATCCATTCCATCAAACGGCAAATCCATGCGCATAAGGGGGCGAAGGGCGCGCATGATACGGTGCAATTGGCCGGGCATGATGTGAAGCTTGGCCGGGGCGGCATTCGCGAAATCGAATTCACCGCGCAGGTGCTGCAATTGATCTGGGGCGGGCGCGATCCTGCGCTGCGCGACCCGACCACACTCGGTGCGCTTTCTGCCCTTGCCGGCGCCGGCAAGATTGAACGTCGCGCGGCGGCGGACCTTGCGGATGCCTATGGTTTCCTGCGGCGCCTTGAACACCGGTTGCAAATGGTGGCGGATCGGCAAACACATCGCCTGCCGGAAGATGAGGAAGGGATTGCGCGCATCGCCTCCTTCCTTGGCTATCATGACAGCGCCAGTTTTGCCGAGGATTTCGCCTATCATTTGCGCCGCGTTGAACAGCATTACGGGCGCATGTTTGAAGCGGAACCGACACTCGCTGCCGATACCGTGCAGGGTGATCTGGTGTTCACGGGTGTGGAGGATGATCCCGCCACCATCGCCACACTTCGCGCCATGGGCTACGCCAATCCGGGCAGCATCGCCGCCACCGTGCGCGGCTGGCATCACGGCCATGCGCGCGCCATTCGCAGCGAACGCGCGCGCGAATTGCTGACCGCGCTGATGCCAAGCCTGCTGGCGGCCTTTGGCAAGCAGCGTGATCCCGATGCAGCGCTGATGCGCCTGGATGCGCTATTCGGCCGGCTGACGACGGGGGTGCAGGTCTTGAGCCTTCTGCATCGTAATCCGCCGATGCTGGAACGCTTTGCCGGCATTCTGGGCGCCGCGCCGCAATTGGCCGATCATTTGGCGCATCACACCGCAGCGCTGGAAGGGCTGCTGGTGGGCGCAGGCGGCGGCATTGGCAGCGCGGCTTCCGCCTTGCCGGCGCTGGTGAAGGAAGCGCGCTATTTCGAAGAGGCGATGGAAGCGTCCCGCCGCCTGGTGCAAGAAGGCAAATTCGACATTGACGCCGCAACCCTGGAAGGCGCCATAGACCCCGATGCGGCGGGCGAAGCGCGGAGCGCCCTGGCCGATGCCGCCATTTCATCCCTGCTGCCGCATGTGACCGCTGAATTCGCCGCGCGGCATGGCGTGGTGAAGGGCGGGCAGCTTGCGGTAGTAGCGCTTGGCAAGCTCGGTGGGCGGGAAATGCTGCCGGGATCAGATCTTGATCTGATCCTGGTTTATGATCACGCAACTGAGGCGGAAGCGAGCGAAGCCAAGGCCAAGCGCGGCGCCCCCACGATCCGCCCCTTGCCGACCATTCAGTATTTCACCCGGCTTGCGCATCAGATGGTCGGCGCCATCACTGCCCCCGGCGCTGAGGGCAAATTATATGAGGTGGATATGCGCCTCAGGCCTTCCGGATCGAAGGGGCCGGTCGCGGTCTCGCTTGCTGCCTTCCAGCGCTATCAGGCGGAAGATGCCTGGAGCTGGGAACGCATGGCTTTGACGCGCGCCCGTGTGGTGGCGGGGCCGCCTGCGCTGTCACGCCGCATTGGCGCGGCCATTCGCGCCGCCTTGTCCAACCCGGAAAAGGCCAAGGCCGCCATTCCCGATGCGCTTGCCATGCGCCAGCGCATGCTGCGCGAATTGCCAGGCGATGGGCCATGGGATGTGAAGCTAAGCCCCGGCGGGCTGGTCGAGGTGGAATTCATCGCCCAGGCGCTACAATTGCATCACGCACCGCGCCATCCGGAGGTGCTGGCCACCACCACGCGCATCGCCATTGCCAATCTGGCGAAAATCGGCGCGCTGGAGGACCGCGAAGCCGAAGCGCTGATCGCCGCTGAGCGGCTCTGGCGCGGCATCAGTGGCATTCTGCGCCTGACGCTTGGTCCCTGGCGAGACGCCACCTTGCCCGAGCCCGCCGCTTCCGCCGTGTTGCGCGTGGCCGGCCCGCTTTGCGCTGCGCCACCCGTTGACCTTCCGGGGCTCCGCGCACAGATGGAAGCGAGCGCAGCCTTGGTGCGCCAGGTTTTCGAAGCCCGGCTTGGCCGGCTGGAACAGGGGAATCCTTCATGAGCGAATTGGCCGAACGCAAAAAGGCACCCGCCTTCAAAATGGCGGCGAGCAACGGGCGGGAGGTTTCCTCAGCCAGCCTCAAGGGCAAGCCCTATCTGCTGTATTTCTACCCCAAGGCCGATACGCCCGGCTGCACCAAGCAGGCTTGCGGCGTGCAGGAAGCGCTGCCCCAGCTTGGCAAGCTTGGCCTGACCGTGATTGGCGTGTCACCCGATGCCATGCCGCCGATTGAAAAATTCGCCAAAAAATACGGGCTGGAATTTCCGCTGGCGTCAGACCCGGAACACAAGACCGCCGAGGCCTATGGCGTGTGGGTGGAAAAATCCATGTATGGCAAGAAATACATGGGGCTAGAGCGATCGAGCTTTCTGGTCGGCGCCGATGGCAAGATCGTGAAAATCTGGCGCAAGGTGAAGCCAGATGCGCATGCGGCTGAGGTGCTGGCCGCCGCCAAGACGCTTGGCTGATTGTCGTCGTTTACGGCAGCTTGGTGGTGCCGGCAGCGCGGATAATGCCCTGGGGCCGCGCTGCCTTTTCGGCAATGCCGCTAATGCCCTGGCGGCGGGCCAATTCGGCCCAGACTTCCGCTGGTTTGATACCCGCATCGACCCACATTACCAGTAGATGATACAGCACATCGGCTGATTCCAGCACCGTCGCGGCGCGATTGCCGATGGTCGCTTCGATCACGCATTCCACCGCTTCTTCGCCGAATTTTTGGGCGACCTTGGCGGTGCCGCGCGCCATGAGCCGCGCCGAATGGGATGTGGTGATGTCGCCCGCAAGCCGGCGCTGCTCAACCGTCTCCCAAAGCCGATCCAGGATCATGGCATCCGCCCCGGTCGGCGAAACGCTAAGCGGTTCCAGTACGCGCGCTTCAACCTTGCGAATGCGCTTGGGCAATTTCGCCCCTTTCAGCTTCAACCCGCCGGGCAGCGGTAGCGCTTTCTGTTTGGCGATTTTCTTCTTGATACCGGGCTTTTTCTTCGCCTTCTCGGCGGGTTTCGCCTTGGCGGGCTTTGCCTTGCCGGGTTTCATCGCCTTGGCCATTTACGCGGCCTCCTGCACAGGCGGAACGGGGCGGATCGGCAGACCAGCGGCGGCAAGTGCGGCCTTGGCCTCCGCAATCCGGAACACCCCGTAATGAAAAACACTGGCCGCGAGCAGGCCGGTCGCACCCGCTTTCGCGCCTTCAACGAAATGGTGCAATTCCCCAACGCCGCCGGATGCCACAATCGGCAGGCGCGTGGCAGCACGCACGGCGGCGGTCAGTTCCAGATCAAAACCCTGCTTGGTGCCATCACGATCCATTGACGTCAGCAGGATTTCCCCCGCGCCAAGCGCTTCCACCTGCCTGGCCCAGGCAATGGCATCCATGCCAGTGCCGCGCCGCCCGCCATGGGTGAAAACCTCAAACCCGCCGCCCACATCGCGCCGGCGCGCATCAATCGCGACAACAATGGCCTGGCTGCCGAAAGCCTCGGCCGCGCGGCGCACCAGATCAGGGTCCGAAACCGCAGCGGAATTGATCGAAACCTTGTCAGCGCCTGCGAGCAAAAGTCGGCGCGCATCATCCACGCTGCGCACGCCGCCACCCACGGTCAGCGGGATGAAGACCTCAGCCGCCGTGCGGGAGACCACATCAAGGATCGTATCGCGGTTTTCGGCGGATGCCGTGATGTCAAGGAAGGTGATTTCATCCGCGCCTTCGCGATCATAATTGCGCGCCTGTTCCACCGGGTCCCCGGCATCGCGCAACTCCACGAAGTTCACGCCCTTAACGACGCGACCATCTTTCACATCCAGGCAGGGAATGACACGAAGGGCGAGCACGGGACCTCTTGTAAACTCACGGTTGCGATAGTTGTAACCAGGGCAGGCGATTTTCCTGAAGTCGCGATGCGCCGGAATGATCCCCTGGTCAAGCCCCGAAAGACAAGGCTTGCAGGGGGCCGCGGGCAGCGCCACATTTCACCCATGGCCAGAAAGGGCAAAGCCGCCACCCGCAGGGCGGGCGATTATCTGACCGGGCATTTGCTGATTGCGATGCCCGGCATGGAAGACCCGCGCTTTGCGCAAAGCGTGGTGTGTTTGTGCAACCATTCCGCCGAGGGCGCCATGGGGCTGATGGTGAATCGCCCGATCGAGGGCCTGGGCTTTGACAAATTGCTGAATCAGCTCGGCCTGAAGCCCGTGCCTTCGCAGCGGCAGATCCGCCTTGTCTCCGGCGGGCCGGTGGAAGCCGGGCGCGGCTTTGTGCTGCATACGGATGATTGGTCCGCCGAGGGAAGCCTGACCTTTGGCGAAGGCCTCGCCCTGACGGCGAGCGTTGATATCTTGAGCGCGATTGCAAGCGGCGGCGGGCCGCGCCAGGGCTTGCTGGCGCTTGGCTATGCCGGTTGGGCGCCCGGACAATTGGAAGAGGAAATCCAGCGCAATTCCTGGCTGAGTGTGCCGGCAGATGAGGCGCTGCTATTCCATCAGGATGCCAGCACCGCCTGGCATGCCGCACTCGCGAAACTAAAGGTGCATCCGGCTTGGCTTTCTTCCGCCGCCGGGCATGCGTGAGGGTTTCTGAACAATGCACATGTCCGCCATTCCCTTCGACACCACCGATTGGGCGCAGGTGGAACCGACACGCCATGCGGGCGTGACCGGTGAAGCGCTGTGGCGCACACGCCATATCGGCCCCGCTGAAAACCCGATCCGGGTGCGCATGGTGGAATATTCGCCTGGCTATGTCGCGGATCATTGGTGCCAGAAGGGCCATGTGCTGCTGGTGCTGGAAGGCGAATTGGAAACCACACTCGCCGATGGACGCGTCTTCGTGCTGAAGCCCGGCATGTCCTATCAGGTGGCGGATGGGGCGGAGGCGCATATGTCGCGCACCAGCATCGGCGCCAAGCTGTTCATCGTGGATTGAGGCGTTTTCAAGCCAAGTGTTTCGACTTGGCTTGAACATGCACGCGCCTCACGCGGCCGGCGGCGGCGCCGGATCAAACCCATCGGGCGTAATGCCGCGCGGCTTGATCATGGCGTAAGGCCCACGCGGCAGGAAGCGCCCGGTGCTAGGTTCCGCCTGCACCTTGCCATCGCGCATCACCACCTCACCACGGCGAATGGTCATGACAGGCCAGCCCGTGACCTCCATCCCCTCATAGGGGGTGTAGTCAATCGCGTGCTGCATCAGCGCATTGGTGATGGTGACTTTCTTCTTCGGATCCCACAGCGCCAAATCCGCATCCGCGCCAATGGCAATGGCGCCCTTGCGCGGCGCCAGCCCCATCAGCCGTGCCGGGTTGGTGCTGGTGAGGCGCACGAATTCATCCAGGCTGATACGGCCCTTCGAGACACCCTCGCTGAAAATGATCGGCAGGCGCGCGGTGAAGCCCGGAATGCCATTTGGGATATCGCGGAATACGGCATCCGAACCATTCTGGCGCTTGCCGCGATCACCTTCGAAGGAAAAGGCGCAATGGTCGGATGAAATCACATCAAGCGTGCCGCGTCGGATCATTTCCCACACACGTTCATGTTCCGCACGGCTACGCGGTGCTGGGCTGCACATGAATTTCGCGCCCTCAAAACCGGGGCGATCCATATCGGCGGCGGTCAGGCTGACATATTGCGGGCAGGTTTCACCCCATACCTTCACGCCACGTGCCTGGGCGCGCGCGATTTCCTCGGCCGCTTCTTCGCAGGAGACATGGAAGATCTGGATCGGCTGATCCACCAATTCCGCGAGCGCAATGGCGCGATGCGTCGCTTCACGTTCTACCACCGGCGGGCGCGCCCAGGCATGGTATTTCGGCGCGGTCATGCCATGCTTCAGCAATTCATGCGTGCGCCAATTGATCGCCTCATAATTCTCGCAATGCACCGTCACCAGGCAGCCTAGCGTGCGAGCCTTCGTCAGGACGCGCAGATATTGTGCATCATTCAAATGCAGCGGTTCATAAGTGAGAAAAACCTTGAGGCTGCGCACCCCTTCCGCCACCAGCCGCGGCACTTCCTGATCCATCACGGTATCGGTCGGATCGCTGATGATCTGATGGAAGGAATGGTCAATCATGCCACGCGCGGCACGGGCGCGGTAATCCGCATAGCGTTCCCAGACGCCATAGCCTTTCCATTGCGGAATGAAACAAACAACCGAGGTTGTGCCGCCGGCGAAAGCAGCGCTGGACGCGGTGGCGAAGCTTTCCTCATTCACCGTCAAGGGCGGTTCGGCCTGGCCGGTGCTGGCATAGCCTCCGCGAGAGGGTTCTTCGATGTGGCAATGGCTATCCACGCCGCCGGGCAGCACCAGCGTTCCAGCGGCATCCACCACACGCGCGCCATCAGCCAGCTTTTCGCCAAGCGCCACAATGCGCCCATCCTTCACGCCGATATCGCAGCGCGTGGTGCCGAAACCGGTCGCAACCTCTCCGCCGCGTACCACCAGATCAAATTCTGCCATGGTCATCCCCTGTTGTTAAGTTTGAAGAACATCCAAGCGCGCAGCCGCCAAGCCGGCCGCGCGGCCCGTGCTGAAACAGGCTTGCAGCAGATAGCCACCTGTCGGTGCTTCCCAGTCCAGCATCTCGCCACAGGCAAAGACGCCCGGCAAGCGGCGCAGCATCAGGTTTTTATCCAATTCCGCCCAGGCAAGCCCGCCGGTCGAGCTTATCGCGCGCGCGATTGGAAAAGCGCCCGTCACCCTGAGCGGCAGCGCCTTGATCAGGCCGGCGAGGTCCGGTGCTTCACTGCCGGCCTTCAGTGCTTCCTGGATCAGCGCAATCGCCACTGGCGGCAACCCTGCATTGCGTCGCAAATGATTGGAAAGCGAAAGGCTACCCCGCCGCCCTGCCAGCCGCGCTGCAAGATCGGCCAAACCAAGATCGGGCCGGAGATCGAGGTGCAGCGTGGCGTTGTGATGCTGTTCAAGCGCATCGCGTATGGCAGCACTCAAGGCATAGACCGCGCCGCCTTCTATGCCGGCCTCGGTTAACACCGCCTCGCCACGTTGCGTGATGCCGCCGAAGGAAAGCGCAATGCGCTTGAGCGGCGTGCCGGCAAAACGCGTGCGCAGATGATCAGACCAGGCAATGGCAAAGCCCATATTGGAAGGCGCGAAGGGACGCGTCGCGATGCCGGGCAGAAGCGCGGGCCAGGTGCCATCCGACCCAAGCCGCGGCCAGGAAGCGCCACCGAGCGCCAGCACGGTCGCTGAAACCTTGATCTGCGTTTCGCCATCCGGCGTCGCGAAACGCACAGCACCATCCGGTGCGAAGCCAAGCCACCGATGGCGCGTACGCAATTGCACGCCAAGTGCGGATAGTCGCGCCATCCAGGCACGCAGCAGCGGCGACGCCTTCATCGCGCGCGGAAATACGCGACCGGATGAACCAATGAAACAAGGCTGGCCGAGGCCCTCTGCCCAGGCGATCAGCGCCTCAGGCGGAAAGGCGCGGATATGGCGGGCCAGATGCGCTTCAGCCGTTGCGTAATGCTTCAGAAATACCGGCAGCGCTTCCGAATGTGTCAGATTGAGACCGCCGCGCCCGGCAATCAGCAGCTTGCGCGCGGGCGATGGCATGTGATCTGCCACCACAACCGCGGCACCCGCCTGCGCCGCGGCTTCCGCTGCCATCAAGCCAGCGGGGCCGGCGCCAATGACCAGAATGCTCAGGCGCTGCGTTCCAGCAATTCAATCGCGACATTTTCCGGCCCGCGCAGAAAACAAATGCGAATGCCGGGGCGGATCGCAGTTGGTTCCATGGTGAAATCCGCGCCCTTGGCCTTCAATTCCGCCACCACCTGATCAAGCCCTGTCACGGCAAGGCCGATATGTTCCAGCCCGCGATAGGGCATGCTGGGCGGTGGCGCCACGTTATCGCCCTTGATGGGTGCAATGAAAATGATCTGCCCGCCAAGCCGGATATCCACGCGCGGTTCGCCCTGTTGCGAGGAACGCAGTACCTCGGCGCCGAACATGCGTTCGTAAAACACAGCCGTTGCTTCCGGATCGGGGCTGCGCAGATGGATGTGGTCGAAGGTGAATTGGGCCATGCTTTCCCCCTGTTTCAAATAGCGCCAGCAGCGCGGAGCTTGGCGCGCGCAGCATCATCATAGCCAAGCTCGGCCAGGATGGCATCATTGTCAGCGCCAAGTGGTGGCGGAGGCGTATCCACGCGCGGCCCGCCATGCGCAAAGCCAAAGGCGGCGACGGGGACAGAGAACGATCCCGTCAAACCTGGTGCGCCTTCAAAGTGATGCACGACGCCGCGCCCCTTGATCTGCGGATCGGCAAGCGATTCCGCCAAATTGCGCACGCGCGCAGCAGGCACATGGCGAGCCTGCAAATAGCTTTCCCATTCGGCAGCAGTCTTGGCCTTCAACAATTCGGCCAGCGTCGCGGCTTCATGCGCGCGGTCGGCATGGCGCGCTTCATTGCTGTCTTTCGTCATATCGGGACGCCCCAAAGCGTTCCATAGCCGCCTTTGTTGGCGGAGATTGCTGGCGCCAATCATCACCAACCCATCGGCTGTTTCATAGCAGCTATTCGTTGCATATTCATGGTCATTACCGCGCGGGCGTGCGGGCTTGCCGCTGCGCGCATAGGATGTGACATGGCTCGCCATCATCATCATCGCGACATCCAACATGGCAAGATCAATATGCTGACCGCGTCCGGTTTTTTCGCGTTGGAACAGCGCCGCCGATAGCGCGAAAGCTCCCATGGTGCCGGTCGCGTAATCAATCGCCGGTGCGCCGAACTTGATCGGGTTCACCTCTGGCGTTCCGGTGCAGGCCATGATGCCCGATGTGGCTTGGATGACGTGATCATAAGCGGTCTGTTCCCCGCGCGGCCCGCCATGACCAAAGGCTGAGATCGAGCAATAGATCAGGCGAGGATTGATTTTCAGCAAATCCTCATAGCCCAGGCCCAAAGCCGCGAAGGCACCGGGGCGGAAATTCTCCACTAGCACATCAGCGCCCGCGATCAGCTTGCGGAAAATCTCGCGCGCTTCTTCCTGCTTCAGATCAAGCGTCATGCTGCGCTTGTTTGACCCTTGGGTCAGATAATAGCTGCCCATGCCAGCGCGATTAAGATCCCAATCGCCGCCACTGACGCGGCTTTGATCCGGGTCTTCAGGGTGTTCAATCTTGATTACATCCGCCCCCAGCAGGCCAAGCTGATAGGCCGCAAAGGGCCCGGCCAGCACATGGGTCGCGTCAATGATGCGGATGCCTTCAAAGGGACGGGTCATGGGTGTTTCCTTGGTTTATCCTCAGGGCGCTTCGAGCAAAACGCCATCGCGGATGAGTGTGTTGATCTCAGCTTCAGTCATGCCGGCAGCGGCCAATAGCGCCGCACCATCCTGCCCAAGCCGCGGCGCTGGCCGGCCAGGTGGCGCATTGCCGCCAGAGAAATGATTGGGTTGGCCGATGGCGTAAGTTGCACCTTCGGTTGGGTGTTCTTCTTCCTGCACCATGCCAACCGCGCGCAAATGCGGATCATCCAACAAACCCGCGATGGTGTTGTAGGGAGAGGCCGGTACATCAAGCCGATCAAAAATCTCCAGCCATTCCGCTGAGGTTTTGCCCTTCAGCCCGCCGGCGCGAATGGCGAAATAATCGCGCGTATTGGCGGTGCGGCCAGCGATGGTGGCGAAGCGCGGATCGGTTTTCAATTCGGGCCGGCCAATTGCATCAAAAAACGCGTGCGCCTGCGCATCCGTATTGGCGGAGATGCAGATATAGCCATCAGAAGTTGGCAAGGGCCGTGCATCGGGGCTGAGCACCCGGTGATCACCAGGCGGGCCAAGCGCGGGGCGAAAGGACATGGCGCCCAGGTGTTCCATCATCACATAGGCCGCCATGTTTTCGAACATGGGCACTTCTATTGCCTCACCCACACCAGTTTTCTCGCGGCGATAAAGCGCGAAGCCAATCATCTGCGCGGCAATCAGCCCAACCGTGTGATCCGCGACCAGCATCGGCACATAGCGCGGTTCCCCGGTGGAGGCTTCAAAACAGCCCGCCACACCAGCAGCGCCCTGGATCACCGTGTCATAGGCTGGCCTGCCGGCATAGGGCCCGCCTGAGCCAAAGCCCGTGATAGCGCAATGAATGAGGCGCGGCGCGATGGCATGCAGGCTCGCCGCGTCCACGCCAAGGCGTGCTTGCGCATCCGGGCGGATATTGCTGACAAAAACATCCACCGTCGCCGCCAGGCGCTTGAGCGCGGCAAGCCCAGCCGGTGCTTTCAGATCAAGGGCAATGGATCTCTTGCCGCGATTGAAATTGAGGAACTTGCCATTCATGCCGGGCGAACGCCCCTTGCCGGCAAGCTGGCGCAGCAAATCGCCACCAGGGCTTTCGAGCTTGATCACCTCCGCACCATGTTCCGCAAGAACACCGGTGCAGACCGGCCCCACCACCACCGAGGAAAGATCGAGCACCCGAATACCTGCGAGAGGTCCGTTCATCTGGTCTTGCACTTTCCCTGTCCCAGTCATGAAAATCCATAAAGCCGCGCCGGGTTGTCCACCAGAACCCGCTGCAAGGCGGCGGCACCGGCGAAGCGCGGCAGCAAATCCACAAGATCAGCCTCATCCGGTTCCCAGCGCACATTGGGGTGCGGCCAATCCGTGCCCCATAGAACCCGATCCGGCGCTGCTGCGATCAGCCGTTGTGCGAAGGGGATCGCATCGGCAAAGGGCGGGCCAGTTTCGGAAATGCGTTCCGCACCGGATACCTTCACCCACCAATTCGGGCGCTTCAGCAATTCCAGCAAAAGGCGAAACGGGGGCTGGTCCAGGCCATCGCGCACCGGCACGCGCCCCATATGATCCACCACCACCGGCAGGGAGAATTCGCTGAAAAATTCGAGAAACTCTGGGATATTCCCGGCATCCAGATGCAGCACCAAATGCCAACCCATGGGCGCGATGCGCGCCGCGGTGCGCCGCACCAGCGCCAAATCCGGCACGCCGCCCAGATGCTTCACAAAGCCAAAGCGCACCCCGCGCACGCCGCCTTCATGCAAGACACGAAACGCGGCGTCGTCAAAGCTTTCATCAATCAGGGCCACACCGCGCCAGCGGCCATTGCTCTGCACAATGCCATCCAGCATGGCGCGATTGTCGGATTTATAGACGGTGGTTTGCACAATCACGGCGCGATCCACGCCGAGCCTTTCATGCAATGCAACCAAATCATTGCTGGTGCGCTCTGGCGGCGTATAGGGTGCGCCCTTGGCCAAGGGGAAGCGATCAAACGGCCCCCAGATATGCACATGCGTATCGCAAGCACCGCGCGGCAGCGGAAAGGCAGGTTTGCGCATCATGGCCCTAATCACCCAGCGCCGCAGGCACCGCCACCGCACCCTGCATCAGGCGCCGCGCGCTGCGATAGACCACAGCGCTTTCCGCGTGCCAGCCGGCGCTGCCTTGGCGCACTTCAGCGCCCACCGAGAGAATGCCGGAAGGATTGGCGACGCGCGTTTCATCCGCGCGTGCCGGCGGCCCGGCCAATTGATGCGGCACGCTGCCCGTAACACGGCTGGCGACCCCAAGACACATGGCGCCGGTCAGCGGTACTGCGCGGTGGGCGCGTTCCATGGAAATCATGCGCACCGCGATATCATGCGTGTCAGCGCCAAGGCTTGCGCCATCCAGGGCGCGATAGGCAGCGGGTGCTGCGACCACGGCAATTTTCGGCAAGGCAAGGCCAACTTTCTCTGGCGTTGCCGCCAGCTCCATCATCACGCCCGCTTGACGGCGGAGCGTATCAAGCAACGCCATGCGCGCAGGGTCCGCTTCAATCGCATCGGGGCTTTCCGTGCCGGTCAGGCCTAGATCACGCGCATCGAGAAATACGCAAGCATTGGCAGCGTCAATCAGGCTTGCGGCATAAGCGCGCCCTTCGTGATGCAGCATATCTTGCGCATTGCCGGTTGGCAGAAGGCGACCAGTCGCACCGCCGCCAGGCGCCAGAAAATCAAGCCTGATGCGCGCGCCGGAACCTGAAACACCCGCCATGGAGAAATCGCCCGCCGTCACCGCCTTACCGCCACGCACCGGAAAACGCGCATGGATGATGCGCTTGGTGTTCACCTGATGAATGCGCACCAGCGCTTCCCCATCGGCCACCCGCACCAACCCCTCATCCACTGCAAAGGGACCCACAGCGGAGGAAAGATTGCCGCAATTGCTGGACCAATCCACCACGGGCTTATCCACCGCTACTTGCGCGAAAAGATAATCCACATCCGCAGCGGGATGCGTTGGCGGGCCGATGATCACGGCTTTGGATAACGAAGAGATACCGCCGCCCATGCCATCCAATTGCCGGCCATAGGGATCTGGGCTGCCCAGCACTGCCAGAAAAATCGCATCCTGTTGCGCACGATCTTGTGGCAAATCACGGGCGTGGAAAAACACACCCTTGCTGGAACCACCACGCATAAAAATGGCGGGGATGAAGGCTTGATCCATGGGGGCTCCTCTGTGCCGTCAGCACCTTCAATCGCCTAGGAGCCTGTCTGAGAATGACCTTCGGCTCTTTCTCGCGCTGGTACTAGCGAGGTTTTTGGTGCGTGTGCCCTTTTGTTTATGCTGTTGCCTTGTGGAGCTTGAGGATGTTGTGGGCGGTGCAGATCATTGCCCATTC
>JADCFQ010000050.1 GCA_020249435.1 Roseomonas sp. | reverse complement strand
TGCCGGGAGTCTGTCCAGAGTGTGCCGACTGGGCCAAAGAATCACTGAAAATGGCTGTGCGCAGGCACGCGCAGCGTTGAAAACATCCGCGCGAGACAAAACGACGATGCTCAATGACGGCTTTTCAGCAGCCTGCTAGTACTCTCGGCTCGAAGCCCTTGTCCGTTCATCGATGCGGTTTCACCCATCATCGTTCACCTATGCCTCAAGCCCTCACCATCCTTTCAAGTGTCTCCCGAAACGGTCTCCGTGGAAACGCACCAATCATGGCATGAAGCCGCTCCGGCGATCCGCGAATGACCCTCGGCTCACCGCCGCGGACAAACCGCTCGTCCCGTATAACAGTCATCGGCTGGCCAGTGATCTCAACAAGCATCGGAACGATATCGGCAAGATGAACAGCAATGCCAGAACATAGATTGACAACGGTGTAGTCAGTGGAAACTCTGGTCAACCGAACATAAGCCTCAACCACATCCGCCACGTCCGAAAAATCCCGGTCAAGCTTCAATTCGCCCAAGCGTATTTCCCGCGCGCCTTCCTGAAAATGGCGCACTATTTTCCGCACGATGAAGTCGCCGGTCTGTCCTACGCCTGTATAGTTGAACGGGCGCGTCACAATAATCGGTAATTTATTGGAATATAATCGCGCAATTTCCTCAGCCGCCAATTTTGAAGCGCCGTAATGATGCGCGGGCTGACGTGGGTGATCTTCCGTGATCGGGGCATCACCGGATGGTGGCGCATATACTGTCGCACTTGAAGCAATAATGACCCGCCGCGGGGCCTTCGGGCCGGCGGCGAGCGCAGCAAGCAGATTTGCGGTACCCACAGCATTCACCGAATAAATCTCGGGCACGTTCGTATGCAGCGCCGTGGTGATACCCGCCAAATGAATGACGATATCCGGTGCCACCTTTGCCACTGCCGCCGCAACTGCGTCACCATCCGAAAGCTCTGCCTGCACCTCCTCAGCGCCAGGTACGGCGCGCGTCAGGCCAACAACCCGCATCCCCTCTGCCCGCAAGCGCGCGGCCAGGTGCGTGCCTGTGAACCCATCCGCCCCCGTCAGCAAAACGACTTCAGAAGGAGAAGCCATCACGGTTCCGCCGTAAATCAGCTTCAACCATTGTGCGGGCGAGTTCTTCAATCCCCATCCGAGCCGCCCACCCAAGAATTTGCTTTGCCTTGGATGCGTCGCCGATCAATAGGTCCACCTCAGCCGGGCGGAAGAAGGCTGGATTGATCCGCACACGTGTGGCGCCGGTCGCAACATCCACACCCACTTCATCAATGCCGCTACCACGCCAAACAATGGTGATGCCGGCCGCACCAAAGGCAAGCTCAACGAAGCGACGCACGGGATAAGTGCGCCCCGTGGCAAGCACAAAGGTATCCGGCTCTGAATGCTCCAGCATCAGCCGCATGCCTTCGGTATATTCCTTGGCAAAGCCCCAATCACGTTGGGCATCCAGATTGCCAAGGTGCAGGCAATCCTCCTTGCCAAGGGCGATGCGTGCGACGGTATTGGTTATCTTGCGCGTGACAAATTCCTGGCCGCGCAGCGGGCTTTCATGATTGAAAAGTATGCCGGATGAAGCGAATAGCCCGTAGCTCTCCCGATAATTCACTGTCGTCCAATGGGCAAAAAGCTTGGCTACTGCGTAAGGGCTTCTCGGGTAGAAGGGTGTCAATTCGCTTTGGGGAATGGCCTGAACCTTTCCATAAAGCTCAGAGGTCGAAGCCTGGTAGAACTTGATCTTCGGGTTGACGGATCGGATAGCCTCAAGAAGATGCAAAGGACCAACACCGCTCATCATGGCTGTGGCAATCGGCTGGTCAAATGAAACGCCCACGAAGCTTTGCGCCGCAAGGTTGAACACACTCTCCGGTGCAGCGCGCTCAAGCAGGCGCTGGCAAGAACTCGTATCAGTCAAGTCAAATTCAACAAGCTTCAGATTCGGGTGGTCGGCAACCCCCAATTCCTTGAGGCGCCAAAAATTGACCGAACTTGTGCGCCGGAAAGTCCCAAAGACATTGTACCCCAGCCCGAGCATTTGCTCGGTCAAATAGGCTCCATCCTGTCCCGTGACCCCAGTGATAACAACTGTTTTCATTTATTACCCTTTAACACTATTTGTTAAGCGGAGTCATTCCACAAAGGGTGCCTGCTTGCAATTGGCGCAATAATCGGGTCCCGCCCCAAGCGCCCCAAAGGGTTCCAAAATCCCCCCATTTGCGGCAGGCTACCATCCACAGCATGGGGGGCTTCCAGCCAAATGACCGAAGAAGAAATCCTGGCCCGCGCGGCGGGCATTACCACCGGGCTCAAGACCCACCCCAAGGAAGTGGCTGAGGCCATTGCCGCATCCCGCCGCATGGCCGGCGCCTTCACGCGGCCTGCCAATGAAACCGCCGAACCCATGCCGGCCTATGCAGCGCCCATCTCCGCCAAGGGGTCACGCGCATGAAGGCGTTGCATGAGCTGTCGCTGACCGAAGCCTCAGCCGGCATTGCGCGGCGACGGTTTTCCCCGGTCGAATACCTTGATGCGCTACATGCGCGCGCCGAAGACGTGGGCGGCAAGGTCAATGCCATTGTGCGCCCGCTTTGGGATGAGGCGCGCGCGCAGGCGGTGAAGGCCGGGCGGCGCATTGCCCGCAGCGGCCCGCGCTCCGCGTTGGATGGCCTGCCTGTCGGCCTCAAGGATATCATTGATATCGCGGGGCACCCCACCACCTGCCATTCGCGCATTCTGTTGGATAATCAGAAAACCGCCGATGCGGCGGTGGTCGCCAAGCTGCGCGCGGCGGGGGCGATTTTTCCGGCCAAGCTCGCGACGCATGAATTCGCCATTGGCGGCCCGGCCTTTGACCTGCCCTTTCCGCCGGCGCGCAACCCCTGGAATACAGCGCATCATCCGGGCGGGTCTTCTTCCGGTTCTGGCGCTGCGGTTGGCGCCAATATCCTGCCCGCAGCGCTTGGGACGGATACGGGCGGTTCCGTGCGCCACCCCGCCAGCCATTGCGGCATTGTCGGCATGAAGGCGACTTATGGGCTGGTGTCGCGGCGCGGTGTGTTCCCCTTGGCCTTCACACTTGATCATGTGGGGCCCATGACGCGCACGGTCGCCGATAATGCGCTGCTGCTTGGCATGATGGCCGGGCATGATGCGCTTGATCCCGGCAGTGCGGCGCATAAGCCCGAAAACTATGCGCGGCAGATGAAAAAGGGGCTCCGCGGCCTCACCATCGGTTATGTGCGGCATTTCCATGAGAAGGATCAGCCGGCTTCCGCTGAAATGGCGGCTGCGCTGGATGCGGCGGCGAAGCTGATGGGCAAGGAAGGGGCGAAGATCAAAACCATCACCCTGCCCTCACTGACCGAATTCGCCGGCGTCAATCGCGCCATTCTTATGTCTGAAGCCGCTGCCATTCATGGCAAATGGCTACGCGAAAGGCCGGGTGATTATGCCAATATCACGCTCCGCCGCCTGCTGCCCGGGCTTTTCATGCGCGCCGAGGATTACGTGCAGGCGCAGCGCCGCCGTCGTGAATTGGTCGCTGCCGTTGAAGCGGCCTTTGCCGAGGTTGATCTGTTGCTGACCGCATCTTCCATGGATGTGGCCTGCAAGATTGATGACCCGGAAGCGGTGGAACTGACTTATCCGCGCCAGGCGCGCACGCCCTTCAATGTCACGGGCCATCCGGCCATGACCATGATGTGCGGTATCTCGAAGCTTGAGGGTCTGCCGCTATCCCTGCAATTGGTCGGCCCAAGCTTTGGGGAGGCCGCCATCTACCGCGCTGCCGCAGCCTATGAACGCGCTGCACCTTGGAAGGATCTGCACCCAGCGCTGTAGGCCCGCGCATGATCCAGGCAAGCTTCATTGATCGGCGCTGGCGCCACCCGGCGCTGGTGCCAGTATTCTTTTTTACGCTGGCGCTGCTGCTCCGCGTGTTTTCCTTCGTCGCCGCCGTGATTGATACGGATGAGGGCCTTTATATGCTCCAGGCGCGCGAATGGCTCGATGGGCATTGGCCCATTGTCGCGGTCTGGGACATGCACCCGGTTGGCGCGCCGGCGATCTTCGCTGTCTTCATGGCGATTTTCGGTGATGATATCTGGGTGCTGCGCACTCTTGGCGCGGTTTGCGTCGCGGCAACGGCTTCGGCGCTGTTCCACGCGGTGCGCTATGCCGGCGGATCACCCGCGCTTGGGCTGGCGGCTGGCGTTTTCTATGTCGCGCATAGTGGGCTTTTGGGCGGGCTTGCCACCAATACGGAGATTCTTTTTGCGCCGCTGGTGGGCTGGGCCATGGCGCTTGGCCTGCGCGGCGCCGTGGATGCCCTGGAACGCAGCAAGGCGCCGCGCTGGCGTGACATGGTGGTGATGGGCGGGCTGATTGGCTTTGCGCTTACGCTGAAGCCCGTCACGTTTTTTGAAGGTGCATTGGCCTGGTTGATCCTGGTGCTGCCCGCGCTTCGCCTGCGCTTGATCAGCCTGCCGCGCCTGGTGGCCATGGCGGCGACCTATGCCCTGCTTTGCGCATTGCCGACATTGCTCTTTGCCTCGGCTTATGCGTTACGTGGTGAGTTTCAGCCCTTTCTGGAAGGCGCCTTTCTCGCCCCGCTCCGCTATGCAGGCGCGCGGCTGAGTGCGGCTGATTCCTTCCGCTTCGCGCTGGTGGCGGCCTTGTTGCTGCTTTGGGCCTTTCTGCTTGCCGTCCCGGCTTTGATACGCCCACGCAATCGACAAGGGCCGCTCGCGCGGCTTCGGCAATTCGGCATGATCTGGTTCGTGGCGGCGACATTCGCTGTGGCGCTGCCGGGGCAATTCTATCAGCATTATTTTCTGATCTGGCTTTTGCCGCTCTCAATCTTGGCGGCGCTCGGCGCGCGACAAATGGCGCGCTACCTCAGGCCGGGCATGGTGGTGATCGGCTTCCAATTGCTGATCGGCGTGGTCGCCTTGGATGCCTGGCGCGTGGCGGCCTTGCCGAGGCTTGATCGCGGTATTGGCCTTGGCGCCCCGGACCCAGTACGCCGCACCGCCGCTGCCGTGCGCGCGGAGATTGATCCAGGCGATCCGATCTGGGTCGTGAATTATCATCCGGTCATCTATGTGCTGGCCGATGCTTCCGTATCCACGCGCTATGCCTTCCCCGCGCATCTTGCGGGGCCTTTCTATCGCGTGACGGGCATTGATTCTTACGCTGAGATCACGCGGATCCTGGAAAGCCACCCGCGTGTGCTGGTCATTGATCGTGGCTGGTGGCCAAGTGTGCGCCGCCGCGCTGCGGTGTTGATCGAAGCCGCGCTGGACGAACAATATGAACTGGTTGCGTCCATTCCAGAAGAACGGGGACCCGTTGAAATCTGGCGTTTGCGATAATCGCTGCCCTTTACGGCGCGAATATCGTGAAGACAAAAGTCGCCGCCAGCACCAGATGGATAATGCCTGAGAGGATATTGGTGCGCCCCGTGCCATAGGTCAGCATCGCCACCGCAAAGCCCAGCGCCAGCAGCACCGAATGCCCGGCCGAAACCCCAAGCGCCAGCGGCATGCCATTCCACCAGGTGACCAGCGCCACGGTTGGTACCGTCAGCCCGATTGAGGCAACGCCGCTGCCAAGCGCCAGGTTGATCGCCGATTGCATGCGGTTATGCCCCGCTGAGCGTAGCGCCGCACCTGATTCCGGCATCAGCACAATGGCGGCAACGATCACGCCCACAATGGCTGCCGGCGCGCCCAGGGCTTCCACCGTATCCTCAAGCGCCGGGGCCAGGCATTTCGCGAGCATCACCACCGACAGCAGCGCGACGCAGAGCAACAGAAAAGACAGCAGCGCCAAGCGACCGCTCGGGCGGGAATCTCCCTCACCCTCTGCGCTTTCTTCGGGCAGGAAGTATTCGCGGTGCCGATTGGTCTGGATGAACAAAAAGGCTGCGTAAAGCACCAGGCAGACCAGCGAAACAAAGGCCAATTGGCTATTGCTGTAATAGGGGCCGGGCGCTGAGACCGCGTGGTTGGGCACGATCAGCACCAGCACCGCCATGGGCATCAATACCGCGAGCAAGGCATTCGCCCCCGCCACGCGAAACTGATTTTCCCGATGCACAATGCCGCCAACCAGAATGGCCATCCCGGCAATGCCATGCAGCACCAGCATTACGGTTGCGAGCAAGGTATCGCGCATCAGGGCTGGGTTTTCATCCCCCGACAGCATCAGGGAAATGATGAGCCCCGCTTCAATGACCGTGACGGAAAGTGCGAGGATCAAGCCGCCAAAGGGCTCACCCACGCGCAGCGCGACAATTTCAGCGTGGTGAACTGCCGCAACCACATTACAAAGCAGCGCAGCCAGCACCGGAATGGCAACCAGCCCCAACCCCACCTTGCCAATCAGCAGCCATGCGGCAATGCCGGCCACAGGCGCCAGAATGAAAAACGGCGAGACGCGATCATTTGGGTGGGAAGCCATGCGTGATTGCTGACCTTGCGGGAAAGAGGCGGGCATAAGCGCCCGCCCGACCATTCAAAACAAAAGCCCCTTCTTCAGCATGCCATGCACGCCCTTTTCGCCGTTTACCGTTTGCGTGACGCGGAAATCCACTGCCAGCGAGCAGAATTGATAGGCATCCGCATCCGAAAGATTGGTGCGTGAACAGATGAAGGCGATCATCTCACGCAGGGCCTGCTTCATCGCCAGATCCAAATCCTCATTCATCCCCATGGTGATGAAATGGGTCTTGGTCTCCGCGCGGGGGAATTTCAGTACCGGGTCCTTGGCGCCGCCGCCCTTCACCACGGAAAGCTTGAAATGGCCGGTCAGGCAGATTTCAAGCGCATTGATGCAGACCTCGCCATCGCCCTGTACGCCATGGCCATCACCGGCGGAAAACAAGGCGCCCTTGTTGAAAATGGGCAGGAACAGCGTGGTGCCTTCGGTCAATTCCTTATTGTCCAGATTGCCACCAATGGCGCGCGGTTCCTTGGTGTTCACCGTTCCCCAATCGGGCGGCGGTGCCACACCCATCACGCCGAAAAAGGGTGCCAATGGCAGATCAAGCCCGCCATCTTGCGGCCCGAAGGGCAGGCGGCATGTCATGGCCTGCTTGTTCACCGGAATATGCAGCGTGCGGCGATAGGGGAAATCTTCCGGCAGTGTGCCAAACAGCGGGCGGAAGCCACAAAAACCCCAATCCGCGCCGAGCTCGATCTTCTCAATATCCACGCGCAGCGCATCGCCTGGTTCGGCGCCGCGCACTTCGACGGGGCCTGTGATGATATGCGCACCAAGCCGCGGCAGCTTCGCATGGATTTCCGAAATCGCCGGGTGCAGCGGCAGGCCCTTCTCCGGCCCCGGCATCACTTCCGGCCCGCCCGAGACACATTCCAGAATGACCGTCTCGCCCGAGGCAATGCTCGCGACCGGCGGGAAGGACGCATCAAACCCACCCCAACGGCAGGTGGCGACAGAAGCGGGAATACGTGTTGCTTGCGACATCAGAATTTCCTTGTCGGGTCTAGAGCCAGCCTTTGCGGCGGAAATAGAGAATGGGCAGAATGGCAGAAACAATCATCAGCACAAGCGCCAGCGGATAGCCGAAAGTGAGTTTCAGCTCCGGGATGAATTCGAAATTCATGCCGTAAATGCTGGCAATCAACGTGGGCGGCATCAGCGCGACTGACGCCACGGTGAAGGTCTTGATGATGGCGTTCTGTTCCACATTCAAAACACCAAGCACCGCATCCAGCAGGAATTGCGCCTTGGAATTGAGGAAGCTTGCATGTTCCACCAGGGACCGCACATCGCGTACCAGGGTCTTGATCAGCGCCTGGTTTTCCTTGCGCACCGCCGTTGCTTTTTCAGCCCCTACAAAGGTCAGAATGCGTGACAAGCCCAGCAGCGTTTCCGAAGCACGGGTAGTGACTTCCCCAACCTGCCCCAAGGTGAACAGCGCATCCTTCAGCTTGTCATTACGCCGATGCATTTTCACATCAGCCTGAGAGCTGCGAAAGGTTGATTGGCTCGCCTTGTCCATATCGGCACCGACTTTTTCCAGAATATCGGCCAGGCGATCCACCACCTGTTCGAACAAATGCAGCATCACGGCATCGGGCGAATGCAGCAGGGTTGGGTGGCGCTGCGCGCGCGCACCAAATACCGTGAAGGCGCGCGGTGTCGCGTAGCGTACCGTGACCAGCGTGCTATTGGTCAGGACAAAGCTGATGGGGGTGGAACCGTAATCCCCCGAATCAACGCCGTAGAGAAAATTCGCCGTCAGGAACAGCGCCTCATCTTCCCTATACAGGCGCGATGAGCTTTCAATTTCCTGCATTTCCTCCCGCGTCGGAATTTCGAGCGAGAGCGCGTTTTGCACCGCGCGTTCTTCTGCCGGTGTCGGGTTCAGCAGGTCAATCCAGACGGCGTGGCGCAGATTTTCAGATGCCGCGACTTCAGCCGCGCTTTCGCGCGCTGAGTCCGGCAGGGCAGCGGTAATGTCCGAAATGGCGCCTTCCCGCAGGCGACAGCGGCCATCCTCAACAGTCCAGGTTGATAGCATGGCGCGGGCCCTCCACGCGGTGAAAGCGGCGTTTGCGTTCTAAACTTGGCCCGGCAGCCTGAATAGTCTGATTGGCCCCTGCCTTTGCCGCATGGGCACAGGCAGGCGGCGAATTGGCGCCCACCCCGCAATGGGGGCGGGTGTGGCCATCAGGCGCCCGGGCGGGGCGGCGTGGTTTGCGCAGATGCCGTCTGCGCTGTGGAAGCGGCCGCCGGACCCTGGATGCTGCCGGCCGGCTGGGACTGCCCCTGGGCCTGCGCCTCCATGGAGGCATCTGGTTGTTCTTCCTTGATATTCTGCTTGAAGGACTTGATGCCCTTGGCCAGATCGCCCATCAGCCCGCTGATCTTGCCGCTGCCGAAAAGCAGCAGAATGACCAGCAGAACCACAAGCCAATGCCAGATGCTGAAGGAACCCATTGCGACGCCTCAATTCCCAGTTGGAAGCCCCGCCGAGGCGGTGCTTCGGACCCTATGACATGGCGGCAACCTAATCGCCAAGGGGTTACCGCGCAAACCCCCAAATGGTTTCTCGCAAGGCCCGCCGCAATGGGGGTTGAAAACCATTCCGGCTTTCACCATTTCCCCTCAATCCGGGCCCCTCTGACGGGGGCCGCCCCTATGGCGGCCTGCCGTGATGTCGGATCGTGCAACCCTGCGCGGTCTCGGCCCCTCTATGGCTGGTCCGCGCCATAGGAGATGAGGTTTGGGGATGGAATTCCTGGCTGCCGAATGGATGGGCAAGCCCTTCTGGATGTGGAAGGGCTTTTTGCTGATTGTTGTTCTCTTGCTCGCTTTTGATCTTGGCGTCCTGAATCGCAAGGACAAGGAAATGGGCGTGGCCGAGAGCCTTTATCTCTCTGCCTTCTACATTGCCTTTGCCATGCTCTATGGCGCCGGGATCTGGTGGGCCTATGAGGTCGGGGAGATCACGACCTCGGACGGGGTTCATGCCGGGGTGGCCTATTTCACGGGCTTCTTCATCGAAAAGGCGCTGTCTATCGACAATGTCTTCGTGATCAGCCTGATTTTTGGCTATTTCGCGATCCCGCGCCGCTATCAGTATCGTGCGCTGGTCTGGGGCATTATTGGCGTCATTGTGCTGCGCGGCATCATGATTGCGGCGGGTGCGGCGCTGGTTCAGCAATATAGCTGGGTGCTGTATCTGTTCGGCGCCTTCCTGATCGCGACCGGTATCAAGATGCTGGTGGTGCCGGAAGGGGAGCAGGATATCTCCAAAAACCCCGTTGTGCGCTTCATGCGGAAGCACATGCGCGTGACGGATGAGCTGCATGGCCAGAAATTCTTCGTCCGGCAAATGGATCCGGCTACAGGCAAGAAGCTCGCTTTTGCGACGCCGCTCTTCCTGGCGCTGGTGGTGATCAATATCGCCGATCTGATTTTCGCAGTGGATAGCGTGCCGGCGATCTTCGCCATCACGACCGACACCTTCATAGTCTATACCGCGAATATCATGGCGATCCTGGGCCTGCGCGCGCTGTATTTCGCGCTCGCTGCCATGGTGCATCGCTTCCACTACCTGAAATATGCGCTGGCGCTGGTGCTGGTCTTCATCGGCGGCAAGATCTTCTGGAACCAGATGGTGGGCAAGTTGGACCCCGCGATTTCGCTGGGGGTGACGGCGGCCATCATCGCGGGCGGGATTTTCGTCTCGCTCTGGAAAACCCGCGGCCAGCAGCCGCAAAGCTGCTGACCCTTAGCCGAGGTGCAGTTCAAAAGGCTGCACCTCAACAAATTCATCATCGGTGCTGGTGCCGTCCTTCCACATGAAAACGGCAAAGCGCGCTTCACGGTCGAAAACCGTGGAAGGGTGGTGCCAGACATTGGCGCCGTAAGTGACACCCTGATCAGGCCGCGCCAGAAAGGCGCGTGCCTTTTCCATATCCGGCTTGCCATCCGCCCCATGCGGCGCCACCAGCACCAGCCAGCGCCCCGCTTCCATGGGGATGAAGGATTGCGAGGAAAACTCATGCCGTTCCATGGTGGTGGACGCGAAAGGTACCGATTTCGGCAAGGCGCGCGTGAAGGAAAGGCTGGGCGCCGCAGCGCCTCGGCGATTTTCCAGCATCTTGTCTATGTAGGCGCGGCCCGGCGCGGCGGGGCTTTCCAGCACCTCCCCAAAGGGGGCGAAGGCTTCGGCGGTGAGGGGTACGGTGGTGACGCGGCGCATGGGCTGGCTTTCAGTTTGATCCCCGCCACCAAAGCCGCGCGGCGCACGCCTGTCCAGCCTGTGCAGTCCGATAGATTATCAAAATGCGTGAATCATCGGCTTTGCCCAGAGCAAAGGCCGCTCAGTCTGGCTTGCGCAACCATTGCTCCGCCCATTCTGCAATGGCGTCTTCCTCATACCTCGCCTCCTCAACTTCAAGCGTCACAACCTCACGATGGCCGCTGCCGAGTGGCTTGATGAAATAAGGCCGTTCCTCAGAAACACCGCCCATGGGCTCCACGAATAATGCGGAAGCGCGGCTATCTGCCCGTATGGCAATGGCCGTGACCCAGACCCTTATGGTTTGCGGGTCACCTTTGCCATAGGAAAACCGCCAGCCGATGGTGACGTTGACTGGGGTCAGGATCAATTTTCGGTCCCGCTTCGCTCTCTCAAGTTCCAGGCGGCCCTCAGCCGTGTGGTCCTCGGGAGTTGCAAGGTTGCCGGGCGCAATCAGTCGCAAATAGCTGGTGATGGTGTCGTTCTTATCATAAACCCCACCGGTCCGTGGGTCGGCCACGGTTCCAATACGTGTCACCGGTATTTCGACCTTTTCGTGACGCTGTTGACACCAACCGGATAGCATCATCCTCGGTCTCAGCGTGCCCTCATATTGCACGTCTTTAAGCTCTCGGACTTCCAGGCGCCGGCTGATGACCTCACCACTCGCCTCAGCGTATTGAACAACAATCGCTGGGCCTTGACCGGGCTGTTGCAGGGGCGCGCAGGCCCGCGGACTGATTGTCCGTTCGATGGGGGCATTCCGGACGGTCTTCCGCCGCGTGAATAGCACGATTCCAGTCACCGTTACCGCAGCGAGACCAGTAACGAGAAGAAACATCTCCATGCTGCTTAAATATTACCAGTTCCTTATCCTGGCAGCAATATCAAGGAAATCTTTTTATCACAGGCGGCGGGCTAAGCGTGTCTTGGCCGCGCCGCCGCAGAATTTCGGCCAAGAGGTCGCCCGCAAAGCCATGCGCCCACCGATCAAGCCAGATTCTGCCGGAAGTTTGTGCAGAAACTGCCTTTCATCGCGCCATTTGGAGCCCGGCGCCGCGCATGGTTAGCTTGTCCCATGAGCCCCGCCGCCCTGCCTCAGCCACGCCACCAGCGCTCCCGCGGGCGGTTGGAGCTGGATTACCACCGGCATGAAGGGCGCACGGTATTGGGCGGGCTTTATCAATCACCGCCCATGCGGGCCTTGTTTCCCGATCCGGAAGCGGATGAGGCGCCGATCTGCGCATTAGTGAACACAGCAGGCGGCCTCGCGGGCGGTGACAGGGTAGATATCACGCTCAGCCTTGGTGCGGGCGCGCAGGCGAGTTTCTCGACCCCGGCGGCCGAGAAAATCTATCGCAGCCTTGGCCCCGCCACCGAAATCAGCGTGACGCTTGAAGCCGGCGCTGGTACGGTGTTTGAGTGGATTCCGCAGGAAACCATCCTGTTCGAAGGCGCGCGGCTTGAACGGCGGCTGAATGCCGATATCGCCGATGATGCAACGCTGCTTATGGCCGAAGCGCTGGTCTTTGGCCGCGTCGCGCGGGGCGAGACCTGGCGGCGCGGTGCTTTGCAGGATTCCTGGCGCATTCAGCGCGGCGGCAAGCTGCTTTGGGCGGATGGCCTCGTGCTTGGTGAGGATATCGCGGCGGATTTCGCTGACCCCTTTGGCTTGGCCAATGCCGAAGCACTCGGCAGCCTGGTGCTGGCCGGCCCGCTTGCCGCGCCCGATCTGCGCGATGCGCTGCGCGCAGATGGCGCGTTGGCAAGCCTGGTGCGACCTGGGCTTTTGGTGACGCGCTGGCTTGGCGATGCGGTTGTGGTGCGCGAAGGGCTGGGGGCCGCGATTTGCCGGCTGCGGCCCGCGCTTGGCCTGCCGGCGCGGCTGCCGCGGCTATGGACGACATGAAGCAGGAAATCCCATGATGATGGCACAGCGATTGCGGAACCCAACGCCATGAACCTGACCCCGCGTGAAAAAGACAAGCTGATGATTTCGATGGCTGCGATTGTGGCGCGACGGCGCCTGGAACGCGGCCTGAAAATGAACTTCCCCGAAGCCGTGGCGCTGATCACGGATTTCGTGGTGGAAGGTGCGCGCGATGGCCGCAGCGTTGCTGAATTGATGCGTGATGGCGCAACCGTTCTCACGCGCGATCAGGTGATGGAAGGCATCGCCGAGATGCTCCATGAAATCCAGGTGGAAGCGACCTTCCCGGATGGCACCAAGCTGGTGACGGTGCATCAACCAATCCGCGCTGCCGCGCCGAAAAAACCCAGGGCCAAAGCTAAGCCTGCTTCGAAGGCGAAGGTGAAAGCCGCACCAAAAGCCAAAGCCAAAGTCGCGACTAAACCGAAGGCGAAAGCCGCCAAGCCAAAAGCGAAGGCCAAGCCAGCGCGTAAGGGAGCCCGCAAATGATCCCCGGCGAAATCATCACCGCCCCTGGCGAGATCACGCTGAACGCAACGCGCGATGCAGTGGAAATCTCGGTGGCGAACAAAGGCGACCGCCCGGTGCAGGTGGGCAGCCATTACCATTTCGCGGAAACCAATCCCTTACTCGCGTTTGATCGCGCCAAGGCGCGCGGTTGCCGTTTGGATATTCCCGCCGGGACCGCAGTGCGTTTTGAACCGGGACAAACGCGCAAGGTGCGGCTGATCCCCATGGCGGGGGCGCGCGTGATCCATGGTTTTCGCGGCGAAACGGAAGGGGCTCTCTGACCCATGGCAACGAAAATCTCTCGCGCCGCCTATGCCGGCATGTATGGCCCAACGGTCGGCGACCGTTTGCGCCTGGCCGATACGGAAATCGTCATCGAGGTTGAGCGCGACCTGACCACCTATGGTGAGGAAGTGAAATTCGGCGGCGGCAAGGTGATTCGCGATGGCATGGGCCAATCGCAAGTGACACGCGCCAATGGTGCGATGGATACCGTGATCACCAATGCGCTGATCCTGGATCATTGGGGCGTGGTGAAGGCGGATATCGGCCTGCGCGGCGGGCGGATTGCCGCCATCGGCAAGGCGGGCAATCCCGATACGCAGCCCAATGTGGACATCATCATAGGGCCAGGCACGGAAATCATCGCCGGTGAAGGGCGCATACTCACCGCGGGCGGGCTTGATGTGCATATCCATTTCATCTGCCCGCAGCAGATTGAAGAAGCGCTGGCGTCTGGCATTACCTCCATGTTCGGCGGCGGCACTGGTCCCGCGCATGGCACACTCGCCACCACCTGCACGCCCGGGCCTTGGCATATGGAGCGTATGTTGCAGGCCGCTGAAGGCTTCCCGATGAACCTTGGCTTTCTCGGCAAGGGCAATGCCGCGCTGCCGGCAGGCTTGGAAGAACAGATCAGGGCCGGCGCTTGCGGGCTGAAACTGCATGAGGATTGGGGCACGACGCCCAAAGCGATTGATAATTGCCTATCGGTTGCCGATGAGATGGATATTCAAATCGCCATCCATACCGATACGCTGAATGAAAGCGGCTTTGTTGAGGAAACCATCAAGGCCATTCGTGGCCGCACCATTCAGGCCTTCCATACCGAAGGTGCCGGTGGTGGCCATGCACCGGATATTCTGCGCCTGGTTGGTGAAGCGGGTGTGCTGCCTTCCTCAACCAACCCCACCATGCCCTATACGGTGAATACGGTGGATGAGCATTTGGATATGCTCATGGTCTGCCACCATCTTGATCCGCGCATTGCGGAAGATGTCGCCTTTGCCGAAAGTCGTATCCGCAAGGAAACCATCGCGGCTGAGGATATTCTCCATGATATCGGCGCCATCAGCATGATGTCATCCGATAGCCAGGCGATGGGCCGTGTAGGTGAGGTGATTATTCGCACCTGGCAGACCGCGCATAAGATGAAGGTGCAGCGCGGTCGGCTGCCAGAAGAAAAGGGCGACAACGACAATGCGCGCGCCAAACGCTATATCGCCAAATACACCATCAATGCCGCGATTGCGCAGGGCGTGTCCGATCATGTCGGCAGCGTGGAAGTGGGCAAGATCGCCGATCTGGTGATGTGGACGCCGGCCTTTTTCGGCGTGAAGCCCGATATGGTGCTGAAGGGCGGCACGATTGCCATGGCGCTGATGGGCGACCCCAATGCTTCCATCCCCACGCCGCAGCCGGTGCATTACCGGCCGATGTTTGGCAGCTATGGGCGTTCGCGTTTGGTCTCGGCTGTCACTTTCGTGAGCGGTGCGGCGCTGCAAGCGGATATCGCGGGCCGCTTCGGGTTGGCGCGGGAATTGGTGGCGGTGCGCAATTGTCGCAGCGGCATTGGCAAGCGCAGCATGGTGCATAATGCGACGCTCCCGAAGATCGAGGTTGATCCCGAAACCTATGAGGTGCGCGCCGATGGCGTGCTGCTGGTCTGCGAACCCGCCAAGGTGCTGCCCATGGCGCAGCGCTATTTCATGTTTTGAGGTGTGCCTGACATGACCGAGACACTTCCCCGCGCCATTCAGGTGCTGCCCGCTGGCGGCTGGGTGGAACGCACCGCGCGCCATCGCGTGACGCTGGATTTCGATGACCGTTTCCGCCGCCGCAAGCGCTATGTCGCGGAAGATGGTTTTGCCTTTCTGCTGGATTTGGAGGAAGCCACCGTGCTCCGCCAGGGCGATGGGCTGCTGCTGGAAGGTGGCGGCGTTATTCTGGTGCAGGCTGCGCCGGAGCCCTTGATTGAGGTCACGGCGGAAACGCCGGAACGCCTCGCGCGCTTGGCTTGGCATTTGGGTAATCGGCACTTGCCGACGCAGATCGACGGCAGCCGCATTCTGATCCGCAAGGATCACGTGATTGAAGCCATGCTGAAAGGGCTTGGCGCGCAATTGCAGCATGTGGAAGTGGCCTTCGATCCGGAAGGCGGCGCTTACGGCGAACATAACCGCCATATGGGGCATCATCACCATCATCATGGTGATGGCGATCACGACCATCATCATGGCGATGGCCATCATCACCACCATCACTGAAAAACGCGCTGGCGCCGCACAGCAGGCGCTGTATCGGCTGCTGACCTGGCTTTCGCCGGCCTATCCGGTTGGCGCCTATACCTATAGCCACGGGCTGGAAGCGGCGGTGGAAGCGGGCAGCGTGGCCAAGCGCGATGGGCTGATTGCCTATATCAGCGCTGCCTTATTGCGCGGCGCAGGGCGCGTGGATGGCGCGCTATTGGTCGCCGCCCATCGGGCCATGCTGAAGGGCGATGACAAGGCGTTGGATGACATTGCGGAACTGGGCGCGGCATGGCGCGGCACGGTGGAAACCGCGCTGGAAGCGGAAGCGCAGGGCACCGCTTTTACCAGCGTGACACTCGCCGCCTGGGCTACGCCGCGCTTTGCCGCCTTCGCTGCGCGCCACCCGCGCCAGCTTGCCCATGCGGTGGCTTTCGGTGCGGCGGCGGCGGAACAGGGCATCCCCGCGCGTGATGCAGCCTTTGGGTTTCTCTCGGCCTTTGCGGCCAATCTGGTTTCCGCTGGCGTGCGACTGGTACCGCTTGGCCAGACCGATGGCCAGCTTGCCATCGCCGCACTGCAACCCGCCGTCGCCAGCGCGACCGAGGCCGCCTTGAACGCAGATGTAACAAGGCTTGGCACCGCCGCGCCGATGCTCGATATCTTCTCCCTGCGTCATGAGACGCAATACACAAGGTTGTTCAGATCATGAGCACTTCACAGAATGGCCCGTTTCGTGTGGGCATTGGTGGCCCGGTTGGTTCCGGCAAAACCGCGCTGGTGGATCGGCTTTGCAAATACATGCGCGACCGATACGATATCGCGGTCATCACCAATGACATTTATACGCGCGAAGATGCGGAATTCCTGACACGCTCCGGCGCGCTGGTGCCGGAACGCATTGCGGGGGTGGAGACCGGCGGCTGCCCGCATACCGCGATCCGCGAAGATGCCTCCATCAACCTCGCTGCCGTGCATGACATGGCGGTGAAATTCCCGAAGCTGGAGATACTTTTCATTGAAAGCGGCGGCGATAATCTGGCCGCGACCTTCAGCCCGGAATTGGCGGATCTCACGATTTACGTGATTGATGTCTCAGCGGGCGACAAAATCCCGCGCAAGGGCGGGCCTGGCATTACGCGAAGCGATTTGCTCGTCATCAACAAGATTGATCTGGCGCCGCTGGTCGGTGCTGATCTTTCCGTGATGGATCGTGATGCGCGCAAAATGCGCGGCACGCGGCCCTTCATCTTCACGAATCTCAAGGTGCTGCAAGGGGTTTCAGACATCGCTGATTTCATCGTCGCACAGGGCGGCATTACACCAAGGGCCGCGGCGTGAATACGCCGCGCCATATTGTCATCCTCGGCATGGGGTTGATGGGCTGCGATATCGCGGCGATTTTCCTGAATGGCGGCTGGCGCGTCAGCGCAGTGGAACCTGCGCAGGATCGCTGGCCGGCCGCACAAGCGCGCGTCGCGCAATCCATCACCCAGCTTGAAGGTGATCCTGCCGCCGCTCAGCGCCTCACGCTTTTGTCTGACATGAAGGCGCCGGATTATGCTGGGGCTGAGGCGGTGATTGAAGCCGTGCCGGAAAAGCTTGAATTGAAGCGCAAGGTTTTTGCGGAGCTTGATGGCTTGGTGCCGGCGGGCATCCCGATTGCGTCCAATGCATCGGGCTATCGCATCACGGATATTGCCGGCGATCTGCCTGGCCGGGCGCGTTGCGCGAACCTGCATTTCTTCCTGCCCGCGCATCTGGTGCCGGGGGTTGAGGTCGTGCGCGGCGAATACACAGACCCGGCAGTGTGCGACAAACTCGCCGACATCATGGCGGGGCTTGGTCGCAAGGTCATTCGCGTGGCGAAGGATGTGCCAGGCTTTCTCGCCAACCGCATCCAGCATGCGCTGATGCGCGAAGCCTTTTCCGTGATTGATCAGGGCCTCGCCACCGCTGAGGATGTGGACAACGCCGTGCGCTACGCTTTTGGTTTTCGTTACGTCGCGGCGGGGCCGATACTGCAAAAGGAATTGGCGGGGCTTGAAACACAATTGGAAGCCGGGCGCACCATCTATCCTTCGCTGAACACCAGCCCCGATCCAAGCCCTGGCCTCGCGCGCTTGGTGGCGGAAGGCAAGCTTGGCCCGAAAACCGGGGAGGGCTTTCGCCCCTGGCCGGCTGATAAAACCGCCAAGGAACGCGCGCGCTATGAGAAAGCCTTGCTGGCAGCAGCGCGCATCCTGCGCGATGAGGAAAATTGAGAGCGAAAAGGCTTCAGAATCATGACCACCAGTGGAAGTGGAAAATTTAAGCATTTGACTGACCGAGGCGAAGCCGGACGTCGTTTGGCAGTGCTTCTTTTGGAGCGTGGATTTGACAAGCCACTTGTGTATGCCATCCCGCGCGGCGGTGTTCCTGTTGCGCTGATTATTGCGCAAGCTCTTAATGCACCGCTTGATCTTTTGCCGGTTTGCAAGCTTTGCATTCCCGGCCGGTCGCCTTCTGCATTCGGGGCTTTAGCCGAAGGGGTTGAAGAGCCGCTATTCAATTCGGTTGCATGTACAGGCCTGTCAAAAGAAGCTATGTCACCCGTGGTCGCGAGGGAAAGATCTGAGCTCGCACGACGTGTTAAGTTATACTTCGATGGCCGTGACAGGCTGAATCCGAAGGATCGCACCGTAATCCTGGTAGATGACGGGATTGCAACCGGCATCACGGCTTACGCTGCCTTACACGCACTAAAGCAAAAGGGGGCGGCTCGGATTATCTTAGCTGTGCCGATTGCTGACGATGAGAGTCGTGCCATGTGTCAAGGCCTCGCAGATGAGATAGTAACAGCGGATCCTGGACGGCGGAGTTTCCTGATCGCCGCTTTATGTGGAAGCGAAGATCAATTGAGCGATTCTGAAATGCTTGCGATGTTGTAAAAAAGCCAAACCGAACAGCCCACGTGAATCAAGCTGTTCCGCGGAGGGCTTTAAGTGCCTTCCTAACAAGAGATAATTCTGGGCTCGGCAAATTGCCCGACTCTAGAATGGCCTCACATTGCTCAATCAAATCCGAAACTACGCCGGACGCCTGACCCACACTGTTCAATGGACCACCGTTATCAAGCATGGCATCCAAGAATTCGTCAGTCAGGACGCGCTCGCCATTATCAAGAAAATAGCGTGCAACCGCCGCGAAATAGGAGTCGAGTGGGGAGCCGCCCGATAGCTCGTGGATAACAATGCCATCAACAATTCGGTGCGGACGCCCCAAGTGTTTTTTGGAGACTCGCTGATGCAGGTACCGACGCGCAAGCGCGCGTCTCCTTGCTCTTTCGGGCGGCGATTCAGTTGGCTCTAGGAGCCTGTCTGAGAATGACCTTCGGCTCTTTCTCGCGCTGGTACTAGCGAGGTTTTTGGTGCGTGTGCCCTTTTGTTTATGCTGTTGCCTTGTGGAGCTTGAGGATGTTGTGGGCGGTGCAGATCATTGCCCAT
>JADCFQ010000005.1 GCA_020249435.1 Roseomonas sp. | reverse complement strand
GAGAATGGCAATGACACGCTGATTGCGCTGAATGTCCGCCAGATTCAGCTTTATGGCGGCAATGATGCGGATAGCCTGGTCGCCGGCAATGCCAATGACCAATACCTCTATGGCCAGGCCGGCAATGACACGCTGGTGTTGGGTGGCAACACCATGCAGGCCGCCTATGGCGGAGACGGCAATGACAGCCTTCTGGCGGGTGCGGGTATTATCCAAACGCTGGATGGTGGCATTGGTGACGACACGCTGATTGATGGCATTGGCAATAGCCATCATCTGATTGGTGGCGATGGCGCGGATCGGATTGTCGTCGGTGGCAATGATTTTATTGGCAGCGGCAGCTATGGCTGGGGCGAGAATGGCAATGACACGCTGATTGCGCTGAATGTCCGCCAGATCCAGCTTTATGGCGGTAATGACGCGGATAGCCTGGTGGCCGGCAATGCCAATGACCAATACCTCTATGGCCAAGCCGGCAATGACACGCTGGTGTTGGGTAACGCCATAAGCCAGGGCGCCTGGGGCGGTGATGGTAATGACAGCCTGCTGGGCAGCGCCACGGCCAATACGTTGGAAGGCGGCGCTGGCAATGACACGATCAATGGTGGCGGTGGCGCTGACCGTGCCGAAGGCGGTGCCGGGGATGATTATATCTATGCGGTGATTGGTATTGATGTCGGGATTGGTGGCAGCGGGAATGATACGCTGGATACATCGCTCTTCAGCAGCAATTATCTGGTCAATCTGCAAATTGGCACCACCAACTTCACCGGCGAAAGCTTCACCGAATTCGAAGCGGTCATTGCTGGCTCCGGCAGTGATACGCTGATCGGTACAGATGGCGCCAATTTCATGCATGGTGGCGCCGGGAATGACAGCATCCTTGGCGGCAATGGCGATGATACGATCAATGGTGGCGGTGGTGCTGATACTGCCCTGGGCGGTGCAGGGAATGATTACATCTACGCCGTCATTGGTACTGATATCGCGGTCGGCGGCAGCGGCAATGATACGCTGGATACATCGCTCTTCAGCAGCAATTACCTGGTCAATCTGCAAACTGGCGCCACCAACTTCCCGGGCGAAAGTTTTACCGAATTCGAAGCGGTCATCGCTGGTAATGGCAGTGATACGCTGATCGGCACGGATGGCGCCAATTTCATGCATGGTGGCGCCGGGGATGACAGCATCATGGGCGGCGCCGGCAACGACACGCTGATGGGCGGTTCGGGCATGGATTTCCTCAGTGGCGGCGCCGGCGATGATGTGATCCTTGTCGGCGGAACTGACCTGGCGTCCATCCTCGCGCTGTTCAATTGATCCTGAAGGGGCGCCCTTCCATTGCATACGCAACTCGGCCTAACCTGCGGCACAACGCCAGCAGGGAGGAGAAAAAGGCCATGACCCTAACCGTCCAACAAATGCTCGCCGCCGCGGAAGCCGTGGTGCCGCGCATCAGCGCCGATGAAGCCAAGGGCTTGGTTGGCCGCGCTGATGTTGTTTTCCTGGATGTGCGTGAGCCAGGCGAAGTCGCGGCCTCAGGCAAGGTGCCGGGCGCCGTGACCATTCCGCGCGGTCTGGTGGAATTCCGCGCTGATCCGACTTCCGCTTTGCATGATGCGAATTTTGATCGCGCCAAGACGATTGTTGCCTATTGTGCCTCTGGCGGGCGATCTGCGCTGGTGCTGAAGACGCTGCATGACATGGGTTACGCCAATGTGCGCAATCTGGGCGGCTTCAAGAACTGGGTGGATGGCGGCGGCGAGATCGAAAAGGCCTGACGCCAAAACGGGGGTCGCGCGAAAACGTGATGCCCATTCCAGCAAGTTTGGGCAGGCTTGTCGCCGCCATCATGTCGCCGGTGCAATGCCTGCCACACCGCGCAAGGCGCAACGCGGTGATGGCTGGTTGGCTGTGCCTTAGAGCATGCTTCGTTTAACTGGAAGCATATCCGGAATTGGCGAAGTAGTTGCTGCATTCGCTTGGGGTGGCGATGCCGATCAGCGCCCTGGCCTTTCGCCAGGTTGCTTCCGATTAAAAAAAGCGGGCTCTCGGCGCTTTACGCGGCCTACAATCCCGCTTGGCCCAACGCACCCTACCCCGGCCGCTTCCACCAGCCCTGCCGCTTGGGCCGAGCAACCTCCGCCCCATCACCCAACACCACCGGCTGGATCGCCGGCCCAATCACAGGCTCGGCCTTTTCCGGCTCGGGCGCCGGGGCAGGCTCCGCAGCCACCGGCGCGGGCGCGGGTTCCGGTGCGGGCGGTGCTACAGGTGCCGGCGCTTCCGCAACCGGTGCCGCCTCGGTCACCACTGGGGCAGCCTCGGGTTCCGGCGCGGGCGGGGTGGGTGCAATCCGCCGGGCGGTTGCAGCAGCGCGTTCCGCCGCTTCTTCGGCTGCCGCCATGGCAGCAAACACATCATCAATCTGCCCGGCGAAGGGGTCCGCCGGGGTTGGGCCAACATAACGCGGCGCGGGGGCTTCTTCCGGCAGTTCCGGCGCGGCATCCTCAGCGCGGCGCTCACGCGGGCCATCCTCACGGCGGCGACGGCCACCACGGCGGCCACGGCGACGCGGACGATCCTCACCCTCGGCGGCGCCTTCAGCGGTTTGGCCTTCATCCTCGGCGGGCGGGGCTTCGCCTTCCGGCATATCGCCCGCTTCTGCCGCGGCTTCAGCGCCTTCTTCGCCTTCGCCTTCAGCCTCGGTACCGGCTTCGGCCCCCTGCGGCCCGCCTTCACGCCGGCCACCACGGCGACGACGGCGACGGCGACGGCGGCGCTCACCTTCTTCGGCGGTTTCCTCACGCGCCTCGGCACGCGGGCTATCGGCTTCCTCTTCCTCGGCCTCGGGCGCGATGTCTTCCACTTCCGGCGCGTAATCCATGCGAAGCGCGGAAGGTGCGGCGCTAACGGCCATGGGTTCGGCTGCGCGCAAGCGTTCGATGCGGATCGCCGGCCCCATCAGCTTTTCATCCGGCTGGAAGAAAACGCTCATGCCAAAGCGCGCCTCGATTTCCGAAAGCCGTTCGCGCTTGCGGTTCAAAAGCCAAAGCGCAACATCGGTCGCGACATGCACATTGATCTCGGCTGAGCGGCGCTTCGCCCCTTCTTCCTCAATCGCGCGCAGTACCTGCAGCGCGCTGCTTTCCACGCCACGGATCGTGCCGCGGCCCAGGCAATGCGGGCAGGTGATGAAGGTTTGTTCCGCGATGGAAGGCCGCAGGCGCTGGCGGCTCATTTCCAGCAGGCCGAAATGGCTAATGCGGCCCACCTGAATGCGCGCCCGGTCGTGGCGGAGCGATTCCTTGAGCCGCCTTTCCACCATGGCATTGTGCTTGTTTGATTCCATATCAATGAAATCAATGACAATAAGCCCGGCCAGATCGCGCAGGCGCAATTGGCGCGCGATTTCCTCGGCAGCTTCCATATTGGTACGCAGCGCCGTGTCTTCGATATGGCGGTCGCGCGTGGCGCGGCCCGAATTCACGTCAATCGCAACCAGCGCTTCGGTTTGGTTGATCACCACATAACCGCCGGAACGCAGCTGCACCACCGGCGAATGCATCGCATCCAATTGCTGGTCCACGTGATGGCGCGCGAAAAGCGGCGTCACATCCCGGTGCAGCCGCACCTTATTCGCATGCGATGGCATCAGCATGCGCATGAATTCGCGCGCCTGCTGGAAAGCGCCATCGCCTTCCACCATCACCTCATCAATGTCGCGGCCATAAACATCGCGGATGGACCGCTTGATCAGATCCGCTTCTTCGTAAATCAGCGCCGGCGCGGTGGAAGCCAGCGTCCTTTCGCGGATATTGTCCCACAGCCGCAGCAGATATTCGCAATCGCGCTGAATCTCCGGCTTTGGCCGTTGCGCGCCGGCGGTGCGCACAATCAGCGACATGCCCTGCGGCAATTGCAGATCATCCATCACTTCGCGCAGGCGCTTGCGATCCGCGGCCGAGGTGATTTTGCGCGAAACCCCACCACCGCGCGGGGAATTCGGCATCAGCACCGAAAACCGCCCGGCAAGCGACATATAGGTCGTCAGCGCGGCACCTTTGCCGCCGCGTTCTTCCTTCACCACCTGCACCAGAATGATCTGGCGGCGGCGGATCACTTCCTGGATTTTGTAATGGCGCAGGAAGCGCGGCGGGATGCGGCGTTCGCGGCGTTCTTCCTCGGTCTCGGCTGGGCCTTCGCCGCCAATGGTCTCGGGCGGGGCCTGGTCTTCGGCGGGCAATTCCTCAACCCGGCCAAGGTCGGCCTCAGCAGCGTCCGGCGCGGCGGTCAGGCTTGCGCTTTCAATCGCCAATGGCTGGGTAAGGGCTTCGGGTTCAGGAACCGCTTCCGGCGCGGGTGCATCATCCGATGCAGCCTCAGCGGCAGGCGCGGCTTCGCCATTGGCGTCTTCGGCGGGCTGCCAGGGCTCGGGCGTCTCACCGGTCCAGGCGGCGCGGTCCATGGCACTTTCGGGCGGCAGATCGGCATCATCTTCCGCGCGGGCTTCTTCTTCCTGCATCTCCAGCAGGCGCTGCCGGTCAGCGACGGGGATTTGGTAGTAATCCGGGTGGATTTCGCCAAAGGCCAGGAAGCCATGGCGATTGCCGCCATATTCCACAAAGGCCGCTTGCAGGCTGGGTTCCACCCGCACCACCTTGGCGAGGTAGATATTGCCCTTCAGGGCGCGGCGTTGCGCCGTTTCAAGATCAAATTCATCGAGGCGATTGCCATCCATCACCACAACCCGGGTCTCTTCGGGGTGGGAGGCATCGATCAGCATACGCTTGGTCATGGGGTGAAGTCTCCGCGCCGGGGCGAAGCCGCGGGCGCAAATGCGTGGCATGGCCCGAACAAGGATCAGTTTGCGGCGTGGCGTGCTGAGGCATGCGACGGCGAAGACCTTCTTCGGCGGGACCGGCGCTGAAACAGCGCAGCGGCCCCAGGGTGGGCGCACCTGGATCCTGCCCCGGGAACCCTTGGACCACGAAGGTCACAGGCGCAGGCGGGACGGCGGGCGCTACGGGGGCCATGGCCATGAAGGGCAGGGGCTTTCGCGCGCCTCGGGCCGCGCCGGCGAGAAGGAAGGGCCGCTCCCCGGCAAATCCACAAAGCCGATGCCAGGGGCAGGGGCTTTAGAGGCCAGGGGGCTGAACATTGCGGGGCGCGCTGCCCATTGGGGTTTCATGCGCCAGGCGATGCCGCCGGAATTCTCGCCCGCAGCGGATGCCGCCGGGACAGGGCATCATAGTCCCTGCCCGCCGGCACTACAAGGGCAGCGATTGGAGGGGCTAACCCGCCCCTTCGATCACATTGCCAAAGCGTTCCCAGCTTTGCCCGTTCCAGCGCTGCAACTGCATCTGGCGGATCACGTTGTAATTATCGGGCTGGGTCTGCACCTTGACCCCCGGAAGCAGGGTCGCGATGTCCATGGGGCGGATATTCCGCGCCTGGTTCATGACATTCTCGCGGCTGAAATCATTGCCGCATTGGCGTAGCACCTGGATCATGGTGGTGCCCACACCATAGCCATAGGTGAAGTTATTATCGCCCAAATCGCCATCCGGCACGTAGCGGCGCATGAAGTCGCGCCATTCATTCATGCCCGCATCCTGCGCCCAGGCGGGATCGGATTGGTCCTTCCGGTAGTCCGAGGTGATCAGGCCGACCCCCTTTTCCACCCCCGCCGGCTGCATGACCACACCGACCGAAACCGACACATTGGTCATGAACATCATGGGCCGCCAGCCGATGTCATGCACGCGGCGAATGGCCTGGGCGGCGAAGCGCGGCACCACGCCGCAAATCAGCACATCCGCGCCCGCGGCCTGAAGCTGCACGATCTGGCTATCAATCGTGGGATCGGTCGCTTCATTGGTGGCGGTCACCACCATGGAACGGAAGCGATCCTTCAGCACATCCTGCACGCCATGCAGATAATCGCGCCCGAAATCATCATTCTGGTAAAGCAGCGCAATCTTCGCATTGGGCCGCTGTTCCAGCACATATTTGGTATAGATTTGCGCTTCCACCCGGTAGCTCGGTTGCCAGCCGATGGTCCAGGGGAATTCGCGCGGATTGGCCCATTTATCCGCGCCCGTTGCCAGGAACAGATGCGGCACGGAACGTTGATTGACATAGCGGTGGATGGCGCTGTTGGTCGGCGTGCCAAGCTGATTGAACAGGAAGGCGACACGGTCGCGTTCCACCAAGCGGCGGGTTTGTTCGAGCGTGCGCGGCGGCTGATAGGCATCATCCAAAACGGTGAATTTGATGCGCCGGCCACCGACACCGCCCTGATCATTCAGGCGCCTGAACATGGCTTCCAGGCAGCGTGAAATCACCGAATAGGATGAAACCGGGCCGGATAACGCATTGGTGCTGCCGATATGGATTTCGGTCGCGGTGACGCCCGGCGCTTCCTGCGCGGCGGCGATATTGGGCACCGCCAGCGCACCTGCGCTGCCGGCCAGAAGAAGACGACGTGAAATGGTCATGGTGAATTCCTCTCCGCTTATTTTGATTGTGGGTTTGCAGGCGATGAAAGCTTCGCCACAAGGCGCCGCACCAGACCGGCGAAGCCTTCCGGCAGAAGAAACAGGAAAATGATCAGGATCATGCCATAGATCACGCCGGGCGCGGCGCGGCTGATGCTCTCTGCGATGTTTGGCACAAACAGCACGAATAACCCGCCAAAGACGGACCCCAGAATGGAGGCAACGCCGCCCACCACCATGCCGACAAAAAACGTGATGGAGAGCAGGAAGGTGAAGCTATCGGGCGCCACGAATTCCACCGCCACGGCGGAAAGCGCGCCGGCGACACCGGTGATCATGGCGCTTACGGCAAAGGCGCCGGTCTTGAGTGCGGCGATATCCATGCCCATCGCCTCGGCCGCTATGGGATGGTCGCGCGTTGCCATCAGCGCGCGGCCAATGCGCCCGCGAATGAGATTCCAGGCGAGCAGAAAGCAGATGCCCGCGATGATCAGCACATTGAGATACATGAATTGATCGGCATCAAGCGGCAGAAAGCGCGTGAGCCAGCGCGGCGGATCGGGCTTCATCAGGAAAAGCCCCTGCACGCCGCCGGTCCAGGCTTCCAGCGCCTTGTGCTTCAGCAATTGCGGCACTGCGACCGCGAGCGAGAACGTCACCAGCGCCAGGTAAAGCCCGCCCAAACGCAAAGCAGGCAGGCCAACCGCATAGCCAACCAGGCCACAAACCGCTGCGGCAAAAGGCAGTGTCGCGTAAAAGGACCAATCGGCCTGCACCATCAGGATGGAGGTGACATAGGCACCAATCGCGAAAAACGCGCCATGGCCCAAGGATATCTGCCCATTATAGCCCGTGACGATATTTAGCCCGAGCACCGCAAGCGACATGATGACCGCAAGCGTCAATTGGAACAGATGAAAACCCTCCAGCACCCAAAGCGGCGCCAAAGCCGCCACAAGGCCGAGCAAGACAAGCACGATGCGTGCGGGGGAAAGCTTCATGCTTCTACACCCGCGTGAACACGACACGGCCAAAGAGGCCAGAGGGTTTCAGCACCAGCACACCAATGATGATCACCAATGCGACGGTCAGCTTCAGATCGGTCCCGACAATGTAAGCGCCCGCGAGGTTTTCCAGCACACCCACCAGAAAACCACCCATCACCGCCCCTGGCGGATTATCAATGCCGCCCAATAACGCGCCCGCAAAAGCATAAAGCAGAATGCCAAGCATCATATTCGGATCAAGAAACACAATGGGTGCCACCATCATGCCAGCGACCGACCCAATCGCCGCTGCCAAGCCCCAACCAAGCGCCAGCATGACATCCACGCGAATGCCGACCAAGCGTGCAGAGCGTGGGTTATAGGCCGCGGCCCGCATGGCGAGCCCCAGCGATGTTTTGGTGAAGAACAGATAGACCAGGATCAGCACCGCGAGTGTGACCACAACGCTGCCAAGCTGATGTGCCGAAAAAAGCCCGCCCAGCATCGGTCCGTCACCTTCAAAAGGTGAAGGGAACATCTGGATTGTATAGCCAAAGACCCAGCCGGTCATATTGCCGATAATCAGCAGCATGCCGATATAAACGCCAACATGCGTCAGGATTGGCGCATGCTGCACCGGGCGCATGATCAGGCGCTCCACCAAGGCACCAATAACGAAGGACACCACCAGCGTTGCGACAAAGGCCACCCAATAGGGCAGGCCCGCCTGGATCATGGTGAGCGCAATGAAGGTCGAAAGTGTCGCCATTTCGCCTTGCGCAAAATTCACGTGATGCGTCGCCTGATAGATCATGACAATCGCCAGCGCGACCGAGGCATAAATGCCCCCGGTGGCAATGCCGGCCGTCAATTGCAGAAGAAAGGCTTCCATCCTTCAATATCCCAGATAGGAACGGCGAATGGCCTCATCCTGCCTGATCTCGGCAGCGGGGCCCGACATGACAATGCGGCCGGTCTCCAGCAGATAGGCATGATCGGCCAGATCAAGCGCCAGATTGGCGTTTTGCTCCACCAGCAGAATGCCAACACCGCTTTCTTCGCGAATGCGCCGCAAAATGCCAAAGATATCCTGCACGATCAGCGGCGCGAGACCAAAGCTTGGTTCATCCAGCAACAACAGCTTGGGCCGCAGCAAAAGCGCCCGCGCAATCGCAAGCATTTGCTGCTCCCCGCCTGAAAGCGTGCCCGCCTGCTGGCGCCAACGCTGCTTCAGGCGCGGGAACCATTCCCACATACGCGCGAAATCCGCCGCCACATCAGGATCACGCCGCGTAAAGGCGCCCAGGCGAAAATTCTCCTCCACCGTCAATTCCATGAAGGTGCCGCGCCCATCGGGCACATGCGCGACACCAAGCCGCGCGATGGATTCCGTCATCAACCCCGTGATACGCTGGCCGGCGAGCAGAACCTCCCCTTCCGGGCGAATAAGGCCCGACACAGCGCGCAAGGTTGTGGTCTTGCCCGCACCATTGGCACCGAGCAGCGCAGTTACACCGCCTTCCGCCACCGCGAAATCCAACCCGAACAAAACTTGTGTTGGGCCATAACCGGCGCGCAGGTTTTTCACTTCAAGCAGCATGGGCCGCATCCGCATGGCCATCGCCGAGATAGGCGCGAATTACCTCTGGGCTGCTCCGCACCTCATCTGGCGTGCCATCAGCAATCTTCTTGCCGAAATCGAGCGCGACCACCTTGTCCGACACACGCATCACCAGCGACATGTGATGTTCCACGAGCAGGATCGCGAGCTTGAAGCTTGCCCGTACCTCCTGGAACAGCTTGGCCAATTCATCCACCTCACCGTGATTGAGCCCGCCCGCGGGTTCATCCAACAATAAAAGCTTGGGTTGGCTGATCAGGGCGCGTGCCATCTCGACCCGTTTTTGCGTGCCAAAGGGCAGATCAATCACCGGCAGATCAGCCACCGCTTCCAATTGCAGCAAGGCCAGCAATTCAGCCGCGCGTTCCCGCGCTGCCTTGTCTTCCGCCCGCGCCCGCGGCAGCCGCAGCGCATTGGCGAGAAACCCGGCGCGACCGGCGGAATGCGCACCGGCCAGGATGTTTTCCCGCACCGTCATGGATTTGAACAAGGCCAGGTTCTGGAAGGTGCGCCCAAGCCCAAGCGGGGCCATACGGTGGCGCGGTTCATTGGTGGTGATATGGCCATCAAAGCGCACATCACCCTCATTCGGGCGATAAATGCCGCTAATGACGTTGAACAGCGTGGTCTTGCCGGCGCCATTGGGGCCGATCAGGCCGCAGATTTGGCCCGCTTCCACTTCAAAGGAAACGCCAGCAACAGCCGTGACGCCGCCGAAACGCACGACGATATCGCGCACTTCAAGCAGCGGCATGGCGCGTGGCCCTGTCATCTGCGGTCAAACGCCGCGCCGGATGGCGAGTCTTGGCCATCTCTCCTCCCCACACGCTGCCTTTGGGTTTTTCGAATGCGGGCAGTCGTAGCCCCTGCATCTAGCCGTGGTTTTGCCCCGTCTAGCAAGCGGCAATTCATGCGCGCCCCAGGGCCGGCCCCTGTTGCGGATGACAGGCGCGGCCCAGCCCGATATGAAAGCCAGCATGGGCATAGGGCGCCGGCATTTCCTGGGCTTGGGCGGTGCGGTTCTGGGCAGTGCCCAGCCGGCCTTGGGCGCTTCCGTCAATGGCGCGCGGCTTACCACCGAAGGCCGCGCGGCGCGACTTGCGCTCACACTCGAAGGCCCGATCTCCTGGGAATGGCGCGCCCTGGCTGAGCCCCCACGCCTTGGGCTCTCCCTGCCCGGCGTGGCCTGGCAAGGGCCAGCGCGGCTTGGCTCGGCGGGGCCAGTCGCCAGCGCAGTCTTTGATGCCGAAGCCAAGGAATTGCGCCTGACACTGGCGCGCCCTGCGCTGCCGCGCCGCCTGCCGGGGCCAGCGGGGCGGCTACTGGTGGAAATCTCCCCCGCCAGCACGGAGGCTTTCGCGGCAGCGGCGCGACGTGACATGCCAATCGCGCAAGGCAGCGCCCCTGCTTTGCCATTGGTGGTGATTGACCCCGGCCATGGCGGCTATGACCCCGGCGCCATTGGCCGGCGCGGCACCGAAGAAAAGCGCGTGACACTCGCCGCCGCCCAGGCGCTGCGGCGCAAATTGCAGGAAGGCGGCAAATGCCGCGTGGCCATGACGCGCGAACGCGATGAATTCGTCTCACTCGCCGATCGCGTGGCCTTTGCCCGCACGCGGGAGGCAGCGCTGCTGATCTCGCTCCATGCCGATTCCGCACCGGGGGCCAAGGGCGCCAGCGTCTATACCCTGGCCGAGACCGCCAGCGATCCCCTCGCCCAAGCCCTCGCCCAGCGCGAAAACAATGCCGATCTGGCGGGCGGGCTCAGCCTGCCCTCCGTCCCGCCGGAGGTGCAGGCGATATTGCTGAGCCTGATGCGCCAGGAAACACTGGGCGATTCCGCCCGCTTTGCCCGTGTGGCCGTCCGCGAATTGACCCGTACGGTGGATGTGCTGCCGAAACCCAGGCGCGAAGCGGGCTTCATTGTGCTGAAGGCGCCGGAAGTACCATCGGTGCTCGTGGAGATGGGCTTCCTCTCCGACCCAGGGGATGAGGCCGCGCTTCGCACGCCCGAACACCGCGCCCTGATCGCGGCCAGCCTGGCGCGGGCGGTGGAAGCCTGGCTTGGGTCCACCCAGCGTACGGCGCCGGGTTAAAATACCCCGCTGCCTCATGTCGCGCTTTTCAGCGGAACCGTGTAATCAGGCGCCATCATGACTTCGCCGGAATTGCGCGCCGATCAACCGCTTGACCCTCAGCGCGCCACGCCCGGGGCTGAACCGCCGCGCGCCGAGCCCCCGCCCAAGCCCAAAAAGCAAAAACGCCGCCGGCGCTTCAGCATTCTGCGCTGGATGTTCAGCCTGGGCGCCGCTGTGCTGTTGGCGGGCGGTATCGCGGCCTATGGCGCCTATCATCATTTCGCGCAGGATTTGCCGGATTACGGCTGGCTCGCGGAATATGAACCCCCGCAAATGAGCCGGATTTACGCCGCCGATAGCCGGCTGATGGCGGAATTGGCACAGGAAAGGCGCATCTTCGTCCCGATCGAGGCGATTCCGCAGCGCGTGCAGCAGGCTTTCATCTCGGCCGAGGATCAGCGCTTCCGCGACCATACCGGGGTTGATCCCTTGGGCATTCTGCGCGCCGTGATCCAGGCCGCCGAGCAATATGGCAGCGGGCGGCGCATGAGTGGCGCTTCCACCATCACCCAGCAGGTGGCGAAAAACATGCTGGTGGGCGCGGACCGATCCTTCGCGCGCAAGGCGCGGGAAGCGATTCTGGCGCTCCGCATGGAAAAGGCGCTGAGCAAGGATCGCATCCTTGAACTTTATTTGAACGAGATTTTTCTGGGCCAGCAAGCCTATGGCGTGGCCGCCGCCGCGCAGGTCTATTTCAACAAGAGCCTGGATGAATTGACGGTGGCCGAGGTTGCCTACCTCGCTGCCCTGCCCAAGGCGCCGAACAACTACCACCCGATCCGCCGCGCCGATGCCGCCAAGGCCAGGCGCGATTGGGTGATTGAACGCATGCTGGAAGACCGCGCGATCACCGCGGAAGAAGCGCGCGCGGCGCGTGCCGAACCGTTGATGGCGCGGCCCACACGCCGGCCGGATTTGTTGCAGGTCGGTCAGCATTTCACCGAGGAAGTGCGGCGCGAATTGATCCAGCGCTTCGGGGTGGAGCAAACCACCATGGGTGGCCTGGTGGTGCGCACCAGCCTTGACCCCACCATCCAGGCCGCTGCCGAACGTTCCTTGCGCGAAGGGCTGATGAGCTATGATCGCCGACGCGGCGGGTGGCGCGGCCCGGTGACCAGGATTTCCGCGAATACCACGGAATGGATGCCGGCGCTGGCAGATACGCCGCGCCCGCCCGGCGCTTTGCCCGAATGGCGCCTGGCCGTGGTGCTGGAAGCGAGGCCCCAGGAAGCGCGGCTTGGTTGGCTGGAACGGCGCGACCCGCGTCGCCCGGCGGAACCGCAACAGGGCACGCTTTATCTGGAAGAATTGCGCCCCTGGGCGCGGCCCGTGCTGCCCGATGGTCGCCTTGGGCCTGAACCGCGCCGGGTGCAGGATGTGGTCAACCCCGGCGATGTGGTGCTGGTTGAAACGCTGCCCGCCGAGGCCGCGCAGCGCAATCGCCCGGCGCGCCCCGAACGCCTCGCCCTCAGGCAAATTCCGCTGGCCGAAGGTGCTGTGGTGGCGCTTGATCCGCAAAGCGGGCGCGTCATGGCGATGGTTGGTGGCTGGTCGCTCGAAAAATCCTGGTTCAATCGCGCGGCCCAGGCGCAGCGCCAGCCAGGGTCTTCCTTCAAGCCGTTTGTCTATATCGCCGCGCTGGAACAGGGCATTCCGCCCAATCAGGAAATCCCTGATGAGCCGGTGGAAATCATGACGCCGCAAGGGCTGTGGCGCCCGCAAAACTACAATGCCAATACCTATAATGGCTGGGTGACGATGCGGAGCGCCATGGAACGCAGCCTTAATCTGGTGACGGTGCGGCTGGCGGATCATGTCGGCATGGCGGCGGTTTCCAACGCGGCACGGCGCTTTGGCGTGATTGACAATATGCCGCGCTATTTGGCGATGTCGCTTGGCGCGGGCGAAACGACGGTGCTCCGCATGGCGGCGGGTTATGGCGCCTTTGCCAATGGCGGCTATCGCGTGACGCCGACGCTGATCGATTCAGTGCAGGATAGGCGCGGGCGCGTGATCTGGCGCGCGGATCAACGCGCTTGCGCCGCTTGCGCTTCCGGCCCCGAATCCGGCCCGCCGCGCCTGGAAGCGGGCGAAAGGCCGCGCGCAACCGATCCGATTTCGGCCTATCAGATGGTGAGCATTCTGGAAGGTGTGGTGGCGCGCGGCACGGCGGCCAACGCGATTGGGTCGCGGCTTGGCCGCCCGGTGGCAGGCAAGACGGGCACCACGGATGATTTCAAGGATAATTGGTTTGTCGGCTTCACGCCTGATATCGTTGTCGCGGTCTGGATCGGCTTTGATGATCCGCGCAGCCTTGGCAATAACGAAACTGGCGGCAGCAATGCCGCGCCGATTTTCCGTGAAGTGGTGGGCGCGGCGCTCACCGGCAGCCCGCCCGTGCCCTTCCGCCGGCCATCAGGTGTCACGCTGATGCGTGTGGCGGTCGGCAATGGCAGCATCATGGAACCCTTCCGCCCCGGCACAGAAAATGGCACGCAGCGTTGGCGTGATGAATTCATCAGCGAACGCGCGGATGGTTCCGGCTCGCCCGGCGCGCCGGGGGCCAACCGCCTCGACAGGGACCTCGGTGGGCTCTATTAGCCCTGCATCATGCGCGCTGACGCCCAATCCCTGCACGAGCAGATCACCGCATCGGTGTCCCTGCTGAGGAGGCATCTTTGACTGGGATGCCTCTGTCCGACGTCTCGAAGAATTGAATGCGCGGGTCGAAGACCCGTCGCTTTGGAACAATGCCGACGAAGCGGGGCGCGTCATGCGCGAACGCGGGCGGCTGTCCGAACAGATTGATGGCGTGAAGCGCCTGGAACGCGATGTGGAAGACGCACTCGGCCTGATTGAATTGGCCGAGGCCGAGGGCGATGCCGATACCGCCAATGCCGCGACTGCGGATTTGCAGCGCCTGGCCGCGGAAGCCAAGAAGCGCGAGATTGAAAGCCTGCTTTCCGGCGAAGCGGATGCCAATGACGCGTTTTTGGAAGTGAATTCCGGCAGCGGCGGCACGGAAGCCCAGGATTGGGCGGAAATGCTGATGCGCATGTATTCGCGCTGGGCGGAACAGCATGGCTATAAGGTGGTGCTGACCGAAGAAAGCGCCGGCGAACAGGCGGGGCTGAAATCCGCGACCATTCAGATCAGCGGCCCCAATGCCTATGGCTGGCTCAAGACCGAAAGCGGCGTGCATCGGCTGGTGCGGATCAGCCCCTTTGACTCCGCCGCGCGCCGGCATACCAGCTTTGCGTCCGTCTACGTCTATCCGGTGGTGGATGATAAGATTGAGATTGAGGTCAATCCGGCGGACCTGAAGACCGATACCTTCCGCGCATCGGGGGCTGGCGGGCAGCATGTGAACAAGACCGAATCCGGCGTGCGCTTCACCCATATCCCGACCGGGATTGTGGTGGCGTCCACCCAGGATCGCAGCCAGCACCGCAACCGCGCCATTGCCATGGGCATGCTGAAAGCGCGTTTGTATGAATTGGAATTGTCCAAGCGCGAAGCGGTGAATGCGGCGACCGAGGCCGGCAAGACCGATATCGGCTGGGGCCATCAGATCCGGAGTTATGTGTTGCAGCCCTATCAGATGGTGAAGGATCTGCGCACCGGCGTTGAAAAGGGCAATCCGGCTGCCGTGCTGGACGGCGAATTGGATGATTTCCTGGCCGCGTCGCTGGCTTCCCGCGTTGGCGCGACTCGCAGCGAAGCCAGCGCCAAGGCGCAATAGCGTCATGTTTCGCAGCGCGGCTGATCCGGGTTAGGTTCCCGAGCCGTGCTTGCCTTCCTTGCCCTTTGCCTGCCGATTTTCGCGGTGGTGGCGTTTGGTTTCGCCGCCGCGAAGCGCAAATGGATGCCGGCGACGGCCATGGAAGCGATTGGGCTATTCAGCTTCAACGTCGCTTTGCCGGCCATGTTGTTCAAGCTGATGGCGGCGCAGCCTTTGCGCGAAAGCTTTGATGCCATCTATTTCGCCGGCTATCTGGGTGCCTGCCTGGCGATCTTCGCGGTGGTGCTGCTGATCGGGCGCATCGCGCGCGGCAATATCCGCATCGGTTCCGCTTTTGGTGCCGCTGCCGCCATGGGCAATGTCGGCTATCTGGCGCCGCCGCTGATGCTGCCCATGTTGGGGCCGCGCATTGCCGGGCCGGTTGCCATGGCGATTGTCGCTGAAGTGGCGGTGATTATCGCACTTGGCACCATGCTGATGGCGCCTTCCGCGAAGGGCGAGGGCCTCAAGGCCGTCATGGCAGGTTTGCGCGGTTTGCTGCGCAACCCGGTGATCCTTTCCATCGCGCTTGGTGCGGCCTCCGCTGGGATGGAGCTGCCCATCCCCGCGCCGATTGAGCGCTTCCTTGCTTTCCTGGGCAATGCCGCAGGCCCCACGGCGCTTTTCGCGCTGGGCGGTACCCTCGCGCGGCTCAAAATTGGCGGGCAGCTTTTCGCGGTGGCTTTCGGCATTACCGCGGCGAAGCTGTTCATCTACCCTGCGCTGGTCTGGTTCGTGCTCGGAAGCTGGCTGGCGCTCGATCCCTTCTGGGTGATTTGCGGCGTGCTACTGGCGGCGATGCCAACCGCGACCAATGCCTATCTGCTCGCGCAACGCCAGGGCGTGGGGGCTGAGGAAGCTTCCGCCGCCGTACTGTTCACCACCATCATCGCCGCCATCGCCTTTCCCGCCACCGCCTGGCTATTGGACGTGCCGGTGCCCTAAGCCCTGTCATGCTTGGCGCGCTTGCGGCTTCGTCTTAGAGTCGTTGCATCAGATCACGAGGGAGCAAACGCCGATCATGTCGAGTGCCGCCGAAAGCGCGCCAAGCTGGCATGGCATTATTCGCCAGGCCCTAAAGGACCATGATGTCCGGCTGGTCACCTATGTGCCGGACAATGTGCTCCGCCCCCTGATTGATGGCTGCCACGCCGATCCCTTCTTCACCACCTTCGCCGCCGCGCGAGAGGAAGAAGCGATTGGCATCGTCGCCGGCGCCACCATGGCCGGCATGCGCGGCATTGTGCTGATGCAGACATCAGGCTTCGCGACCCTGCCCAATGTGCTCGCCTCCCTGGTCGTCGCCAGCCAAATCCCCGTGCTGATGCTGGTGAGCGAACGCGGCACGCTTGGGGAATTCAATCCCGGCCAAGCGATTGTCTGCCGCACCATGCGCCCGATCCTGGACAGCATGGGCATTGAACACCACACCCTGTCCCGCCTGGATGAGGCCGCCTTCATCGCGGACCGCACCATGCGCCAGGCCTTTGCCACACGTTGGCCGGCCTGCCTGATCCTCTCACCGCTGCTGTCCGGGGGGCGCAAATAATGGAAGACCGTCGCAATACGCAGGTGATGAACCGCGCGGCGCTGACCAGGCGCGTGGTGGGCAAGTTGACGAAGCAGGAAGCCGTGATTGGCGGCATCGGCAATTCGAATTGGGATTTATGGGGTGCCGGCCATCGGCCTGAGAATTTCTACATGCTGGGCAGCATGGGCTTGGCCGCGCCGATTGCCATGGGTGTGGCCATTGCTCAGCCGGAACGGCGCGTTTTCGCGCTGGAAGGCGATGGGTCGCTGCTGATGCAGCTTGGCTGCCTTTCCACCATCGCCGCGCAGGCGCCGAAGAATCTGATTGTGATCATCTGGGATAATGGCATTTATCAGATCACCGGCGGCCAGGGCACGCCGGCCGCGAAAGCGGGCACTGATCTGGTGGCAATCGCGCGCGCTTCCGGCATTGTCTCCGCCCATTGGGCAGCGGATGAGGCAGAGTTCGACGCGCTGATTGATCGCGCCCTTACCACGGATGGCCCGCATGTGATCGGCGCGCGGATTGATAACGAACCCGGCAAGACACAAACGGACCGCGACCCGATCCGTTTCCGTGAGACTTTTATGCGCGGGATGGCGGCGAAGCTGGGTTAGCCGCCCGGCCTGATTCTGGGGCGGTGCGCTCAGGTCAGGTTGGAAACGGCTTGGCCCTTTCAGCTTGTGGCAAGCAATCCGTGTTATTAATTATCGGCTTAGGAGAACCCCCAAAGGCTGAGGCGTATGGTGGCAACCGCAATTCCAGAGCTTGAAGACCCAGCGCAAGCCAAGGCAGCCCTGGCGCAGCTTGGTGAGGCGCGCCAATTCCAGGAAGCCGCCAGCCTGGCGGCCAAGGCTGCAGCGCTCTGGCCCGAGGATGCCGATTTCCGAGGTGAGCGCGCGAAACACCTGCTGGCCGCCGGCGCCCTGCTGGAAGCGGAAAGCGCAGCGCGTGAGGTCTTGTCGGCCGGGGCAAGTGACGCCCAGAAGGAAGCCGCCTGGATCATCCTGACCGATGGGCTGGTTCGCCAGGAACGCGCTGCCGATGCCAGGGAGGCTTTACGAGAGGCATGCTTTGCGATGCCCGGCAGCGTCGCCCTGCAAGCAAGGCGCGGGCATCAGGCAGCGCAGGCAAATGATTATCCGGAAGTCATAGACGCCTATCAGGCAGCGCGCGACCTGACGCCGGAACGTGAGGTGCTGCATCTTGGCTTGCTGAATGGGCTTTGGATGGCAAAGCGCTACGCGCTCGGCAGTGCGGCCGCGGCGCGCGCGGTGGAGCAGTTTCCGGAATCGGCGGCGCTGCGCCAGCAGCAGGCGAATTTTCTGTTGGCGGAGGGGCGTGCAGCAGAGGCTGCTGCCGCGGCGCGCGAGGCAGTCAAGCTTAACCCTGGCGGCACAGATTCCAATTGGGTGCTGGTTGATGTTCTCTGGCGGCAGGATCGCTACAACGAAGCCTTCCGCATGCTTGAGGCTGCCCTCGAGCGCTCCCCGACCGATGTGTTTTTGCTACAGCAAGTTGTCCGGCTTGCTCCAGCCGTGTTTAGGGAAGATACTATTCCAGTAACTCACAGGCGCGCTATCGAGTTGGGTGACATGCCGCGCAGTGTATGGGAGATACTTATCCGCAGCCTCATCGAGGACGAAGCCTATGAAGAGGCAGCGAATACGGCGCGTCGTGCTGTGCTTGTGCATGCCGCTTCCTCGGAATTTGCTACGCTGTTGGCGGAGATCAAGCTCCGAGAAGGTGCGGATCAGCAAACTATCGCTCACGACATAGCGATCGCTTTGGGGATGGAACCAAGTGCTCTGCCGGTCCAAATAGCTCTTATTTCCGGGCTTCTCAATTTGCAGAAATGGGACGAAGCAACAGGGCTGCTTGAAACCCTCCGATATGACACACCAGACGATCCGAGCCTTTTGTTGAGATTCGGGATTGCCTTGACGGGTAAGGGCGCACTGGAAGAAGCGGTACGAGTCCTGAATACATTGATCGAGAAACATCCAGACAATATTCAAGCGTGGGAGGCCTTGTGTGATGCCTATCGCGTTGCGAAACAGATCAAGAACGCAGTTGCTGCATACAGGCGTATGGAAGCGCTCGGCGCGTCGGTCGAAACCATGAGGCGCGTGCAGAACAGGTTGTTCGGAGAACAGGTTTATTGAGCATACGTTAAACTCTTAACCTGACGATTTTTGCACAACTAAGCCAATCGAGGTCGTGACATATTTGCTCACGTTTAATTTTAGGTGGGGCAGTGAGAAAGGTGGCAGGTCTACAAACGCATCAATTTTCCCATTCCCAGGAAACAGATTAAGGGGCCAGGGTTGATGGCCTTCTTGAATGAGGCGCTCATAGAGTCTTTCAATATCCTGTTTTCTGAATAGCGACAGAGATGGATGCTCAAAAGTATCCTGGTTGGAGGTTAGGTTGAATTCCGTCGTATGAATAGCAAGTCCGCCGGGTTTCAGCGTCTTTAGACTATTGCGCACGAAGTCTAGCCCTTGCTCAATGGACCCCAGATGCTCGAAGCTGCAAGCTGACCAGCAGAAATCAAAACCACAGAAGCTGTCCGGGATATGGTTCATATCTGCGAACGTAAAAGACACGTATTTTTCGAAGCTTTCACGATCAACAATGTTTGGCCGCCATAATTGTTCCCGGCTACTTGCATGTTGACCTGTTGTGTCCCAGCCTTGACCAGCGATGATGGCTGATGGCGCATCAGTTGCCATTACCTCAATGCCAAGCTTGGCTAAAAAGGCTGGGAAGGGTTCATTGCCAACACCAAAACCAATGCCACGCTTATCAGGGCGCAAGAGATCCGCCTTCCGCAACACAGCCATTATCCAGGCGAATTCCCAAATCTTCCGGTGCATATGGGTGGGATCTATATCTAGGGCTGTACAAAATTCAGTGTGAAGATCCTCCCGGAACTGCGCCTCGGTGCAAAGCTGGGATGTCGGCTCAGCAAGGGTCGGGGGGCGCAGCAACATCGGTATGGATGAATTTGCCGGCGGTTCGAGTAAGAACACAGGAACTGTCCAGGGGCTGAATGATAAGAGGAAAGCACGAAATTCGGCAGTCTCTGCAAAAGCACGCCTCAAGCTATCAAGATTGGCGTGACCCTGATGTGCCGCTACCTCCCCGAAATGGGGCTCCCGCCCAACAAAAAGCCTTATGGCCCACTCAATAGCCTCTTGAGATGGTGCGGGGTGGTCAGGCTGCCTGATTGAAAGCCTAAGTTGGTTGGGCATGCCAATCAAATTTTTACCGACCTTGAGCGCGATGTGCCAAATCTGGCCAATTTTTTGGCCGATGAATGACCCACGGTACGTGCTGCCATCATTCACGCAATTGATCCACTTCGTATCATAAAATTTATTACCAGCGACAAGGTAACCACTATTTGTATCTTAACCAGCGAGCGGCCGCATTCTAAGCTACTAAAACCCAACAAACGCGCTTTCCTCACAACCCGCAAGCCGCATCCAAAAACGCCCCACCCAGCGTGCCCGGCGCTGCGTCCCGGAACCCAGTGCGCCGCGGGCGTTCCGCATGCACCGGCTGCTGCGCATTGCGCCGCGCGAACCAGGCACCTTCCAGCGGGCGCCATTGGCGATCAGCACAGCGATACTCGCCAATGAAGCGCACCGAAAGCGCCCGCCCACCCGTTTCCGGAATGGGTATGGATTCGCGCAAATTGAGCATGATCCAGGCCCGCCGCACGGGGCCTGAAATGTTCAATTCGCGTTCCTGCACATAGCCGCTTTCAAACATTTCATTGTTGAAGCCAATGGAACGCCAGCCCACCAGCCCGGGGCCGGGCGGCTCAGGAATGGCCTGCGGCGCGGGTTCCGGCGCCTGTTGAGCGCAACCCGCCAATCCCACCAACAACACCGCCGCTACCAACCACCGCCCCATGGAAAACTCCCTTATCCCATATTCACCATAATGGTCTTCTTATGGGTGAAATGTTCCAGCATGGCTTCCAAGGACGCTTCCTTGCCCAGGCCGGATTGCTTCACGCCACCATAGGAAAGATTGGCCTGCACCACCAGGTTTTGGTTGATCTGCACCAGCCCCGCTTCCAGCCGATGCGCCAGATCAAGCCCGACCTTCAGATTATTGGTCCATAGGCTGGCAGCCAGGCCGTAATCGGAATCATTCGCCTCGGCCAACACCGCTTCCGGGTCGTCAAAGGGCTGGATCACCGTCACGGGGCCAAAGATTTCTTCCCGCACCAGCCGGCTTTCGCGCGTCAGGCCCGTGAAGATCACAGGTTGTAGGAACAGGCCCTTCTTCAGCGCAGGGTCTTCCGGCATGCGGCTGCAGACATGCGCGGTAGCGCCGGCGGTCGCCGTGCCCTCAGCAATAAAACCCTTCACCTTGTCGAATTGACCCTGGCTGATGATGGTGCCGATATCGGTCTTTTCATCCAAGGGGTCGCCCATCACCATGCCATTCACCGCATCCTTCATGGCGGTGACGAAGCGATCAAAAATCGGCCCCTCCACATAAATGCGGGAAGCCGCGGTGCAGCTTTGCCCCTGGCGCGTAAAGCGCATGGAGGTCAGCGCACCCGAGACCGTCTTGTCAAAATCGCAATCGGCAAAGACGATCATCGGGCTTTTGCCGCCCAATTCCAGCGTGACCGGGATCAGCTTCTCTGCAGCCGCGCGATAGACAATCTTGCCGGTTTCAACCGACCCGGTGAAGGTGACTTTCTTCACGAGCGGATGCGCCACCAGCGGCGCGCCGCATTCCGGGCCGAAGCCGCTCACCATATTGAAGACACCCGGCGGCAGCACGCGGTTCATGATTTCGCAAATGCGGAGCACCGCAAGCGGCGCTTCTTCCGCGCTTTTCACCACCACGGCATTGCCCGCCACCAGCGCCGGCGCAACCTTCAGCGCCATCAGCAGCATGGGCACATTCCAGGGAATGATGGCACCCACCACGCCAAGCGGCTCCCGCACCGTCACCGAAAGCACATTGGGTGCGAAGGGCACGCTTTCGCCCTTCAATTCGCTGCCAAGGCCGCCGAAGAATTCGAAGACATCAGCAACAACATTGGCTTCCACGCGGCTTTCCGTGCGCAAAGCCTTGCCGGTTTCAAGCGCGATCAACCGGCCCAATTCATCCACATGTTCCTTCAGCAAGGCCGCGCATTGATGCACCAGCGCGCCGCGCTTGCGTGCCGGCAGCTTGGCCCATTCCTTCTGCGCCTTGGCGGCATTGGTCACCGCCGCATCCACATCCGCCGCATCGCCTTCCGCCGCGCGCGCCACTTCAATGCCCGTCGCCGGGTTCACCACGGCGAAGGTCTTGCCGCTGCGCGCCGGGACATAGGCGCCACCGATGAAATGCAGGCCGGACAGCGCCTTGGCCAGCGCGAAGGGGTCTGCCGAAGGGGCGGCCGGGGTGGGGTGCGGGCGATCCAGCATGGGTGGTCCTTTCACAACTTCGGGCAAGCCATAGCGCTTGGGCGCCGCTTAGGGAACGGGGTCTTGGCGCCCCGGGCAGGCCGGTGTAGCCAACCGCCCGAAACCCCTGCAACTGGAAACTCCTGCCATGGCCGCCATTGCCGATATCATCGCCCGCGAAGTGCTCGATTCACGCGGCAACCCAACCGTGGAGGCCGAGGTGGTGCTGGATACCGGCGCCCGCGGCCATGCCATTGTGCCATCCGGCGCTTCCACCGGCGCGCATGAGGCAGTGGAACTCCGCGATGGCGACAAGGCCCGCTATGGCGGCAAGGGCGTGCTGAAGGCGGTGGCGAGCGTTGAGGGCGAAATCTTCGACGCGATTTCGGGCCTCGACCCCCTCGATCAGATCAAGATAGATGAGACGATGATCGAATTGGACGGCACGCCGAATAAGGCGCGGCTTGGGGCCAATGCGATGCTGGCGGTCTCACTCGCGGTGGCCAAGGCGGCGGCGGCGGATTTGAATATTCCGCTCTATCGCCATGTTGGCGGCGTTTTCGCGCGTACCCTGCCGGTGCCCATGATGAATATCGTCAATGGCGGCAAGCATGCCGATAACCCGATTGATATTCAGGAATTCATGATCATGCCGGTCGCCGCCGGCACGATTGCGGATGCGGTGCGCATTGGATCAGAAGTTTTCATGGCGCTAAAGAAGGCGCTGCATGATGCCGGGCATTCCACCAATGTTGGTGATGAGGGCGGCTTCGCCCCCAATCTGAAAAGTGCGGATGAGGCTTTGGCCTTCATCACCAAGGCCTGCGAAGCGGCCGGCCATCGCCCTGGTGAGGATGTGGTCTTCGCGCTTGATTGCGCCGCGACCGAGTTTTTCCACGACGGCGTCTATGCCCTGGAAGGTGAGGGCAAGAAGCTCGACCCCGCGGGCATGGTGGAATACCTCGCGGCGCTCACGGCGAAATGGCCGATTGTCTCAATTGAAGATGGTTGTTCGGAAGATGATTGGGCGGGCTGGAAGCTGCTGACGGATAGGATCGGCGCCAAGGTGCAGCTGGTGGGGGATGATCTTTTCGTGACCAACCCGGAACGCCTGCGCCAGGGGATCGAGAAAGCCACCGCCAATGCCATTCTGGTGAAGGTGAACCAGATCGGCACGCTCACTGAAACGCTGGAAGCGGTTGAGATGGCCCATCGCGCCGGCTATCGCGCTGTGATGAGCCATCGTTCGGGTGAGAGCGAGGATGCGACCATCGCCGATCTGGCCGTTGCCACCAATTGCGGGCAGATCAAGACCGGGTCGCTGTCACGGTCTGATCGGCTTGCGAAATACAATCAGCTGATCCGCATTGAACAGGGGCTTGGCCCGGCGGCGCGTTATGCCGGGCGGGGTGTGCTGAAGCGGTAACCTGCGGGGTCAGCCCGCTGGCGGGGAAAGCTCTGCCAGCGGCCAGCGCGGGCGCGGATTGTGGGAAAGCGGGTCCGTAGCGCCGCCCCGCAGTCGTTCAAGCCCCGCCCAGGCGACCATCACGGCATTATCGGTGCAAAGCCTGAGCGGCGGGGCCAGCATGGGAAGGCCACGGGCGGTGGCGACGCCATCAAGCGCCAGGCGCACCGCGCCATTAGCGGCAACCCCGCCAGCCACGACCAGCGCCGTCACCCCGGGCGCCATCTCCAGCGCATGGTTGGCGCGATCCGCCAGCACTGCCGCCACCGCCGCCTGAAAGCTGGCGGCGATATCCGCAGGCCGCGCTTGCCCCTGCGCGACGGCCCGCGCCACAGCGGTTTTGAGGCCAGAGAAGGAAAAATCGCACCCCGCCCGCCCCAGAAGCGGGCGCGGCAGGGCCACCGCAGCGGGATCGCCCGCGCCGGCCAAGCGTTCCAGATGCGGCCCACCTGGCCAGGGCAGGCCGAGCAGCTTGGCTGCCTTGTCAAAAGCCTCCCCCACCGCGTCATCAAGCGTGGTGCCAAGGCGCCGGTAGCGGCCAAGCCCTTCCACCAACACGCATTGGCAATGCCCGCCTGACAGCAGCAGCAGCAAATAGGGGAAAGCCGGCGCCCCACCGGGCATGAGGCCAGGGAGGCGCACGGTCAGCGCATGCGCTTCCAGGTGATTGATGGCGATGAAGGGCAGGCGATGCGCCAGCGCCACGCCCTTAGCAAAGGAAGCGCCCACGATCAGCCCGCCGATCAGGCCGGGGCCTGTGGTTGCGGCCACCGCATCCAGCGCGGCGTAGTTGATCCCTGCCTTGGTCATGACGCCGGCCACAAGCCCCGGTAGATGCTGCAAATGCGCCCGCGCCGCAATTTCCGGTACCACGCCACCAAAGGCTGCGTGCTCCTTCAATTGGCTGAAGACCGCCTCGGCCAAGATGGTGCCATCCGCGCGCAGCAATGCGGCGGCGGTTTCGTCGCAACTGCTTTCAATGCCAAGGATGATGGTATCGGGCCTCATGAGGCGCCCGATACCACGCCCGGGTCGCGACGCGAAACCGCCCCATCAGTTCCTACCGCAGGCCAGATGCCAATTGCTCATTGATCTCAATCAGGAAACCGAGATCAGGCGCCGGGCTCTCCATTTCCCGCATCACCGCGCGCCCCACCTGCAACATGGTCAGTTTGGTTTCCTGCGGCAATTGATTGGCGGGGTGACGAAGCGAGGCATCAAGCGCGATCCAAAGGCGCCGATTATCGGCCACGGCGCGCGCGCGCGCGATGCCTTCCTGTTCCAGCGCCGCACGCAGGCCGCCGGTGACGCGGCGGAAGACATCCGCTTCCTGCTCTCGCGGGTCCATCGCCTGGCGCGTCATTTGATACGCGCGGCGGGCATGCATCATGTTCATGCCACATCCTCCGGCACCGAGACCGCGGCAACCGGGCTCAGGCCCAGCACCACTTCCTCATGGCGCATCACGCGCCGTGCGAGCTTCAACGCCTGATAGCATTGATCGGCTTCGGCCGCCTTCAGCGCGCGTTCGAGCAATTCGCGCACCATGCCGGAGGTGGTGGCTTCCCCAAAATCCCTGATGAGGTCGCGCGCCAGATCGAGCCCGGCGCGTCTTTCATCATGGTCGCCGATATAGGCGGTTTGCAGGGCGAAGTAGATGCGCCGGGCCGGTGAATTGGCCATCTCAGGCGTCATCAATTGCTTGCCGAACAGAAACCTTGCGCGCGCGGTGAGTTCTATGCGGGCACGATTTCGGAAGCGGATGGGCGCGCCATTGACGATCATCATGTCGCCTTGGCGGAGTTCAAGAACAAGGGTGGACATTTTTGTCTCCCGCAGATGAAGGCGGCCCCGCCAGGGCGAGGCCGCCGACTATGTTAACGGAACAGGCTGAGCAGGGTCTGCGGTGCCTGGTTGGAAATCGAAAGCGCCTGTGTGCCAAGCTGCTGCCTGATCTGCAGCGACTGCAATTTCGCACTTTCCTTTGCCAAGTCAGCATCAACCAGGGCGCCAAGGCCGCCTTCCATGGCGTCAATCTTGTCCTTGTTGTAGCGGATCTGACCGTCAATATAGTTGCTGTCGGCGCCAAACTGATTGAGCGCATCGGCGATTTTGGCTTCGACAGTTTTGAAGTTGCCGCCCGCGGCAAGAGCGGCCTGCGCAGCGGCGGCGTCGGCCGGTGCCGCATCCACAACCAGATCCGTCGCCCCATTAACCGCTGTGATGGTGAAGGTGCCGCCAGATTCGTTACGAATAGAGGTGATGTCGCCACCGCCCGCGCCAGTATCGGTGCTGAGCAGCGTGCGGCCGTTGTAGGTGGCATCCGCGACGAAATTCTCGATCTGAGTCTTCAGTGCGGTATACTGGGCTTCATACTGGGCACGCTGATCATCATTGATCGTGCCGTCGGCCAAGCGTGTGAGGGTCTCACGCACCTTAACCATGCTCTCCGACACCTTGCCAAGTGCCGCAAAGGTTGTCTCTAGGACGCCCTTCACACCGCCCAACTGCTCATTCGCCGCCGTCAGGCCAGCCACATCAGCTCGGACGGTTTGCGCTACAGCGTAGGCGCCGCCATCATCCTTCGCATCGGCGACACGAAAGCCGGTGGAGATACGCTTCTGAACGACAGAAAGCTGATCGCTGGTACGGTTCAGCGACTGGAGCGCCACTTGGGAACCGATATTGGTATTGACTGAATTCAAAGACATTGGGGTATTCCCCTCCACATCACGACCATTGCCCCAATCAAGGTGGCGATAAGGTCCGGTTGCATCCGCTTCTTGCGAATGACCTCATGATGTCGGAAAGGGTTGAATCATCACTGAAAAAATCAGTAAATGCTGGGATTTTTTCTGCATTAGTAGTTTAACTTCTTCATGAATGCGAAGGTTTTCGTATTTATCAGGAAGTTTTCATTCTCGACTAATCGGCATCAAGAAAATACTAGGAATACGCTTATCTTTGTCAGCCGCAGGTTGATTTGGACCGTGCGTCTCCTCGCCGAAAAATTGGATAAAAATGAAGGTGACGCCGCGCACTTCTTGTACGGCAAGAGGGTGAAAGGCGCTTGCCGCATGGTGCGCGGGACTGCGCGCAGAAATATCCCCACTAAAAGGAGCCTAAAGAGCGCCGTTAGGAGAGGAAGCGCGTCAGGCTCAATTGCTGGGCGATGGACATGGCGCGATAGGAAGCTTCAAGCTGTGTTTGCGTTGTTTGGAAGCTGGTGATGGTCTTTGCCATATCCACCTCCTCAACGTCGCTCACCTGAAGTGTGAGACTAAGCGTAACGCGCTCGTGCAGATCGTACTTGCTTTGGATCGATTCTTCGACGACACCGAGTGACCCACGCTCCAAGGCGAGCGCATTGACAGCCGATTTCAATCCCTGCTGCACGGTCGTGACGAACTCGGTGTAACCTTCACCAAGCTGGCTTTGCCCTGGTGTGAGGGCCGCGATACTGGCCAGCCCACGCATAAGATCCCTTGCCCAGGACCCGGTTGTTTCGCCGCTGCTGACAACTGCCCCATTCCTGTTGGCAAAGAGGCCGTAGTCCATCCGCGCACCGTCACTGCTCAGCAGGTTGCGCCGACCCTCAGTCGCTCCTGGGCCAGTAGAGAGAAAATCCGAAAAAGGCGTAACCCCTGCAACATTCGACTGTGCCAAGGCTTTGGTATTGGCAAGTACAGTGGCTGCATTGGCGCTGGTGAGCAACCCGACCTCGGTGGCAATCCCGGCGGCCATGCCACTGGTCAGGATGTTGTCCGGATCGGGGATGGGCGGTTGATGCGCATCGGATCCGCCGAACAAAAAGTCACCATTGAACTTCTCGTTCAGCAGGTTCGCCACTTCCTTAAGCGCGGCCTTGGCCTGTCCCGCCTGAATCTGTATTTCCTCAGCTTTTGTCACCCCCATCAGCTTGGCGGTGCCTGCCGCGAATTTCTCCGCAATAGCCCCAATACGGTCCAAGACATCCTGCGTGACTTGGATCTTCGAAAGTGTCTGGGAGATTGCGCTTTGGTAGGCTCCACGCCGCGTCATCTCCGCACGCAAATCCATGCTTTTCGGCGCGTCAGTATCAAGTGCCGCGTAGGAGGTGCCCTTGCGGCCTGTCGAAACCTGTTCGCCAAGCTGCGATAAACGTTCCCGCAATATGCTTGCGTTCTGGTCAATACGTCCAATCAGGCTGATACCATTCATGGCTTATCGTACCGATCCGAAAAGAGTGTCCCACATGGTCTGCGCGGTGCTCATCACACGAGCATTGGCGGCATAGGCGTTTTGGAGTTGGACAAGGGACGCCATCTCACTATCCACATTAACGCGTGACTGGCGCGTGAAGCGCGCTTCAAGTCCGTCGCTCAATTGCTCGGCAATGCCCACCGCGCTGCTAGCTGCGGCGCTGTCGCCCGTATGTGCGGCCGTGACGATGATACCGTAGTCCTCAATCGTCTGCGGTGCGCCAAATGGGCTGGAAAGCGAGCCATCAGGACCAAGCCCGGTCGTGCGGAAGCCGCCCCAATTCGCCCCCAGCGGGTCCGTAGCCCCGAAACTATGATTCAGAATCCGGTCAATCAAAGTGGTGAAACCGGCAGGCCCCCCTACGGGATTGGGCGTGAAGCCGGGTGTTGCATGTGTACCATCGCGCAGAAGTCTGACATCTGAGCTTACGACACTGCTTAGTTTAATCCGGTTGGCGAAGCCGATTTGTGGTCCGCCAACATATGGCAGATTCGGATCAGGGCCGCTGAAATCTGGCGGAATCCTATTGGGGTCAATAAACAGCCTAAGACCGACCTCTTCAAAGCGATCCGCGACCTCCGCGGCGGCGATGTCAAGCTCCGCCTGATAGCGCGGCAGAGTCTGATCACGCAGCCTAAGGTATTCGCCAAGGCGCCCCCCCAGCATACCAGGGGTAACATCCGTGCCAGCCATCATGATCGGCGGAATAGTGCCGCTACCACCATAATAGACCTGCGGGGCGATGACTGCGGACGCCACGGAAAAAGCATCGGCCGTTTCGCTCAAGGGGAAAGTTACCCCGCCGGTGCCCAATAGAATCAGTCCACCATTTTCCTGCCGAACAACCTTGAAGGCAATAATTTCGCTCAGCCTCGCAAGCGCTATGTCGCGCTGATCCTCAATATCGGCGGTGGGCATACCCGCCCCGTTTCGCTCGACCACACTGCGGGTCAAGGAAGCGATTTCGCGCAAGGTGGAATTGATAAGCTTCAATTCAGTGACAACGCCGTCATGCGCCGATTGGCGTGCCTCCCCGACAACACGTGAAAGATCATTGAAACGATCCACCAGATTCTGCCCGGCTTTTAGAACAACAGCCTGCTGCTTCACTACTTGCGCCGGATCTGCGCGCAACTCGACAAAGCTGGAACGCAGCTTGCCGACCAAGTCACCAAGACCTTCGCTCTTGGCGGGATCACCATGTGCCTCATCAATGCGCGCCAAAACCGAATCGCGCAACTCGGCGGCGCTCAGCTCGGATTTACGCTTGTTCATTTCATTGACAAGGGCCGCATCAACCTCTCGCATCGGGCCAAGGCTGCGCACGCCCATGCCCTGGCCGACTGCGGAAACAGCGCCTCCAACGATCCGTTTCCGCGTGTAGCCTTCGGCTTCGGCATTCGCCACATTATCCGCGGCATTAGACAAGGCTCGCTGCGTGTGCAGCAGACCGGATCTTGCGATCAGCAGGGCGGCGTCAATGCTCATGGCTCTAAGCCCCTCAATGATGCCTCATGCGGCCTTAGCGCCGCATGTTGAGTGTTTCCTGCAGAAGCTCATCCACAGTGGAAACAATGCGCGTATTCGCCGAATAGGCACGCTGCGCCAGGATCAGCTTCGAAAATTCAGAAGCGATGTCCACGTTGGAACGCTCCACAGCGCGCGCGGAAAAAGCCCCAGCGCCATCTTCACCGGCTTGGACAATGCGCGCCTCGCCGCTTTCGGCGGTACGCACAAAAGCTTGTCCGTCCACATGTTCCAGCTTATCCGCATCCCTGAACACCGCCACGGGAATCCGCGCCACGACGCGGGCCTGGCCATTGTCGTAATTGACACGAACATCGCCATTGCTCTGCGTGGTGACAGAAGAAAATGCACCAAGCGGAATCCCATCCTGCTCAAAGCTGTTGATACCAAGACCGGCAGAGCCATTGGAAGAAAACTGGGTCAATCCCGCGGTCGTGCCGAAGCTGCCGAGATTGAGGACCATGGTCTGCAACCCCTGGCCGAAATCGGCTTCGAAAGTGACCGTTGCGGGAACGCCTGCACCGCCAGCGCTGCCGGTGAAAGTGCCCGTCGGAGTACCAAACTCCTCAAGGGTGCCGTCCGGATGGACGGAGGCGCCATCCGGGCTAAAGAGCATATTTATTGAGCCAAGGGCGGGCGGTACAGCCTGCGGCGCATCGATCGACAAGGTCCAGGTGTTGTCATTCGGCGCGGCAGAAGGAGTGAATGTCAGGTTCAGCGACCGTGCGCGGCCGAGCGAGTCGATCACCTGAATGGAAGTGCTTTGCGCAGTTGTTCCGCCAGCAGGCAAGTTACCGGAGAAGGCCAAATCTCCCGTGGGCACGGGGCTGAATACATCTTCCAGGACCCTGATGGGAACCAGCTGCGACGTGTCCACGATGCCGTTGGTCACCGGCCAGCCCTGCGCTACATAGCCGGATCCATTGACCAAGTAGCCCGCACGATCGCGGTTAAAGTCCCCAGCGCGCGTGTAGAAGCTGCGCAAGTCAAAATTCTTGGTGCCGTCGATATTGGTGCTGGATGGCAAGGACACTGGGAAGAAGCCCTGACCGGAAATCGCCAGCGACAGCGGATTTTCTACCTGCTCAAGGGTGCCCTGCACCTGGTTGGTGAAGTCTGGTCGCGCCAGCACCGTGCCGGGCCGATGCACATCCAAATTGCTTTCCGTAATGTAGGAAACGAAATTCGTATCGGTCCGCTTGAACCCAACCGTCTGTGAATTGGCGATATTGTCCGAAATGTGCCCAAGTGCGCGGGATTGCGCGTTCATACCACTCACGGCTGTGTTCATTGAGGTGTAAAGCGACATTGCGGAAGCTCCAAGAGAGTAGGTTGAATTACCACATGCAAATGTCATGCCAGCGCGAAATGCCTTTACGGGCGGAGAATCAGCGCCTGAATCCGCCGCCACGCGGCAAGTACTGCGTAGCTCGCGGCAATTCCTGCCGTATCGCCGCCGGTAATCTCTGGCCCGCGCCTTGCTTGTCGAGAGTTGCTTGTCGCTTCGACTGCCTTACTCGCGGGGAAAATGCCCTGCGGGTGAGTTGGAAGCGCCGGAGAAACCCGTTTGTTTGGAATCCCGCATGTTGGACCCAGCTTCTGTGCCGCAGCCCAAGCCCGCCACGAGCCCTGCCTCCAGCGGGTCGGCGCGCCATGCTGCCAAGGACGAGGCGGGCTTTCATGGCCGGCTGCGTGAGGCGCTTGAATCCCCCCAGGGTGAGGAACAGCCCGGCCGCTCCGGCCTGGAGGCCAGTTCAGCAAATCGTCGCGATGATGATCGCCTGGCGCAGCGGGCAAAGAGTTCGGAACCCGCAAAGCCAGAAGTGGGTTCGCCTGCGCCTGGTGCCGTTGAAGGTCAGGCTCAAGCCAAAAATGATGCCAGTGCCGGCGCAGCGACGCCCCAGTTGGAGGCGCCAGTTCTTCCGGAAGGGGCGGATGCCGCGCCGGCTGAGGTGCTTTTGACTGAGTTGGAGGCAATTGAGGGGGCGCTCGGGCAGGCGGCTCCATTGACGCCAGATTTGGCGGCAAGCTCGGTTGTGCCGCAGCCGACTGCTTCGTTGGTGACCCAGGCAGCGCTTGGTTTGTCCGATGGCCCTGAAGCTTCGCACGCTCCTGGCGTTGCGGCAGCAGCCCATCCCAACACTCAGATAGAGGGTGAGGCGGCGGAACAACTGCGCAGCCAAATGATGGCCGCGCAGCAGAGCGCGGCTTCAGGCGGTGCGGCGGCTGCTACAACCGATCAACAACAAAGCGTCGCTAATGCCCTGGCATCCGGGCCCACTCAGGCGGCTGCAGCGCAGGCGGTGCCTCCCCCGCAGCAGGCCCTGGGTGGGGCAAGCAAGTCCGCACCGCCGGCCCCGCGCGATGATACGGTGGAGGCCACCAAGCCCGCTGAACCCTTATCCTTGCTCGCCAAGGCCCTCAGTAACATTGAGGCGGCGGCGGAAATGAAGGTCGTTGGTGCCACGGAAGCGGCGGAGGCGGGTTTGCGCCTGGCCAGTGTGGAGGCCCCGAAAGCCGCCAGTACCAAGCCTTCCGGTGAAATGCGGGCAGAAGGCCTTTCAATGCTGCCGCAGGGTTTTGCGGCAACCGATGCCCTGGCGCTGCGCGCCGAAGCGCCCTTATCCAGCGCCCCCACGCGCGAATTGGCCACACCCATGCCGGCCCGGCAGCTTGCCCCGGTGGTGGTCTCGCTCGCGCTTGGCCGTGGTGATGAGGCGCTGACCATTGCGCTTGACCCGGTTGAACTTGGCCGGGTTGAGGTGAGTATCGGCCAAGGCAAGGAAGCGGGCCAGGTCCGCATTGTGGCGGAACGGCCCGAAACCTTGGCCCTGTTGCAGCGCGACCAGCGCGAATTGGACCGGGCGCTGAACCAGGCCGGGCTTGGGGATATGGCGCGGTCGCTTTCCTTCTCGCTCGCTTCGGATCAGGGGCGCCAACAGCAATACGGGGCCCAGGAAAGAGGCCAGCGCCGCGCATCCTTCGCCATCGGTGGTGTGGAAGGTGAAGGCGCCATGCCGAACCTGCCGGCACCGCTTCGCAACGCCACCTCCCTTATTGACATCGCTGTCTGAACGGAACCCAAACCATGTCCGCCTCCATTGCCACCCTTTCTGCCAATGCCGCCACCAGCACGGCGCAGAGCTCTAAATTTGCCGGCGATTTCAACACCTTCCTGACGCTGCTGACAACGCAGATCAAGAATCAAAGCCCGACCGATCCGCTGGACACCAACCAGATGACGAATCAGCTGGTGCAATTCGCGTCTGTCGAACAGCAAATTTCCATGAACCAGAACCTGCAGCGCATGTTGGCCCTGGAACAGGCTTCCCAGCTTACCGCCAGCGCGCCGCTGATTGGCCGCAATGTGGAGGTGGAGGCTGAACAGATCAGCCTGCAAAACGGCGTTGGTACGCTGAGGCTGCCGGCGGCGGGCGCTTCCCAAACCGCGCTGGTCACTATCCGTGGTAGCGGTGATCGGATCATTCGTCAGGAAACGGTTCAGCTTGGTAACGCGCCCAAAACTTGGTCGTGGAATGGCAAGGATTCCGATAGTGTTTCTATGCCGGATGGCGCCTATAAGGTCAGCGTGACTGGGACTGGAAGCGGCGGGACGACCGCAGCGCTGCCCTTCACCGTCATTGGTAAGGTGACCGGGGCCGAGAGGGTCGGCGGCGATGTGAAGCTGCTGCTTGGCCAGTTGCAGGCGAGTTTCGACAAGCTCCGCAGCGTCAGTTCGGGCAGCTGAGCAACCACTTCACTCACTTCAAGCGTTTGGCCGGCCAGTCTTGGGTCGGCCCTTCCCTGGACTTCGGGTGCTTTCAGCCCAAATGGCATCCTCAGGGTCGGAGATACTGCATAGAATCAGAGATTTTCAATCAGAAGTTGTGTGTTAAAAGGGGAGATATACGACATATCTCTACGTTATTTCTCAAACCAACAGATTTCCCTTGCGGAAACTTTTGCCTATTGTGATAAAGACCCCTTATTCAAGTGGGGTTTCGGCCCAGGGGACGCTTGGGGAAGAAGGTTTGGGGGTGATGGGGAATTTCGTCGCTCAATTGCGTGCCTTGGGAATGTGGCGCCTATTCGCCCTTGCCGGCACTGGGCTTTTGGTTGCTGGGCTGATTACCTGGCTTGTGATCCGCGCCAGCCAGCCTGTCATGGGCTTGCTCTACGCTGATCTGGAACAGCGCGATGCCGGGCAGGTCATTGCGGCGCTTGATCGTGCGCGCGTGCCGTACCGCATTGAAGGCAATGGCACACGCATCATGGTCCCGGATGACCAGGTGGGACGCGTCCGCCTTTCGCTTGCGCGCGAAGGCCTGCCGGCCGGTGGCAATGTTGGCTATGAAATCTTCGATCGCTCCGAAAGCCTGACCACCACGCCCTTCCAACAGGATATGAATCGCGTGCGCGCCATGGAAGGCGAATTGGCGCGCAGTATTGCAACACTTGCTGGTGTCCGAGCCGCGCGCGTGCATCTAGTTCTGCCGCGGCGTGAGGCGTTTTCACGCGAACGCGGCGATGCGCAAGCCTCTGTCATGCTGACCATGCAGGGTGCGCAGCGGCTTGATCGGGAAGCGATCCAGGCTGTGCTGCATCTGGTATCCACCGCTGTGCCGGGCTTGCGGCCACAGAATGTTTCCATTGTTGATTCGCGCGGCGCGCTTTTGGCGCGGGGCGGCCAGGCGCTTTCCGGCCCGGCGGCGGCGGCATCGCAAGAAGAAATGCGTCGCGGGCATGAATTGCGCCTCGCGCGCGCGGTTGAGGAAATGCTGGAACGCAGCCTTGGCCCTGGGCGCGTGCGCGCGGAAGCCACGGTGGATATGGATTTTGACCGTGTGCAGATCACGGAAGAACGCTTCGATCCGGATAATCAGGTGGCGCGCAGCCAGCAAAGCGTGCAGGAGAGCTCTCGTGGGACCGAACCGGCGCCCACCACCGTCCAGAACAACCTGCCAGGCAATGAAAACGCGCCGGGCAGTACGCAGGAAAGCCGTCAGGAAGAAACCACGAATTTTGAGATCGGTCGCACCACGCGCAGCACCACGCGGGATCAACCGATCATCCGGCGGATCAGTATCGGCGTATTGGTGGATGGCGTTTGGGAACCACAAGCCAGCGGCCCCCCGCAGTTCCGCGAACGCTCAGCCGAGGAGTTGGCGCGTATCGCAACCCTGGTGCGGAGTTCTGTCGGCTTTGATGAGCGCCGCGGTGACAGGGTGGAAGTTGTGGCGATGCGCTTTGCCGAACCGCCCTTACCGCTGGATAGTGGCGAGCGCAGCTTTTTTGATATCGCCTTTACCTCCTCCACCGTAGCGCGGATCATCGAAAGCGCCCTTTTTGCGCTGGTTGCACTTATCGCCATTCTGCTCTTGGGGCGCCCGGCGGTGAAGCGCCTGGTGACCCTGGCCAAGCCGGGACAAAATACCGCGCTGGCCGGTGCGGCTGGTGGTGCGGCGGCTTTGGCTGGTGCGGGTGGCGGTGGCCTGCCCGCTGTGACGGGGTCAGATCAGGACGGCATGGTCACGCTGGCCATGGTGCAGGGGCAGATGCGCGCTTCGTCCATCAACCAGCTCCAGCAATTGATTGACAGCAATCCCGAGCAATCGCTGAATGTGATCCGACGCTGGATCGCCCCACCGGAGGAGCCGGCATGAGCGGCAAAATGAGCGGCCCGCAAAAGGCCGCGACCTTCATGCTGGCGGTGGGTGAGGAGCATGCCTCCAAGCTTTTCGCCATGATGCATGAGGATGAAATCCGCGACATTTCCCAGGCCATGGCAAGCCTTGGCACCGTGCCGGCTGCCGCGGTTGAGGATCTGGCCCGCGAATTCGCCGAAACCATAGGGCAAACGGGCAATCTTGTCGGCACCTGGGAAACCACGGAACGGATGCTGCTGCGCACTTTGCCGCGTGATCGCGTTTCGCAGATCATGGAAGAAATTCGCGGCCCCGCCGGGCGGACCATGTGGGACAAGCTCGGCAATGTGAATGAGGCGGTGCTGGCGAATTACCTGAAGAACGAATACCCGCAGACGGTCGCCGTGGTGCTGACCAAGGTAAAGTCCGAACATGCGGCGCGCGTGCTGTCCATGCTGCCGGAAAGCTTCGCCATGGAAGTGGTGATGCGCATGCTGCGGATGGAAAGCGTGCAGAAGGAAGCGCTTGAGGGCGTTGAAAAGACCCTGAAGGCCGAATTCATGTCCAACCTCGCACGCGCGCAGCGCCGCGATGCGCATGAAATGATGGCGGAAATCTTCAACAATCTGGACCGCCAATCCGAAAGCCGCATCCTGGCCGCTTTGGAAGAACGCAACCGCGACGCGGCCGAGCGTATCCGCGCGCTCATGTTCACCTTCGATGATCTTGTGCGGCTGGATGGCATGGGCGTACAGGTGCTGATCCGCAATGTACCCAAGGAACAGCTGCTGCTGGCGCTGAAGGGTGCTTCGGAAAATCTGCGCGACCTGTTCTTCAAGAACATGAGCGAACGCGCCGGCAAGATGTTCAAGGAGGACCTCGCCAATCTTGGCCCCGTCAGGCTGCGTGAAGTGGATGAGGCGCAGGCCGCTGTGGTGGTGATGGCAAAAGACCTTGCCGCGCAGGGCCAGATCACGCTCCAGGAAGGGCGTGAGGATGAGATGGTGTATTGATGTCAGACGGCTTTGTTCCAGTCTCGCGCGCCGCACTCATCCGGGATTTTGCGCCCACATCGCTGATTGAGGCCTTGGATGCGGCGCGGGAAGAAGCGGCGCGCATGCCGCCGCCACCGCCTGAACCTGATCCCATGGAAGAAACGCTGCGCGCCGTCGCAGCATCGGCGCGGGAAGATGGTTTCGCGGCAGGCCGCGCTTCCATGACCCAGGAAGTGGCCAATCGCGCCGCAGAAAGCCTTGGGCTTATCGCCAAGCAATTGGCCGCGAGCCAAGCGGCATCGGCCGAGATCGCCGCCGAGGCCAGCCGCGGTATTGCGCGCGTGGCGCTCGCCATGCTGGATGCGGCCTTGCCGGGGCTCGCCGCGCAGCAAAGTGCTACGCTGGTGGCGGATTTCGCCGAAAGGCTGCGCCCTGCCTTGGCCTTCCTGCCGGAAGCGCATTTGCATATCGCACCCAACTTGGTTGAGGACGTGCGTGCCCTGATCGGTGATCTTGCCGTGACGCTTGTGCCGGATGCGACACTTGCACCGGGCGATGCGCGCGCAACCTGGCAGGGCGGTGGTGCCGAATTCGATCTTGCCAAGCGCCGCGCCGCGATGGCCGAGGCACTCAGCGCTGCCGGCCTTGACCTGCAACCCGACAATCAAAAAGGGTGATCTGGCGCTGGCCCTTCTTTTGAAACCGGCCAGCCTTCGGAAGGCCCCAAGCTTTAGGATAAAGACACATGAGCGGATCAGATAGTTTCGAAGCCATGGCCCCACCGGCGCAGGATCAGCGCCCGCAAGGCCAAACCGGCACCATGCGTGATCTTGATGCCGTTTATGACATTCCGGTGCAGATCAGCGCCGTGCTGGGCCGTGCCACCATGCAGGTCAGCCAATTGCTGAAGCTTGGCCGCGGAGCGGTGGTGGAACTGGATCGCCGCCTGGGCGAGGCGGTGGATATCTACGTCAATAATCGCCTGGTCGCGCGCGGCGAAGTGGTGATGGTGGATGATAATCGCCTGGGCATCACCATGACGGAAATCGTGAAGTCCGATCGCGGCGGCTGATATGGCGCGCGTCCTCATCATCGGGTCACTCGAAGCGGAGCTTGGCCAGGCGGCGCGCATTGCGGTCGCGCGCGGCGCAAGGCTGACCGTTGCCGAAGGCGCGGCGGCGGGGCTTGCCAAGCTGCGCGCCGATGGCGCTGATCTGGTGCTGTGTGATGTCACCCATGATGTTGGCTGGTTGATTTCCTGCCTGGCGGAAGAACGCATCGCCTGCCCCGTCATCGCCTGTGGCCGGCCCAATGATGCCGATGCTGCCGTGCGCGCCATTCGCGCCGGCGCCAAGGAATTCCTGCCGCTGCCGCCGGATGCGGAGCTTATCGCCGCCATGCTGCAAACCGTGGCGGGTGAGGCTGACAAGCCCGTGGTCAAGGACCCGGCCATGGTGGCGTTGCTGGATCGCGCAACCCAGATCGCACGCGCTGATGCGTCCGTGCTGATCACGGGGGAAAGCGGCACGGGCAAGGAAGTGCTGGCGCGGCATATGCACGCGGCGTCGCGCCGCGCCAATGGTCCCTTTGTGGCGCTGAATTGCGCCGCGCTGCCGGAAGCGCTGCTGGAAAGCGAATTATTCGGCCATGAGAAGGGCGCCTTCTCCGGCGCCGTCGCCTCACGCAAGGGCAAGTTTGAACAGGCCAATGGCGGCACGCTGCTGCTGGATGAAATTGGCGAAATGGACCCGCGCCTGCAGGCCAAGATCCTGCGCGCCATTCAGGAACGTGAGATAGATCGCCTGGGGGGCGGCGCGCCGATACGCGTTGATGTGCGCATCCTGGCCGCGACGCATCGCGATTTGCAGGCCGAAGTCGCCAAGGGCCGCTTCCGGGAAGATCTTTACTTCCGCTTGGCCGTGGTGCGGCTCCGCATCCCATCGCTACGAGAGCGGCCCGCCGATATCCTGCCCCTCGCGCGCTATTTCGCGGAACGCTATGCGCAGGCCAATGGATTGCCAGTCCGCATGCTCTCGCCGGAAGCCGAGGGTATGCTGCTGCGCCATCCCTGGCCCGGCAATGTGCGCGAATTGGAAAATGCCGTGCATCGCGCCGTGCTTTTGGCTGAAGGCAGCGTGATTGGCACTGACGCGATTGAATTGATGGCGCCCGCAACGGTTGCGGCGATGGCGGCCCCGATCACCGCCGCCATGCCGGAAGCGTCACCGCCACCAATCGCTCCGGCACCGCCCGCGGCCACGCCACCCGCACCCCGCAACGCTGCGACCCTGGTTGGGCGCCGGATGGAGGAGGTGGAGCGGGAATTGATCCTGGAAACTCTATCCCATTGCCTGGGCAATCGCACGCGGGCGGCGGAAATGCTTGGTATTTCCATCCGCACCTTGCGCAACAAGCTGCATGAATATCGCGCGGCGGGTGTCTCGGTACCGCCCATTCCTGGGCAGATGCCGGCCTCGGCCACGGTTGACTGAAGCGCGTGTCGGAAACGCTACTCCCTTCCTGGCTAAGACGCGCCCAACCCGGCAATGACGTGGCGCTGGCGCTGGGTGTGGCGCTGCTGTTGGTGGTGCTTATTGTGCCGCTGCCGGTGGTGTTGCTTGACCTTGGTCTTGCGATTTCCATCACGCTTTCCGTGCTTGTGCTGATGACATCGCTGTTTCTGACGCGACCGCTTGATTTCACCTCTTTCCCGACCCTGCTGCTGCTGACCACGCTGCTTAGGCTTTCGCTCAATGTGGCGACTACGCGCATCATCCTGACCCATGGGCATGAAGGGCCGGAATCTGCCGGCCATGTGATTTCCGCCTTTGGGGGCTTCCTGATGGGCGGCGATGTCGCGGTTGGGTTGATTGTGTTTTTCATCCTGCTGATCGTGAATTTCGTTGTCATCACCAAGGGTAGCGGGCGCATCGCCGAAGTTGCCGCGCGCTTCAGCCTGGATGCCATGCCCGGCAAGCAGATGGCGATTGATGCTGATCTTTCTGCAGGTCTGATTGATGAGAACCAGGCGCGCGCTCGCCGCAAGGAATTGGAAGCGGAAACCGGATTTTACGGCGCCATGGATGGTGCCGCGAAATTCGTCCGTGGCGATGCCATTGCGGGGCTGATCATCACCGCCATCAACCTGATTGGCGGCATTGCCATCGCCTTGCTGCGCCATGGCATGAGCTTTGGCGATGCCGTGATCAATTTTTCCATGCTGACCGTGGGTGATGGGCTGGTCACGCAAATCCCTGCCCTGCTGGTTTCGGTTGCCGCCGGTATTGTTGTCACCAAGGGGAGCACGGAAGGTACCGCCGATCAGGCCCTGATCGAACAATTGGCCTCAAGCCCCAAGCCGCTCGCTATTGCTGCCGGCGCTTCGGGCGTGATGGCGCTGATGCCGGGCATGCCCTTCCTGCCCTTTATTGCCCTGGCGGGCGCCGCGGGCTTTGGCGCCTGGCGGCTCACGCAAAGGGAACAGCAGCGCGTCATTGCCGCGAGCAAACCGCCCTTGCCAACGCCTGAGGCTGATCTCCCCATTGCCGAATCCCTCAAGATGGATTTGCTGCGGCTTGAATTGGGCTATGGGCTGCTTTCGCTTGCCGCTGGCGATGCGCCGCGGCTGACGGACCAGATCAAGGGGCTGCGCCGCACCATCGCGCAGGAAATGGGCTTTGTCCTGCCTTCCGTGCGCATTCAGGATAATCTCGCCCTGCCATCCGATACCTACACCATCAAGGTGAAGGAAATTGAGGCTGGGCGCGGCCAATTGCGCCACCCCTTGCTGCTCGCGATTGATCCATCGGGCGGCATTCCGGATATGCCCGGCGAACGCTGCACGGAACCGACCTTTGGCTTGCCCGCACTTTGGATTGACGAAGCGCGCCGTGAGGAAGCGCTGGCGCGCGGTTGCACGGTGGTGGATTGCGCCGGGGTGGTTGCGACACACATCACCGAAATCGTGCGCGAATACATGGCGGAGCTGCTTTCCTTCGCCGAGACACAAAAACTGCTTGATGAATTGCCGGCGGAGCAGAAGAAGCTTGTGTCCGATCTGGTGCCGCAGCCAATCGGCGTTGGCGGCATTCAGCGCATTCTGCAAAGCCTGCTCGCGGAACGTGTTTCCATTCGCGATCTGCCCACGATCCTGGAAGGCATTCAGGAAGCCAATGCCGCCGGCGCGCGCACCATCCCCGGCATTCTGGCGATTGTGCGCCAGCGCCTGGCGCGCCAGCTTTCGGATGCGGCACGCGGGCCTGAGGGCTATGTGCCCATGATTACGCTTTCCGCGGATTGGGAAGTGGCCTTTACCGAAGCGCTGATTGGCCCGGCGGATGATCGGCAGCTTGCCATGGCGCCTTCCAAGCTGTCGGACTTCATGCAAAAGCTGCGCGATGTCTTCGACAAGGCGAATGCGATGGGCGAGCAGCCCGTGCTGGTCTGTTCGGGCGCCATACGCGCCCATGTGCGCGCCATTGTGGAACGCTTCCGCCCCTCGACACCGGTGCTGGCGCATACTGAAATCCATCCGCGCGCACGCATCCGAACCGTAGGATCGCTCTAGGTGCTGCAATTCCCGCCAGCTCTGGCTATCGCGCGAAGGGGCGGCTAGTGGTGCGATTCATGCTAGCCGCTCCCAATCCAAAACTGCCCCCTCGCACCACTAGCACTATATTTGGTGGGCCGATTCACGCTGCTGTCGGGAATCGACAGCAGCGATCGGACCACTAGGCCATGCGGCTAAAGCTGTTTCACGCCAGCACCATGGCGGAAGCCATGGCCCAGATTCGCGCGGAACTTGGCGATGACGCGATCATCCTGGAACAACGCCGCACGCGCCATGGCGTAGAGGTTACCGCAGCGCTTGAACCAGATGAACCGCTGCTGATCCAACCGCTCAATAATCCCGCACCCTTTACCCAGCCGGGCCCGCTTGATTTTCACAATATCCCGGCAAGCCTGTCCCATGCCCTGTGCAGGGGCCCCCTGCCGCAAAGCCTGGCTGAAAACCTGATCTTCGCCGCGCTACCCAAGGGCCTGGAACGTCCGCTGCTGCTTGCCGGCCCACCCGGGGCCGGGAAAACCCTGACGACAGCCAAACTCACGGCACGCCTTGTACTGGGCGGCATGGCGCCTCTTGTCATTACAACAGACGGCCAGCGCGCTGGCGCGGTGGAGCAATTGGCAGCCTTCACCCGCGTTTTGGGCGTTACGCTGGCCGTGGCACCAACACCGGCCATGCTCGCCAAGGCGCTGACACATCGCAGCCCCGGCCAACCCGTTTTGATTGATACCGCAGGGTGCGATCCCTTCAACAAGGAACAGGCACAGCAATTGCGCCATTTGGTAAGTCATTCCGTATCGGATATAATACTGGTGTTGCCGGCAGGGCTCGATCCAGCTGAGGCGGCGGATGTGGCGCGCGCCTTCGCGGCTTTGGGTGCGCAGCATTTGTTGCCAACAAGATTGGATGCTGCGCGGCGGTTGGGAGGAGTATTGATGGCGGCCAAGGCAGGCCCATTGGCATTAACGGAAGCAGGCATCGGATCGGAAGTCGCGGATGGGCTTGAAACCTTGACGCCAGAGGGGCTGGCATCGCGCCTTCTTTCCGCTGTAGAGAATAGAGGCTCCGGGCCCGGGAAGGAATCCCTTTGATGACGCAAGATAGTCGCGCGTCCCAGAATGGGCGCATGATCGTGGTTGCCTCCGGCAAGGGTGGGGTTGGAAAGACTTGGTTTTCCATCAGCCTCGCCCAGGCATTGGCGCGCCATGGGCGGCGCGTGCTTTTGGCTGATGCTGATCTGGGCTTGGCGAATATCGATGTGCAGCTTGGCATTCAGCCGAAACGCGACCTCGCGGCCGTGCTGTCGGGTAAAATGACCGTGCCTGAAGCTGCCATCCCGATCGTTGATGCCGGTTTTGAAGTGCTGGCCGGGCGTTCCGGGTCGGGCGCGCTTGCCTCGCTTAGCCCGGCTGCGCTCGATGCTTTCCTTCAGGCGCTGGAAAGTGCGAGGCGGCAGTGGCAGGATGTTGTGGTTGATTTGGGCGCCGGGCTTGATGCGCCGCAGCGGCGCATTTCGGCGGCGGCGGATCTGCTGCTGGTGGTGGCAACGGAAGAACCGACCAGCATGACCGATGCCTATGCGGTATTGAAGCTGCACGGCATGGATAATCCCAAAAGCACATCACGGATTATTGTGAACATGGCCGATGACCGCGCGAGCGGGCATCGTACCTATGAAGCCCTGCGCCGGGCAGCGGCCACCTTCCTGAAACGCGAAGTTCCCCTGGCGGGTATCATCCGGCGCGATGGCAGGGTCCGCGAAGCGATACGCCACCAAAAACCGCTGCTCACGCGCGACCCCTCCTCAATGGCGGCCACGGATATTGAGGCCATTGCGCAAGGCTTGGTATGATTGTCTGCACGGGAAAATCAGCGGCGCGTAAGCGCACCGGCAATCTGCGTCAGCATGTCAGAAATGCGGAAGGGCTTCTGCAGGAACAGGAAATTCTCGGACACGACCTCGCCGCTCAGGGTACCCTCCGCATAGCCTGACATCAGCACAACAGGCAGATCGGGCTCGGTCTCCCGCAGGCGGCGGGCAAGCGTCAGGCCATCAATACTACCCGGCATGGCAACATCCGAAATCACCAGATCAGGCTTAAGGCCAGCGGCGATGGCACCAAGTGCCGCTTCGCCATCTTCCACCGCCGTTACCTCATAACCTGCGGTTGTCAGCGCGCGGGTCAGCAGCCGATGCAGCGGCGCCTCATCTTCCACCAGCAGCAGGCGCCGACCAGCGCCGACGGCATGAATGCCTGGCGTATGCGCGACCGCCTTATCCGGCTCCGCCGCAACGCGCGGAAACCATAACCGAAAACGGCTGCCTTCCCCAGGGCGGGAGCGCACCGATACATGCCCGCCAGATTGCCTGAGAATGCCAAGCACGGTCGAAAGCCCAAGCCCTGTGCCGCCGCCATCGCGCTTGGTGGTGTAGAAGGGCTCAAAGATGCGGGAGATCAGCTCGGGCTCCATCCCCGCCCCTTCATCGGCCACTTCCAGCACCGCCCAGGGGCCAGGCGCGATGGTGCCACCCTGCGCCGGTTCGGGCGCTTGCAGGTCACGGCTTTTGACCGAGATATGCAGCTTGCCACCCTGCGGCATGGCATCGCGCGCATTGACCGCCAGGTTCATCAGCGCCTGGTCAATATGGCTTGGGTCCACGCGCGCGCAGGGGCCAGGCCGTTCCAGATCAAGCGTGATCGGAATGCGCCGACCCAAAAGCCGCGCCAGCAGCGGTGCCATGCCATCCACAGCGCGATCCAGCGCCACCACACGCGGCTGAACCGCCTGCCGGCTGGCAAAGGCCAGAAGCTGGCGCACCAGCCGCGCGCCGCGCCCGGCACTATCAAGGATTTGGCGTAAATCCTCGGCGGTCGCAGTGTCCTGCCCGCGTGCCAGCGCGGTTTCCGCTGCGGCACCCACGGCAGCGAGCAGATTGTTGAAATCATGCGCGACACCGCCGGCAAGCCGCCCAACCGCTTCCAGCCGCGCCGCTTCTTCCAATTGCGCCTGACGGCGGCGGCGTGCGGTGATGTCCAACACACGAAGCAGGGCACCTTGTTCACCGCGCAAGGGGCGACAATGCACCTCAACTGCCGCGTCAGGGGCCTGTTCCGGCGCCGCGAGCTTCGCTTCAATGGCGGGCGGTGCGGGTGGACCGGCCAAGGCGACAGAAATAATCTGGCGCACCGCATCCTGGCTTGCCGCCGCAAACAGCAGCGCCGGATCGCGCCCGGGCCCCGGTGCCGGGCCATCGGCGCAAAGGCGTTCCAGCACCGCACTCGCGGCCCTGATGCGCCCTTCCGCATCCAGCACGGCAAGCCCGGCTTCTTCCTCCGATTCAAAAAGCCGACGGAAGGAATCCGCCGCCGCCTCAATCCGCCCGCTCACGCAGCGGCTCCGGCGCGGCCTCGCAAGCGCCAGACATAGGCGATGATTTCCGCGACTGCCTGATAATGTTCGGCCGGGATTTCGGTATCCAATTCCAGTTTGAACAATGCCCGCGCCAAGGGTGGATTGGACACCAGCGGCACATTGGATTCCTCGGCGAGCGCGCGGATGCGTGCCGCCACCGCTTCCGCTCCCTTCGCCACCACCTTTGGCGCTGCCTGGGAATTTTCATCATAGGCAAGCGCTACGGCATAGTGCGTCGGGTTGGTGATCACAACCGCGGCCTTGGGTACGGCCGCCATCATGCGCCGACGCGCCCGCGCCAGACGCAGGTTTTTCATGCGACCCTTGATCAAAGGATCGCCTTCGCTTTCCTTCACTTCTTCGCGCACTTCCTGTCGCGTCATGCGCAGCCTATGCAGATGGCGAAAGCGAACCACCAGATAATCCAGCACGGCGATGCCCGCAAAGGCGATCATTGCCGCGATGAAAAGATCCATCGCAGTGCGCACCATCAGGCGCAGCAGATCAGCCGGCCCCAGCGACAATGCCGAGCGCAGTTCAAGCGGGTCGCCAAGCGCCCACCAGAGTGCCGCGCATACAACGCCAAGCTTGATCAATGTGCGCAGGAATTCGATGCCACCTTCGACACCAATAAGACGCTTGATGCCGGAGGCAGGGTTAAGCTTGGAAAATTGCGGCTTCAGCCCGGTCGCTGAAATCAGCCCGCGGCTTTGCAGCATGGTACCCGCAATGGCACCAAGGATGCCCATGGCCATGACCGGCAGGACGGCAAGCATGCCAAGTCGCATCATTTCGGTTGCCACCAAGCCAATCTGCAACTGATGCCCATTTTCCAGCACACCGCGCATGCCGCGCATCAATTCATAGCCAAGTGGGGGCAGGCCCAGGGACATGCCGATCAAGGCAAAGCCAAGGGCGAGGAAACCAACCACCTCGCGGGACATGGCGATCTGCCCTTCCTCCCGCGCTTTTTCGATTCGCCGTGGCGTGGCGTCTTCTGTCTTGTCCTGGCCGCCATCATCACCGCCGCCGCTGCTACCCGACATGGCTCAACGCACCCCTGGCAGGGCGAGGAAAGTCTCCCGCGCGACACTGGCATAAAGACCAAGCATGGCCGGCAATAACAGGGCCAGCAGCAAAAGGCCAAGCACGATCTGCCCGGGGACGACCAGGAAGTAGATCTGCACCTGTGGGGCAATGCGCGCGAGCAGGCCAAAAGCGACATTCAGCACAACCGATAGCAGCAGGAAGGGCGCCATGAGTTGCAAGGCAAGGAAGAAGCTTTGCCCAACCGCCGCCGCCATCGCTTCTGCGCCATGTTCGGCCAGGAAACCCTCGCCCACCGGCAGCACCGCATAGCTTTCCGCCAGCGCGCGTAGTGGCAGGGCGTAGAGCCCGCTGCTGAGCAGCAGGACCACAGATATCAGGGCAAAAAATCGGCCCGTGATCGCATTCTGACCGCCTACCGCCGGGTCCGGCACCAGCAATTGCGACAGAGCGAGCAATAGCGCGAAAAGCTGTCCCGCCATGGTCATGGCGAGCGTGACCAACCGCGCCAGCGCACCATACCAAACACCGATCACTATTTCCGTGACGATCAGGCGCAGCATTTCGCCCACCGCATCGGGGGCCGCCGGCAAGGCGGGCGACAGCACGGGGTAGAGTACCATCACCAGCGCAAAGCCGAGCCCCAGGCGATAATTGGTGGGAACTTCCTGCTCGCCCAGCCCCGGCATGATCATGACCACCGCCCCGATGCGTGCCAGCAGCAGGATGGCGCGAAACACCATGTCAGGCAGCGCGGCAAGCCATTCTGCCTCGGTCATATTATGGCCTCGACCCCACCTGGATGATCATCTCAAACAGGGTTTGCGCATAACCACGCAACACCCCGGTAAAGAAGGGGGTAAGCAGGATCAAGGCAACCGCCAGGGCTGCCATTTTCGGCAGGAAGGAAAGGCTGGCTTCATTCACCTGGGTCAGCGCCTGAAAGACGGCGACCACCAGCCCGACCACCAGCATCAGCACAAGCAACGGTCCACCAATCTGCAGACTGATCCAGAGCGCTTCCCGGCTTGCCTCAGCGATGCCGCCCATCGCCCTGCCTTTCGCAGCACATGCGTGACGCCAATCGGGCGTCAGATCGGCATGCGCATCACTTCCTGATAGGCCGCCACCACACGGTCGCGCACCGCGACCGCCGTTTGCAAGGTGAGTTCGGCGCGCCCTACGGCAACCACCAAATCCGTCACGCTACCCTCACCCATCAGGCCGCGCGCGGAAGCGGTTTCGGCTTCTCGGCTGGTGGCGACTGCGTTCTGCACAGCGCGGGACAAGGCTTCACCGAAGCTCGCCGTCTCCCCACCGCCGACAGCGGCGGGGGTGGCGGAGGGTGCCGCCATATTGGCACGATAGGCAGCGGCAGCACCGCCAGGGGTCAAAGGCAGGGGCATTAGCGCATCGCCTCAATGGTGCGGGTCAACATGCCACGGCTGACTTCCAGCACTGACAAATTGGCGGTGTAGCTGCGCTGGGCTTCGCGCATATCCATCACTTCAATGGTGGAATTCACATTCGGGGTCTTCACATAACCCTGGGCATTGGCAGCAGGATGGGTCGGGTCGTGCCGGGAAGGGAACTCCCCTTTCGCGGTGCCAACCCGCGACACGCGGACGGTATTCGCGCCCAAGGCACGGTCAAAGCGATTGGCGAAGGTCACGGTCTTGCGCCGATAGGGATCACCGCCGGCGACTTCCGAGGTTGTGTCGCGATTGGCGAGGTTTTCCGCAACCACGCGCAGCCGAGCGCTCTGCGTATCCATCCCGGCAGCCGCGATTCGTATTGCGCGATCAAGTTCCATGGCTCAGCGCCCCTCTTACCCTTGATTCCGCCCAAGGGCGGTCATGAACATGCTGATATAGCGCCGCCGCACCGAAAGCGCGGTGGCATGGGCCGAATCGGTATCCGCAACGCGCAACGCTTCACGTTCAAGGGAGACAGCATTGCCGCTCGGGTCACGATTGGCTGAAATACGTTCCTTCAGGGTCCGACCATCCTGCTGCCGCGTGCCCTGCAAATGATTGGCATTGGTCGCCACCATCTGCTTTTCCGTGAGCTTGCCCGAAAGCACCTTGGCAAAAGGCCGCATATCGGAGGGCCGGTAATTCGGCGTATCCGCATTGGCGATATTCTGCGCGAGCACACGCTGACGCGCTTCCGTCCAGCGCAGCCGCTGTTCGGAAAGGGCAATCGGTCCGGTTTTGGTCGGGTCCATATTCCCATCCTTGCACGATACGTACCAAAATGCGTTAAAACGCGACGCGTTACAACAATTTCTAATGGTTTTTTTGCACAGAATCTGTTGGATGGCACTGTGAGCACGCATTCCGAGGATATTCCAGGCGCCGCCGCCAGCCAGCATGGCCTGGCGGTGCTGGCCGCCATCAAGGCTATGGGGGAAAGCCTGACCCAGGCAGAGGCAAGTCTTGCCGAGGGTTATGCGCTTGATCTTGCCGGGCTTGATGGCGAAATCAGCCGCCTTTGCACCACTGCGCAGGAAGCGCCGCCGGCCATGGCGCCGACGCTCCGCCGCGGGCTGGAGGCTTTGCTCGGCCAAGTGGAGAGGCTGCAAGCGGCCCTGCCCAAACCCGACAGCCAAGGGAGGCAAACATGACCCTCAGCATCGGCAATTGGCTCACCGCGGGCATTGCGCTGCTTTTCGTCCTTGGGCTCATCCTGCTGCTGGCGCGCCTGCTGCGGGCGACGGGCTTGGCGCCGCAAACCGGCGGGCAGCGACTGAAATCGCAGGAAGTGCTGGTACTGGATGCGCGCCGGCGCGTGATCATCCTCCGCTGTGATGGGCGGGAAGTACTGCTATTGACCGGGGGGCCGCAGGATCTCTGCCTTGGCTGGCTGCCGCCCAAAAATGAGGAATCGCCCAAATCATGATGCGTAAAACCGGTTTCTGGGTCCTTGTGGCGTTGGCGGTGCTGGCGCTGCCCGCAGGTGTTGCGCTGGCGCAGAGTGTTTCGGTTGACCTTGGCCAGACCGGCCAGCCCGGCGCCACGGCGCGGCTGGTGCAATTGACCGCGCTGATCGGGTTGCTGTCACTCGCTCCCTCCCTGCTGGTGATGGCGACTGCCTTTGCGCGCATTGTGATTGTGCTTTCCTTGCTCCGTAGTGCCATTGGCGCGCCAGGGATTCCGCCCAATCCGGTGCTGATCGGGCTCGCGTTGTTCCTGACTTTCTTTGTGATGCAGCCGGTATTTGAGGCTTCCTGGGCGCAGGGCATTGTGCCGATGACCGAAGGGCGGATGTCTGAATTGGATGGGTTGGCGGCGGCGGCGCAGCCCTTTCGCATGTTCATGGTGGCCAATATCCGCGAAGATGATCTGATCCTTTTCATGGATCTCGGTGGCATTCAGGCCGTGGCGGACCCGGCACAAACACCCTGGCGCGCCCTGGTGCCGGCCTTCATTGTGGGCGAATTGAAGCGCGCCTTTGAAATCGGCTTCCTGCTGTTCCTGCCCTTCCTGGTGATTGATATGGTGATCGCCAGCATCCTGATGTCGCTCGGCATGATGATGCTGCCGCCATCGGTCGTGGCGCTGCCCTTCAAGCTGATCTTTTTCGTGCTGGTGGATGGCTGGCGGTTGGTGTCGGGCAGCCTCGTGCAGGGCTTCAACCTGAGCTGAAGCGCTTTCTTTTGTGGATGCGGATCCTTGCCGATCCGCCCTCAGACGCCGTATCAACGGCGTCGCGCTTTCGGGCTCTCGCCCGCCTTTGGCGGGCGCAAGCGTGCGATATTCCTGATCAGTAACGCGCCGTTTCAGGCGCCCGGCAGGTTTTCCGCGATATAGGGCGGCAGGTTGAACGCACCGGTGTGGATTTCCGGCGTCCAATAGCGCGTGGTGCCAAGAACCCCCGAAGCCTCCGCACGGCGGCGGATTTCATCGGTCGCGACGGCACGGCAGGACGCATCCTTCGCCGCCCAACCCAGCGTCATGAAGCCGCCAACATAGGTCGGCACCGCCGCCACATAGGCCCAATTATCAGGGAAGGATTTCGCGCGCCGTCGGGATGTTTCGTGCAATTCCTCAGCCTGCATGAAGGGCACGCCGCATTGATTGACGATCAGACCACGCGGGGAGAGGATGCGTGCCGCATTGGCGTAGAATTCATCGGTAAACAGCACCTCACCCACGCCGATCGGGTCCGTGCTGTCCACGATGATCACATCAAAGCTTTCCGCGGGCGCCACGCGCACATAATCAATGCCATCGCCGATAATCACCTCGGCGCGCGGGTCGCCCCAGGCATTGCCGCCGATCGAGGGCAGGAATTCCTTCGAAAGCCGCACGACCTCGCCATCAATTTCCACCATCACGGCTTTTCCCACGCCGCGATGCTGCAACACGCGCTTGAGCACGCCACCATCGCCAGCACCGATGATCAGCACGCGCTTGGCCGCGCCATGGGCCAGGATGGGCACATGGGTGATCATTTCCTGATAGACGAATTCATCGCCTTCGGTGATCTGCACCACGCCATCCAGCAGCATCACCCGGCCATGGGTTTCGCTTTCAAAGACGACAATATCCTGAAAATCCGATTGCACGCGGGCCAATTCGCGCTTCACGCGAAAACGCTGCCCCCAGGCGGCATAGAGGGTTTCATTGATCCAGCTATCGGTCGCCATGGCGGCACCCTTTCATGAGAAAGGCCGGGTGCTGCCACCCGGCCCCATCCAAACGACAATGAGTGGCAATCAGCCGATCAGGCCGCGCTTATGTTCAGCCAATTGCACGCGTTCCGGCAGGAAGCCGCGCTTGAGTGCCGGGATCGCCTTATAGGGATCGCAATCGCCGCAGACGAAGATATCAAGCGCGGCGTAATCGCGTTCCGGCCAGGTGTGGATGGACACATGGCTTTCCGCCAGCACCAGCACGCCGGAAACCCCGCCATTGGGCGAGAAATGATGGAAATGCCCATGCAGGATCGTCGCCCCGGTGGCGAGCGCCCCTTCACGCAGTACCGCATCAATGTGGTTCGGGTCGTCCAGATTGGTCGCCCCCCACAAATCCACGATCAGATGCGTCCCGGCGTAGCGCACACCGTTACGCTGAACGAAATAATCCTTCTCGGCATGGGCCGAGACGTCTTCGTCGGTATTCCGGGTGTCGCTCGGCAAATCCGAGACCATCCCCGGTTGGACGAGAGCTTCCATAGCAGGGCTCCTTCCAGCCAGCAGATGACCAGGGTGATCAGGGGATTCTGATCGGGGGTCAACAATTGCGGCATATGGGGCAAGCGGGGCGGTGACGCAAGGGAAAATTATGCGTCAGGCCCAAGAATTTTCCTGCCAGTCTGAGTAAGGGCAAAAATCTTTATCGCCTTGGTGGTGCAGCGGCGGGCGTCGCTGCCGGTGCGGGTGGGTTCTGCCCGCCCAGTCTCTGCGGCAATAGGCGCAATTGGCTGATTTCGCTCTGCAGTCGCGGCAGATCCTGCACACCGCGGAGCGATTCGCCTGTCAGCAAGGTGAAAGCTTCCACGAAAGCGCCGCGCTGCATGCGCGCACCATATGTGTCGCGGAGCAGCGCGAGGGTGGCCGTATCATTGGCCATGGCGGCATAGGCAGCGGCCCGCGCCAGATCGCGCCGCATGTTGGGGTCCAGGGGCGCGGGCGCCGGCGGTACCTTGGCCCCAATGTGCTGCATCATGGCTGCGGCAGCACCCTGCCAATCCTGCGCAGCCGCGCGGATTTCCGCCAAGGCCTCAGCGCCATCATCGCCCAATTCGGAAAGCAGCCCTTCGGCAACGCGGCGATTGCCGGCGCGCGCCATAGCCCGCCCGCGCAGGATGGCGCGCTCAACTTCCTGGCCATCGCCATCGGTCGCGGCATCAAGCGCCGCCAAGGCGCCGGGCGCATCACCCTCGGCAAGGCGGATGGCGGCGAGTTTGGTGCTGACCTGCTGACGCAATGTCGGGTCGGTCAGCCGCCCCAAGGCGTCGCGCAACACAGCCGAGGCACGGTCCACCAGATCCAGGGCGACCAACCGGTCCGCCAAGGCGACGACGGAGCGAGTTCCCGCCTCATCCTCGGGTAGGAATTCCGGATGCGCATCGTAGAAGCTGGCGGCGTTCAAGGGGGGCGCGCTTTGCAGCGCTGCGGCGAAGGCAGCGCGCAAATGCGGGCGCAGGTCATTGTCGCGTTCCGGGAAGAAGCGCTGGGTTTCCTGCAATAACTCAAATGCGGCGCGGCCATCACCAGCTTCACGCTGCAATTCAGCTAGGCGAATCCGAGCGTTCATTTCATCCGAATCGCCGCGCCAGGCAAAAAGCGCGGCTTCCAATTCAGCAATGGCGCCAGCAGCATCAAGCTGCCCCACGGCCAGGCGCAATTCCACGCTGCGACGAATGGCGCGTGCCCGACGCAACCTGTCCCTTCCTTGCATGGCTTGACGATAGGCTGCCAGCGCATCCTCAATCCGGCCATCGGCCTCCGCCATCATGCCGCGGGCAAGATGCAGGCTGGGATTGTCGGGTTCGGCTTCCGCCAGACGGTTCGCCGCTGTCAACTCGCCGGCGGCGGCAAGGCTTTCCATGGCGATCGGGATCAACCGCTGTGCCAGAGGCCGGGGGTAGGACATCAATAGCGGCAGGCTGGCGGCGATGGCGGGGCCGGCCACGGCGTGATCACCCCGCGCGGCCGCCAAAAAACCTCGCCAAAGGGTGGTTTCATCGGTCGAGGGCATTTGAGGGTTTTCAAGCTGCCGCGCCTCGGCCTCACGCCCGGCGACCAGCGCCGCGGCGGCTTGCACCATCACAAGCCGTGCATCCGCACCCGCGCGCGGGTCTTCCTGCAAGGCGAGGCTCGCCATGGCCTGGGCTTCCTGCGGCATGCCAAGCGCGAGCAATGTTTCTGCTGCGTGCCGCCGTGCCTCTGACCGACCAAGCGGCCCGGCTGCGGCGATATTGGCCGAAGCGGTGCGCAGGCGCTCCATGAGCGTTGCGGCATTTGCTGCGGGCAGGTCCATGATGCGGCTGAGCGTCGCGGCCTCGGCCAAGGGTTCCCTGCCCGTATCCGCACCAAGCCTAAGGGAATCCGAACCCGATGCCTGTAGGATGAAGCGATCATTCAAGGCGCGGAGTTGGATATTGTCGCCCCGGGGCAATACGGCCACGCCAAGCATGGCGGGCAACAGCTGGAACTCCGACTGGCGGCGGCCAATGGCAACAGCCTGGCCGGCTTCCCGCAAGGTGCCTACCAGCAATGGGCTACCTGTTTCGGGATCAATCACTGTCACGCTGCGCCCGGGCCGCGCCGTGCGCAGTACCAGTCGCGTCGGCGGCCCCTGTTCCAATTCCGGCGTAATGGGGGTCAGTGCGCGATTGGCATCCACTGCATCTCGAAAGGCTTCCATCACCCAGGCATTGCCCTCACGCCGAGGACGAAGCGTACCTGGCTGGGCAAGGCGCATTTGCAGGATGGTCGCGTCGCCAGTCTGGCGCGCTTCCATGCTGCGGAAGATGGCGCTCCCTTGAAGCTGCGATAGGTCCAGCGCCTCGGGTCGGTCCAGGACCGCGATCACCCAATCGCCGTGGCGGAAGACAGCGGCGGATGTTTCCGGCCCAAGATCAAGCGAAATGGCGCGGCCTTCTGCCAACAAGCCAACCGGCACGGTCCGGCGCGGCGGCACCACCACCAGCGGGCGTACCGATGGCGCAGCTTCTGCCTGCACAGGCGCCGGGGCCGGTGCGGCAGCCGGCGGCGCGGCAGGTGCTGCCGGGCTCGGCGCCGGCACAGCCTGAGGTGCGGCACTCGCATTTGGCCCGGCGCCGGTACGCGAAACATCCGCCGCGGGAGGCGCCGTGGCGGATGCGGGGGCTGTTTGGTTTGTCGGGCGCGCGGGCTCTCCGGGCGGCGCGGCGAGGGGCGGCCTTGCCGCCGAAGCGGCAGGCGGGCCGGTAGCCGGTCGCGGGGCAGTAGCTGGCGCAGGCGCTGGCGGGGCGACAGTTTGCGTCGTCGGCGCCGGAGTGGCTGGCGGCGAGGCTGGTGCAGTGGTGGCCCGGGGCGCAGTTGCAGGTGCTTCTGCCGCTGCACCAGCCCCGGCGGCCGGCGTGGCCGTTCCGCTTTCGGCCCCATCAAGCACGTCAATCACCAAGCGGTTCCCAAGGCGGAAATGGCGGAACTGCGTCCCCGGCGGGGCTTGCAGCATGATACCCCCATCAATCGCCGAAAGGCTTTCAATGTTCCTCGGCAGCCGCAAGGCGCCGGTGAGATCGAATCGCGCAGGCGTGTCGAAACGGAGGATCAGGCGATTGCCCGATTCCTCCGCACGATAGGTCACCGGTTCGGGCCAATCCATCACCACCCGCCCATAGGTTGGGTGGCTGCCAATACGAAAACCAACGGTGGGGGCCTGTTGCGCCATGGCCGGGACGCCCAAGGCGAACCAGATGAGCAGCAAGGCACCCACAAGACGCATCAATCGAAGCTCGCCAAAAGCCGGTCAATCTCGCTTTGCGAGACACCGGAACCCGGAAGCTGCGGACCATTGGCCAGTTTTTCGCCCTCGGTCCGCTTGTCGCCAACGGGCGCGGCGGCCGGCGCGACCGCGGCCACTGCCGGTCCCGGCATGCCGCTGGCGGCGGACACTACCGCCGAAATCCTGCCTTCAATCGCCTTGAGTGCTGTCACAACTTTCCCGATTCGCTGGCCTGTGATGTCCTGAAAGGAACAGGCTTCGTATATCCGAGTGACCGCGCCTTGCAACTTATCCGCCGCTTCGCCCGAAAGTTCGGCCTGCATCTGCTCAAGCGTTTCGCAGCAATCCAGGATTTCGTTCGTGGCATGGGCGGTGTGGTCCACAATCGCGTCAAGCTCATCAGTGGCGGAGGGGATATGCGCGTCGCGGATATCTTCCACCTTCAGGGCGGCGATTTCGGCCTTGGCGCGGGCGATGGTGCGCCCAAGCCCTTCCAGCTCAGCCAAAAGGGCGGATTCCTTCGCCGTCAGATCGCCGGCCATGGAGGTGAGCACGGCGCGCACCGTCGCCTCGATCCGGTCACCTTCCGGCCCTTGGGGGGTTCCATCAGGCATGGACCAGCACCTTTTCGATTTTTTCCCGCAGCGTTTCTGCGTTGAAGGGCTTCACGATGTAATTGGAAACGCCCGCCTGCTTGGCGGCCACAACGTTTTCGGTCTTGCTTTCGGCGGTGATCATGATGAAGGGCATGTTTTTCAGACGCTGATCAGCCCGCACTTCCTTAAGCAGGTCAAGCCCGGTCATGGGCGCCATGTTCCAATCGCTGATCACGAGCCCAAAATTGCCCGCGCGCAGCTTGGCCAAGGCTTCCTGCCCATCCACAGCTTCATCAACATTGTTGAATTCAAGCTGCTTCAGAAGGTTGCGGATGATGCGCAGCATCGTCCGATAATCGTCCACAATCAGGACATTGATGTTCTTATCCATGGTTCTCCACCGTTTGCCGACCGGATCATTCGGCCTATTCGCTTCCCGGCCGATTGGCCCGGTGCCTCGCCAATTCGGCGGTGAGAACCCGGGCTTTTTCAGGCCGCATCGCACCGATCACCGGTGCCATTTTCCGTTCACCCATGCGGTCCAAAATCTGGATCACAACGGGCAATTCCAAATCCTCGAAAATCGCGGCCGCTTCGCGCGGGCGCATGCTTTCGTAGGTACGTACCAAGCCGCGCCAGCCGGCCTCCTCACGCTCATTGCGGGTGCGCTCGATAGCCTCAAGGCGCTGCTGGAGCTGCGCGATCTCCTCAATCCTTTGGCCCAGGCGGCGCTCAGCCGCGGCCAGGACCAATTCGCGCGAGACAATGGCCTGCTCGCGCGCTTCCAGCTCCGTCCGCCGGGCACGAAGCTGTTCCAGTAGCGCGCGCTCCGCCTGAGAGATCGGGCTCGGTGCATCGGCAAGCGCCCCCTCAGGCCGCTCGCCAAGCCGCTGGAAACCCCCAGCTGGCCGCTGCGGTTGGGGCGCAACCGCCAAGGGGGGGGCAATTTCTGCCGCCCTTAACGGCGCAACCGAAGGTGCGGAGACAGGCTGCCCACGGAGCAAAGGCCGGACCAGATTCTCAGACTTTACAAGGAATAAGCTACCCATCGCGAAAATCGCCAAGGGTAAAAGACGTGGTTTGAACATCAGCGGGCCACCCTTCCTAATCCAACAGAAAGGGCGCGCAGCAAGTCGCGTTCCGCTTGGCTACGCAGGGGCTGGCCATGGTCGGCCGGCGGGGCGGGTGGCGGCCTGGCCGGAGCACGGGCTGGTGCTTCGTAAGACGTCATGGGACGCCCAGCCCGCACAAGGGTCTCCAGCCTATCGGCAAGGGTCTCGGCGCGCTCGATCAGGAAGCGCAGATCATCGCGCAGCGGCTCTGCTGCGCTCACGCGTTCCTGCACCTGGCGCGCGGCAAGCTCGGCGGTTGCGCGCATGCGCACCATGGCTGATTCCGCTGCCGCAGCTACCTCAGACATGCCCTTCGCGCTGGCCTCAAGGGCAGCGCGGTCCTTGCGGACTTCACGCAGGGCTCGTTCCAGGCGAATAGCGAAGGGAATGGCCAACCCCAGAAGCACAAGGACCAGCAGCTGCAGGGTCCATTCAAGCCAGGAAAAGGACATCAAGACGACACCCCCTTCCGCCGATCAATCTCGCGATCAATCTTGACCGCGAGGCGTTGGCCCTTGCGACCCATTTCCCCTTCAAAAAGAGGCACTTCCCCGCAGCGCAGCCGGACCGGCGCCCCGGGCGCCACGCCCAAGGTGATCCGATCGCCAACTTTCAGGTTGAGCACTGTGGAAAGCGGCATCATCTGCTCATCCAGCACCACATCCAGGCCGATATCCGTATGGCGCAGTTCCTCGGCGAGGTGGGTTTCCCAGATGCTGTCGCGGCCAAATTTCTCGCCCATGAATTGCTGCAGCAGCAATTCGCGCACAGGCTCCAAAGTGGCATAGGGCAGCAGGATTTCGAGCTTCCCGCCGCGATCTTCCATATCAACACGGAGCCGCACCAGGACGCAGGCATTGGATGGCCGGCTGATCACGGCAAAGCGCGGATTGACCTCAAGCCGTTCGAAGCGGAAATGCACGGGGCAGAGTGGTTCAAAAGCGGCGGTCAAATCATCCAGCACCACGCCAACAAGCCGTTCAACCAGGGTGCGTTCGATGGTGGTATAGGGCCGGCCTTCAATGCGCATCGCGGCCGTGCCGCGCCGCCCGCCCAGCAGCACATCCACCACTGAATAGATCAGCGCGGAATCCACCACCGCCAGGCCGTAATTGTCCCATTCATCGGCCCGCGTGACGCCCAGCATGGCCGGTAGCGGCACCGAATTCAGGTAATCCCCAAAACGAAGCGAAACAATGCCGTCAATCGAGACATCCACGTTGTCCGAGGTAAAATTGCGGAGCGTGGTGGACATCAGCCTGACCAGCCGGTCAAACACGATCTCCAGCATCGGCAGGCGTTCATAGGAAATGAGGCCAGAGGAGATGATCCGCTGGATGCCGCTTTCCTCAGCCTCCCGCGCGGGGCCGACGCCAAAACCCAAAAGACTGTCAATTTCAGCCTGATTGAGGACACGCGCGGCATCCGCCGCCACCGCCGGCGCAGCTTCTGACTCAGGTGAGCCTTCCTCCTCGAGCGCGGCCCCCCAGGCCGCGGCGAGGTCTTCTTCTTCGCCCGTGCCGCTCATTGGACCAGAATCTCCAGGAAGAGCACGTCATTGACGCGGATCTGCTGGGCATCATTGCGCCCGGCCTGGGCCACCGCGATATTCGCGCGGGCGACCAATTCTTCCCGCAGTCGCTGGGTGCCGGCGGAACCACGCAATTCCTCGGGTCGGACTTCCCTGAGATACGTCTGGAACAGGTCCAACAAGCGCGGCATGGCGGCCTGAACGACCACACCATCCTCCGGCCGGGACAATTCGAGCTTGCTCCGCAGCTTGACGTAAACGGCGCGGCGACCCGGGGCGTTAAGATTGGTGACAATCTCCGGCATGTCCAGGAAGGTGACCACGCGCGGCCCTGGTTCCCGGTTGTCGGCCGAAGCGGCGGGGGTACCCATGCCGAGCAGCGGCGGCAGGATGCCACCGAACCAGAGCCCGGCCCCGATCGCGACCAGCAGCGCAGGCGCGGCCATGAGGATCAGGAGCTTCTTGCGTCCCCCGCCCTTCTTGGCCTCCTGTACTTCCTCACTGGCCTCAATTTGCCCTGACATCCATATCTCCTTCACGACGCATTGTGACAGGCTCCGATTAAAGAAGCCTTGCGGCAGGGCTTGCCGGGCCAAAAAGGTTTTGACCGGCAAGTTCTGCCCCGAAACCCCACTATAAAGGATGGCACGCAGGTTGCACCAAGGTTTTTATACGCCGGCCCCTGCGCCGGTTCCTTGGTTCTCACGGCAAGGGTCCATAGCGCCGGACCCGATTGAGGGAGTTTTTATGGATTCGCCCGGCTATATCCTGCTGTCGCGCCTATCGCTCCAGGATCGGTCTACCCAGGCCTTGGCGCACAACATTGCCAATGCTGACACACCGGGCTTCCGGGCCATGCGGCCGGTGTTCGGCCAGGTGATGGTCAATTTGCGCGGCGCGGGCGGGATGCCTGGCGATTCCTCCATGTCCTTCCCCCAGGACCGCGCGACTTGGCGCGACATGTCCCAGGGCAGCCTTCAGACCACCGGCAATAAGCTGGATGTGGCCATTGATGGCGAAGGCTTCTTTGTGGTCGAAACCCCACAGGGTGAACGCTATACGCGCGCAGGGCGGTTTGCCATTGCGGCCAATGGCCGGCTGGTTGATCAGGAAGGCAATGCGGTGTTGGACTCGCGCAACCGGCCCATCGCTTTTTCCGCCCAGGATACCCAAATCGAGATCACCAAAACCGGCGCGATTCAGAGCGAAAACGGCCCCATCGCCACCCTCCAGTTGGTGCGCTTTGAGAACCCGCAGAACCTGATGGCTGAGGGCAATAGGCTGTTCGACGCCAAGAATGAGGCGCCGGTCCCGGTGGAACGCCCCAAGATGGTCCAGGGCGCGCTCGAAGGCAGCAACGTATCGCCGATCCTGGAAATGACACGCCTGACCGCAGAAATGCGCGAATTCCAATACGCCAGCATGTTCACCGAACGTGAAGGTGAACGCATCACCAACGCGGTGGAGCGCATCATGCGCCGCCGGTCTTCGTAAGATAGAATAGGACAGAACCACCATGCGTTCCTTGCAAATCGCCGCGACGGGCATGTCGGCCCAGCAGACCAATATCGAAGTCATTTCGAACAATATCGCCAATATCTCTACCACTGGCTTCAAGCGGCGCCGGGCCGAATTCCAGGACCTTATCTATCAGAATCTGCGCCGTACCGGATCGCAGAGCGCCGATACAGGCACGTTGCTGCCCTCCGGCGCGCAGCTTGGTCTTGGTGTACGCACCGCGGCGATTTATCGCATCAGCGAACAGGGCAATCTGCAACAGACCGAGAACCGCTTTGATATCGCGATCCGCGGTAATGGCTATTTCCAGATACTGATGCCTTCGGGTGAAACTGCCTATACGCGCGACGGCACTTTCGGCCTTTCGGCTGAAGGCACGATCGTGACCGCAGAAGGCTTCACCGTGCAGCCCGCCATTACCATCCCGACGGCAGCACGCGATGTCACCATCAATGCGACAGGCGAAGTCTTGGCCAAGATTGACGGGCAGGTGCAGCCACAGAATGTGGGCCAGATTCAGCTTGCAATCTTTGCCAATGAAGGTGGCTTGGAGGCCATCGGTGAAAACCTGTTCCTCGCCACCCCCGGATCGGGCGATGCGCAGCAGGCCGCCCCTGGCCAGGCCGGCTATGGTCAGGTGCTGCAGGGCTTCATCGAAACCTCCAACGTCAATGTTGTGCAGGAAATCACGGCGCTGATCACGGCGCAGCGCGCCTATGAAATGAATTCACGCGTCATTTCGGCGAGCGATGAAATGCTCTCCACCCTGACAAGGCTGCGCTGATGGATAGGCGCTTCTTCCTTCTGCTGCCTGCCGGGTTGCTCGTGCGGCCTGGAAAGGCGCGCGCTCAGGCGGTGGTACTTCGGTCCCATAGCCTGGTTGAGGATCAGGTGATTCGCGTCTCCGATATTTTTGAGGGTACGTCGAAGGGTGATGTGGTGGTGGGCGCTTCGCCCAATCCGGGTCAGCGCTTTGTCATTGAAGCCTCTCAGCTTGCAGGGATTGCGCGCCGCTTCAGTGTTGATTGGCACCCGACTTCTGGCGCCGAACGCAGCGTCATTGAACGCCCAGGCCGCGCGCTGTCCCGTGAAGCGGCGCTTGAGGTACTGCGCGCGGAGCTTTTGGGGCTTGGCCTGCCTGCGGATGCTGAGCTGGAGCTTTCCGCCTTCACGCCGCCCATGCTGCCGCTGAACGCGATACCGCGTCTGTCCGCCGAGGGCGGCAATTACGAATCCGCTTCCAATCGTTTTGCGGCAACCTTGATTGTCATGGCCGATGGCGTACCGAGCATTCGCATGCGTGTCGCAGGGCGCGCCATTGCAACCGCGTCAGCTGTTGTCTCTACGCGCCGACTCGCCGTGGGTGAGGTGGTGAAGCCCGAAGACGCCAAGCTGGTGCAACTGCGTGCCGAACGCGTACGCCCGGGTACGGCGCAGCGCTTGGAAGATGTTGTGGGGATGCAATTGCGTCGCCCAGTCGGTACCGATTTGCCCTTCATGGGCGTGGATCTGATGGTGCCGCATATCATCGCCAAGAATGAGACCGTGACGATGATCGTGGAGGGCCCCGGGCTTTCCCTGACCACCCAGGGCCGCGCCCTGGAAGCCGCGCCGCGTGGCGGTCGGCTCAATGTGATGAACCTCGCCTCCCGCAATGTGGTGGAGGCTGAAGCGATTGGACCAGGCCGCGTGCGGGTGAGCCTTGGTGCGGGTCCGCTCCGCTCGGCGGAAAGGAGTTGATGATGCGCCTTCCCATTCTTTTGCTTGCAGCAGTTAGCCTTTCCGCCTGTAGCGCTGCGGAACGGCTTTCGCGCATTGGACAGGGTCCGGAAATGGCTGCGATCGAAAACCCGACCTCCGATCCGCGCTGGCGGCCGGTGACGATGCCAATGCCCAATCCGGGCGATCCGCCTTTGCAAAACAACAGCCTATGGCGTCAGGGCAGCAGGACCTTCCTGCGGGATCAGCGTGCAGCGTCTGTCGGTGATCTGGTAACCGTTTTGGTGTCCATCCAAGACGAGGCGGATATGGAGAATTCCACCAAGCGCAATCGCGACAATAGCGAAAGCATGGGGATCCCCAATCTGCTTGGCCTTGAGTCATCCTTTGGCCGGCTTTTTCCCTCCGGCTTTGATCCTTCCAAGGCGGTATCCGCAAGTTCGGCCAGTGATGTGACAGGGGCGGGTACGCTCAAGCGTTCGGAACAGATCAATCTGCGCGTTGCTGCCACGGTTTCGCAGGTGCTGCCCAATGGCAATCTGGTGGTGGTCGGGCGCCAGCAGGTGCGGGTCAATCAGGAATTGCGCGATTTGCAGGTGGGTGGGATCATTCGCCCGCAGGATATCGGGTCCGACAATACCGTGCGGCATGATCGGCTTGCGGAAGCGCGCATTGCCTATGGTGGGCGGGGCACGATCAGCGATGTGCAGCGCCCGCGCTATGGGCAGGAATTGATGGATATTCTGCTGCCATTCTGATCTTGTGATGGCGTGATCCTTTTCGCAGGATCACGCCTTATGCTCATCGATCAGCGTGCTTACGCTCGTAATGCTTGCGGTATTTCTGGGTGACCAGATCGGTCTTTACCACCACTGAGACATCGGTGGTGTTGAACTGTTCATCAAGCACCGCGCCATCGCCAACAAAACCTCCAAGCCGCAGATAACCCTTCACCAAAGGTGGCAAGCCCGCAAGCGTGGCGCGCTTGTCAATGCTGGCTGGGTCCTTTCGCCGCATCTCCACAAAGCGCGCGGGTAGCGCGCGTGGGCGCAGTTCCTCGGGCGCCAAGTGGAAGGCGTGCAGATAGGTCAGTTGATCGGCCAGCGCATCCAAATTCGTGCCGGGCAGGGAAGCGCAGCCAAACATCAGCGCAATATCATGGCGAAAGACATAGGCCGCGATGCCGTCCCACAATAATTGCAGCGTGCCGCGGCTGCGATAGGCGCCATCCACGCAAGACCGACCCAATTCCAGCACCGGCGCCGGATAGGCAATCAGGCGAGAGACATCATATTCGCTTTCAGAATACCAGCGCCCGAGCTTTGCCGCGCCCTCCCGCCGGATCAGGCGATAGGTGCCAACGACCGATTCCGGGCCTTCGCCCCGGTCATGATCCACCACGAGCAAATGATCCGCCACGGCGTCAAAATCATCGCGGTCACGATGGCTGGCAGCGGTGGCGGCGTCCGCGCGGGCCCCCATTTCCTGATAGAAAACGCGAAAGCGCAGCGCTTGAACGGCATCCAATTCCTCGGCGCTGACAGCAAGGCGCACGCCGAGATTGCCGGCGCGCAATTCCTCAAAGCCCGCTTCGGGCGAGGTCGCTTTGTCTATGTTGATCGGCATCAGCATCCCGTCCCAGGGCGGCCCCATTCCGGGAAAGCCCCAGGGTCAACAACCGCACGCCAGATTACAGGATAAATCGCCTGATCGCCAAATCAGCCGGTCAAGCCGAAGCGCCGCGACGTTTCCGGGGCTTGGTGCCCAGGCCGATCTTTTTGGCGAGGGAAGAGCGTTGCTTGGCGTATCGCGGCGCCACCATGGGGTAGTCCAGCGGCAAACCCCAGCGTTCGCGATATTGTTCGGGTGTCATATTGAATGAGGTTCTCAAATGGCGCTTTAGCATTTTCATCTTCTTGCCGTCTTCCAGGCAAATGATGAATTCCGGTGTCACTGATTTGGCGATCGGTACCGCCGGATCTGGGCGTTGCGATGCTGGTGCCGGGACGCTTTCAATGGTGGACAATGTCCGGTGGACTTCCTGAATCAAGCTCGGCAGGGCAGAAGCCGCAACGGCATTATGTGCCACATGCGCTGAGACAATTTGCGCGGTGAGAGCCAGGATATTGGAGGCAGACTTGATTTCGGACATGGGATTTTCCTCGGATATTTTGGTGTTTTTCTAGTTTTCTTGGGCAAGAAAAGCAAGTAGAGATTTACACGTCAATTTCGGGGTGTCGGATAGGCTGGCACATCCCAAAAGAGGAATTTGTGATGCCGCCCGCAACTATTGCTACGCGCGCCACCCCGGATCACCAGATTGATATCTCATCGGAAACCTGCCCGATGACTTTTGTTCTCGTGCGCCTGGCACTGGACCAAATGAAATCCGGGCAGATTTTGGAAATTAGGCTGCGTGGGGCGGAACCACGCCGCAACGTGCCGCTGACAGCTCAGGAACAGGGGCATGAGGTGGTCAGCATCAGCGACCTTGAAAATGGCGAATCCATTATTCTGCTCCGCCGCGGTTGATGTTTCTTGTGTTCGCCCGGGCAAGACTCAAATTTTTACACTATCGGCAAGATCAATTCGCAAGATGAGCGCAGCCGTACCATCAGCATAATAACGCGGTCGGCGTCCAACCTGCCGCGCACCAAAAGATGTATAAAGCGCAAGTGCAATCGCGTTCGGTTCTGCAACCTCCAGGAAGAGTTCCGCCGCGCCACGCTGGGCGGCCTCGGTCATCAACGCGCGCAATAAAAGGCGCCCAATGCCCTGCCGCCGTACCCCTGGCCGGACCGCGATGGTCAGGATTTCAGCCTCCCCCGCCTGCGCCCGGCCGAGTGCGAAGCCAAGCGGCTGATCCGCGTTGATGGCCAGCAGGCCGAAATGTCCAGAAAGCCCGAGCATCAGGGCGATGGCATTCTCCCCCCAAGCCTCATCAGGGGTGAAGGCCTCGGCATGGATTTCCGCAAGCAGGGGCGCCGCTTCAGCGCCAACGGCCTTGATCAGCGCTGCCATGCGCGCCATTCGCTTGAGCGCTGCTGTCGGTCCGTGGCAGCAGCGCGGTTGGGCTCGCCAAATTTATGGGTAGTGGAGCGCGGGCGCTTTCCGGGGCCCGGAAAGATCAGCATGAACAGCATGACTAATCCGGTTTCGTGGTGGCGGGCGGTTCGGCGTAAAGCGGGGCTGTACTGCGCAGGGGTAGTTTGCCCGCAAGCCTTTCCCCGGCCACGCGCGCTACCGCCTCGGCCGAGGGGGTGGCCTTGGGGTAAGCATCCGCCACAGCCCCGCGCGCCCGCAGCATCTCTGCCGCCGCCGGCGCCGCATTACCCACAAGCAAGACGGGTCCATCTGGATTGGGCAGGTCGGTCAGCCGCAGGATCACGGGTGCTTCAGGCAGCGCGGCACCGGGCGGGAAGATTTCCAGCACCACGCGGCCTTGGCGTTGATCCAGCACGCACCAAAGCGCTTGATCTGCCCGTGAGGCTTGCGGCACTTGCGCGGCCAAGGCCTCCCCCGTTGTTGCCGCGATCAGGGGTTTGTCCAGCGCCTGTGCCAAGCCTTCGGCAAGCGCAATGGCGGTGCGCAAACCTGTGAAGCCGCCTGGCCCTATGCCAACCGCAATGGCATCCAGCGCCTCAGGCGCGACCCCGGCTTCCGCCAAGACCTGCTGCGCCATGCTGGGCAGCGCAGCGGGGTGGCCGCGCGGCACCTCATGCAGGGCCGCGGCCAGCACGGCACCGTCATGCAGAAGTGCGGCGGAACACTGCGCGAGCGCGCCTTCAAGGGCGAGGATCAGCATGCGCCGGAGTTTTCGCGTGACGTTTCATACGCGCTTCATGGCAGGATGCGCTGCCGATTTCCAGATCGCGTCCTAAGGCCCAAAGCTGATCCTCGGCAACCACAGCGCCATTTCCGGAAAGGCGATCAGCAGCGCGGTCATCACAACCATGGCGATGAAAAAGGGCACGGTGCCTTGGAAAACCTCGGCAATCGTGCCTTCCCTCCGCACTGCCTGAATGACGTAAAGCGTCATGCCAACAGGCGGTGAGATCAGGGAGATTTCGCACATCAGCACGATGAACACACCGAACCAGACCGGATCAATGCCGGCAGCGACAATCACCGGAAACACCACCGGCACGGTGCCGACCAGCATGGGCAGGGTTTCAAAGAAAATGCCGAGCAGCAAATAGAAGATCGTGAGCGCGATAATCAGTTCCAGCGGGCTTGCGCCAATGCTGGTGGCAAAGGCACCAAGTGCGGGTGTTACGCCAAGCAGCCCCATCACAAAGTTCAGATAAAAGGCAACGGCCAGAATCAGCAGGCTCATCGCGGTCAGATTGGCGGTCGCGATAAAACATTCATGCAGCATGCGAATGGAAAGCCTGCCGTAAATTGCGGCGATGGGCAAAGCCACCACCACGGCAAGGGCCGCGCTTTCCGTCACCGTCGCCCAGCCGGTGTAGATCGAACCCATAATAATGCCGAAAATCACCAAGGGCGGCATCAGATCCACCAGCCGCTTCAGCCTCTCGCGCAAGGGATCGGCCACTTCCTTCTGGCGCACCAGATCAGGCTTCACCAGCGCAATCAAAATGATGGTGCCCATGAAGAGCACCGTCATCACAATCCCTGGCACGACCGCAGCGGCGTAAAGCTGCCCGACCGAGGTATTGGTCATGGCGCCATAGACAATCAGCGCAATGCCAGGCGGAATCAGATTGCCAAGCGATGCACCGGCGGCGATGGACCCCAATACCAGACGCGTATCATAGCGGCGCTTGCGAAAGGATGGCAGTGCCACGGTTGAAATCGTCGCTGCCGTGGCAACGGAAGAACCGGATACGGCGGAAAATACGGCAGATGCGCCGATATTGGTGTGCAGCAAGCCGCCGGGCAGGATATTCAGCCAATCCGCCAGCGAGCGATAAAGCCGATCCGTTGAACCCGAGCGCACCAGAATCTCACCCAGCAGAATATAAAGCGGGATGGAGAGCAGCACGTAATCTTCCATCGCCCCCCAAAGCTGTGTGCCAAAGGCCGCGACCAAAGGCGGGCCGAGATACAGCGCCGCCCCCAGCAGCGCGATCAGGAACATCGCGACGGCCACATGCAGTCCCAGAAACAAAAAGGCGATCAGCAGCAGAAAGCCGATGCTTGCTTCGGTCACGCCGATCATGGCTGCTTGCCCTCACGTTCCAGGATGGTGCCCATTTCGGCCTCAATCTCCTCATCCAGTGTGAGCGGCCCGTAAAACAGATTGAGCTTCGCCCGGTCAGACAGCAGCAGCCAAAAGGCGTGGGCGGCCATGGCGCCGGCGCAAAGCGCAAACAGCGCAAGCCCGATGAACCAGGCGCCCTGCGGCAGCCAAAGCGGCGTTTGCAGTGGCGAATTGGCATGCGCCTGGAATTCAATGCTTTCTTCCAGCACCGACCAGCCGCGCCAAGCGCCATAAATCGCCATGGCTGCGAGCAAGCCATAGGACAGCGCATTCAAGACCGCGCGCAACATTGCCGGCATGCGACCCAACAGGAAATCCACGCGCGTATGTGCCTTAACCGTCAGCGCGCAGGCGAAGCCAAAGGCTGAGACAATGGCCGTGGTATAGCCGCCGATCTCATCCACCCCTTGCAGCGAGATGGAAAAGAACTTGCGCAGCAGGATTTCAGCCACCGTCAGAAAGGACAGCGCAAGCAGCCACCAGCCCGAGAGAATGGCAAGAAACCGGGCAGGCGGACCAAAAAAGCGGCTGACCGGGTTTGGGTCTTTCGGAGTCATGGGCGGCATGGCCTTGTTCAATACCTCTCGGCCCGCCTTGGCGCGCCGGTTGCTTGGCAAATCGAACGCCGTGTTGCACAGAGACAGCAACCTGGCAAAACATATCACTCACGGCGGCAGGGTTCGCAAAATCTGTGCCGACCTTTTTGGGAGAAGAGTTTGATGCGCACCCCCCTTTCCCTGCTTGGCGCCGCCCTTGGCGCCGTGCTCGCCGCCACCCCAGCCCTGGCGCAAAGCCCGATTCAGCTTCGTGTCGCGGGGCATTTCACCTCGAATTCCCGCCATACCGAAGGCATTGAACGGCCTTTCTTCAACGGGCTGTCGCAGGCGACAGGCATCAATCTGGCTGTCACCTTCAACCCGATGGACCAAGTGGGCGCCGCCGCGCCGGATGCGCTGCGTCACCTCCGCAATGGCACTTTCGATGTCATGAGCGTGCTGATCGGCCAGACCGCGCGCGATGAGCCCTTTATCGATTCGCTCGACCTGATCGGCGTTTCCACCACGCTGGAAGAAACCCAGCAAGCGATTGCGGGTGGGCGCGAAGCGCTTGATCGGCGTTTGCAGGAGCGTTTCAACGCCAAGGTCATGACGCTCTGGCCCTTTGGCGCGCAGATGTTTTTCTGCAATCGCCCGGTCGCTTCCATGGGCGATTTGCGCGGCTTGAAAGTGCGTTCCTATACGCCGACCATGTCGGCGCTGCTGCAATCCTTGGGTGCCACGCCTGTGACCTTGCAGCTTTCTGAAACCTATCAGGCGCTGCAGCGCGGCACGGTGGAATGCGGCATTACCTCCGCCACTTCAGCCTATACCGCGAATTGGGGCGAAGTTATCCGCACCATCCTGCCGGTGTCGTTGGCTTCGGGCGTGCAGGGGCATTTCATCTCGCTGGCTGCGTGGCGGCGCTTCAGCCCGGAACAGCAGGCCGCATTGACGCGTGCTTTTGCTGATCTGGAAAAGCAGATGTGGGATTTGGCGCGTAGCGCGAGCAACGAGGCTTTCGCCTGCTTCCAGGGCCAGGAAGCCTGCACCACGCGCAAATTCAATGTGCAGGTGGTGACACCGCCGGCGGATGATGAACGCCGCGTGCGTGAAGCCGTGACCGCGGTGGTGCTGCCGAGCTTCCGCGATAGCTGCAACCGCGTCTGGGCGGATTGCGCGCGGGTTTGGAATGACAGCGTCGGTAAGGCGCGCGGTTATACCATTCCCTGATATGGCGGCTGGTTTCGCCATGCCGCGCCTCGGGCAAGGGACCTGGGGCATGGGGGAAGATCGCACGAAACGCGCGGCGGAAGCCGATGCGCTGCGTGCGGGGCTCGATCTTGGTGTGTCCCTGATAGACACTGCCGAGATGTATGGCGAAGGCGGCGCCGAAGAAGTGGTGGGCGATGCCATCACCGGGCGCCGTGATGAGGTTTTCATCGTCTCCAAGGTCTATCCTCATAATGCGTCGCGCCGCGGTGTGGTGGCGGCGTGTGAGCGCAGCCTGAAGCGCCTCAGGATTGAAACCATTGATGTCTATCTGCTGCATTGGCGCGGTTCCGTGCCACTCGCGGAAACCGTCGCGGGTTTTGAAGCACTGCGGGCGGCGGGCAAGATCAGGCGTTGGGGTGTTTCCAATCTGGATCAGGATGATTTGGAAGAATTGGGCGCGGCGCTGGCGGATTGCGCAACGGATCAGGTGCTGTACAGCCTGGAACATCGTGGCGCGGAGTTTGATCTACTGCCCTTTTGCGCCAAGCGCAGCATGCCGGTGATGGCCTATTCGCCGGTGGGCCAGGGTGGGCGGATGCTGCGCAACCCGGCATTGGCTGCCGTTGCGGCGCGGCATGGCAAAAGCCCCGCGCAAATCGCCATTGCCTGGACGCTCCGCCAACCTGGTGTGGTGAGCATCCCGAAAGCCGCGAAGCTTCTGCATGTGCGGGAAAACGCTGTGGCGTGTGACATTGTGTTGAGCGCCGAAGACCTGGCCGAATTGGACGAAGCCTTTCCCCCACCACAGCGGAAGCGTCCCTTGGCGATGCTGTGATGGCTGACCCGTCCGGGCGGGCCATGCCATTGAACCGTGGTTGTCCAGAGCGCCTTATTGATCCGGCGCCTGGGATTCAACCGCCGGCGGGGGCGCTTCCTTGGCGGAAGAATCACGAGATCCGGCAGCGCCGGAACGCAGCACCACCATCAGCTTTTCAATCGCGGTCGCCTTGTCACAACGGTCAATCGCGGCGGCTTCGGCAGCCAGGCGATCCAGCGCCAATTCATAGATCTGGCGTTCGCTGAAGGATTGGTCCGGCTGGCCGGCATTGCGAAACAGGTCGCGCACCACTTCGGCAATCTGCACCGGGTCGCCGGAATTGATCTTCGCCTCATATTCCTGGGCGCGGCGGGACCACATGGTGCGCTTGATGCGCGCGCGGCCCTTCAGCGTATCCATCGCCGGCTGGAAGCTTTCCGTGGTGCAAAGCTTGCGGAGCCCCGAAGATGAGGCCTTGTTCACCGGCACACTCAACTTCATCCGGTTTTCCTCAAAGGTCACTTCAATGACCTGGAGGGAATAGCCGGCAGCCTCCACCGTGCGGATGCCCTGCACGGTGCCGACGCCATGCGTCGGGTAGACGACATAATCGCCCGTCTTGAATTCCTGTTTCGGGGCGGCGGGCGGTTTGGGCGAAGACGACATCGGCATTCCAGGACGAGGCGGGCCACCGCCCGGCGGGCGCATCCCCAATTGAACATTCGGGCGCATGGTGGGTGGCGGCGGAGAAAGCGGCGAAATACTGGGGGGCGGCGCCGGGCGCGGTGCCGGCGCAGGCGCAGGTGGCGTGACCATGGCAACGGCCGGCGCCTGGATCAGCGCGGGCTTGACCGGGGGCTCTGGCGCCACGGGTGCCGGGCTTGGCGCTTCCTGCAAGCCAGAGGCCGGGGCTGCCGGTTCTGGCTTGGCTTCGACCGCGGGCGCAGGCTTGGCCTTGAATTTGGGGGCGGGCTTGGCGGGCGCGGGCGCCGCCTCCGTCACTGGGCTGGCAGTGGGGGCCTCAGGCGCCGGGGCGGCAGGCTTGGACAGCGCTTCAACAGCAGCGGGCATAACGGGCTTCGCGGGCTTGGCCGGTGCCTCATTGGCCGGCAGAGCTGGCTTCGCGATGGGCTTTTCAACCTTGGCGGGCGCCGCGGGCTTGGCGGGGGCGGGTGCCGCTTTCGCCTTGGCGGGCGCCGGGGCAGCGGCCTTGGGCGCCGGTTTGGGCGCAGGCTTCACAGCGGGCTTGGCGTCGGGCTTGGGCGCGGGCTTGGCGGCCGGCTTGCTCGCAGGCTTGGGCGCTGCCTTGCCAGCAGGCTTGGGCGCTGGCTTGGCTACAGGCTTCGCGGCAGATTTCGCGGCCGGCTTGGCCGCAGGCTTCGCAACGCTTTTCGCAACAGGCTTCTTCACAAGTTTCGGCGCCACCTTCTTATTGGGCTTCGTGGTCGCCTTTGCCTTGGCGGAAGATTTCTTAGCGGCCCGCTTCGCCGCCGATTTCGCCTTGCTGGCCGGCTTCTTGGCCGTGGCACGGGTCGGCTTGGCGCGGCCCTTGGCGGACGCCTTGGACACTGGCTTGCGTGTCATGAAAACAGGACTCCCAAAGCAGAACCCGGGCCAGCGCGACCCGGTTGAGAATGCAGCGCATCACCCCCGGCAGACAGCTGGGCAGAACCAGTGCTGGAAATGACGAAAATCCTTGTTAACACAAAAAACGCTTCGGGTCACCCGCCCACTTGGCCATTGGGCGGGGATTCATGACCATTGCGGCCAGATATTTGCCCCCTATCGGCGCAAAACCGCTCAGGGCTTGCCGGGGTTGGGGCTGAGCAGCGCCTTCTTGTCCGGCTTGCCCTTCCAATCATCCGCATCCGCCGGCGCTTCGCCCTTGCGGGTGATATTGGGCCATTGCTGGGCATAATCCCGGTTCAGCTCCACCCAGGGGGTCGCCTTGTCGTCGCTATCGGGCAGGATGGCCTCGGCCGGGCATTCCGGTTCGCAGACGCCGCAATCAATGCATTCATCCGGGTGGATCACCAGCATGTTTTCGCCGACATAGAAGCAGTCCACCGGACAGACCTCCACGCAATCCATGTATTTGCAGTTGATGCAATTTTCGGTGACGACATAGGTCACTGGTGCGATTCCCTGGTGCTGAGCCTGTCCAAAACCGAGCGCAAAATGGCCGCGTCAGACATTTTAGACAAGGTGGCTTGACGCATAGCAGTCAAGATTCAGGCGAGGACCTCATAAAGCATTTGCGCCTCAGTGGCCGGGCCGCGCCGCTCGGCCAGGGCCAAGACGCGCCAGAGGATGATCTGCCCCGAAGCCCCCTGCCCAACCGAGAGCGTCAGCACATCACCGGGGCGGAGCTTGGCATGGGGCTTGTCGGTCGGCAGGCGATTGATGCGCACCACGCCCTTTTCCACCATCCGCGCGCATTCTGCCCTGGTCTTGCGAAAGCGCGCGCACCAGAGCCAGGCATCCAGCCGCTGGTAATCCCGCCCTTCCGCCTCAGCCGCCACTGCCCCTTACTCAATCCTTCTTGAGCTTCAGGGCAGCGAGCACCGCAAAGGGGCTATCGGGGCGCGGCATGGGCGGCAGGGCGACGCGGTCTTCCCGTGGCGGGCGCGGACCGCGCGGGCGGTCATGGCCGCCCTTGTTGCCATAATGCTGGCGCTGCTGCTGTTGCTGCTGCCCGCCTTCGGGCTTCGGGCGGCGATCCTGGCGTTGATCTGGCCGGCGTTCCGGACGCTGCTGTTCGGGTGGTGCCTGATCGGGCGCCACACCTTCACCTGGCGCGGCTTCCTGCCGGCGCTGATCGGGCCGAGGCCCTCGGCGATCCTGCCGCCGGTCATCCCGGCGCGGGCCTTGGTGTTGGCGCGGCTCAAAGCGGGGCGCGCGCTGCTGGCCGATGCGCGCGGGCGCGGGCGGGCCGAAGTTTTTCTCATCGAGCGTTTCTGCCGGGATCAGGCGGAAGCCCATGGCATCCAGCACGGGGCCGAGGTTTTCGCCCTTGATCCCAAGCCGGCTCGCCAGATCGCCCGGCAGCAGGGCGGGAGATTTGCGCGTCAAATGGCCCAATTCGCCTGCGATGCGTTCCGCGACATCAAGCCGCAGCAAAACCGGGCCAGCCGGCAGCCAGCCCATGGTTTCGGCAAAGCCGCGCGGCCAATCGGCGGGCGGTGCCACGGCAATCAAACCGCCCGAGGGCAGTTTCGGCGTTTCAATGCCGCGTAGCAGCGACCAAAGCTGCGCGCGCAACGCCATGGCGCGCGGCTTCAAGGCTTCCGGCACGTAAAGCGCATAGCGCCCGGCACGAATACCGATGCCCTTCAGCTTCTGGCGGAGGTCAGGGCGGATATCGCCATCCGTTGCCCCCATGGCGAGGCCCAATTCCTCCCGCAGCCGATAGGCCGGGCCACGCAGGGTATTATCCTCGCTGGCCTTTTCTTCGGCGGTGAAAATCGCGCCGAGATCGCGCTTCACCAAAGCCTCGATCCAGGTGGCGAGGCGCGCACGAATACGCTCACGCTGTGCGCCATCGAGAAATTCTGAGGGCAATACTTCAATCAGCGGCTTGCCGGGTTCGGAACCAGGCTTCAGCTTCGCCACTTCCGCAATATCGCCAAGCCCCGCCGGCATGTTCGGTGCGTGGGAATAGGCCCAGGTCACGGCGTGCTGCGGTGTGAGCGCGAATGCCTCATCCTTCGCGGATTCCAGCATGGTCACACGGCGCGGGATTTCAGCGCCCAGCGCGCGGCGCGCGGCACGCAGCACCACGCGGCGTTCTTCTTCCTTCACCGCCGCGCCATCGGGTTCAAACAGGAAGCCCCTCACATGGCCGACCGGATGGCCTTCCACCACCACTTCGCCGCGGCGCGTGACGGCAGAGAGCAATTCCTCATCGCTTTCATCAAGTGCGCGGATCAGATGCGCCGCGCGGCGGTCCACAAAGCGCGCGGTCAGGCTTTCATGCAAGGCGTCTGAGACCATGTCTTCAACGCGCCGCGCTTCGGCCTGCAAGCCAGCGGCATCATCCAGCCAATCGGCTCGGGCGGCGATATAGGACCAGACGCTAATAGCCGAAAGCCGCGCCATCAGCGTATCAAGATCACCTTCCGCCATGCCAAGCTGTGCGAGCGATGACGCGACCCAATCGCGCGGCAGGCGGCCTTCGCGCGCCAGATGCGTGAAAATCCTCGCACAAAGCCGTGTGTGGCTATCATCGGCAAGCTTGCGGAAATCCGGCACCTGGCAGGCTTCCCACAATAGCCGCACACGCGATGCGGTATCCGCCAGGCCGCGAATTTCCTCTTCCCGCACCAGCATGGAAAGCGTGATGTGGTCCACCGCATCATGGCCCTTGGCGAGGCCCGGCTGCGGCGCCGGTGCGCCAAGCGCATCAAGCAAAGTTTCGACCGATGAGAAATCCAGATCGGAATTGCGCCACGCCAGGGTCTTCAGCGGTTCAAAGGCATGGGTTTCGATCTGCGTGATGATCACATCTTCCAGAACCGGCGCATCGGCTGTGGTGCCGAAAGTGCCATCACGCATGCCGCGCCCGGCGCGACCGGCGATTTGCGCGATTTCCTGTGCCGTCAGCGCGCGCGGCTGATGGCCGTCGAACTTGTTCAGCGCGGCAAGTGCGACATGGTCCACATCCATATTGAGGCCCATGCCAATCGCATCTGTCGCCACCAGGAAATCCACTTCCCGGTTTTGATAGAGTGCCACTTGTGCATTGCGGGTGCGCGGCGAAAGCCTACCCATCACGACCGCGCAGCCGCCGCGCCGACGCCGCACGGCTTCGGCAATAGCGTAGACTTCCTGCGCGCTGAAAGCGACAATCGCGGAACGTGCCGGCAGGCGCGACAGCTTGGCGGGGCCGGCATAGCTCAGCTGCGACAGGCGCGCGCGGGTTTCAATCTCGGCGCGCGGGATCAGGCGGCGGAGCAAGGGCGCAATGGTCTCCGCACCCAGGAACATGGTTTCCACCATGCCGCGCGCATTCAGCAGCCGATCGGTAAAGACATGCCCACGATCCGGGTCCGCGCAAAGCTGGATTTCATCAACGGCGAGGAATTCCACAGGCCGATCCAGCGGCATGGCTTCCACCGTGCAGGCGAAATATTTCGCCTCAGGCGGCACGATCTTTTCCTCGCCGGTGATCAGGGCGACGAAGCGCTCACCCTTCATCGCCACCATGCGATCATAGTTTTCACGCGCCAGCAGCCTGAGCGGAAAGCCGATACTGCCCGAGGCATGGGCGAGCATCCGCTCAATCGCGAGGTGGGTCTTGCCGGTATTGGTCGGGCCGAGGATGGCGCGAACCCTGGGTTCGAACATGCGGGGGTCAAAGTCCAAGAAAGAAAAACGCGTTGCTCCGTGGCATGATGCGTCGCGCTTGTCCATGGTGGCGGCTACGGGCAGGGCCACTCGGAGGGCCAATGCCGGATTGGCTGGGTGATCCAACCAGCGGGCCGGCCACATGATTGATCCGCCATCAGCCCACGTCTATTAGCCAGCCGTCTTTGCACACGCGGGAAAAGCGCCATGCTGGAGAAGTACGACGCGGCCTATTACCGCGATAAACTGGCGATGGACGCGGCGGCCTTCGACCTGGTTTCCCGGGTGCGGGCGGCCAAGCTCCAGCCGGATGTCACCGCGACCGACACGGTGTTCGAATACGGTGTCGGCAGCGGCATTAACCTCGAAAAGCTTTCCTGCGCCGCGAAGCTTGGCTGGGACGTCAATCCAGCGGCCTCCAACGTCGCGCGCAGTTACGGCGTGACCGTGCTGGACAGCCTGGATCAGGTCGCAGGCGGAGCAGACGTCACCGTCTGTCACCATGTCCTTGAGCATATGATGAGCCCCGCTGACGGGCTTCACGATATCCACGCCTCGCTCAAGCCCGGCGGCCGGGCACTGATCTTTGTCCCCTATGAGCGGGCGCGTCGCTACAGCCGGCCGATCCCCGAAGACCGCAACTACCACCTCTTTGCCTGGAACGTGCACACCATGACGAATTTGGTGCAAGCCTGCGGCCTTGAGGTGCGTGAGGCCGGGCTCAGACCCTTCGGCTATGGCCGCTATTGCGCGCAGCTCGCGGGGCGGCTCGGCCTAGGCTTCGGCGGCTATCGGTGGCTCTGGCGCCTCGCGCACCTTGTCCGCCCGGAGCAGGAGATCCGCATCCTGGCGGTGCGGCCAAGCTAAGGCTGCCGATTTATCCCTGGGAGCCGAATAGCATCCTTATCAGGACAATATGTTGAGAGCGTGGATTGAGTGCCATCCTGCGGCATGATGCGGCGGGCTTGTCCATGGTGGCGGCAGCGGGCAGGCTGGCGGGCCTGTGATGAACCCGGCCACCCGCTTCGCCCTGATCTATGCCGCGCAATTCGCAGCCTTTGGCGTGATGATGCCATTTCTGCCGCCGCTATTGCTCTCGCGCGGGTTGACGCCGGCTGATCTGGGCACGGTTTTGGCCGCAGGGAGCGCGCTGAAATTACTGGCGGGGCCGCTCGGCGGGCGGGTTGCGGATTGGCTGGGTGACCCTCGGCTGGTGCTGATTTGCTGCACCGGCGCGGCGGCGGCCTTCGCGGCTGGGTTTGGCGTGGCGGCCGGGTTTTGGGCGCTGCTTTTGGTGAATTTGGCGCTGGCGGCCGCACTGGCGCCGACCACCGCACTTGCCGATGCCATGGCGCTGCGCGCCGCGCGGGAGCCCCCTGGCTTTGATTATGGCCGCGCGCGCGCCGCCGGTTCGGCAAGCTATATCCTGGCTGCCGTGCTGGCGGGCGCGCTGGTGGGTATTTTGGGCGCGGGGAGTGCCGCCTGGCTGATTGCCGCCATGCTCGGCCTTGGCGCGGCGGCGGCCTTTCTGCTGCCGCGGGCTGAGGGCTTTGGGCGCGGCGGGGCCAGCGGGTTTAGCGCGGCACTCGCGCTGCCCTGGTTGCGGCGACTGATGCTGATTGCCGCGCTGATGCAGGGCAGCCATGCGGCCTATTACGCCTTCGGGTCTATCCATTGGCAGGCTTTGGGCTTCAGCGCGGGGGTGATTGGCCTGCTTTGGGCCTGGGGCGTGGTAGCCGAGGTGGCGCTATTCCTATGGGGGCGCGGCCTGGTGGAGCGGCTTGGCGTGCGGGGCTTGATCTTGCTCGCCGCCGGGGCGGGCTTGGTCCGCTGGCCGATCATGGCAGTCAGTGAAAGCCTGCCGCCGCTGATTTTCGCGCAGGCGCTGCATGCGCTGACCTTTGGCGCCATGCATCTGGCGGCGATACGGCTATTGCAGGAACGCGTACCGGCGAGCCTCGGCGGTACGGCGCAGACGCTGCTGGGGGCAGCCGTGGGCGCGATGACGACGCTGCTGACCTTGGCGTCCGGGCCTGGCTATGCCGCGCTGGGGGCCGGGATTTTTTGGGCCATGGCGGGGCTTTGTGGGGTAGTCGTGGGGTTGGTGGCGGTGGGGAGCCTGACCCGCAGGTGATGTGCATCCTGGCCTGATTGCGTGGGTGACGGGCAGCGCCGGGAGCTGGTCGCAACGACAGATTGATTGAAAATACTGACATTTTCAGGGCCTTATCCAGCCAGAGCCTCGCTTGACAAGCAGCCTCGGCTAATGATCAAAGCGCGCAACTCAAAGCGGGGAGAATGCGGATGAAATGGCCGGCCATGGGCTATGCGCGCGCCAGGAGCCTTGCCGAGCTTTGGTCCGCGCTTGAGACGCATGGCGATGCGGCCCAGATCATCGCGGGCGGGCAGACGCTTCTCGCGACCCTCGCCTTCCGGCTTTCCGAGCCAGGTTCGCTGATTGACATTACCGGCATCGCTGAATTGCGCGGCATTTCCAGCAATGGCCAGGTGCTCCGCCTTGGGGCGCTGACGCTCCATGCCGATCTTTGCAGTGATCCTTTGGTGAAGGCGCATGCGCCCCTGCTGGCGGCGGCCGCACCCCTGATCGCGCATCCGGCCATTCGCAATCGCGGCACCTTGGGCGGCAGCTTGGCCTATGCCGATCCGGCAGCGGAATTGCCGGCCTGCATGGTGGCTTTGGACGCGACAATCATCGCCGCATCAGCCCAGGGAGAACGCCGCATACCGGCAGCAGCCTTCTTCACCGATCTGCTGCAAACCGCACTCGCGCCGCGGGAAATCATTGCCGCGGTCGAAATCCCCGTGACCGGGCGCCTTGCCGCCATTGAGGAAATCACGCGCCGTTCCGGTGATTATGCCATGGCGGGCCTCGCTGCCACCTTGGCCTTGGATGCCGGGCGCATCCTGGCACCCCGCCTGGTTTATTTCGGTGTCGGCAAAATTCCCGTATTTGCTGCTGCCGCCGCCAAAGCGCTTGAAGGCCGCAGCCTGGACCGTGCCGGCATCAGCGCCGCGCAGCAGGCGCTGGCGGATGATCTTGACCCGCCCCATGATTTGCATGGCCCGCCGGAGATGAAGCGCCATCTGGCGCGCGTGCTGACAGAACGCGTTTTACTTGGTTTTCTGAACCCAAAGGTGCAAGCCGCATGATCCCGATTACACTCACCGTGAATGGCGAGAAGGTGACACGGCATGTGGAACCGCGCCGCCATTTGATTGACTTTTTGCGCCTTGATCTTGGCCTGACCGGTTCGCATGCCGGCTGCGAACATGGCGTTTGCGGCGCCTGCACGCTCCGCGTCAATGGCAAGATCATGCGCGGCTGCCTGATCCTTGCGGCGTCACTGGATGGTGCCGAGGTAGTGACGATTGAAGGCCTTTCCGAAAGTGGAGAGGTTGCCGATTTGCAGGCGGCTTTTGTGGCGCGCAATGCGGCGCAATGCGGCTTTTGCACACCGGGCATGGTGATGACGGCGGCTGAATTGCTCGCTGAAGGCGGCAGCCCGACACGGGGTGACATCCGCGAATATCTTTCGGGCAATTACTGCCGCTGCACCGGCTATCAGGCGATTGTGGATGCGGTTGAAGATACGCTCCGCGCCAGGGGGGCCACGCCATGAATGAGATCACGCCGGCTTCCATCGGCCTGTCGCGCGAGGATTTGCCCAATTCCTATATCGGGCGATCCGTGCCGCGCCCGAATGTGCCGAAGCTGGTGCAGGGGCGCGCGACCTATACGGATGATGTGACCCTGCCGCGCATGCTGCATGCGGCGTTTTTGCGCAGCCCCCATGCGCATGCGAAAATCAGCGCCATTGATACCGCGTCCGCCAAGGCAGTGCCCGGTGTAATCCGCGTTTTCACCGGCCATGATCTCGCGAAATTCTGCGACCCCTGGGTTGCAACGCTTGATCATTTGAAGGGCATGAAATCCGCCCCGCAATATCCGCTACCGCTCCACCGCGCCACCTGGCAGGGTGAGCCGATTGTGGCGGTGGTCGCGGAAAGCCGCGCCGCAGCCGAAGATGGTGTGGCAGCACTTCAGGTGGAATTCGAAGCCCTGCCCGCGCAAACCGATATGGAAACCGCACTCGCCCCCGGCGCGGTCGTGATCCATCCGGAATTGGGCGATAATCTGGTGTTCACGCGCACCGCAGAAACCGGTGATGTCGCGGCAGCTTTCGCCGCCGCGCATAAGATTGTCGAAGCGCGCTTTGTCACGGGAAGGCATACGGGTGTGACGCTGGAGCCACGTTCCATCATTGCCGATTACAATCCAGCGGATGAAACGCTGACGGTACATCACTCCACCCAGGCACCGCATATGATGCAGGGTGTCTTCGCCAAGCAATTGCGTATGAAGGAAGGCGATGTCCGCGTCATCTGCAACGATGTCGGCGGCAGCTTCGGCATCAAGGTGCATGTCTATCCGGATGAGGTCGCGGTCGCTGCCATGGCGCGCATCATGGGCCGCCCGGTGAAATTCGTGGCCGACCGGTTTGAATCCTTCGTAAGCGATATTCATGCGCGCGATCATCGCCTCAAGGGCCGCCTGGCAGTGGATGCCGAAGGCCGCGTGCTGGCCTTTGACATTGATGACCTGACGGGGATCGGCCCCTATTCCGTCTATCCACGCACCAGCGCGATCGAGGGCAATCAGGTCGTCAATCTTTGCGGCGGCCCCTATGATTTCAAGAATTACCGCTGTACCACCACGGTTGTATTGCAGAACAAGACGCCAACCTGCCAATACCGTGCAGTCGGCCATCCCATCGCGACGGCAGTGACGGAAGGGCTGATGGATCTGGCGGCCGAGGCGCTCGGCATGGACCCGGTTGAGATACGCCGGCGCAATCTTATTCGCGATGATGCCTATCCCTATACCTCGCCGCCCGGCATGCGTTTTGAAGGGCTGTCGCATCACGCATCGCTCAACAAGCTGCTGGATATGGTGCCGCTTGAGCGTATTCGTGCCGATCAGACTGAGGCTCGCCAGCGCGGCATTTATCGCGGCATTGGCTTTGCGTCCTTCATTGAACTGACCAATCCGTCGCCCTTCATGTATGGCATTGGTGGCGCGCGCATTTCCGCGCAGGATGGTTGCACGGTCCGCATGGACCCGGATGGGTCCATTGTTGCTTCCTCAGGTGTGACGGAACAGGGCCAGGGGACTGAGGCGATCCTGGCGCAGATCGTCGCGCATGGTGTTGGCGTGCCGGTCAATCGCGTGAAGATCATCACGGGGGATACGCAGACCACGCCTTATGGCGGCGGAACCTGGGCCTGCCGCGGTGCGGGCATTGGTGGTGAAGCGGCGCTGCAATCGGCCATCGCGCTCAAGCAGCAAATCCTGGAAGTGGCCGGCGCCATGCTGCAGGCAGCGCCCGAGGCGCTTGACGTTGCCATGGGCGAAATCACGGACAAGGCCAGCGGCAAGCCGCGCATGACGCTGTTTGAATTGGGCCGTATTGTCTATTTCCGCGGCGATACGCTGCCCAAGGAATTGCAGCGCGAATTGGTGCAAACGCGCCATTTCATCACCAAGGAATACCCCTTCGCCTTCACCAATGGTATTCAGGCAAGCTGGGTTGAAGTGGACCCCGCCAACGGCATGGTGAAACTGCTGGAACATTGGTGCGTTGAAGATTGCGGCCGCGTCGTCAATCCGCTTTTGGTGGATGAACAGGTGCGTGGCGGCATTGTGCAGGGCATTGGTGGCGCGCTTTACGAACATTGCGTCTATGATGCGGAAGGCAATCTGCTGACGACGACGCTGGCCGATTATCTGGTGCCCATGTCAGCAGAAATGCCCGAAATCCATGTCGGCCATGTGGAAACGCCAACGCGGGAATCCCTGCTGGGCGCCAAGGGCGCTGGAGAGGCCGGCACAGCCGGCGCGCCGGCGGCCATTATGAATGCCATCAATGATGCGCTGCGGCCCTTCAAGGCCCGCGTGCATGAACAGCCCTTTACGCCAGAGCGTATCTTGCGCGCGCTTGGCACCATTGCCTGAATAAATCCAACCGCGTTCACCAACGCCACAACAGGGAGATTAGCCATGACCACCCTTCGCCGCAGCCTGATCCTGGGCGCTTCCGCGCTGCCCTTGTTTTCTATCCATAGCCGCGCGCAGACCGCGCTGAACATCACCATCGCATCCAGCCATCCGGTGGCGAATTTCTGGGTGTCGATGATGAAGAATGTCTTTCAGCCGGAAGTGGACAAGCTGCTGCGTGATGGCGGCAATACGCATCGCGTCAATTGGCGCGAATCCTATGGCGGCACGCTCTATCGCTTTCAGGATACGATGGAAGCCGTGCGCGATAATATCACCGATATCGGCTATGTCGGCACCCTTTGGGAAGGCAGCACCATGCCGCTGCAGAACGTGACCTATTTCACGCCTTTCGCGACCGGTGACCACGCTTTGGTGGCCAATACCTTTGAAGCCATGAATGAAAACGTGCCGGCCATTCGGCAGAATTGGAACGGACTCAACATGGTGCCGCTCAGTTCCTATATCACCGATACCTATCACATCTGGTCCAACTTCCCAGTGCGCAGCCTGGATGATTTGCGCAACCGCAAAATCTCGGCCCCTGGCACCAGCGCTAATTGGCTGACCGGCACAGGGGCAACGCCGGTGGATGGCGCGCTCACCACCTATTACACCGATATCCAGACCGGCGTTTCGGAAGGCGCGCTTTCCTTCTTTGTCGGCATTCTACCGACACGCGTGCATGAAGTGGCGCGCTACATCACGAAATGCGATGTGGGTGCGATGTATGTCGGCGGCATTGCGGCCAATAAGCAGCGCTTTGATCGTTGGCCGGAAGGCGTGCGCCGCGCCATGACGGAAGCGGGCAAAACGACGACGCAGGCGCATATCCGCGATGTCTCTGCCCGCATCGCCGCCGCCGAGACGGAAATGACTCGCCAGGGTGCCATCATCGGCACCCTGCCGGCCGCCGAGCGTGAGCGTTGGATCCGTGGCCTGCCCAATATTGCGCGCACCTGGGTGGATAGCTCTGGCCCCGCAGCGCGGGATGTGTTGAATGCCTACTTCGCGGCCATTCGCGCTGCCGGGCAGACGCCCGGGCGCAATTGGGACCGTGAAGTCACTTCCTGATCAGGAAGGCACGCACGCTTGGCTGATGACATTGACATGGCGGCGCTGGAAAGCGCCGCCCCCAGGCAGTCCTTTGGCCCGATCCGGATGTTGCTTGATGGTCTTGCGGCCATTGGCACCATTTGGACCTTCGGGTTGATGCTGCTGATCTGTGCCGATGTCATTGGCCGATCCTTTCTGAATGCGCCGATCACCGGGGTTGCGGAAATTGCCGCGCATTCCGTCGTGGGCATTGTCTTCCTGCAAATTGGTGCAACCATCTACCACCGCCGCATGACGCGCGCGGATTTTCTGATCCAACGCGTCTTGAATTGGGCGCCGCGTTTCGGCCGAGGTCTTGAGGCGCTGTTTTTCCTGATTGGTGCCACAGTGATGTTCTTCATCGCGCAGGCTGCCTGGCCGGGCATGTGGAATTCCATCAATTTGCGGGAATTCTTCGGCGTGCAGGGGCTTTTCACCGTGCCCACCTGGCCCTTTCGTGGTTTGATCGTGCTGGGTGGTGTAGCTGGCGGCATCGCCTATCTGGCGGTGTTTGTCGCCGAACTGCGCGGGATGCTCACGCGCCATGGATGATACCAGCCTTGGCTTTGCGCTGATCGGGCTGATGGTGACGCTGATCATCATCGGCCTGCCGATTGGCATTACGCTGATTTCAACCGGCGCGATTGGCGTTTGGCTGATCCGCGAAAATCCTGATCTGGCCTTTCGCTTCACCGCCTTGGCGACCTATTCAGGCATTCAGGATTACCTGTTTGCGACCATACCCCTATTTGTCCTGATGGGGCTCTTGGTCAGTATTTCTGATGTCGGCAAGGATACTTTTGATGTCGCACAGAACCTGCTGAAACGCGTGAAAGGCGGGCTTGGCATCGCAACTGTTGGCGCCAATGCGGTTTTCGCGGCAGTCACCGGGGTTTCCATTGCCTCGGCGGCGGTCTTCACGAAGGTCGCGGTGCCCGAGATGGTGCGCCACGGCTATTCCATGCGCTTCGCCGCCGGCACTGTTGCGGGCAGCAGCATTCTTGGCATGCTGATACCGCCATCGCTGCTGATGATTGTCTATGGCGTGCTTGCCGAGGTTTCCATCGGCGCCATGTTCATCGCGGGCGCCATTCCCGGCATTATCATCGCAATCGCTTTCACCATCATGATCTGGTGCTATGCGCGGTTTGCGCCGCAGCGCATCATGGGCGCATCCTCATCCAACGAAATCGCCGATGACAAGCCGATGGGGGTAGCCGAGATGCTTGGCAAATCGCTACCCATCATGTCCCTTGTGGTGCTGATCCTTGGCGGGCTTTACACGGGTTTCTTCACGCCCACCGAAGCGGGTGCGGTGGGCGCGGCGGGCGCCTTGCTGATTGCGCTGGTACGGCAGCGCCTAACGCTTGCGAAATTTTGGCGCGTTCTGCGTGAAACCGGCCTGGTATCGGCAGCCATTCTGTTTCTGCTGATCTCGGCCGGGCTTTATTCGCGAATGCTGTCCATGGCCGGCGTGCCCAATGCCATTGGCGATTTTGTCGAACATCTCGGCCTTGGGCCTTACGGGTTTTTGTTCGCCTTTGTCATTGTGATCCTGCTGATGGGGATGATTCTGGACAGTACCTCCATCCTGTTGATCATGGTGCCGATCGGTGCGCCGATTGCGACCGCGATGGGATTTGACCTGATCCATTTCGGCGTTGTCACCATCATCGCGGTGGAAATGGGCTTGCTGACGCCACCCTTCGGCATTTCGGTCTTTACCGTGAAAGCAACTTTGGCAGACCCGAAGGTGAGCATTGAATCGATCTTCGCCGGCGCCCTTCCCTTTGTGGCGGTGATGGGGCTGGCGCTGATCCTGATTGCCTTCTTTCCAGTGCTTGCAACGGCCTTGGTACGGTAGCGCGCTTGGGGCGCAAGCACGCTACCGCAAGATCACGTCATTCCGGCCTCACACCTGCGGCGCGCAGCACGGCAGCGCTGCGCGCAAATTCTTCCCGCACATAAGTGCTGAAGGCCGCGATAGACGCATATTGCGGTTCAATTTCAATGCCGATGTCAACCAAACGCGGCTTGATGCGTTCCATCGCCGCATTGAAGGTGACGTTCAGCGATTCCACAATGCCGCGTGGCGTTTGCGCCGGCGCAAAGGCGCCGATCCATGCCGCCCCGGACCAGGCAGGCAAACCGGCTTCGGTAGCTGCGGGAATCTCCGGCAGGCTGGCCACGCGCTGCGACCCTGAAATGGCAATTGGGCGCACTGTCCCGGCGCGGATATGGGACGTCGCGGAAGCGGTCGGGTCCACCGCCATATGCGCTTCCCCTGAAATCACCGCCGCCATGGCCGGGCCGCCACCGCGATACTGCACCATCTGCATTTCCACATCTGGCAGCGCGGCGCGGAAGACTTCGGAAGTCAAATGATTGGCGCTACCAATCCCTGCCGAGGCGAAATTGATCTTCCCCGAATTGGCGCGCAGCCACACAATCAGGGAACGCATATCGGTCGCGGGGATACTACGGTTGATCACCAGCACCTGCGGAATGCGGCCCAAATGCGCAACCGGCGCGAAATCCGCAATCGGGTCATACGGCATGCGGGCCACCAGGCTTGGCGCGATCACATGCGCATTGGAATGGATCATGATGGTATAGCCATCCGGCGCGGCTTTCGCGGAAGCCTCTGCCCCGATCAGCCCCGCGGCACCGCCGGCGCGGTTTTCGATCACGATATTCTGCCCGAGCATCTGCGAAGCCGCATCTGAAACCAGCCGCGCTACCACATCAGTGGCACCCCCAGGTGCAAAGGGCACAATGACGCGCATCGGCCGATCTGGCCGCCAGGAACCCTGGGCGCGGGCCGAAGCGATGGCAGGTGTGGCAAGCGCAAGCGCCAAAGCGGCGCGACGATTAAGCTGCATGAAATGGCGTCCTTCCCGGTTGGAATGCTTCCCTTGAGGCAGGCTTATACAGATTTTCCGCCCTGGTGCCATGGATCCCCCGCCGGGGGCGGGTTATGCGTCATCCCAGGAAGGATCGCACCCATGAAAACCGCTGCCGAAGCCCTGATTGAATTCCTCGCTGCCCAGGGCATTGACCGTGCCTTTTGCGTGCCCGGCGAAAGCTATATCGCGCTGCTTGATGCGCTGCATGCCCATCCGCGCATGGATTTGGTCACTTGCCGCAGTGAAGGCGGCGCCGGCTTCATGGCCGTGGCCGATGGCAAGATGACCGGCAAGCCCGGCGTGGTGCTGGTCTCTCGCGGGCCTGGCGCCTGCAATGCCTCCATCGCGCTGCATACGGCGGAACAGGATGCGGTGCCGATGATCCTGCTGATTGGGCAGGTGGAAAAGCGCGATTTGCGCCGCAATGCCTTCCAGGAAATTGACTATGCCCGCATGTTCGGTGGCATCGCGAAATGGGTGGGGGAAGCCACCAGCGCGGATCAGGTGCCGGAATTGATCGCGCGTGCCTATGCCATGGCGATGCAGGGCGTGCCGGGGCCGGTGGTGCTCAGCCTGCCGGAAGATGTGCTGGCGGAACCCTGCGCCGCCGCCATCCTGCCCGCGACCATTGCCGCGCCCGCGCAGCCCGCCGCCGCCGATGTTGCGCGGCTGGCTTCCATGCTGCGCAGCGCGGAACGCCCGATCATCCTGGCCGGCCACGCGATTGACACACCAGGCGGGCGCGAAGCGCTGCTGCGCTTTGCGGAGGCTTGGCAGACCCCCGTTGCCGTTTCCTTCCGCCGGCAGGATCTTTTCCCGAATGATCACGCGCTTTATGCGGGTGATCTTGGCCTGCGTAACCCTGATGCACAGCGTGCCGCTTTCGCCGATGCGGATCTAGTGGTGGCACTGGGTACGCGGCTGACGGATATCACCACGCAGGGCTGGATTTGGCCCGCGCCGGGTCAGCGCCTTGCGCATATCTGCGCGGAGCCGCGCTTTCTGGGCTGGCATTTCCCGGCAGAGCTTGCCGTTGCCGCTGATGCACGCGCGGTGCTGGCAGCACTTGGTGCGGAAAAACCGGGCGCCCCCGCTGCGCGCGGCGCTTGGGCGAAGAAGTTGCGTGATCTGCAAACCGCCGACAGCCAAGTGGCGGCAACGACGCATAATGATGGCATCGCCTTCGCGCGTATCGCGAAGCTGATTGGCGAAATCGCCGCACCAGACGCGATGATTGCGCTGGATGCCGGCACTTTCGGCGCGCCGTTTTATCGCAAGATCGCCTGGGTTTCGCCGCGTCGGCTATTGGCGCCGGTTTCAGGCGCCATGGGTTTTGGTGTGCCCGCCGGCGTGGCGGCGGCGCTGCGCCATCCTGATCGGCAGGTGATTGCGCTGGTCGGTGATGGCGGCGCGCTGATGACAGGCGGGGAATTCGCGGTGGCGGTGGCGCGTGGCGTGCCGCTCAAGATGATCCTGTCCGATAATGGGTCCTACGCTTCCATCCGCATCCATCAGGAACGGGCGCATCCGGGCCGCGTCAGTGGCACCAGCCTGGAAAACCCGGATTTCGCTGCCTGGTGCGCGGCATTTCGTGAGCCGGTAACGCGCATTGAAACGGATGCGGATATGCCAAAGCTCGCCGAAGCACTCGCGGCACCGGGGCCGGCCGCGATCCATGTGCGGACGTCCTTGCAGGCGGTGCTGCCGAAATAGAGGCGCTTGTCGCAGGGCAGGGGGCGGGATAGACCCTGCCCCATGTCGCATAACAGTTTCGGTCATCTTTTCCGCGTCACCACCTGGGGCGAAAGCCATGGGCCGGCTATTGGCTGCGTGGTGGATGGCGCGCCGCCGCGCCTCGCGCTTTCGGAAGCCGATATCCAGCCCTTCCTGGATCGGCGCCGGCCGGGGCAATCCAAATTCGTTACGCAACGCCAGGAAGCGGATCAGGTGCGCATTCTCTCGGGCGTGTTTGAAGGCCAGACCACCGGTACGCCCATTGCACTGATGATCGAAAATACCGACCAGCGCAGCAAGGATTACGGGGAGATCAAGGATCGCTTTCGCCCCGGCCATGCCGATATTGCCTATGAATTGAAATACGGCATTCGCGATTACCGCGGCGGCGGGCGTTCCAGCGCACGCGAGACCGCGATGCGCGTCGCCGCCGGCGCCATTGCGCGCAAGGTGCTGGGCGATGGTGTGCGGATCAGGGGTGCGCTGGTTGCCATGGGCGGCGATACGGTGGACCGCGCCAATTGGGATTGGGCGGCGGTCGAGGAAAATGATTTTTTCTGCCCGGACCACGCCGCCGCGGCGCGCTGGGAGGAACAGCTATTGGCGCTGCGCAAATCCGGCAATTCAGTGGGTGCGGTGATTGAAATTGTGGCCGAAGGCGTGCCCCCCGGCCTGGGTGCGCCGATTTACGGCAAACTTGATGCGGATTTGGCCGGCGCGCTAATGGGCATCAATGCCGTCAAAGGCGTTGAGATTGGCGATGGCTTCGCCGCCGCTGCCCTGACCGGCACGGCCAATGCGGATGAAATGCGCATGGCTGAGGGTGGCTTGGTCGCCTTCCAGGCCAATCACGCCGGCGGCGTTTTGGGCGGCATCAGCACCGGCCAGCCGATTGTCGCGCGGTTTGCGGTAAAGCCCACCAGTTCGATCCTGGAACCCCGGCTTGGCGTGGATCGCTTCGGCCAGGATGTGGAGATTATCACCAAGGGCCGCCACGACCCTTGCGTTGGCATCCGAGCGGTGCCGGTTGGGGAAGCGATGATGGCGCTGGTGCTGGCGGATCATTTGCTGCGCCATCGCGCACAGAACCCGGATGCACCAAGTGCCGCGCGCCTGCCGCGCAACTGAAGGCGCCTAACCCTTCTGGAGACTACATCCTGGCCACGCGAAAGCCGGTATCATCGCGCCTGGTTGTGGCGGCAACCCCGTAGCGCATCGCTGAGCGCAAAAAGGCAGCCTGATTGCTCCAGGACCCGCCCCGCATCGCGCGCCAGGCGCAACCCGGCGTCACCACGGCTTCCGAGGCATCAAGCGGCGCATTGGCATAGCTGCGTTCGAGACAATCCTGCACCCATTCCCAGACATTGCCCTGCATATCATGCAGGCCGAAGCGGTTCGGCGGATAGCTGCCGGTGGGGCGCGGCCGATTGACTGTGTGGCCGTAATTGGCCTGGGCTTCAGTGATGGCGTTGCCGGTGACAAAGGCGGTCATGGTGACAGCCCTTGCGGCATATTCCCATTCCGCTTCCGTCAGCAGCCGATATCGCCGCCCGGTACGTTGCCTGAGCCATTCGACATATTGCTGCGCGTCTTCCCAACTGACATCCACCACGGGCTGGCGGCCCCTGCCCCAGCCCCGATCATTCGGGCGGTGGCTGCATCCGCGCGCTGCCACACAGGCATCCCATTCGGCGAAGGTGACTTCGAACCTACCGACTGCCAGAGGCGCGCGCAGCGCCACATCGCGCTGCGGGCCTTCATTAGTGTAACGCCCCTTTTCATTTGCCGGGCTGCCCATCTGAAAGCGCCCGGCGGGGATCACGACCATCTCAGGGCATTCGGGACAGTCGCGAAAGAATTGCCCTACCTGCACCGGAAAACCAGGTCCGCTTGGTGCGGCGCTGCGTTGTTGCTGCGCGGGCGGGGGCGCTTGGCCGAGGGCTTTCGGGATCACAGCGCAAAGCATCGCAACCGCCAGCAGCAGGGCCGTGCCTATGCCAGATCCAGGCCGGTTGGGGGTGGGCATTTGGTCTCCTCCGACCGCAATCTAAAAATAATATGCACGCTTGGTAAATAAAGCCCTTTTGAGCGCCGTCTTCGCCGTAATCGCGCCATACCCGCCATGGCGCCGCCGCAAAAACCCTGAAAATACCTTGCCTTTGTCGCAAGGCCGCCTTGACGGCGGGGTCATATGTCCATGCGCACAGTTCAACATAGGAGGACAAGATGCGCTACATGACGAAGACCTCACTTCTCGCCACCGGCCTTGCTTTCGCGCTCACGGGCGCGGCCTTCGCGCAGGGGGCGGCAAGCTCCACCGCCCCGGCCCAGGGCAGCCGCCCCGCCGCGCAGGCTCCGGCCAAGCCGGGTGAAGCCGCCACCGGCCAGGTGCGTGGCCATCAGGGGAATGGCCAGACCAGGGCGGTGACCCCGGCGGCCCCCTCGGGCGGTGCCACCCGCTGACCTGAACGCAAAACCGGCGGGCGGCAGCGCCGCCGCCCGCCGGTCCGCCAGAAGGCCCGCCCCACAAGGCGGGCCTTTTGCTTTTCAGGCGCCTCCCCACCCGCCAAAGATTGACGCGACCCGAAGCCCGGACGCACATTCCCTGCATAGCAAGACCTAAAGGGGGAGGACCCAGGCATGGCTGATGAATTGATTGCGCTGAAACCCGAAATTGTCGCCAAGGCGCGTGTGACCGAAGCGCAGCGCGCTGCCATGTATGATCAGGCGGCGAAGGACCCTGATGGTTTTTGGCGCGCGGAAGCGAACCGCCTCGCCTGGATGAAGGCGCCGACCAAAATCAAGAACACCGATTTCAACGGCAATGTTTCGATCAAGTGGTTTGAGGATGGGGTGCTGAATGCCTCGGTCTCCTGCCTTGATCGGCATTTGGCCACGCGCGGTGATCAGGTGGCGATCCTGTGGGAAGGCGATGACCCCGCCGCAGATGCCAAGGTGACCTACCGCGATTTGCATGCGCGTGTCTGCAAGCTGGCCAATGCCATGCGCAAGCTTGGCGTGAAGAAGGGCGATCGTGTTTGCATCTATCTGCCGATGATTGTGGAAGCGGCGGTTGCCATGCTGGCTTGTGCGCGCGTTGGTGCCGTGCATTCCATCGTCTTTGGTGGTTTCTCGCCCGATAGCCTCGCATCCCGCATTCAGGATTCCGAATGCGTCATGCTGATCACCGCGGATGAAGGCCGGCGCGGCGGGCGGCGCGTGCCGCTGAAGGTCAATGCGGATGAGGCGCTGCTGACCTGCCCTTCCATCAAGAACGTGATTGTCGCGCGCAATACCGGCGGCAATGTTGAAATGATGTCAGGCCGCGATCATTGGTGGGATGCGATCACTGCTGGCCAGCCCGAAACCTGCGAGCCCGAGCCGATGGGCGCGGAAGACCCGCTGTTTATCCTTTACACCTCGGGCAGCACGGGCAAGCCGAAGGGCGTTTTGCACACCACCGGCGGCTATATGGTCTGGGCTTCCTATACGCATGAGAAGGTTTTCGATTACCGCGATGGCGAGATCTATTGGTGCACCGCCGATGTCGGCTGGGTGACCGGGCATAGCTATATTGTCTATGGCCCCCTCGCGAATGGCGCGACCACGCTGATGTTTGAAGGCGTGCCGAGCTGGCCGGATTCCGGGCGCTTCTGGCAGGTGGTGGCGAAGCACAAGGTGAATATCTTCTACACCGCACCCACCGCAATTCGCGCCCTGATGCGCGATGGTGAGGCGCCGGTGAAAAAGCATGATCGTTCCAGCCTGCGGATTCTGGGCAGCGTGGGTGAGCCGATCAATCCCGAAGCCTGGCTGTGGTATTATCGCGTGGTGGGCGATGAGCGTTGCCCGATTGTGGATACCTGGTGGCAGACGGAAACCGGCGGCATTCTGATCTCGCCGTTGCCAGGCGCGGTTGCACAAAAGCCGGGTTCCGCCACACTACCGCTGCCGGGTGTGCGGCCCGCTTTGGTGGATGGGGAAGGCAAGCTTTTGGAAGGGGCGACCGAGGGGAATCTGGTGATCCTCGATAGCTGGCCGGGGCAGATGCGCACGGTTTATGGCGATCATGAACGCTTCGTGCAGACCTATTTTTCCACCTTCAAGGGCATGTATTTCACCGGCGATGGCGCGCGGCGCGATGCCGATGGCTATTACTGGATCACGGGCCGCGTGGATGATGTGATCAACGTGGCGGGCCACCGCATGGGCACCGCCGAGATTGAAAGCGCGCTGGTCGCGAACCCAGCGGTGGCGGAAGCCGCCGTGGTTGGCATGCCGCATGACATCAAGGGCCAGGGCATTTACGCCTATGTCACGCTGAAGGCGGGTGTTGAGGCGACCGATGTGCTGCGCAAGGAATTGGTAGCCTGGGTGCGCAAGGAAATCGGCCCCATCGCGACCCCGGATGCCATTCAATGGGCCCCCGGCCTGCCGAAAACCCGTTCCGGCAAGATCATGCGCCGCATCCTGCGTAAGATCGCAGCGAATGAGGTGGATGGGCTGGGCGATACCAGCACATTGGCTGATCCCGCTGTGGTGGATGAGCTGGTGGCGAATAGGGTGCGGTAGAGTCATTTAGTTCCACGATTGGCATGATCCCGCGATAGGGATCACGCCATGGCGCGCGGCAAGCGCCACTCAATCATCCGAACGGCTCGGCGTGCCGGCCAGCACACCGCCATCAATCACAATCGTCTGCCCGGTCATGAAGGACCCGGCGGCGGAGCCCAGAAACACCGCGGCACCCGCGATTTCATCGGGCTCCCCAATGCGCTTGAGCGGCGTGTCCTTGGTGCGCTTGGCGTAGATGCCCGGATCTTCCCACAGCGCGCGGGCGAAATCCGTCCGCACCAGGCCGGGTGCAATGGCATTGGCGCGCACGTTTTTGGGGCCCCATTCCACCGCCAGATTGCGCACCAATTGCATATCGGCCGCCTTGGAAATGGCATAGGCGCCCAGCACCGGGGAACCGCGAAAGCCGCCGATAGAGGAAATGATGATGATGGAACCACCGCCACGTTCCGCCATGCCCGGCGCCGTCATATGCGAAAGCCAGAGATTCGATTTGATATTGGACGCCATGATCTTGTCAAAAATCTCATCCGGCATGGTCATGGCGGGGCCAAAATGCGGGTTGATCGCGGCATTGCAGACCATGATATCCACCTGGCCCCAGGCGGCGATGGTTTGGTCTATCAGCGCCTGACATTCATTCTTGCGCCCGATATTGCAGGCAATGGCCATGGCTTCCCCGCCCTTGGCCTTGATGGCCTCCACAACCTCCTGACAGGCATCGAGCTTGCGGGAGGATACCACCACCTTGGCGCCTTGCTCGGCCATTCTTTCGCAAATCGCCCGGCCAATGCCGCGGCTGCCGCCGGTTACCACGGCCACCTTGCCGGTCAGATCGAATAGGGACATGGCGCTTCCTCCTGTTAGCCCGTTGAGCGTCAGCGCAGCATGATCGAAGCTTTCCCGCAACCGGGTGCTTGCCCTCAGGCGCAGAGTGCCGGAGACTAGCCGCCAAAGGGGTCGTCAGACCCCGCCTGGATGAGGGAGAGACGCTTTGGCTGAGACTCAATTCGTGCAGCATGTGGCGATCGGGGAGGTGCATGTGCTGCGCCTTGCCAATCCGCCGGTGAATACGCTGCGCACCGAAATCCGTGCCGGGCTTTATGATGGCATGAAGGCCGCGCGCGCTGCCGGCGCCAAGGCCGTGGTGATTATCGGCACCGGGCGCATGTTCTGCGCGGGCGCGGAGATGACCGAATTCGGCAAGCCACGTGTCCCGCCCTCCCTCACCGAAGTGTTTGAGCAGTTTGAAAGCTTCCCCGGCCTTACGGTGGCGGCCATTCATGGCTCGGCGCTTGGGGGTGGTTTGGAAGTGGCACTCGCATGCCATGCGCGTGTCGCGGTGGCGGATGCGAATCTTGGCCTGCCGGAAGTGAAGCGCGGCTTTGTGCCGGGGGCGGGCGGCACGCAGCGCCTGCCGCGCCTGATTGGGCCGGAAGCGGCGCTGAAAATCATCGTGCCCGGAGACCCGGTAAAGGCGACCGAGGCGCTGAAGCTCGGCTTTGTGGATGCGATTATTGATGGCGATTTGGAAGCCGGTGCCATTGCCTTTGCGCGCGCCAATCTCGGCCGGAATTTCACCCTGGCGCGCAACCGCACGGACAAGATCGCGGGCCAGGATATGGCGGCCTTTGATGCCGCTGCGGGCGCTTTGCTGAAGCGTTCTCGTGGCCAGGAAAGTCCCAAGGGCTGCGTGGAAGCGGTGCGCGCTTCCTTCACGCTGCCGTTTGAAGAAGGCTTGCAGAAGGAACGCGATCTATTCGCGACGCTGGTGGCGGGCGAACAATCCAAGGCGCTGCGGCATATCTTCTTCGGGGAACGCGAAGCGCAGCGCGTGCCGGGCCTGCCTGCTGATACGCAGGTGCTGCCGGTTGGCAAGCTTGTCGTGATCGGTGGCGGCACCATGGGGGGCGGCATTGCCATGAGTGCGGCGAATTTCGGCGTGCCCGTAACCATTGTGGAAATGACGGAAGAGGCCCTCGCCAAGGGCTTGCAGCGTTGTGAGGCGAATTGGCAGCGCACGGTCGCTTCCGGTCGTTTGTCTCAGGCCGAATATGAAAAGCGCCGCGCGCTGCTGACCGGTTCGACCGATTTCGAAAACTCCGTGGGCGAAGCCGACCTGGTGATCGAAGCCGTGTTTGAAAACATGGAGGTGAAGAAGCAGGTCTTCGCGCGGTTGGATAAGGCGGCGCGGCCGGGGATTGTGCTGGCTTCCAATACCTCGACGCTCGATATTGACCAGATCGCGAATGCGACAACGCGGCCCGAATGGGTGATGGGGATGCATTTCTTCAGTCCCGCCAATGTCATGCGCCTGCTTGAGAATGTGCGCGGGTCGAAGACCAATCCGGTCGCCATCGCAACGGCGACCGAATTCGGCAAAAAGATCGGCAAGCTGCCGGTGCTGGTGGGCAATTGCGATGGCTTTGTCGGCAATCGCATGACCGGCAAGCGCACGCCGCAGGTGGAAAAGCTGCTGCTGGAAGGCTGCCTGCCGCAGGATATTGACCGCGTGATGGAAGGCTATGGCATGGCCATGGGGCCGCTCGCGACCGGTGACCTGGCTGGCTTGGATATTGGTGCTGCGGTGCGCAAGGCGCGCGGCACGGTGGCGCCGATTGCGGATGCCGTGGTGGCGGCGGGGCGTTTTGGTCAGAAAACCAGCAAGGGCTGGTATATGTATGATGAAAAGCGCAACCGCCTGCCGGACCCGGAAGTGGAGCGCATCATTCTGGATGTGGCAGAGAAAATGCAGGTGCGCCGCCGCAAGATTGAAGCGGATGAAATCCTGGAACGCCTATTGCTGCCCATGGTGAATGAAGGCGCCCGCATTCTGGAAGAAGGCATCGCGTCCCGCCCGATTGATATTGATGTGATCTTCACCAATGGCTTTGGCTGGCCGGCCTGGCGCGGTGGGCCGATGTTCTGGGCCGATACGCTTGGCCTCAAGGCTGTGCGCGACAAGCTCAATCAATACGCTGAGGCGACGGGGGATAAGAACCTCCGTCCCACAGCGCTGATCGAAAAACTCGCCGATGAGGGCGGCAGCTTCGCCGGCATGGGCAAATCCAAGGTTTGATGCCGCGCGGCGGCAGGCAGGAATGAAGGGAAAGAACAATGGATCTACGCTTCACGGATGAGGAACGCGCCTTCCGCCAGGAAGTGCGGGATTGGATTGATGCCAACCTGCCCGCCGATACGCGGGAACGCATGGCGGCGGGCCGCACCCCCACCAAGCAGATGCAGGTGGATTGGCAGAAAAAGCTGAATGCCAAGGGCTGGTGCGTGCCGCATTGGGCGGCGGAATGGGGCGGGCAGAAGGATTGGTCCGCGATCAAGCGCTTCATCCTGCTGGAAGAATTGCAGGGCACGCCGGCGCCGATTCCGCTTGGCTTCAACTGCAATATGTTGGGTCCGGTGCTGATTGCCTTCGGCACGGATGAACAGAAGAAGTTCTTCCTGCCGAAGCTTGCCAATCTCGATCTTTGGTTCTGCCAAGGATTTTCGGAACCCGGCGCGGGGTCCGATTTGGCGTCGCTGAAAACGCGCGCAGTGCGCGAAGGTGATCACTACATCGTCAATGGGCAAAAGACCTGGACGACGCTCGCGCAATATGCCGATTGGATTTTCCTTTTGGTGCGCACCAATCCGGAAGCGGCCAAGCAGCAGGAAGGCATTTCCTTCCTGTTGGTGGATATGAAAACGCCGGGCATCACCGTGCGCCCGATCATCACCATTGATGGCGCGCATGAGGTGAATGAGGTGTTCTTTGATGATGTGAAAGTACCCGTCGCCAATCTGGTCGGCACCGAACATCGCGGTTGGGATTGCGCGAAATTCCTGCTGTCCAATGAACGCACCGGCCAGGCGCGGGTTGGCGCTTCCAAGGATCGTATCCGCCGCCTCAAGCTCATTGCGCAGAATGCACCGGGTGGTGAGCGCCCGATGATCGAAGATGCGCGCTTCCGTGAGCGTTTGGTGGAAGTTGAAGTGCAGCTGAAGGCGCTGGAGATGACCACCATGCGTGTGCTGGCGGATGAGAACCGTCAGCTTAGTGAACGCAAGCCCAACCCGGCATCTTCCGTGCTGAAAATTCGCGGCACGGAAATCCAGCAGGCGATCAGTGATCTTTATGTCATGGCCGCCGGGCCTTACGGCATGGTGGGTGCTGATCCTGATGGTGATCGCTGGAATGAACCGGAATTGGCGCCGGAATGGGCCACGCTGGCGCAGCCGACCTATTTCAATTGGCGCAAGCAGACGATCTATGGTGGTTCCACCGAGATCCAAAAGAACATCATGGCAAAAGCGTTTTTGGGGCTCTGAGACATGGATTTCGATCTTTCCGAAGACCAGCGGCTGCTGCAGGACAGCCTGACCAAGCTGCTGGCCGACAAATACAAGTTTGAAGACCGCAAGCGCTTCATGAAATCAGCCAATGGCTGGTCGCAGGAAATGTGGGAAGCCTATGCTGATCTCGGCCTGTTTGGCCTGCCCTTTGCGGAAGAGGATGGCGGCTTTGGTGCCGGCCCGGTTGAGGTGATGCTGATGGCGGAAGCCATGGGTGGCGCCATCACGCTGGAACCCTGGTTGGCAACGGTCGTGATGGGCGGTGGCTTCATTCGCCACGGCGCATCGGCTGCGCAGCGCGCCGCGATGGTGCCTGAGATTGCAGCCGGCAAGCTGAAACTCGCCTTTGGCTATACTGAACCGCAATCGCGCCATGATTTGCATGATGTCGCGACCACGGCGAAGAAGGATGGCGCGGGTTGGGTGCTGGAAGGCCGCAAGGGCGTGGTGCTGCATGGTGATGTCGCGGACCAAATCGTGGTCACTGCGCGCATCGGCGGCGCGCGGCGCGACAAATCCGGCATTGGCGTGTTTCTGGTGCCGGCCAATGCCAAGGGTGTCTCTCGGCGTGGTTATCCGACGACGGACGGGCTGCGCGGGGCGGAAATTACGCTTGATCGCGTGAGCCTGCCCGCCGAGGCGCTGCTGGGCGATGCCGGCAATGGTCTCGCGCTGGTGGATCGCGTGGTGGATGAAACCATGGCCGCGCTGGCGGGTGAGGCTGTTGGTGCGATGGATGCGCTCCATAGGCTAACGCTTGATTACCTGAAGACGCGCAAGCAATTCGGCCGGCCAATCGGGTCTTTCCAATCCCTGCAGCATCGTGCGGCAGAGATGATGGTCTCGCTCGAAGAAGCGCGTTCCATGGCCATGTTGGCGGCGATGATGGCTGGCGAGACCGATGCCGTGGAACGGCGCCGGCAAATGTCGGCGGTGAAGGTGCAGATCGGGCGTTCCGGCAAGTTCCTGGGCCAGAGCGCCATTCAATTGCATGGCGGTATTGCCATGACGATGGAGTATCTGGGCGGGCACTACTTCAAGCGGATCACCACCATAGACACCATGTTCGGTGATGCGGATCATCACCTGTCGCAGCTTATGGCGATGGGTGGGTTGAATCAGGCGGCTTAGACTGGATAAGTCTTCCGCTTGTCCGTCATGGTCGTGAAGAATTGATGACACGACCGTGACGGCGCTTCCCCGCAGTCCCATCAAGCGCTACCGGAAATATGAATCTTTGGGGAGAATTCACCGTGGCAAATACCGAAGACCCGCGCTTGCAGGAATTGGCCGATCTGATTGATGGCAAGGGCCATGGCCGCTACGGGCTGCATGATGTCACGCAGCGCCAGCACGCTTTGCAAGCCGCCTGGCAGGCAGAGCGTGAGGGGTGTTCCTCATCGCTTATTGCCGCTGCGCTGCTGCATGATATCGGCCATATGGTGCATGATCTGGGCGACAATCCCGCCGCGCATGGTGTGGATGACAAGCATGAGGAATTGGGCCAGGTCTGGCTGCAATCCTGGTTCGGGCCGGAAGTGACGGAACCTGTGCGGCTGCATGTCGCCGCCAAGCGCTATCTCTGCGCGACGGAAGCCGATTACTTCGCCAAGCTTTCGCCTGATTCCGTCCTCAGCCTGTCGCTGCAAGGTGGGCCAATGTCAGCCGAGGAAGTCGCGGCCTTCCGCGCGCTGCCACATGCGGAAGATGCCGTGCGCCTCAGGCGGTTTGATGAAGGGGCGAAGGTGGCGGAGCTGACGACACCGCCGGTGCAGCATTTCCTGCCCCATGTGGCGGCCTGCCTGAAATAATTTCACGCTTGACCGGGGCGGATACGCCCCGCAGGCTTTGCCCTTATGGGCGGTATTCTCGTTATTGGTTCATATAATCGCGACACGGTTCTGCGCCTTGCGCGCTTTCCCGCGCCGGGTGAGACGCTGACTGCGCTTGGCATGGCCGAATTCCATGGCGGCAAGGGCAGCAACCAGGCGGTCGCCGCGGCGCGTGCGGGCGGGCGTGTGGCGCTGATCGCGGCCATTGGCGATGATGCGCCGGGCAAGGCTGCGCAGGTGCTTTGGGCGGCAGAAGGCATTGCGGCGCAGGCAGTGCAAATAACTGAGGCGCCCACTGGCGCCGCCACCATCCTGCTTGATGCAGCCGGTGAGAATCAGATCATCATCGTAGCAGGCGCGAATGCGGCATTGGCTTTACCCCCCGGCTTCACACCGCCCGGCGATATCGCGGTGGCACTCGCACAGCTTGAAACACCGCAAGCCGCGACCGCCGCGCTGTTTCGTGCCTCGACTGGCGCGCGCCGCATTCTGAATGTCGCCCCCGCAGCACCGATTACGCCGGAACTTCTCGCCGCCACCGACATGCTGGTGCTGAATGAAACCGAAGCCGCCATTCTGGCGCAGCGCGAGGCCGAAGCCGCTGATCTGGCGATCGCGCTCGCTGCCGAGACAATGCGGGATGTGATCGTGACCGCCGGCGCCGCTGGCGCCTTTTGGGCGCGCCCGGATGGTGTGGTGATTGATGCTACGCCACCCCGCGTGACGGTTGTGGATACCACCGGTGCCGGCGATGCCTTTTTGGGCGCCTTTGCCGCTTCCAGCGCTGAAGGCTTCACGCCGGAAAAGACCTTGCGGCTTGCGGTTACTGCAGGTGCGCTGGCCTGCTCGCAGGAAGGGGCCGTGCCTTCCTTGCCCTATCGCGCGGCGATCATGGCGCCGGGAGGGGAATGAGTTTCCTCACGCCCCTTGGCTTCCTGGAATGGTCCGCCCGGCGCGGTGGGTTGCTGCTGGCGCTTGGCATTTTCGCGGGGCTTTTCATCCCGCCCTTGGCTGCGCTGTTTCGCGATGCGGTGACCTTCACGGTCGCAACGCTCATGACCATGGTGCTGCTGCGCGTGGATTTGGCGCAGGTGGTGGCGTATCTGCGCCGGCCCGTGCTGGTGGCGCTGCTGGTGGGCTGGATGATGCTGGTCTGTCCCATCCTGCTGTTTCTGGTGCTGCGCGGCTTTGGCTTTGAAGGACCCTTGGTTGCAGGCTTGGTCATCAGCGCCATGGGCTGTGCGGCCACATCATCCCCGGCCTTTGCGCGCATGGTGGGGTTGGATGGAGAGATTTCGCTGGTGGTCGCCATCATCACCACGCTGATCGTGCCCTTCACCGCGCCGCCCCTGGCGCTTGGCCTGATGGGCATAGATTTGGCGATTTCACTTTCGGCACTGATGGGCCGGCTGATGCTGGTGGTCGGGCTGCCCTTGCTGATTGCGGTGGCGCTGCGCCGGCTTTTGGGGCCTGTTCGCCTGCAACGCTATGCCGGTGCCCTGGATGGGTCCGTGGTGTGGCTGGTCGTGATTTTCGGCTTCGGCGTGATGGATGGGATGCTGGCCAAAATCACCTCAGACCCTGCCTGGGTGATGGGGGGCCTCGCCTTGGCCTTCGCGGCGAATTTCGGCCTGAATGCCGCCACCGCCTTGGTCTTTGCACCCACCGGCAAGAAGCTGGCGCTGACGGCAGGCTTGCTCGGCGGCAATCGCAATATGGCGCTGTTTCTGGCGGTGCTGCCGGCGGCCACCGATGAGCGTATTCTGCTGTTCTTCGCGCTTGGGCAATTTCCGCTTTTCCTGACGCCCTTTCTGCTGCGGCCGATTTATCAGCGCTTCAGACTGGATGAGGCATCACGCCGCCCTTAGCCGCGCAGCCAGACTTACCACTTCCCGTTGCAGCGCCGCGCTCTGCCGCGCCATGGCATCGGCGTGATCTCCAAGCGCGGCCACAGGCGCGCCAGCGGCTTCCATGCCGCCCTGCACCTTGGCGACCGCGCCGGCCACCGCCGAGGTACCCTCGGCTGCCGCGGCGATACCCTCTGCGATTTCCCGCGTCGCAGCACCTTGCTGTTCAATGGCGCGCGCGGCTTCGGCGGCGATGCTGTCAATGCGCTGCACAACCTCGGCAATGCCTTGAATGGCGCCCACCGCTTCGGTAGAGGTGCTGCGAATTTCCTGCACCTGGCGCGAGATTTCTTCAGTCGCCTTGGCGGTCTGCGTCGCCAGGGCCTTCACCTCGGATGCCACAACAGCGAAGCCCTTGCCAGCTTCACCGGCGCGCGCCGCTTCGATGGTGGCGTTCAGGGCCAGCAGATTGGTCTGGCCGGCAATGGCGGTGATCAGCTTCACCACATCGCCGATCTTCTCCGCCGCACCGGAAAGGCCCTGCACAATGGCATCGGTACGGCCGGCATCAGTCACCGCCTGTGCCGCGATAGTGGCCGAAGCGCGGATTTGTTCGGAAACGGAGGCAACCGTCGCGGTCAGTTCTTCCGCCGCTGCGGCGACTTTGCCGGTTTCCTCCCGCGCGCGTTCGGCGCTGGCGCCAATCCCCGTAGTGGCTTGCTGGGCCGACACTTGTGCTTCTGTCAGCGCGGCCAGCGTTGCGCGGCTGGTGACCGCATCCTGCCCAAGGCTTTGCAGGCGCGGCGTGATTTCCCCATCCAGCACGCGGTTCACTTCCGCGCGCAGCGCCGCATGATCGGATGTCGCGCGAATAAGTTCCGCCTGCGCCTGATCCCGCGCGGCTTCTGCGCGCGTCAGGTCCGCGCGCAGCTTGGCCAGAATGCCGGTATCGGGGCGATTTTCCGAAACGCCCGTGGCCGTGCCTCGGCGCGTGAAAAACGCGATGAGCGTGGCCAAAACAAGCGCAAGCGCACCAAAGGCGATGGGCAGTATCTGTGCCGGCAGGTGCTGCGGTTGGGCGGGGCGGGCGCGCCTGGCTTCCTCGGCGGCGGCGGTCAACACCGGGCCGATGCTCGCTTGAAAACGTGTTCCCGCTTCTGTCAGCCGCGCAGCAGCCGCCGCGACATCCTGGCCAGAGGCCACTTCGCGCGCCCTGCGGGCGGAGGGAGCTTCCAACGCCTCATGCGCGCGTTGCAGGGCGGTGGCTGCTTCGCGCAGCGGCTGATAGCGCGGCGCCTCCCCAAGTGTGGCCAGGGCAGCGCGCAGTGACGCCAGGCCTGTATTTTGTGCTGTAACCAACGCCTGATGCGCCGCATCGTCGCTGGCTGAACCGGCGCGATTGGCGATGCCGAAAAGTTCTTCTGCCGCGCTGCGTGCACGCAGCAGCGCTGCCTGGCGCGGGACTTCATTATTGGCGAGCAAGCCGCGCGGCCGGGGCGCCTGACCGCGTGCAGCTGTGGGCGCATTCATGGCGCGGCTGATTTCCTGGCCCACTTCATCAATGGCGGGCAGCAAGGCGGCGCGAAACACACGATGCGCCGCGCCAAGCGCCGCGACTTGGCGGTCCGCTTCCTGCCGCGCCTTCTGTTCGGCTTCCAGAGCAGCACTAAGTTGCCGGAGCGCCGTGGCAAGGCCGGTGCTCGCGGTCTGAATGGAAGATGGGATTTGCGCATTGCCGCGCAGCAGCGCATTCAGCCGGTCTTCCGCCTGGCGCGCACGGCGCCCGGCTTCGGCCAATTCCGCATCAGATCGCGCCAGCAACATGGGCGGAACGGCGCCCGAAAGCCCTGTTGCGCGTTCAGCAATATCCAGGCTGCGCGCCAACATCGGCAGGCGCGGATCGGCGGGCGGTGCCGGCAGGGTTTGCGGCAGGCCATATATGACGCCTGCGGTGCCAAGCGCGGTCAGCCCGGCAATAAGGGCAGGCCAGAGAAAGGAGCGTTTTGCTGAAGGCGCGCGGGCCATGGGGGACATAGGTTTTTCCATACCAGTGTGAACGAACGCATTCCCGCACCATAGGAAAAATTCGTGAATACGCCGTGAGGAAGATCGCGTTTTTTCCTGCGCCAAGCCGGCACCGGCTTGCACCGATAATTTTACAAAATCTTAGGCATTGGCGCTTTCTCGACACATCAGAAACAACGATCATTGCCGGATTTTCACCCCTGCATTCAGGGCTCCTTCATCAGGGCCGCATACAATCACGTCGTCACTCACCAACCTGCCGGGCAGGCTTTTGGCAAAGCGGTCCTCGCATGCCACCGGGTCCGATCCGCTGGGCGCGGGCCGGAGCCTGAAGCCTCCCCAGGGATGGAGAGAATGGCTTTTTGAAACCCGTCAGGGATCTGGAGACCCACATGTTACGAATTCGGCCTTTGGCCATTGTCATGAGCCTTGCCTTGGCGGCAGCCTCTGGCCTTGCGCTGCTGTCCTTCCTGATGCTGCAGGATGCCTTCAGCGCGGCGCGCAATGCCTATCAGAACCAGCATCTTTCCTATCGCCTGGCTGATGAATTGCGCCAATCATCGGATGATATCACGCGCAATGCGCGCACCTATGTGGTGACAGGTGATCCGAAATGGGAAGAACAATTCCTGTCGGTGATCGCGATTCGCAATGGTGAAAGGCCGCGCCCGATGGATTATCATCGCATTTATTGGGATTTCGTCGCGGCAACGGGCCGTGCGCCGCGCCCGGATGGCGCGCGTATTCCGCTACAGCAGATGATGCGCGAAGCCGGCTTTTCGGAAGCGGAATTCGCGCTGTTGCGTCAGGCGCAGCAGAATTCCGATGCGCTGATCCAGCTTGAAACCGTTGCGATCAATGCTGCCAAGGGGATTTTCGCCGATTCTGAGGGCAAGTTCACCGTCCGCCGCGCGCCTGACTTCGCCATGGCGCGTGATCTGATGCATGGCGCGGATTACCACCGCTTCAAGGCCGATATTATGGGCCCGATTGACCAATTCTATGTCGTCCTTGAAGAACGCCTGGCGTCCACCATTCACGCGGCGGAAGATCGCGTGGCCTTCTGGCGTGTCATGCTGGGCATTGCGGTCGCCATGATCCTGGCGGTTTCCGCGGCTGCCGCCTGGCTGATGGTGCTGCGCATTTCGAAGCCGCTTGATCAGCTTTCCGGTTCCATGGACAAGCTTGCCAAGGGCGATCTGGGTGTTGGCATCCCCCATGCCGAACGCGTGGATGAAATTGGCGACATGAGCCGTGCCACCACCATCTTCCGTGATGGCCTGGTTGAAACATCCAAGCTGCGTGAAACGGAAGCCAAGCGCGGTGCGGAACTGGAAACCGCGCGTCGTACGGCCATTCAGGAAATCGCCAATGATCTGGAAAAGGCCATTGGCCAATCGGTCACGGCGCTGTCCGACAATTCCGCCAAGCTGGTGGTGGAAGGCGGCAAGGTCGCCAACACCACGGATACCGCGCTGACACAGGCCCGCACCGCTGCGCATGAAGGCACGGAAGCCAATCACGGCATCCAATCCGTCTCCGCCGCAGCGGAACAGCTTACGGTCGCGATTTCCGAAGTCTCGGCGCGCGTCACTGCCGTGGCGCAAACGGCGCGCAGTGCCGCTGATGAGGCGGATCGCGTGACATCGCTGATTGATGGGCTGAATGCCGCATCGGTCAGAATCAATGATGTGACTGGCCTTATCGGGTCCATCGCGGCGCAGACCAATCTGCTGGCGCTGAATGCCACCATCGAATCGGCCCGCGCGGGTGAAGCCGGCAAGGGCTTTGCCGTGGTGGCTTCCGAGGTGAAAAACCTGGCCGCGCAATCAGCCAAGGCGACTGAGGGTATTCAGGGCGAGATCAGCGCCATGCAATCCATCATTTCAGATGTGGTTGAAGTGATCCGCGAAATCGTGGGCCGCATCAGCCAGCTCAATAACGAAAATGGGGCGATTGCCGCAGCGGTTGAAGAACAATCCGCCACCACGGCGGAAATCGCTTCAAGCCTGCGCTCTGCTGCTTCTTCGGTTGGTTCGCTGGAAGGCACAATTGGTCGCGTTTCCGACATGACCGAGAATACCGGCAAGGCGATTGGCACCATCAACCAGGCGACCAAGTCTCTGGCGGATGAGGCGGTGCAGCTGCGTGGCGCGACGCAATCGCTGATCCAGCGTCTGCAAGCGGCCTGATCGGCGCCGCTTGCCCAAAGCAACGCGGCCTGCCGATGCAGGCCGCGTTTTTTATGTCATCAAACCGTGGAAATATCCGGCGCGTCGGGGTTCTTCATGCCGACAATGTGATAGCCGCTATCCACGTGGTGCACTTCACCCGTCACGCCGGCAGCGAGATCAGACAGCAAATACAAACCCGCACCGCCCACTTCCTCAATCGTCACATTGCGGCGCAGCGGCGAATTATACTGGTTCCATTTCAGGATATAGCGGAAATCGCCAATGCCGCTGGCGGCGAGTGTCTTGATCGGGCCGGCGCTGATGGCATTCACGCGAATGCCGGCCTGACCCAAATCGGTCGCCATATAACGTACGCTCGCTTCCAACGCGGCCTTGGCGACGCCCATCACATTGTAATGCGGCGTCACGCGCTCCGCCCCCAGATAGGAAAGCGTCAGTTGTGCGCCCCCCCGCTTCATCAGCGCGGCGGCGCGGCGGCCAACGGCCACGAAGGAATAGCAGGAAATATCCATCGCCTGCAGAAAGGCGTCACGCGGCGTGTCCAGATAGCGCCCGCGCAGATACTGCTTATCGGCAAAGCCAATGGCATGGACCAGAAAATCCATCCCGCCCCAGGCCTGTTCCACCGCGCCAAAGGCGGCATCCATATCGGCATCATCGGCGACATCGCAGGGTACCACCAGGCTTGAGCCCAGGCTTTCCGCCAGCGGGCGCACGCGCTTTTCCAGCGCTTCCCCCTGATAGGTGAAGGCGACCTCGCCCCCTTGCGCGGCGATGGCCTGTGCAATGCCCCAGGCGATGGAACGGTCATTCGCCACCCCCATGATCAGGCCGCGCTTGCCGGCCATCAGGGTGCCTTTGGGGATGCTGGGTGCTGGTTCCGCGTCGTTCATCGGGTGATGGACCATCCGGCTAAATCTATGCGCGCCCTCTGCCATGGCGGCGAATGCCGGGCAAGGGCCTTGTCCTTTCGCAAAGCCTCCCGATACAGGGCATGACAAGGAGAACACCATGGACGGCACCGTGACGACCACCGAAGACCCCTATGCCCTGTTTCAGGATTGGATGGCGGATGCCACCAAGGGGGAGATCAATGACCCGAATGCCGTGTGCCTCGCCACCGCCACGCCGGATGGCAGGCCATCAGCGCGCATGGTGCTGCTGAAGGGCGTGGACGCGCGCGGATTTGTTTTCTACACCAATCTGGATAGCCGCAAGGGCGGCGAATTGGCCGCCAATCCCTTTGCCGCGCTGTGCTTTCACTGGAAAACACTCCAGCGCAGCATTCGCGTGGAAGGCCAGGTGGAGCAGGTCTCGGATGCTGAGGCGGATGCCTATTATGCCTCCCGCGCGCGCACCTCGCGCCTTGGGGCTTGGGCGTCCAAGCAATCGCGCCCGCTGGAAAGCCGCTTTGCCTTGGAAAAGGCGGTGGCCGAATACGGGCTGAAATATGCGGTGGGCGAGATCCCGCGCCCGCCCTTCTGGTCCGGCTTTCGCGTGCTGCCGGCGCGCATTGAATTCTGGCGCGACATGCCCTTCCGCCTGCATGAACGCCGGGTGTTTCACCGTGATGGCACGGGCTGGCGGCTGGAAACCCTTTATCCGTGACGCTCCCCGCCGGCATTCCCCAGAATCAGGCGGAAGTGGCCGCCTTTCTGGAGCAGCTTGCCGGCGCCGCGCCCATTCAAACCCATATCTCGGCGATTTTTGTCGGGCGGGACACCGCCTGGAAGATGAAGAAGGCCGTCGCGCTGGGGTTTCTTGATTTCAGCCCCCTGGCAGCGCGGGCGCATTTCTGCCGCCGGGAATTGGAGCTGAACCAGCCCGCCGCACCGGCGATTTACCGCGATGTGGTGGCCATCACCCGCGCCCCTGATGGCAGTTTGCAGGAAGGCGGGGCGGGGGAGGTTCTGGAATGGGTGCTCCGCATGGCGCCGATCCCAGCTGAGGATTTCCTGGATGCGGTGGCGGCGCGGGGCGGCCTGACGCCTGCCTTGCTGGATGCCATGGGCGATGCGGTTTTCGCGCTGCATCAGGCAGCGCCCAGGGTGGAGGTGCCGGACGCGCCCGGCGCCATGGAGGCAGTCCTATCGGGCAATCTGCGTGCCGCCCGCGCGGCGGGGTTGCCCGAGGCCACGATCGCACCTTTGGCCGCATGCTTCCAGACAGCGCTTGATCGTGCAGTGCCCTCGCTTATGGCCCGCGCGGCGGAAGGGCGCATCCGGCGCTGCCATGGCGATCTGCATTTGGGGAATTTGTGCCTCTGGCAGGGCAAGCCCACACCCTTTGACGCTTTGGAATTCGATGAGGCTTTGGCGCGGATTGATACCGGCTATGATCTTGCCTTCCTGCTGATGGATTTGGACCGGCAGGCCGGGCGGGTGGCGGCGAATCGCGTGCTGAACCGTTATCTGGCGCGGTCGGGCGATTATGAGGTGCTTGGGCTGCTGCCGCTCTGGCTTGCGCTCCGCGCCCTGGTGCGCGCGCATGTCGAAGCCGCACGCGGGCGGGATGGTGTGCCGCTGCTGGGCGCGGCGGCGGAATATCTGGCGCCGCCCCCGCCACGCCTGATTGCGGTGGGCGGGCTGCAAGGTACGGGCAAATCCACCCTGGCGCGCGGCCTGGCCCCTTCGCTTGGTGCCGCACCGGGCGCGCTTTTGTTGCGTTCAGATGAGCTGCGCAAACGGCGCTTTGGCCTGGCCCCCGAAGCGCCTCTGCCGCCCGAGGCCTATACCGAGGCCATCAGTACCGCCACACATGAAGAATTATTCATGAATGCCGAGGCCGCGCTGCGCCAGGGCCATGCGGTTGCCTTGGATGCGATGTTTCTGGATGCGGGGCATCGGCAGCGGGCGGCGGCAATCGCGGCGCGTGTCGGCGTGGCTTTTCAGGGCTTTTGGCTTGAAGCGCCTATGGAAATCCTGAAATCGCGCATCCTGGCGCGGCGCGGCGATGCCTCTGACGCGACCATTGCCGTTCTGGAACGCTCAGCCCAGGCTGACCCCGGCGCGATTGATTGGCACCGGCTGGATGCGGCCGGCGATGCGCTGGGTGCCGCGCGTCAGGCCCTTGGCGTCATGGGCTGAAATATGCGCTAATCCGTCCCATATCTGGGACGACGTAAAACAAAACCAAAGTAATGAGGAGGCTTGGCCATGGCCTATCGCCGTCTATTGCTGCCGCTGACCGGCACCGCCGCGGGGGAATCCGCTTTGGGCACCGCTTTGATTGCCGCGCGCATTTGGGGCTCGCACGTGCATTGCCTGCATGTGCGCGTGGATGCGCGCGATGTTGCGCCGCTCGCCGGGGAAGGGCTTTCCGGCGCGATGATCGAAGAAATGATGGCCGCCACTGAACGCGAAAGCGGGGAGAGGGCGGATCGCGTCAAAAACCTGTTCCAGAAATTCACCGCCAATCTGGGCGATGTGACACTCGCCGATAATCCTGACACGGCGGCGAAAACCAGCGGCCCCACGCTTTCCTTCGAAGCCATGGTGGGGCGGGAAGAAGATGTCGTCGCACAGCAATCACGGCTTTACGATCTGGCCGTGGTGCCGCACCCCGAAGCGGGAGAGGATGTCTCCAGCAGCGATGCGCTGCACGCCATCCTGTTCGATTCCGGCCGGCCCGTATTGATTGCGCCGCGCACACCGCCGGCGGCGATTGGCACGCGCATTTGCATCGCCTGGAATGGCACGGCGGAAAGTGCGGCGGCGGTAGCGGCGGCGCTCCCTTGGCTGCATCAGGCCAAGGCAGTGCGTATTCTCTGCGCCGATGAATATCAGCGCCGTGGCCCGAAGGCCGAGGGCATTCAGGCCTATCTCCGCTGGCATGGCATTGAAGCAGAACTTGTGCCCTTCAAGCCGCAAACCCGCGATGTGGGCGCGGGGCTTTTGGGCGCGGTGCGCGATTTCGGCGCCGATATGCTTTCCATGGGCGCCTATAGCCATTCCCGCCTGCGGCAATTGATCCTGGGCGGTGTGACGCGCCATGTGCTGGAGAATGCGGAAATTCCCGTGCTGATGTGCAGGTGAGTTTGGGGCGCGCATAACAGTATTGCGCGGGCGGTATGGCGCCGCCCGCAGAGCCGCCCTATCTGCACCGCAAGGGCCACAAGCGGCCAGATGGGATCACCATGATCGAACTCCGTTCCTTTGATAGCCTGGGTAAGGCGAATTTCGGTTGGCTCAATGCCAATCACCATTTCTCCTTCGGGCATTACCGCGATGCTGCGCGCATGAATTGGGGGCGGCTCCGGGTTTGGAATGATGATGAAATCGCGCCCGGCACGGGGTTTGACCCGCACCCGCATCGGGATATGGAAATCATCACCTATGTCCGGCAGGGCGCCATTACCCATAAGGACAGCATGGGGAATGAAGGCCGCACCGAAGCCGGTGATGTGCAGGTCATGAGTGCCGGGACCGGTGTTGTCCATTCGGAATATAATCTGGAACCAGGTGTCACCACGCTGTTTCAGATTTGGATCATGCCGGACCGCACCGGCCTGCCGCCTTCCTGGGGCGCCAAGAAATTCCCCAAGGAAAAGCGCGAGGCAGGCTTTGAAGTTTTGGCATCAGGCCGGCCTGCCGATGCTGACACGGGCGCGCTTGCCATCAATGTGGATGGCGCGGTGATGGCGGCGACGCTCGCCAAGGGGCAAAGCCTGACGCAACCACTGGCGGAGGGGCGCGCGGCCTATCTGGTGCTGGCGCGTGGTGTGGCCAGCGTGAATGGCGTGGAAGCAAGCGCGCGTGATGGCCTTGCCATCCGGGCGGAGGATGCCATCACCATTACCGCCAGCGAAGATGCCGAATTGGTGATGGTGGAAGTGGCGGATCGTTGATCCGCCCTTACCATTTCTTCCAGATTGGCCGATGTGGAAACAGTGGCCCGGCGTGGTGATGATGCCGCGCCGGTTCGAAGGCGCGGTAGGAATTGTAATGGTGACGGTGCGTATAGCCGCCATAACCATAAGACGGCGCGTAGTAATCACCGCGCGCCAGGCAACCGCTCAGCGTCAATAGCAGCAGCAACATCGAAAGCGGCACGGTAATCAGGCGCATCGGGCACCCCCATTGATCCCTTTAGGATCACGGTTGATGTCACAATTGATCCATGGCTGCCGCCGGGCTGGATCAGGGCATTTCTATGACGCCGGTATGGTCAACGCCGGCCCTCAACGGCGCAAACCCGCGTGAAATCTCGCCCGCACCAAAGCGCTGTTATTTTGAGTGCGGCCGATGCGGCGAAGCCGGCCTGGAAGGGGGAGAAGAACGGGTGGGCGGCGCTGTGCTCGGAGTGGAACGAATCGGCGGGCTGGAAAAGATATGGGGGCGAGGTTGCGGCAATGCCGGGGAAGAAAAAGGCAGCAGCGGACGCGGATGCGGCGGCGAACCGGGATGGTGCCGTGGCCCGGCATGATGGCGCCATGCCCATGGACGGTCGCGATGCCAGAAAGGCGGAGGCGCATGCCGGCGCTGAGGCGCATAGACGCTGGCGTTAGGCTCATAGCCGTAATACCCGCCTTCATACTCACCAATGGCAAAGCAACCGCCAAGCATAAGCATTATTACTACAGAGACAGGCAAGGCCAGCAGGCGCATTAAACACCCCCTTTGATCCTTCTGGGATCAAGGGAATGTCACCATGCCTCCATGGCTGCGGCCGGGCTGGATCAGGGCATTTTCATGCGAAATATTTGATCACCGCCGCAATTCAATCGCGCAGATTCGCGTGAAATCGCGATCATCCAGCATCCAATCCTGCGTGCCGGTAAATTGCGCGACGCCATCCGCGCCAAGCCGCCCTTCATAGCGTGCGCGATAATGAAAGCCGCGCCCGGAAGACCCGCCCACCAACACCAAAGCGCCATCCGCCCCAACGCGTCCTTCGCCCCTTTCCCAGGCACCCGTCCGCGCCCCGGACGCCGAGAGTACCGGGCGTTCATATTTCGCGACCGTCCCATCCACCCTTATTGTGAATGGCGCTGCCAAAGGCGCTTGGGTGATGCCCTGCACGGCATCACAGGTCAGCCTGCCTTGCCACACGCCGCCAAAGCCCTGCGCCGCCAGCGGGCTGGCAGCGCAGAGCATCACGGCAAGCAGCGCCGCGCGGATCACTGATCCGCGTAGCAATGGGTCTCAGCCCCGCCACCCGGATGCGTCACGGCACCAAGATAGGCCGGGCCTACCAACTGCGCATATTTCCAGAGCACGCCGGAATTATAATCGGTCTGGCGCGGCTTCCATTCGGCCCGGCGCTTGGCCAATTCTTCATCGGAAAGAGCGACATCAATCGTACCCTTATCGGCATCAATGATGATCCTGTCGCCATTGCGCAGCAGCGCAATCGGCCCACCCACCGCAGCTTCCGGCCCGACATGGCCGATGCAGAAGCCGCGCGTCGCGCCCGAAAAACGCCCATCGGTGATCAGCGCCACCTTATCCCCCATGCCCTGACCATAGATGGCCGAGGTGGTGGAGAGCATTTCACGCATGCCAGGCCCACCCTTCGGGCCTTCATAGCGCACGATGATGACATCGCCCGGCTTATAGGCGCGCATTTCAACGGCCTTGAAGGCATCTTCTTCGCAGTCAAAGCAAAGGGCCGTGCCTTCGAAGCGGAGCTTTTCCATGCCGGCGATTTTCACAATCGCACCTTCCGGCGCCAAATTACCCTTCAGCGCAACCACGCCACCGATCGGGCTGATCGGATCGGAACAGGGGCGCACCACATCCTGATCCTTCGGCACAATCACCTCACGGTGATTTTCGGCAATAGTCTTGCCGGTGACGGTCATGCAATCGCCCTTCACATAGCCGCCATCAATCAAAGCCTTGATGATGATGGGCACGCCACCAATGCGATGCACATCGGCCGCCACGTAACGCCCACCCGGCTTGAGGTCGGCGATATGCGGCGTCTTGCGCATGATCTCGGCCACATCCTGCAAGGTGAAGCGAATGCCCGCCTCATGCGCCATGGCGGGCAAATGCAGCGCGGCATTGGTGGAACCGCCCGTGGCACCGACAATCGCTGCGGCATTATGCAGGGAATCGAGCGTCACGATATCGCGCGGGCGGATATTGCGGCGGATCAGTTCCACCACGGCGCGGCCTGATTCCGCCGCCCAACGGTCGCGGTCTTCATCCGGCGCCGGCGCGCCAGCCGAAAACGGCAGCGCGAGCCCAATCATTTCTGAAACGCAGGCCATGGTATTGGCGGTGAATTGCCCGCCGCAAGCGCCGGCACCTGGGCAGGCATGGCGTTCCAGCTCATCCAATTCCTCATCAGACATGCCGCCGGCAGCGTGCTTGCCCACCGCTTCAAACACATCCAGCACCGTGACATCGCGGCCATGATGCTTGCCCGGCATGATGGACCCGCCATACATGAAGACCGATGGCACATTCAGCCGGATCATGGACATCATGACACCAGGGAGTGACTTGTCGCAGCCCGCAATGCCGACCAGAGCATCATAGCAATGCCCGCGCATGGTCAGTTCAATGGAATCCGCAATGGTATCGCGTGATGCGAGCGAGGATTTCATGGATTGATGGCCCATCGCGATGCCATCGGTCACGGTGATGGTCGTGAATTCGCGCGGCGTCGCGCCGGCGGCCTTCACGCCCTTCTTTGCCGCCTGTGCCTGACGCGACAGCGCGATATTGCAGGGTGCTGCTTCATTCCAGCAGGAAGCGACACCGACCAAAGGCTGCGCTATTTCCTCAGCCGTCAATTCCATGGCGTAGTAATAGGAACGATGCGGCGCGCGTTCCGGCCCCATGGTGGTATGCCGGCTCGGCAGTTTTGACTTGTCCCATTTCGTCATCGTCATTTTCCTCCTGCAAAATTGACCTACGCCATCATCCGATTGCGTATAAAAAACCCACACTGACCGCGAGGCCGATCAAGGCCGCGATGAATTGCGCCACCGCGCGGCTGACCGGCGCGCCGCCAAGATTAAGCCGCGCCAAGCCATTCGTCAGCAGCACTGTCACGCCGACAAATACTGTAATGGCAGCGAATAGCTTGAAAGTGCCCCCTTCAAACATGCGCTAATCCGCAATCCGCGCCAAAGCGGCATCAAGCCGCGCGATTTCCGCCTGCCAGGCCGCGAGCCTTTCGCGGTTTTCTTCGACAATCTCCACCGGCGCACGAGAGACAAAGGCTTCACTGCCAAGCTTGGCCTCAACCTTTTGCACTTCGCCTTCAATGCGCGTGCGTTCCTTGCGAAGGCGGGCGCGTTCGGCGGCGAAGTCAATCACATCGGCCAAAGGCAGCATCAGCGTGGTTTCGTCCAGCACGGCCTGCACCACGCCCTTGGGTGGGTCACCACTCAGCGCGCGGATTTCGCTGGCGCGGCCAAGGCGGCGAATGGCATCCGCCCAGCGTTCCGCACGCGCTAGGCTTTCGGGCCGGGCGCCGGCCATCAGCAGCGGCACGGTGACGGAAGGGGCGACATTCATCTCGGACCGCACCGTGCGCATTTCAGAAATCAACCGCACCACCCAATCCAATTCCACGCGCGCTGCCGCAGCATCGGCAACCTGCATGGCTTCGGGCCAGGGGCTGCGGATCAGGCTACCCTCAGCGCCATAGCCCATGCGGTGCCACAATTCTTCCGTAATGAAGGGCATGACGGGATGGAGCATGCGGAGAATCACGCCCAGCACATGCGCTGCGGTCGCCTTCACCTCATTCTTGTCGGCGCCATCCGGGCCATTCAGCACAGGCTTGGCGAATTCCAGGAACCAGTCGCAGAAATCATTCCAGGCGAAGCGATAACAGGCCTTGGCGTAATCATCGAAGCGGAAGCCTTCAAGCGCGGCATTCGCTTCGGCCAGCGATGCATTGGTCGCGTCCAAAATCCAGCGCGAAAGCGGCAGCCTGGCCGAGGCGGGATCAAACCCAGCCCCAGCCGCAATGCCGTTCATTTCGCAAAACCGCGCCGCATTCCAGATTTTCGTCGCGAAGGACCGATAGCTCTCCACCCGCTGCCGGCCCAGCTTGATATCGCGCCCGGGTGCGGCCAGCGCGCATAGGGTAAAACGCAGCGCATCCGCGCCATAGGCATCCACCAATTCCAGCGGGTCCATCACATTGCCGCGCGATTTGGACATTTTCTGTCCTTTTTCATCGCGCACCAGGCCATGGATGCACACGGTCTTGAAGGGCACCTCGCCCCTGAAATGAATGCCCATCATCATCATCCGGGCAACCCAGAAGAAGATGATATCCCAGCCCGTCACCAGCACATCGCCGGGATAGTATTTCGCGAGCTCTGGCGTTTTCTCCGGCCAGCCAATGGTGGAAAAGGGCCACAGCGCACTGGAAAACCAGGTATCCAGCACATCCTCATCACGCGTGAGCACGACCGGCTGGCCGTATTTGGCGCGCGCTGCCGCTTGGCCTTCTTCTTCGGTATGGGCGACGAACACCTCACCATCCGGCGCATACCAGGCCGGGATTTGGTGGCCCCACCAAAGCTGGCGGGAAATGCACCAGGGCTGGATGTCGCGCATCCAGGCGAAGAACATGTTTTCGAATTGCTTGGGCGAAAACACGGTCTGGCCTGTTTCCACCGCTTGAATAGCCGGTGCCGCCAAAGTCTTGGCATCCACATACCATTGCAGGGTCAGGCGCGGTTCAATCGGCACGCCGGAACGATCCCCATGAGGCACCATATGCGTATGGGGCTCGATCTTCTCGACCAGTTCCAATTCCTCAAGCCGCGCAACAATCGCCTTGCGCGCCGCAAAGCGATCCTGCCCCGCCAACCCGCGCACAAAGGCGTGATCCGCAATGCCCTCAGCGGCGGCGAAATGCGTACTGATTTCATCCAGCATCACGCGCCCTTCGGCATCCAGGACGGATGGCATGGGCAGATCATGGCGCCGCCCGACCTCAAAATCATTGAAGTCATGGGCAGGCGTGATCTTCACTGCACCCGATCCTTTTTCGGGATCGGAATACTCATCGGCCACCACCGGAATCGCGCGGCCCAGCAGCGGCAGGATCACGCGCTTGCCGATCAAATCCTTGAAGCGCGCATCATCGGGATGCACGGCAACGGCCGTATCACCCAGCATGGTCTCCGGGCGCGTCGTCGCCACCACCAAAAACTGCCCCGGCGCGCCTTCCACCGGGTAGCGCAAATGCCAAAGGCTGCCCTTCACTTCCTTGCTTTCGACTTCCAGATCGGAAATCGCGGTCAGGAATTTCGGGTCCCAATTCACCAGGCGCCGGTCGCGATAGATCAGGCCCTGGCGGTGCAGCGTGACGAAAACCTCGCGCACTGCCGCTGAAAGCCCCTCATCCATCGTGAAGCGCTCACGCGGCCAATCGAGAGAAGCACCAAGCCGGCGCAATTGCCGGGTGATGGTGCCGCCCGATTCCGCCTTCCATTCCCAAACGCGCTTCAGGAATGCCTCACGCCCCATGGCGCGGCGGTCCGGCTGCTTCTGTTCGGCCAGCAGGCGTTCCACCACCATTTGCGTCGCAATGCCGGCATGGTCGGTGCCGGGCTGCCACAGCGCATCACGCCCCTGCATGCGCCGCCAGCGGATCAGTACATCCTGCAAGGTATTATCCAGCGCATGGCCGATATGCAGGCTGCCGGTCACATTCGGCGGCGGGATCATGATGGTGAAGGGGCGGTTTGGGCTTTCCGGATGGGCGGAAAATGCGCCTGAAGCCTCCCAGCCTGCATAAAGGCGGGGTTCTATTGCGGCGGGGTCGAAAACCTTGTCGAGCATGGCGCTTCCCTTCCCCGCCCCGGGGCATTACGTCAAGGGCAAGGCGCGGGATGTGGGTCATAACGCGCTGAAAACTGTCCAAGTTTGGGATGCTGCCATGTTCCATCGCCGCGCCGTGATTGCCAGCCTAGCCGGGCTTGGTCTTGCCGCCCCTTCCCTTGCCCAGACGCCAGCCTGGCAGAATGGCCCCATCCGCATCATTGCCCCCTTCCCGCCCGGGGGCAGCGTGGACACCATCACGCGCCTGCTACAGCCGCGCCTGGCCGCCGAGCTTGGCGTGCCGGTGGTGGTGGAAAATCGCCCCGGCGCTTCGGGCGCCTTGGGCACGCAGGCGGCGGCGCGTGCACCGGCGGATGGCCAAAGCTGGGTCACGGTGTTTGATACCCATGCGGTGAACCCCTTCCTGATCCCCAATCTCGGCTTCGATACGGAGAGGGATTTCGCGCCGATCATGCTGATCGGCACGGCACCCATGATCATCACCACGCATAACTCCCGCCCCTGGCAGAATCTGCGCGAAGTGATTGCCGCGGCCCGGGAAAAGCCCGATACAATTACCTATGGCTCCATTGGCAATGGCAGTCTTTCGCATCTGACCATGACGCTCATGCAAAATGCCGGGGGTTTTCGCGTTGTGCATGTGCCCTATCGCGGCGGTGGGCCGATGAGCGCCGCAGCCGCCGCCGGCGAATTGGATATGCCCATGGCGACCAATGCAGGGCTTGGCGGACAGGTGGGCCGCACGCTCCGCCCGCTTGCACAAACCGGCGCCAAGCGTTCCGCGCTGTTTCCTGATCTGCCGACCGTCGCGGAACAGGGCCTGCCTGATATTGATGCCCTGGCCTGGTGGGGGCTGCTGGCGCCGGCGCGGGTGCCAGAGGCGATCCAGCGGCGCTTTCATGCGGCCCTGCTCAAAGCCTTGGCGGAACCCGAATTGCGCGCCCGCATGACCGGGCCATTGGGGATTGATGTGGTCGGCTCAACGCCCGAGGAATTCAGCGCCTTCCTGCGGGACCAGATGGCGCTTTGGGGGCGCGTGGTGCGGGAGAATAATATCCGCCCGGAATAGTCCCGCGTTACGGTAAGGCGCGATTGACGACCCGTTCGATTTCCGCGCGCACCAGCCGTTCCACCAAAGGCGGCAAATGGCTGTCCAGCCAATCCTTCAGGATGGGGCGGATTTCTTCGCGTACGACATCCTCGATGCTTGGCCCGCCGCGATAGACTTGCGAACCGCGCTCAGAACTCACAGCCCGCAAGAGGGAGCCGACCGAGGCCGCCGCAGCGGCAGCGGCGGCCGGGGTAATAAGGCTTGAGGTATCTTCCATGCCCATGCGCGGGGATGATGCCGCCCGGGTAGGCGGTGTGACCAGCATATCCGAGGTCAATTCAATGGGTTCCGGCCCGGAACGCGCCATTGGCGGTGGCGGCGCCATTGGCGGGGGCGTGAATTCGGGCGCTGATGCTCTTGGGGGTGGCGACGCCTCTGGCATTTCCGGCGCCTCAGCACCAGCCGCTTCGGGGTTGGACGGGTCCGCCCCTTCCGCGGTCTGCGCCGCCGCCTCATCCTCATTCAGGATGCGACGAATGGACGCCAGGATATCATCCATGGATTGATCCTGCCCCCCGGCGGGGGGCGGCGCGGTACCGCTCATGGTCTTCCTCTCGAAGGCGCCTGAGGCGCCGTGGCGGCAGTGGCAGCGGCGGGACGTGCCGCGACATCACTATAATCCCCAGTTCCAACCCAAAGGTTACGAACCGCCTGATGATAGGCTTTCGGGTCGTAAAGCTGGACCGGCAGGCCAAGATCCTGCGCAGTCAAGCGGCCAATCGTGGCGGTCAGCGAATAGGAAGCATTCACCAAGGTCGCCAGGGCCTGCACCAGGCTGACGCGAGCATTCAGCAATTCCTGCTCGGCGTTCAACACATCAAGCGTGGTGCGGCTGCCGACCACGGCTTCGCGCTGCACACCATCCAGCGCGATTTCCTGGGCGCGGATCTGGGCGCGCACGCTTTCCACCTGGGCGCGGGCGGTGCGGAGTGTCTCCCAGGCTTGTGCCGCCTGCTGCCCGGCAAGCCGGCGCGCATCTTCCACCAATTGCCGCTGCTGCTGGGCCTGCTGGCGTGCCTGACGGACCGCTGCATGTTCGGCGCCGCCCTGATACAGCGGCACGGAAAGATTGGCGGTTACTTGAGAGCCCGTTTGTCGTGTGCCACGTGTTGTATTGTTGTCCAGACGGAAGGTCTGGCCCTGTACACCAATCGTCGGCAACAATGCGCCGAATTGCAGATCAATATTTTCGATCGCTGCCGCTTCATCAAACATGGCGGCGATGACAGTCGGGTTATTGGTGCTGGCCTTCTGCACCGCTTCCTGCGCGGAACGCACTGGCGGGATCAAGGGCTGCGGCGGCGAAACCCGGTTCGGCGCCATGCCGATCAGGCGCTGAAATACCGCGCGGGAGGATTCCCGATTGCCATCCGCCTGTTCCAAGGCGGCCCGCGCACCCGCCAGGCGCGACTCTGCCTGCGCGACATCCGTGCGGGTGATTTCACCAACGCGGAAGCGTTCATTCGTGGCTTGCAATTGCCGTGCGAGGACCTGCACATTGTTGGTATTGAGGCGCACCACTTCGGTATCGCGGATCACGGCAACGTAAGACGCCACGGAATCCAGCAGCACCTGCTGTTCCGTCGCGATCAGCCGGGAACGCTGGGCGTAGATTTGGTTTTCCGCCCGCCTTGTGCCGGCCACGGTGCGGCCACCGCGATAGATTGGCTGGGTTACCGCGCCGGTCAGATTGCCAGTGCTCCGATCAATATCCGTGAAGCGCGAATAGGGACCCGTCGCGCTATCCACCCGCGACCGCGCCGTAGCATCCGTATAGCCTCCGGCGCCTGAGAAGGTGACACTGGGCCGCCAGCCAGCCAGGGCCTGAGGCAGGTTTTCATCAACGGCACGAAGCTGCGCACGGGCGGCGAGCAATGCAGGGTTATTCGCATAAGCTGCCGCGAGGGCGTCCTGGAGGGTTTGCGCGCCCGCCGAGGCCAAAGGCGCCAGGGCCATAGCCGCAGATAGAAACAGCGATGCACGAAAACTTCTCATCAAGTGCAACCCCCAAAGCCCCCGAACGCGTTTCCAGGCTAACCCCACCCCGAGTTGCCCGAATGAACTACTGCACAAGCTACAGCATGCGCGGGCGGTTGCGCCAGCCCAAGAATGAAAACAACCATAATTGCCCCTAGAAAGCGAAGCTCGGCTTGGGCTGGAAGGCCGGCAGCGGCGCGGCATGGGCCTCAAACGCTACGCGCGGGGTGAAGCTGCCGCCGATATGGCGCACCAAAGTGGCCCGCGCCGGCGGCCCGCCCGTGGTGACCAACGTCACCAGGCGCCCACCTTCCGCGAGCAGGGTCTCAATCGGGCGGGGAATGGCCGGCACGCCGCCTTCAATAACAATCACATCAAAGGGGCCGAGCCCCGCCGGCGGATGGGCAGGGTCTTCGCGCATCAGCCGGATAGAGGCTTCCGGCAGGCAGCGCGCCAAGCCGGCCTGTGCCAGGGCGAGCAAGGCCGGATCATCTTCAAGCGCGGTCACATTCGCACCCATGGAGGCCAGCACCGCAGCGCCATAGCCACAGCCCGCCCCCAGCAGCAGGGTGCGGTCTCCGCGGCGCAACTCCGCGAGCTGGAAAAGCCGCGCCATGACCATGGGCTGGATCAGCACCCGCCCACCTGGTAGCGGCACATCCGCATCCGCATAGGCCCGCGCGGAGAGATCAGCCGGCAGAAAGGCTTCCCTCGACAAATCGCCAAAGGCCGAAAGGATGCGCGGATCCTGCACCTGATTCGGCCGCAACTGCCCATCCACCATGAAAATTCTGGCGCGCGCGACATCCATTTTGCCCATCCTTCAAGCCTTGTTGAAAGCATTATAGGTCGTGAGCCCTTGCCCCGCCAAGCTGGCGCTTGACCAGGAGCGGGCGCGGCCCGATAGAGACGCCGAGGGGTCCGGTGGCCGAGTGGTCAGGCAAGGGTCTGCAAAACCCTCTACAGCGGTTCGATTCCGCTCCGGACCTCCAAGACGCGCTTTAAGTCGTGCCGCAGGGCTTTGACATAAGGCGTGGCGCTGCTATTAGGCTCGCCGGCTCCTGTTCCCCGATAGCTCAGCTGGTAGAGCGCGGGACTGTTAATCCCTAGGTCGTTGGTTCGAGTCCAACTCGGGGAGCCAGAAATTTAAAAGACTTCCAAGCTTTCTTCCCGTTGGTGGCAATTCAAATTTTGCTCCATGGTGCCTCTATGGCGCCAGCCTGGTCGGGCTTGATGGATCAGGCCCTTCTCATCGCGCCTTTTTGGGTCAAGCAGCAATCAATCGCCTGCGAATCCGCCCCGAAATCCAATCAATCGCAGCCACCGTGATGATCATCAGGATGATGATGAAGGCCACTTCATCCCAATGCCGTACACGAATCCGCTCGGCAATCTGCAAACCAATCCCCCCTGCCCCCACTACCCCAAGGATAGACGCAGAACGCGTATTGCTTTCAAAGAAATAGAGCGCCTGCGCCAGCATGACCGGTGCCACTTGGGGAAGAATACCAAAGCGAATGCCAAGCAAGCGGCCGCCGCCAGCCGCCGTCACACCCTCGGCCTGGCGCTTTTCGGCATTCTCGATCGCCTCGGCATAGAGTTTCGACAGCACCGCAATATCCGAGACGAAAATCGCGAGCACGCCGGCCAATGGTCCCAACCCCACCGCGCGCACAAAGGCCAGCGCCCAGATCAATTGATCCACGCCGCGCATGCCATCGAAAACGCGCCGGAGCGAAAAGCGCAGCAGCGTTGTTGTCACCACATTGCGTGCGCCCATGAAGCCCAAGGGCACGGCCACAATCGCCGCCATGAAGGTGCCAAGAAAGGCCATGGCAACACTTTCCGCTATGCCCTTGAGGATTTCCTGCCAAAGCTCCCCAGGTGAGGGTGGGATCATCAGCACAAGGATGGTGCCAAGCCCGTTCAGCCCATTCCAAAGCCGTGCGGGCGAGAAATCAAAATACCAAAGCGCACCGATGAACCAGGCAAAGAACAGCACAATGCCAAGCCCGCGCAGACCAAGCCGTACAGGGCCGGGGCCAAAGGCATTTGGCATGCGCGCACGCCATTGGGTGATGCTGCTCTCGCTCATCGCGCAGCCTCCAGCCGCCCCATCGCGGCGTGGCGCAGGCGTTCCGACAGCAGATCAACGCAGACAACGGTCAGGATGATCAGCAGGATGATGGCGCTGATTTCCTCATAATAATTGAAGGAGATCACCTTATAAAGTTCCTCACCAATGCCACCCGCCCCGACGAAACCAATCACGCTGGCGGAGCGGATATTCACTTCAAACCGCAGCAGCAGATAGGAAAGGATATTGGGCAAGACTTGCGGCAGGATCGCGAAGCGGCAGGCGGCGAACCAACTGCCACCCGCTGAGGTCACGCCATCCCAGGGCTTCATATCGGCATTTTCAATCGCCTCGGCAAAGAGCTTGCCATTGGCGCCAGCACTATGGAGCGCAATCGCCAGAATACCCGCGAGTGCGCCAACGCCAAAGGCCCAGACGAAGATCAACGCATAAACGATTTCGGGAATTGTACGCAGCGCCTCCAGAAAGCGGCGCGTGAGATTATAAACAAGACCTGAAGGCGCGATGTTGCGCGCCGCCGGAAAGGCGAGCAGCAGCGAAACAGCCGACCCCAGCAGTGTGGCGAGTGCCGCCATATTGGCGGTTTCCACGATCAACAAAGCCCATTCAGGCAGGCGATAGAACCAGAAGGCGATGGAGCCTTCCGTTTCCGCATCGGCAAACAGCGCGGGCCAGCGCAAATCCGGCAGGATACGGATGAAATATTCAAAAATGCGCGGCAGCCCAGCCCATAAGGTGGCGGGATGCGCTTCGCTGACCCAGGCGGAGAGCAGCAGGCATGCCAGAACCACCGCCGCGCCCAGAAGCGCGGCATTGCGCCTTTGGCGGCGCGCAGCCTGAAAGGCTTCCTCCCCGCGGATCACCGCGGGAAGGCTGGTGGCATAGGCTTCCTGCATCTTAAGAACGGCGGCGACGCGCGGCGGCTTCCTCGCGGCGGATTTCAACGATCAGATCGTAATCCTGATGCCGTACTTCACGATAGCCGGTACCGGCGCCACGCTCGATCTGGCGATAGATTTCCGGATGCGCCTTGGGCAGAGCAAGATGGAAGCGCTTGAAATCTTCCTTGAAGGCCGCCGGAAGATCGGTACGCGCCGAGATCGGCCCATTCACAATCGGTTCAGACCGCCAGATGATGCGGAGGTCACCCATATTGAGCATGCCCTTCTGCACCATGGCGCGCAGATTGCCGCGCGTGAAGCCTTGCGCCTCATCACCCTGGCCAGAGGCCCAGGTCACCGCCGCATCATATTGGCGCTGCAGCACCGCGACCACGCCCTGTTCATGCCCGCCCGCGAAACCGGTACGGGAGAAATAGGCATTGCCATCCACCGCAATACCACCACGACGCAGCGCGAAGCGCGGGATGAGATAGCCCGAGGTTGAATTCGCATCCGCCCAGGCAAGTGACTTGCCGCGCATCTGCTCAAGATTGGTGATGCCGGAATCGGCACGCACCACCATCACGGCGATGTAGGAAATGGAACCATCCGATTCCTCGGCGGTCAGCAGGGGCTCGACCCCGCCATTCGTATCAAGCCAGGCGCCGGCATAGCCCGATGGGCCAAGTGAGGCGACTTCAATCTGCTTCGCGCTGAAGGCCTGCAAGACGCCAGCGTAATCAGACGCCGGGAACAGCCTGGTCGGCACACCAAAGGTGCGTTCCAGCAATTCGCGATAGGCGCCGAAACGGCCCATGCGATCGGCTTCATTTTCCCCGCCCAGCAAGCCAACGCGCAGCTGCGGCACTTGTTCCGCCCAGGGGCGACGGCCCGGTTCTGGGAAGCCTTCATTGAAGCTCTCGGTACGGCGCGGATTCCAGGCTTGCGCCTTGGCAAGGCTCGGCAGCAGGGCAGCGCCAGCGGCAAGCCCAGCAAGCGAACGGCGGGTGAACATGTCGCAATCTCCTATAGGGGTGGGGGGATCAAGCCACCGCAAGCTGATGCGGTGTGGCGCCGACCGCCTGTGCGGCTTCTTCGGCGAATTCCTCTTCGCTCACGCCATAAACCTCGCGGATACGGGCGGCGGTGAGTTCCGCAGGCGGGCCATCAAAGACAACGCGCCCGGCGTTCAGCGCGACAATCCGGTCGCAATAGCCGCGCGCCGTGGTCAGATCATGCAAATTGACCAAAACGGTTAGCCCATCGCGGTTCACATCGCGCAGCGCATCCATCACAATCTTCGAATTGCGCGGGTCGAGCGAGGCAATCGGCTCATCGGCCAGGATCAGGCGCGGATTCTGCATCAGTGCGCGCGCAATCGCGACACGCTGCTGCTGGCCACCTGAGAGCGTATCGGCGCGTTGCAGCGCGGCCTCGGCCAGATCAAACCGATCAAGCGCAGTCAGCGCCATGGCGCGTTCTTCCGCCGTGAACATCTTGAACATGGAAGACAGCATGGGGCGCTGATTGAGCCGCCCGACCAGCACATTGGTCAGCACATCAAGCCTTTGCACCAGGTTGAATTGCTGGAAGATCATGGCGGAGCGCATGCGCCAATCACGCAAAGCCCGGCCTTTCAGCTGCGTCACATCCTGGCCATCGAAAATGATGCGCCCTTCGCTTGGCTCCGTCAGGCGGTTGATCATGCGGAGCAGGGTGGATTTCCCGGCGCCGGAGCGGCCAATCACGCCCACCATCTGCCCAGCAGGAATGGACAGGCTCACGCCATCCACCGCCGTCTTGGTGCCAAAACGCCGCGTCAGACGCTCAATTTCCAGCATGGAGACCCCGTGTTTCATGAGGTCGGCCTAGCAATGCTGTGTGACAGATGGATGACAAACGTGTGAAGGATCAATGTCGAGGCAGCAACCAGGGCGTCGAAGCCGCCCATGAGACGCCTTTGGTTGGTGATGACCTTGAAAAAACGCGCCGATTGCGAAGCGCTTTAATGAAGCTGTCACTGATCCGTGATCATCGCGCCATAAATCCCTGTGTAAGCAACCGAGCTTTGGATCGCGTCGGAGTCGTTTTCGTTGACCAAGGCTGTCCGAACCGGAAGCTCATGGGATTTGGCTATGTCATCAAAATCAGTATCATCAGATGAGTTCGTAAGCCCGCGCGCCACGAATTTGTTCTTCCGCAGGTGGCTGCAAAATCCCCTGCAAATGGGCTCCATCGTCCCATCCTCGCCAATATTGGGCAAGCTGATCGCCAAGCATATCGAGAAAGGCTCGGAAGCCGCCGTGCTTGAACTTGGTGCTGGCACAGGGGCGGTCACGCATAGCCTCATCCGGTCCGGCATCGCGCCCAAGCGCATTGTTTTGGTGGAAATCGTGCCTGAAATGGCCGAGCATCTGGAGTTGACATTCCCTGAGACGAAGGTGCTCCAGGCCGATGCCTTTAACTTGCCGGCTGATAAGCTCAACCACATCGCCGCCAATATCGGGACCGTGATCTGCGGCATTCCCTTGGTGTTATTGCCTGAAAAAAAGCAGCGTCAATTCATTGACCAGGTAGAGGCAGTCGCGCCTGGCAAAGGCTTCCTGCTTTATACCTACTGCATCACTTCTCCCCTGCCCTATCGCACCTTGAAGCTGGAAGCTGAGCGCCTCGCTTGGACGCCGCTGAATTTTCCGCCCGCCAGCGTTTGGCATTACCAGCCGAAGTCCTGACAGGCGCCTGAAAAACTGCCATTGGATGTGGCTGATTTAGCGCGCTAGCATGGTTTTAGCGCTGTTGCGCCTTAACACAGCCATTTCTTGTGGCTTTTTGGCCCGGTCGGCACGCTCGGTACAGGCTGGGGGCGTTATGCCGCCACTACCAGTAACTTCGGCAGGGAAACCGGATTGTAAGCTGCCATTGCCAGGGTGAACTGCCAGCCGCTGTCTTGGCCCAGCCGAAGGCTTCCTCGACCCGCTTACGAATACGCAAGCTGATGGCCTAGCCAGCGTGCCGCGCGGTGCGGCCATCAATCGCCGAACGCTGGCCTTTGGTATGCTGCGCCACATGCGCTGGCATGTTGATCGCGTGGGGTTTGGCCGCGAAGTCCTTCGTAGCAAAGCTTTTATCGTCGGCCAGCGTGACCTTCTGCGGTCGGTCGGCGTGCGGTGCAACCTCGATAAAATGCGACGAACATGAAACGTAAAGGCAGAAATCAGGCTACGAAGTTCAGCAGCCTGTTAAACCTATGTTCGGTCGTATTTTCCGAGCCATCAAGTGGTTCCATTTGGCGTGAAAACGCTCAACCCCAAGCGCGGGCGGGGACATAAACCTCGCCTGCCATCAACCGCCGCGCGGTGCGCAGCGTGCCGCCGGAAATCACCTCCCGCGATCCATCCGCCGCACGCCGCGTGGTGATCACCGCTTCCATGCTGCCGGTTGGGTGTTCCAGCATAATCGTCTCCCGATCCGCGCCGGTGATCTGCGCCACACCCTCCGCCACCGTGCCCGGCAATACGCAAGCACTCGCGATGCAAATGCCGCCTGTCACTGCCATCGCCTCATGGCAGGCGAGTGGCGTGAAGTACCGCGCCGCAACACCACCCTGCCCGCCGGCGGGTTCCGCAATGATCGCGAATTTCGGAATGACGCGGCCTTCCGCATCGCCCATGCCCATGGCAAGGCTCGCCTTGCGGCGAATGGCTTCGATGCGCGCCATGAAATCCTTATCGGCGTCCAATTCCTTTGCGGTTTCGCGGGCGGTTTTGCCGAAATCCCGCGCGCGCGCGATCACCACCGGCATGCAGATATCAAGGCAGGTCACTGCCACGCCATCAATCACATCAATGGCGTTGCCGGTTGGCATCAGCTTGCCGGTCGCACCACCGACCGCATCGGCAAAATTCAGCACAATCGGCGCAGCCGTGCCGGGCACGCCGGCAATCGCGGTATCGCCTTCATAATTCACGCGCTGTCCTGGTGTTTGCACCACGGCTTCGATCATCGCACCCGTATTCACGGCGCGGATCATCACGCGGGTTTCGCCTTCCTCGGCTGGCACCAACCCGCTTTCAATCGCGAAAGGTCCAACGCCCGCCAGCATATTCCCACATGTCGGCCCCCAATCCACAAAGGCACGATCCACGGAAACCTGCGCGAACAGGTAATCCACCTGCTGCGCTTCACCCGCTGCTGCACGAGAGACAATGCAAACCTTGCTGGTCAGCGTTGTCGCGCCGCCCAGCCCATCAATTTGCCGCGCATCCGGTGATCCCATGGCGGCGAGCAAGACGCGGCCCATGGCGTCCCGATCTTCCGGCAAATCATCGCGCAGGAAATAGGGGCCGCGGCTGGTGCCGCCGCGCATCAAGGTGCAGGGAATGGCTTTCTGCATAATCTTATCCGTCAGCGTAAGGGCCAGGGGAGTTCGAAGAAATACTGCAATAGCCCTTGCGGGAAATCCAGCGTCAGCAATTGCGCCACCACAATCAGACCAATGGTTGCGATGGAAGTTAAAAATAATGTCATCCGCCAGGTGCAGCCCGCCGCATAACGCAGGAAAGCCAGGAAGAAGATGGTATTGGCCAATAGGAAGCCGACCAGGGCGGAAAGCCCAACCAGCCCAATCACCCAACCGAGATGCGCCCAGAAGCTGCCATCCTCGGGCTTCGCATTGGCTTCCGCATCATGGAACAGCGAACCACCGACGCGCCCGAAATTCAGGCGCAACAAGACAGGCACGCTGATCAGCAACATGGCGCCGGCTATCATCATGGGGAAGACCGCCCCCAGGAAGCTGTGGCGCATCGCATCAATGAAGACGGCAGCAAAAAGCGCCACCGGAATCACCGCGAAAATCGCCTGAGGCTGGCGCTTGCCCGTATCCGTGCTGCCGCCATCTTCTTCCGTATCGGCCAGACGGCGCTTGCGAATACCAAGCCCGGCAAATACCACGATCAGCGCGGCAATGATCAAAACGCCAGGCCGCGTCAGGAAATCCCAGCCATAGAATTGCACTGCCTGGTAAAGATAGGTTTCCATCGGCTGCGCCAGCACAAAGCCCACCACGAAGGGCGGGCGCGGCCAGCCGAAGCGGCGCATCAGCAGTCCGAGCAAGCCAACACCCAGCAGCAGCAACAAATCCGCCAATTCGCGATTATTGTTGAAGGCGCCGAAACAGACCACCATCATCATGAAGGGCGCCAGCAGCCCGAAGCGCACCGTGGTCAGCCGCGCAATCAGCGGCGATGTTGCGAAACACAGCAGCGTGCCCATGACATTCGCGATGGCGAGCGACCAGATGATCGCATAGGTCAGATCAAGCCGGGAACCCACCAGCGCGGGCCCCGCTTCAATGCCAAGCAGCGTCATGCCACCCAGGAACACTGCCATGGACCCGGAAGAAGGAATGCCGAAGAACAATGTGGGCACCAGCGCGCCACCTTCGCGGGCGTTATTGGATGCCTCCACGGCGATCACGCCGCGCACATCGCCCTTGCCGAATTGACCGTTTTTCTCGGTTTGAATCGCATGACCATAGACAATCCAATCGGTGACACTACCGCCAAGGCCCGGGATCGCGCCCAGTACGGACCCGATGGAAGATGTGCGCAGCAACAACCACCAATGGGTCATGATGTCGCGTAGGCCCGTAATCCAACCTCGCCCCAAATCCGCAGTGCGCGAGATTGTCCCGCCACCGCGGGCCAGATCAATGATCTCCGGCAATGCAAAAATCGCCAGCACCAGCACGGGCAACGGCAAGCCATCCGAAAGATAGATCAACCCGAAATCCAGCCGATATTCCGCCGTGGCGGGTGCGGTGCCAACCGTGCCGAGCGCCAAGCCCATGCCACAGGCAATCAGCCCCTTGGCAAAGCTTTTGCCCGCCAGCACGCCCACCATGGAAAGCCCGAGCAGCGCCAGCATGAACAATTCCGCAGTGCCCAGCGCCAGAATCAAGGGTCGCGCAATCAGCACCGCGCCAGTCAAAATCACCGCACCAACCAGGCCACCAATCATGGAAGCGATGAAGGACGCCGATAGCGCGCGCGCGGCTTCTCCTCGTCGGGCCATGGGGAAGCCATCCAGGATCGTCGCCTGACTGGCCGATGATCCGGGTATGCCCATCAGGATGGAGCTGAATGTATCCGCCGTCGCCGCCACCGCGACCAGACCGACCAGCATCGCAAGGGCGGAGACCTGATCGAGCCCGTAGATGAACGGCATCACCAGCGAAAGCCCGGCCAAGCCACCCAGCGCGGGCAGCACGCCAATCGCGTAACCAATCAAAACGCCAAGCGCCATATAGCCAAGGCGCTCAGGGCTCGCGAGCGCAGTAAGCGCCATCAGCAGCGCGTCAAGCATGCAACCTTACTCCTTGTTTCCGCGCTGCCTTTGGGATGATCAGCCGAGGCGATGGTTGAAGCGGCGCAGCAACCATTCCTTGATCCATTCGCGCGTCGTTTCACTGATCACGGTGCCAGCGGTGTAGGCTTTCTCGGCGGCGTCGCCCACCACCTCATCATATTCGCCAATCACCGTGCCGCGCTTTTCCTTGTATTCCGGATCGGCGAAGATGCGCGTGAAGGCCGTGCGATAAAGGTCTTGCACGGCGCGCGGCGTTTCCTTGGGCACTACGACGAATTTCTGTGCCGCAAAGCCCGCGACGAACAGCGTGCGATAGGCATCCCAGGCCGGGCCGGAGGGGTCCTTGCCAGTGGCGGCCTTCAGGAATTCGGGGAAGCTCGGCAAATCCGGGAAATTCGGATCGCGTACGATATCGCCCGCAGCATTTAGAATGCCATAGGAGAATAGCGGCACGGCCTTGCCTTCACGCACCAGTGGCAGAACCTGGCTCGTATAGGCTGAGGATGTCTGATAATCGATCGGCGTCTCACCACGTTCAAAGGCAAGCCGCCCCTGGCCACGGCCCTGCATGCCAAAGACGATTTGCACATTCAGGTTCATCAGTTCAAAGGCAAGAGTCGGCACGATATCAAGCGAGGTCGGACCCTGGCTGCCGAATTTCAGCCCCTGCGCGGCTTGCAGCTTCGCCAGATCCGCCGGGCCACGCACGCCCAATTCCGGGCGCACATACAAAACGCCACCGGTCGGGCTTGCCATCAGCACGCTCCAGGCGCGGTAGTCGTAGCGCACGCGCGGATCACCCATCAGATACGGGAATTGCGTGGAACCGCTGGTCCCCAGGATGGTGAGGCCATCAGGGCGCGTGCGCTGCGCGAATTGATTGGCACCATTGATGCTGCCGCCGCCGGTGACATTGCGGATCACGACCGTGGGATTGCCGGGCATGTGCTTTTGCAGCATCGGCAAATGAAACCGCGCCCAAACATCCGAACCGCCACCCACCGCGAAGGGGATGATCCATTCAATCGTCTTGCCGGCCATATCCTGCGCCCGCGCAGTACCCGTCGCGGCCAGGCCAAGGCCAAGCCCGCCAAGGGCACGGCGCGTGATTGGGAATTGTGAAGCTTTGGTCATGAAACCCTCCCCGGTCTGATTTTCGCTTCCCTTAAAGCAGAAGCAGGGGCGATGGAACCAGCGAAATCGCGCCCTGCATTTGCCGCTTTCAGAACTGCGCCTTGCCTGTTACGGAATGCCATGCCCGTCACCCAACGCACCATCGCCCCGGCCGAGGCCGATATCCGGCTTGATCGCTGGTTTCATCGGCATTTCCCGAACCTGACCCAGGGCGCGCTGCAAAAGATGCTGCGCACCGGGCAAATCCGGCTGGATGGTGCGCGGGTTGAGGCGAATGCAAGGCTCAAGCCCGGCCAGCAATTGCGCATCCCGCCCCTGCCGCAGGATGCCGCGAAACCGCCCAGCGCGCGGCCAGTGTCAGAACGCGATGCTGCCGCCATTGAACGCATGGTGATCTACCGTGATGCCTCGGTGATTGTGCTCGACAAGCCGCAGGGCCTGCCGGTGCAGGGGGGCCCAGGCATTATCCGCCATGTGGATGGCATGCTGGATGCGCTCCGCTTTGGTTATGAGGAACGCCCGCGTTTGGTGCATCGGCTGGACAAGGACACATCGGGCGTTCTGATCCTGGGGCGCACGGCTGCGGCGGCATCACGCTTGGCCGCCGCCTTCCGTGGCCGCGATGCCGAGAAAACCTATTGGGCCGTGGTGATCGGCCGCCCGCATCCGCTGGAAGGCCGGATTGATCTGCCGCTGGCAAAGCTCGGCGGGCAGCGCGGCGAACGCGTGGCAGGGGTTGCGGATGGGGAGGGCACGCGCGCTGTCACGCTGTATCGCGTGGTGGATTCCGCGCAGCGTCAGGCGGCGATGTTGGAATTGCGCCCGCTGACTGGTCGCACCCATCAACTCCGCGTGCATTGCGCCGAGGCATTGCGCTGCCCGATCATGGGTGATGGTAAATATGGCGGTGAGGCCGCGCATCTGGAAGGTTTCGGCAATACGCTCCATCTGCATGCGCGCGCCTTGCGCCTGCCGCATCCGGAAGGTGGTGTGCTGGAACTCGCTGCCCCCTTGCCGGCGCATATGAAGGAAACCTTTGGCTTGCTCGGCTTTGATCGCCCGAAAACCCCGCCATGTCGGCATCTGCGCTGAAACCCGGAAGGCGCTGGCCGCGCTATGTCACGGGTGCATTTGCGCTGCTGTTCGTGCTGTTGGTTGGTGGCGTTTTCGCGTTGCGCGCCGCTTTGGAATCCGGCCGCTTCACGCCGCGCATCAAGGCCGAGATTGAAAACGCCACCGGCTATCGCGCCAACATTGGCGGGATTGGTCTGGCGCTGGGGCTGATCCCCAAGCTTGAATTGCGCGATCTCACACTCAGCGCGCCGGATGGTGCGGCGCCTGGTCTGGTGGCGCCCAGATTAGCGGCAACGATCTCGCTGATGTCGCTGATTTCTGGCGGCATGGACATTCCGCATGTGGAGGCGGATGGGCTGAAGCTCAATCTCGATCCTGCGCTTTGGGCGCGGCCCGCTGCCGACAAACCAGCGCGCGAGGCCAGCGCCGCGCCCGCGCCCCCACGGCAAGCCGGTGCCAGCCCGCATATCGGGCTGGTCAGCCTGCGCGATGCTCATGTGATCCTGCTCGGTGGAGGGCGGGATATCGAAATCCCATCCCTTGCCATCCACAATATCAGCGCTGCCCGCGCGAGCGATTTGGCCGCCGAATGGCGCTTCAAGGGCATTACCTTCACCCTCGCCGGGCAGGCCGGGCCTTTGCTGGGCGGTGCGCCCGGCAAGCTGCCGCCGCTTGGTACGCTGACCTTCAAGGCCGGCGCGGGTGATCTGGGCTGGCTTTTGCCGGGGCTCAGGCTTGAGGCGCTCGACATGATCGCACCACCGGAAGGCGAGGCCAAGCTCAACGGCAGCTTCACCCGCGCCGGCAATGCGATAAGGCTTGAGGCAAGCCTGGGCGAGATCGGCAAGCTGTTGCAAGGCGCCGAAGCGCCGCTGCCGATTGAAGCGCGGCTTGTGGCGGGTGGTGCCAGCCTGACGCTGCAAGGCCGCGTGGCGCGCCCACGCGAGTTGGCCGATGGGCAATTCGACCTGACCTTGGATGCGCCGGATGCCGCCGGGCTGACCGGCTTTACCGCCCTGCCGCCTGGCTTGCGCGGATCGGCGCGGCTGGAATGGCGCGATGCGCAGAATATCAGCCTGCCCCGCCTGCAAGTCACCAGCCCGGCCTTGGTCGGCAATGCGGCGCTGACCTTGGCGCTTGCGGATCGGCCAAGCCTTGCCGGGCGGATTGATATGACGCGGCTTGATCTGGATGCGCTCTCGGCAGCGCCAGCACCAAGCGCAGCGCGTCCGGCACCTGTGGCACCCGCGCCCACGGCAGGGGATGGGCGCGTTATTCCGGATATTGCGGTGCCAGTTGCAGCCCTGAACGCGCTGGATGCGGAATTGGCGCTTGCCTTGCGCGGCATCACTTCCAGCAGCCTGCCGCAGGTGGCGGTGCAGACGAATCTTCGCCTCAGGAATGGCGCGCTCACGCTGGCACCCTTTGCCCTGACCATTCCCGCCGGGCGGCTTTCCGGGCAGGTCACGGTGAATGCGGCGGCGAACCCGGCGCAATTTGGCCTCAGGCTGCGTTCGGATGGTGCGGGGCTTGATCTGGCCGCGCTGAGTGGCGCGCTGGATGGGCTTGGGCTGCGCGGGCGCGGCGATATTGCCGCTGACATACGCGGCACCGGCGCCACAACGCGCGCCATCGCCGCCAGCCTGAATGGCGATATGGGCCTGGCCCTGGTCAATGCCCGGCTGGAACAGGGCGCTGCCCTGGATGCACTCGGAGCACTGCTTGCGCTGATATCACCTACATCGCAAAGGCTGGGCGCGGTGGAGCTGCGCTGCGTGGCGCTGGCCTTCGCGGCGGAACAAGGCATCGCGCAAAGCCGCGCGCTGTTCATGGATAGCGCCATTGGTCAGATCAATGGGCAGGCGGGCATCAATCTGCGCGATGAAAGCCTGAATGGGCGGCTGAATACCAATTTGCGTATCTTGGGAATTGGGCTGCGCGCGCCGGTCAATCTGGGTGGCACGCTGGCTGCGCCGCGCATAGCCATGCCGCCCGGCGCCGCAATTGGCCAAAACGCCGCCGGCTTGTTGGCCGATACGCTGACGGGGCGCGTTGTGACCGATCCTTTGGGCAATCTGCTGGGCGGGTCTGGCCGCAATGCGGAAGCGGATTGCGCCGAGCCCTTGCGCATCGCGCGCCTTGGCGCAGATGGCCCGGCACCAACACCGCGCGCCGCACCGGAAGCAGGGCAGGAAGCGCCTCGGCCAAGCGTGCCGCCCTTGCCGTCACCGGTGCAGGATGTGCTGCGCGGCCTTGGCGGGATTTTGGGCGGTGGGCGGCGGTAAGCCTACCGTTTCAGCCTTCCACCTCATCCAGCGATAGCCCGAGCGCTTCCAAGCCTTCTTCCAACATATCGCCGAGCATCTCAATGCCGAGCAAATACCCCGCCGGGTCGCGCATATTGCGTTCCCGCGCCAGGTTGCGCGCTTCTTCCCAATCATCCGCCTCATAATCACCGCGGCCAATCCAGGCGAGCGCGATCAGGGAAGCCTGTTCATCCTCATTCAATTCGCCGATGAAGGCGCGAAGCGCATCCTCATCCATGTTTTCATCATCTTCGGCGTCGAGGCCTTCTTCATCCTCATCGGCGCGAGAAATTGCGCCGCTTTCCTCGCCTTCCTGCACGGCGCGCGCCGCATCCACAATGGCGGCCACCGATTCCAGGCTGATGCCCAGATCGAAATCCTCATCCTCATCATCACGTGCGGCCATGGTGCCTCTCCGGTCTCAAGACGGGCGCACTCAAGCACAGGGAAGCGGGGCTTTTCCAGCCCTGGCTTTCAGCGGCGTGAAAGGTCAACCAGCCCGGCGAAACCTTCTTCCGTGCCGATGCCAAGATGCGTACCGGAATCGCTCCAGGCCAGGGCGGAAACCGCGCCGCGCCCAGGTGCGGCCACGGGCACAATGCGCCCGCTGGCGACCTCGGCAATCAGCACCAGCCCGTCATTGAAGCCGGCCGCCACCACTTCCTGCTGCGGATGGCAGGCAACCGCGCTGCATAGCGCCTGATCACCGCCCGCAAGTTCCGTCGGCGCCTTGCCCATCGGCCCGCCGCCAAAAAACGGCCACAACACCACGCAATCCGCGCCGGAGGTCGCTAGCCAACGTCCCTTGGAAGTGAAGGACAGCGATTTGGTCTTCGCCGGATAGCCCGCCATGCGCATATGCTGCCCATCCGCGAGCCGCCAGCCATGCAAAGTATTCTCCTGCATGCAGGTCACCACATGCGTCCCATCCGGGCTGAAAATAATACCCGTATGGCTGCCCTTCCATTCCAGCGCGCGGGGCTTGTCTTCCTTCGCCGCGACAAACCACAGCGAGGCACCATTGTAATGGCTGGCTGCAATGCGCTTGCCCTTGCCATCAAAGGCAATGCCCGTGACCGATGTTGGATGCGCGAGTGATTTGATCGCAGCCCCCGCGCCATCCAGCAAATGCACGGCCTTGCCAACCACGGCAGCGCGCAGCCCGCTTTCATGCGCGGCGACATGCTCCACCCAACGGCTGCCATAACGCGCCAATTCCGTGACAGTGCCATCGGCGCCAAGGCGCATCAGCCGCCCATCATCACCGCCCGAGACCACGCCATCCTTGGCATCAGCACAAAGCGACAGCACCGCGCCCTGATGCGCTTCATGCCGCGCCCAAGCATCCTGCGGGGCCGCAAGCATCACCTGATGCAAGACGCCATCGCTGGTGCCGAAGCTGCACGTCCGGCCCTCATGCCCGAAAGCAAGCCCTGCCACCCAGGCGCCGAGGTTTTGCGAAACGCCCCGGCTATCCAGCAAATAATCCGCACCACTCATGCTTCGGGCGGGCTCCAACGGGCGATTTCGGCATTGATCTTCGCCTCATCCTCGCCGGCCTGGCAGGCTTCAAAACCGCGCCGCAGCCAGGGGCGATTCAAATCGCGCCCGATGAAAACCAGTTTTGAACGGCGCGGATCGCCTTCCTTCCAGGGGCCGATGAAATCACCATCGGCAATCATATGCACCGCCTGGAAGGCGAAGCGACGATCATCGCCTTCATAGGCCAGAATGCCTTTGGTGCGCAGCAAATCCTGACCCTTGCTGGACAGTACCTGCGTGATCCAGGCGTTGAAACGCTCCGCATCAATCGGGCGATCCACTTCGAAGGAAACGCTGTTCACTTCCGAATCATGTTCGTGATCATCCTCACCCGAGAGGAATTCCGGTTCGCGTTCCAGAATGCGTTCCAGGTTAAAGGCATCACGCCCGATCACGGCATTGATCGGCACATCGGATTTCGTGGCGCGGCGAATCTCCGCATAGGGGTTGATGGCGCGGATGCGCTTTTCAACCTCGGCCGCTTCCGCTTCGCTCACCAGATCCATCTTGTTCAGCACGATGATATCGGCGAAGGCGATCTGTTCCTGCGCTTCGGCGGAGTCATTCAAGCGCGCGGGCAGATGCTTGGCATCCACGACGGTGACAATGGCATCAAGCTTCGTCGCGCGCTTCACATCATCATCAACAAAGAAGGTCTGCGCCACCGGGGCCGGGTCCGCGAGGCCGGTGGTTTCCACAATAATGCCATCGAACTTGTCGCGCCGCTTCATCAGCCCGCTCAGGATGCGGATCAGATCACCGCGCACCGTGCAGCAGATGCAGCCATTGTTCATTTCGAACACTTCTTCATCGGCATCCACGACCAGGTCGTTATCCACGCCCAATTCGCCGAATTCATTGATCACGACCGCGAATTTCTGGCCGTGATTTTCGGTCAGGATGCGGTTCAGCAGCGTGGTTTTGCCGGCACCAAGATAGCCGGTCAGCACGGTCACGGGCACGGGCGCGCGGGCAGTATCGCTCACAGGGGCTCTCCGTCAAAAAGATTTGACCCCTATATGGGGCGAAGCTGGGCGGAGGTCACCCCACCCAGTTTTGCTTCAAGCCGCTTCCGCCATGATCGCATCGGAAAGCGTATTGATCAGCCTATCCACATGCGGCTTTTCGCAAATCAGCGGCGGCGACATGGCAATGATATCGGCCGTCACGCGGATCAGCACGCCCTCATCAAAGCAGCGGCGGAAGACATCCAAGGCGCGCTGCGTGGGCTTGCCCGGGCGCGGCGCCAATTCCACCGCGCCAATCAGCCCGACATCGCGGATATCAATCACATTCGGCAAACCTTTGAGCGAATGCACCGCATCTTGCCAATAAGGCTCCAACGCGCGGGCACGGCCTGGCAAATCCTCGGCGCGATGCAATTCCAGCGTGGCGATGGCAGCAGCAGCGGCCAAGGGATGCCCGGAATAGGTATAGCCGTGGAAGAATTCGATCCCCGCGCTCGTGCCGGTCACGATGGCATCATAGATATCGTTCTTGACGGCAACTGCGCCCATGGGCACGGCGGCATTGGTCAGCCCCTTGGCCATGGTCATGATATCGGGGGTAACGCCCAGGCGCTCCGCGCCGAAATTGGCGCCGAGCCGCCCAAAGCCGGTGATCACCTCATCAAAAATCAGCAGAATGCCGTGCTTTGTGCAGATATCGCGGAGCCGCTTGAGGTAGCCCACCGGCGGCACCAGCACACCGGTTGACCCCGCCACCGGTTCCACCATGACGGCGGCAATGGTCTCGGCGCCATGCAAAGCCACCAGGTTTTCCAGCACATCGGCCAATTCAGCGCCATGCGGCGGTTCACCCCGGCAATAGGCGTTCTTGGCCGGCAAATGCGTATGCGGCAGATGGTCAACATAAGGCAGCAGCGCGCCGAATTGCTTGCGATTGGGCCCGATGCCGCCCACCGACATGCCGCCGAAACCCACGCCATGATAGCCGCGTTCGCGCCCGATCAAGCGCACCCGAGAGCTTTCCCCCCGCGCCTTATGATAGGCGAGCGCGATCTTCAGCGCCGTATCCGCGGCCTCGCTGCCGGAATTGGTGAAGAAGACGCGGTCCAACCCCTCCGGCGTCATGTCGGCCACGCGGGCGGCGGCTTCAAAGGCAATCGGGTGGCCAAGCTGGAAGGCGGGCGCGAAATCCATGATCGCCGCCTGCTTTTGAATCGCCTCCACAATCTCCCGCCGGCCATGCCCGGCGTTGCAGCACCAAAGGCCAGAGGTACCGTCCAGAATCTCCCGCCCCTCTGGCGTGTAGTAATGCATGCCCTCGGCCCGGGCGAGCATGCGCGGGCGGTCCTTGAAATACTTATTGTCCGAATAGGGCATCCAGAACGCGTCCAGATTATTCGGGCGCGGGACATTGATTTCATTCATCGGGGTATCTCCGGGATTTGAGCCGATACAAACACCCACTTGCGTGCGGGGGCAAGCGGGGCCTGGGTCAACCCTGGCGGAGTTCCGGAAAATCCTCCTCCCGGTACTCGCCTTCGGGCCTGGTGCCGGCGGCGAAGCGCTTTTCCTCCAATTGGCGGAGCTCCACGCGCCTGATCTTGCCGGAAATCGTCTTGGGCAGGTCATAGACTTCCAGGCGCCGCACGCGCTTGAAGGCGGAAAGCCGCCCGCGCAGATGCTGGAAGATCGCCAGCATGGTGGCCTGATTCGCCACCGCCCCGGGCGCCAGCGCAATAAAGGCCTTGGGCACCGCCATCCGCATGGCATCCGGCGCCGGCACCACCGCGGCTTCCGCCACCGCCTCATGCTCGATCAGCACGCTTTCCAATTCAAAGGGCGAAATCCGGTAGTCGGAGGCTTTGAACACATCATCCGCCCGCCCGACATAGGTCAGGTAGCCATCCTGATCCCGGTTGGCGACGTCACCAGTGCGATAAAACGCCTCGCCCGCCGGCAGGGTGCTGCCATCATCGGCCTGATAGCCCATCATCAGCCCGGTCGGCGCGGGGTTGAGGGCGATGCAGACCTCCCCTTCCTCAGCAGGCTTGTCATCGGGGTCGAGCAGCACAATCCGATACCCCGGCAGCGGCTTGCCCATGGAGCCTTCCTTCAAGGGCATGCCCGGCGGATTGCCGATCTGCGCCGTGGTTTCCGTCTGGCCAAAGAAGTCGCGGATCGTGAGGCCCCAAGCATCGCGCACCTGTTCGATGATTTCGGGGTTGAGCGGTTCCCCCGCACCGGCCACTTCGCGGAGTGACGTGCGGATGGATTTCATTTCTTCCTGCACGAACATGCGCCAAACCGTGGGCGGGGCGCAGAGCGTGGTGACGCCATTGGCGGCAATCGCATCCAGCATGCCGCGCGCATTGAAACGCGGCTGATTGGCGATGAAGACCGCCGCACCAGCAATCCAGGGCGCGAAAAGGCAGGACCAGGCGTGTTTGGCCCAGCCCGGCGAGGAAATGTTCAAATGCATATCGCCTGGCTGCAAACCCAGCACGAACATGGTGGAAAGATGCCCCACCGGATAGGATTGATGGCTGTGCAAAACCAGCTTCGGCTTGGCCGTGGTGCCTGAGGTGAAATAAAGCAGCATCGGATCGCTGGCCTTGGTCGGCCCATCCGGCGTGAAGCTGGCCGCACCCTGATGCAGGGTGTCGTAAGCGATCCACCCCGCCGGTGCCGCACCAATCGCGATGCGCGTCACCCCCGCTGCCAGCCCTTCGAATTTCGGCGCATCGCCAGCATTCGCCACAACAAAGCGCGCGCGCCCGCGGGTAAAACGGTCCTTCAAATCATCGCCAGCGAGCAGCGTTGTCGCGGGGATCACCACAGCACCCAATTTCATCGCCGCCAGCATCACTTCCCACAGCGGCACGACATTGCCAAGCATGAGCAGAATGCGATCGCCGCGCTTCACGCCCAGCGCGCGGAGCCCATTGGCCACGCGGTTGGACGCCGCCGAAAGCTCGGCAAAGCTGCGTTCCGCCGCACCATCGCCAACGATGCGGAGTGCGGGGCGGGTGCCATGCGCGCCTTGCGCCAATTCAGCGTCAAACCAATCCAGCGCCCAGTTGAAATGATCCAACACCGGCCAGCGGAAATCGCGATAGGCCGTGGCGTAATCGCCACGCTGCGCCAGCAGGAAATCCCGCGCGGCTTTGAAGGCGGAATGGCTCATACGCTGATCCTTCCCATCCGCGCGAAGGGGCGCGGGGTGTTTTCGTTTTCAGGTGAAGGGTAGACTGGGGTGCAGGGTATTTTCAAGCCGAGAGGCATCGGGGGGGATTTCGATAACGCGAAAATTTTGGCGTGCGACAGGGAAACATTGACAAATCAAGCATTTTGAATTGAGGATAATTCACAACAAGGCTCTGAGGCGTCTATGCCACAACTTTTTGGAACAACTGGCACCGATACCCTGGCCGGTATGTCTGACGCTGACCAACTATACGGCTTCGGCGGGGATGATAGCCTTTCCGGCGGAGGTGGCAACGACGCTGTTTTTGGTGACTCGGGCAATGATACGCTTGATGGTGGCCTAGGCGATGATTCCCTTTATGGCGGCGAAGGATACAATCTATTGCTTGGCCAATCGGGTAACGACTATCTGAATGTCTATTTCAACGCAGGGAATGCAACATTAAACGGCGGCGGAGGAAATGATTCGCTCTATGGCGGGGACAGTAGTGATGACCGCTTCTTAGGAGGCGACGGGCAGGATTACCTTGTTAGCTACGGAGGGAATGATACCTTTGATGGTGGCGCCGGCAGCGACACCTTTCGGGGCGGTAATGGCAATGACGTGTATTATATTGACAATGTTTTCGATAGTATCTTCGACTCTGGGGGCAATGATACCGCTTATGTTTCTGCAAGCTTTGTGGCGCCGCCCTCCTCGATTGAGAATATCGTCTACACGAATGGTGCACTCCCCTTGCCTTATTGGATTGATGCCCTTTTGGCTGATTACGAAGGGGGTTATGCTCCCGCGATTCTGTTAGGCCCTGAAAGGACATTCGGATACGCCTTTCCAACAATGCCCCCGAGTTATCTCAGTTATACCTACGCCAATGGCTATACGGCATTCTCAAACGTGCAAATTGCACGAACCCAAGAGGCATTGAGATATATCGAAGGTATCATTGATGTCCGTTTTGTACAGACCACCAATACCGCTGCACCAAATGTTTTTTCTTTCGCCAGCAATACTCAATATGGGTCTGGCGGATACGCCTTTTATCCTTCTACGACGTTTTACGGCAGTGATGTTTTCCTGAACAATACAAGCTACAACGCCACATTGGGTGATGGGACCTTTGGCACTTATGTTCTTATCCATGAAATGGGTCACGCACTCGGATTAAGGCATCCCTTTGATGAGCCAGATGCTTATGGCGGCATCTCAGACCCCCCCTACCTTCAGGGGGCTGAGGATGATACCGCATGGTCGATGATGAGTTACAACAATCATCCTGAACAATATTACCTGAGCTATAGCCCATTGGATATCGCAGCGCTGCAATATCTCTATGGTGTCAGCGCCACCGCGCGCGCCTCTAATGATACCTATGCCGTATCCGCAGCAGAGACCAATTTCATTTGGGATGGTGCCGGAATTGATGGCATCAACGCCAGCGGTCTTTCGCAGGGCGCCACCATTTATCTGACGCCAGGCTATTGGGGTTATGTCGGATCAAGCAGAGCATCAACCATCACCTCCGCCGGACAAATCACCGTCAATTTTGGAACGGTTATCGAGAATCTCATCGGGTCGGGGCATGCGGATTTCCTGTATGGAAACGCGTCAGGCAACCACATCCAGGGCGGTGGAGGCAGCGACCGTATCGAGGGCTGGGACGGGGATGACCGGCTTGAAGGGGGTGTTGGGAATGATACGCTGCTTGGGGGCATAGGCGACGATACGCTCGATGGCGGTGACGGCAATGACATGCTCCTCGCCGACAGTAGTGGCAATTTGATACGGGGCGGTGCCGGTAACGATGTCATTCTGATCGGCGGCGTGGACCAAGCTTCGATCCTGGCCTTATTCGCCTTGCCGGCGTGATGTACCAGTTCATACACGAGACAAAATAATAATCAACCGGCCTTACTCGCATTTTACGTTGGCGCAAAGTACCAGATGCCTATTCCACCTTGATCCCTGTCGCCGCCACCACGCGCTGCCATTGCGGCACATCAGATTCCAACAGCGCGGCCAATTCCGCCGGGCCGGTCAGCAAAGGCGTGGTTCCGGCAGCAGCAAAGCGGGTGCGCACATCGGGCAGATCACGAATACTGCCCAGGGTTTCCGCCATGCGGGCGATGATGGCGGGCGGTGTGGCGCGCGGTGCGGCGATGGCATACCAATTCAGCGCAACATAGCCAGGCACGGTTTCATTGATGGCCGGCGTATCGGGCAAAGCAGGTAAACGCCTCGGCCCCGCCACGCCCAAAAGCCGCGCGCGGCCACCTTGCACATGCGGCAGGGTTTCCACTGTGCTCGCGAAGACCATGTCTATCTCGCCGGCGTAAAGCGCTGTCATCGCCGGCGCCGCACCGCGATAGGAGACATGAGTCAAATCGAGATTGGCGGCGAGTGCGAAAAGGGCGCCGGAAAGATGGTTGGAAGACCCAACCCCGCCGCTGCCATAGGTCAGCCGCCCCGGTGCGGCGCGGGCGGCATTCACCACATCCTGTACGTTTTGATACGGCGATGCCGCACGCACCACCATGGCGGTTGGAATATCCGCGACCAGGCTCACGGGGGCCAAGGCCGTGCGTGGATCAAGCCCGCGATTGGGGTAAAGCGCCGGCACGCTGGCCAATGACGCGCTGGTCAGCACAAAGGCCGTGCCATCGGGTGGCGATTGCACCACGGTATGAATACCGATGCTGCCGCCAGCACCTGGGCGGTTTTCAATGATGAAAGGCTGCCCCAGCCTTTCCTTAAGATGTTCCGCCAGCAAGCGACCCACCAGATCAATCGGCCCGCCCGCGCCAAAGGGGATGATGATGCGCACCGGCCGATCCGGCCAAGGGGCTTGCGCCCCGGCGCGGCCGATGAAAGGCATAGCAAGCGCGGAGCCGAGCAGCACCCGGCGCGAGGCATTCTTCATGGCGGTTCTTCCTCCGCCCGCATTAAAGGCTGATGTGGCGTTCCTGGGAATATGCCGGATCAGGGCAAGCGCGGCAGATGCGGTGGGATCACCATGCCAAGGGAAAGCGGCACGGGCCAAACTTCCTCAATTGCGCGCAGCCGCCGAAAGCCCGCCGCCACATAGCCCGGCAAAGCGCGCGGATGATCGGCATTGCAGGTATTCACCGTGACCACGGGCAGGCCGATCTGCCAGGCGGCATCCACCGCATGGCGCAAAAACGCGGCGCCAAGCCCAGTGCCAATCGCCCAGGGCATCAGCCCGAAATAGGAGAGGTTCGCGGTCTGCCCGCTGCGGTGATCCAGCTCATAAAACCCAGCCGGTTCGCCATCCCGCATCAACACATGCACGCTGACCGAGGGATGGCCGAGCAAACCCGCCAATTCGGCATCCGTTGCGATACGCCGCATCCACCAAAGCCAGGGCGCACCCACCGTATCATACAGGTAGCGATAGAAGGGCACCGAACAATGCCGCACCCATTCCACCCGCGCATCCGCCGGCAGGGCCGGGGCGGGGGTGGTGGGCGGCGCATCCATGCGCAGGAAAGTCACCTGCACTTTTAGGCGCGCGACGGGTTCGGCTGGCTGCATAGGGAAAGTCAGTAGCGCAGAACCCGCGCCGATGGAAATCGCGGGGAGCGCATAAAAAAACACGCGCCCCGGAGGGGGCGCGTGCCTTGGTCTCAATCACCAAAAAAGCGATCAGTGTTCGACGTCAGCCCAGACCTTGCGCTTCACCGCATAGGTGAGGCCAGCCAGGATGGTCAGGAAGATGATGATCTTCACGCCAAGGGCACGGCGCTGTTCAAGCTCCGGTTCGGCGGCCCATTGCAGGAAGGTGCTGACATCATGCGCCATCTGCTCAACAGTGGCAGAGGTCCCATCAGCAAATTCAACCTGATCGGGGTTGAGCGGCGCACCCATGGCGATCTGATGGCCGGGGAAGTACTTGTTGTAGTGCATCCCATCCATCACGGTCACACCCGCCGGCGGATCAACATAGCCGGTCAGCAGTGCGAAAAGGTAATCCGCACCACCAGCCCGCGCTTTGGTCATGACCGAAAGATCGGGCGGAAGCGCGCCATTATTGGCAGCGCGTGCGGCGGCATCATTTGGGAAGGGGCTGCGGAAGCGATCCGCCGGACGGCCCGGGCGTTCGAACATCTGGCCCTCATCATTCGGGCCATCCTTGATTTCAAACTGGGAGGCAATCGCGGCAACCTGCGCCTCGGTCAGCCCCAAATCGCGCAGATTACGATAGGACAGCAGCCGCAGCGAATGGCAGGCGGCGCAGACTTCCTTGTACACTTGGAAGCCACGCTGCGCGCTGGCGCGATCATAGGTGCCGAAAACCCCATCAAAGGAGAATTTCCGGTCCGGGATGGCAATGTCGCTACCCGCCGCATGAACGGGGGCGGCGGCGAAGAGGCCAATGGCGAGGGCGAGGGCCTTGAAGGAGTTGCGCAACATGATCAGGCCTTCTCCATCGGCTTGGCTGCCGCGCCCGCAGGCAACGGCCCCCCACCCAGCACAGGGCGGGATATACTTTCCGGCAACGGCAAGGGCCGCTCAAACTTCGCCAGCAGCGGCAACACCACCAGGAAATAGGCGAAGTAGTAGGCGGTAGCGATGCGGGCGATCAACACATAGGTGCCTTCCGCCGGCTTGGCGCCAACCCAGAGAAGCACAAGGAAATTCACCGTCCAGAGCAGGAAGAACAGGCGCGCCAGCGGGCGGAAGCGCATGGACCGCACCGGGGAACGATCGAGCCAAGGCAGCACGAACCAGATCAGGATCGAACCGAACATCAGCAACACGCCGCCAAGCTTATCCGGCACCGCGCGCAGAATGGCGTAATAGGGCAGGAAGTACCATTCCGGCACGATATGCGGCGGCGTCACCAGCGGATTGGCCGGGATGTAATTATCCGGATGGCCAAGATAATTCGGCGCAAAGAACACCAGCACCGCGAAGACGATGAAATAAACCACAAGGCCCACGCTATCCTTCGCCGTGTAATACGGGTGGAATGGAAGCGTATCCTGCGGACCCTTGGGTTCGATGCCGAGCGGGTTGTTGGACCCGGTGATGTGCAGCGCGGCGACATGCAGGAACACCACGCCCAAAATCACGAAGGGCAGCAGGTAATGCAGGCTGAAGAAGCGGTTAAGCGTGGGGTTGTCCACGCTGAAGCCACCCCAAAGCAATTCCACAATGAAATTGCCCACCACCGGGAAGGCGCTGAACAGGTTGGTGATGACGGTCGCGCCCCAGAAGGACATCTGACCCCAGGGCAGCACATAGCCCATGAAGGCCGTTGCCATCATCAGCAGGAAGATCACGACGCCCAGCATCCACAGCAATTCGCGCGGCGCCTTGTAGGAACCGTAATACATGCCCCGGAAGATGTGGATATAAACCACAATGAAGAACATGCTGGCGCCGTTCATGTGAACATAGCGGATCAGCCAGCCGTAATTCACATCGCGCATGATGCGTTCGACACTGTCGAAAGCAAGGCTCGTATGCGCGGCGTAGTTCATGGACAGGAAAATACCCGTCGCGATCATGATCATCAGCGTGACCATGGCGAGAGCGCCGAAATTCCAGAAATAGTTGAAATTTTTCGGCGTCGGGAAGGTTCCGTATTCCTTCTGCATCATGGTGAAAACGGGCATGCGCTGATCTATCCAGCGCACCACCGGATTCTTGAATTCGCTATTGTGCAACCCGATTGACATGATTCTTTATCCTCAACCGATTCTGATCTTGGTGTCGGATGTGAAGGCGTAGCCTGGAACCTGAAGGTTCTTGGGTGCCGGGCCTTTCCGAATACGACCAGAGGTATCGTAATGGCTGCCATGGCAGGGGCAGAACCACCCACCGTAATCGCCGCGCGTATCGGTCGGCTTCTGGCCGGTCGGCACACATCCCAGATGGGTGCAAATGCCGATCAACACCAGCCATTGATCCTTCTGGACACGGGATTGGTCGGTCGCCGGATCGGGCAGGGCGCTCATTGGCACGGCGCGGGCTTCCTGGATTTCCTTCGACGTGCGGCTGCGCACGAAAACCGGCTTGCCGCGCCACATCACGGTCACCGCCTGACCTTCCGCGATGGGCGCCAGATCTACATCCGTGCTCGCCAGCGCCAGCGTATCCTTCGCGGGCTGCAAGGAAGCGATGAAGGGCCAGGCAATGGCGCCAACACCGACCGCGGCGAAAGCGCCGGTCACGAGTTTCAGAAAATCACGCCGCGGCGCGCCATCGGGCGCCGCATGAGCGGTATCAGCCATCCTCACCATCCCTTTGCGACGGGGAACCCTCTTGCCGAGGGCTTCACTTCGCCGCACGATTTAGGCCCGCACCCCTTGGGTGCCAAGATCACAACGAAATGGCGGCGCCGAAGCACCGGCCCCGCCACTTGCGGGGTCTTATAGTAGGTGGATTTGCAAGGTGTAAATGCGCCCCAGTGTAACATTGGAAGCCTGCCATGGAAAAAACTGCTGCCGGCCCTCAGGGCCACCCCTTTGTGGCCCCCGCCCGCGCCTGGTTCGAGGAATTGCGGGACCGGCTTTGCGCCGCTTTTGAGGCGATTGAGAATGATTTGGCCTCTGGCCCCCATACCGGCCTGCCGCCGGGGCGCTTTACCCGCACCGCCTGGGAAAGGCCGGAAGGCGGCGGGGGCGTCATGTCCGTCATGAAGGGCAGGGTGTTTGAAAAGGTGGGGGTCAATGTCTCCACCGTCTTTGGCGAGTTTTCCCCCGAATTCCGCAAGCAAATCCCAGGCGCCGAGGAAGATCCGCGTTTTCTGGCCACAGGTGTGTCTCTGGTGGCACATATGCAAAGCCCGCGCGTGCCGGCGGCGCATATGAATACACGCTTCATCGTGACCCGGAATGCCTGGTTTGGCGGCGGGGGGGATATCACGCCCATGACGCCCGAAGCGCCCGAAGCCCAGGCCGATGCGGCGGATTTCCACGCCGCCTTCAAGGGGGCCTGCGACAAGCATGACGAAACCTATTACCCGCGCTTCAAGAAATGGTGCGATGAGTATTTTTTTCTGCCGCATCGCGGCGAACCGCGCGGCCTTGGCGGGATTTTCTACGATTGGCTGGGGGATCGTACGCCGGGCAAGGGGATTGATGCCGATTTCACCTTCACCCGCGATGTGGGCTTAGCTTTCCTGCAAGCCTATCCCGCCATTATCAGAAAGCGCATGCATGAAGCCTGGACCGAGGCCGAGCGTGAGCATCAGCTGATCCGCCGCGGCCGCTATGTGGAATTCAACCTGCTGCATGACCGCGGCACGATTTTCGGCCTGAAAACCGGGGGGAATGTGGAAGCGATCCTGATGTCCATGCCGCCGGCGGTGAAGTGGCCTTAAATCTTAGCGAAAGGCCCGCAGCGCCAACCAGGCGCCAATCAGCCAAAGCAGCACCTGAACCACCTGCCGGAAGCGCGCCTCGGGCAAGCTGAAGCGCAGCTTTTGGCCAAGCAGCATGCCAGCAAAGGCCGGCGCCAATGCCAATACCGACTTGGCGCCGATATCGCCCGTGATGACGCCGCCGAGGGCCAAGGCCAGCGTCAGGGACGCATTGATCAGAATTACGCAAAACCCATAACCCTGCACGAATTGCTCGCGCGGCAGGCGAATGGCTTGCAGCCAGGGGGCGGCCGGCACCAGGAAACTGCCGGTGAAGCCGGCCAAAACGCCGGAAACCAGGCCCATGGGCGCGGCGAGCAACCGTTCCAGCGCGTGACCTGGGGCGGGTAGGTTGGGCGCGGCCAGCGCCAGGGTCGCCGAAGCCAGCAGGCTCAAGCCCAAAAGCCCCGACAGCAAACGCCCATCCACTGCCGCCAAATGCCAGGCAGCGGCGATGGTGCCGACCACGGCGCAGGCCAGAAACACCGCAATGCGCGGCAGCACTACGCGCAACTGGCCTCCCGCCAAGCCCTGCCAGAGATTGGTGACAAAGGCCGGCACCAGCATCAACGCAATGGCCTCGGGGATCGGTCGCAGCAGGGCCACTAACGCGACACTCACGGTTGGCAGGCCAAACCCCGCGACACCTTTCACGAAACCAGCCAGGACAAAAATCAGGCCGATCAGGAAAACATCAGCCACGCTTTCGGCCCCGCTGCATCACCATGCCAAGCGAGCACAACAACGCCACCACCGGCAATAGCCAGATGATGCGCGCGCCATAGCGCGGATGCGGCGCGGAAAGCCCGCCGCAGATCAGCGCATTGCCGAGCGCCGCCGCCAGCAGGAACAGCACGAAAGCAAGCGTGAGCCCTTGCCCACGCCAAGCCACCCAAGCGAGCAAGGGCAGCGCCAGCACCACCACAAGCAGATGCAAATGATTGAGCGGCATCAGCGCATCCTTCAGCGCGCCTTGTGCCTGCCGCGCCTGATCGAAAGCCGCCAATTCGCGCGCTGAAAAACCCTGTTCGATGCGCGGGCGGATCGCCACCGCGAAATGCGCCTCATCCAAGGTATCGCCAATGCCGAAACTGCCGAGTTGCAGCAGCATATTGCCCACCATGGCGCGCGCCACGCCGAGCGGGTCGGCGCGGAGGGTCTCACTGACAATCTGGCCGGCTTCCGGCGCCAGCATCATGCCGCCGAGAAAGCGCGCATTGCCGGCGGCATCACGATTCACTGGGCTATCCGGCGCCCAGAGAAAATCATTCGCTGACATGGGCAGATGATCGGTAAAAGCGCAAAGATACCAGCCAGCATCCGGGCAACGTGCCTTGAGCAGTGCTGTCGCCGGCCCGTCTTCCTGCAAGCGCGCCAGCATGAAACTGGCGCCATAGGGCGAAAGCGCGAAGCGCCCATGGCCCACGGCATTGGTGATCAGCAGCACAGCCATCGCCAGCACCACCGGTACCACCATCGCCAAAAGCCGCGCCGGATACCGCCAAAGGCTGAGCAGCAGCGCAATCACGCAAAGCCCAAGCGCGAGCGGCAAATGCGCGAGATGCGCGGCAATACCCAGCGCCACCAGCACCACCAGATAGCCACCTTCAAACCGCGTCAGCGCGGCACCACCAAAGCCCAACAGGAACAAGCCCAGCACGACCATCGGCGCGAAAATATCGGGCATCAGCAGCGCCGCGCTGAAAGGCGCAGCGGTGGCCAGCGCGGCAAAGGCGCAAAGCCCGATATGCCTAAGCGGCGTCGCATCACCACGCATCACGCGCTGCGTCAGCCACAGCAAATGGGACAGGATCACACCCTGCGCGATCACCGGTCCCCAAAGGCTGATGCGCCAATGAAACGCATGCAGAAATGGCCCATAAACATAAGGCTTGTCCCAAAGCATCAGCGGCCCGAGCGTCTGATGCAAAAACCCGCCGCTATCGCTGAACAATAAGGGGTAGCCATTGAAAAAGGCCGGCCAGATCAGCAATGCCGCGCCGAGTATAACCGCCGCGCCAGACCTCACCCCTGTTTCGCCGACCAACGCGCGGCGGCGGCGTCATCCTCATTCTTCGCGGCCACCCAGCGCGCATCGCCATCGGCGAATTCCTCGCGCTTCCAAAAGGGTGCCTTGGTCTTCAGCCAATCAATCAGGAAGGCGCAGGCTTCAAGCGCGGCGGCACGATGCGCCGATGCAGTCAGCACGAGCACAATGGGCTCACCAGGCAGGATGCGGCCAACACGATGGATCACCGTGCAACCGGTCAGCGGCCAGCGTGCCTCAGCCTCGGCAGCGATGCGGCCAAGGGCGCGTTCCGTCATGCCGGGATAATGTTCCAGCACCATCGCCGCCAGGCCATCATCGCCACGGCAAACGCCGAGAAAACTAGCAACCCCGCCAACATCGGTGCGGCCAGCCGTCAGCGCCGCGCTTTCGGTGGCCATATCAAACAGCGCTTCCTGCACCTGGATGCGCGCCATGGCTCAACCCCCGGTGACGGGCGGGAAGAAGGCAATCTCATCGCCCGCCGCCACTGGATGATCCGGCGTGGCGAAATCCTGATTGACCGCCGCGCGGATTTGCTTGGCATCGGCAAGGGCCGCCGCATGGCCGGGGCTGCGTGTGGCCAGCCAATCACGCAGCCCGGCGATATCGCGAATCTCGGCGGGGGGTGCCACTTCTTCTTCCGCAACGCCGATCTTCTGGCGGAGCCAGGCAAAATAGAGAATGCGCATGGCGCTTCAGCGCGGTGTGGGCACCGAGGTGATGCGCCCGCCCGGCCCGATAATGGTGGTGGTGCCACCATCGCGCACCGCTATGCCACCACCCGCTGTGCCGGGCTGGTTGAAGACCTGGGTGCGGTCATTGCCGCCGGCGACAATGCCGGCCGGCTGGCCGCCTGCACCGGGGATCACGGTGCCTTCAACCCGCGCGGGCGGCGGGGATGGCATGGCGGAAGGCGTCGTGGCCGGCGGCGAAGGCGCGCGTGGGGGCACGGATGCCATGGGCGGCGGCGTTGAACTGCTGGTGCGCGGCGGAGGCGGTGGCGGGGGCAGGCGCAGCGCATCATCCGGTGTCATGGGCGCGGGCGGCGTGGCGGGCGCGCGCATCGCCGCATAATCGAGGTTTTCCGTGCGCAGCACCTCTGCGCTGGTATCGCCGCTGGTCACGCGGCGCAGCGTCAGGCTATCCACTGAAGGGATCGCGGCATTGCGGCTGGTATTCCAGCTTGGCTGCCAATTCGGCCCGCAGCCTTGCAGCGCCAGCATTGCCCCAAGCAGCAAAACAAAATGTCGCATGGCTTTCCCCGCCCCTTCGTTGTTTAAGATGCGCTGCCCGGGGTTCATACTCAAGACTGCCCTGGCGGTTTTGCCGGTGCATCACGGCTTGTCGGCGTTTCTGCCTGCGCGAGCGTAAGCCCCGCGCGCAGATAATCCCAACCCGTGATCAGCGTCAGCACCGCGGCAGCCCAGAGCATCCCCTCCCCGATCAGGGAGACCGGCAGGAAGCCAAGACCGACCACCGGCGCGCCGCTATCACCCGCAAGCAAGGTGCCAAGCGCGCCCATCTGAAACCCGGTCTTCCATTTCGCGAGCGGTGTCACCGGAAGGCCGACGCGCAATTCGGCCAGAAATTCGCGGAGGCCCGAGACCAGAATCTCGCGCAGCATGATGACAATGGCCGGAAACAGCCCGGCATCGGAAAGCCGCCCATAACCCGCCAGCAGCATCAGCGCCGCGCCGACCAAAAGCTTATCGGCAATCGGGTCCAGCATGCGGCCAAAGCCGGAAACCGCGCCGCGATCCCGCGCAATCTTGCCATCGAAGTAATCCGTGATGGCGGCAAGCGAAAACACGACACAGGCCGCCATATCCGCCTGCGGCGTATTGATCGAAGCCAGCACCACCAACAGCGGTATGGCCGCGATGCGCGAAAGCGTCAGCAGATTGGGCAGGTCGGTTGGCATTTCCCTTTCCTTAACCCGGAACGCAGCCTTTTGGCACCCTTGGGCCGCAGAATTCAGCCAAGCGCCGCAGTCGGGTGGAAATGGTCGTGAATCCGCTGCGCCATGGCCGGCCCCACACCAGGGCAGGCTTCCAGATCCGCGAGCCCCGCCTGCCGTACGCCTCGGGCCGAGCCGAAATGGTTCAGCAATTTGCGCTTCATCGCGGCACCCACGCCTGGCACCTCATCCAATTCAGACCGCGTTAAAGCCTTGGAACGCCCGGCGCGATGGGCGGAGATGGCAAAGCGATGGGCTTCATCCCTGAGGCGCTGCAAATAGAACAGCACCGGGTCACGCAGAGGAAGCTGGAAGGGCTCTCGCCCTGCCATGTGGAACCATTCGCGCCCGGCATCGCGGTCTGGCCCTTTCGCCACCGCGACCAAGGGCAGATCATCCAGGCCAAGGCCCGCCATGATTTCCCGCGCGGCGGAAAGTTGGCCGGCGCCGCCATCAATCAGCACCAGATCGGGCCAGCCTTCGCCAGCGCGGGCCGGGTCTTCACGAAGCGCGCGGCCAAAGCGGCGTTCGAACACTTCGCGCATCATGGCGAAATCATCATTGCTGGCGGCGGTCTTGATGGCGAATTTCCGGTAGCCCTGCTTCATGAAGCCTGAAGGGCCGGCCACCACCATGACGCCATAGGCATTGGCGCCCTGGATATGGCTATTATCGTAAACCTCGATCCGTTCCGGCGCGCCAGGCAGGCCGAAAAGATTGGCAGTGCCTTCCAGCAGCGCTGCCTGGGCAGTGCCTTCCGCCATGCGGCGTTCCAGGGCCTCGCGTGCATTGGTCGCGGCATGTTCCAGCGCTTCGTGTTTTTCGCCGCGTTGCGGGCGACGCAATTCAACGCGCCGCCCAGCCTTGATTGCTAGCGCTTCCGCAATCAGCGCAGCCTCGGGCGGGTCATGTGACAGCAGCAGCAAGGGCGGCGGCGGCAAATCCTCATAAAGCTGACCCAGGAAGGCGCCCATGACTTCCTCAGGGCTTTGGTCCTGCTTGGCGTGGCTCAGGAAAAATGCGCGATTGCCGTTATTGCGACCGCCACGGAAGAAAAACACCTGCACGCAGCTTTGCCCCGCCGCCTGATGCAGCGCGATCACATCCGCATCGCCCAACCCTTCCAGATTGACGCGATCCTTGCCCTGAATATGCGTGAGCCCCCGGATACGGTCCCTGAGCGCCGCCGCGCGTTCAAACTGCAAATCCGCCGCCGCGGCTTCCATCTCAGCGGCCAGGCGCTTTTGGATGGAAGGCGTTTCGCCGGATAGGAATTGCTTGGCTTCCGCCACCAGCGCCGCGTAATCGGTCTGCGAGATTCGATCCACACAGGGCGCGGAGCAGCGCTTGATTTGGAACAGCAAACACGGCCGCGTCCGGGTATCAAATACCGTATCCCGGCAGGATCGCAGCAAAAACACGCGCTGAAGCGCCGCCAAGGTCTGATTGACCGCCCAGACCGACGCAAAAGGCCCCCAATAGGAAGCACCCTTCCGCCTTTCCCCGCGATGCTTGGCAATCTGCGGAAAAGGGTGGTCTTCCGTGATCACCAGCCAGGGATAGGATTTGTCATCCCGAAGGACGATGTTGAAGCGCGGGCGGAAGCGCTTGATGAAATTGGCTTCCAGCAGCAGCGCCTCGGCCTCGGACGCTGTGGTCACCACTTCAAGGGACCGCGTTTCGAACACCATGCGCCGGAGCCGTTCCGGCAGGCGGGCAAGCTGGGTGTAAGAGGTAACGCGCTTTCTGAGCGACCGCGCCTTGCCGACGTAAAGCGCCTCCCCCTTCTCATCCAGCATGCGATAGACGCCGGGGGTGAGCGGCAGGGTCGGCAGGGCCGCTTCCAGCACCGCCAGCCCCTGGAAGGAGGGGCTTTCGGGGGCGGATGGCGGTGTTTCGGTCATGGTTCTTGGCTTATGGCAAAGGGGGGACGAATTTGTCCACGAAACCTGTGGATAAACCTGTGGGAAGCCGCCAAGACAATTCAGTTAAGACTATGTTACACAATGATTCTAAGCCATTGCCCAGTTTTGTGGCGGCCCGGCTGTAACAAATTAAATTATTGATTTATTTCGTTTTTATCCTGAGTCGCAATCCCGCTTTGCCGTCAAGGGGGGATTTTCCGGTCAGCCGCAAAAAGCTTTTCGGCGTGGTTTTTCGGCGGTGGACAATCCGCAGCGGCGGAGATGTCAAAATCGTGATCTTTCAATGACAACGCCGACGTTGATGCCACCGGGCATCGCGTCCGGCTTGGTGACCCCCACCCTGACGCGCTTAATGCGGGGGTCTTCCAACAGGCTGATGGCGATGCGCTCGGCCAGGGTTTCAGCAAGGCGCACATGGGCGGAAGTCGCGATCCGCCGCGCGGTTTCGGCTGCGGCGGCATAGTCCACCACGCGGGAAAGCCGGTCCGGCCCTTCGGCTGCGGGGGCTTCCTGGTCCTCCACCGCCAATTCCAGATCGAGGATCACGCGCTGCGGGCGCGTTTCCTCATGCGCATAGACGCCAAGCAGGGCCTGGACTTCCAGGTTGCGCACGAAAACCAGCCGCAGCCCCGCCGCGGCATCTGGGGCGAAGCTCATTCCAAGGGTTCCTGCCCGAACGTGGGCGACCATTGCAGATGCTGCCCGCCATCTAGCGCGATCATCTGCCCGGTCATGGATGGCAGGGACAGGATCGCGATCAGCGCGCGCGCCACTTCTTCCGGGCTGGTTGGCCGTGAAAGTGGTGTCGCCTCGGCCTGCCGGTCAAAATGTTCCTGGGATTGGCGGGGGCTGGGCAAGGCGGGGCCGGGCCCGATCGCATTCACCCGAATGCGCGGCGCCAGCGCCAGCGCCAGGCTTTGCGTCAGCGCCCAAAGCCCCGCCTTTGATACGGTGTAGGAGACAAAATGCGGCGTCAGCGACCAGACCCGCTGATCCAGCATATTCACAACCAAGCCCTGTGCCGCATCCGGCAGCGCCTTGGCGAAATCCTGCGTCAGCACGAAGGGCGCGCGCAGATTGGGCTCCATATGCCGGTCCCAGGAATCGCGCGTTACGTCATGCCATTCATCGCGTTCGAAGGTGGAGGCGTTGTTGACCAATACACCAAGCGGCCCAAGCGCCTTGGTCGCATCCGGAATGAGCCGCGCCACTTCCGCTTCCTGGCCGAGCTCGGCGCGCAGCGTAATGGCGCGTCGGCCAAGGGCGCGGATTTCTTTCGCCGTCGCTTCCGCCGCATCGGCGCTGGCGGCGTAATGGATGGCGACATCAAAGCCGGCTTTGGCAAGCGCAAGCGCCATGGCACGGCCGAGCCGCTTGCCAGCGCCCGTGACCAGCGCAGCGGGGGGGATGTTGGTGGGAATCATGCGGGGGCTGATAGCCCGAAGGGCTGCGCTTAGTAAGGCTTATGGCGGCGGGCGATCCGGTGATACCTGTTGCAGCCCTATATTTTTGTAGCTACATTTAATCCATGCGCATCACCTTCGATCCCGCCAAGCGCACGAAAACGCTGGCCGAGCGTGGGTTGGATTTCGCTGATGCTGCGCAGATTTTCGCCGGGCTGCACGCTACGCTTGAAGACGAGCGGCGCGACTATGGTGAGAAGCGCTTTATCTCCGCCGGGCTCTTGCAGGGTCGGCTGGTGGTTCTGGTTTGGACTCCGCGCGGCGCGGCCCGCCGCATCATTTCCATGAGGCATGCCCATGCCGAAGAAGAAACGCGCTGGCGTCAGCACCTGGGTTGATCCCGATGATGCGCCGGCACTGACCGACGAATTCTTCGCCAAGGCGGAGATCAAGGATGGGGTGCGGCTTATCCGCCGGGGGCGTCCGCCTTTGGCCGAGGCCAAGCGCCAGGTGACGCTCCGTCTGGACCCGGATCTATTGGATCGGCTCCGTGCCACCGGCCCCGGCTGGCAAACGCGCGTGAACAAGGCGCTGCGTGATTGGCTGAAGAAACAGGCGGCTTGATAGGCGGCGCGCGACAAGCGCCGCTTCTGATGCTAACCCCCGCCGCATCATGTCTGATACCGCCATTCCCGCCGCCCGCATCGCCGAAGAAGCCGCTCGTCGGCGGAGCTTTGCCATCATTGCCCATCCTGACGCGGGCAAAACCACGCTCACGGAAAAACTGCTGCTGAAGGGCGGCGCCATTCAGCTTGCCGGCGCGGTGCGCGCCAAGGGCAATGCGCGGCGCACCCGTTCGGATTGGATGAAGATCGAACAGGATCGCGGCATTTCGGTCGCGACCTCGGTCATGACGTTTGAGCGTGATGGCGTGGTGTTCAACTTGCTCGACACGCCAGGTCACGAGGATTTTTCTGAAGACACCTATCGCACCCTGACCGCGGTTGATGCCGCGGTGATGGTGCTGGATGCCGCCAAGGGGATTGAAAGCCAAACGCGCAAATTGTTCGAAGTGTGCCGCATGCGCGATATTCCCATCATCACCTTCATCAACAAGATGGACCGCGAAGCGCGCGAGCCTTTTGAATTGCTCGATGAAATCCAGAACCTGCTGGCGCTGGACGCGACACCTGCCGCCTGGCCGGTGGGCCGCGCCGCTGATTTCGCTGGGGTTTATGATTTGGCGACCGATCGCTTTCTGCCTGTCGCAGAAGGCGCCGAACCGATCCAGCTTGACTCTCCGGAAGACCCGAAACTCGCGGCACTGGTTGGTGACGAAAGGGCCTTGGCGCTTTCCGAGGAAGTCTTGCTCGCCCGCGCTGGCTATCCGGAATTCGACGCGGAGCGTTTTCTGGAAGGGTCTTTGACGCCGGTATTTTTTGGCTCGGCGCTGCGGGATTTCGGTATTGCGCATTTGCTGGATGGGCTTGCGCGTCATGCGCCGCCACCGCGCGCGCGGCCGGCGGATCAGCGTCTGGTCACACCCGGTGAGGAAAAGCTGACCGGCTTTGTCTTCAAAATCCAGGCGAATATGGACCCCAATCACCGCGACCGCGTGGCCTTTGTGCGGCTATGCAGCGGGCGGCTGACTAAAGGCATGCGGCTGCGCCAAAGCCGTACCGGCAAGCAGGTGCCGGTGAATGCGCCGCTGTTTTTCTTCGCGAAAGACAGGCAAGTGGCGGAAGAAGCCTGGCCCGGCGATGTGATCGGCATTGCCAATCACGGCACGCTGCGCATCGGTGATACACTGACGGAAGGTGAGCCGCTGGATTTTCGCGGCGTGCCTTCCTTCGCGCCGGAAATCCTGCGCCATATCCGGCTGGATGATCCCATGCTGGCGAAGAAGCTTCGCACCGCGCTGGACCAATTGGCAGAAGAAGGCGTGGTGCAATTATTCCGTCCGCGCGATGGCTCCCCGCCCGTGGTTGGCGTTGTCGGGCAATTGCAGTTGGATGTGCTGCAAAGCCGGCTGAAGGTGGAATATGGCGTACCGGCGGGATTTGATGGCACGCCCTGGGAACAGGTGCGCTGGATGGTATCCGATGAAGCCGGCGCCTTGGATCGTTTCGCGGAGGCCAATCGGCGTGATGTGGCAGAAGATCATGATGGCGCGCTGGTCGCGTTTTTCAGCAGCGATTGGCGCCGCCGCCGCGCGGAAGAGGAATGGCCGATGATCCGCTTCCATGCCGTACGTGAACAGCATGGGGTGGGCGGGGGGAAATAGCTCTCCCCCCGTTTGTTTTTACTTCACCGACGAGAAGGATGTCGGCTGAAGGATTTCATTGGTGACCTTCGTCAGCAGCGGGCCATTCGCTTCGGTTTCCGCGCGCGCCTTGATCCAATCCGGGTCGGCCTGGAACTTCGCCCATTTTTCTTCGCGTTCCGCGAGTGACTTCCACGCCACCATATAGGTCAGGCTGTGGTTGGAATCGCCGATCAGCGTGGTCCAGAAACCCGCCTGGCGAATGCCGTGCTTGTCCCAAAGCTTCAGCGTGATGGTGTCAAACCGCTTCATCAGATCGGGCAGGCGCCCGGGCTGGCAGTGATAGATACGAAGTTCATAGAGCATCGCTTTTCTCCCTTGATGCGATTAATCCAATTTGGCGCCGGAGATTTCCACCAGGTCGCGCCAAACGCGATCCTGGCTGCGCACAAATTCCGTAAAGCCTTCCGGCGTATCATCCGAAATGGCGCTGAAACCAAGCGGGATCAGCTTTTCGCCATATTCCTTATCGCGCGCCGCGCCGATGGTCGCGCGGTGCAGTGCCTGCACAATCGGCGCCGGCGTACCGGCGGCGGCAGAGATGCAATACCAGAATTCCATATCCATGTCGGAACCGGGGATGAGTTCTGCCATGCCGCGCACATCTTCAAGCCCGGCGCCCTGCGGCTGGCGCTTCTGGCTGCCCACCGCCAGCGCACGCAAGCGGCCTTCGCGCACATGCGGCATCAGCGCGGGCATGCCATCAAAAATCATATCCACATTGCCGGCGAGCAAATCATTCAAGCCAGGCGCCAAACCGCGATAGGGCACGTGCGACACCTCGATCCCTGCTGTCCTCATCAGCTTTGATATCGTCAAATGACTGATCGTGCCGATGCCGGATGATGCTGCGCTGATCTGCCCTGGGCGGCGCTTGGCGTCCGCCACAAATTCCTCAAAGGTTTTCCATGGCCGATTGGCATTCACGACAAATAGCGTGGAGCCGACTGAGACACGCGAGATATGCGTGAAATCGCGAATGCTATCAAAGAGCATGCCTTTGTAATAAAGATATTTATTCGCCAGCAGAATCGTGGCACCACCAAGGAACAGCGTATGCCCATCCGGCGCGCTGCGTGCCACAGCCTCACCAGCGATATTCCCGCCAGCGCCGGGGCGATTATCAATCACCACAGTCTGACCCAGTAGCGGCCCCATGCGTTCGGCCACCATGCGCGCGGTGATGTCGGCAGCGCCTGCGGGCGGGAAAGGCACCACCAGGCGCAAGGGCCGCGTTGGAAAACCCTGCGCCCGCGCAATGGCCGGCGCGGCAAGCCCAGCAAGCAGTGCGACGCGGCGGGTGAATCTGATCATGGCATCCTCCCTCTCTCTCTTTTTATTTTGATGGTTCTCGGTGCAATGCCACCACAATGCCTTCCTGCCCTGGCAGCGCGGGATAGCGGCGCATCACTTCCGGATCATGCCCGGGCACGATATGCTTCGGGCTGGGTGCGAGCGCGCGGAGCTTATCAAATCCTTCCAGCATTTCACCGATATGAAACGCCGTGGTGAAGGGGCGGCCGGCTTCCATGTTTTCATAGAAATGCGTGACATCGGAAGCGAGCACCACGCGCCCGCGCGCCGTATTCACACGCACACATTGCAGCCCCATGGAATGCCCACCACAGGCATGCACCGTGATGCCCGGCGCCACTTCCGCATCGCCGTTATGGAACACAACGCGTTCGGCAAAATTCATCCGCACCATGCCGACTACATCCTCAACCTCAAAAGAATGGCGGAGCTTGGGGTATTTCATGTAGCGGCCGGTCGCATATTGCATTTCCGGTTCCTGCAAGTGGAACTTGGCTTTGGCGAATTTATGGAAGCTGCCGACGTGATCGTAATGGAGATGGGAAATCACCACATCTTCGACCTTATCAGGATCAACGCCGATCAGCTTCAGGCTTTCAATTGGGCAGCGCAGATAATTACGTTTGCGTTTGGCGGCGACCTCTGCCGTGAAGCCGGTGTCAATGATGACGGCGCGATCTTCATTCACTGCGGCCCAGACGAAGTAATCCATCGGCATCGGCGCATCATGCGGGTCGCCGCCGATGAAATGCTCGGCGCGCTTGGCATCGCGCATGGCGTAGCGCAGCGCATAGACGCGGTATTCGGGTTCAGTCATGCCATATGCTCCTGTTTTGCCGGCGCCATCCCAAGCGCAAGGCCCACCATGGAGGCGTCGCGCAGAACGGACAGAAAATCACCTGGCTGATTGGCGTCACCAACCACCGCGAAGGGAATGCCACTCGCTTCCACCGCTGGCAGCGCTTCAAGATTGGGCAGCGCGCCAATCGCGGCAATCACCTGCGTGACGCCAGCCACCTCTCGCGCGGCGCCATCTTCCGTGAAATGCAGCGCATCGCCCAGCATGCGCGCATCGCGCACCTTGGTGTGGAAGCTGGTACCGGCCGCGCGCAGGCGGATCATCAGATCGGTGCGGTTATTGCGCGCCATGGCGGGCGCGATGGCGGGTAGCGCCTCAAGGATTGAGATGCGGCAACCGCGCTGGATCAACACATCCGCCACTTCCAGCCCGACAATGCCGCCACCAATCACCGCCAGCCGCGCGCCTTCAGGCACCAAAGCTGGATTGGCAATGACATCCCAGGCTTGCAGGGGCGAGGCCCCTGGCAGCGTTAGCGGGCGCGGCTTGGCGCCAGTGGCGAGCACCACATGATCAGGCGCGAAATCCCTGATGGCAGCGGCGGTGGCAGCGACGCCATAGCGCACCGGCACGCCAAGTGCGGTCACCTGATCCCATCGCCAGGACCAGGCGGGGCGCACTTCTTCCTTATCCGGTGCTGCTACGGCCAGATGGAGCTGCCCGCCAGCACGCGCGGCCTTTTCCCAGATTTCCACTTCATGCCCGCGTGCGGCGGCGAGCCGTGCAACCTCAGCCCCTGCCAAGCCAGCACCCAGAATCAATACGCGCTGTTTCACTGCTGCCGGCGCGAATGGCCCATCAATGAATTCCGGCGCTTCCAATTCTGTGCCGAGCATGGGGTTCACCACACAGGCGACATCACGTTCCAGCGTCAGCCGTTCAAAACAGACATTGCAGGAAATGCAGCCACGAATGGCGACCTTGCTTTCACCAAACGCCTTGCGCGGCCAATGCGCATCCGCCGTCAGGGCGCGGCCCAAGGAAACATAATCCGCTGCCCCCGACGCCAGCACAGCCTCAGCATCCTCGGGCGAGAGGATGCGCCCGGCGATAATCGTTGGGATGGAAACCGCATCCGTGATCGGTTTGGCATGAGGTTCCAAGGTACGGCGCGGCATGGAAGGCGGCTGGATGCAAAAGCGCGACAGTTCCGGGCTTTCATTCGTGCCACCCGAAAGATCAAGCGCTGTCACCCCCGCCGCTTCCAGTAATTTGGCGAGTTCCACCATTTCCTCAATCTTATAGCCATCATGGCAATATTCGGTACAGGAGATCCGCACCCAAAGCGGGAAATCCGGCAGCGCATCACGCAGCCGATGCACGGTTTCCAAGAGCAGACGCGCCCGGTTTTCGAGCGACCCGCCATAGCGATCTGTGCGCTTATTGATCCGCTGCGTCAGGAATTGATGGAACAAATAGCCATTGGCGGCGTGCAATTCCACCGCATCATAACCCGCCTGCCAAAGTCGTCTGGCAGAGGCGACAAAATCCTTCTGAATCTCGGTGATTTCCGCCTGATCGAGCGGGCGTACCTCATCGCCTGTGTTCGGATTGCGCCAGGGCGAAGGCCCGACAGGTTCCATATTCAGCACCATACGCCGCAGCAGCGCGCCGCGGTGATTGATCTGCCCCACCGTCACGCAATCATGCCGCTTGATGCCTTCCACGAGCCGCGCCAGGCCGGGGATGAAACGGTCATGATAAATCCAGAGTGAGTTGTTATGCGCGCGCCCACCCGCACTCACCGCCATGGCTTCCGTGACAATGGCAGCGACACCGCCCTTGGCGCGTTCTTCGTAATAGGCGCGGTCACGCTCGGTCGAAAGACCATCGCTGGTGCTGAAATTCGTACCCATCGGCGCCATGATGAGCCGGTTTTTCATCCGGAGCGGCCCAATCCGCCCCGGCTGTTGCATCAGCAAGGTCATAGGCGGTTACTGGGCCTTATCCGCATCCAGCACGGCCTGCACCGCTGCCGGGTCGCATTTGATCTGAACGCCAGCGCGTTCCAATTGCAGCTTCATCGGCACACGACTATCGAGGTTTTCCCAACCACGGTTCAGCGCCTCATTCATTTCTTCCAGCGCCAGATTGCAGAAGCGCATCGGCACGTTCAATTCACGGCCCATGGTCACCGCCAAAGTCACATCCTTATGCGCCAGCTTCAGCGCAAAGGCGGGCGGGTCATATTTGTCCACCAGGAATTGGTCCGTGATGCGATCAAAAGTGCGCTTGCGCCCCAGCGCGCCTTGACGCACGGCTTTCCAAAGATCAAGCGGGTCCATCCCCGCCTTCACGCCCATGGAAAACACCTCGGCCATCGCGGTTTGGATCGCATAGCCCGCCATATTATGCACGAGCTTCGCAACCGTCGCGGTACCAATCGGGCCGATATAGGCGGCCTGGTCACCAAAAGCGTCCAGCACCTTCTTGTATTTATCGAAAACTGCCTTGTCGCCGCCAACCCAGATGGCGAGCTTGCCGGTCTCCGCACCCTTGGGCCCGCCGCTCACCGGCGCATCAAAACCATAAGCGCCTTTGGTCGCGAGTGCTTCGGCCATGCGCTTCATCAGCGCTTGCGAATTGGTGGAAAGATCAAAATAGGCCGCACCTTTTTGCACGCCGGCCAGAATGCCATCGGCGCCGAAAATCACCGGCTCCACTTCCTTGGGTCCCGGCAGAGAGGTGAAGATCACCTCACATTGCTCCGCCACGGCCTTGGGTGTTTCCGCCCAGGTTGCGCCAGCAGCAAGCCGATTGGCGCCAGCTTCGCGGCGAATGTCATGCACCACCAGCTGATAGCCGGCCTTTTGCAAATTGGCGGCCATAAAAGCACCCATGGTGCCAAGGCCAATGAATCCTACCTTCATCGCTTCAGCCCTTCCTCGCCTGGTCCTGCGCTTCAAACACATCAACGGCGACATGCGCTGCCGTCATGGCGGAAGGCCAGCCGGAATACATCGAAAGATGCGTGATGATTTCTGAAATTTCCTCGCGCGACAGCCCGTTGGTCAGGCCGCGGCCGATATGGCTGTTCAACTGTTCCTGCCAGCCCATGGCAACAAGGGCTGCAATCGTCACCATGGAACGATCACGCTTGGAAAGCTGTGGGCGCTCCCAAACATCGCCATAAACATATTGGTGGGTCATCTCCACCAGCTTCGGGAAATCCGGATTGATGCGGTCGCGGCGCGCGGAAGGTGGGGCTGCCATGGAAGTCTCCTCATGCGGTGTCAGCACAGCACCGGCAGAGGAATGGCTGAGCGTGCAGCGCACCCTAGCCCTGACCTTCCCCCACTTCTTCCGTGTTGCGCCCATCCTGCGACCAGTATGGCCGCGCCGCAAGCGGGTGATCAGGCGCCTGCGATGCGCCGCGCGGCAAGATCAAGCGCTGCCGCCACCGTCGCCGCACGCACCGCCGCGCGATCACCTGGGAAGACATGGCGTTCCACCAAGGTTGGTGCGCCTTCGCGCGCGCAGCCGATGAACACCAACCCGACCGGCTTGCCTGGCGTGGCGCCCCCTGGCCCCGCAATGCCGGTACAGGAAAGGGCGAGTGAAACACCCGCCCGCACCCGCGCGCCATCCGCCATTTCGCGCGCCACGTCTTCACTCACCGCGCCATGCGCTGCCAGGGTTTCGGGGCGCACACCAACCATCTTCTGCTTGGCGTCATTCGCGTAAGTGACGAAGCCCGCCATGACCACGGAAGATGATCCCGCAATCGCTGTCAGCGCTGCGGCAATCAGGCCGCCGGTGCAGGATTCCGCAGTGGCCAAGGTCATGCCCTTGGCATCCATTTGCGCAAGCAGGCTGCGCGCCTGATCAAGTGTGGCTTCGGGCAGCATGGGTCAGATCACTCCCGGCAAAAGGGGGCGCGCCAGGATCAGCGCCAAGGCCGCCAGCGCACCCGCGACAATATCATCCAGCATGACTCCAAAAGCGCCTTCTTGCTGATCCGCCCAGGAGATCGGCCAGGGTTTCAGGATATCGAAAATACGAAACAGGCCGAAGGCAATCAGCACGCCCCAGATGCTGGCGGTCACGCTCAGGCCCGCCAGCGCAATCAGCATGCCGGCCGCTTCATCCACCACAATCCAGCCAGGGTCTTGATCGGGGGTTTCGCGCAGCACTTTGCGCACCGCGTAAAAACCAATGAGCGTCACAAAAATAGCGAGCAACAAGGCAGGCATCGGCCCGAGCAAGGCAGCCGGCAAAACCACCAATGATCCCCAAGTGCCAGGCGCCGGTTTCAGCCGCCCAACGCCGCCCATCGTCGCCACCAGCAGGGGCAGCTTCATTTTGCGCTGGCCAGCCAGCTTGCCATGGGGTGTGGCGCCGTCATGGGCGGGTTCTGGCGTGCGCGATAAATCACCGCACCTTCCACAATGCGCTGCACGTAATTGCGCGTCTCGGCGAAGGGGATCATCTCCATCCAATCGAGCAGATCGCGTTCGCCGCGCAAAGGATTACCATAGGTGCCAAGCCATTCATCCACGCGCCGCGGCCCGGCATTATAGGCCCCCGCCGCCATCACCAGCGATCCTTCAAAACGCCCGAGCATTTCTTCCAGATAGGCCGCGCCGAGTTTGATATTGGCTTGTGGATCGGCGGTCAGCATTTCCACGCGGAAATTCATGCCAAGCCGGCGCGCAACAAGCTGCGCGGTGGAAGGCAATAATTGCATCAGCCCGCGCGCATTGGCGCTGCTGACAGCTTCCGTATCGAAATTGCTTTCCTGCCGCGTGACCGAAAAGATAAAGGCGGGTTCCGGCGATGTCACTGGCACGCGGAAGGGTGTCGGCCAGCCTTCCGGCAACAGGACATCGCCTTCAATCGCCGAACGCCGCGCCACCCATACGGCGTGATCCGGCCGGCCGATATGATTTGCCAGCCGCACTGTCAGAAGCCTGTTCTGTGCGTCGGCTGAGGTTGCCTGCAAGCGCAGCAGGAACACGCGCGTGCGGCGCGTCTCCCCCAGCTCTGCCAGCGTGGTCACCACGCGCGCCAATTCACGTTGCGCAAATTCCTGTGCCTGTCGTTGGTCTACCGACGGTGTTTGCAATGCGCGTAGCCGCTGATCCAGGGCTTCCTGGCTTTCACCCATCGTCAGCGCTGCGAGCTGGCCGTAAAAGGCTGTCGGCAATTGCGCCGCCGCCGCATAGCGTTCGCGTGCGGTACTACTTGCACCGCGCGCCGCAAGCGCCCTGCCTTCCCAGTATAGCGCGCGCGCGCGGGTGATTACCGAACGCGTGCCAAGCGCCATTGCCACAAAATGCCGCTGCGCCAACACAGGATCATTTAGAAAGCGCAACGCGATGAAACCTGCCAGAAATTCCGCTTCCTGCCGGCCATCGCTGCCCAGGGGCTGGCCGTGAAAGGCGGCGATACGATGCGCATCCTTGGCGTTATTCAATCGCAACAGTTTGCGTGCCAGGATTTGTCGTTCCGCCCAGACCGCACGCGCTATTTCAGGGTCCATATTCGCCTGAAAGGGTTCGGCGACAATCCAGCTTGCTACCGCATCGGCATCCTGATCCCGCCGCCGCAGCAACCGCGCCCGTTCATAGGCCCAGCCGAGATCGAGCGGGCGCAGAAGAATCTGGGTCTCCTCTGGCGTCGCCGCCATGCGCATGCGCATTTGGCCGGAACCACGCGGCACGCCAGTCATGCGTTCCAAGGCGCGCTGGGCGCCTTCCATGTCGCGTGCGAAAAACAGCCGATCGAAACGTTGCTGGTGATCTTCCTGGCTCAGCAACCGACCAAATTGCGCCATGATCCTGGTTTCAGTCGCCGCATCGCCTGGTGCTTCCACCCAAGCGCGCCGAAGCGCACGCCGGACACCTGCTTCACCATCAGCACCGCTGGCGGCCTCAGCATTCGGTTGCGCCGGCGTAACGCGCGCCTGATCGGGCCCACGCCTGACCATATCCAACAAATTGGACGCTTGCGGCTGACTGGGTATTGCCGGGCTGCTGCGTGTAAGTGCCTCCGCGTGGCGTAGCGCGCCAGAAAGCGTCCGGGCCGGAAAGGTATTGAAATGCGCTGTGACCAGCAGATCATCGGATGGCCCGCCAAAGGCGGCCTCGGCGCGGCGCGCGATGGTATCTGCCAAGGGCCAATCCGGATTGTCGCGCAAGAAACCGACAAGCTCAGCCGCCGTGGCAGGTGCGGTGCGATGCGTGAGGCGCATCCACAGCACGATTTTTGCCACCAAGGGATCAGCCGCGGCGGCATAGGTATCCGCTTCCGCCCAGCGCGCCCCATTGGCGGCGGCGATTGCGGCCTTGCCGGCTGTGATGCGCGCACCCTGAGATGAAGCGGTTTGTGCGGCAGCCGTACCGGGAAGCAGCAGCGGCAGGCTTAGCAGCAACCGGCGCGGAATCCTCATGACGCTGCTATCTCCCGATCAATACACGCGCGCCATGGCGCGTTTCAGAAGCCAGGCACAGCGCCGCAATGCCGGGCGCGACATCGGCGGGTTGGGGAATGGTGGTGGGGTCTTCCCCTGGCATGGCGGCGGCGCGCATTTTGGTCGCCACGACCCCAGGATCAACAAGGTTCACGCGCAAGGGGGTAGCCTCCACCTCCTGCGCCCATGTCATTACCAGATGCTCCATGCCCGCCTTGGCCGCACCATACATGCCCCAATAGGCGCGCGGCCTAAGCACTCGCCCGCTGGTGACAAATACCGCGCGCCCCGCATCGGAAGCGCGCAAAGGCGGGTCGCAGCTGCGGATCAGGCGCCAACTTGCGGTGAGGTTTACCGCCATCACTTCCGCCCAATCACGCGGTTCAATATGTGCAACCGGCGTCAGCTTGTTCAAAGCACCCGCATTATGCACCAGAATATCAAGCCTGCCGAAGCGCTCCACAATGGAAGGCCCGATCATATCAATATCCTTCTCGGCCTTTTGCAGATCGAAAGGCAGCAGCGTCGCGGGCTTGCCACCGGCGGCGCGGATCGCGTCATCCACTTCTTCAAGCCCGCCCTGCGTGCGTGCCACCAACACGCATTGTGCGCCAAGCTTTGCCAAATGCAGGGCAAGCGCGGCGCCAATCCCGCGCGACGCACCGGTGATCAGCGCAACCCGTCCTTCCAGAGGAGCCGCCATCATTATTGCCCCGCCGGTTGCAGCAGGGAAAGCTGCCGATCCGCATTATCGGTCCAATCCGTCAGCGGAATGGCATATTCCCCGGTAAAGCAGGCATCACAGAAATGCGGCTTTTTCGCATCGCGCGCCGGCTGCCCAAGCGCACGATAAAGACCATCAAGTGAAATGAACGCCAGGCTATCCACGCCAATAATGCGCGCCATCTCCGCCAAATCATGCTTGGCCGCCATCAGGTCTGCACGCTCAGGCGTGTCAATGCCGTAATAGCAGGAATGCGTGGTGGGCGGGGAGGAGACGCGCATATGCACTTCCGTCGCGCCCGCCTGACGCACCATTTCAACGATCTTGCGGCTGGTGGTGCCGCGCACAATGGAATCATCCACCAGCACGACACGCTTGCCCTGGATCATGGCGCGATTGGCGCTGTGCTTCAGCTTCACGCCCAAATGGCGGATTTGATCCGTGGGTTCAATGAAGGTGCGTCCCACGTAATGATTCCGGATGATACCCAATTCGAAGGGAATGCCGGATTCAACCGCATAGCCCATGGCCGCCGGCACACCGGAATCAGGCACAGGCACAATCAAATCCGCCGCAACGCCGCTTTCGCGCGCCAATTCGGCACCGATGCGCTTGCGCGTTTCATAAACCGGCGTGCCTTCCATGACGCTGTCAGGCCGCGCGAAATAAATATACTCAAAGATGCAGAAACGACTATCGGTGCGCGCAAAGGGCTTGATGCTGCGGAGCCCAGTATCGTCAATCACTACCAATTCGCCCGCTTCGATATCGCGCACGAATTCCGCGCCCACGATATCCAGGGCACAAGTCTCGGACGCCAGAACCAAACCGCCATTGGCAAGCCGCCCGAGCACCAAAGGCCGCACGCCCAAGGGATCGCGCGCGCCGATCAGCGCGCCATTATGCAAGGCAACCAGGGAATAGGCGCCTTGCACCTGCTTCAGCGCATCAATCAGCCGGTCAATCACCGTGGAATAAAGGCTGATGGCAATCAGGTGAATGAAAACCTCGGAATCCGTGGTGCTTTGGAACAGGCAGCCACGCCGCACCAAGGCGCGCTTCAGCGCATAGGCATTGGTCAAATTGCCATTATGCGCGACCGCAAAACCGCCAAATTCAAAATCGGCATAAAGCGGCTGCACATTGCGCAAAGCCGTCTCACCGGTGGTCGCATAGCGATTATGCCCCACCGCATGCGGCCCACGCAGTGATGCAATGACCTTGGCTTCCCCGAAATTATCGCCAACCAGGCCAAGCCCCTTATGGGCATGAAACAGTCCGGCCTCATCCAAGGTTACAATGCCGGCGGCTTCCTGGCCGCGATGCTGCAAAGCATGCAGGCCAAGCGCCGTGAGGGCCGCGGCATCGCCGCCATTCCATACGCCGAAGACGCCGCATTCCTCATGCGGCTTGTCATCCTCAAATCGCACGGGCAGCGGCATGGTAACCTCAATTCCGGCTGCGCGCGGGGGGGCGCAGCAATTCTTCAACCGTGGGCGAACGCGGCAAGGGCGGTTCATTCAGCCGCGGGCGATATTCCGCCGGCATGACTTCAATCACCATATGCGCGCCTTGCGACAAAAGCGGCAGGGCGCGGGCTTCAAGCACCGGTTCCGGCCAGCGTTCGCCGGGCAGCAACAACCCCGCCACAATATAGGCGACCACGAGCAAAAAGGCGCCGCGCGCCGCACCGAAAACCAGGCCAAGCACCCGATCAATGCCGCCCAGCGCGGAATCCTGCACGCGATCCGCCACCGCATTGATCATCAGCTTGAAGACAATCAGCGCAACCAGGAACACGACGCCCGCGCCAATCGCTTCCGCGAGCCAGGGCGGCGTGAAATAGGGGTCGAGGAAGGGCTGAATCTCCTTCCGCGCCAGCAGGGCCACTACCGCCGCACCAACCCAGCCCGCCACGCCCAGCGCTTCCCGCACCAGGCCATGGAAAAAGGCGAGGATCGCCGATAGGGCAATCACCCCCAGCAGAATGACATCAACCCAATTCATCGCTGGACCCTATAGCCCTGGCGGGCTGGCGCGTCACGCCTTGCCACGCGCCGGCAGGGTCTTTTCGGCAAAGCGCGCCACCAGATCGGTCAAATGGCCGATTTCCGAAAGCCCCAACCCTTCCGGCGCCGCCGCCGCGCGCCCGCCGCGTGCAATGCGCCGGGGTAGGGTGGCGGCGGTAAAGCCGAGCTTCGCTGCTTCCCTGAGGCGCGAATCAGCCTGAGAAACCTGCCGCACCTCACCCGAAAGCCCGACCTCGCCAAAGTACACCGCACCTGAATCCGTGGGCCGATCCGTCGCCGCCGAGACCAAAGCCGCCGCGACCGCCAAATCCGCCGCTGGCTCGGTGATGCGCAAGCCGCCCGCGATGTTCAGATAGACATCATTCTGGCCGAGGCTGAGGCCACATCGCGCTTCCAACACCGCGAGCAGCATGGAAAGCCGCCCGGAATCCCAGCCCACCACCTGCCGGCGCGGCGACCCGCCCGAAGATGGCGAGAGCAGCGCCTGAATCTCCACCAGCACCGGGCGCGTGCCTTCAATCCCGGCGAATACGGCGGAGCCTGAGACATTGCCGCGGCGTTCCGCCAAAAACAGTGCCGAGGGATTGGCCACTTCAACCAGGCCGCGATCGGTCATTTCGAAAACGCCGATTTCATCCGTCGCGCCAAAGCGGTTCTTCACTGCGCGCAGGATGCGGAATTGATGCCCGCGATCGCCTTCGAAATAGAGCGTGGCATCCACCATATGCTCCAGCACACGCGGCCCAGCCAGCGTGCCTTCCTTGGTGACATGCCCGACCAGCACCAGCGCAAAGCCGCGCGATTTCGCCAAGCGGATCAGCTCAGCTGCGCAAGCGCGCACCTGCGCGACTGTCCCCGGCGCGGAATCCAGCGCATCCAGCCAAACGGTCTGGATCGAATCCATCACCACCAGCGCGGCATCGCTTTCCTGTTCCAGGCTGGCGCCGATATCGCGCAAGGCCGAGGCAGCCGCCAATTCCATCGGGCTATCGGAAAGCCCAAGCCTGGCGGCGCGCAGCCGGACCTGCTCCACCGCTTCTTCGCCCGAGATATACAGCACCCGCCGCCCGCCAGAGGCCAATCGCGCCGCCGCTTGCAACAATATGGTGGATTTGCCGATGCCGGGGTCGCCGCCCACCAGCACGGCGGAAGCGGGCACGAAACCGCCGCCCAAAACGCGGTCCAGTTCCGCAATGCCGGTGACGATGCGCGGCGGGGGCGCGCTTTCCCCCTTCAGGCCGACAAATTCAACGCGGCGCCCGCCAGCGGTCTTGGCGGCGGGGCCGGGACCGCGCGGGGCGGTGGTTTCCTCGATCAGCGTATTCCAATCGCCACAGGCATCGCAGCGCCCCTGCCATTTGGGGCTGACTGCCCCGCAGGCCTGGCAGACAAAGCGGCTGCGATCCTTGGCCATTCAGGCGCGCACGCGGATCAGATGATCTTCGTGCGGATATCGCCCACACCTTCAACAAAGCCTTCCAGCACATCGCCGCGCACCACGGCGGCGACCCCTTCTGGCGTGCCCGTCATGATCAGGTCACCCGGCGCCAGTTCCACCAGCTCCGACAGATTGGCGATAACTTCGGGGACGGACCAGATCAGCTTGGCGAGGTCAGAGGTCTGCGTGACCTTGCCATTCACCTTCAGCTCAATCTTGCCCTTGGCCGGGTTCACGCCAGCCGCCGGCACCAGCAGACCCATGGGGGCGGATTTGTCGAAGCCCTTGCCCATATCCCAGGGGCGGCCGGTCTTTTTCGCCTCATTCTGGATGTCGCGGCGGGTCATATCCAAGCCGGCGCAATAGCCCCAGACATGGGAAAGCGCGTCAGCGACCGAAATATTGCGCCCGCCGCGCCCGATGGCGACCACGAGTTCCATTTCATGGTGCAGAGATTTGGTCACGGAGGGATAGGGCGTATCGGCGCCATTGATTACCACGGAATCAGCCGGTTTGGTGAAGTAGAAGGGCGGTTCGCGGGTTGGGTCGCTGCCCATTTCTATAGCGTGTTCGGCGTAATTGCGGCCCACGCAGAAAATCCGCCGCACCGGGAAAAGCGCATCACTGCCCTTGATTGGCAGCGCGGCAACAGGCGGTGGCGGGAAGACATAGGAAACCATCCGAGCGACTCCTTCGGCTATTCCATGCCGCTATACCCCCTGCCGTGGGCTGCCGAAAGGCAGGACGGGCGCTTTGCGTGTCACCTGAGGGTGACGCCGCATCTGTCTGAGGCGCCGAGATTCCACCCCAACAAAAACGCCCGGTCAGGGGGGTGACCGGGCGCTACTTTGTATTCTCCGATCGGAAAGGTCGGGCGAGCCGGCAGGGGATGCCGGGATCGCGACCGCCGGCAAAGCCATGGCCGACAAGGATTTTTTTAGAACATTTGCACGAAAAAGCAAAGCCCTAAAACAGACACGCCTGCGTGAAGAAACCGCGTCACTCCGCCGCGGCGGCGAGCTTCGCCCCGGCATGGGCGGCGGCGGCGTGGCCAAAGGCTTCGAAAATCGCGCGGCTATCGGCGTCGCACTCCCAGTCATATTCGGGATGCCATTGCACGCCCAAAGCAAAGCCGCGCGCGCCTTCCACCCGCACCGCTTCAATTGTGCCATCCGGTGCCCAGCCTTCCGCCACTAGGCGCGGCGCCAGGCGCTGCACCGCCTGATTATGGAGCGAGTTCACCGCAAGCTGCGCTGTCCTGCGGGAGGCTGCGGTCAGCGTGGCGGCCAAAGCCCCCGCGCCATCAATCCGCACCAGATGCGCCTTGCCGGTGCGCACCAGCGGGATTTTTTGGTCGGATGGTGTTGAGTGATCCATCCGCCCCGGCAAATCCTGCACGCGCTGATCCAGGCTGCCGCCAAGCGCCACATTCAATTCCTGCATGCCGCGACAAATCGCGAGCAGGGGGATACCCGCCGCAATGGCGGCGCGGATCAAGGGCAGGGTGGTGGCGTCGCGTTCCTGGTCTTCCGGCGTGCCCTCGGCATGGGGTGGGCCATCATAATGGCCGGGCCAGACATTGGACCGGCTGCCGGTCAGGATCAGGCCATTGATATGGGCGAGGTAATCGGCCGCGGCTTCCTCCCCCGCCGCCGGCAGCAATACCGGCGTGCCCCCGACTGGGCCACGCACCACGCGGATATAGCTGTCAGACGCCGCATGATTGGGCGTGCCGAAGATGCCAAAGGGTTTTAGGCAGCAGGAGATGCCGATTAAGGGTCGCATGGAATGTTACATTTCCGCGACACCGTGGCAGGATCAAGGCGATTCGGTTGATTCGGGCGGATTTTTTGTGGCCATGCGAGGTTTCAGGGAGAATACCCATCCACCAGCACCACCTGGCTTGCCGTGGTTTCAATCCGCAGTTTCAAGAGCGGCGCATATTCAGGGCTGTGATAGAAGGCCCGTGCGGCATCCAGGCTTGGGAATTCCAGCACCACCACGCGATCAAACCCCTCGGCATTCTCCAGCCGGTCCATGGTGCCGCCACGCACCGCGTAGCGCCCGCCATATTGCGCAATCACGGCCGGGACCCCGGCGCGGTAGCGGTCAAAACCCTCAGGGTCGGTGACTTTCAGATTGGCGATCAGATAGCCGGGCATGGTTGGGTTCTCCTTCAGGTGAGTGGTGGCGCAATCCAACGCTGAAAGCCCGGCCTTTCGCCAAGCTTGGCATACCAGCGCGCCAGGGTGGGGAATTCCGGCATGCCAGGCAGGCGGACTTCCGGGCCAAACCAGCGGCGCGCGTAACAGCCCAAAACAATATCGGCGATGGTCATGGTGGGGCCATCCAGATATGGCCCGCCATGGCGCGCGACCCAAGCATCAACTATTGCCCAGCATTCGCCGGCGGCCTTGGCTGCCGCTTCAATCTGCGCCATGTCGCGCTTTTCGGGCGGGGTGCGTACCAGGCCCCAGAACAGGTTGCGCTCTGCGGGGCCGAGGGTGGAAAGCTGCCAATCCATCCAGCGATCCGCCGAAGCACGCGCTGCCGGGTCCGCCGGGTAAAGGGGGCTTTGGACTTTCATCGCCAGATAGCGCAGCACGCTATTCGATTCCCACAGCACGAAATCGCCATCTTCCAATGTCGGCACACGGCCATTCGGGTTCATGGCGCGGTAATCTGCATCATTCACCCGGCCATGTTCCATGCCGGCATCCACGCGATCATAAGCCTGCCCGATCTCATCGAGCATCCAGAGCACCTTCTTCACATTGATCGAATTGGTGCGGCCCCAAAGTTTTAGCATCTCAGCGCCGTTTCGCTTCAATCGCGTCCCAGATGGCGCGTTCCAGAAACACACCATCAAAGCGCGCCAATTCCTGCAAGCCGGTCGGGCTGGTGACGTTGATTTCGGTCAGATAGCCACCAATCACATCAATGCCGACAAAAATCATCCCGCGCGCCTTCAATTCAGGCCCGATGCGTGCGCAAATCTCGCGCTCTCGTTCGGTCAGCTTGGTGGGTTCCGGCCGGCCACCGACATGCATATTGGAACGCGCTTCACCCGCCGCCGGCACGCGATTGATGCCGCCCATGGCGACGCCATCCACCAAAATGATGCGCTTATCGCCTTCGCGCACCGCTGGAAGGTATTGCTGGATCATCAGGGGTTCGCGGGAACGTTCGGTGAACAGCTCCACCAGCGCATTCATGTTTGGGTCATCGGCACGCAGATGGAACACGCCGGCGCCACCATTGCCGAAAAGCGGTTTGATGATGATGTCGCCATGTTCCGCCCGGAAATCCGCGATGCGGCGGCGATCCGCGGTCACCAGCGTTACCGGCATCAAATCCGGGAAATGGGTGACGAACAGCTTTTCCGGCGCATTGCGCACCTGCGCCGGGTCATTCACCACCAGCGTTTTCGGGTGGATATGTTCCAGAATATGCGTGGCCGTGATGTAGCCCATGTCAAAGGGCGGGTCCTGGCGCATCAGCACCACATCGGCATCGCGGCCAAGGTCCAGTTCCACCTCTGCCCCGAAGGTGTAGTGGTTGCCATATTCGCGCCTAAGCGTGATGGGCCGCGCCCAGGCGGTCACCCGCCCGCCGCGCAGCGCCAAATCGCGCACATGGTAATGCCAAAGCCTATGGCCGCGGGCCTGGGCTTCCAGCATCAGGGCGAAGGTGGAATCGCCATCAATATTGATGGTTTCAATCGGGTCCATCTGGACCGCGACGCGGAGCGAAGTCGTCATGCCATCTATCCTGGTTCTGGCCCGTCAGGGGGGTTGAAGCCGAGTTTGGGGCGCCGCGCCAGCCCGGGGCGACCCCCCCGCATCACAATACCGGTTGCAAAGGTCGTAAATCCTTGCCTAACCTGCCGCAAGCCTTGACCGGGCATCGGTCTGGGAAGCGACAATCAACGAATAAGCAAGGAGGATCCGAATTATGGCAGAAATCAAAAGGCGTACCCTATTGCGCTCCGGCGCCGGGGTGGCAGCGGCGGGCATTCTTTCCGCCCCCATGGTCCATGCCCAAGGCACGGGCGGCACGCTGCGCTGCGGCTTCTGGGACCATTGGGTGCCCAATGGCAATGTGATCATGCGCCAGCTTTGCGCCGAATGGGGCCAGGCCAATCGCGTTGATGTGCAGATGGATACCGTAACATCCAACGGCAACCAGATCCTGCTGACCATCAATGCCCAGGCGCAGTCGCGCACAGGCTATGATTTGATGTCCTTCCCCACCTGGGAGCCGAGCAACCACCAGCGCATGCTTGAGCCGGTGGATGATGTGATGCGCAACCTGATCCAGAAATATGGCGCCGTGACCCCGGCTGCTGAATATCTCGGCAAGCCCGCAGGGAATTGGGTGGCGATCCCGGCCGTGGCCGGCACGCAGTTGAAGCCTTCGTGCGTGCGGTTTGACCTGCTGCAGCAGCATGCCGGCATTGATATTCGCGCCATGTGGCCGGCCAGGAATGAGCGCGGCCCCGGCGCCGATACCTGGACTTGGGAAACCTTCGCCCGGGCTGCGGAAGCCTGCCACCGGGCCGGCTTCCCCTTCGGCCTGCCCATGGGCAGCTTTACCGATGCGGTGGATTGGGTCGGCGCGCTTTTCGAATCCTATGGCGCCTTCATGATGGATGCCCGGGGCACGATCACGGTGCGCAATAATCCAAAGCTGCGTGCGGCAGTGGAAATGTGCGCCCGCATCAGCCGCTTCCTGCCCAATGATGTCTGGGCCTGGGATGATGGCGGGAATAACCGCGCATTGATTTCCGGCCGTTCGGCGCTGATCTTCAACCCACCCTCTGCCTGGGCGGTGGCAAAGCGCGATGCGCCGCAGGTTGCGGAAAATTGCTGGACGGTACCAATGCCCGCCGGGCCGGAAGGGCGCTTCGCGGCCTATCTGCCCTATTTCTGGGGCATCTGGAATTTCAGCCGCAACAAGGGCGCGGCCAAGGCCTTCCTGGAATGGCTGTCTGATCGTGCGCAGGCGGAACGCCAGACCAATGGTTCGAATGGCTATGACATCCCACCCTTCGCCAGCATGTCTGACTTCAAGGTTTGGGAAACCGAAGGCCCGCCGGTGGGTTCTGTCTATAACTACCCGGTGCGCGCGCATCACAATGCGAAGACCTCCATCGCCATGGCGCCCGCGCCGGCGGCAATGGCGGTGCAGATGTATAATCAGGGCCTGAATACCAAGCTCATTGCCCGTATCGTGCAGGGTGGTGAATCCGTGGATCAGGCGCTCACCTGGGTGGAGCGCGAGCTCAATACCATCCGCCGCGGCGGCTAACCGCGCATGACGGGCGGCCCCGCGCCGCCCGTCTTTCTTTTCAGGAAAGGTTCAGACCATGGCCGCTGACGCCAGCACGGCGCCAATTATGCCTTCTGCGCCCGGATCAGGGCGTGCTTCCAGCCTGCAACGCGTCGCAAGGCGGCGTTCAACCATTGCCGTGCTGATGACCACGCCCTTGCTGGTGGTGCTGATCGGCTTGGTGGCCTATCCAGCGGGCTACGGGATTTACCTTTCCACGCTTAATCGCCGCATGACTGGCTTTATGGAAGGCGAATGGCTGCCGACCGGGCTCGGCAATTTCGAGATTTTGTTCGAAAGCGAAACCTTCTGGGCGGTGGCTTGGCAGTCCTGTATTTTTGCGATCACCGCGGTGATCCTGAAGGCGCTGATCGGCTTTTGGCTCGCGCATATGCTGCACCACATCCCGTCCAAGGGGCAGCGGAAATGGCGCGGCATGCTGCTGGTCCCCTGGGTCATTCCGCCCGCTCTTTCCACGCTTGGCTGGTGGTGGATGTTTGACCCTGCCTATTCATCCATCAATTGGCTGTTTCAGGTTTTTGGCATTCCGGCAGTGCCTTGGCTGGGCGAGAAATGGTGGGCGCGGCTTTCCATCATTATCGTCAATGTCTGGTATGGCGCGCCCTTCTTCATGATCATGTATCTGGCGGCGCTGAAATCCGTGCCGGAACAGCTTTATGAGGCTGCGGCGATTGATGGCGCCACAAGCTGGCAGCGGCTGCGCTATGTAACCCTGCCAATGATGGCGAATATCATTTCCATCACCGTGCTGTTCAGCCTGATCGTCACCTTTGCCAATTACGATATTGTGCGCGTGCTGACGAATGGCGGGCCGCGTGACCTGACGCATGTTTTTGCGTCCTATGCGTTCCAGGTTGGGATCCTATCCGGCAATATCCCGCGCGGTGCAGCGGTAAGCCTATTCATGTTCCCAATCCTTGCCATTTGCGCCTTTTTTGTGCTGCGTGGCGTCACCCGTCGCAATAAGGAGCAGATGTAATGTCCGCGACCGTGGCAACCAATCGCGATATGCCGAGCCTTTATGGCAAGGCAGGATCGCTTCGTTCGGAACGGCGCTGGGCGCTGATCTGGGCTTATATTTCGCTGATATTTTCAGCGATTATCCTGCTGACGCCGCCGGTCTATATGCTGATCACCAGCCTTAAGACCAGTGCCGAGATTGCCGATCAGAAGGGCAATCCCTGGATTGTCCGCAATCCCACGCTGGAGAATTACTGGGAGCTGATCACCAATTCGCTGTTCCAGGGCTTCTTCATCAATAGCGTGATCGTGACCCTGGTGGTTGTGGCGCTGACAATGGTGATTTCAATCTTGGCGGCCTTCGCACTGGCGCGCATGCGTTTCTGGGGCAGCCAGGTTTTGGCCACCGGCGTCTTCCTGACTTATTTGGTGCCGGATACGCTGCTGTTCATTCCGCTCTATCAGATTGTCGGCGGGCTTGGCTTGCTCAATTCCATCTGGGGGCTGGTGCTGGTCTATCCGACTCTGACGGTGCCCTTCTGCACCTGGATCATGATTGGCTATTTCGCCTCCATCCCCAAGGAATTGGATGAGGCTGCGCTGATTGATGGCGCCACCTGGCCGCAAATGCTGCTCAAGATCTTCGTGCCCGTGGCGCTGCCTGGGATTATCGCGGCCACGATCTTCGCCTTCACGGTTTCCTGGGCGGCCTTTGTCTATCCAACGGCCTTCATCACCACACCGGATCAGATGCCGCTCACGATCGGCGTTGTGTCGCAGCTGGTGCGCGGGGATGTTTTCGTCTGGGGGCAGATCACGGCAGGCGCCTTGCTCGCGGCACTTCCACCGGTGATCGTCTACGCCTTCCTCATGGATTATTACATCGCCGGCCTCACCGCTGGCGCGACCAAGGGTTGATCGAACATGGCTCAGGTATCGCTTCGCAAAATCGTCAAGGCCTATGAAGGCGGTGTTCAGGCGGTGAAAGGCATTGACCTTGAAATCGACGATCATGAATTCGTCGTGCTGGTCGGGCCTTCAGGCTGCGGCAAATCCACCACGCTCCGCATGATTGCGGGGCTGGAGGAAATCACCTCAGGCGATATCGCGATTGGCGGCACGGTGGTGAATGACATCCCGCCGCGCGACCGCGACATTGCCATGGTGTTCCAGAATTACGCGCTTTATCCGCATATGAGCGTGTACGACAATATGGCCTTCGGCCTGATGCTGCGGAAATTCCCCAAGGCGGAGATTGATCGCCGCGTGAAGGAAGCCGCCCGCATTCTGGACATTACGCCGCTGCTGGATCGCAAACCCAAAGCGCTTTCGGGCGGCCAGCGGCAGCGTGTGGCGATGGGCCGCGCCATTGTGCGAGACCCCAAGGTGTTTCTGTTCGACGAACCGCTTTCCAATCTTGATGCCAAGCTGCGGGTGCAGATGCGCACGGAAATCAAGAAAGTGCATCAGACCGTGAATACCACCACGGTCTATGTGACCCATGACCAGGTGGAAGCCATGACGCTGGCGGACCGCGTGGTGGTGATGAATCACGGCATTATCGAACAGGTTGGGCCGCCGCAGGAGCTGTATCACAATCCGGCGACGAAATTCGTGGCCGGCTTCATCGGCAGCCCTTCGATGAATTTCATTCCTGCCAAGCTGGAACAGGCGTCTGGTGCACTCCGCCTCCATCTGCCGCAGGGCATTGTGCTGGATGTGCCAGCGGCACGCACTGCACGCTATCAGGCGCATGCAGGCAAGGATGTGCTGTTCGGCATCCGCCCCGAGCACCTGACGGATGACAAGCCGACAGATAAATCAAATACCGCCCCTGTGACGCTGAGGCCGGAAGTGATTGAGCCCATGGGCATGGAAACGCTCGTACATTTCAAGCTTGACGGCACGGAAGTTTCCGCCCGGCTTGATCCCGCAACCCCGGCTGCCGTTGGCGCGCCGCTATCGCTGATTGCGCATATGGATCAGATGCATTTGATTGATCCCACCTCTGATAAGGTTCTGTGATGAAACGCCTTGAAGGAAAAACCGCCTGGGTCACCGGTGCGGGCAGCGGCATTGGCCGCGCGATTGCCATTTCATTCGCCGCCGAAGGGGCGAAGGTTGCACTCACGGGCCGCCGCGTCGCGCCGCTCGAAGAAACCGCGAAGATGATCGGCAGCGCCGCCGTGATTGTGCCGGCTGACCTGACGGATGAAAAGCAAGTGGCAAGCGCACTCGCCAAGGTGGAAGCTTCCATCGGCGGGCCAGATATTCTGGTGAACAATGCGGGGGTCAATCTGCCCAAGCGCTATCTGCATCAATTGACGCCGGAAGCCATTCGCAGCCTGGTGGATGGCAATCTGACCGCGCCGTTTTTCACCTCGGTCGCGGTGCTGCCGGGCATGAGGAAGCGCGGCGGCGGGCATATCATCCAGATCGCCTCCATGGCGGGGAAGAATATCTCCTTCCTGTCAGGCCCTGGCTATACGGCGGCGAAGCATGGGTTTGTCGCACTTTCGCAAAGCATCAATCAGGAAAACGGTATCCATAATATCCGTTCCTGCTGCATCTGCCCGGGCGAGGTGGCAACCGATATTTTGAAGAACCGGCCTGAACCCGTGCCGCAGGAAGATATTGAACGCCTGCTGCAACCGGAAGATCTGGCGGCCATGGCGCTGTTTGTCGCGACCATGCCGGCACGCGCCAATATCACCGAAATGCTGGTGACGCCGACCTATATGCGGCTGCTGGCACCGCAGGCGAAGAAGATCGCCGCCATGTAATCGCACCGCGCCGGGCGATGCTCCTGGCGCGTTTTCCTTTTGCGGAGTTCGACTGATGGGCACCACCCCCTATGAGATGATCAATGCCGAAGCGCTGGATGGCCTGGTTGCCAATGTGTTTCAGGCCGCCGGCTGTGATGGCCCGGAATCGCGCCGCATCAGCCGCCATTTGGTGGATGCCAATCTGGCCGGGCATGATAGCCACGGCGTAGTGCGCGTGCCGCGTTACGTGGAATGGCTGGAAGCGGGCTATGTGCTGAAGGGCCAGACCGCCGATGTGGTGACGGATGGCGGCGCCTTTGCCGTGATTGATGGCAAATGGGGTTTCGGCCAGACCGTGGCACCTCAGGCAGTTGATTTTGGCATCAAGCGCGCGATCGAAAATGGCGTTTGCATCACGGCGCTGCGCAATGCCGGACATATCGGCCGCGTTGGCGCTTATGCCGAACAGGCGATGGAACAGGGCTTGATTTCGATCCATTTCGTCAATGTCGCCGGGTCGATCCTTGTCGCCCCCTTTGGCGGGGTTGAGCGGCGCTTTTCGACCAATCCGGTGTCCATTGGTGTGCCCTTGCCGGGCCGGCCCATTCTGCTGGATTTCGCGACATCGCTGGTGGCGGAGGGCAAGGTGCTGGTGGCATCATCGGGCGGCAAGGCGCTGCCAGAAGGTGCGCTGATTGAAGCCGATGGCAGGCTTTCGACCGACCCGCATACGTTGTACGGCCCTTATGACACGCTCGGCCCGCGCGATGTTTCGAAAGGCACGGGTGCCATTCGCGCTTTTGGTGAGCATAAGGGGTCGGGGCTAGCCTTCATGTGCGAAATGCTGGCGGGCTGCCTGACCGCGGGCGGCACCAGCGGCCCGGTTTCTGAGCGCTCTCGTATTGCCAATGGCATGCTTTCGATTTTCATCTCGCCCAAGCATTTCGGCACACAGGCCGAGTTTGAACGCATGGGCCTGGCTTATGCAGCCTGGGTTTCGGAAACCCGCCCTGCCAATCCTGATGCGCCAGTGCTGCTACCCGGTGAGCCGGAAGCGACACGCCGCGCGGAACGGCTGGCCGATGGCGTGCCGCTGCCACCGGATACCTGGGCGAATATTCTGCAAACGGCGAAACGGCTTGGTGTGAATAGCGCGATCTGAACGGGCTATCAGCCCGCCTCGCCGATGATACGCAGAATATCGGCGCCGTAGCGTTCCACGCGCGAACGCCCCATGCCGGGTACTTCCAGCAATTCATCGGTTGAGGCTGGGCGTCGTGCAGCGATGCCGGCCAGGGTGCGATCATCCGCCACCACATAGGCCGGCACGGATTGCGCTTGCGCTATGCCACGGCGCCAGGCGCGTAGCGCTTCAAACACCGGATCGTCGGAACCAATGCCTGAAGCTTCCGGCGCCTTGCGTGCTGCCGGCGTTTTCTTGCCGGCCTGCAGCACATCCTCGCGCAGCATCACCACATCCTCACCGCGCAGAATGGGGCGCGCGGCTTCGGTCGCCACAAGCTCTCCGTGGTTTTCCACGGCCACATCCAGGGCGCCGCGGCCCACCAATTGCCGCGCCACGCCGCGCCAGGCGGTATCGGGCAGATCCTTGCCCACGCCGAAAGTCGGCAGCTTGTCATGCGCGAATTGCGCAACCTTATCCGTAAGCCGCCCGCGCAGCACATCCACCACATGCATGACGCCAAAGCGCTGACCGGTGCGAAGCACAGCCGAAATCATTTTCTGCGCAGCGATGGTGCCATCAAAAAGCCTTGGCGGCCTCAAGCAAATATCGCAATGCCCGCAGGCTTCGCGTTCCGGTTCTTCCCCAAAGCAACGCAGCAATAGCGCGCGTCGGCAGGTCGCGGCTTCGGCAATGCCCACCATGGCTTCAAGCCGCGCGCGCTCCACGCGCTTTTGATCCTCATTCGCTGGGCTTTCGGCAATGCGATGGCGCGCCAGCGCAATATCGCCAGCGCCATAGAGCAACAAGGCGCGCGCCGGCAGCCCATCGCGCCCGGCGCGACCAATTTCCTGATACCAGCTTTCAGGTGAGCGCGGCAGATCGAGATGCGCGACCCAACGCAAATCAGGCCGGTCTATCCCCATGCCAAAGGCGATGGTTGCGGTCATCACCATTTGCTCACCGCGTGAAAAGCGCCGATGCGCTTCTCGCTTGGCGCTGGCTTCCATGCCGGCATGAAAGGAAATCGCTTCCAGCCCATCATCTCGCAGCCAGGCAGCGGTGCTTTCGGTCTTGGCGCGGCTGCCGCAATAGATAATGCCGGTGCCGCCGGCTTCACGGATCAGGGCGCGGATTTGGCCGCGTTCATTCTCCCGCGGGGCGGCTTCAATCAGGATATTGGGCCGGTCGAAGGAAGCGCGAAACACCGGCGCTTCCTGCAAGCCCAATTGCAGGCGGATATCTTCCACCGTGCGCGGATCAGCGGTCGCGGTCAGTGCCACGCGCGGCACATGCGGAAAGCGCGTGCCCAATACGCCAAGGCCGCGATATTCCGGACGGAAATGATGACCCCATTGGCTGACGCAATGCGCCTCATCCACCGCAAACAGCGCGATATCCAAGCCATCCAGCCGTGCCTGCATCGTCTCAAGCGTCAAGCGTTCCGGGGAGATATAAAGCAGCTTCAGCGCCCCATTGTGCAAATCGCGCAGGACCGCGCGCGCTTCATCGCCTGGCAGGTCGGAATGCAGCGCGGCGGCCGCGACACCTTGCTGGCGGAGCGCCGCCACCTGGTCTTCCATCAGTGCAATCAAGGGCGAGACAACAACGCCAATCCCAGGGCGACACAGCGCGGGCACTTGGAAACAGAGGCTCTTGCCGCCGCCGGTTGGCATCAGCACCAGGCCGGAACCACCCGCTGTCACATGGCGAATAACGTCTTCCTGCCGGCCGCGAAAGGCGCCATAGCCGAAGACGCGGCGCAAGGTCTCGCGCGGGGCATCATGCATGGCATTCATGCGGGCGCGGCATTCAGCGGGCGGCGACGCGTCACTAAGGGCTCCGATTCGCGGTTTCCTTTAGGTCACCCGCCCAGGCAGTGGCGTCAATTGTCCGGGGGTGCGGGGCAGCGCTGCGAGACGCAAGGCACGCGCAAAAAACTACCGTGATCCGGCATGCCGAACCACGGTAGAGTAACGGACAAAGCGCCAAAGGCAGTCTTGGCGCCATATGGGAGAGACTATATCGCTTCAATTCAGGCGACTTCTGGATGATGGCAGCAAAAGATTGCTGTTCGGTTTCGATGGGGGCGATTTCCGACATGTGCCCGGAGCGCGGCCCCCGGAAAAACCAGTTGAAAGATTGCGGGGCCGAAATTCTTTGGATAGGGTCGTTGCAGAGAAGGGCGCGAGAGGTCTGCGTGACTATACGCGCCGCCGTTGAGGGGGAGAATTTATGCGTCGCATTGGTTTGGTTTTCGCCGCCCTTGGGCTTTTATTGACGGCAGCGTGTCACAAGCCGGAGCTTATTTCCCCCGAGCAGCTTGCACGACCGCATGTTGTCTCGATTATTGAAACAGACCCGAAGATCATTATGGACCCGGGACAGCCAGCGCCAAGTTTCAACAGTGGCGCTATGGCTGGCGGCGGCGGGGGTCTTGTTGGCGTAGCTGTAGGGGCCTTGGTTGTTGGTGCAGCACAAGGATTTGAAACAGCTCGTGCCGGTGCGCGGCAAAGTCGCGCACAGACCCTGGAAGAGCAGTTGGGCTCCACCAGTGAGATTAGTATGGAACTGCAAAGAGAATTTCGCTCGGCGCTGACGGCCGAAATCGCGCGTGGTACGCGCATGCCGATCCAGCGGGTTGAGAGCAGACCCAGAGGCCGGGCTGGGCTAGCGCCTGCCGCTGGCGAAGAAACGCTCCAACTGCAATTTGGAACGCTGCTGACACAAGATGCACGTTCAGTGACAGTGCAAGTCCTGGTTCAACAAATGGTATGGAAGCCTGAAGCTGAGCGTAGGCCACGCGAATCGCCCGTTGTCATATCCAATCAATTCGATCTGGTTGCCTTCTCGCAGCCTATCGAAGCGGCTTCGTCCGAAATAGCCATAGGTCTTTGGCGCGACAATAATTATGCCCGGTTGCGTCAAGCTACGCGCGCCCTGATGCCGGAAATTATGACTTTGCTTCGCATGGCGGTGTTAGACCAGCAGCCTATGGATTTCGCGAATTCGCCGCGGGTTCGAACCAAGTTGCCAGGCTTTTCACTCGTCAGTCATGGCCGGAGTTCTCTTTTGTATCAGGGTTCCAGGACGCCCACCCAAACCAATTTTCAACCCACCGTCTCGGGGCATGTGGTAAGCCGCTCGACTACCAGGGAGTACATGGTGATGGAGACGGTTCCGAATCGTGCTTGGATACCCTCGGATGGCTGGATCGTTAAGCCCGACTGGGCGTGGATCAGCGTCCCCGCTGGCTCGCTCTAACGCTTATTGACTACCCTGGGCGGGCCTAAAACCCGCCCAGGCACCTTGCACCTATCACGCCCCCGCGCCGATTTCCCGCGCCTGCATTCTCCGCTAAATGCTGGTCATGCCCAGCGCCGCCCCGAACCTCCCCCTTGCCGGTCTCAAGCTCGTGGAGCTTGGCCATTACATCGCGGCCCCTTTCGCGACCCGCCTGCTCGCCGATCTGGGCGCTGAGGTGATCAAGGTGGAACCCCCGGGCGGCGATCCGGTGCGCGGTTGGGGCAGCAATATCAATGGCAATGCCGTTTGGTTCAGCGTGCATGGAAGGAATAAGCTCAGCGTCACGCTTGACCTGAAAAAGCCTGATGATCGCGCGAAGCTGATCGCGCTGCTCCGCCGCGCCGATGGGCTGATCGAGAATTTCCGCGCGGGCTATCTGGAACGCATTGGGCTTGGGCCGGAAGCGCTGCACAGGGAAAACCCGCGCCTCGTGATCGGGCGGATTTCGGGCTATGGGCAGGATGGTCCCTATAAGGACAAGCCGGCCTTTGGCGCGATTGGTGAAGCCATGGGGGGCCTAAGGCACCTGACGGGCCATCCCGGCGAACAGGGCCTGCCGCCGCCGCGCTGCGGGGTTTCGATCAGCGATGATCTGGCCGGGATTTACTGCGCGCTTGCCGTGGTGTCCGCCTGCTGGGCAGTGAAGGGCGACCCCAATGCCAAGGGCCGCGTGGTGGATGTGGATTTGGTGAGCAGCGTGTTTTCACTGATGGAAGGCATGCTGCCGGAATATGGGCTATTCGGCTGGGTCAGGCAGCCGCAGGGTGCGGCCATCAAGACTGCCGCACCCACCAACACCTACCCTTGCGCCGATGGCAAATGGCTTTGCGTTGCCGGCAATTCGGATTTGATTTTCCGCCGTTTGATGGGGGCGATCGGGCGCCCTGAATTGGCCGATGCGCCCCGCTTTGTCACCAATGGGCTGCGCTGCGAAAATGTTGCGGAACTGGACGCCGCCATCGCCGACTGGACCCGCACCAAACCCGCTGCGGAGGCCGAGGCCATTCTGGAAGCGGCCGAGGTGCCGTGCTCCCGCCTATATGACATGGCCGATTGCGCCAATGACCCGCATTTCCGGGAACGCGGCTGGGTGATGGAAGTGGCGGACCCCTTGCTGGGCCAGGTGCTGCACCCGGCCGCACCTTTCCGCTTTGATGGCGTCGCGCCGCAGGATGTCGTGCGCTGGCCAGGCCCGGCGGCGGGGGCGCATAATGCGCATGTATTCGGTGAATTACTGGATGAGTTGAAGGAGAAGCAGGCATGACCGGCAAGGTGACCATCAGCGAAGTCTCCCCGCGTGACGGGATTCAATCCATCACCGGCGATTTCGTGCCGACCGAGGTGAAAATCGCCCTTATTCAGGCGCTTTATGATGCGGGCCTCAGGCGGATGGAAATCGGTTCCTTTGTCTCGCCCAAGGCTATTCCGCAAATGGCGGATACGGCGGCGGTGCTGGCCTTCGCCAAGACCCTGCCGGGTTTGGAGAGCACTGTCCTGGTCCCCAATAGGCGCGGCTTTGATGCGGCCTTGGCGGGCGGCGCGGAACGCTTGGGCTTTTTCATGTCGGCAACGGCGGGGCACAACAAGGCCAATCTGAACCGCACGCGGGAAGAAAGCTTCGCTGAATTGGCATCCCTGGTGCGGGATACGCCGAAAGGCACGCTGATCCGCTTCAACCTGTCCTGCGTCTTCCATTGCCCCTTTGATGGCGTGGTGGAAGATGCGGAAGCGTTGGATTGGGTGGAACGCATTGTGGCGCTGGACCCCAGCATGGAAATCGCGCTGGCCGATACCACCGGCAATGCCAGCCCCGATCAGGTGCGGCGGATTTTTGAGAAAGCGCAGGGCGCCTGGGGCCATCGCTTCGCCTTTCATGGCCATGACACTTACGGCATGGGGGTTGCGAATGTGGCAGCGGCCTATGCTGCCGGCTGCCGCGTGATTGATAGCGCCGCGGGCGGCATTGGCGGTTGCCCCTTCGCGCCTGGCGCCACCGGCAATGTGGCGACCGAGGACGTGGTCTGGATGTTCCGCCGCATGGGGGTCGAAACCGGGGTTACCTGGAACAACCTTCTGGCCGCAGCGGATATGGCCGCGGCGATCAAGGGCGCCATTCCCGGCGGGCGGATGCGCGGCGTGCGCGCGGCGCGGCTTGCGGCGTGAGGACTTGGTCGCGTCATTTCACGGCGCGGCCCGAATCCTTCCATTTTTCGGACGCTTTTGCCCGCCATAACCACCCTGCCTGATGATCCTGTTCAGGCTTGGTGGAGTTGGCGCATGTCCGATACCGAAATCGCCCGGAAATTGGCCGAGCTTGATCGGCTGCTGAATGATCCGGAAACCCGCATGGATGCCGGGCGGGTTTGGATATTGGCGCAGGAATTGAAGGCGCCTGCCGCGAGGGCAGGCGCTTCGCGGCCCGGTTGAAGCGCGCGCGATCAGTCCTGCGGCACGCACGGTGGATCCTTCGCTGATGCAAATTAAGGCTTCACCGCGCTGCTTGTTGCCCGTGACCATGCCTATGCCTTCCATGGTTTCGGTCTTGGGTCTCATTTTTTGCTCCTGCCTGAGTTCCCAAAGGCACCCCAAATCCGAAATCGCGCCAATGGATTAGGAAAAGTCATGTCGCGTCATTTGATCAAGCGTTCCTTTCGCCTGGCAGGGCACGCGACTTCGGTCGCGCTGGAGCCCGCCTTCTGGGGGGAGTTGGAAGCGCTGGCGCAGCAGAAGGGCCAAAGCCTGGCCGCCCTGGTGGTGAGTGTTGATGAGGCAAGGGCGGCGCAAGGCTTACCGTTGGCAAGCGCGCTGCGCCTTGCCGCACTGGGCCATGCGCGCGGGATGTGAATTGAAGGAAAATTTCGGACGGGGGCTGTCCGATTGGTAGCTACAGGCCTAGCCTTCCAAGGATGAAACGCAGCGGTTGCGAATCGTGTTGCTGACGCTTGCCCTGACGCTGGCGGCGCTGGGTCTGCTCAGCCTGGCGACACCCTTGCTGGCGCGATCAGCCCTTGGGGCCCAGCTGGTCTATGGCTTTGCGGGTTTGGCGGCGGCGGTTCTCGCCCTTGGGGGCGTAAGTGGCTTGCTGGCGGCACCTGAAACACTATCGCTGCCCTTTGGTCCGCCCTGGGGGGCGATGCGCCTCGCGCTCGATCCGCTTTCTGCCTGGTTCCTGCTTATTCTGGGGCTTTGCGGTGTGGCCGCTTCCGCCTTCGCCTTTGGCCATGTGAAAGGGCCCGAGGCAGCGCGGCGACTGGTGCCCTATCCGCTGTTTCTCGCCGGCATGGCGCTGACCTTGCTCGCCGCCGATGGCTTTACGCTGGTGCTTGGATTTGAACTCATGTCCTTCGCGTCATGGGTGCTGGTGGCGCATGAACATGAAAACGCGGAAAATCGCCGCGCGGCGCGGCTTTATCTGGGCTTCGCGGCCTTGGGTGGTGCGGCGCTGATTCTGTGTTTTGGTTTACTTGCCGCTGGCGCCCCAGCGGGGGCAGGCTTTGCTGCCTTGCGCGCTTCACCACCGGATGGGCTGCGTGCCTTGGCGATCTTGCTGTTGGTGGTGATTGGCGCCGGGTCCAAGGCCGGGCTCGTGCCCTTGCATGTCTGGCTGCCCTTGGCGCATCCGGCGGCACCGAGCCATGTGAGCGCGCTGATGTCAGCCGCCATGACCAAGGTGGCGCTTTATGTACTGGCGCGCGTGATCTTCGATCTGGCAGGCCCGGCGCAGCCCTTGTTCTGGGGCGCGGTGCTGATGGCGCTTGGCTTGGCCTCTGCCATCATGGGGGCATTGCGTGCGGCGTTGGAAGAAGACACCAAAACGCTTCTTGCCTGTTCCACCATCGAGAATATCGGGCTGATCACCTTGGGGCTTGGTCTGGCGCTTGCGTTTCGCGCGGCGGATTTGGGGGCGCTGGCTGCGGTGGCGGCGGGGGCGGCGCTGTTGCATGCGCTGAACCACGCCATGTTCAAGACGCTGCTGTTTCTGGGCGCGGGTGAGGTGCTGTATGGCACGGCATCGCGGCGGATGGATCGGCTGGGTGGCCTGATCAACGCCATGCCCTGGACCGCCGGCTTGGTATTGTTGGGCGCTGCCGCCGCCGCGGCGCTGCCGCCGCTTTCGGGCTTTGCATCCGAATGGTTGCTGTTGCAGGCGTTGATCGCCGCCTGGCGCGTTGGTGATTTGGCGTTTCAGATTGGCGCGGCGGCGGCCACGGCTTTGGCGGCTTTGGCCGTCGCACTATCTGCCGCGGCGATGCTGCGCTTTTACGGCATGGTGTTTCTGGGCAGGCCGCGCAGCCCGCGCGCCGCGGGTGCCACTGAAATCTCCGGCGTCGCGCGCGGCGCGCTGATGCTGCCCGCCGCGCTGACGGTGATCTTTGGCCTGACGCCTGGCTTTCTGTTGGAACTCGCCGCGCCGGCGCTGCGGCTATTGACCGGGGCGGGCGCGGGGCTTTCCGCGCTTGGCGGCGTGACTGTGACGGTTTCTGAAGGTGGCGCGGGTTATGCGCCGCTGATCGTCTTTATCCTGTTGCTGCTTCTGGGCGGCGGCGTTGTCTGGTTCGCGCGGCGACAGGCGCCGGGCATTGCGCGCGGCCCGGCCTGGGATTGCGGTTTTATTGCCCCACCGCATCATCTGCCCTTTGGCGATCCGGTGACGCAAGTCTCGTCGGCCGGCATGGCGCAACCGCTGCGCCGCATGCTGGGCAAGACGCTGTTGGCGGCACGAGAGAAAGTGGAAATGCCACCGCCCGGCAACACCGCGCCCGCGCGCTTGCAGGCCGGGTTTCATGATCCCGTGCTGACGCTGATTGCCGGGCCATTGCCGCGCGCACGAGATAGGCTGGCAGCGCTTGCGGAACGCTTGCGTGATTTCTCGCTCAGGCAATGTCTCGGGCTTGGGTTTACGGTGCTGCTCGCGCTCATGGCGTTGCTGATTTGGCTAGGCGCCTAAAGTTAACTAATACGATCTAAAAATGCAATAAACTATGCCTGACGCGGCGTTGGACGTTTCCTGTCCATGTTGGTTTGCGGGACCCCATTCCAGAGCGTGTTGCGTTCACATGGGTTCACGCAACTCGCTCTAAATCTCCGTTTTTGAGCATCTTCACACGTTGAGATTTTCCATCTGAACGTGATCTGCTCTATACCCCTGTTGGCCGCATTTCCGGGGAGCCCAGTGACTCCTCTTGGCTTGAAAGCGCTATGGAATGGTTGTCAAATCGCTATACGAGGTCCGTGGAAATGCGTAAGGGTTGGGCATATGATTGAAAGAAAACTCAGCGATCTCCGCTTCGCCGGCTACGGTCCGCTAACACTGCTTGACATTGGCGCCCATATCGGGGGCTTCACAAGCAAGTTTCTTGAAATTTTTCCCGAGTGCGTCCCCACGCTCATCGAGCCAAACCCTTTTTGTCAGGATGCCCTGGCGAAGCTGCCCTATGAACGCCACGCGGTCGCGGCATCGCTTGAAGCCGGGACGGCAGAGCTTTTCCTCACAAAGGAATGGGCGCAATCCACCGGCGCATCCCTGTATCGGGAAGACTCCGATTATTTTCGTGACGAAGTGGTCACGACGCGGAGGGTGGAGAAGGCGCGTATTGATGATCTTCTTGCGGGGCGACGGTTCGATTTTGTCAAGATCGACACACAGGGTTCTGAACTTGATGTGTTGCGCGGTGGCGAGACGGTGTTGCGCCAAGCCGATCATATCCTGATTGAGATTTCCCTCGTCGAGTTCAATAAAGGGGGCGCGCAGGCAGAAGCCGTTTTTGCGGAGCTTCATCGGATGGGGTTTCGTTGCGTAGATGCGGTTGAATTCCACCGGCTGCGCAAGGTGCGTGACGGGCAGCTGCTGCAGATGGATTTCCTGTTCGAGCGTATTGCTGCGAGGCCGAGCCAAAATTTTCGCTATGCTCCCCTCTTTCATCATGAGCCGGTACTCGACTATCTGCGCACCCAGAAGGAGCGGTGCGCGGATTTTTCGGTCATAGATATCGGCGCCTCGGCACGCCCATGGTCGAAGCCCATACTGGACGCATCATTTGATCTTAATGCGGAACCCGTGGCGCCGCTGCATTTCACGGGGAATCTGAATGATTACCGCAGTTGGGACCCCTTGCTTCGTCATGTCGCACGGCATGGGCGCTTTGCCTACTGCATCTGCTCCCATACCTTGGAGGATTTGGCCTACCCTGCCCTAACCCTGGAAATGCTACCCCGCATTGCGGATGCAGGCTATATCGCCGCCCCATCCCGCTTCCTTGAGGCAAGACGGGTCGAAGGACCTTATCGGGGCTTCATCCATCATCGCTGGATATTGGATCATTTGGATGGGGAGTTGATGCTGGCCCCCAAGCTTGCGGTTTTCAATAACCTCAACCTCTCCCGGGAAGCTGAATGGGTGGCAGACCCGAAGCGCATGGAAATCCAGATGCATTGGCGTGGGGCCATTCGATTCTCGATCCTCAATGGCGATTATATGGGGCCAGCCAAGGATGAAGTCATTCAGTTCTATCATCGTTTCCTTGATCGGCCATGATCGCGCTGGCGCGCCCAAGACGCCTCCGGGCCAAGCCCCTCCGATAAGGTGATGACAGCCCTTATCAGCCCGTCTGCTTCTTGGCCGGCGGCTGAGGCCCCAGGATGGTTCGCCTATAAGCACCGCCAAAAAGGTCCATGGTCCGATCATATTGATGGACCACGGGACAGACGCCACCATCCTTGTTCAACAACCGTCCGATACGATCAAAGCAAAAGCGACTTTCGTAAAATAACGTCTGCACCAGACCCTCGCCGGAAGGATTAAGGGTGTAATCGGCAAAATGATCAGTATAGGCAAGAAAATTATGCGCCGCCTGATCCCAACCCCAAAACGGCCGAAGCCCCATTTGATTCAGGCGATCAAATTCAGCGGCCATGAGCGCGAAGTAGCTCCGCATGGCGGTAGCCGTGCCCCGGGTTGTTCCAACACAGCAGATTCCGTTTTTGATGAATGGCGCTATTGCCTCATCGCCATAAATCTCCGCAAGCCACTTCCGATTCATGGAACAATCCATGATTCGTCGCGGTTCCAAGAATAATTCAAGCGCTGATCGAGGGGGCAGGGAAAACGGCGATTGCTGGAACATCACATCACGGAGATCGGTGAAAAAGACCGAAGTCACCTCCTGTTCCTTTTCCAGGAAGTCTGCCGCCCAATGGAAACGATCAATGGCTGGCCCAAACCGTTGCGGCAGATTGCGCACGACCCTTACGCCATAGCGCGATACAAGCGGGTCTAAAATCTCAGGCGCGATATCCGAAAAGACCACAACTTCATCGCTAAAATGCAGACGAAGTGAATGAAAAAAGGGGATCATCTGTTCTGCGCGGTAGTTGTAACCGCATGTCATCACGACCGTACCGCGCATTAGACTGCCCTTGGTTCATGAAAATGATGTTTCGGAAGGGTGATGGGCGGCAGGTGCTTAGTCAAGCTGTCAATCGCTAAACCTTTGCAAACGCCACATCGCGCGTTGCCGCGAGCTTGTCATAGGCCACGCGCACGGCCTCAGCGCCATGTATCCGCTCCAGCCGCCGCAGCGTGAAATGCCCGCGCGCCACGCTGCGGAAATGTTCAAGAAATGCGAGGTTGATCGCAGCGCCCGCCGCGGCGCCAATCAGAGGCGCGGCCTGGGCGGAAAGCTTCAAACCGACCGGTCCCACAAAGCGTGACGCAATGGCCGCGATAAAGCCGGGCAGGATCGTCGTGCCAATGCTGCCCTTCAGCGCCTCAGCCAGGGCAATGCGCAGCGCGAAATAGCCGGATTCAGCCGCATCATCGGCGCGCCCGCGCCCGCCAAGCGCGAAAATCTTCAAGCACTCGGCGGTGATCTCAGGCCGCGCCAAATCTTCGCCTTCCTCAGCGGCAATGGCCGCGATCTGACGGAGCAGAATGGTGGTGGAAACCGGCAATTCCACCAGTGTGCCAGCCAGCCCAAAGGCCCCACCCGCCGCACCGGTTGCCGCGGCCAGCCCACGATGCAGCCACGATGAAGGCAGAACCGCGGGCGTCGCCGCCGGCGATGACCGCAGCGCTGCCGCCATGGCCGTGGTAAGCGCCGTGCGTACCGCGCCATGCAGCCCGCCTTGCAGCGGCCCTGGCAGGCGCGCGGTCAATGCCTCGATCGGGGTGCCCACCGTCGCCGAAAGCCGCGCGGCGAGGGAGGGGTTCTCCAAAGCCTCAAACGCCGCGCGCAGATCAGCCTCCGCCCGGGGGCCGAGCGGCGGCGGCGCAGGGCTCACCGTAAGGCTCATTGCCGGAGCATTTTCAAGCCAAGTGCGCGCACTTGGCGACTCGGAAAATGCGACCAGACATGGGTTAGGCCGTGCCTGGTGAGCGGATGCGAAGCAGGCATGGCCTATAGGATGTAGCGCGAAAGATCGGCGCTGGCCGCAAGTGGCGCAACACGGTCACGCACCATGGCAGCATCCACGGCAATGGTTTCGCCGGCGCGGTCAGTCGCGGTGAAGGAAACTTCTTCAAGCAACCGTTCCAGCACCGTCGCGAGGCGCCGCGCGCCGATATTCTCCACACTCGCATTGATCTCGGCTGCCAGATCAGCAATTGCTTCAACCGCATCCGGCGCGAAATCCAGCGCGACCGCTTCGGTGCCAAGCAGTGCCGTATATTGCTTCAGCAGCGAATGTTCGGGCTCCGTCAAAATCTGGCGGAAATCATCGCGCGACAGCGCCTTCAATTCCACGCGGATCGGCAAGCGGCCCTGCAATTCCGGCAAAAGATCAGAAGGCTTCGCCAGATGAAAGGCGCCAGACGCGATAAACAGCACATGATCCGTCTTCACCGGCCCGTGCTTGGTGGTCACCGTGGTGCCTTCAATCAGCGGCAGCAAATCGCGCTGTACCCCTTCGCGGGAGACATCGCCGCCACGAAAGCCGCTTTCGCTGGTGCGGGCGCAAACCTTGTCAATTTCATCCAGGAAGACGATGCCATTGGCTTCCACATTCAACAGCGCGTCACGCACCACCGCATCCTGATCCAGAAGCTTATCGGCTTCATCCTTCAATAGGGCGCTGCGGGCTTCGGCTACCGTCATTTTGCGGGATTTACTGCGCTCGCCAAACATCTTGCCGAACATATCCTGTAAATTCTGCATTTGTGGTGGCTGCCCGCCCGGCAGATCAATCATGCCAATCGGCATGGCGGGTCCGGAATCGGCCAATTGCACTTCAATTTCGCGGTTTTCCAATTGGCCTTCACGCAGCATGCGACGGAATTTCAGCCGAGTTTCGCCGGACGCGCCTTCGCCCACCAGCGCCGTCAGCAGGGTTTCCTCGGTGGCCAATTCGGCCTTCGCCTGCACGCCCTTGCGCGCGGCTTCGCGGCCCATGGTGATGGCAACCTCGACCAGATCACGCAGAATGCTTTCCACATCGCGCCCGACATAGCCAACTTCGGTGAATTTTGTCGCTTCCACCTTCAGAAACGGCGCATTCGCCAAACGCGCCAAACGGCGCGCTATTTCGGTTTTGCCGCAGCCCGTGGGCCCGATCATCAGAATATTCTTCGGCACCACTTCTTCGCGCAGCCCCGGCGCCAATTGCTGGCGGCGCCAACGGTTGCGCAAAGCAATCGCAACCGCGCGCTTGGCTTCCTGCTGGCCGACAATATGCCGATCAAGCTCCGAGACGATCTCACGCGGGGAGAGGTTGACGGTTTCGGTCATGCCGCGTCTCCCGCGCTGGCGGCCAGCGTCTCAAGGATGATATTGCCATTGGTGTAGACGCAGATATCAGCGGCGATTTTCATGGAACGCCGGCAAATCTCCTCAGCCTCCACACCCTCTACCGGCAGCAACGCGCGTGCGGCAGAAAGCGCGTAATTGCCGCCGGAACCAATGCCGATGATCGCATCTTCCGGTTCCAGTACATCGCCCTGCCCGGTCACCAGCAAGGACCTTTTGGCATCCGCCACTGCCAGCAAGGCTTCCAGGCGGCGCAAGTAGCGATCCGTCCGCCAATCCTTGGCCAAATCAACGCAGGCGCGTTCCAATTGATCCGGGAAGCGTTCCAGCTTGGCTTCCAGCCGCTCCAAAAGCGTAAACGCATCCGCCGTGGCACCGGCGAAGCCCGCCAGCACCTTGCCGCCCGCAATCCGGCGGATTTTGCGCGCATTACCCTTCACCACGGTCTGCCCAAGGGAGACCTGGCCATCCCCGGCCATGGCCACCTGCCCGCCCTTGCGGACGCAAAGAATGGTGGTGCCGTGCCAGCCCAGGGGGTCGTGTTGTGTCTGTGTCATGGGCCATGAAATGGCGCGGCTGGGGCGCCGAGACAACCGCCCCCCGCTTTCGGTTGCATCCCCCCCACCGCGAGGCGTAGTTAGGCGCCATGAAAACCACCCCGCCCTGGAACCGCCGCGCGGAAATCAGCCGCGAGACCTCGGAAACCGCGATCACCGTCGCCCTTGGCCTGGATGGCGAAGGGCGCGCGGATATCGCCACCGGCATTGGCTTTCTGGACCATATGCTGACTGCCCTCGCCCGCCATGGCCTGTTTGACCTGAAGGTGCAGGCCAAGGGTGATCTGCACATTGATTTTCACCACACCACCGAAGATGTCGGCATCGTGATTGGCCAATGCCTGCGCCAGGCCCTGGGCGATAAGCGTGGCATTCGTCGCTACGGCGCGGCTGTCATCCCGATGGATGAAGCCTTGGCCGAAGCGGCGGTGGATATCTCTGGCCGGCCTTTCCTTGCCTGGTCGGTCAGCTTCGCACAGCCGAAAATCGGTGAGATGGATACGGAACTGTTCGAGGAATTCTTCCGCGCGCTCGCCTTCAATGCCGGCATTACGCTGCATGTGACGCAAAAATCCGGCACCAATGCCCATCACGTGGCAGAAGCCTGCTTCAAGGCTTTGGCGCGGGCGCTGCGGGAGGCGGTGGAGCCGGACCCGCGCGCGATGGGCGCCATTCCTTCCACCAAGGGCGTGCTGGAAGCCTGACATGCGGGTTTGGACCGTGCATCACCGCCCGGGTATCGCGGATAAACCCGCGCGGACGGTCATGGTGCGCGAGGGCTTTTCCTGGTGGGCGGCGCTGTTTCCGCTGTTCTGGTTCCTGGCCAAGCGACTTTGGATCGTGGCGGCACTGTATTTCGCACTCGCCACGCTGCTGGGCTTTGTGCTGCCTGCCGGCATCTCACCTTGGGCGATGATTGCTTTGCAAATCCTGACAGGGTTTGAGGCGCGGAACCTCCAGCGCTGGACGCTCGAACGGGGTGGCTTTCGCCTCATGGGTGTGGTGCAGGGGCGCGATGAGGAAGGCGCGGTGCTGAATCTGGCGGATCGTCGCGCCGATCTGGCGCGTGGCCTGACATGAAGCTGGTCATCATAGACCCGGGTTCGGGCAACTTGGCTTCTGTGCTGCGCGCTTTTCAGAAGGTGGCGGCAGAGGCAGGCATCGCCGCCGATATTCGTGTGACGCGTGGGGCATCGGACATCCTGGCGGCTGATCGCGTGGTGCTGCCCGGGCAGGGGGCTTTTGCCGCCTGCCGGCGCGGCTTGGATGCGCTGCCTGGTGCGGTTGCGGCCCTGGAACAGCGCGTGCGCCGCGATGGCGTGCCCTTTCTTGGCATCTGCGTGGGTATGCAGTTGATGGCGTCGCGTGGCTTGGAACATGGCAGTACGCCAGGGCTGGATTGGCTGCCGGGCGAGGTAGCGCCCATGGACCCGAAGGGCGCGGATGGCGCCCCCCTGCCGCTGCCGCAAATGGGCTGGAATGGGCTCACCTTTCGCCCCGGCTGCCACCCCTTGCTGGCGGGCATCACGCCGGGGGATCAGGTTTATTTCGTGCATTCCTATGCCTTTAGGTCGGCGCGGGCAGAGGATGTGATCGCTACCACCGATTACGGCGGGCCGGTGACAGCCGCCATTGCCCGCCATAATCTTGCCGGGCTTCAGTTCCATGTGGAGAAAAGCGGTACGGTGGGGTTGCGTATCCTTATGAATTTCCTCCAATGGGTGCCATGAATAGCGCAATGACCATGAGCTTCACCCATGATCTGGCGGTGGAACTCGCGAACCAGATATCGGATGCCGATTTGGCCGATCTCTGTGAAGCGACGGATGCGGCCATCATTGAAGGCGGCGGCTTCGGCTGGCTGGAACCGCAGGGGCGGGAAGCACTGGCGCGGCATTTCCGCGGCACCTTGCTGGTGCCGGAACGCGAATTATTCATCGCGCGCCTTGACGGCCATGTGGTGGGATCAGCGCAATTGGTGCGCCCGCCGCGCAACAATGAAGCGCAATCCTTTGGCGCCACGCTGACCCATGCCTATCTCGCGCCCTATGCGCGCGGCCATGGTCTGGCGCGCATGTTGGTGATGCGCGTTGAAGAACGTGCCGCAGCCCTTGGCCATCGCGTCCTGAACCTGGACGTGCGGGAGACGCAAAGCACCGCTATCGCGCTGTTTGAAGCGCTGGGTTACGTCCATTGGGGCACGCATCCCTTCTATGCGCGCGTGCATGGGCAAACGGTATCCGGGCGCTTCTATTACAAGCCGCTTGAGCCTGGCCGTGGGCGTTCCACCGGCGCCTTGCTTGATCCCACCCAGTAATGGGCTTTTCGCTCTATCCCGCCATTGATTTGAAGGGCGGGCAGGTGGTGCGCCTGAAACGTGGGGAGATGGATCAGGCCACCATCTATGCCGATGACCCTGCGGCACAGGCGCGAAGCTTCATCGAAGTCGGTTTCACCTGGGTGCATATGGTGGATCTGGACGGCGCCTTTGCCGGCAAGCCGGCCAATGCGGCGGCGGTGCGCGCCATTATCGCCGCCGTGCCGGGGGCGAAGCTGCAATTGGGTGGCGGCATTCGCACCATGGCAACGGCTGAAGCATGGCTGGAAGCCGGCGTCAGCCGGATCATTCTGGGTTCAGCCGCCGTGAAGGACCCGGATTTCGCCCGCGCTGCCTGCCGCGCCTTTCCGGGCCATGTGGTACTTGGCATTGATGCGCGGGGTGGCATGGTGGCGACAGAAGGCTGGGCGGAGACGAGCGATGTGAGTGCGACCGATCTCGCCCGCCGCTTTGAGGATTCCGGCGCGGCGGCAGTGATTTATACTGATATCGCCCGTGATGGCATGTTGACCGGCGTGAATGTCGCGGCAACGGCGGCACTCGCGCGCGCGGTGCGTTTGCCTGTGATTGCCTCGGGCGGTGTCGCGGGGGTTGAGGATATCACAGCGCTGCGCGAGGCAGGTGCAGGGATTGAAGGCGCGATTTTGGGGCGCGCGCTTTATGATGGGCGGATTGAACCCAAGCTGGCGCTGGCTGCGGCGGCGTAAGCGGGGCCTTTTGGGCCGAGTTCCGATTTCTGCGGTTTTTAAAGCAAGAGCCATATTACAAAACATGTCTGAAATGTAACCGATTGTTCAGAAAATGCCTCTATGGGGGCGGCCTTCTTTCCAACCCCCGCAGAAGGAACCCGCACTGTGCGCATCTCCATCCGCAATATCGGGCTCGGCATTGGCGCCGTGCTCACACTTCTGGTCGCCGGGATATCGGCGATGGTTATCAGCGACAAGTTGAATGAAAGGACCCTCGCTAAAAGGGGTCACGAAATCACAGCTGCTTTGGAACTTGGCTATCGGGCGCTGATGCCCATGTCCCTGGAACGTTCAGTGACGCAGGTTGGCCTGACGCTGGACACGCCACTGCCCGCGCAATTCGCTACCTTGCGCATGGAGCAGAGAAGGATCTCCGAACAGCATTTTGATGCACTGATGACGCATCTTGAACGGACAAGCGCCATCACAAACAGGCAGGAAACCATCAATGCGCTGAAGGCGGCGCGCGCCAATCTGACAGCGCTGCGCGCCCGTGCCGATGCTGCAGTCTCATCACCGCGCCAGAATCGTGCCGCGGACGTGGATGCTCTGCCCCAGGAAATCATTGGCGCCATTCGCGGCATGCAGTCGGTTCTGGGTAACCTCATCGAAAGCTCTGCCATCCGGACTGCCAAGGCCGAACATACCGTTTTGGCCGCCTATCGTATCTGGCGCATGCGCGAATTTGAGGGTCAATCACGCACCTATTTGGCTGTTGCGCTACTGCATCAGCGCGCCATGACGCCCGCAACCATGATCACCGCCAGCGGTCTTACGGGCCAGGCCGAAGCGGCATTTGAAGCGCTTAAATCCACTCGCCGCCTGCTCCCAGAAGCGTTACAGCCTACACTCGCTCAGATTGAGCGCGCCTATGGACAAAATTACGCGTCCTTGCGTCAGTCGGTGCTCTCTGGTGCTTCTAATGGAAACTACCCCATTGATTTCAATGCCTTCTTTCTAAGGTCGGGTGAGGCGCTTGCAGAAATCGAAGGCGCTACCAATGCTTTCAGCGAATTCGCAACCCGTAGCGCGGAAAACGCGATGGCAGAGATCAGGATGGGCCTGATGCTGAGCGCCCTATTCGCCGTCATTGGTATTGCGGCGATTCTGTTTGTCTCCTGGTTGCTCTACTTCCGTATCGCCCAGCGCCTTTCGCGCACCAATCAGGCGATGGCTGCTTTGGCGAATGGCGATACCGCCATTGCCATCACTGATTTGAAGAGCGGTGATGAAATCGGCGATATGGCGCGTTCATTGGTTGTCTTCCGCGACAATGCGTTGCGCGTTGCCGCGCTGGAAGCTGAAAAGCAGGCCGCCGAGGAACAGCGTGCCGTGCAGCGCAAGGCAGAGATGGAAAAGATCGCCGCTGAATTCGAACGTGAAATCGGCGCCATTGTCCAATCCCTGAATGACAATGCGCGGGATATGACCGGTGCCGCCCAGGCCATGCAGAATTCCGCAGGCGATGTGGGTGACCGTTCACAATCCGTGTTGCGCTCGGCTGAGGAAACCTCAAACATTGCATCCGGTGTGGCGGCTGCGACCGAACAGATGACCACCTCGGTTGGTGAAATCAGCCGTTCGATCCAGAATTCCGCAGCGAAGACGCAGGAAGCGGTCGAAAATGCCGCCCGCACCACGGAGCAGATCAATACCCTGGCGGAGACGGTAGGCCGCATTGGCAGCGTGGTGGAGCTGATCAATTCCATCGCGGGTCAGACCAATCTTCTGGCACTTAACGCCACTATTGAAGCCGCGCGCGCGGGCGAAGCGGGCAAGGGCTTCGCGGTGGTCGCGAGTGAGGTGAAGGCACTTGCCGCGCAGACTGGCAAGGCCACTGCGGAAATCAGTGAACAGATTGCCGGCATTCAAAGTGCAACCGGCGCGGCAGTGACGAATATCAAGGATATTTCCGGCGCCATTGCTGAGCTGGAGCATATCGCTTCCACCATCGCCTCCGCGATTGAGGAGCAGAATGCGGTGATTGCGGATGTTGCCAATAATGTCTCGCGCACATCCTCATTGACGGAAGCGGTGCGTGGCGATGCTTCGCTGGTGGCTAAGACCGCGACAGATAGCACCGCCTCAGCCTCTCAGGTGCTCAGCACTGCGCAGGGCCTGGCTGGGCGGTCTGAGGATTTGTCGCGCGCCATGGCGGGCTTCATCCAAAGGGTTCGCGCGGCGTAACGGCCAGCCCAGAAGCATACGATAAGGGCGTGACCCATCCCTTCGGATCACACCCTTTTGCAAATCAAGAATTGGTGCTGGCCAGAACTTGGCGGCCAGCATCGTTGCGTAGGGGGCCGGCGCAGATTCAAGCCAGATGGTGATACCTTGCTGTTCGGCACATGCGATCAGGCAGGTACTTACAAATTGCGCCCTGAATGAAGGTGAAGCGCAACCTTGCCTGACGAAGGTTGCACTCGCTTTCACTGGAAGGGTTGCGGTGGCCGAGCCCCCGCAACCCTGAGCCAATCTCAGCCAGCTTCTTCCGTCGCAGCCATTTCGGCGGCCAATTCAGCTTCCAGGCTTTCGGCCTGTGCAGCAGCGGCCGCGCTTTCGCCACGCGCCTGCTTTTCAGCTTCTTCGCGGCTACGCGCCACATTCACCACCACCGGGATCCGCACTTCGGGGTGGAGTTCCACCTGCACGGTGCTGACGCCAACGGCCTTGATGGGTTCACCCAGCAGCACTTGTTCACGCGTGACGGTCAGGCCGCCTTCGGTGCAGGCAATGGCGATATCGCGCGCCACCACGGAACCATAAAGGCTGCCGCTTTCACCCGCCTGGCGGATGATGATCACGGAAAGCCCGGCCACGCGTTCGGCCACACGCTCAGCCTCACCACGGCGCTTGATGTTATCCGCTTCAAGCTGGGCGCGTTCGCGCTCAAACCGTTCCAGGTTGGATTTGCTGGCGCGGATCGCCTTGCCGGTGGGCAGCAAGTAATTGCGCGCATAGCCAGGGCGCACCTTCACGCGCTCACCCATTTGGCCAAGCTTGTCCACGCGCTGCATCAGGATCAGGTCAATCATGTCATGCCTCCGGGCGGCTGGTTGCGCCGCCCCCATTGTTCGAAAATGCCGAAGGCCGTCACCGCGATTGCGGCCGGCACGCTCAAGATCACAAGCCCGGCGTAGAAGACGCCAAGCATAAAGGGCCGGGCGGTGCGGCCGGCAGAACGCCGATGCACCGCGGCAAGCCCCAGCAGAAAAAAGGGCAGCAGCAACACCACAAAAAGCGCGAAAGGCAGGCTGCTATCGCCGCCCATGCCGCTCAGCCAGATCAGCGCCGCCCCGGATGGCAAAAACCCGTACCAGATCGGCAAGCGGGCTTCGCTCCAGCGCGGGTTTGCGGCCAAAGCCATGCCGCGCCGTGCCAGCGCCGATTGCGCGCCAATCCCGCAAAGGATCAGCGCCGCCACCATCCACCCCGCCATGGCGGGCGCCATGATGCGCGCCAATTGCTCCACCGGCATGCCGGCATCGGCAATGCCCATGCGGGCCAGGCCTTGGTTGACTGAACCAATCAAGGCCCCATCAAACCCACCGGGAGACCCCGCCAGCAGCATCGCCACCAATAGGATCACCAGCGCCGGCCAAATGCCGGTCAGCGCCAAGGGGGCAGAGGCATCCAGCCGGCCACCGCGCAGCCCCGTTGCCACCATCAGCAGCGCAGGAAGTGCGAAGCCCAGCAGATAAATCAGCGCCGGCCATTCGCTTGCCAGCATCAGCACCATCACGGTGCCGACACAAAGCGCGCCAAAGGCAGCAAGGCTGCCAAAGCCAAGCCCGGCGGCGAAGATTGGCAAGGATGTCAGCCAGAAAGCGGCAAAGCCCAGCGGCAACCCGCGCATGGCCCATAGCGCGGCAATGGCGGAACCAATCCCACCAATCGCCGCCGCGAGCCAACGCGGGTCATCCAACAGGCCGCGCCTGATCGCCATGGCTGGTCCCATGCCCTTTCGCCGTAACGCGCTGCCTAATCCGCAATCACGTAAGGCAGCAGCGCCAGGAAGCGCGCGCGCTTGATGGCAATGGCCAATTCGCGCTGCTTCTTCGCCGAAACCGAGGTGATGCGCGCCGGCACGATCTTGCCGCGCTCGGACAGGAAGCGGGACAGGAGCCGCACATCCTTATAATCAATCTTCGGCGCGCCATTCCCGCTGAAGGGGCAGGATTTGCGACGACGATGAAACGGCCGGCGGGCGCCCACAGCGGGGCGGCGGGCGGCGGGGATCAGATCTGCATTGTCAGACATGGCTTATTCCTCCATCCCCATGGGCATTTCCATTTCGTCGCGGCCACGGGCGCGGAATTCCTCGCGGTCATCACCGCGGCCACCACGGCCGGAACCAAAGCGGCCAGCCGGGCGCGGGCCACGGAAGCTCTTTTCCCGATCGCGTTCTTCACCACCGCCACGCTTGGACATGACAGCGGAAGGCGCCTCATCAATCGCTTCCACGCGCACGGTCAGCATGCGCAGCACGTCTTCATTAAGGCCAAGCTGACGTTCGGCTTCATTCAAGGCGGCAGGGGGCGTATCAAGGCCAAGAAGCATGTAATGCCCCTTGCGATTCTTCTTGATGCGATAAGCAAGGCTGCGCAGGCCCCAATATTCGCGCTTGCGCACTTCGCCACCGCCTTCGGCCAAGGTCGCGGCGACCTGGTCGGCAATGGCTTCAACCTGCTGTTGCGTGATATCATTGCGTGCGATGAACACGCATTCGTATAGCGGCATGTGATCTCCCTTTGGCTGGCTCAGCCCTGGCCCCGGGATGGGGCGCACATAGGGGCATAGCCGCGCGCTTGCCTTGCGCCCGGCAGGGGAGCGGGGCGTAAAGCACAAAGCGGGGTGGGGGATCAAGCCCTGGCTGTCGCGCCCCGCCGCTTTATGCTTAGAAGGCCCAAGAAAATTAGGGGAGATGCATCATGTTGAACCGCCGCTTGCTGATGGGCCTGCCCTTGGCGTTGCTCGCCACCCAAGCCCGCGCGCAAGGCGCCTGGGCGCCAAGCCGCCCGTTGGTGCTGGTGGTGCCCTTTGCCCCTGGCGGGCCGAATGATCTGGTGGCGCGGCTGGTCGCCCCCGCCATCCAGGCAGCCCTTGGCCAGAATGTGGTGGTGGAAAACCGCCCCGGCGCCACGGGCGCCATCGCCGCCCGCCATGTCGCCGCCCAAGCCGCCGATGGCCATACGCTGATTGTGGCCGCCAGCGGCACCATGACCATCAACCCTGCCGTCATGACCCGCCCCGGCTATGATCCTGAAAAGGATTTCGCCCCGGTCAGCCTGGCCATGTCGGTGCCCAATATGCTGGTCGTGAACAAGGATGTGCCCGCGACCAATGTGGCCGAGGTTGTCGCCTGGCTGAAGCGCGAAGGGGGCCGGGCGGCCTATTCCTCGGGCGGGGTCGGCTCCACCGAGCAATTGGGCATGGAGCTATTCCTGAAGCGCACGGGGACTGAGGCGACGCATGTGCCCTTCCCCGGCGGCGCGCCCGCCGTGACTGCCATGATCCAGGGGCAGGTCCAGGCGAGCATCCTGAATGCCGCGACGGCACGCCCGCATGTGGTCTCGGGCGCACTCCGCGCCATTGCGATTACCGGCACCAAGCGCTTTTCCGGCCTGCCGGATGTGCCCACCATGCCCGAAGCCGGCCTGCCGGATGTGCTTTCTGCATCCTGGTCGGCCTTTCTGGCGCCAGCGGGCACCCCTCTGCCGGCCATCGCCCGGCTGCATGAGGTGATTGTCGCAGCGCTGCGCGCGCCCGAGACCACGCAGCGCCTGACGGCAGCCGGCTTCACCATTGACGCATCCTCCCCCCAGGAATTGGGGGCCACGATTTCGGCGGAGCTCGCCCGCTGGAAGCAGGTGGTGCGCGAAGCCAATATCCAGATGAATTGACGCGGTTGACAAGCCGGGGCCGCGCGGCCATTCGCGCGGCCTGACCTTTAACAATCACGGAATTCTGAACATGGCCTTCGCCTTCGTCTTTCCCGGCCAAGGGAGCCAGGCTGTCGGCATGGGCCGCGACCTGGCCGATGCCTTTCCTTCTGCCCGCCACGTCTTTCAGGAAGTGGATGACGCGCTGAACCACAAGCTGAGCAAGCTGATGTGGGAAGGCCCGCAGGAGGAATTGACCCTGACCGCCAATGCCCAGCCGGCGCTGATGGCGCATTCCTTGGCGGTGGTGCGCGCCCTGGAAGCCGAAGGCGGTTTTGGGCTGGCCGCGCGTGTGGCGCTGGTAGCGGGCCATTCGCTCGGCGAATATAGCGCGCTGACGGCTGCCGGCGCCTTTGATGTCGCAACCGCCGCCAAGCTTTTGCGCTTGCGGGGTGAGGCGATGCAGAAGGCGACGCCACCCGGCACCGGCGCCATGGCGGCACTTTTGGGCGCGGAGATTGACCTCGCGCAGGAGATTTGCGCCGCCGCCGCCACCAACCCTGAGACGGGCAAGGCTGAGGTGGTGGAAGCGGCCAATGACAATGGCGGCGGTCAGGTGGTGATTTCCGGCGCCAAGGCCGCGGTGGAGCGCGCCATTGAAATCGCCAAGGAAAAGGGCGTGAAGCGCGCCATGCTGCTGCCAGTCTCGGCGCCCTTCCATTGTGCCCTGATGGCGCCCGCAGCCGACGCCATGGCGGAAGCGCTGGGCAAGGCCACCATGCAGGCGCCCGCCGTGCCGGTGGTGGCGAATGTGACCGCAGCCAAGGCGACCGATCCCGCTGAAATCCGCGATCTGCTCGTGCGGCAAGTCACCGGCACAGTGCGCTGGCGCGAATGCGTCGCCGCCATGGCCGCCATGGGCTGCACCAATTTCATTGAGGTCGGTGCTGGCAAGGTGCTGACTGGCCTCATGAAGCGCAATGCGCCGGAAGCCACCGCGCTTGCCATCGGCAATCCGGCCGAACTTGAAGCCTTCCTGAAAACGCTCTGAGGGGATGTCCGATGTTTGATCTGACCGGCAAGACCGCGCTTGTCACCGGTGCCACGGGCGGCATTGGCGCGGGCGTGGCCCGTGCGCTGCACGCCCAGGGCGCGACCGTTGCCATCACGGGCCGCCGCGCCGCGGAATTGGAGGCATTGGCCGCCGAGCTTGGGTCCCGCGTAATCGTGGCGCCTGCCGATCTGGCGGACCCGGAAGCGCCGGCGAAGCTTGTGGAAAAGATCGAAGCCGAGGCCGATTCTTTGGATATTCTGGTGAATAATGCTGGCTTCACGCGCGATATGCTGGCGCTCCGCATGGGTGATGCGGATTGGAATGCGGTGCTGGAAGTGGATTTGACCGCGCCGTTTCGCCTGGCGCGTGCCGCGTTGCGCGGCATGATGAAAAAGCGCCAGGGGCGGATCATTTCCATCGCGTCCATTGTGGGTGTCACCGGCAATGCCGGCCAGGCGAATTACGCTGCCGCCAAGGCGGGCCTGATTGGCATGTCCAAATCCTTGGCGCAGGAAGTGGCAACGCGCGGTGTCACGGTGAATGTGGTGGCCCCGGGTTTTGTGAAGACCGCCATGACGGATGCGCTGAATGACGCGCAGAAAACAGCCCTGCTCGCGCGCATCCCGACCCAGCGCATGGGCTCGCCCGAGGATATCGCCGCCGCCGTGGTGTATTTGGCGAGCAATGAGGCCGGCTGGGTCACTGGCCAGACCCTGCATGTCAATGGCGGCATGGCGATGATCTGACGCCATGGTGGAGAAACTCACCACCACGGAACGGGCGGGCCTGGCGGCAGCGCTGCCAGAATGGAAGCTGGTGGAAGGCCGTGATGCCATTACGCGCAGCTTCCGCTTCAAGGATTTTTCCGAAGCCTGGGGTTTTATGGCGCGCGTGGCATTATTGGCCGAAGCGCAGGACCATCACCCGGAATGGTTCAATGTCTGGAACCGGGTGGAAATTACGCTTTCCACCCATGACGCGGGCGGGCTTTCCGCGCGCGATGTCAGGCTGGCGCAGGCGATAGATGCCATCGCGTGAAAATTGGCAATTGGCGTGTCGGTATCGGTTGTCGTCAAGCCGCCCTTGGATACCATTTTTGACTTTTTGAATGAACCGCCCCGGCTTTGCCGAAGGCTGCTTTGCTTAAGTTAAGCTGCCACGGCTGGTTCATCCAGTAAGGCATAGGTGCGTTCTTCGGTTTCCGATGGCGGAATATAGCCGATTGGCGCCAGCAAGCGTCCCTTATTGAACCAATCTACCCATTCCAAGGTGGCGAATTCCACGGCCTTGAAGCTGCGCCACGGCTCGCGCCGGTGAATGACCTCGGTTTTGTAAAGCCCGTTCATGGTCTCAGCAAGCGCATTGATGCTCCTCAGCGCTCCGGCCTTTTGCCAGGTTCCTTCCACGGTGCCTGACTGTACGGCGCGCATCAGGTGCTTGAGCTTGGCGAAGAGTTGCTCGATCGGGTTCAGGTCGGCGCTACAGGCCTGCAGGAAGATCAAATGAGCCCGCGCGGCCAAGGCGCGGCAGATCTAACCCGTTTCTTGATGCGTAACCTTAGCAGCCCTTTCGGCGTATAAGGAGCTTGTTCTAGGTTTCCTGGAATAATGACGCCAAAAATTGCCATCGCGCTTGTCTGCAAAACCCCCGCCATCGGGCGCGGCAAGTCGCGGCTTTGGCCATTGCTTGGCCAGAGTCGAACAGCCCAGCTCTCCGCCTGTTTCATCCGTGATGTTGCAGAAACCTTGGCGGCTTTACCCGCAACGCTCTCCCGGCAATGCTACGCGCTATTCAGCCCCGCCGGCACCGAGGCAGTGCTGCGCGAACTTCTCACCTCTGATTGGCAGCTAATCCCGCGCGAGGCCGATGATGTTGGGCAGGTGCTGGAAGCAAGTTTGAAGGTGCTGCTCCAGGCGGGGCATAACAGCGTTGTTTTCGTGAATAGCGACAGCCCTAGCCTGCCTGGTGTTCTGATCGAAGAAGCCATCACTGCGCTGCGCCCCGATGGTGATCGCGTCGTCCTCGGCCCTTCGCTGGATGGCGGCTATAATCTCATTGGGCTGAAGGGCTTTCATCCGACATTATTCCGTAACATGGCCTGGAGCACACCGGCGGTCTTCTCCACCACCTGCGCACGTGCAGCGCAAATGGGCCTGCCGGTGCATGTGCTGCATAAATGGTATGATGTGGATGAGGCGGAGGATTTTCAGCGTCTGAAGGCTGAATTTGACGGGCAGTCCCCCTTCCCTGATGCGGTGGTACAAGGTGGTCCAGCGCGGTATACGCGCGCCTTGCTGGCGGCTTGGACGGCGGCGGAAATACCGCCCTCGCAACAAGCAGGCCTGGGCTGAACGTAACCTTCTGGCACCTCCCAGCGAAAGGCGTTTCAACTCAGAAAGGTTCAATCGCGTGACTGCTGCATCGCCATCCTCTGGAATTGCCGCGCGCCGCCCGGTGCTGCGCGATGGCATTCTGCACGCGGATCTTTGCATTATCGGTGCGGGATCGGGTGGGCTTTCCGTGGCAGCCGGCGCCGTGCAGATGGGCGCTTCTGTTGTGCTGATTGAAAAACACCTGATGGGCGGTGATTGCCTCAATACCGGCTGCGTGCCCTCCAAGGCGCTGTTGGCCGCGGCGCATGCTGCGCATGCCCAGCGCGATTCTGGCCAGTTCGGCATCTCCAACCATGAACCCGTGGTGGATTTCGCCAAGGTCCATCAGCATGTGCATGGCGTGATCGCCGCCATCGCCCCGCATGACAGTGTGGAACGCTTTGAAAGCCTTGGCGTCACGGTGATCCAGGCGCAAGCAAGCTTCTCGGGGCCGGCTGAAGTCCAGGCCGGCAGCCATCGCATCCGGGCGCGCCGGTTTGTCGTGGCAACGGGGTCTACCGCCGCCATTCCGCCCGTGCCTGGGCTTGGCGATATCCCTTATCTCACCAATGAAACCATCTTCGGCCTGACAGAAAAACCGGACCATTTGCTGGTCCTGGGCGGGGGACCCATCGGGATTGAAATGGCGCAAGCCTTTCGCCGCCTTGGCGCCCGCGTCACCTTGGTTGAACGCGCTGCCATCCTGCCCCGTGATGAGCCCGAGGCCGTGACAATCCTGCGCGATACCCTGATCCGCGAAGGCATCACCCTGCATGAGGGTATTGAAGTAGTGGCGGCGCGCAACGCTGGCACAGGGGTTGAACTGGAATTGCGTGGCAATGCGGGCACCGTGCTGGTGCAAGGGTCGCATCTGCTGGTGGCGGCCGGGCGCAAACCGAATACCGCCGGGCTTGGGCTTGAAGCCGCCGGCATTGCAGTGACGCCGCGCGGCATCACGGTTGATCAACGCCTGCGCAGCAGCAATCGGCGCGTCTTTGCGATAGGCGATGTCTCGGGCGGCCCGCAATTCACCCATATCGCCGGCTATCACGCGGGCATTGTCATTCGGAATGCGCTCTTTGGCCTGCCGGCGAAGGTTGATTATGCCGCGCTGCCCTGGGTGACCTATGCTGACCCAGAACTCGCGCATGTCGGCCTGACGGAAGCAGCCGCGCGGGAGGCTGGGCATGATGTCTCGACATTGCTGCAACCGCTTGCCGGCAATGACCGCGCCCAGGCGGAACGCGCAACCGAAGGGCTTGCAAAAATCATCCTGGGGCCGCGCGGGCGCGTTCTGGGGGCCACGATTCTCGCCCCGCGCGCCGGGGAGATGATCGGCGTTTGGGGCCTTGCCATTCAGCAGAAAATGAAAATCGGCGCCATTGCTTCGATGATCGCTCCCTATCCGACCATGTCGGAGATTTCCAAGCGCGCTGCCGGCAGTTTTTACACGCCGAGCCTTTTCAGCGCGCGCACGCGGCGCCTGGTTGGGCTGCTGCAGCGCTGGTTGCCGTGACGGGGAAGGCACCGTGAAACTCAAGCATCTGCTCCGCGACCGGCGGCTTTGGGTGGCGCTTGCCGTTGTGGCGATTCTGATCATGCTGCGGGCCACCGGGCTTTCGGATCAGCTGTCGCTGGAAACTTTGGCGCGGCATCGGGAAGCGTTGGCGGCGTTCGTTGCGGCCAATCTGCTGCTCGCTGCCGGCGCCTATGTTTTGCTTTATGTGGTGGCGGTCGCTTTCTCAGTGCCCGGCGCCGTCTTCATTACGCTGTCCGGCGGGTTTCTGTTTGGCGCCATCCTGGGCACAGCGCTGACGGTCTTTGGCGCCACCATTGGCGCCACGTTGATTTTCCTGTTCGCCCAACGCATTTTCGGCGCTGATGCGTTGGATCGCATGGGCCCCAAGGCGCGTGCCCTGGGCGAGGGAATTCGCCGCAATGCCGCTTCCTATCTGCTGGTGCTGCGTCTTGTGCCGCTGTTCCCCTTTTTTCTGGTCAATCTGGTGCCGGCCTTTGTTGGTGTGCGCCTGCCGATCTACATCATCACCACGGCGATTGGCATTCTGCCGGGCACGGCGGTGTTCAGCCTGGCCGGCGCCGGGCTTGGCGATGTGCTGGCGCAGGGCGGCGATTTTGATGTCGGTTCCGTGCTGACGCCTGAAATACTGGGCGCCCTGATCGGGCTTGCCTTGCTGTCACTCGCTGCCATTCCGCTCAAGGCACGATTTGCGAAGTCCTAGGAGAGCGATCATGCCAACCCGTCGCGCGCTCGGCGCGCTTGCCATTGCCGCGCTGCCGCTCCGCCGCGCCGCTGCCAATCCTGACGTGAGCCTTGGTGCCTTGTTGGCGCGCTATGTCATTGAACCACCCGATGGCGTGACGCGCGTGCGCTACGCCGCGCTGAAGGCTTCAGCCGAGGATATGCGCGCGCTTGATGCCTGGATCACTGAGGCTGCAACGCGCAGCCCTTCCAGCATGGCGCGGCCTGAAGCCTTTGCCTATTGGGCCAATCTCTATAATGCGCTGACGCTCAAGGTCGTGCTGGAACGCCACCCGGTGCGGTCCATTCGCGACATCCGCTCATCAGGCGTGCCCTTTGACCCAAAGGGCTATATCGGCCCTTGGCGGACGCGGCTTGTGACCGTGGAAGGCAAGCGCATGTCGCTTGACGATATCGAACACGGCACGATGCGACCCTACTTTCGCGATCCGCGCGTGCATTACGCTGTCAACTGCGCCTCCATCGGCTGCCCCAATCTCTGGCCGCGGGTCTGGCGCGCCGCGACGCTGGAAGCCGAGCTGAATGCCGCTGCCGCCGCCTATGTCAATCATCCGCGCGGCGTGACCGTTCTGCCGGATGGGCGCTTGCGTGTGTCCTCAATCTATACCTGGTTTCGCGAGGATTTCGGTGGCGATGAGGCTGGGGTCATTGCGCATCTCCGGCAATTCGCCGCCCCGCCGCTTCGCCAGCGCCTTGCCGGAGCTACGAGCATTGCCGAGGATGCCTATGATTGGGCCTTGAACAATGCGCCGGCGGGCACCTGATCAATGCGCCACGCGCGCGCTGCGTGTTCGCCTGAAATTTCTCATAACGTCACGCTAGCCAAGGCGCTTGAGCAAATGTCCCCAATCACGGCTGAAGGGATGCACGCCCGAAGCGCCGGGCCCGAATTCCAAGGGGCGCCCTTCGGCATGCCAGCGGAAGATGCCGCCGCGCAGATTGAAGACCGCCTTGGCCGGCGCATCATTCGCAGCGCGCCGGATGGCCTGCACCACCAGACCCGAACGCCACCCGACCGAGCAATAAACAACCACGGTCGCATCAGCCATCAGCGCGCGGTATTGGGCCAATATCGCGCTGGCGGGCGCATCCGGTGCAACGCGCAGCGCGCCCGGAAGGTGGCTTTGCGCGTATTCATCAGGCTCGCGCGTGTCGAACAATATGATGCGCTCACCCGCAGCCAGCCGTGCCGCCAAGGCCGTTGTTGTCATCTCCGGTTCCGGCAGCAGTCGCGCAATAGCATCTTCAACCGCTTGCAGCGTGGTGCGCGGATCGGTGGGATCGGGCAGGCCGCGACGCCAAGGCCATGCCATGGCCATGCCAGCGCCGCCCAGGATGGTGGCGCCCACCATGCCCACAACAAGGCGGCGATTTGGCAGCGGGGGCTTGAACATTTCCATTGCGATATCCCGGCTTTGATGGCGCTTCAACATTTTCGCCGCAACCAGGCTTCAGGTTACGCGCATGGGTAGTGACTTGGCGCCGGGCAGGGGCGCGCCATTGGCTAGCTCAGCAGCGATCATCGCGCTCACGCAATTGGCCATGCTGGCCCTTGCGCCCTCCCTGGCCAATGAGCTCACCGCGCAGCCGCTGCCGATATTCCTCTACGTCGCGCTTGCCGTACTTGGCGGCGCCGCCTGGATTACCGCGCTTGGCCCGCTGGAACGCCTGCCGATGCGCCCGCTGGTGCTGCTTGGGGTTTTCGCCTTTGGCCTGGCGATCCGCCTGCCCTGGTTCACCACACCGCTTGTGCTCGATACGGATGCGCTGCGTTATCTTTGGGATGGGGCGCTGGCCGCGCATGGGATCTCTCCCTGGGCTGCGCCCCCGGCGGCGGGCCTGCCGCCTGAACTTGGCGCGGCCGGGGCAGCGCTGCTGGATAGGCTTCCCTTTACCGAGCTCCGCAGCATCTACCCCGCCACAGCCCAGGCCGCCTTTCTGCTGGCGCATTGGATCATGCCCTGGGATGTCGCGGGCCTTCGGCTTGTGATCCTGGGCGCGGAGCTTGTCACCTTGCCGCTGATGGCTGCTGTGCTGCACCAAGCGGGGCTTCCGATCATGCGGGTGGCGATCTGGTGGTGCTGCCCGCTGCTGCCGCTTGTACTGACCAATGCAGCGCATGTGGATGCGCTTTTGCCGCCGCTGCTGTTGGGCGCGGTGCTGTTGACGCTGCGCGGCAAGGGCATTGCCGTTGGGGTTTTGCTCGGCCTTGCCGCCGGCGTGAAGCTTTGGCCTGTGCTGCTGGCGCCGCTTTTCGGGCGCTGGCTGCCGCGCAGCACCTGGCTTGGCGCCTTGATCGCGTTTGGTGCGACAACCTTGCTGGTTCTCGCGCCATTGCTGGCGACAATCGCCGCGCCGGATGCGGGTTTGAACGCCTATGCGCGTTTCTGGTCCGTCAATAACGCACCCATGGCCTGGGCCGAGGCGATCCTGGGCGAAGAATCCGGCGCGACACTGCGCCCGCTGCTTGGCTTCGCGGGCGCCGCAATTGCCCTCGCCATGGCCTGGCGCGCGCCCACAAATGGCGGCGCGCTTTTGCGCGGTGTGCTGGTGATTGCGGCGGCGACCTTCTACCTCTCACCGGCGCAATTCCCTTGGTATGCGGTGTGGTTCCTGCCCTTTGCCGCGGTTTTGCGATGCCGGGCCTTGCTGCTGCCGGCGGTGCTATTGCCGCTTTACTATTTGTTCTTTGCCTTCAACGGCCCCGTGCTGAGCTCGGTTTTCACGCAGGGCATCGCGGCTATTCATCTTGCGGGGGTGCTGATGATGCTCGGCCAAAACCTGATCCGGCGGCGCGCCAACCCATGAAGCCCACAGCCCCGCCCATCATCGGCGTCATCATGCCCACCAGGAATGAGGCCGCGGCGCTGCCCAAGGTTCTCAGCGCTATCTTGCCAAAGGTCGCTGAGGTGATTGTGGTGGATACCGCCAGCACCGATGGCACGCCGGAAATTGCAGCAGGCATGGGGGCGCGCGTGGTCTCCGAACCCCGCCGCGGCTATGGCCGGGCCTGCCTTGCAGGCATCGCCGCGCTATCCCCTGCGGTGGATACGGTCCTGTTCATGGATGCCGATGCCTCGGACAGGCCCGAGGATTTGCCGCGGCTGCTCGCACCCCTCATCGAAGACGGGGCGGAACTGGTGATTGGCGCGCGCAGCCTTGATGTCGAACCGGGCGCGCTGACGCCGCAGCAGCGCTTTGGCAATGCGCTGGCCTGCCGGCTGATCCGCCTGATTTGGGGCATAGGCTATACGGATCTTGGCCCCTTTCGTGTGATCAGCCGGGCAGCACTGGATCGGCTTCAAATGCGCGATGAAACCTGGGGCTGGACCGTTGAGATGCAGGTGCGCGCCGCGCGCCTTGGCCTTCGCGTGCGGGAAGTGCCGGTGGGCTATCGGCGCCGCATTGGCCATTCCAAGATATCGGGAACCCTGATGGGCACGATCAAGGCGGGGTGGAAAATCCTCTGGGTCATCGCAGCGGAGGCGCTGGCGCGCCCCACCCGGCGAAACACCTGAGCGAAATCCGCCCATGGCCCGTAACCTTTGGGAAACAAGGAGCGTAAAGAACCAATTAAAGCGCCCTGCTTCGAAAGGATGAAACTCTTGTCCGTCATCAGCCTTCCGCCCCGCAGCCTGGCCAAGTTCCAGGACCCTTTCGTGACCGCCAAGGGCGAACGCCGCGCCACCGTCGCGCTCAAGGGCTTGCAGACGCTTTGGATCAATACCGGGACGCTCTGCAACATCACCTGCGCCAATTGCTATATCGAAAGCAGCCCGCGCAATGATGCGCTTGTCTATATCTCGCCGCAGGAAGTGACGGCCTATCTGAATGAGGCCGCTGCCCTTGGCGAGCCGCTGCAGCAGATCGGCTTCACGGGTGGCGAGCCTTTCATGAATCCAGGCTTGCTTGACATGCTGGCGGATACACTCGCCCGGCCCGGGCTTTCCGCCCTGGTGCTGACCAATGCCATGCAGCCCATGCGGCGCTATGCCGATGGGCTATTGCGGCTGCGGGACCGCTTCGGCACGGATCGCCTGACCCTGCGCGTCAGCCTGGATCACTACGCCCCAAGCTTTCACGATATGGAACGCGGCGCGGGCAGTTTTGCCAAAACCCTGGAAGGGCTCGGTTGGCTGGTGCGTGAGGGCTTCACCGTGCATGTCGCCGGCAGGCTTGGCTTCGGCCAGGGCCAGGAAGCCGCCATGCGCCAAGGCTATGCCGCGCTTTTCGCCGAATACGGCATTCCGATAGATGCGGCAGACCCCGTGGCGCTGATGCTTTTTCCCGAAATGGACGCCAAGGCCGATGTGCCGGAAATCACCGAAGCCTGCTGGGGCATTCTGCATAAATCGCCCGATAGCGTCATGTGCGCTTCCGCCCGCATGGTGGTGAAGCGCAAGGGGGCGGAGCGTCCCGCCGTGATTGCCTGCACGCTGCTGCCTTATGATGAGCGCTTTGAGCTTGGCGCCACCCTGGCCGAGGCAGCGCAGCCGGTTGCCCTGAACCATCCGCATTGTGCGCGCTTCTGCGTGCTTGGCGGTGCGGCCTGCTCTCGGTAGCCAAGGAACACCCCATGATGAAACGTCGTTCCCTGATGGCGCTGCCTTTGGCCGCGCTTGCCGCGCCTGCCCTGGCGCAAACGACCCCCTTGCGCTTTGCGGTTGGCCCTTTTCAGCCAACAGCGGGCGATACGCGCCGCGCCTTTGCGCCATTTTTCGCCCATTTGGCACAGGCGCTTGGCCGCCCGCATGAATTGGCCGTCACCACCGATTGGGCCGGCATTGCGGTGGCGCTGGGCAGCGGGCAGGCGGATTGCGCCTGGATGGGGCCTTGGGGCTTTGTGCTGGCGCGCGCCCGCGCCGGGGCGGAAGCTGTGGCGACGGTGCTCTATCAGGGCCGGCCCACCTATCACGCCATCATGATCGCGCGGCCTGATCTGCCGATCACCCGCTTTCCGGAAGATGCGCAGGGGCGCAGCATTTCATTCGCCGATGCCGGTTCCACCAGCGGCTGGCTGATCCCGCATCACTGGTTCATGACCCGTGGCATAGACCCGCGCAGCTTCTTCCGTTACCGCGACGGGGCAAGCCATGCGGCGAATGTGATTTCCGTCGCCTCGGGCCAGGTGGACCTCGCCACCGATTTCGACCGCAACCTGGCCGCCATGATCGCCGCCGGGCGTGTCAGGCAGGATCAGGTCAAGGTGGTCTGGCGCAGCGATCCCTTGCCGAATGATGCCCTGGCCGTGCGGCGCGATTTTGATCCTGGCCTCAAAGCCGCCATCACCCAGGCAGCACTGGCCATCACGGAAGCCGAGGCCGGTCAGATCATGCCGCCCAATTACACCGGGTGGGTGGCGGCAACGCCGGAAACTTATGCGCCGATCGAAGCCGCAGGCCGCGCACTCGGGCGGCTGTCCACTGCCTGATGCGGCGGGCTGCCTGGATCATTGGGTTCATTGCGGTTCAGGCGGCCTGTATCTGGGTGGTGCAGCCCGATCTGGGCCGGCTTTGGGCTGGACTGCCCCGGCTTGCCGGCTGGATTGCGGGCGGCTTCCCGCCTGATTTTTCGGGCTTTGGAGACCTGGCGGCGCGCGCGGCGGAAACGCTGGCCCTCGCGACCCTGGGCACCACTCTGGCGGGGGTTTTGGCGCTGCCCCTGGCGCTGATGGCAGCCAAGCCCGCCAATCCCTACCCGGTGCTGTATCACCCGATCCGCACCTTGCTGGATGCCTTGCGCGGCATTGATGGCTTTGTCTTTGCGCTGATTTTTGTCGCCGCCGTCGGGCTTGGCCCCTTTGCCGGCATGCTTGGCGTGGCGCTGCATTCCGCCGGCAGCCTGGGCAAGCTTTGGTCGGAAGCGCTGGAGGCCGCCGATCCCGCACCCATGGAAGCCGCGCGCAGCGCCGGCGCAGGCCGCGCCCAGGCAGCCGCTGTGATCCTGCTGCCGGAGACATTGCCGCAAACCGCCTCGGCGGCGCTGTATGTCTGGGAATTCAATATCCGTGCTTCCACCGTGCTTGGTCTGGTGGGCGCCGGCGGCATTGGGCAGGAGCTGAAAAACGCGGTGGATTTGCTGGATTTCAGCCGCGTGCTGGCGATTCTGGCGCTGATCGTCGCCATGACCCTGACGGCTGACCGGCTTTCCGCAGCCTTGCGCGCCAGGTTGCTGTGATGCTGGCGATATCAGTGCAAGGGCTTGGCGCTTCGCTTGGTGGGCGCGTGGTGCTGCGGGATGTCTCGCTCGGCGTGGCGGCGGGGGAGATGGTGGCGCTGATCGGCCCTTCAGGGGCGGGCAAGACCACGCTGCTGCGCGCCATGGCGGGGCTTTTGCCGTCCTCCGGCAAGCGTGAGTCGCAAGGCCAGCCCGCGCTGGTGTTCCAGCAACACGCGCTGGCAAGCCGCCTGACCGCGCGTGATAATGTGCTGGTGGGCGGGCTTGGGCGCATGGGTTTCTGGCGCGCGGCGCTGCGGCTTTGGCCGAGGGCGGAAATGGCCCTGGCTGAGGCTAGCCTGGCGCGGGTTGGCCTCGCTGGGCTTGGGGGGCGGCGGGCGGATCGGCTTTCCGGTGGGCAACGCCAGCGTGTCGCCATTGCCCGCGCACTGCACCAGCAATCCCGTATTCTTTTGGCGGATGAACCCGTGGCAAGCCTGGACCCTGCGCTGGCAGAGGACGTGCTGAGCCTATTGCAGGACCTCGCGCGCCGGGATCGCCTCGCGGTGCTGGTATCGCTGCATCAACATGATTTGGCCGCGCGCTTTGCCGACCGATTGCTTTGCCTGGAGGATGGATGTCTCAGACAGCTTTGACGGAACTGGTCGCGGATGGTCCGCTGCTGGTCTTTGGCGGCCCCTATTCAAACCTGCAGGCAACGCGCGCCATTTTGGACGAAGCGGTGCGGCGCGGCATTTCGGCAGAGCGTGTGATCTGCACCGGCGATGTTGTTGCCTATGGCGCCGATGCGGCCGCCTGTTGTGACTTGATCACGGCGAGCGGCATTTGGGTAATTGCCGGCAATTGCGAGGAAAATCTGGCAGCCGGCGCGCTTGATTGCGGCTGCGGGTTTGAGGAGGGGACGGCGTGCGATTTGCTCTCCCGCGCCTGGTATGCGCATGCCGATCGGCAGGTGACGGCGGCGCATCGCGCCTGGATGGCGGGCTTGCCGCATCGGCTGATGGTCAGGCTGCCGGATGGGCGGCGGCTTGCCGTGCTGCATGGCGGGGCAAGCGATATCAGCCGCTTCATTTTCGCCTCCACAACGCCCGCAGAATTGGCGACGGAAATCGCCGCCACCGGATGCGATGGCGTAATTGCGGGGCATTGCGGCATTCCCTTTGCGCGCCAGGTGGGGCAGGGGGTTTGGATCAATGCGGGGGCGATTGGCATGCCCGCCGATGATGGCACGCCGCGCATTTGGTTCGCCGTGCTGACGCCGGGCGAAGCGGGCCTTGGCGTTGAAATCCTGCCCTTGGAGTATGACCATGCTGCGGCGGCAGCGGCCATGCGTGCGGCGGGCCTGCCAGAGGGTTATGTGGCGGCGCTTGGCAGCGGCATCTGGCCTTCCTGCGATGTCTTGCCCCCGGCGGAACGGGCGCGGCGTGGGGAGAAGCTGATGCCGGCGGGATTGGTGTGGTAGTTATTGGTGCGATTCGTGTTCATTCTTTCTGACCCTAAAATGGCCCTACACAAGAATAACGATATGGGACTGACACGAATTTCTTAACATTAGTTGAAGCCCCAAATTAGCGATACGCAGGCATCTCACAGCTACGGTAGCGCCTTGGTGTTTGCGGTATCTCGCCCGGAGAGAAGCCAACATCTGGCGGCCAACTGCGAAAAAACAGCTAAAGTTCAGCTTGCTGAGATTCTTTTTCACCGGAAAATACGCGAGTCTCATTGCTTTCTTCTTCGTCGCGGTACTCATTCCATCACTTATTTACTCTCCGACAGTCTAACTCGGGTTTCTCTACCTCGTGTCTGGCTGCCCACAAATATGACAGCAGAATATTCCTTGCATGGAATGCTGCCCTAGCTTAGAAGAATCGAAGGTCGAGAGGAAACACATGGGCAAGGTTACCGAGCAAGTTATCGAAGCAGAGGCCGTCGAGAGCGGGACAGGTACGGCACGCGTCGGTGCCGAACTCAGGAGGCTGCGGATTCTGGCGGGCCTAACGCAAGAGCATGTTGCCGCTCGCATGGACGTCCAGCAAGCCGCGATTTCCAAAATCGAGAACGGCGGCGAGATTTTCCTCAGTACTGTGGAACGCTATGTTAAGGCTCTTGGCGCTTCGCTGCGGCTGAACGCGCATTTTCCAGTTGATACCCCGATTGCGGCGCGGTTGCAGAGCGCGCCCTTCGATATCGAGCATGGGCACGATGACCAACTCGTGCTCCCAATTCTCGCTGAAGAGCCGTTTAAGCCCCAACGCGACGTGGTGTTGTCTATCAAGCCGGCCTACTCTGAAAAGATTCTTGCCGGCCAGAAGACGGTGGAATTGCGCCGCCGCTTTCCGTTTACAACTCCGCATGGGGTCTTGGCCTACATTTATTCAAGCGCGCCAGTGAAAGCGATAGTTGGTACCGCTTCGATCCGTGATGTCCTCAAGCTTCCTGTCGAACAAATCTGGACTGAGTTTGAAAACTCAGCATTTATTGAGCGGCCGTTATTCGATAAGTATTTCGAAGGATTGGATTATGGCTACGCGCTCGTCTTTGATGAAGTAAAATCTTTCACGCGCCCGCTACCACTTCATGAGCTTCGAGAGAAATTCGGCTTTGAACCACCTCAATCTTTTCTCTATGCCAAGCATAACCTGAGAAAGGCACTTCGAGATGAGCCATCAAGGGTATCTCATTGATACGAACATCCTGATCGGGCTCGAAGATAATCACACAGTCGAAGCGGCTTATGCTAGATTTCTCGCGCTCGCGGCAATTCATAAGGTAGATGTTTACGTTCATGAGGCGGCGAAGGATGACATCGCCCGTGATACAGACTCAAAGCGCCGCCAGATCTCGCTGAGCAAGATAGAAAAGTATCGACTGCTGAGGAAGCAGCGCGGGTTGAGCCAGTCCGATCTCGAAGTTGCATTCGGGCCACTGAATAAACCTAACGATGTTGTCGACGCTATGCTTCTTCACTCACTTCAGTATGGTGCCGCAGACTTTCTTGTAACTCAAGACAAAGGCCTCCATCAGCGTGCCCAGAAGCATTCTCCCGACCTTGCCCGACGTGTCCTGTTCATCAGTGACGCTACGGAATTACTCGTCCAGACCTACGAGCCGAGGCAAGTGCCGATCCGCCACGTTGGGGAAGTGGAGGCACATGAGATTGACAGCAGGGACGCATTTTTTGATAGCCTTCGAGAAGGTTATCCGGAGTTCGATGCCTGGTGGCGAGAAAAATGCGTGAAGCAGCATCGCTCGTGCTGGGTGGTTTATGATGGCGACCGTTTGGTAGGATTGATCGTTCGTAAAGACGAAGAGCCCTTGGATACAGATGCGATCACAAAAGCGGCTAAAATTCTCAAGATCTGTACTTTCAAGGTTGCACCGGAAAGCCGGGGGGTAAAGCTCGGTGAACTGCTTCTGAAACAAGTTCTCTGGTACGCACAGGTCAACAAGTATGATCTTGCATACCTTACGACCTATGAAGACCAAGTCGCTCTGATGCAGCTTTTGGAGTTCTACGGATTTGGGATTGCCGGTCACAACGCCAACGGCGAGTACATTTATGAACGACACTTCTCCACTGCGGCCCTGTCTCCGCAAAATGGCAGAAGCGACTTCGATCTTGCTCGAGAGCACTATCCACGCTTCGTTCTTCGCGACAATACAGCTGGCTTCGGCATTCCGATCCAAGAGGCATATCACGATACGCTCTACCCAGACCTTTATCACCCAGTTCAGCCTGACCTTTTTAGTGATGCATCTCGCGCCGAGACGATCACAAGGCCCGGCAACACAATCCGAAAGGTATACCTATGTCGTGCCAAATCGAGGCTCGGTCCCGCTGGATCTCTTCTGTTTTTCTATAAGAGCGCATCCCAGAATCCCCCATCGCAAGCCATTACCGCCCTTGGCGTCCTAGAAAGCGTGACACTCGCGCGATCAACCAAAGAACTAATGCAACTGACCGGTGGACGATCCGTTTATAGTGAGGAGCAGTTGGAGAACTGGAATGCATCGCAAGAGCGACCGGTCAAGGTTATCAACTACCTGCTGGTGTCATACATCGAGCCTGCGGTGTCGCTTGACGAGCTTCGAACTATGGGTGTGATCAGGGGCCACCCCCAGCAGTCAATCTACAGCCTTAGCCAGGCAATGACGGCTGTACTGGTTAAGCGAGCAAATCTGGCGTTTGAGGTATGAACCAGCTCATTGTTGCTTTCACCGGTATCTCCGGTGTTGGAAAGACCTCCTTCTTGCGCCAGCTCGCAAAGAAAATCGACTTCCAACACATCACAGGCGGTACCCTTATTGCTACCGCGCGAGGGGCTGCTTCGGATTCTAGAGACTCAATCCGCTATGCTGACCTTGATGAAAATCAGCGCCTTTTGATCAAGGGCTTCGCACTCACACGTGATTCAAATGCTGACCTGATCGTTATGGATGGTCATGTCGTTATTGATAATGGGGAAGAACTAACAACAATCTCAAGTGAAGTTTTCAAGGCGCTAGGGGTTTCAGTCATGGTACATTTGGAAGCCGAGCCCAAGCGGATTGCCGCGAACCGCGAAGGAGACACATTGCGCCATCGTCCAGCTTATCCATTTCACATTCTTGAACGGCACCAAGCGCTTTCACGTGCTCACGCCCAAGCTATCGCCGCCCTGCTGTGTGCCCCTTTTTATATTGTTACGCATAACGACACTGATCGGTTGGCTCAGCTCCTTATTTCGCGATAGCATATCTATATCTTCCTTCGTGCATCCTTGCCGCAGTAAGATCAACTTGGAATGCCGAAACTCCTCTTCTCGAAGAAAATTGAGGAAACTTTTTGTTCGTGGGTATTTGGCTGCGACTGTGGCGGCGGTCACCGTAAATTCATGGTGCGGTCTCTTTATTCTGGAAACCTAGCCCTCACCATTAAAAACATAACCTCGTTGTAATTCGCAACAAGTCCGGAAGACTGAAACGGCGTAGTGAAGTTGTTGTTGGGGAAGGGCAGCAACGAGCAGCCCAGCAGGCGCGCTACACCCAATCAAACCCCGCGCCTGAAAGGCTGCGTCAGCAGCCGATCCAGCCGCTGTTCCTCATCAGCGCGGAACTCCTCAACGCCGATCACCATGCCAAGCTGCCCGGCGGCGGGGTCCGGGATATGCGTGCCAAAAATCCGATCCCAAACGGAAAGGCAGAAGCCGAAATTGCTGTCGGTTTCAGCGCGCACCACCGAATGATGCACGCGGTGCATATCCGGCGTCACCAGAACCCAGCGCAAGACGCGATCAAGCCATAGCGGCAGCGCAACATTGGAATGATTGAACATGGCGGTCGCGTTCAACAGCACTTCAAACACCAGCACCGCTTCGGCAGGAGCACCCAGCGCGACCACCGCCGCCATTTTGATGCCCATGGAAAGCAGGATCTCAATCGGGTGAAAGCGCAAGCCCGAAGAAGCATCCAATTCCGTATCCGCATGATGCACGCGATGCAGCCGCCACAGAATGGGCAGGGCGTGAAAGACACGATGCTGAAAATAGATCAGCATATCCAGCAGCAGCACCGCCAGGATGCCACCGATAATCTCATTCACGCCAAGCCAGCGCAGCAGCCCAAGGCCCTGGGCTTCGGCATAAAGTGCTACACCAATCGCCGCGGTTGGAATGAGCAGCCGCACGAGCAGGGAGGAAATCACCACCAGCCCGAAATTACTCGGCCAACGCCGCCAGGCAAGCCGCTGCGCCCGACGCGGAAACGCATGCTGCAGGATCAGCATGATGCTGAGCACGCCGATGGAGGCGGATAACCTGATCATGGTTTCAAAGGCGAGCATGCTCTAAAACTTTCTGTCCTTCACACGAAACACACAGCGACCGGTCGAAACCGATTTGGTTTCATTCCCCTGAGCGCGCAAGCCGCATTACCCCGGGGCCGAACTTGGCCGCAATCGCGGTCACCACCAGAACCGATAGGCCATGCCAAATCAGCACCATCAGCACCGCATCCAAATGATGAATGAGGCTGAGGCCAACGCTCGCCATCGCGGCGGCGGATAGGCCGCCCAAGGCAGCAACGGGACCGGGGCTGAACCAGGCCCCATGGCGGGACAGCCAAAGCATGACCATGGTGAGCGGTATGCCAAGGCCCAGGATGAAGCTGAAACAAGGCAGGCTCACCCCGATTTGCAAGGCCTCCGGCCCGATTTTCACAAAATCCCGCAAGCAGCCCCAGCCCATGGTGGCAAGCCAGCCCAAGGCAGCGGGCAGCGGCAGAAGGGCCCAAAGCCGGCTGCGATCCGGCAAGGCCAATTGAAAGGCGGCGAAGGCGGCCAGCACACCGGTGGCAAGTGCCGTGACCAGTTGCGGGGCATCGAACCCGCTGGCGAGGCGTTCCGCCAGATCATGCCGCAGGCCCAAGAACAGCACCGCGCCAATAATGACGGCAGCGGCCAGCCCAAGCCAAAGCGCTGTTGCCGTGCCAGGGGGCCGCGCCGGGCGAACCGGGCGGAGATCATCGGCCAAACGGTGGATCAGGTCTTCGCTTTGCATGACCCGCTACTCCTTCCCCGTCAGTCTGCGGCGCAGGGTTTGCACGGCGCGATGTGTCGCGACCTTGATCGCGCCAATACTCATGCCGGAACGCGCACTCGCTTCCTGGATCGTGAGGTCCTGCAGCTTGGTCAGCCCAAGCGCGGTGCGCTGGGATTGCGGCAAATCCTGCACGGCTTCACGCAACTGGGCCGCCGCACGATTGGCATCCAAAGCAGCATCGGCACTGCCTTCGGGTGCCGGGAGCTCCGCCGCCAGATCAAGCGCAGCCTCTCGCCCAGAACGGCGGCCACGGGCACGGATGCGGTCAAGCGCCCGCCTTTCGGTAATGGCGACCAGCCAGGGGCGAAAGGGGCGAGAGGCATCATAGCTCGCCCGCGCACGATGGATGGTCAGCAACGTGTCCTGCACCGCATCCTCAGCTTCGGTCGCATCGCGCAGCCTGGCGCGGCAAATCTGGCGGAGCAGCGGCAGGCATTCGCGCAGCAAATCCTCATAGGCGCGCCGATCGCCTGCCTGTGCCGCGGCCATCAGGCACGACCAGCGCAGATCGCGCGCATCGCGGTCATCCGGCGCGGCGGCGGCGAGGCCCGGCTTATCCATCAGGCCAGATGCCATTGGATAGGCTGGCAGGCAGGTACTCGGCATTCCAAGACGACTCCTTGCGGGGCGGCCTGTGCAGATGGGTCAAGCATGGATGGAGGAACGCCCTGGGTCTTTACGCCGTAGGTCGTGGGAAGGTTACACATCGCAGGCTTGTAGAGATCGCATAAAGGGCGGTGGCCTACTGCCGATTTGGCGATACGAAGATAAGCTCGGGGCGGGGCAGTGCCCAGGCTACCCGTGATTTGAATATCGCCTCAGCACAGTTGGGATGGAGCGATCGCATGCCCAGACTGCTCTCGGGCCCAATACCTTCTACGCAAACACCCGCGCCCAATCTTCCCGCATGGACACCACCTGCCAGCCACGCGCCGGTGCCGCATCCAGGGCGCGCGCCAGCCGCCCGATATGGCTTTCCCGATCATAGGCGAATTCACGTTCCACATCATCATGGCGGATGATCATGCCGAAGCGCTGCCCAGCACCTTCCGTGGTGTAGCGCAGCATTTCAAAATCGCCATCGGAATTGCCAAAGGCTGCAATCGGGCGCCGGCCGATATGGCGCGCAATGCCAATCGGCTTGCCCGGGCCATCATCAATGAAATCCACGCGCGGTTCGCGCAGCAACATCAGTCGCCCGGCATCTTCCGTCACCTTTAGCGCAAAACTTGATCCCACAACATGCTGCGGGGGAATGCCGTAGGTTTCTTCCGAAAAGGCGCGCACGAATTCAACACCGCCGCCCGAGACAATGAAATTCGTGAAGCCCGAAGCGCGCAGAAAGCGAAGCACTTCCAGCATCGGCTGATAGACCAGCGCGGTATAGGGCAGGTTCCATTTCGGGTGCCTTGCAGTCTTCAGCCAATCGGCGGCGATCTGCTGAAATGCCTCGGGCGAATTGCCGGCCATGGCGGCACCGGCCAGGCGCATCAGCCCCTCAGTGCCGCCCGCCATGGCGCCATGTAGATCGCCGGCAATGGCTGCGCGGAATACCGCATCCTGCTGCCAAGCGGGATTTTCCGGCGCCAGGGTGCGAATGCGATCCAGGATGAAGATAAGCTGCGCATAGGCCGGCTGTTCCACCCAAAGCGTGCCGTCATTGTCGAATACCGCAATACGCTCAGCGGGCGGGACAAATCCCGCGCTGCCTTCGCGCGTGACGGCAGCAACAAAATCCAGCAGTGCGCGCTTGCGCGGGCCGTCGCGCCAGGAAGGCAAAGGGTCCGCGCCTTGCGCAAGGGCCGCCATCGGCAGCGCGGCCAAGACAAGGCCAAGGCTGCGGCGGCTGAGATGCGGTATTGTTGCCTTCATCTTCATTTCTCCCGCGATTTCTGCCAATGCAAAAACTATCACTACATCAGAAGGTGAAATTCAGCGCCAGGAATGGTCCGCTGAAGGACAGATCCTGCACCAGCCTATTGCCGCTTTGCTCATAGGAAAGATGGCGCCAACCAAGTGCGACACTCCCCCAATTCATTTGATAGCCAAGCGCGGCAGAGGCCTGCCAGGTCAAGGATGAACTGCCCGTGCCAATATCGAAAGCATAGGGTACGAAAACCCCATTGCCGATCACAAACCGCCCGCGCAGACCAACAATGCCATCAAACAGGGTAGCGCTATCGCTCAGCCGCGCATTGCGGTTCAGGCTTGCGGTGCCACCCGGCGCTGTCACGTCACCAGAAAGGCGGAGATTGGTCTCAGCACTCAAGGAAAACAGGCGAAAGCCACCGGTGATATCGGCGTGGCCCCAATCACCCTGGGTTACGGTATAGCCGCCCATCAGGGTCCAAAGGCTACCGCTCAGCGAAGATTCGGTGCCGCGATCAAGATTGGCAGCGACACCGCCATTACTTCCCGCAAAATCAACGCTGCGCAGCTTGCTGCCAGAACCACCCAGATCCATGTAGATGAAATCTGTCAGCAGCGAATAACGCTGATAACGCGCCTCTGCCGCGATCATTGCAGCGAAATTGAGCGCTTCCAGCACGCTGAAACTATCCTTGGCGACATCTGCGGAACCAGCGCCCGCTTGCGCCGGCAGCTGATAACGCAGCGTGCCATCAATGGATGGCACCCAGGCATACGGCGTGAGTGAAAATTGCCACCCCGGTTCCGTGCGCGGTGCGGTTTGCGCTTGGGCAGGCATCACAGGCGCGAAAGCCAGTAGCACTAAGACCAAAGCGACCCAATGCAATGCATGCACCTTACGCATATTCAAAGCGCGAAGCTGCCTGTCATGCGGGCAAGTCTCTGCGTGCATCAGGGTCATCGGGTTGGCCTTTCTCGGTCATCCGGTATTGAGACTGCGCCTGCCGCGCCACGGGGCAATCATGGCGCGGCATTTTGTATCGGCCTAATTCGCCGAACCGCGCCGTAGCCTTTCCATCGCATCCCCCAGGCTGAAGCTGCCCGGCCGTTGCCGCGGCGGGAAATCCTTGAAGCTTTCCAGGAAGCGCCCGACATAGGCTTGCGCCGGCACGAGAGCAAAAGCCCGTTCCACCCGCCAGCGATTGTAATTCATCGATTCAGTCGCGCGTTCAAAAGGATCGGCGCGCAGATTGAATAGCATGGGCAGCCGCAGCGGCGTGAAGCTCCGCTCCCATACTTCAAGCCCATGATGTTCCTGGATCATGAAGTGCAGCTTCCAATGATCGTAGCGGAGTGCGGCAAGATCACCATCATCGGTGAAGTAGAACATCTCTCGCCGCGCACCGGGGCCTGAGCCCGTCAGCAAGGGCAATTGGTTATAGCCATCCAAATGCACCTTGTAATCGCGCCGGCCCGCACGATGGCCCGCCAGCAATTTCTCCTTGATTTGCGGTTCACCCGCCGCCGCAAGCAAGGTCGGCAACCAATCCTGGTGAGAGAAGATATCATTCAGCACCTGCCCAGGCTGAATGCGCCCAGGCCAACGGATCATGCTGGGCACGCGGAAGCCGCCTTCCCAGGCAGTGGCCTTCTCGCCACGGAAGGGCGTGGCGCCGCCATCCGGCCAGGTCATCACTTCCGCACCATTATCCGTGCTGTAGATCACGATGGTGTTTTGCGTAATGCCAAGATCATCCAGCTTCTTCAGCAATTGCCCGACATGGCCATCATGTTCCACCATGCCATCGGGATACACGCCAAGCCCGGTCTTGCCCTGGCTTTCCGCCTTAAGCCGCGTCCAGATATGCATGCGTGTGGAATTGAACCAGGTGAAGAAGGGCTTGCCCGCGCGGTGCTGGCGATCAATGAAATCGAGTGACGCGGCCAGGAATTCCTCATCCACCGTTTCCATGCGCTTCATGGTGAGCGGCCCGGTATTTTCGATCCGCTGCGTGCCATCCGCATTGGCCCAGGTTTTCAAGACGCCACGCGGCGCGAAACGATCGCGAAAGCGCGGGTCACGCGGGTAATCGGGATTTTCCGGCTCATCTTCCGCATTCAGGTGATAGAGCGAGCCGAAGAATTCGTCGAAGCCATGCATGGTGGGCAGATGCTCATCACGGTCGCCCAGATGGTTCTTGCCGAATTGGCCAGTTGCATAGCCCATCGCCTTCAGCAGCACGGCAATGGTCGGGTCTTCCGCGCGCATGCCTTCGGGCGCGCCGGGCAGACCAACTTTTGAAAGCCCCGTGCGCAGCGGGCTTTGGCCGGTGATGAAGGCGGAACGCCCGGCAGTGCAGGAATTCTCGCCATAGGCATCGGTAAACATCGCGCCCTCGCGCGCGATGCGATCAATATTGGGCGTACGATAGCCCATCATGCCCATATTGTAGGCCGAGATATTGGACCAGCCGATATCATCCCCGAAAATCACCAGGATGTTTGGTTTGCCTTGCGGCGCAGCAGGTGCAGGCGCAGGTGCAGGCGCAGTTTGCGCTTGCGCCATCTGCACGCTGCCCAGCGTTCCGGCGGCAAGCCCAGCGGCACCCCCAAGCAGCATATCGCGGCGTGATGGGCGTTGATTGTCTTTGCTCATGTGAGCGTTCCCCTTGATGATTGAGATGATGGGCGGCGGATGCAGCGAAAGCCGATATGGCTCATGCCTGTATCCACCATTTGGGCGTGACGCGCGGCGGGCCGGTAGCGTCGGCAATAGGATGGCGCGCAAAGAAAGGAACCGCCCTTCACAACCTTGCGCGGAATGCGAATGGCGGGCTGCAAGGGATCGAAGGATCCCTCCATGCCTGCGCCGCGCGGATTTTCAGCGACGCAGCAAGGGCTTTCCGGATCGGCGGCGTGTTGCGCGCTCCACCAATCCACGGTCCATTCCCAGACATTGCCGCAAACCTCAAACAACCCGTAGCCATTGGGCGGGAAGCTTTGCACAGGGCAGGTGCCGGCAAAGCCATCGGCTTCGAAATTGCGCCAGGGGAAGGGGCCCTGCCAGGTATTGGCCAGATGCACATCGCCCGGCGCCAATTCATCTCCCCAGGCGAATTCCGCGCCATAAAGCCCGCCGCGTGCGGCACATTCCCATTCCGCTTCGGTCGGCAATTCCTTGCCGGCCCAGGCGGCATAGGCGCTGGCATCTGCAAATGCCACATGCACCACCGGATGATCTTCTCGGCCGGCAATGTCACTGCCCGGGCCTTCCGGCGCGCGCCAATGCGCCCCCTTGGTCCAATGCCACCAGTTGCGAATATCGCGCGTATCTACCGGGCCATCGGTCATGCGAAACACCAGCGCGCCCGGCGCCAGCATATCTGCGGCCGCACCTGGATAGAGCGCAGGGTCAAGCGGGCGTTCCGCCACGGTCCTATAGCCGGTGGCCGCAACAAAGCGCGCGAAGTCCCGATTGGTCACCGCTGTCTGGTCCATCCAGAAACCCGCCACCTTCGCGCTATGGCAGGGCCTTTCCTCGGGATAATGCCGATCCGAACCCATCAGGAAAGTGCCGCCCGGAATCCAGGCCATGCCTGCACCTTCACCCCCCGGATCGGGCCTGTTTGGCCCTTGCCTCATACCGAAACCATGCCCCTGCTGAGCCCACGCCTTCGCAAAGCCTGCCATCTTTGCGACAAGGGCACCCAATACCTTTTTGGCAATCTGTAATTCTACCGGGGGTATATGATCGAGGTTCGTGAGTTACGGCTGGTCAAGGCCATAGATGAGCATGGCAGCCTGGTGCGGGCGGCGCGGGTGCTCGGCATTGCCCAGCCTGCCCTGACACGGGCGCTGGCGCGGCTGGAAGCGCGGCTGCGCGGCAAGCTGTTTGAACGCAGCCGCCGTGGCGTGATCGCAACCGATCTTGGGCGCGCCATTATCGCCGAGGGTGCTGCGATTCTGGAAAGCCTGGAAAGGCTTGACCGGCATTTGGCCGAGGCACGCGGCACCCAGACCCATGATCTGGATGTGATCGCCGGGGCCTATATGGCGGAGACGCTCTGCCTGACTGCGGCGGCGCGCATGCTCTCTGCCTTTCCCAATACACGGGTGCGATTGGTCTCGGCGAATTGGACCGAGGTGCCGGCAGCCATCCTGGATCGGGAAGCACCGATCGGCATGATGGATATCCGCGGCTTTGTCGCCGATCCTGGGCTTTCCGTGGAAAAGCTCCGTCCACAGCCCGCGATTTTTGTCGCACGCGCCGGGCATCCTTTGGCAAGCCAGGCGAGTGTGAGCCTGGCCGATATCATGTCCTATCCCTTGGCCTTTATTGGCCGCGCACCGCGCGAAGTGCAGGCACCGCATATCGCCGCGCGGGAAGAAGCGCGCCGCCTGGGCCAGCCGCACCCGGCCTTTCCCGCGCTGGTGCATGAAAGCCCAACCGTCACGTTGAAATTATTGCCGCAATGCGATGCGGTGGCCGGGGTGAGCGTGACCATGGCGATGGACGCACTCCGCCACGGCGATATCGTCGCACTGCCCTGGCAGCGCGCGCCTTGGGCTTCGATCCATCCCGGCATCATCACGCTTCGCAACCGCGCACTTGGCGCGGCCGAGCAGGGTTATTTGGATTTGATCCGCGCGGCGGATCAGCAGGCGGCGGAAGAAGCGCTGGCCTGGTGCGCAGCGCAGGGTGTGCCGAGCGGGTGTGGGTGAGGGGTCTAAGGCTTGGCGAGCAGTTTTTCGATGTGGTTTTGTACCATTTTGGATTATTCTTTCGATTCTTCCGTAGGCAGGAACCTTTATGGCCATCCCCGATTATCAAAGTCTGATGCTGCCGATCATGAAACTAGCCGCGCAGGGCGAGTTTTCAGTGCCAATGGCAGCGGCTGAGATCGCCAAAAGCCACGGTCTTTCTGCCGCCGAGGCTGAAGAAATGTTGCCCAGCGGCAAGCAGCGTTTGCTGCATAATCGCATTCATTGGGCGAAATTCTATCTGACCAAGGCGGGCCTGATGGAAAGCCCGAAGCGTGGCCGTTTTACCCTGACCGAGATGGGTAAGCAGCTTCTCACTAAGCCGCCAGCGGTTCTCAATACCAAGTATCTTTTGACGCTGCCGGCGTTCAAGGAATTTTACGGTAAGTCTGAAGCCGCGCAGCCTGCGGATGACAGCGCCACGCCAGACCCGCCCGTAGCGACGCCAGAGGAAATCATCAGTGAGGCAGAAAAAGCCTTCAACGCCGCGTTGCGTGATGATCTGCTGAACCGCATCCTACAGAATACACCTCAATTCTTTGAACAATTGATTGTGGAGTTGCTGGTTGCGATGGGTTACGGCGGCTCGCGCCTCAATGCGGCTGAACAGCTTGGAAAGTCTGGCGATGGCGGCGTTGATGGTGTCATCAATGAAGATGCGCTTGGCCTGGATCGGGTTTATGTTCAAGCAAAGCGTTATGCGCCCGGCACTTCGGTTGGGCGGCCTGAGGTCCAGGCCTTCACTGGGAGCCTTGTTGGTTTGGGTGCAACCAAGGGCGTTTTCGTCACAACCTCATCGTTTTCCGCTCAGGCGTTGGATTTCGCATCGCGCGTGCCGCAACGCATTATCTTGATTGATGGCAAGCGTTTGACGGATTTGATGGTGACTTACAATGTCGGCGTAAGATCAAATCGCATTGTAGAATTCAAACGCCTGGACGAGGATTTTTTCACCGAGGAGTAGTTTGCTAACTCCGTGTCGGCGGGGTCCGGGGTAACATATTCTTCGTTAGCGCGCAGCCGCCACACCAACCCTGCGCGCGCTGCGGGCTTGTGCCCGCAGCTTACCCCAGCGGGGGTTCTGGGGGCAGCGCCCCCGTTATCCCTCTCAATTATCCAAAAATGACCGTAGCTTCCGGCTCCGGCTTGGATGCTTCAGTTTGCGCAGAGCCTTGGCTTCAATCTGGCGGATGCGTTCGCGCGTTACGTTGAATTGCTGGCCCACTTCTTCCAGCGTGTGGTCCGTATTCATGCCGATGCCAAAGCGCATGCGCAGCACGCGTTCTTCGCGGGGCGTCAGGCTGGCCAGCACGCGCGTGGTTTGTTCGCGCAGATTTGATTGGATCGCCGCATCAATCGGGATGATTGCGTTCTTGTCTTCGATGAAATCGCCAAGGTGGCTGTCTTCCTCATCCCCGATCGGGGTTTCAAGGCTGATCGGTTCTTTCGCGATCTTCAGCACCTTGCGCACCTTCTCAAGCGGCATGCCGAGCTTTTCGGCCAGTTCTTCCGGCTGAGGTTCGCGGCCGATTTCATGCAGCATCTGGCGGGATGTGCGCACCAGCTTGTTGATGGTTTCAATCATATGCACCGGAATGCGGATGGTGCGCGCCTGATCGGCGATGGACCGCGTGATCGCCTGCCTGATCCACCAGGTGGCATAGGTGCTGAACTTATAGCCGCGGCGGTATTCGAACTTATCCACTGCCTTCATTAGGCCGATATTGCCTTCCTGAATCAGGTCAAGGAATTGCAGGCCGCGATTGGTGTATTTCTTGGCGATGGAGATAACAAGGCGCAGATTCGCCTCGATCATTTCCTTCTTCGCCTGGGTCATGTCGCGTTCGCCGCGCGATACGGTGGCATAGACGCGCTTGAATTCCGCCACCGGCAGGCCGGTTTCATTCGCCACTTCGCTGATGCGCGTGCGGATTTGTTCAACCTCAGCGCCGTATTTGGCGACGAAGGGCTTCCAGCCCTTACCCGGCAGATTGCCAACACGTTCCAGCCAGGCGGGGTCCATTTCGCTGCCGCGCCATTGCAACAGGAATTCATCGCGCTTGACCTTCTGGCTATCGGCCAGGCGCAGCACCTGGCCTTCCATCTGGGTCATGCGGCGGTTCAGCGTTTTCAGCTGATCCACCAGTTCTTCAATGCGGTTATTGTGCAACTGCACCTTTTCAACCAGCGTGATCAATTCCCGGCGGAGCTTTTCGTAATTCTTCTCCCCGCGCATCGCCAATTCCTCACCCGAGGTAAAGGCTTCCATGCGCTTGGAACTCAGCTTGGAAAGCTTGGAATAAATGCCCTCAATCTGTTCAAAGGTCGCCAGCACTTCCGGCTTCAGTTTTTCTTCAAGCGCGGAAAGCGAAAGGCCAAGCCCTTCCCCTTCTTCGCCTTCTTCGAATTCCTCCACTGCGGCGGAGGCAGCGGCTTCGGGATTGCCGGCGGATTGGGTTGCTTCCAGGTCAATAATGTCGCGCAGCAGCATGCGCGGGGGTGTCTGGCGCACCGCTTCATGCCAGCGCAGAATGGCCTTGAAGGTCAGCGGGCTTTCGCACAAGCCGCCAATCATCATGTCGCGCCCGGCTTCGATCCGCTTGGCGATGGCGATTTCACCTTCGCGGGACAGCAATTCAACGCTGCCCATTTCACGCAAATACATGCGGACAGGATCATCGGTGCGCCCGACGCTTTCCTCATCCACATTACCGCCGGCTTCTTCTTCTTCCTCACCATCGGCGCGCGTCACGGGCTTGACCAGCGCGCCTTCACCTTCTTCGGCTTCTTCCGCTTCAGATACGGTGATGCCGGCTTCGCTCAACATCGCCATGGTGTCTTCGATCATTTCCGAAGACACTTGTTCTGAAGGCAATACGGCGTTGATTTCGTCTACCGTGACATAGCCGCGTTCCTTGCCGCGGGCGATCAGCTTCTTCACCGCCGCGGACTGGATATCGAGCATCATGCCCTCAACCTGTTCGTCGCGGGCTTCAACCGGTTCCGCCCCTGCCGCCGCTTTAGTCGCCATGCCGTGTCACTCCATCCAATTGCAACAGGCATCCGGCGCCCCGGATGCCCGCGCAAAACCCCTCTACTATTATGGCGTTGCCGCCGTATCTTCGGCCATATCGGCCCCATCTTCCCCCCGACGCAAGGCGCCAAGGGCTTCGGTCAGGCGGATCAGCCTTTGCTGCGCCGCCGGGTCATTCGTGGCGGCGAAACTTTCGGCCGCCGCCTTTTGGTCTTCAAGCAAAGCCGCTTCTCCGCGCAGCCGCAGGAAGAAATGCCAGAAGCCTTCCTCTACCTCCCGCGGCAGCGCATCGGGGCGCGCCGCTTGGGGCAGGGCCTCAGCGCCAAGCGCCCAGGCCGCAGCTTCCGCCATACCTTCAGTTGCGAGGTGGGATAGGAGGGCCTCAGAGTCAAGCCGCTGAGTGTCCATAGGCCAGGACAGAATGGCACTTTGCAGGCCGCGCGCCGGGCCTTCGGGCAGATCGAGCAAGCCGAAGGCTTCTTCAATCTGCGGCAGCAGCCAGGGGTGGCGGAGCAGAATGGCGATCAGGATGCGCGCCTGGGCGGTGCGGATCGTGGGCGCGACCAGGGCCGGGCGGGTGATGCGCTGGGCCGGTGCGGCGCGGCCAGGCTGGCGACGCGTGGCGGCAAAGAAGCGATCGAGCAAAGCCTGGCGATATTCGCTGACCAGGGCGCGGTCTGAAATCGTGGCGGCGGCAGCGACAAGGCGGTTGCGGGCGGCGGCGCGCTGTTCCGGGCTTGCCAGGGCTTGGCCTTCCAACAGCAGGCCGTAAAGCGCCTCGGCCAAGGGCCGCGCGCCATCCAGGACGGCCTGGAAGGCGGATTTCCCGCCCTTGGCGATCAGCGTGTCAGGGTCTTCCCCCGCCGGCAGGGTTGCCAGCTTCAGGCTGCGTTCGGCGCTGATCAGCGGCAGGGCGGCTTCTGCGACACGGGCGGCGGCCCGCGCGCCGGCGGCATCGCCATCAAAACACAGCACCGGTTCGGGCGACAGGCGCCATAATTCCTGCAGCTGATCTTCCGTGAGCGCCGTGCCAAGCGGCGCCACCGCCCCGGTAAAGCCCGCCTGATGCAACGCGATCACATCCATATAGCCTTCAACGGCCACCAGGGCAGCGCCGCGAAACACACCCTCCCGCGCGCGATCCAGCCCGTACAGCGCATAGCGTTTGCGAAAAAGTGGCGTTTCCGGGCTGTTGATGTATTTCGGCTGGCCATCGCCCAGAATGCGCCCGCCAAAGGCAATCACGCGCCCGCGCCGGTCCCGAATGGGGAACATGACGCGGTTGAAGAAGAAATCGCGCGGCGCTTCATCGCCTTCGGGCGCCTTCAGCAGGCCGGCTTCGATCAATTGGTCCGCCTCAAACGCATCCTGCTTCAAATCCGCCTGCAAGGCGCCGCGCCCCGCGCCCGCCCAGCCGAGGCCGAAGCCCTGGATGGTATCCTCGGTCAGGCCGCGGCGGTGGAGGTATTCCAAAGCCGGGCGGCCTTCGGGCAGGCGGAGCCGGCGCTGAAACGCGGCGCTGGCCGCTTCCATGACGGTGTGGAGATCCCGCGCCTGGCGGGCGCGTTCGGCATCACGCGGGGCGAGTTTGGGAACCTCAAGCCCCGCTTCGCCGGCGAGCCGTTCCACCGCTTCCATGAATTGCGCGCCATCGGCCCGCATGACGAAGGTAACGGCATCCCCATGCGCGCCGCAGCCAAAGCAGTGGAAATGATCGTCATAGACGTAGAAGGACGGCGTCTTTTCCCCATGAAACGGGCAGCAGCCCTTCCAGTTCCGCCCGGATTTGAGCAGCCGCGTCTTCCGCCCGATCAGACCGGGCAGAGGCGTGCGGGCGCGAAGCTCATCAAGGAAACCGGGGGGCAGGGCCATGGCGGGGGACTAAGCTATACCTTTCACGGGAAAAGTGGACTCGGGCGGGGGGCGCGAAAAAATACCCCCCTATAAATAGGGGAGTTGTTTTCGCGCAGCGGTTGGTTTGCACCCCGACACCAAGGCGGCTATCCCCCGCGCAACCGAGTTTTGAAGGAACCACACCATGACCCCCGCCGAACGCGCCGCCGTGCAGGCGCATCTGCGCAAGCTTTTCAGCAACCCCCGTATTCAGGTGACCGCGCCGGACCGCCCCAAGGGCAGTGTGGAGCTCAAGATCGGGAATGAGTTTATCGGCACCGTCCACCGCGATGCGGAAGATGGCGATGTGTCCTATGCCGTGCAGATTGTGGTGCTGGCGGAAGATTTGCAGGATAGTGACTGAAACACGCGTGCCCCGCGACCGGCTCCGTACCGCTGATCAGGAATTCAGGGGTTCGGCGCCGGTGCTGAGTGCCCGTGGCCAAGCTGATGCTTCACCGCATCCACATCTCCCAGGACCCATAGGCTGGTGATCTGGTGTCCGTCGGTGGTGAAGAAGGCTGCCCCCGACCACGCGATTTGCCGGCCGGTTGGCGCTACGCCAAACAGGACGCCTTGGTGGAGGCCGGCAAAGCGCATGCGCGCTGCCGCACGCTCACCCTGCTCGATGATTTCCTCGATGGTGCAGGTATAGCTGGCCAGGGCCGCGTGGATCAGGCGCATGTATTCAATGAAGCCGGCAGGTCCCAACTTCTCGGGCCCGAGCGATGCGCGGAAGCGGAAACCGGGATGCAGGATTTCGCGCGCGACTGCCTCATCAGCCTGGTTCCAGACCTCGTGGTAGAAGCGCTCGATCAGTCGAGACGGCGATATCGTCATAACAGGCTCCTCCCCTGGATAGGGGGCACTCTACCCCCATCCATCCCGATGGCGAGACCGCCTTGGCTGCTGATCGCGGTACCCGGTGTGGTTGGCGACACCCCACCAAGCCCACCGCCGTGCCGATCCTGGTGCTGGCGGAAAATGTGCCGGATAGTGACTGAAGCGCCTGGGGGGGCGCGGGTTAGCCCCCCAGCCGCGCCTTCACCATCGGCCCGGCCTTGGCCATATCGAGCGCTGCCGCGTGGCGGGATTTCAGCACCGCCATCACCTTGCCCATATCCTTGATGGAAGCCGCCCCCGCTTCCGCCACCGCTGCATCAATCGCGGCGGCCATGGCGGCATCATCCATCTGCTGCGGCAGGAAGCTTTCGATCACGGCGATTTCCGCTTCTTCCTTCGCCGCCAATTCGGGGCGATTGCCCTGGCGATAAAGCTCCACACTCTCACGCCTGGATTTCGCCATGCCGCGCAGCATGGCAATCACCTGATCATCGGGCACGCCGGGGTCCTGCGGCGTCTTGCGCGCGGCGATATCGGTATCCTTCAGCTTGGCCATGATCATGCGCATGGTGGAGGTGGTGGCGGCATCCTTGGCCAGCATCGCGGTCTTCAAGGCATCGGTAAAACGGGCGCGGAGTTCCATGGGAGTGTCCTTCAGTCTTGAGCCGCGCTTATAGCAAAGCACAGCGCGCGGGCCAGGGCCTTACCCCTCCCCACCCTTCGCGCCGTAAAAGATCACCCAGGTCGCGAAATCGGGCGAAGTTTCCTCAAACCGATGCACCTCCCCGGCACGTACGAAAAGCGCGTCATGCGGGCCGAAGGCCACACGCTCCGCCCCACGGCGAAACCAGCCAGTGCCGGATGCGATGATGTAAAGCTCATCCTGGTCATGCGGTGTTTGCGTATCCTCACCCTTCGGCGCGAACCACCGCAGCTGCATGGTGCCATGTTCCAGCAACAGCGCGGAAAGCCGGCCGGGGGAAGGCGGCGTCGCAGCGGCCTCGGCCGCCGTGATCAGAGTACGGGTTTGGGTTTCAGACATGCTGGTTCACCTCAATCATATTCGCGGCTGGGTCGAGCACATAAATCTGATGCATCCCCGCCATGGCGTAGACGCCAGCATCCGAGACCAAAACACCCGCCGCTTCCAGCCGCGCCTTCACCGCCTGCACATCCGGCACACAAAAGGCCGGATGCCCACCAATCGAAGGATTATGCGCGAAGCGATTGCGATACGCGAAGCCAGCATCCGGGCGGATGATATGCAGCCCGCTATTGTCATCCGCATTGGTCAGCACAGCCAATTCGGCAGGGTCTATGCTGAAATCCCCGCGCTTGGCCGCTGAACGCCAGCGCCCTTCCTTGAGCCCGATAAACCCCGTGTAAAACGCCACGGCTTCCCGCACATTTTCTGCTTGCAGATTGACGTGATGGATATGCCATGCCGGCGCGTCGCTGGCTGCGCCCGCTTGCAGCAGCACCAGAAGATTAAGCGCCGGGTCCAGCGTATAGATCGCCGGCTGGGCAAACTCCCCCGGCAAGGCACGCACATAGGCCAGCCCGGCCTGGTCCAGCCGCGTAATCACCGCATCCAGGGAAGCCACTTCAAGCGCCACATAGCGCGCCCCAATCGGGCCGAGCAGCGCAGCGCCGGACCGTGCCAGCACCGCATCAGGGCGATGCAGCCGCAAGCCGCGCCCGCCCTGCCCAATGAAGCGCGTGCGCGCATCGGGTGCCGCCGCCACGCCAAGCCCAATCAGCGTACCGAAGAAATGCGCTGCCCTATCCAGATCATGCGCTTGCAGGGAAACATGATGGATGGACCAGGTCATGGTGATTTACGTCTTCCTCGCATTTCCCGCTAAACTTCCGGAAATTATACTCATATGATAAGTTGCTGTGCTATGCAAAACGCTCGATCCGAGCAGTTGGGAATTGGTGTCCTGCCGATGGCGAAAACGCAGATCTGGGTAGCGGCGGGCATGGCCCTGGTTTTCTGTGAATTGTAACTGGTCCCGCCAATTTTCTTGCGCAAATCCTCGACGCGCAAGTCATATCGGCGCTCAGTCGAAACAGTGCCTTGGCCTCGGGCATTGTGAGCGTCATTTCGGCGGTCTTTCTTGCCGCGCGCCTTGAAGTGAGTAAATTCGCTGCGCTCATCTGGCCCCCTTTGTGAAGTGTGCGAAGGCCGAAATCCCGGCGGTTTGGGCTTGGCTTGTGACCGCGCTTTGTCCCTTTGAAGACGGCGGCGCTTATCCAATCCTTGCCCTGGCAGGGGAATCAGGAAGCGAGAAGACCCTGCCTTCCCGCTTGCTGAAAAGCCTGATTAATTCTTCAAACCTTTGGGGTGCCGCGCTGCCGCGTGTTGCGCGCGCTACCTGCTTGCGCATGACAATCTTGAGCGTGTTGCGTTCACATCGGTTTACGCAACCGGCTTCACTTCTCTGTTTTTAGAGCATCTTCACGCGTTCAGATTTTCCATCTGAACGTGATCTACCCTAAGCGAGCTTCGCGCTGACATGGCCGATGCGCCTTGCCGGGTTGCAACCGGTGGCGCCTTTATGCCGCGTACCTTGTTCTCCGATATTGAACGGACCGCGTTGGTAGCCCTCAATCCGTAACTCATAAACGGGATCATGGGACGCTTCGCCGCCCGCCCCAATGTTGCGGAGTACTGCAGTGCAGTGGAATTGTGCCGCCCGGCTTGGCCTGCTTGGCCTGATCTGCGGTGGCCTTTAGGCGGCGTCTGCTACCCCTTCCGGATGATGCCATAAAGGGGGGCGCGCAATCCCAAGGCTCGGCGGTGCCCGGCCCTGGTCAAGCGGATACAGGAACCCGTATCCGGTGCAGAGAGGCGGGACGTCTGAGGCGCCTTCATGCGAGGGAATGCGAAGGCCCTTCCAAGGGCGCTGCAACCCCCACCGGGCGCCGAACGTGCGGGCTGGGAGCCCGCCCCGAAAAATATCGCGCCTTTTTAAGCGCTTCGGGGAAAATATGGTGCCCAGGAAAGGACTCGAACCTTCACAGCCTTGCGGCCACAGGTACCTGAAACCTGCGCGTCTACCAATTCCGCCACCTGGGCAAAGGGGGCCGGCGCCTTGCGGCGAGACGCGGGCATTTACGCGCTGGGGGGTGGGGCGTCAAGGAGGTGTAGTGAGGGGTGGATCGGGGGCGCTGCCCCCGAAGCCCCCGCCGGGGTCGCCGCTGGCTCAAGCCAGCGGCGCGGGCAGGGTTGGTGTGGCGGCTGCGCGCCAAACCAAAGCAGGTTACCCCGGACCCCGCCAGGACTGGGGACGCCGCCGAACCAAAGCAAGTCGCCCCGGACCCCGCCGCGAGAGGCCTTAGCCACCCCTTAGAAGGCGACCGCTTGCAGCCGTTGATTGAGCGAAGCTGCTGTCGCGCTAGCAGCGCAAAGACGCACAGTCATATAGGACCGCAACTCACCCTGGTTGAAGAGTTCAGTTGAGGTTTCAGAAAGGCGGGGGCCGCCATATCCCGAACGGGATAGCGCGCAACGGTAGCTACGATCCTGCTGGTTGGTGACCATCACGGTTGCCACATGACCACGTGTTGCCTGCCTGGGGTTGGTAACGGGAATGACCTCTGTAATCTGGACATTCTTGGCCTGGGGAAATTGTGCCCTGACCCACTCCTCAAATCTTTCACGAGAACCAAGCGCTTCAAAGGTAAAGCTCCCCATACCGCCACGCCGACTTGCATCCATTACCTGAGTGCCGGCTACACCACGGTCCGTGATCGTGACCTGTTCGTGCCGTACTTGGCCATTATTGCGAAGTGAATACCGTGCATTCCTTAGCGGTAGTCCGGAAAAAACTTCAGCAAGATTTCCGCGCAGCTGGGATACTTCCATCGGCGTCCAGTCATCCAAAGCGATGGTTGTTCCGGCAATATCCTGCGAAGTGCGCTGGCCCTCACAAGCGGCCACAAAGCCAGCAAGCGCCAGAATGCACAAGCTGCGTGCGATAAGGTTTGAAGATTTCATGTTGGCTCCTCCCAGATTGTTTCAGAAAGCCGCGCGCTGCATCCGCTGATGCAGCCAGGCGGCCGATGCGTTTGTGGTGCAAAGCATGATTTGCAGCGTGGACTTGAGTTCCTCCATGCGGAAGATATCGGTGTTGGTGGCCGACAGCCGGGGACCACCATAGCCGGTATAGGTCATTGCGCAGCGGAATTTCCTGTCCTGTTGGTCAGTCACCATCACCGTTGCAACAAAGCCGCGCGTGGTAATGCTTGGGTGGATCGCAGGGATCATATCCGCGAATTCGACTTGCTTCGCTTGGGGCAGGCGCGCGCGTACCCAAGCTTCAAACGCGCCGCGCGACTGTAGTTGACCGAACATCTGTTCGCCAAAATAGGAGTTTGGCGCAATAACGCGCTGAGTATTGGCAAAGCCAAGATCCGTGATGATGACATTGTCGTGCTGCACGGCATTATCGCGGAGCGCGCGTTTGGCATCCTTGAGCGGCAAGCCCGCCAGGATCTCAGGTAGGTTTCCGGTTAGCTGCGACACTTCGATTGGTGTCCAGTCATCAATTCGAACAGAACCCCCCGCATTATCGCGATGCCAATTTGGGCCTTCGCACGCGGTGAGAAAGCCAGCAACCAGCGCAATACCAAGCATCCAGACCAGGTGGGATACATTTTTCATGGCGTTCCTTCGGGCGGCTTTCAAAAGGCCACCCGCTGCATGCGCAAATGCAGCGCAGCAGCAGACGCGTTTGTTGTGCAAAGCATAATGCGCAAAGTGGAGTTCATATCTGCGGGCCGAGGAATATCTGTCGAAGTCTCGGAAAACCTTTGTCCGCCATAGCCGCTATTGGCGATAGAGCACCGAAATTTCCGATCCTGTTCGTTGGTCACCAAAATTGTTGCAGCGAAGCCGCGTGTTGCGCTGCTGGGATGAGTTACGGGGATTACATCCAGAAATTCAACCGCTTTTGCTCGGGGGAAGCGCTCCTTCACCCAGGTCTCGAAAGCATTTCGCGATCCAAGAAGAAAAAAATCCCGGTCAGCGAAGTAGCGGTGGGACGAAATCATGCGGTAGGTCGTGGCCCAACCGCGATCCGTAATCGTTACCATATCCTGTTGCTGAGTGTTATCAATCAGCCTTCGTTTCGCATCCCTAAACGGTAGGCCTGACAAAACTTCGTTGATGTTGCCAGTAAGTTGTGAAGGTTCGATCTCTGTCCAATCGCCGAGGCTGGTAATGCCGCCGGCGGTGTTGCGCCCCCAATTCGGTCCTTCACAAGCCGTCACCAGCAGGAGACAAAATACAAGCGCTGCAACCCGCACCATGAAGGACCAAACACGCATCGGATATTCCCACCGTTGGTTTTGATGCGGGAAGGTTAAGCAGCGCTCATTTTCTACTGCAAGGCGAAATAGGTTACATTTATGCAACCCGGCCCCTTGCCCCAAGTCTCGGCGGGGTCCGGGGTAACAAGTTTTGGTTTGGCGCGCAGCCGCCACACCAACCCAGCGAGCGCCGCTGGCTTGCGCCATCGGCCACCCCGGCTGGGGCGCGGGGGCAGCACCCCCATTAGTCACCCCCACCCCTTTGACGCCCCCCTCCCCTTGCCCCACAACCCGCGCCCATGACTGTTCTGGCTATCCGAGACCTCACCATTCGCCTTGGCGGGCGCGCCCTATTGGAAGGTGCTGCGCTGCAGGTGGATGATGGGCGCAAGATTGGCCTTATTGGTCGCAATGGTGCCGGCAAATCCACCTTGCTCCGTGCTATTGTCGGTGAATTGCAGCCTGATGGCGGGGAGATCAGGCTCTCGGCGCGCGCGCGCATGGGGCATGTGGCGCAGGAAGCGCCGGCGGGGGCGGCTTCCTTGTTGGAAGCGGTCTTGGCGGCGGATACCGAACGCGCGGCGTTATTGGCGGAAGCGGATCAAGCCACCGATCCCGCGTGGGTGGCCGAAGTGCATGAAAGGCTAATTGCGATCCGCGCCGATAGTGCGCCGGCGCGTGCCGCTGCGGTGCTTTCCGGGCTTGGTTTTGATGCCGCGGCGCAGGCGCGGCCCTTGGCGGAATTTTCCGGCGGTTGGCGCATGCGGGTCGCCTTGGCGCGCGCCTTGTTTCTGGAACCGGATTTGTTGTTGTTGGACGAACCAACCAACCATCTGGATTTGGAGGCGACGCTTTGGCTGGAAGGTTGGCTCGCGCGGTTTCCGGGGGCGGCGATTGTTGTCAGCCATGATCGTGGGTTGTTGGAACGTTGCGTGGATGCCATTGCGCATCTCGATCGCGGGGGCATCACGCTCTATTCGGGGAATTTCGCGGATTTCCTGCGGGTGCGCGCAGAACGCCAGGCGCAGCAGGCGGCGCAGAATGCGAAGCTGATATCGGAACGCGCGCGCATTCAGTCTTTTGTGGATCGCTTTCGCGCCAAGGCGACCAAGGCGCGCCAGGCGCAATCTCGGCTTAAAGCGCTGGAACGTATGCCGGCGGTGGAAGCGCTGGTGGAAGACACGCCCGTGCGTTTTGCCTTCCCAGCGCCGGAGGCTTTGGCGCCGCCGATATTGTCGCTGAACCGTGCATCAGTCGGCTATGGCGGGCCGCCGGTGTTGCGCAATTTGTCGCTCAGGCTGGATCAGGAAGATCGTGTGGCGCTGCTGGGTGCGAATGGCAATGGCAAGTCCACGTTGGCGAAGTTGCTGGCGGGCCGGTTGGATGTGGCGGGCGGGGATGTGTTTCGGAATAACCGGCTGCGCGTTGGTTATTTCGCGCAGCACCAGGCCGAGGAATTGGACCTTAACGGCACGCCGCTTTCGCATATGCAGGCCGCGCTGCCGAAGGCGACTGAAACTGCGTGCCGCGCGCAATTGGCGCGGTTTGGGCTGGATGCGGATAGGGCGGATACAAGGGTGGCGCAGCTTTCGGGAGGGGAGAAGGCGCGGCTGTTATTGTCGCTCACCACGCGCGATGCGCCGCAAATGCTGATTCTGGATGAACCGACGAACCATTTGGATATTGATGCGCGTGATGCGCTGGTGAAGGCGCTGGCGGATTTTGAAGGCGCGGTGGTGCTGATTACGCATGACCCGCATTTGGTGGAACTCGTGGCGGATAGGCTTTGGCTGGTGGCCGATGGCACGGTGACCAGCTTTGATGGCGATTTGGATGAATATCGCGCGTTGCTCGCGGAACGCGCGCGCGGTACCGCGCCGCGGGGTGAGGCTGGTGGGCTGCGGGCCGAAGCGCGGCGCGAAAGGGCGGAAAACCGCGCTGCCTTGCAACCCCTGCGTGCACGTTTGAAGGCGGTGGAGGCCGCGCTGGAAAAACTGGGCAAGGAAGCCGCGCTGATCGAAAAGCGCCTTGCGGACCCCGACACCTATGCCCGCTTCAAGGCCGAGGATATCGCCTGGGCCAATACCCGCCGCGCCGCCATTGCCAAGGAAGTGGCGGGGTTGGAGGAGGAATGGCTGGAGCTTTCGGCGAAGCTGGAGGACGCGTAATTTGGACTATTTCCGCCACGCATCCGCGCAGCGGAAATAGTCCAAGCTATTGTCTGGTCGCATTTTCCGGAGAGCCAAGTGAAGCCACTTGGCTTGAAAATGCTCCGGGCCATGATTTACACAAAAGCGTCACGTTGCTAGAAAGGCGTCCCTCACAAGTCATTGCCCCTGCGTGCGGAGTCCCCCCGGCATGAAGATTGTTGCCTGCAACAGCAACCGCCCCCTGGCCGAAGCTGTGGCCGCCGCTTGCGGTATCGCGCTGACCAATGCGTCCATCCGGCGCTTCGCGGATTTGGAAGTTTTTGTCGAAATTCATGAAAATGTGCGTGGTGAGGATGTGTTTGTCATCCAATCCACCTCCTACCCCGCCAATGACAATCTGATGGAATTGCTGATCACGCTGGATGCGCTGAAGCGCGGCAGTGCGCGGCGCGTGACCGCGGTGATCCCGTATTTCGGCTATGCCAGGCAGGATCGGAAATCCGGGCCGCGCACGCCGATCAGCGCGAAGCTGGTCGCGAACCTGATCACGGCGGCGGGGGCGAACCGCGTGCTGACCATGGATTTGCATGCGGCGCAGATTCAGGGGTTTTTCGACATTCCGGTGGATAATCTTTTCGCCGCACCGCTCTATTCCCGCGACATTCAGGAACGCTATGCGGGCCGGGAATTGATGATCGTCTCCCCCGATGTCGGCGGTGTGGTGCGCGCGCGCGCCATTGCGGCGCGGCTGGGTGTGGATCTGGCCATCATTGACAAGCGCCGCCCGCGTGCTGGCGTTTCCGAAGTGATGAATGTGATCGGTGAAGTGGAAGGGCGTGATTGCCTGCTGGTGGATGATATTGTCGATTCCGGCGGCACGCTCTGCAACGGGGCTGAGGCGCTGTTGAAGAATGGCGCGCGGTCGGTTGGCGTCTATGTGACGCATGGCGTTTTCTCGGGCGGCGCAGTAGCGCGGATTGGCGCCGCGCCGGTTGAAATGATGACCGTGACGGATAGCATTCAGGCGACGGAAGCGGTGCGCGTTTCGCGCAATATCCGCCAGCTCACCATCGCGCCGCTGATCGCGGAAGCGATGAAGCGGATCAGTGAAGAAAGCTCGGTTTCGTCTCTGTTCAACTAGAATAATCATCAAAGGGGTTGCGATCATGAAGCTGTTTTATGCGCCGGGGGCGTGTTCCATCGGCATCCATGTGATGCTGGAAGAAATCGGCGCGCCTTATGAAGCGGTGGCGGTCAATTTGCGCGAAGGCGCGCAATTCCAGCCTGGCTTTACCTCGGTCAATCCGAAATCCAAGGTGCCGGCGCTGCAGCGCGATGATGGTTCGGTGCTGACGGAATATCCGGCGATTGCCTTTTGGCTGGCGTCACGCTTTCCCTCCGCCGGGCTGATGCCATCCGGCACGGATGCGCAGGCGCGGGCTTTGGAGGCCACCGATTACTGCGTTGCCACCATGCATATGCAGGGGTTTTCGCGCATGTTCCGCCCGGCGAATTTCGCGCCGACAGAAGCGGATCATGATGCGGTGAAGGCGCGTGGTGAGGAGATTTTCCAAAAGGGTCTTGGCGTGATGGATAAGGCGCTTGAAGGCCGCGAATGGCTCGCCGGCACCTATTCCTTCGCCGATACCGCGCTGTTTTACGTGAGCTTTTGGTGGGCGGCCCGCTTGAATAAGCAACTGCCCCCCAATGTCGCAGCGCATTATGCGCGCATGAATGCCAGACCCGCCGTGCAGCGCACGATGAAGGCGGAAGGCCTCGCGTGAGCCTGAACCCGACCGCCTTCTGGTTCCTCCGCCATGGGGAGACCGATTGGAACGCTGAGGGGCTGAGCCAGGGGCATACGGATATTCCGCTGAATGCGGTCGGGATTTCCCAGGCACGGCGTGCGGCCTTGGCGCTGGTGGATCGCGGGATTGCGACCATCATCGCCTCGCCGCTCAGCCGCGCCTTGCGCACGGCGGAAATTGTCGCCGAGGCGCTGGCACTCCCGGTCGCGACCGATGCGGGGCTGATGGAAGTGGGCTTCGGTGTCGAAGAAGGCCGGCCCATGGGCGATTGGTATGATAGCTGGATCGAAGGCAGCTTCACGCCGGAAGGGGCAGAGAGCTTCCAGACTTTGCATGACCGCGCCGTGGCCGCCGTGAACCGCGCCACCGCCAAGCCAGGCCCTGTTTTGGTGGTGGCGCATGGCGCGCTGTTCCGTGCGCTACGCTTGGCACTTGGGCATGTGCCGAATGTGCGCACACCCAATGCCCTGCCGCTGTGGTGCGAACCGCCGGCTTCGGGCAAGGTGTGGGTGATTACGCCAAGCCATTTGCCCGCGATATCGTAACAGATGGGGCGCTTGCGCCCCGCCTTCCCTTCCCCTAGAAGCCCCGCAGCGCTGGCACCCCTGGAGGCCGGCGCTTGCTGTTTGGCGCCATGGCGCCGCGGCATCACGACAACCCGAAGGAGCACGGACAATGGTCCAAACTGTACGGATCGAAGCCGAAGCGCGCGGGCGGGCCGGTAAGGGGGCGGCACGCGCAACTCGGCGTGAGGGGCATGTCCCCGCTGTCATCTATGGCGCAAAGCGTGAGGCGACCCTGATCGCCCTCGACCCGCGCGATGTGATGAAGGAATTGCACAAGGCTGGCTGGCAATCGCATTTGTATGAGGTTGCGGTGAAGGGTGGCGATACGGAACGCTGCCTGATGCGCGATGTGCAATTCCATCCTGTGACGGATCGTCCGTTGCATGTGGATTTCCAGCGCCTGGCGCCTGGGTCACGCATTCGCGTGAAGGTGCCGGTGGCCTTCCTGCATGAAGAAACCTGCCCCGGCATCAAGGCGGGTGGTGTGCTGAACGTGGTGCGCCGCGAAATTGAAGTGCTGGCGGACCCGGATTCGGTACCGGAAAAGTTTGAACTTGATCTGGCCGAAGCGCAAATCGGTGCGGGCTTGCGCTGGTCCGCAGTGAAGGATCAGTTTGGCACCAAGCCGGTGATCGCTGGTCGCGACTTCATGGTGGCGTCCATCGCTGCGCCGACGGTGGTGGATGAGAGCGCCCCGGCCGCGGCCCCTGGCCCGGTGGAAGCCACCAAGCAGAAGGCGCCCGCTGCTGGTGCCGCTGCGCCGGCCAAGGCGCCTGCGAAGAAGAAGTAATGCGGATGGGGGTTGCGCCCCCATTTCTGAACATCAAGGGTTCGGGGGAAGCATCCCCCGGACCCTTTTTGGGTTCATAACGCCATGAATGCCCGCGACAGCGCCCCGATGCTTTGGGTCGGCCTTGGTAATCCAGGGCCTGAGCATGCGCGCCAGCGGCATAATATCGGCTTCATGGCGCTGGATGAGATTGCCCGGCGCCACGGCTTTGGCCCCTGGCGCAAGCGCTTCAAGGGCGAAGTGGCGGAAGGTGTCATCGGCGGGCAACGCATCATTGCGCTGAAGCCGCAAACCTACATGAACGCGAGTGGTGATTCCGTGCAGCAGGCCGCGGCCTTTCTCAAAATTCCGCCCGCGAATGTGGTGGCGTTTCATGATGAGCTGGACCTGGCACCTGGCAAGCTCCGCGTGAAATTGGGCGGCGGGGTTGCGGGGCATAATGGCCTTCGGGATATGCGCCGCGCTTTTGCTTCGCCGGATTTCTGGCGTGTGCGGATGGGCATAGGCCATCCCGGCCATAAGGATGCGGTGACGGGCCATGTGCTGGGCAATTTCGCCAAGCCGGATCAGGCGTGGTTGGAGAAGCTTTTGGATGCGGTGGCCGATGCCGCGCCCATGCTCGCTGCCCTCAAGACAGAAGATTTCATGACGCGCATTGCGCTGCTGACGCAGGAGAAGTGATGGAAGCCGAAGACGCCTTCAGCATGGACCTCATGGGGCCCAGCACAGAAGACCGTGCCAATGGTGCGGCCTTGCTCTCGGCTGGTTTGGTGCGTGAAGCGGGCGCCTTGGCGCAGGCCGCGGCCGGGCTGCGCGCGACGCTTGATCTGGCGGATCAGGATTTGCCGCGTGACGAAGCGCGCCGCGCTGCCGCCATGGCTGCTGCATTACTGGTGATTGCGCGGCAATTGCGTGCGCATGCGGCGGATGCCTCGCGCGCGGCGGAAGCGAGCATCGCGGCGCTTTCCGGCATGGCGCTCGCCCTGCCGGAGATTTCCGCGCATTTGCGCGCGGCAGCGCTGATGCCGATCAGTGATGATGGTGCCGCGCGTATCGCGGCGGGCGTGGTTGCCGAGACATTCTGGAATGCGCTGCGCGCCGCCTGGCCCGCCGCGCCGGGAGCATAAAGATGGGTTTCAATTGCGGTATTGTGGGCCTGCCGAATGTCGGCAAATCCACTTTGTTTAATGCGCTGACACAAACGGCAGCGGCGCAGGCAGCGAATTATCCCTTCTGCACCATTGAACCCAATGTCGGGCGCGTGGCCGTGCCTGATCCTCGGCTTGATACGCTGACGCGCATTGGCAAATCGCAAAAAACCGTGCCGACGAGTTTGGAATTCGTGGATATTGCGGGGCTGGTGCGTGGCGCTTCCAAGGGTGAAGGCTTGGGCAATCAGTTCCTTGCGAATATCCGCGAAGTGGATGCGATTGTGCATGTGTTGCGCTGCTTTGAAGATGGCGATGTGACGCATGTGGAAGGCAGCATTGATCCGATCCGTGATGCCGATACGGTGGAAACCGAATTGATGCTTGCGGATTTGGACAGTCTTGAGAAACGCGCGCAGGGTTTGGTGAAGCGCGCGCGCGGTGGCGATAAGGAAGCGCTGGCGCAAATGGCCTTGATTGAACCGATCAAGGCCGCGCTGGAAGCCGGCCGCCCGGCGCGCACCGCCGTGCCGGCGGGTGAGGAAGAAGCCGCGAAGCGCCTGCAATTGCTGACAACGAAGCCCGTGCTTTATGTGTGCAATGTGGAAGAAGCCTCAGCCGGCGCTGGCAATTCTCAATCCGCGCGCGTGTTTGAGCGCGCCAAGGCAGAAGGCGCGCAGGCGGTGGTGGTCTCGGCCGCGATTGAAGCGGAAATCAGCCAAATGCCGCAGGCAGATCGGGGCGAGTTTCTGTCTTCCCTCGGCCTGGAAGATAGCGGGTTGGATCGTGTGATCCGCGCAGGTTACGCATTGCTTGGGCTGATTACCTATTTCACCGTGGGGCCCAAGGAAGCGCGCGCCTGGACAATCCTGAAGGGCATGAAGGCGCCGCAGGCGGCGGGTGTCATTCATGGCGATTTCGAACGCGGCTTTATCGCGGCCGAGACGATTGGCTATGATGATTACGTGGCGCTGAATGGCGAACAGGGCGCCAAGGAAGCCGGCAAGATGCGCGTGGAAGGCAAGGAATATGTCGTGCGTGATGGCGATGTGATGCTGTTCAGGTTTAACGTTTAACCTGCCCGCGCCTGCTGCGTGCCAGCGCGACAGGCGATCAGCATGTTGCGGGTATAGGTGCTGGTATAGGATCCGCCGCCACCCGAGCCATAGCGCAGGTAACCGCCAAAACGGTTACGGTCGGAATCGCGCGCGAGCACGTCATAGCCTTTGGCGCCGCAAATCTCCCCCGCGCGCTCCATGCAGGCGCCCCAATCACGCCAAACGCCGCCGCAATCTACCGCATGGGCGGTGCGGCCATCCGGCGCATAGGTCTGGGTGGCAGAGGCGCAGCCGAGCAGGATGGGCAAGGCAAGCAAGGGGGCGAGGCGGGGCATGGGGTTCTCCCAGGCAGTATATATACAACCCTGGATAGAATACATACCAAGTAAATGCAACCAAAAATTATTTTCAGGTCGCCTAATACGCCTTCAATGAAAAATCCGCCCGGCATCAATCACGATGGTCTGGCCCGTCATGGTGTCTGTCCGGCACATGGTGACGACCATATCGGCGCAGTCATCCTTATCCGCAGCCTTTTGCAGCAGGGAGGATGCGGCGGAGCGTTCGATCTGTTCGGGCCGGAGGTTAGCGGTGGCGCGGGTGCCTTCCAGCAGGCCGGGGGCGACGCAGTTCACGAGGGTTTCCGGCGCCAGCGCGACCGCCATGCAGCGTGTCAGATGGATCAGCCCGGCTTTGGACACTGCATAGGCGATGGAGGATCCGGTCGGCCCCAGCCCCGCGACCGAGGAGATATTGACGATCCGCCCCGCCTTGCTGGCTTTGAGCGCGGGTGCCGCCGCCTTGATCAGCCGCATTGGCCCCGTCAGGTTCACCGCCATGATCTTCTCCCAGAGTTCGACAGTCAGGCTATCGAGGTCTTGGAAGGGCACGGATTTATTGAAGGCCGCGTCATTGATCAGGATATCAAGCCGCCCGAAGCGTGCGGTCACGGCCGCGACAAGCGTTTCAACAGCAGCGCCATCGGTGATGTCGCAACCAAAGGCGGCGGCGTTGATTTGGTATTGGCCTGCAAGGTTGCGTGCGACGCCTTCCGCCTGGTCCTTGCTTTGCGCGTACATGACCGCGATGTGCACGCCTTCGCGTGCGAGTGCGTGGCAGATGCGCTGCCCCAACCCGCCATTCCCGCCCGTGACAAGTGCGACTTTGCCTTTGAGATCCATTGTGCTTTTCCCCTATTTTGAGGCGACACACTGCGTCCGGCTTGTCTGTTGGGCAAGGTGTCCAAATTCCCGGCGGCGCTGGCCCCTGTACAGCTTTACAGTCGGCCTAACGCTGCAGGCCAGCAGTAGGGGGACGGCGCGCATTTACCAGTTAGACCGCTGTCCGGCGCCCTAGGAACCCTGAACAGAAAGGGCGAATTTGTGCAGGAGCTGTAGCGCGCCGGATGAAGTCTAGATCACTACTATTGACCTATTTGAAGAACAATCACGGATAGCCCACTGCGGTTTGGATCAACAGTTCTGCCGACCACATACGTGTAACTGGGATTGTATACAAGTGTACGAACGCAAAGATTAACCCCGATGGTGTTAAACCACGCTGCATCGTTCCCACTACAGTAGTCAGATGCACCTCTGCTTCCATAATTGACGAAATCAAACGTCACCAGTAAATTTTCGGGGTAACATTGCCCGCCATTGAAGATTTGGTATAAAGCCGAACCTATATCCCCACTTACCCACGTGAAGGGTCCTTCGATGTTCCAATAATTGGATTCCAGTTTTTGGCAAGTAAACGTAGGCGCGCCCGCTACATGCCATGCAGTTGGACCTTTGATCCAAATATCTCCGCTCAAACCGTTTGTAATTGCTAGAGCGAAATTTGCGGGCTTCAAAAATTCCGACGCGCCTGAAAGAGTTGGAAACGCTAGCGCAAACAAAAATAAGGTCAGCCTTGCTAGCAGGCTGCTGAAAAGCCGTCATTGAGCATCGTCGTTTTGTCTCGCGCGGATGTTTTCAACGCTGCGCGTGCCTGCGCACAGCCATTTTCAGTGATTCTTTGGCCCAGTCGGCACACTCTGGACAGACTCCCGGCAT